>NZ_OZ034713.1:0-1445443 GCF_964026895.1 Wolbachia endosymbiont (group A) of Cephus spinipes | reverse complement strand
TAACTTGTTACTAACTTAAAATTCAGTAAAAATTGGCGTTGTTCAACTTGTGGATAAATATGTGAGTAACTTTCGTATATTATTGATTTTCTGTTATGATTTATGTGTATAAGTAAGGTGTTTAGAGTGTTAGTAATTTTCTTTTATGGAAAATACTTTACCATCATGCATTGTTACACAACTATGTATATGTTGTTGAAAAAGTTGTTGATCAATTGTTGGTATTTTATATCAACAAATAATTCACAAATTAATTTGACATTATTCACATGCTTATTAAACATTTAATAACAGTTTTCTTGATAAATCTAATCTGAAAACGTTTTTGCCATTACAGGGAATAAATTGAGTAAAAAAAGAACCTTAGTAGAAAAAATAGCATATAGAATTTTTCTCTTCCTTTTCAAAAAAGCTTCTGTGTTGAAAAAGTGTGCGACTGAGGCATTAATGAAAGATCTGCCAGACCTTAATATATTTAATGGTCTATTAAAATTCCGCGATTGTGGTATAATGGATATAATGACTCCACGTACAGAGATATGCGCAGTAGACATTGAGTCAAGCGAGCGTGAAATAATAAAGAAGATAAAAAACACTTGCCACACTAAAATACCAATTTATAAAAATAACTTTGATAACGTAATAGGCTTTTTTTATGTAAAAGATGTTATTTTTAATAGGGATAAAAATTTTAATCTGAAACATATTATACAAAGCGTAATATTTGTTCCACCCTCGATGAAGACAACTAATCTTTTTGTTAGGATGAACTCTTCTAAATCATGCTTAGCTATCGTATTGGATGAATATGGTGGAACTGATGGTTTAATTTCAATGACTGATCTTATAGAGGAACTAATACCAAACATTGATAGTGAAAACGAAATAAATTCAGAATATACCATTACTGAATTGTCTCAAAATAAGTTTGAAGTATCAGCAAGGGCTCTTATAAAAGATATAGAAGAGGATCTAAAAATAGAATTACGTGACCCTGAAGAAGACTATGTTACACTTGGTGGTTTGATTCTTTCGATTGCTGGTAAAGTGCCTTCTGTAGATGAAGTCATTAAATATAAAAATGGTATGAAGTTTATCATCAAAGATGCAAATGAGCGCTACATTAATAAAATAGTACTAGACTTAAGTGATTACAAAAATTAGATTTGGTACCCCTTGTCGGGGAATGCCTTGACACGAAGAAAAAGTTGTAATAACCAAATATGCAACTCAAGTTATAGTTAAACCTATTTCCAGCAAATTATTTTCGCAAGTATAATGCATTTCAGTGTTATAGTACTCTAATAATAAAGAGGTCATATAGATATTAATATCTTTTGTATTTAAATTAGTGTCATTTTTTTTGATTAATTTGTCTACTAATGATTTGCTTATTGGTTTGTGTTCATTTAGAATTTTTATAGTTAATAGCATTTTATCTTCTGTTTGACTCAGTAAAACAGATACTAGTTCAACTTCCGCCACTGCACTGGCTATAGTTAGCACCATATTAGAAATTATCTTATTTATCTTTTCAATTAAATCTTCCTTATTTTTTGCAGAGTATGCGTCTATTTTCCACGTAAGCTTTACTTTTTTTTTAATAAATAATTTTCGATATTAGATTTGGTCTTATCAAAGCTATAATTATCCATTGAAGAAGAATATGCCTGCTTCATAACTTTATGTTTATATATTAAATCATCGGAGCTTTCTTTAAGAAACAACAACGCTTCCTTCTGCGCATCAGCATCATTCTTATCTATTACTTCAAGCTCTTCTACGCCAAACGTTATTCCATTCATAGAGTTAGCAAAGTCATGAAGCAGCCGTCCTGATAGCAGTTCCGTTATTAACAGTATGTTTTTGGTATTTTCGTTCATTGGATAATTATAAATGATTTAAGTTACCCTATATTGGTAAGTATATAATAGTCAATTAAGAGAAAGTTTCGTTGCACTTTTTATATCAAGGCATTAATATAGTATTAACAATTTTAAAATTTATAAAAGGATTATGAATACTTATACCAGATCAGGAATAGATATTGAACTATATAATAAGTTAATAAAAGAAGTCAAGCCTATTGCTCAAGAAACTACTAGAGAAGAAGTAATCAGCGAAATAGGTTCATTTTCTGCGTTATTTGATTTTGCTGCACTAAGTAAGAAGTATGACCATCCAGTACTCGTTTCCTCAACTGATGGAGTAGGTACGAAACTGTTGATAGCTCAAGAAGTGAATAAACATGATACTATAGGTATAGATTTAGTTGCAATGTGTGTAAATGACTTACTTGCACAAGGAGCAACGCCTTTGTTTTTCCTTGATTACTTTGCAACAGGCGTTTTGACCAAAGATGTTTTATTATCTGTGGTTAAGGGCATTGCAGAGGGGTGCAAGCAAGCTAAAATAGCATTGGTTGGTGGGGAAACTGCAGAAATGCCTGGAATGTATGGTAATAATCACTATGACCTTGCAGGGTTTGTGGTTGGTGTAGTTGATCGAAAGCAAATTCTTCCAAACTGTAGTATGATGAAAGCAGGTGATTATATAGTTGGCTTAGAGTCAAGTGGAATTCACTCAAATGGGTTTTCTTTAGTGCGCCATGTTTTCAAAAGCTTAGGTATAAATTATAACGATACATCTCTATGGAATAATAAATCTTGGAGTGAAATACTACTTGAACCAACAAAAATATATGTTGATTCTTTGCTGCCTATCATGTCACAAGTAAAAGGTATTGCGCACATCACGGGTGGTGGTTTGGTAGACAATATTCCGCGAATTCTTCCAAAAAACTTATTTGCAAACATAGACATTAATTCCTGGAAATGGCCAGATATATTTTTATGGCTAACAAAGGAGGGTAAAATAGAGAAGAAAGAAATGCTAAAAACATTTAATTGTGGTATTGGTATGGTATTGATCGTAAGTTCTGAGAATATGCAAAACGTGAAAAATCATTTCCAAAAACGTGGAGAAAAAATTGAAATTATTGGAAAACTTGATGAGGCATGTAACCCTCCACTTGATAGAGTAGTATTTAGTTAACCTAACTTTACTGACAGTCTTTTTGCAACTTCTAGGTATGCTTCCTTTAAATCTCCTAAATTCAAACGAAAGACGTCTTTATCTAGCTTTTTATAAGTATTTTTATCCCATAACCTGCAGTTATCAGGGCTGATTTCATCGGCTAAAATGATTTTAGTACTGTCATTTATCAATCTGCCAAATTCCAATTTAAGGTCAACTAGATCTATGCCTGCATTTGAGAATAAATCAGTTAGGATTTCATTGATCTTTAAAGTTGTAGTTTTTACTTCATCCATTTCTTTGCTAGATAGCCAATCAAAATACAGTATGTGATTTTCATTTACCATTGGGTCGGCTAGGTCATCATTTTTGTAAAAAAACTCGATTATAGGAGATGCAAGCCTCTCACCTTCTTTGATATTAAAACGTTTGCAAAAGCTGCCAGCTGCAACATTTCTAACTACCACCTCAAGAGGTATTATCTTGAGCTTTTTGACTAGCTGTTCTCTTTCATTCAGAGTTTTTATAAAATGCGTGCTAATTCCTGCTTCTTCGAGCTTTTCCATGATAAAAGCACTAACATGATTATTAATTATTCCTTTGCCCTCAATAATTTCATATTTTTCCTTATTGAATGCTGTGACATCATCTTTAAAGTGCTGTATGACAGTTGATGAATCTTCAGTTTCAATAATGGCTTTCGCTTTACCTTCGTATATCGTTTTATTCAGTGACATGTTTAATTTAACTATATATTATATCAATTTACTGTTCTTAGAGTATAGCCCCAAATAACTTAAAATAAACCTTAATGGCATTCAATGTTACAATATTAACCATATTTCCAGAAATGTTCCCGGGGTTTTTGAACTATTCTCTTGCCGGAAAAGCGTTAGAAAAAAAAATATGGAACCTTGAAGTAATAAATATTCGTTCTTTTGCGAAAGATAAACATTCAACTGTGGATGATGTTCCATATGGAGGTGGAGCAGGAATGGTTATGCGTTCTGATGTAGTTGGTGATGCAGTAGATAGTATGCTCTCTGTTCATAAAAACACTAAGTTTATTTACATGACTCCATCTGGAACTAAGTTTAATCAGAATATTGCCAGAGAATTATTAGAGTTTCCTCATATAACAATATTGTGTGGTCGATTTGAAGGTATTGACCAAAGGATAATTGATGCGTATACTCCTTATGAGTTAAGTATTGGAGATTATATACTTTCAGGAGGTGAGCCAGCTGCAATGGTGGTTCTTGATGCATGCATTAGACTTCTTCCAGGTGTAGTAAATAATACCGATAGTATTACTGAAGAAAGTTTTAATTATGGTGGTGGTGTACTTGAATATCCTCAATATACTAGACCTGAGCAGTGGAAGGGATATAAAGTACCTGAGGTTTTGTTATCTGGCAATCACAAAAAAATAAGTGATTGGAGGCAGAAGCAGTCTCATGTTATAACAAAAAAGCGTAGGCCTGAATTATTGAGTGGAGAGATAAATGACAAATTTACTTAAAAAATTTAACGAACAGCAAATGCAAGTGTTAGCTAAAGAAATACCAGAATTTCGTCCTGGCGATGATTTGAAGGTCACTTTTAAAGTAGTTGACGGTACAAGTGAACGTATACAGATATTTGAAGGTGTATGTATATCAAAAAGGAACCGCGGGTTACATTCTTCTTTTGCAGTCAGAAAAGTTAGCCATGGAGAAAGTATAGTGTCTCAGTTTTTTGTTTATTCTCCTGCACTGGTTTCAGTGCAAGTGACAAGAAAAGGAAAGGTTCGTAGAGCAAAACTGTATTATCTGTGCAAACTATTTGGAAAAGCTGCAAGGATCAAAGAACGTACTACTTATGTTAAAAAGAAATCTAAGTAGATACAATAGGGAATGACATCAACGGTTATTAAACTGGACGTTTGTACAGCTGTGGGCTTGACGATGGGATCCAGGAAAAATAAATGAGTATAAAGAAAAAATTCCTTAAATTACTTCAGTCAAGGCGTGTACATGCTCGTATAAAAAGGAAAAATAAAAAGAACAGAGCGCTACGCTTTTGTTCTTTCACGGCACTAGTTATCTCACTTGGCTGTCCTGTGTGTATATTGTTGAGTATATTAGTTAACTCTTACAGTGCCTTAACAGTAACGAAAATTTTATTGCCAGTTGAAATAAATGCTGATCTTACTTTGGCGAGTAATCCTAGTGATTTGCGGTATAAGTCCATTGGCTTACTCAACGATTCTTTACGTAAGGTGTTTGGAGGAACTGATTTTAAAGACGGTGACGAAATTTTAAGTCGTAATTCTTACAAAGAACTAGAGAAATTTTTTCGTAAGAAAGTAAAAGATAGTGGTGAATATGAGATCTGGTTTACCGCGTCAAGTATAATTAATTCAATAAATAAAGATAAATATTTGAATGATCGTTATGCTAAATTACTTGATTGGCTAAAAGAAAAGAGGAGAGTGAAAAAATTTTTTAATAAGTCTTTATTCCTTAAATCTGACTCTCGTGAACCTGAGAATGCAGGGATTTTAGGAGCGTTTATCGGTTCATTAATGACAATTATAGTGTGCCTAGCATTAGCATTACCAATAGGAATTATGTCGGGCATCTGTCTTTACGAATTTATGCCTAAAAATAGGCTAATGACTAATATTGTAGAAATTAGCATAAATAATCTTGCTGCAGTGCCTTCAATAATATTTGGTGTAGTGGGCTTAACTCTCTATCTTGGCATATTTGGGCTACCACGCTCTTCACCACTTGTTGGTGGAATGACTCTTTCATTTATGATGTTACCTAATATTATAATTGCAACAAAAAATGCCTTTGCGAATGTTCCTATTACGATAAAAGATGCAGCGTTTGCGCTCGGTGCACCTCACATCAAGGTGATATTAGATCACTCTTTACCGATTGCGTTACCAAGAATAATACATGGTACTGTGCTTGCAATTGCAAGGATTTTAGGTGAATCTTCTCCTTTACTTATGATGGGTATGGTGGCATTTATTGCTGATACACCTACGTCCTTTTTCGATCCGGCAACTGTTCTACCTGTGCAAATATACATATGGTCAAGCAATCCTGAAATTGCATTTGTTGAACTTGCTGCTATCGCAATTATAGCTTTATTATTGGTGTTATTTGCGTTAAATTTAGTAGCAAATTTTGTAAAAAGGAAATTCGAATTTTTTAATTTTTAGCAATTCATGAAAATCACAGTCCTATCTGGTTATGGCTTAAATTGCGAAAAAGAAACTGCATTTGCATTTATGGAATGCAGCAGAAAACTTGGTATTGGTAATATTGAAGTAAAAATCGTTCACATTAACGATATCATAGATAATCCAGGTGAACTGAAATTAAGCAATATACTTGCAATTCCAGGGGGTTTTTCCTATGGTGATGACACTGGTGCTGGTAATGCATTTGCTTTACGCATTAAAAACAACTTGTTGGATGAGTTTCAAGAGTTTTTATCTCAGGACAAGCTGATTATAGGAATATGTAATGGTTGTCAGATATTAGTAAAATTAATTCCAGAGTTCTCTAATCTAGCTTTAATCCATAATGATATAGGCAATTATCAATGCCGTTGGATTAGAGTGAGAGTTAATTCAAAGAGTAATTCTGTTTGGCTACGGGGCCTGAGTGAACTATATCTCCCTATTGCTCATGGGGAAGGCAAATTTTTTATGGATCAAGATACTTTGAACCAATTGATTGAGAGCAATTCCGCCGCATTACGTTACATTGATGAAAATGGCAACTACGCTAACCTACAATTTCCTCACAATCCAAACGGATCTACATACGATCTGGCAGCTTTATCAGATAAAAGTGGGAGAGTATTGGCTTTAATGCCCCATCCAGAAAGGGGAATATTTTTTACTCAGCAAGATAATTGGCCTCTTGAAAAAGAAAAATGTAAACGTTTAGGAGTGGCTATGCCAAAATATGGTGATGGAATGCTTATATTTGAAAATGCACTGAAGTATTTTTGTTAAAATTTATTGATAGGGATTTATGGTCGAAATTATCCCCTGATATTGCAAAAAACTTGCTTGACAAGCCTTGCCAGTCCCCTTATCATGAAACTGAAGCTATTTATTTATCTTCTCTGTACAGATTAAATGACAAAAAAACTCACGTATCTGGCGTCCCATGTTTAATTTTTTGCACTATGTGCATCTTATGTCTTTATAAAATTTCTAGGTTTTTACCTAATATAAGCTGAAATGCGCTTATAAAGCATTTAAAACATCAAAAAACGCCGATTTAAAAAATGGATAGTGAATAACTAGCTACCCTAGGGTTTCTTTTGCCTTTTTTTTATTTGGTAAATTTCTTAATATTTATAGCTAAACAACAACCGTCATCCCGCTACTTATTAGCGGCTGAGATACCGCAGCAGTATGACGGTTCGCGGCGGCATAGTAATTCGTCATCCTGCTGCTTGTTAGCGGGATCTATGTTAAGGTATAGTAGGGGATCTATGTTAAGAGATACCGCGAATGAATCGCGGTATGACGGTGTAGATGATGGTTAAGTAATTCGTCATCCCGCTACGTGTTAGCGGGATCTATGCTTTGAGATACCGCGAATGAATCGCGGTATGACGGTGTAGATGATGGTTAAGTAATTCGTCATCCCGCTGCTTGTTAGCGGGATCTAGAGATACCGCGACGTCTCACCTATAGCCTTCAGTGCTCCTTTTTTTGTCATCCCAGCGTCACGCGTTGGTTTCAACATTATATCATGAACTTTCTAAAATTCATTGAACTGTGCTTTCAAACGGTGGTGCCGGGGTGTGAGTATAATGATTATCAGTATATAAAAGTCATAGCAGACAGACTTGAAGCGGCAAATGTTGGCAAAATGAGGCGAATAATATTCAATATGCCTCCGCGTTCAATGAAGTCCCTGTGCGCTAGTGTTGCGTGGCCCGCATGGATACTGGGAAATCAGCCAACTGCAAGAATAATAGTTGCAAGCTACTCTCGGCTGCTTAGCGAAAAGCACTCGCTCGATACAAGATGCATAATGCAGTCTAGTTGGTATAGAGAGCTGTTTCCAGAGGTAGAACTATCCAAAGATCAGAATACCAAATACAAATTTCAAACAGTGCAGAGAGGATACAGAATTGCAACGTCCGTTGGAGGGACGTTAACAGGTGAAGGTGGTGATTTCATCATCGTGGATGATCCACTGAGTCCCGCCCAAGCTTTGAGTGAAACGTTTAGAAAGCGTGCTACAAATTGGTTTGACCAGACTCTAGTAACCAGGCTCAACGACAGAAAAAAAGGAGTAATTGTTCTTGTGATGCATAGGCTACATCAGGAAGATTTGACCGGACACCTTCTCTCCAAACCGAAAAACATATGGAACCATACTTGTTTACCGATGATATCTGAAAATAAGGAGATTATCTATTCAATCAAAAAGCCAGCGCCTCCTTTTCTTGTTCCTGTCACCCGAGTAACTACAAATGAGTACAAAAGCTGGATTACAGCATCAAGTGCTAGAATGACACCACCCGTAATATTATACTCAAGAGAAGAAGGTCAGTTGCTATATCCCCTCGATGGAGGAAAAGAAGAAGTTGAGATGATAAAGGTTGAACTTGGAAGTTACGCTTTTGCTGCACAATATCAACAAAACCCTCTGCCACTTTCAAGTGGTATAATTAAACGAGAGTGGCTGAAGCGCTATAGAAATTTTTCTGATAGTCTCTCATATGTCACTCAGAGCTGGGACACTGCAGTTTCAACAAGCAGCATGAGCAACTTTAGCGTCTGCACCACCTGGACAAAAGTGGGCAATAAATTCTATTTACTCGATGTATATCGCGCAAAGCTTGAGTATCCAAAGCTTAAAGAGCAAGTTCTGTCACTAGCTGCAAGATGGACACCGCACGCAATTTTAATCGAAGCAAAAACAAGTGGTCAGCAATTGGTGCAAGAGCTAAAGACAAACAGTGATTTACCAATTATCGAAATAGTACCACATGATGACAAACTCACTCGATTTTATCAAATTGTTCCGATTATAGAGTCTGGCAAGGTTTTTCTGCCGCACCAAGCAGTATGGCTGAACGATTTTGAGTATGAGATTTTAATGTTTCCTGAAACTCGACACGATGATCAAGTGGATAGTACCGTGCAATATTTGCAGTGGGTGAGAGATAGTAGCTCTAGGGTCGCAGCTTTACGGGCATTGTGATTTAAGCCTACCAGATCCAAGTAGTCAGCTACTTGCATGACACCCTAACAACCGTCATCCCGCTACGTGTTAGCGGGATCTAGAGATACCGCGAATGAATCGCGGTATGACGGTTCGTGGTGGTATGACAGTTCGTGGCGGTATGACGGTTCGCGGTGGCATGACGATAACTTCGTCATTCCGCTATGTGTTAGCGGCTAAGAGATACCGCGGCGGTATGACGGTCTGCGGCGGAATGACGGTTAAGCAATTCGTCATCCCGCTACTTGTTAGCGGGATCTCTTGTTAGCGGATGAGATACCGCGAATGAATCGCGGTATGACGGTTAAGTACGTGTTAGCGGCTAAGAGATACTGCGGCGGCATGACGTAGAGCTCGCGTTAGCTATAAGATTAGCTAAATTCTGCACGTCCATAAAAAACAAACCTTCTTTTTCGTCTTGAACGCTAATAATAGCGTGAGTGTTAAAAGGTAAAGGATCATTTGTATGTCCATGGCCTACCCCTTTCATTGTAAATACAGGAAAGTTAACACTTTTTGCAAACCTTTCTTTTACAACTTCAACAAGGTTATCGTTATAGCAGTTAACGAAATCCCCAAAGATTACTGCATGTACTCCATCAAAGATGTGAGCTTGTTTTAGGTGATCTAAACTGCGCTCTATTGCGTATGGGTAGACTCTTATGTCCTCTAAAAATAGAATTTTACCTTTCGCATTTATTTGCCAAACAGTTCCTATACTGTTTTCAACTAAAGTCATATTACCACCGATGATTTTAGACTTTAATCTGCCATCTTTTAGTCTAATGCCATTATTTATCATCTTTAGCTTATCAAATCTGATAGAATCCTGCTTGTTAAGAATTAACTCTTTCAATTTTTTAACAGAGCTTTCAGAAATGGAGTTATTTACTATCATTTCCAACATGGTGCCGTGAAGAGTTTGCCAATTATATTTAGCTTGTAGATAGGTGTGCAAGGCAGTTATATCGCTATAGCCTATGAGGATTTTTTTGTTTTGAGCAATCCTTTCTTTTTTATCATTGGGTAACTTTTCTAGATAGGGAATTAACCGAGAAGCCCCTTCTCCTCCTCTGATACACCAAATTATTTTACTGTCATTAGTTAGTGCACTAATCAAATCATTTGCTCTGAATTCATCAGAGTTGGAATAAAATGGATTATCATTACTATATATTTTCTCCGAAATATGGGGATTAAAATCCAAAGCTTCTACATATTCTTTTATAGTAGTCAGATCTGATTCTTTTCCCTTCGAAGAAGGAGCAATAATATCAACTTGGTCGATTGCATGAATACCTGTGTTAGCACATAAAGTGAGAATGAAATATAAAAGGTAAACAATCATTAAAATATCTTATAAAACTCTTTTTTTAGTATATCATCCAATTCAGAGAGTGGAACTTTCACTCCTAGTTCTTCCATTGACGTGACGCCATAATCTTGCAGTCCACAAGGAATAATACCCTTATAATGAGAGAGGTCTGGAAAGACGTTAAGCGCTATGCCATGATAAGTTACCCATTTTCTTAAACGGATACCAAAAGCTGCAATTTTTTTTTCTACTCCGTTATGGTTTACCCAAATACCTATTCTATCTTCTCTAAACTCTCCAAGTATATTAAATTGCTTTAAAACATTTATGATCCACTTACTTAGATCTCTAATATATAGCTTTATATCGCATTTGTTTCTTTTTTTAAGGTTTAACATTAAATATATAATGCGCTGTCCTGGACCATGATATGTGTGTTTACCACCCCTTCCTGTTTTATATATGGGAAATAGTTTTTCAACAATATCATCAGCTGTTGCACTGATTCCTGCAGTATAAAGTGGAGGGTGCTGGAGTAGCCATACCAATTCGTCTGCTGAATTATTGTGAATTTGTTGAATTTTCTCTTCCATGGATTTTACAGCACAGTTATAATCAATAAGCTGATTAGATATTAGCCATTCTGTCATATTCTATTTCTTTTTTTTTAGTATAGCAGTTCGTTTTTTCCTGTTATTCCAGTGTGTGACACTGGGCGCAGCCTTTCTTATTCCTAATATACTTAATACTAACTTCTGTGCTATTTCTCCTTAACAAACATAGTACATGACAAATGTTTAATTATTTGTCAACACAGGTCCTCTTTACGTATAGGCAACTTTTTTTATTGAAAAATTCAGAAAAATGTTGTATAATTATTAGTAGATTTTAGGTAAAATATATGGCAAACTCAAAATTTAGCATAACTTTCAACAACGAAATTTCAGAGTGTCTTGCTGGACTGGCTAAAATAAGAAATAAGTCCATTAAAGAACTAGCAGAGAAGCTAATACAAGAAGCAATTGAAAATGAGGAAGATAAAATACTAATTGAGCGTGCTGCTAGACGTAATGTTTCAGGTGTGAAGAAAATTAGAAGTGAGGATGTAGACTGGAATACAATATTATCTTCATAGAAAGCGTTCTTGAGAAAGACCTTCCAGCTCTTCCAAAAACAATAAGATTAAGGATCATAAATGCGATAAATAAGCGCCTTACAGTTGATCCCATTAACCTTGGTGAGCCATTATATTACAGATTTAAAGGACAAAGAAGATTAAGGGTAGGTGATTATCGCGTTATCTATTCCGTAAATATTATAAAATATGAAGTGGTTATCACAGAGATAGGACACAGAAAAGATATTTATAAGTAAGTACATCATATAAATATTAAATATATTTTTACTCCTTCCTGATTCATTTTCTACCTTAGGTGGCTTCGCTCAGCTCAAAAAAAAAGCTCATTCTTTTTGCTACCCCTTATTGTGCCTGCCATTTAACTACTGTGTAGAGATTGCTCTCAAACATAATGTTCGTACGTTAGTATATCCTTCCTGTGACACCAATTGATATAATTCTACCACAAATTCAATTTTTTAGGAGGCACATATGAATTTCAACATCTTTCAAAGAAAAAAAAGCGCAGTATTTACTAAATATTCTGCTTTGCAACTAATGATGGAGCCAAGTTGGAGTAAGCGTGATTATGTAAGTTTTGCTGAGGAAGGTTACATAAAAAATGTTATTGCCTTTCGAGCAATCAATATGATTGCAAGTGCTGCATCTTCGGTACCTCTTACTCTCTGCCAGCTTACTGAACAGGGAAAATCGCAACTAAAAGCCCATCCATTACTGAAATTACTTTATTCTCCTAATCCAATGACATCAAAATCGGAATTTATTGAGGGGATTGTAACTTATCGGTTAGTTAACGGCAATTCTTATATATTGATGGTTGAGTCGCAGAACAATAGAAAACCACCAACAGAGCTTTATCTTCTGCGCCCCGATAGGGTTGAAATTGTTCCAGGGAGAAATAACGTTCCTTATAACTATCGTTATGCCATAAATAACAACAGTTATGACTTTAAAGTTGATAAACTAACCGGACGTTCAGCAGTGTTGCACCTAAAGACCTTTAACCCTTTGAATGATTGGTATGGGTTATCACCAATTGAGGCGGCTGCATATAGTATAGATCAGCATAATCAGGCTGGTGCTTGGAATCAAGCGATGTTGCAAAACGGAGCAAGACCAAGTGGTGCAATAGTTGTAAAATCAGCAAAAGATGGAAGTGGTGGAAGTTTAAGTCAAGAGCAGTACCAACGCTTAAAAGCACAGATAAATGATCATTATTCAGGTCCTGTCAATGCTGGGAGGCCGATATTGCTTGAAGGAGGCTTGGAGTGGAAAGAAATGAGCTTATCACCAAGGGATATGGATTTTATTGAGTCCAAACACAGTTCAGCTCGTGATATTGCCCTGGCTTTTGGCGTTCCGCCGCAGTTGCTTGGCATACCAGGTGATAACACTTATAGCAATTTAGTCGAAGCACGCTTGTCCCTTTGGGAACAGACGGTTTTACCAACGCTAGAAAATATTATCTGTCACCTGAATTCTTGGCTAACACCAAAATTTGGTGAAGATCTGTGCTTGTCGTACGACAAAGATGCAATAGAGATTCTCATGGAAAAGAGACAAAAGTTGTGGAAATACGTAGAAAACGCAAGCTTCATGACGCTCAACGAAAAGAGAGAAGCATTTGGCTTGCCACCACTGCCAGGTGGTGATGAGTTAGGTTAAGTTTGTACCCGTTCAGATGAGTTCATTGTCTCCTAAACCGTACGCCTAAGTAAATCAACTATTTTTCTTGCCAACCAGAGCGGTGAAGATTTGGTCTACATCAAAACTCATCTTAGGACGCCAAATAGGGCTATCCAAATGCATATCGATATAGATTGGATTACTATAATTTGGTGGTATGAAAAAGAACCTGAATATAGAAGCTAAAGCGAAGTTAGATAAGGTTAAATTAGAAGAGATTGACCCTGATGCTTGATCAATCCCGAATTGTAAACTAGTTGAACATATACCACTCTTAATACTTGCTTTTCCGCTAATATTTTCAAAAGATGTTTTACCGTTATATATATCAACATAAGCAAGTGTGGAAATTTCAGATTTATTCTTACTGCTTAACAAATTAGTGATAAATGAATTGAAATCTACATTAGTAACTTCTATTCCTTGCGCTTGTAAGTTTACATCTCCTGATAAGTTACTAGCCCAATCATGAAAACTTTTTCCTTGAGTTTTGATTTCACCATTTAAGCTTACCTGACCATTTACATTGTCAATTCCTATAACCTTACCAATCTTTTTAGTGTCCAAATTTACAATAGAAAACCTTGTATTTATTGAGTCTGATCTTAAATAACCCTGAAAAAACACTTGCCCGTGTTCTAATACGTAACTTGCCTGCCTGATAGTGATAGTGTTGTTTCTCATTACCGCATCCAAATTAAAATCTTTTAAAACATTCTGCTCGGTTTTAAATTCTGCAGTATTGATTTGCACATTTGCATCAAAGCCTTCTTTATCATCCAAAAAATCAAGCTGCTTTGTTGACCATTGAATTTGATCTATCTCATTTCTTGAATTTCTTTTCGTCTCTACTAAATTCGGTAATTTAAAGATATTTCCATTAAATTTACTGCCCGTAAGGTTAACATCTAATAAAGGTTTGGCGTATTTTTGATCTGCTAATATTTTTGCATTACCGGTAATATCGAAATCTTCTCCAGATAGTTTTATTTTATCTGCAACTAGCTTACCTTTTTCCATTTTCAGCAAAAAATCCAAATTTTTAATTTTCGTATCATTCAATGTAAGGTTATTAACACGGGCCTTTATATTTGCATCATACTGAAAATTTTTCAGCCATTGCATTTTAGGTAAACTGCTAAATAATGAATGATCATATTTATCTGCATCAAGATTATGCATGCTAAATTCACCATTGACCACATTGTGTTTTTTTGTATGGCTTACTCTAATTGACCCTTGCAAGGATTCCTTATTATTTAGCAGTCTAATGTCTGAGATAGATAATATTCTTGGTGCAAGGTGCAGTTTAGAACTTAGTGTAAATTGATTTTTCTGGTTTTCTTTCATCTTTATAGAAGGGAAAAAACATGAAATGAATGACTCAAAATCATTTCCTTCGACTAATAAATCACCGTTGAATTCAGATAGGACATTATTGTTTGAGATCTCTCCTGATAAGTAAGATATATTATTGATTCCAGGAAATTTAAGAAGCGTATTAACTTTTACTTTGCCATCAGTGGATTTTAGTACAGCACGGAAATTGTCCAATATTTTGTTTTGATATTGAATGTTAGAAGCTTCCATATTAAAATTTAAGCTCAAGTTCTTTGGCACAACTGCTCTAAAACATTCCAGAAGATCCTTCATATTCATTGTTCTTTGTGAATCATTTTGTATGGAATCTAAATCAACTTTACTGAAGCTAATATTGAAATTAGTGTGATTGCCTTTTCTATCATTTTGTATTGTACCGCTGGCTTGCATGCTTTTGGAATCAATTTTTAAGTCAGTTGCCGTAAACTCACTTTCATTAAGACTTATATTGGATGATATCTTGATATTTTCGCTAGGAATAACACAAGAGAGAAAGCTAAGATTAATGATTTTTGCTAAATCACTCACAGAACCGGAACTGTTATTAATTGTTAATGTTAAATTACCCTGGAGTTCTTCTTGATTTCTATTACCTGTAAATAGCAAATTTACAAAATTTGATTCAACACTAATGTGTACATTCCTTTTTGTGATATTAACCTTTCCTGAAAAATCGTAATTATTATCACCTACCTTTACTTTACCAAAAAACTGCTTATTTTTTTTTACAGCAACTTCCTTTATGTTAACAATATCAGCGAAATCATTCTTGAAACTTACTTGGCTGTCTTTTATTACTATATCGACTGTGTTACCACTGGCGTTTGTATTTATAATATTAAGTAAATTTTCTTTGTTGCTTTTCATGCCAAACAATGTGATTGACTTTGGTTGCAACGAAAATAAAAACAACGATAGGAACGATGGCCTTATTTCAATTTTTCTTACACTAATTAAATCTGACAACTTTTGCTCTTTATTTTCGTTGTATTGTACGTATACATTATAAATAGTGAGCTTTGGGGTAATCAACGAAACTTTAATTTTTCCCCCAATATGCACTTTAGCATCATACGTCTTCTCTAACTCTTTTATGATATATTTCCTGTAGCCACTCCAATCCTTAAAAGTTGCAGCAACATGCATGAGAATTAATAGCAGTGAGATTGATAATATAGCATATAAAGAAAGTCTCATAATTTACACATGCTTAAAGTTTCCCTTAAATATTAAATAGAGAATACCAAAATAAACAATAACACTCAAAGCTATTAAAGTCGTTAAATAAACAATACGAGCCAACATTTTATCAAAAAATAATCCTGCCAACAAAGAATTAAAAATATAAAGGGCTATTGACATGACTGCCGTTGCTACAAAAATTTTCATGACATTTAACAATAACGCTTGGCTAACCTTATACATTTTATTTATTGTTAAATAACTAATTAATAGAATAGAGTTTATCCAAGTGGAAACGGAAGTAGCAATAGCAATCCCCGTATGCTGATACTCGTTCATTAACAAAAGGTTTAGCACTACATTAATTCCAAGACACATTAGCGAAAATATGGTTGGTATTTTCAGATTGCCTTTAGCAAAAAATGTAGGTAGCAATACTTTATTTATAATAAATGCAGGTAAAGAAAGAGAAAATGCTATTAAAGTGGGAACAGTTTGCTGCACTGCATAATGATCAAACCGGCCGTAAGAAAAAAGCGTAAGTAAAATTATGTCGGGAATAATGATAAAGGCAGCAGTTGTTGGCATAATTAACATTAATCCTATGTTGAGAGCCTTGTTCTGTATTTTGACTATATTTTCAGTATTATCCACCTGTTTTGAAATTAAAGGAAGAAGCACTGTACCAATTGCAGTACCGATTATTCCCTGCGGTAGTTGATTTAGTCTATCGGCATAATATATATAGGACACCGCATTTGGTATAAAACTCGCCATGATTGTATCAATCCATAAGCTTATTTGAGTTACACAATTGTTGATAATTGCAGGTACCACACGCTTAAAAAACAACCTTACTTCATTGCTTAATTCAAGGCTAAAAGAAAAAGCTGCCTTTAACTTGTATGCACTAAATAGCATCAGCAACAATTGAAAAACTCCTCCTATCAGCACAGCTATAGAAAGGTTGTGCGCTGGAGTTTTTACGTAAGGCACAAATAAACTGATGATTAAACAGAGATTCAAAACAATTGGTGCAATAGCTGTTGAAGCAAAATGCTGCTTTACTTGCAGCATTCCACCAATAAGTGATGCAATTGAAACAAAGATTATGTAGGGCATCATAATTCTTGATAAAGTAACAGTAAGGGTAAACTTACTTTGGTCAAATCCAGGAGCAAAAATTTGAATCATATAAGGGGAGAAAGTTTGCATAATAAGGCAAAAAATTACTAAGATAATAAACGTAATGGATATTACACTACTTGCAAAATTAAATGCCTTTTTATTATCATATGATTCTGTCGAATATAACGGTATGAATGAGGTAGTGAACGCTCCTTCTGCAAAAAATGCTCGAAATAGATTGGCAAAGCGAAACGAAGAAAAAAATATGTCTGCAAGAGAGTTCGCACCAATAACCGTAGCAATTAATACATCCCTTATTAACCCTGAGATCCTTGAAATAGCCGTAAAAAAACTAAATGTGAAAATACTTTTAAACATACCACTACTTCATTAGTGTCAATACGATTAACTATAATGGTAAAAGTATCAATGAAAATATTTATTGGCTAAACTTAAAACCCTCTGCAAAAAGAGAGTTAAATAATCAATTGACTATTTGCGCTCTTATGTTAGAAATTTTATATCTTGGCGGGCGTAGCTCAGTTGGTAGAGCGTCAGTTTGTGGTACTGAATGTCGCCAGTTCGATCCTGGTCGCTCGCCCCACTAAAACCCGATAATTTGAAAAACCGTCATCCCGCTGCTTGTTAGCGGGATCTAGAGATACCGTGACGGTATGACGTGAGTTAGCTATACATTGGCCACTGATGATTGAAATAGTTAATTACTGTAAAATTTGACATTAACCGCTAATAGTTAGAATATTAGTAGAGTAAGAATTACTCAAGAAGGCATGCATAAATATGATGTAGTAGTAGTAGGTGGTGGTCATGCAGGGTGCGAAGCTGCTGCTGCTGCAGCTCGCCTTGGTGCAAACACGCTGCTTATAACTCATAAAATTTCAACTATAGGGGAAATGTCCTGCAATCCAGCAATCGGAGGAGTTGCAAAGGGTGTTGTAGTCAGGGAAGTTGACGCTCTTGATGGAATAATGGGAAGAGCAATCGATCAAGCAAGTATACACTCAGTCATTTTAAATAGCAGCAGAGGTGCAGCAGTATGGGGCCCGCGTGTACAGGCAGACCGAAAATTATACAAGCAAGCAATACAGGAAATTATTCTAAATTATAATAATTTGACGGTAAAAGAAGAGTCGGTTGACGATTTTCTTATAGAGAGTAATAACAATGGAGAATTGTGCATTAAAGCTGTAATAACAAGCTCAGGGGAGCATATACTGACAAGCAAAGTCGTTTTAACTACAGGGACTTTCCTGCAAGGTGTGATTCATATAGGAGAGCAAGCAACTCCTTCAGGGAGAATGGGAGATAAGTCTGCCGTAGAACTTGCAAATACGTTGAAGAAATATAATTTCAAATTAGGTAGACTGCGTACCGGAACTCCACCAAGGCTCGATCGTGGCACTATAAACTGGTCAATATTGCAAGAACAAGTGGGTGATAACCCACCTGTGCCGTTTTCTTACTTAACAGAAAAAATTAACCAACCTCAGGTATCATGCTTTATTACCCATACTAATGAAAACACGCATAAAATAATCAGAGAAAATCTCCACAGGTCAGCTTCTTCATATTTAGATGACGTTGTTGCACCAAGATACTGCCCATCAATTGAAGTTAAAGTTAAAAAATTTGCAGAAAAAAGTAGTCATCAAATATTTCTAGAGCCAGAAGGCCTGAATGATGATACTATATACCCGAACGGAATTTCAAATTCATTGCCTATTGAAGTGCAGTGTGAAATGATAAAGAGTATCAAGGGACTTGAAAATGCAGAAATACTAAGACCTGGATATGCAGTTGAGTATGACTATATTGATCCACGAGAACTAAGCCATACTCTTGAAACTAAGAAAATTAAAGGCCTATATTTTGCTGGCCAAATTAATGGCACTACTGGATATGAAGAAGCAGCAGGGCAAGGAATTATTGCCGGAATTAATGCAGCACTCTCTGCATCTGAAAAAAAAGAAAGCTTTGTTCTTCATCGCACAGACTCATATATCGGCGTAATGATAGATGATCTAGTCACCAAAGGGGTGATCGAACCTTATAGATTATTTACCTCACGTGCAGAATATAGGCTAGCTATCAGGTCAGACAATGCAGATAGAAGATTAACACAAAAAGGTTATGATATTTCCCTTGTTTCGCATGAGAGATACTCTGTTTTACAGAATAAACTTGAATCCATTAAGCAGCTTGAAGAGAAGTTAGGGAGTCTGACGATTACTCCTGAGCAGCTTAGGTCTTATGGTATCAAAATATCTTATGATGGGATAAGAAAAACGGCACTAGATTTACTTAGCTATCCAAACATCGACTGGAATAAATTACAAGAAATATGGCCGGAGTTAAGCAGCATCACGCGCTGGGATGGCACCGCAATGGGTAGCATAACTAAGAATGAAATATGCGAAGCGGTTGAAATTGAAGCAAAATACAAACCTTATCTAATAAGACAAGAAGCGGATATGAAGTTTTTACGAGAGGAAATTAACACTCAAATTCCAATTGATTTTAACTATTCACAAGTTAAAGGCCTGTCAAGTGAAGTAATAGAAAAGTTGCAGACGATAAAACCAGCGACGATTGGCATTGCAAAGCAAATACAAGGCATCACTCCTGCAGCGATAGTGAGCATATTAGTGTATTTGAGAAACAGGAAAACGAAAGTGGCTGCTAATTTTGTGTGAGGTGTTCTATGTCAAAAATCGAAGAATTTCGTTCTTTTATGCGTGCAATAAATGCTGAGGCGTTTATGTTGCACACCAAAGATGAATATTTAAATGAGTATTCAGAGGAGCTAACAAAGCTGTGTGGCTTCACAGGAACAAATGGGCTGCTCATTGTTACAAAAAACAACAAGTGCCCATTTTTTACGGATGGACGCTATATCACACAAGCTCACAATCAGCTCGATCAGGGCAATTTTCAAGTATATAATATACAAGAAGAGGATCCACGCGAATGGATAAAAGCAAACTTAACATCGACTGCCTCACTAGGTTATTATTTGCAATATTTTACCATAGAAGATATAAGAAAGTATGAGAATATCTGTAAATTAATACCCTGTTTAGCTGGAAAAAAAAGTGACTATCGAAAACAAGCAGTGGTTTTACATTCTATTGAACATGCTGGTGAAAGTAGTAAGGACAAATGTGAAAAAGTTGCCAAAAGCATAGATAAAGAAGCTGAAGCAGTGCTTTTAACTGATCCAAATTCAATTTCATGGTTATTAAATTTAAGAAATGAAAATGCTAAATATACTCCATGTATATTGGGCCGTGCTATATTGTATAAAAGCGGTAATGTTAATTTGTTTATTCAAGATAAAGAACATTCAACTATAGAAGCAAATTTAGGCAATCATATAAATATTTTTGATATTAGTGAGCTAGAAAATTCGCTGCACAAGCTAAATTCAATAGTCATGGATCCAAGCACAACTCCAATGAGTATCATGGCTGTAATAAAAGATAAACAGGTAGCTGAGAGAGAAGATCCTTGTCTAATTTATAAAGCAGCAAAAAACCAAACTGAAATAGCTGGGGCTATAAATGCGCATATCAGAGATGGAGTGGCAGTTACAAATTTTCTATCTTGGCTTGAAAATAATGTTGGTACAGAACTTGAAGCTGAAGAAAAGATTTTAGAATACAGAAAAGAGCAGAATTTGTTTAAACAATTGAGCTTTCCAACAATTTCCGCATTTAATGAAAATGGTGCAATAATTCACTATCGTGCAAGCAGTAAGACGAATAAGGTAATTCAGAAAAATGGACTATATTTGATTGACTCTGGTGGCCAATACCTTAGTGGCACAACTGATGTGACAAGAACTGTAGTAGTTGGTAATCCGACCAATGAGCAAATAATCCACTATACAATAGTGTTGAAAGCTCACATTGCTATAGCAAGTGTCATCTTTCCCCCCGGCACTACTGGTGGAGAATTGGATATATTGGCACGTACGCATTTATGGAAATTTGGAATGGACTATATGCATGGTACAGGGCATGGAGTAGGAAGTTACCTATCAGTACACGAAGGACCACAAGCAATATCAAAAAGTAATAAAGTGAAACTCACGCCAGGGATGATACTTTCCAACGAACCTGGCTATTACATTCCGGGAGAGTATGGAATAAGAATTGAAAATCTGATATATGTTGACAGGCAAGAGAATGGCTTCTTAAACTTTAAACAACTGACCTCTATTCCATATGATAGAAGACTAATAAATGTGCAAATGCTTACTAAGGATGAAATTGAATGGATAAATGGCTACCATCAATTTGTCTATAAAAACTTAGAAAATAGCGTAAAAGATAAGGAATGGTTAAAGAAGGTATGTGACCCTTTATAAGCAAAGGAGCATTTTTTATTATTTAAAAAGTATTAATGCAATTGTGACAGGTATTTTGTATTGTTTTTAATTTTAAAATAATATATAATAAAGAACACGTATTTTTAGGTAGGTTATAATTATGATAGACAAAGGGCAAGAAGATGAATTTATGAAGCAGTATATGGATACTTGCAAAGAGCAAATAGAAAAATTAGCCAAGGATCCTGAATTGCTTAATCAGACTTTAAAACCATTTATGCAAATGTCTCAGCAGCTTATGGCTGGCGGTATGTTAGAAGGGGCTATGCCTGGCATGATACCTGATTTGGGCAGTATGGATGTTAACAAGATGATTGCTCAGATGAAGGAAATGATTGACTACATAAGAGGTAACTATAAGGAACTAATGAAAGAGCATAGCTCGCAGATTCAAGAGCTTGATGAATCCAGTAAAAAGCTAAGAGGCTTAGTTAAAAAATTGATAGAAAAGATCGAAAGTAAATAAATAACATCTGGATTTCTGTCATTCTATATACAACTTTCTAGTTGGACGGTAAGTCGAGGTCAATTATTGATGCCATGCAAGTAGTGTAGCTACTTGCATGGCATTTATACCAGTTTTCGTAAATAAATAAGGTACGTTGCTTAAGGCTGCAGTTATAGTGAGGTATTTTTTCTAGTTTGTTTTCTTATTTCTGAGGTTTATAGCTAAGGTTTTCCCTACGTCATACCGCGATTCATTCGCGGTATCTCAGCCGCTAACGAGTAGCGGAATGACGGTTTTTCAAATCGTCGATGAACCTAAGTTACTTTATCTGTAGTATCGGGAACGTAATTGCACATTGGTTTTACAAATTTGAAAATTAGTGTTAAATAAAAATATAAACGCAAAAGGAAAAGAAATGATTGAACTTAAAGGCCCAGAAATTTGTGCAGGCGGAAATAAGAAAAATTTGATTATTTTTTTACATGGTTGGGGCTCAAGTGGCGATAATTTCATTCACCTTGCTAAAGTTATGAGCAAGTTTTTACTGGGTTCATATTTTGCAGTACCCAATGCTCCGTTTGAAAGAGAAATAGGTGATGGTTATCAGTGGTTCAGCTTGGAAGATCGTAGTGAGGAAGCGCTATATAATGGAGTAAAAAATGCTACATCAATTGTAAATCATTTCATTGATACAAAATTAAAGGAGCTTAATTTAAAAGATACGCAACTTTCTTTAGTTGGATTTTCTCAAGGAGCAATGCTTGCAATACATACAGCTCTCACCCGCTCTCAATCCTGTGCATCAGTTGTTGCATACTCTGGTAGATTTCTTTCACCTTCAAAAACTGCACCAGAGATCAAGTCAAAACCTAACATATGTGTTATCCATGGTGATGCTGACGACGTGGTACCTTTTTCGTCCCTCGACTTAGCGGTTAAAGCTCTGAAAGAAAATGGAGTAAATGTTGAAGGACACCCAATTCATGCATTAGGGCATATTATTAATGAAGAGGGAATAAAATTAGGAGTAGAATTTATCAAGAAGAATTTTAAAAATTAATTTTCATGCACTTGTTTTGCTTTGGTTATGGATATGTAGCTAAATTTTTATCGAAAAAACTACTGAACTTAGGTTGGAAAGTTAGTGGCACATCAAGAAGTAAAAATATACAAGATGTAATCCTCTTTAATTATGAGAAAGTTAGTCAAGATCTGCTTAAAAGCGCAACGCACGTTTTAATTTCTATTCCTCCAGATGGCGATGATGTTGTGGAGAGATACGGTGATTGCCTGCAAAATGTAAAATGGCTTGGTTATTTGTCTGCAACTAGCGTCTATGGTGATCACTCTGGTAATTGGGTGAATGAGGAATCTGAAACAAAACCTATAGAAATCAGAGGAGAAAAGCGCCTTAAATCTGAAAGGAAGTGGCTGAATAGCAGATTGCCTGTACATATTTTTCGTTTAGCTGGAATATACGGCCCTAGTAGGAACGTGTTAATTGACTTGCAGCTTGGCAAAGCAAGAAATGTGAAAAAAGAAGGGCATTTTTTTTCTCGTATTCACGTTGAAGATATATCAAATATTTTATTTTCTTCCATGCAAAACATAAAACCTGGTGAAATATACAATTGTGCAGACGATTTACCCACTACACAATCTGAAGTGGTAATATATGCAACCAAACTTCTCAATGTTAGCCCTCCAGAACCAATTGAGTTACCAGATTATGCACAGAGTTTTTATTTAGGATCAAAGAGAGTAAGTAATGTTAAAATTAAAAAAGATCTTAATGTCTCTCTAATTTATCCTAACTACAAGGTGGGATTAGAGAGTTTGCACGTAAACAAAACTGAAATCACATCAGAATGATAGATAGGCTTATTGTCACTGCCATTAAGTTAAGGAAAGAATGGTTAAAAACTGAACTAAAAAGTCAGAAATAATTAAGGATTTATGACAAATGCTGAAACAGAATAGAGTAAACTTTAAAGCAGATAAACTCTGAAGTGTAAATTACTTAACAAATAGTGACCTTACCCAGAAAAAGTGGAGAGAAAGAAAGGAGTTTTTTCGGGTAAAATAAAATTTTGGAGGATTAGAAATGGCAAGAGAATATACGGCAGAATTCAAATTGGAAGCTGTTAAGCTGACAAATGAACAAAGAAAGGTAGGTCAACCAGTTGCAAAAGTAGCAAGAGATCTAGGAATAAGGGATAGTGTATTAGGAAAATGGATGAAGAAATATAACGAAAAAAAGTCAGCGGCAAATGCATTTCCAGATGTAGCACCTTATGACAAAGAGAGATTTGATTTACAGAAAGAGTTAGCAAAAGTAACAAGAGAAAGAGACATTTTAAAAAAAGCCCTGGCCAGTCAAAAAGAGTAAAATATTTTTTCATAAAAGAGCATAGTAAACACTATAAAGTGCAGGAATTATGTAGGGTTTTCTGCTAGTGGCTACTATAAGTGGACTACAAGGAAAATAAGCAGTAGAGAATCAGCAAATAAAGAGTTATTAGCAGATATTCAAAAAATATATCAAGCTTCTAAATGTAGATATGGAGCTCCTAAAATTCATGCTGAATTAAAGGCTTTGGGTAAAAGTTGCAACTTAAAAACAGTGCAAAGTATTATGCAGAAAAATGGTATTCAGGCTATATTGAGAAGAAAATTTAAAATTAAGAAACAACAAACGGACAGTAGCTCCCAATATATTAGACCAAAACTTTATTGTCGATCAACCAAATAAAGTATGGGATTACTTATATAAAAACCAAAGAAGGATGGCTATATTTGGCAACAATAATCGATCTATATTCACGCATGGTAGTTAATGAGCAGTTCAATAAATAAACAATTGGTTATGGACTCTTTATTAATGGACGTTAACAAGCGTAAACCTGCCAAAAATCTACTATTACATAGTGATCAAGGTTCACAATATACTTTGCAAGGTTATCAATATCTCTTATCCATAAAAAACATAGATGAGTCATAAAGGCTGTTGTTACGACAATTCTGTTGCAGAAAGCTTCTTTAGCTCATTGAAAAGAGAAATACTTATTGATACTTCACAACACTCTGCTCAACAAACTAGAACTGCAATATTTGAATACATAGAAATTTTTTATAACAAACAACGTCACTATTAACTATTGCATTCCAGAACAATTTGATGCATCATTCTTTTTGTAAAAAACATTCCAAACTTTCTCTCCACTTTTTCTGGGTAAGGTCATATGTGTACATCCCCATCATGAATGCTATTTTCGGTAAAATCTCTTACAACGCTCAAAAGCAGAAAAACAAAAACTTGATTTTCTCAGCTAAATAGTGGACCATCAAAAGCACGCATAAATATCTACAATGAAAGAAAAAACTTTCACAATCATCGATGGCTATGGTTTTCTTTTCAGAGCTTACTATGTACTACCTCACTTAATTACCACAACAGGAATGCCAATAGGTGGTGTATATGGCTTTCTGAATATGGTTCTTAAGTACATTGCCCATTCGGACTATTTAACTATAGCACTTGATGCAGGAAAAAAGAATTTTAGGCACGATTTATATCCTGAGTACAAAGCGAACAGAGTAACGCCTCCTGAGGATCTAACTCCACAGTTTACCATACTGAGAGAAGCGGTAGAAGCTTTTAACCTCAGCTATGAAGAGATTGAAGGTTATGAAGCAGATGATATAATCGCAACACTAGCTGCAAAATATGCCAACCACCAAGACTTTAAAGTGGTAGTCGTTTCATCAGATAAAGATTTATTTCAACTCTTGAACCACAATATTTTAATATTCGACCCCATTAAAAATATATATATAGATGAAAAACAAGTAATAGAAAAATTTGGTGTAAACTCACACAAGCTTCTTGATTTATTTTCTCTAACTGGTGATGCATCTGACAACATTCCAGGCGTTCCGGGAATAGGTCCGAAGACTGCAGCTAAATTACTAGATGAATTTGATTCATTGAATAATATTATAGAGAACATTGATAATATCGAGCAAACGAGGATTCGTAATATTCTCACCGAACATAAGGAAAAAGCTCTAATTTCAAGAGAACTTTTATCACTATGCGAAAAAGTAGACCTTCAACATGATATTGCAAAATATGAAGTCCATTCTCCAAATATGGAAAAACTATTATCCTTTTTAAAGAAGTATGAATTCAATTCTTTAATAGGTAAAATGGAAAAGCTTTTTTCCTATAATGGGTCTAGCACAAAAGAGAAAATAGAATATAATAGTGAAGAGTTAGAGAAATTTTTGGAGCATTGTAGATATGAAGGCAGAATTGCAATTCATTGCCACTTTGAAGACAACTTATTAAATAAAATTTCCTTATCTTATAGCGAAAGTAATATTTTTTATATAGAGCAAGACAGCATACGAGATGCACTTATTACAATTAACTCAACTTTACTCTCAAATGGAGTGCTTAAAATAATACATAACATTAAAGAGATCAGGAAAATCTTCCCTGCAATAGAGAAGATGTTAGATTCAGTTGATGATTTGATGATAATGTCGTATAGCTTGGATACAGGAAAGCATGATCACAGTATTCCAAACATAGTTGCACATAATTTGAGTGGAGATGTAGAAATTTTCTCGGCAAAAACTTTAATAGCAATTCGCGAAAAGCTAAAGCAAAGGTTGTTTCAGGAAAAATTGTTCACAATTTACGAGCGCTTCGATAAGCCACTTATGAAAGTAATATTTGATATGGAGAAAAATGGGATATTACTGAACATACAAAAATTACAGGAATTGTCCGATAAATTTCAGCAGGTAATTGCCGTGCTTGAAGATGAGATATATAACTTAGCAGGGGAAAGATTTAATATTGCGTCGCCAAAACAATTAAGTGATGTTTTATTTAATAAAATGGGGCTTAATAAAAAGAAAAAGTCAAAAAAATCTGGATCGTATAGCACCAATTATGAAGTTCTAGAGGCACTCGAAGAAGAAGGGGTAGAAATCGCAAGTAAAATCTTAAATTGGCGACATTTAAGTAAATTAAAAGGCACCTACACTGATGCGCTAATAAAGCAAGTTGATTCCATTGATGGTAGAATACACACAAGCTTTTCAACGACTGCAACTGCAACTGGAAGGCTGAGCTCCAGCAATCCTAATTTACAGAATATTCCTATCAGAAGCGAAGAGGGAAATCTTATCAGACAAGCATTTATTGCGCCAAAAGGGCATAAGATAATTTCTGCTGACTATTCACAAATAGAATTGAGACTCCTGGCACACGTTGCAAACGTTGCAGCATTTAAAGAAGCTTTTGCAAACGGACAAGATATTCATGAGATCACCGCTAGGCAAGTTTTTGGAGTGCAAGAAATAGATGAGCAATTAAGACGCAAAGCAAAATCCATCAATTTTGGAATTATATATGGCATTAGCCCATTTGGTCTTGCAAAGCGGCTTGGAATTACCATTGCGGAAGCTGCTGAATACATTAATTACTATTTTTCCTGTTACCCAGAAATAAAGGCCTATATGGAAAAAGCAGTGTCTATCGCAAGATTGCATGGTTATGTAGAAACTTTGTTTGGCAGAAGATGCTTTGTAAGAGACATAAACAATACAATTCCTTATATAAGACAATTTGCAGAAAGGGCAGCAATAAACGCACCACTGCAAGGAACCGCTGCTGATATAATAAAACGTGCGACAATTCAGCTTTTTGATCAATTGAAAGTAGGTAAAATAATCCTCCAGGTTCACGATGAACTACTGGTTGAAGTAGAAGACGAAAAGGTGCAAGAAACAGCAAAACTTGTGAAAAATATAATGGAAGGTGTAGTAGAAATTTCTATACCACTTGAAGTAGAAATAAAAGTTGGCGACAACTGGGCTCTTAATTATGACTTAAACATGGCGGATTCTAAGAGTATAGATTATTTGAATTAATATGAAAAATATGCTACAATTGAAGTATAGTAAATGTGAGTAACTCAGTTATGACAAAAATATTAACTCCACAAACAAAGAATTTGGAACCTTCAAATCAGGTAACTAACAAAGATGAGAAAATTTTTGAAAAAGAGGAACATCAGGTAATCTATGATTACTTTGTAAAAGTATTAGAAGGTAAAGCCGAATTAAAGGAGAACAAAGAAATAACTGATTATTTTATATCAGCTTATAAGGACATACTACTTAATAATGTCAATCCAAAAGATATAAAACCACTCAGTGAAGAGAATTTTTCTCAGTTTTTACTTTCCGTATTTGAGAAAATTAGAGAGAAAAAATTAGCTAATGAGGAGAATCTCAAGAATGGTAAAATAAAAGAAGTAGTAGATGACTGTGTAGCTGATATACGCGGTACAGAAGCTAAAGATTCATCCATAAAGTTTGTATTGGAAATGCTGCTGCTGCTAATTGGAGGGATCAAAATAGACCCGAAAAATATTTCTGGCTCCTTTATGGATGGGATGAAAGAAAAAATACCATTCTTAGGTAAAGACAAGAAAGAAGAGGATGAACCACCACTCAGTGATGAAGAGATGGTAACAACGTTCTTAAGCAAGATCTTTTTTCCTGTCCTTCTTTCCACTATTCCAATGTTAATTTTTGGTCCTACTACACTCGGAGTAGTTCTTACTGCTATCGGCACAATATTTGCCATAAAAGGAGGAGTGGAGGTTCTTTTTTCAAATAACAAAAAAGGTACTTTGTATGACCCTAGCTCACAAGATAAAGATGATACAGAAAAGAGAGCAAAACTGAATGGAAAAATTCTCGAGGGCATTGATGATATTTTAAAAACCCCAGTTACAGAAGTTGAGAAAGGCACCTCTGTTTCTGAACAAATTTCCCAAGGAAAAGAAAAGAGTGAACAACAACCTGTTCCTGAGCAAATTTCCCAGGAAAACAACAGGGGAAACGAAGAAAGCAAACAGCAAGATCAACCTTGGACAAGAAAGGAAAACAAACGAAGGGAAGAAAACACAAGCAACAAACAAGCAGGGATTACCTAAGTTTGCCAAAAAGTGAGTTGTGTAAGAGGTCTACTATTATTCTATAGCACATACAACAGGAGTATGGTCAGACGGATTTTCTAGCTTACGCAATCTATCATCTATGTAGCATGTTTCCAATTTATCTACAGCTTGTGGTGATAACAGCATATAATCTATTCGCATTCCTTGATTATTTCTGAGTGAATTGCCTTGATAATGCCACCAAGTGAATTGTTGCAAATTTGGGTGAGATATTCTAAACGCATCTTTAAACCCAAGATTCAAGATCGCTCTTAACTTCTCACGTTCTCTTATATGAAAGCACACTTGGCCATTCAATAAGTTTGAATCAAAGACATCAATTTCATCCGGTGCAACATTATAATCGCCAGCTATAATAGTTAACTCTTCATTCTTTAACAAAGTGCTCATCCTTTCATATAGATTATCAAAAAACTTGAGTTTATATTCAAATGCTTGAGAGTCCGGGCTTTGACCGTTTGGAACGTATACACTTCCTACCCTTACCTTATGATTGGTGTGTTTTATCACACACTCTATATAACGTGCTTCTTGATGACTTTCCACAATGTCAATTTTAAACTTCTCCAGTATCGGATATTTAGATAAGACACAAACGCCATTTCTTGCAACTTGTCCATAGATAGCATATTCATATCCTAACTTTTCTATCTCTGCGTAAGGAAATTGCTCTTCTGTACATTTTATCTCTTGCAGCAAAATTATATCTACCTGACTATCAACTATAAAACTACAAAGTTGGTTAACTCTTTTGCGTATAGAGTTTACGTTCCAAGTTGCAATCTTTAGCATCAACAATCCTTATTAATTATATCAATTAAACTCTCCCCAGTAGGCAACCTCGATGTTATAATTTTTTTCCATTTGATTAACTTTAAACTATCAGCAATGTTTTTACTCATGGTATATGCAGTTATATTGCTCATCACATGAGATAGCCCACTTTTTAGAACTAATGAACAAAATACCCTTGCTGTCTGTGAGGAAAAAAAAGCAACACTATCAATTTTACCATCCAACAGCAAATTTTTACACCTATTAGTTAGACTCCTTTTAATAATTGTTTTATAGAGTACAACTTCTCTTATGTTAAAATCTTCTTCAGATAATCTCTTTTTTAGATCACATGATACTTCTTGTCCCCTTATATACAAGAACTTTATTGCGTTTGAATAATGAGCTTTTATGAATGATATCAGACCATCAACGTTGCTGTCTGCTGAGATTATATCAGAAAATCCCAAATTTTTTGCAGCCTGCATGGTTGAATTACCAACTGTAATAATCGGAAAGTCATCCTCTTTGCATATTTGACTAAGAGCCTTTACACTGTTTTTACTTGTAGATATCACAACGTCAAATTCGTACGCAGATATATCAGGATTTAAGTACTTTATTGTGAATACTGGTTCTATAAAAACTTTGTATCCATACTTTCTCAATATATTTCTTGTATTGAACGAGTCCAATAAAGGCCTCGTTAATAAAATAGACTTCATTCTGATTTATTTCACTACTAGTAAAATAGTACCCTTTATACACAAATTACTGAATAAAAACTTTTATTTTGATAGCTTGAGCAATTATTCAAGTAATTGATGTGGAAGTAGGAGTACTAAGCGCTCCTACCCCAATAAGCCCACAATTTCTGCTTACACTTTTTTGACGCTAATTACATCGAACTCTTTTGAATGGCTCTCTTCAGTGGAATTATATAGCTAATATTCCTGTATAAGTTAATACTTAAGCTGCTTTTGCAGTTAGGGAGTGGTCATCAGTAGGTTTTTTTGCCTGTGGTTCGCTAATCCTAGTCCGAACGATATTAGTTGCCATAAAGGCACAGCCTAGAATAAAAAAGGCAGTGGAAACAAAAGGAATGATAGGAGATTCAAAGGGCAATATAGGTGTAATTCCTCCTATTAAAAACAAAACGTTAGATGTAATATCAAGACAGATCTTCGTTAGTTTTTCTTGTCCAGGAGTGTTTTCTACACCAAGCTGCTTATTAAGATCACGCTGCCTAAAATGATCAGCTAATGACCATATGTTTAAGGTAGATGAAAGTACACTTAATATAGTGCAGGCAATACTAAAATACAGACTTAAGACAGGAATATTCAAGACCAATGCCGCTATGTATCCAATGAAAGAGATAGTAGATAGTGTAGTAACTAAGCGTTTCGAGTAAGTTCGTACCTTCTTTCTGCAGGCTAACTTATTTTTTTCACTATACATAGCATGAATATTACCTAATATGTTATATTATAACATTAATTAATTCAATAAGCAATATGGAAGCTAAGAGTGCCCGAGAGAAGACTTGAACTTCCACAACTTAAAAAGTTACTAGCACCTGAAGCTAGCGCGTCTACCAATTCCGCCACCCGGGCTTTTTATAGTTTACTATGTTAAAGTTAAATAATATACTTAAACAATTTTTAGTTCAAAGGTAATGCCAAATCTAGATCAAATATTTTTTGCTCAAAACAATGTTAATATTAATAACGTATATAAAATAGTCAATAACGCTTTGAGCAATAGCGATGGTGGTGAGCTGTTTCTAGAATTTTGCCAGTCGGAGTCCCTGGTTTTTGAGGATAACATATTAAAACACATGGACTTGAATACTAGAAGGGGATTTGGTTTAAGGTCTTTTTGTGAAGATAGTACATCTTTCGTTTGTTCTTCTGAGATCAGCGAAAAAGAAATTAGTAATGCTGCTTCTATGGTAAAAAGCTCAGTGTCTTTAAACAAGACAAATTCAATAAATTTAAACGAAGAGACAAAAAGCCTATATTCGAGGATTAACCCTATAAATGAAATGGATCTGAATTCAAAGATTAAGCTACTCAATGAGGTTAATGAGTATGTAAGGTCCAAAAATAACTGCGTGAAGCAAGTAAAAATAACTCTAAGTGGAGAATGGCAAGTTGTACAAATAATAAAGGGTGATCACAGATTAAGCGATATCAGGCCTCTGGTACGTTTTAATGTGCTAGTCATTGTAGAAAAAGATGGCCGTACCGAAAGAGGTTCTGCAGGGCATGGTGGAAGGGACTCTTATAGTAAGTTTATTTCTGAGAAAAAGTGGAAAGAAGTTGCAAACCAAGCGTTAGAACAAGCACTGGTAAATCTTGAAGCAATTCCAACTCCAGCCGGAGAAATGACAGTCGTTTTAGGTCCAGGCTGGCCAGGAATATTGTTACACGAAGCCGTGGGTCATGGACTTGAGGGCGACTTCAATCGCAAAAAAGTCTCAGCATTTTCAAATTCTGTGGGTAAACAAGTAGCAGCTAGTGACATCACAGTAGTTGATGACGGAACTCTGCCCAATTTGCGCGGCTCTATCAGCGTAGACGATGAAGGCACTCCACCCAGTTATAATATATTGATAGAGGATGGGATCCTAAAAGGATACATGCAGGATCATATGAACGCTAAACTCATGGGTGTAAGCCCAACTGGTAATGGTAGAAGAGAAAGTTATAAAGAAGTTATTATGCCGCGCATGACAAACACCTATATGTTGCCCGGAAAGTATACACCGAAGGAAATAATATCTAGCGTAAAGAAAGGTCTATATGCAGTAAATTTCGGTGGTGGGCAGGTTGATATAACGTCAGGAAAATTTGTTTTTTCATCTTCGGAAGCTTACCTAATAGAAAATGGCAAAATTACACAGCCAGTAAAAGGAGCAACACTAATTGGTGACGGTCAAACAGTGTTGAAAAAAGTATCTATGGTTGGTAATGACTTAAAGTTAGATCCTGGTGTTGGCACATGCTCGAAAGATGGACAAAATGTGCCCGTTGGAGTTGGTCAGCCGACACTCAAAGTCGACGCAATAACTGTTGGTGGAACTGAGATATAGATAAGGGCTAAAACGGATTCCAGCGCACGGCGCACAGCTGTACAAACATTATGATTTGGAAGCAATTGCCACCAATAGGGTGTCATCCCAGTGTCTGGGCACTGCCTTTGTGTTTGAGGCAAAACTGGCTATAACATTTAACACACTGCTTTCGCAAATAAATGTTCGTACAGTTATGTGTCAGCTACTTGGATGACACTTTTGTACTTGATGCAAGATTATATCTTGAAAAAATTAAGTTTTAATGCTATAAAATAATTGTAAATTTTGTCTCCGTGGTAGCTTTATGAATGTTGAAAGTAAAAAAATACACGATGCTAAAATAAAATTACCAATATTTCTTGATTATCAATCTACTACTAAAGTAGATCCCCGTGTTTTAGAGGTGATGATACCTTACTTTGGTGAGTTCAGTAATGCACACTCTCGCAGCCATTCATTTGGTTGGACTGCTGAAGAAGCAGTGGAAAAAGCAAGGAAACACATCGCTGATCTGGTGAACGCAGATAGCAAAGAAATTATCTTTACCTCAGGTGCAACTGAGTCAAATAATACGGCAATCAAGGGCGTTGCTCACTTTTATAAAAATAAAGGAAATCATATAATAACTGTCTGCACGGAGCATAAGTGTGTTCTGGATTCTTGTCGGCATCTGGAAAATGAAGGCTTTAAAGTTACATATTTGCCTGTTAAGCAAAACGGAATTATAGATTTATTAAAGCTTGAGGAAGCAATTACTGATAAAACAATCCTGGTTTCAGTGATGATGGTAAATAATGAAATCGGAGTAATTCAGCCTGTAAAGGAGATTGGTGAAATATGCAGGAAGCGTAATATATTTTTCCACACAGATGCAGCTCAAAGCTTTGGAAAAGTTCCAATTGATGTTAATGAGATGTGCATTGATCTTATGAGTCTCTCTAGCCACAAAATTTATGGGCCTATGGGAATAGGTGCATTATATGTCCGTAGAAAGAATCCTCGTGTTAGGCTGATACCACTAATTAGTGGTGGTGGACAGGAAAGAGGCATGCGTTCTGGAACAGTTCCAACACCTCTTGCAGTTGGTTTTGGTGAAGCGGCACGTATTGCTAAAGAAGAAATGAAAAAAGAAACAACTAGAGTGGAAGAATTAAGGGATATTTTGTATAACAAGATAAAAGAAGCGTTTCCTGATATCGTTTTAAATGGTGATTATGAAAATAGAATTCCTGGCAACCTAAACTTGAGCTTTCCCTATGTTGAGGGTGAGTCTCTCATCATGGCAATCAAGGATTTAGCAGTAAGTTCTGGTTCTGCGTGCACGTCTGCGTCTCTTGAGCCTTCCTATGTCGTACGGTCGCTAAATAATGGCCATGACCTTGAGCATTCATCAATTAGATTTGGCCTAGGCCGATTTACAACTAAAGAAGAAGTTTTGTATGCAGCAGATCTTGTTGCTAAAAATGTTGGCCGACTGAGAGAAATGAGCCCACTTTGGGAGATGGTACAAGAAGGAGTAGATTTGAACACCGTGAAATGGGACTCTCATTAAATGTATCCGTTCCAACTGCAAATGCACTTTGAAATTACTCTGTACCGTTCACACTTAATTCTTCAATCTCACTAATAGAAAGGCCAGTAAACTTGACAATAGTGTTAACATCAACATTATTAGCCAGCATTGCTTTTGCGACTTCGATTTTCCCTTCAATTTTGCCTTCAATTTTGCCTTCCTCTTTACCAATTTTTTTGCCTTTTTCAGTAGCAAGATCAAGTCTGTATTCAAGAATGGCTTCTTCTTTCCGTAGATCCATTATTCTTTCTTCGTAAGCTACTAAATCTTTTTCATTCCAGCTAAACCTGTCTAATTCATCGTAGGCTAACTTTATTATTGGTGCTTTTTCTGCTATTTTCCTTAAGTCTTCTTCCGTAGTTTCATCTGCATATTTGAAGAAAAATAACCAACGATCCACTATGCTTTCTAGCTGTTCTTCCTTATTCTTAGGAAATTTAGGTAGTTCAATAAATATAAATTGAAAATCTTTTAAGTCATGCTCATTGGTTTTCTCATCTCTTATAGTGTGGTTGGATATATAATCAACTTCTTCAGGAAGTAAGTTACAATTTGATATAGCAATAAAGAAGACTTTCTTTAAATCAATGTAGTTGCCAGATTTATCTAATTGTCTTGAGTAAGCCTTAGCAGCATACAGTTGAGCTCGTTTTTCGAAGCCTTTATCGCGAGTAAGCTGCATTTCAATCACATACCTGGTCCCACTAGAATCCCTGCAAAGAACATCAACTATACTTTGCTTATCAGAGGCAATTTCAGGATCCATTATAGTACTGAGGAATTCCACTTCTTGTATAGTATTTATCTCGGTAAACCCTAAAATATCATTCAAAAAATGTATGAGAATATTCTTATTTTTTTCAGTGCCAAAGATTCTTTTAAAGGTTAAATCCAGCTTAGGGTCGAGAAACTTAGATAAAGCCATAGCCAAAGTGCTTAAAAATATTAATAATTATACACTATTATTAACAATTATTCAACCATATTTTTGAAGATAGCTATAGCTATGCCGCCGCGAACCGTCATACCGCCGCGGTATCTCTAGATCCCGCTAACAAGCAGCGGGATGACGAATTACTTAACCGTCATACCACCGCGAACCGTCATACCGCCGCGGTATCTCGGCATAGATTCCGCTAACTAGTAGCGGAATGACGATTGTGTATCGTGCTTTGCTAAAAAAAAAATCACAGAATGCAGTCTGGTTACATTACTCTAGCTATACGCAACAACTTTACTTTCAACAATTTTGTGAGCAATAATACGACTTTCACAATCAATATTTATTATATCAGATAGTGAATTAATATCAGTATAACTATCAAAACTTTCCATTGTTGATTCCACTACTTCTACTATTTTTAAAAAGCCGATTCGTGACTTCAAAAATTCATTAACAGCTATTTCATTTGCAGCATTGAGCACAATACTGTTTGTTTGTGGAGCAGAAGAGTTTAACACTGCCATGCTAAGCTTTAGCGCAGGAAAACGCTTATGGTCTGGTTCTTGAAAGGTCAATTTTCCTTGCTTTGTTAAATCTAATTTACGATTTAAAGCTGATCTTTCCGGCCAAGACAAAGCATATGAAATGGGAATTGCCATGTCAGTCTCTGCAAGCACAGCAAAGTTGAACCCATCCTTATAAGTTACAATTCCATGTACTATTGACTCAGGATGCACTATTGCTTCAATTTTATCCGGGCTGATGTTAAACAAGTTATGTGCTTCTATTATCTCTAGTGCCTTATTCATCATTGTTGCGCTATCAATCGAGATTTTCTTTCCCATATTCCAAGTGGGGTGACTAAGCGCCTGATCTACTATGACATTTCTTAATTGCTCAGAACTATAATTTAAGAATGGTCCACCAGAAGCAGTAAGTATGATCTTTTCTATGCATTTGTCGTCATTTTGCAAAATTTGAAAAATTGCGTTGTGCTCAGAGTCAATAGAGATTATTTGTACGTTTTTTTCTTTAGCTTTTTTAAGTAATAACTTTCCACCGCAAACAATGCTTTCTTTGTTTGCCAATGCAATGACTTTGGTACCGCTTTCTATAACCTCCATAACTGGCTCAAGGCCTGCAATGCCAACTATTGCAACAACTGAGAGATCAACAGGTATGGTAGCAATATTTGTAGCACCAATTGCTATTTTTACATCTGTACCAAGTAGATTTTCTTTTAAATCTTTGTAAAGCCTTTCATCGGAGATAGCAACATATTTTGCATTTAGCAGTTTTGCTTGGTGTGCCAGTAGAGCAAAGTTCGAATGGGCACTTAGTGCTTCCACTTGGTATTCTTCTTTTCTCTTTGAGAGCAAATCTACAGTCTTTTTTCCAACACTTCCTGTTGACCCTAAAACTGAAACCTTTTTCACTAAGACAAACTCATGTTAATTATAACAACAGCAACTTTTCTTATTAGGCCTTCTCGCATACTATTCAGCAGTTTTTAAGCGTTTAACCAAGTTCATGTCCGTGGTCATCGCCAACAGATGGTGAAGGACCAGGTGAAAAAGATTGACCATGGTGATCACCTGCATCATGCATGTCTTGCAAACCATCAGCATTATGAGCTATTTCGTTATTGGCATGAGGGTAATCATCTGAGTGATGTCCATCATCACCATGAGCCATATCCATTCCTTCTGATGGCATATCTTCCCCACCTCCACCTGAAAAATATTCTGCAAGGCCTTCAAGAAATTTTATGCCAAACATATTACCTGATTTTCCAAACAGCGTTACTAGACTACTACCACTCACCAAACCTTCAAACACGTTACTATAAGCAGCAATTGCTCCTTCATGAAAGTTGAACAACCATTTCATTCCATCCACGACTGTTGAAACAGAGTCACTATGACCAAGACCAAAACCACTTTTCTCACCAGCAGCCTCTTGGTGTTGCTGCTGCGCTTGCCATTCTGCAATATTTGGACCTTGAGCTTCACTCATAAATTTTTACTCTCAACCTTAAGCTATTATTTTATCACAAATATTGCAAAATATCAATAGAGCTTTTGAATATAGCTAATACAAACAATTTCTGTCATCCTATATATAGCTAAACTGACTTACGACAATTTGAAAAACGACAAATTCGTCATTCCGCTACTAGTTAGCGGAATCTATGCCGAGATACCGCGAATGAATCGCGGTATGACGTGTTAGCTATAGGATCCAGTTTGAAAAAAATCTGAATTCCAATGTCCACTACCTTTTACAAAGTTAAAACTTAAAAATATGACTGTTAGCAATAGTGTATATATCTTTAGCTATATATAATGAATGAATTTTTTTATATATTCGTTATTAGTATTTTGTATTTCCTGAACAGTTCCATGGGAAATGATCTCCCCTTCATATAATACTGCTATTTTATCAGCTATTTTAAATGCGCTATGAATATCATGTGTAATCGTGATAATTGTAGGGTTAAGATCTCTAGATAATTTTATTATTATCTCGTTTACTATATCTGACATAATTGGGTCCAATCCTGAAGTTGGTTCATCCAAAATAATGATTTCTGGATTGTGTGCAATCGCCCTTGCAAGTGCCACTCTTTTTTTCATTCCACCTGATAGCTCTATTGGAAACATATCTGCTATGCTTTCCTCCAGTCCAACATCATTTAACTTCTCGATTGCTAGCTGTTTTGCCTCTTTTTTGCTGATATTAAAGCGCTTTTTATAATTAAAAGATATATTTTCCCACACTGTAACGTAGTCAAATAAAGCGGAATTTTGAAATAAAACCCCAAATTTATTTTTGCTTTTACTATTTATTTTAACAGACCCTGAGTCTGGAGCAAGCAAGCCGATAATTGTTTTTGTTAATACAGATTTGCCGCTTCCTGAGCCACCAAGTATGACTAATGATTCCCCTTTTAATATATCAAAATTTAGATCTTTTAGTACTGTCCTATCATCAAAAGATAAGCTTAAGTTCAATATTGATATTATGGGGTTACGCATGTATCAAAGTAATCATGTAGTTTGCTAAAATGATCAGTATGGACGATAAAACAACAGTTGATGTTGTAGCAACACCTACTCCTCGTGCACCTTCTTTGCAATGGTAACCGTAATAGCAGCTTGAGACAGAAATTATGGCGCCAAATACAGTTGCTTTTATTAGCCCAGTTATAAAATCATACGTATTAAAGAACTGAGCTGTGTGTTTAATGTATATATTTAAATTGTGGTTAAATTCGAAGACTGCAGTGATACATCCTCCAAATATTCCTATTAAATCTGCACATACTGTAAGTATGGGAAATACTATGATTGACGCTAAAATCCTTGGTGCAATTAAATATTTAAAAGGGTTGATGTTCAAGGTTGTAAGTGCATCTATTTGCTCGGTGATGCGCATTGTACCAATTTCTGCTGCAACTGATGATCCAACCTTTCCTACCATTATTAAGCTGATCAAAACTGGTCCTAACTCTTTAATGATAGTGATCGTAACAAGTTTGGGTATTATCTGTTCTTGGTTAATTAATGGGTCACTCAAGCTACTTTGTAAAACTATTGCCGCTCCTATAAAAACTCCAGTGAGCCCAACAATTGGCAGAGAGAAAAAGCCTATCTCTATAATTTGTCTTGCTATGTTGCTAAAATAATATGGTGGCACAAGGCAGTGGTATAGAGATTGAATAAAAAATATGAATGCACTACCAAGCCTTAACAAAAAATTGATAAAGTACCTACCAATTATTCTAACACTATTTATATCAAAAAAGCTCACTTTGTATTCATTTTAGCTAGAGGTTAGTCTTACTGATTTTATTAAAATTTTTATTAACTTTATCGCAAAGTATAGCTGAGATATGTTTTAAGTTCAATATACTTGATGTTTTAATTTAAAGCTTAACCCAAGAAAGGTTTCCCTACGTCATACCGCAATTCATTCGCGGTATAGATTCCGCTAACGAGTAGCGGAATGACGGTTTTTCAAATTGTAGAGCCACTTTAGCTATAGAACTCAATTACATAAGCAAACCTTACTTATTTTACTATCCCTGTTTACTTCCTGTAAAAAACATGTTACTAATGAATTGAATTTTGTAGTAGAATGGAGGAAGTTTTGGCAGTTCCAAAAAGAAAAAAGTCAAAGTCAAGGCGTAATATGCATCGTTCTCATCATGCTATTGAGCCTAAGAATATTGTGGTATGTTCAACAACTGGGGAATTCATGTTGCCTCATAACGTAGCAGTTGATGGCAGTTACAAAGGAAAACGGGTTTTCATCAAGCAACAGGCAGAGTGACTATTATGATATGTTACCTACGGTCAATAATAATATAGTTATTGCACTTGACGCTATGGGGGGCGATTTTGCGCCTCTTTCCGTAATTCATGGTGCTGGTTTTTTTTTAGACAACCTTGTTGACCCAGGCATTAAAGTTTTTTTTCATATTTATGGAGATAAGGAAGAAGTATCTCCTTTGCTTTCAAAATACAAAAAAGTAAGTAACAATTCTGAGTTTACTCATTGTTCTGACAATGTTCTTGCAAATGATAAGCCATCTTTTGCACTGAGGCATCGTAAAGACTCAAGTATGAAAGCTGCCATTGAGGCAGTAAAAAAAGGTAAAGCTTTCGGAGTGGTGTCTTCAGGCAACACCGGAGCATTGATGGCAATTTCCAGATTTATTTTAGGAACATTACCAAACATTTATCGTCCTGCTATTGCCTCTATCTGTCCAACTAAGACAAAAAGCTTCGCTTTGCTTGACCTTGGTGCAAATGTTGATTGTAATGCCGACTCATTATTTCAATTTGCGTTAATGGGTAGTATATTTGCAAAAATAGCATTAAAAATTGACAATCCTGAAGTTGCTTTGCTAAATATCGGCACAGAAGAAGTTAAAGGTAATGACTCAGTGCGCGGCGCTTTTGAGTTGCTTAAAAACGCTCCAGGCATTAATTTCAAAGGGTATATAGAGGCAAGTGAATTTTTAGAGGGTAGTATAGATGTGATTGTTGCTGATGGTTTTGTTGGCAATGTAATGCTCAAAACGGCTGAGGCAACCGCTAGTACCTTTATCAATCTAATAAAGCAGGAAGTATTCAATTCGTGGATAGCGAAAATGCTTGTTGGTATATTGTTAAAATCCAAACTAAATAAAGCTTTAACGCGTTTTAATCCCAAAATTAGAAGTGGAGCTATGTTTTTAGGGCTGAATGGTATCATCATTAAAAGTCATGGAAATTCTGATGCTATTTCTTTTGCCCATGCCATAAAATTTGCAGTAAATGCAATTAGTGAAAATTTAAATCAAAAGATAATTAACGGGGTAAGTCATATTGAATAAAAGTTTCATATTAAGCACTGGATCTTACCTACCAAGAAAAATGTTGAGTAACAACGAAATTGCATCGATAGTTGAGACGAGCGATGAATGGATAAGGCAGAGAACAGGAATAGTTCAAAGGCATATAGCAGATGAAGGAGAACTAACGTCAGATCTAGCTGTAAATGCAGCAAAAAGTGCTATAGAAAAAGCTAAAATTTCAGTAGATGAAATTGACTTGATTATAGTTGCTACAACAACTCCTGATAAAACTTTTCCTAGCTGTGCAACGATTGTACAAAGTAAGTTAAAATGTAAAAACGCATTTGCTTTTGATGTACAAGCAGCATGCTCTGGTTTTATATATGCAGTTACAGTTGCTGATTCGCTCATAAAATCTAACAATAGAATTAAATATGCATTGGTTATAGGTGCTGAAATAATGTCTAGGATTGTTGATTGGGAAGATAGGTCAACTTGTGTACTCTTTGGTGATGGTGCTGGTGCAGTGGTGATGAAATCAGAAATGGGTAGAAGCGGCATCATATCAACAAACTTATACTCTGACGGCAATGTGGACATACTATGTACGAACGGAGGGGTATCCTCTACTGGTGATTCTGGAAAAATATGCATGAATGGAAGAGAAGTGTTTAAACATGCAGTGGATAAGTTAACAGCCTCAGTAGAGGAAACTCTGAAATGCAATAATTTGAAAATCACTGATATTGACTGGTTAATTCCCCATCAAGCAAACATTCGTATTATTGAAGCAGTAGTAAAGAAATTAGATTTTCCTATAGAGAAAGTGATTAATACCGTTGATAAGCATGCAAACACCTCAGCGGCATCAATTCCACTGGCCTTAGACTATGCAATACAAGAATCAAAAATAAAATCAGGAAATCTGGTACTGCTGATTTCAATAGGTGCAGGCCTGACCTGGGGTTCCGTGTTGCTGCACTATTAGACTTCCTGCATTACCTCCTGTCATCCAAGTACCCTCTTTGTCATTCCAGTGCCTCTTTCTCCTGTCATCCCAGTAGCCCCTTCGGTGTCATTCCAGTCTGGAATCCAGTTCTTATTGTACATTCACCTGGTGTAAAGTTAAGTTTCCTGGATCCCAGTGTCAGCTACTCGGATGACAAAAAAAGGAGCACTGGAATGACAGCAATCTACGTCATACCGCGATTCATTCGCGGTATCTCAGCCGCTAACAAGAGATCCCGCTAACAAGCAGCGGGATGACGGTTGTCGTTTAGCCATAAACATTAAGAAATTTACCAAATAAAAAAAAAGGCAAAAGAAGCCCTGGGGTTATTATCTGCTTTAAAATATTGGCGTTTTTTATGTTTTAAACGCTTGACAAGCAAGATTTAGCTGCTTTTAATTGCAACTAACCTACGCTGCAAATGTTTAAGAAATTTACTAAGCAGAAAAAAAGACAAAGAATCCCCGAGTTAGCTAGTCTTTTACTATCTCTGTCGAGTATTGGCATTTTTTGATGTCTTGTAACGCTTTATAAGCGCGTTCAGCTTATTTAGATAAAAATCTAGATGTAGATGAAGTTTTGTAAAGACATACAGTATCTATATACTGCAAAAAATTGAACATAAGACGCCGATACATTAAGTAATCCTTACCTTTTAATCTGCAGATTGGCGAAAGCAAATACAATAGCTTCAGTTTCATGATAAGGGAGCTGGTGAGGTTTGTCAAGGAAGTTTTTCTTTCCCGTGAATTCCCTTCGAAGTCGAGTATTGAAAATTGACTGGAGAATTGTGGATTACTTTGTATATGTCATGACAAGCCATGGCACTCTCAGCAAAACCACTTAATATTAACTTTAGTTTGCCTGAATAAATAGCTATATCTCCGATTGCATATATCCTATCTCTACTGGTTTTAAGTGTAGCTGGGTCGACAACTATGCGGCTATGTTCTAACTGTATACCCCAATTGTTTATTGGACCAAGATTCATTGACAATCCAAAAAATGGCAGCAAAAAATCAGCGGATATTTCTTTTTCTTCCTTAGAGGCAATGTTTTTTACTATCACTGTGCTCAATTGCCCATTACCTCCTGCTAGTTCGTGTAATTGATATGGCACTACCAGTTCTATCTTTCCATCACTTTCAAGTGATTCTAATTTATTTCTAGTTTCAGGAGTGCAGCGAAATTCCTTTCTCCTATGTATCACATAAATTTTCTTCGCAACTTTAGAAAGTTCTACAGTCCAATCAGCCGCAGAATCACCCCCCCCTGCAATGACTATAGTTTTATCCTGAAAATCAGAAATTTTATTTACACTGTAAAATACAGATTTATTTTCATATTCTAATATACCATTCAAGGGCGGACGGTTAGGTTCAAACATTCCGTTACCTGCAGCAACAATAACGGCTTTGCATTTTACCTCTGTACCTGTATTAGTTATGATAATAAAGCTTTGATCGCAGTTATTCGAAATCTTTTCTACTTTTTGACTTAAATGGTAAATAGGCTTAAATGGCGAAGCTTGCTCCATTAGCTGCTCAATTAATTTTTGGGCAGTAATTACAGGATAACCAGGTATATCATATATTGGCTTTTCTGGGTAAAGAGCTGTGCATTGTCCTCCTGCTTGATCCAAAACATCTATTATATGACATTTCATATCAAGCATTCCCGCTTGAAAAGCAGTGAATATTCCAACAGGTCCTGCACCTATTATTACTATATCGGTTTTCATATTCAGATGGTGATCTATTTATAGATATTAGCTTTCTTTGCTAACAAGGTCAATTTACAAAGGGATGTATTTTTAAAAGATGTGGCTAGATTAGACAAGATTTCCAGCGTTATGAACCACATAGTCCAAATAAGCTCTAAAAATCAGCTAGCATAGCGAGATGCTGTGCGGACGGAATGGGATTCGAACCCATGGTACGCTCATCACGTACGTCAGTTTTCAAGACTGGTGCCTTAAACCGCTCGGCCATCCGTCCATTTCTTTTCTATCACAACATTTGATTTTAAGCAATCTATAAAAGCTTTACTTGCCCACGCAAAAGTTGCTAAACACACTACTCAATATTTCCTCAACATCAATAATTCCAATCACCGCACCAAGTTCAAATGCAGCAAGCCTCAAATCTTCAGATATCAACTCAATTGGATTATCGATATTAAAACGTTGTAAATGTTCCAGTGCTTTCTTCATGTGATTCCTATGTCTTTGCCGAGTGATTACAGGGGTGTCTCTATCATGCCCAAATTTTTCCTCTGCCTTCTCTTTTATGAGAGAGATCAATTTGTTTGTACCTATTTCCTTTAGAATAGAAATGGGTAAAAGATCTATGCCATTAATTTTTATATTGTGATTATTGATAACATCGTCAGCTTTGCTCAATACATAAATAGTATCGCTATTTACAACGTTGCAATTGATATTATGACGCTGTTCAAAAGGAAATAGTTCTATTCTTAAATCAGCTTCAAAAGACCTCTTTTTCGCTCGACTTATACCTTCTGATTCTATTGGATCTGAACTCTCACGAATTCCAGCAGTATCAGAGAGAATGATTGGGTATCCGCCAATGTCAATATGAGCTTCAAGTATATCTCTTGTTGTGCCTGCATATTCAGAAACAATAGCAATATCACGCTTGGCTAAGAAATTAAACAGAGTTGATTTACCGACATTTGGTTTACCAGTTATTACAATATGTAAACCCTCACGCAACCTTTCGCCCCGTCTATTATCATTTAAATGCTCTTGTATCAATCGCACGAGAGATTGCACTTCATTATTAATTTTTTCCAACTCACTTTTTTCTGCCCAAATGTCCTCTGGAAAGTCTATATATGCTTCGATTTTGGATTGTATCGTTATCAATCTTTGCCTCCAATTGCTGTATAGTCTCTCCAATTCTCCTGATATCTGCTTAATCGCTTGTTTAGCTTGCATTTTCGTCTCAGCGTCAATTAAGTCTGCAATTCCTTCTATTTGAGTTAAGTCAAATTTACCATTTAGAAAAGCCCTAAGTGAGAATTCTCCAGGCCTGGCCATAACGAAAATTTTTGATAATTCCTCCAAGATGATTTTTATGACTGCCTTACTTCCATGCACTTGTAACTCTATAACATTCTCGCCAGTGAAACTGTTTGGAGCAGGGAAATAGATGATTATTCCATTATCTATCAATTGATTGAAATCATCATATAGATCAACTAAAGTAGCAAATCTTGGTTTAATTTCTTTCTTAATATGAAAATGATTTAAAGCTTTAAGCGCGTAATTGCCTGAAATTCTGATTACTGCAACTCCTGACTTACCAAATACGGTCGACAAAGCGAAAATAGTTTCATTTGTGTTTGTCATTATTTATATAAACTACTTAGCAATATTACACTTAAGAAACCAAAATACCTAATTTGAAAATATTCAAAATTTTTATCTATCTTGCTAGTTTATATTAATGCAGTACTATCATACTAGTGAATGTATTATATAGAAAAGCTGTAAAAGTCACCCAGGTGAAAATATTTATTTTGAAAACTGATAATATGATTTATAATGACTGACACAAGTTTTAAATATTTTATGCTCAAGAAATTAGCTTGGTATTGGTCTTTTGCAGAGTTAATCAAAGGGTTTGCTATTACATTGAAATATATGTTCAAACCAAAGGTTACGTTAAGATATCCTATGGAGAAGGGCCCTTTAAGTCCAAGGTTTCGTGGTGAGCATGCGTTGCGTAGGTATCCAAACGGTGAAGAACGGTGCATAGCTTGTAAATTATGCGAAGTTATCTGCCCTGCTCAAGCAATAGTTATTGAAGCAGAGGAAAGAGAAGACGGTAGTCGTCGCACCACACGCTATGATATTGACATGACAAAATGCATATACTGCGGGCTTTGCCAAGAGGCATGTCCAGTTGATGCAATTGTGGAGGGTCCTAACTTTGAATTTGCTACTGAAACGAGAGAGGAGCTAATGTACAATAAAGAAAAGTTATTGCGTAATGGTGAAATTTGGGAAGACGCAATTGCACTCAGGTTAAAAAAGAATAGACCTTATTATTAATGTTCAGAGCTTATAACCCTGTTATCCATTATGATTTAGGGGCAGTGCCCACTAGGGGTGGTGTCATCCAAGTAGCTGATACACAACTGTACGAACATTTGTTTGCGAGGGCAGTATGTTAAATGTTATGGCCTGTTTTGCCTCAAACACAAAGGTGTCATCCCAGTGCTTGACACTGGGATCCAGGTATAAAAATATTTGCAAATTGTGCAATGGACAACAGATTTTAGGAGCATACGTTAAACTAATTTCCATTATAAAAATAAGATGGATCCCAGTGTCACGCACTGGGATGACAAAGAGAGGGTTAGACAAAAGGGTCGATAAATGATTAGGATTACTTTCTCAACCGAACAAAAAGTAAAAGAATACAGTGGTAAAGTCACTGGCTTTGATATACTACAGCCGAATGTTTTAAAGGAAGCAGTTGCATTGAAAGTAAATGGTGAGTTATATGATCTCTCACGTGAAATTGAATCTGATACAGAGATAGAGGTAATACAACTGAGTGACGAAGCGGGTTTAGATATAATAAGGCATGATGCTGCTCATATAATGGCGCAGGCAGTGAAAGAGCTATTTCCTAATACTCAGATTACTATCGGCCCAACAATTCAGGACGGTTTTTACTATGATTTTGCTACAGATCGTACCTTCACTACGGACGATCTTACCGCAATAGAAAAGAAAATGAAAGAGATTGTAAAAAGTAACCACAGATTTGTTCGAGAAGTTTGGACTCGCAAGCAGGCAATTGATTTCTTTAGTGGTATAGGCGAAAAATATAAGGTTGATATTATCTCATCCATACCAGAGGGTGAAAACCTAACTGTTTATAGGCAAGGTGATTTTATTGACCTATGTCGTGGTCCGCACTCACCATCAACCGGCAGAGTTAAAGCGTTTAAACTTATGAAAGTAGCGGGTGCATACTGGCGAGGTGATGCAAAGGGCCCAATGTTGCAGCGAATATATGGCACAGCATGGAGAAATAAGGATGAATTAAACGCTTATCTTGAGTGTCTCAAAGAAGCAGAGAAACGTGATCACCGCAAAATTGCCAAGGATATGGATTTATTTCACATCCAAGAGGAAGCTGTTGGGCAGGTTTTTTGGCATGAACAAGGATATATTCTATATAATGTTCTTGAGTCTTACATCAGAAAGAAGCTAATAAATAATGGCTATTTTGAGGTAAAAACTCCTATTTTAGTAAGCAAAGAGCTGTGGGAAAAATCTGGACATTGGGATAAGTTTCGTGAAAATATGTTTATTGTTGATGAATCTGAAAGCAAAAAGCTAGCAATAAAACCCATGAATTGTCCTTGTCATGTGCAGATTTTTAATTCTCACACCAGAAGCTATCGTGATTTACCAATACGTATGGCAGAGTTTGGCACATGCCATAGAAATGAAAGCTCAGGCTCATTGCACGGACTGATGCGAGTGCGTGGTTTTACGCAAGACGATGCACACATTTTTTGTATGGAAGAACAAGTGAATTCTGAGACTATAAAGTTTTGTGACCTTTTAAAAGAAGTATATTCAGAGCTTGGGTTCAATGAAATTTCTGTGAAATTTTCAGACCGTCCAGGTATTAGAGCAGGTAATGATGAAGTATGGGATAGAGCTGAAAAAGCGCTGCTTGAAGCCGTTAAAGAAGCGGGCTTGAGTTATAAACTTAATCCTGGTGAAGGTGCATTTTATGGTCCAAAGCTAGAGTTTGTTTTAAAAGATGCAATAGGCAGAAGCTGGCAATGTGGAACATTGCAAGTTGATTTCATTTTACCAGAACGTCTGGGAGCTTTTTATATAGGGGCAGATGGACACAAGCATCACCCTGTTATGCTACATAGGGCAATTCTTGGGACTTTTGAGCGTTTTATTGGAATTTTGATAGAAAATTATGCAGGAAAATTTCCAGTTTGGCTTGCTCCAACGCAACTTGCTATTCTGACCATTACAAATGAGGCTGACGGTTACGCCACAGAAATCAGCAATGTCTTAAAAGAACAAGGTGTGAGAGTCAAGACTGATTTGACCAATGAAAAAATTAGTTATAAGATACGTTTGCATAGTCTAAACAAGGTTCCTATATTGTGGATTGTAGGCAAAAATGAAGTTACAAGTAAAACTGTGTCAGTGAGAAATTTAGGATCGGAAAGACAGGAGTCTTTTTCTTTGGAAAAGGCTAATGAATCGCTGTTAAAAAGTATTAATTTGAATTAAGGGAGTTAAAGTTTGCAAGTTAAAAAGAACAATAAAAACAGAATTAATGGATTCATCACAGCTAAGGAGGTACGCTTAGTTGATCACAGTGGTGAAATGGTCGGAATCGTGCTAATAGAACGAGCTTTGGAACTTGCACAGGGTGTTGGTTTAGACTTGGTAGAAATTGCACCTAATTCAACTCCTCCAGTATGTAAAATACTGGATTATAGCAAACAAAAGTATGATATAAAAAAGAAAGCAAGTGAAGCAAAAAAGAAACAAAAAACATTAACTATAAAAGAAATTAAACTGGGTCCCAATATTGGTGATCACGATTACGGAACAAAATTGCGTCAAGCAAGAGACTTACTTGCCCACGGACATAAAATCAAAGTTACAATGAGATTTAAGGGCAGAGAGCTTATAAACACTGAAGTTGGATTGGAAAAATTAGAACGGCTAATTAGAGACACTGAAGATATCGCAAAGGTAGAATTAGCACCTAAAAGGGAAGGGAATCAATATTTTTTAGCTCTGGTTGCTAAGTAGCAAGACGGCTTAAGAAGTATAAGTAGAGTTAAACTATCGCTCTCTCTTTGATAACATGGCGAAAATGTCTTATTAATCCTTGAATCGGCCAAGCTGCAGCATCGCCAAGCGCGCAAATTGTATGTCCTTCTATTTGAGTTGTAAGGTCAAGCAGCTTATCTATTTCATCAGGTTTAATATCTCCTGCCACCATCCTCTTCATAATCCTCCACATCCATCCAGTACCTTCACGGCATGGTGTGCATTGCCCACAGGACTCATGCATATAAAAGTGTGATAACCTCTCTATTGCAGCTATTATATCAGTTGATTTATCCATCACTATTACAGCAGCAGTACCAAGCCCTGATTGTGCAGTTCTTAATGAATCAAAATCCATTTCAATAGTATCGCATATAGATTTTGGAATTAATGGCACTGAAGACCCACCAGGTATTACAGCAAGTAAATTATCCCAACCCCCTCGCACTCCACCTGCGTATTTTTCAATCAATTCACGTAATGGAATTCCGAGCTCTTCTTCAACATTACACGGGTTGTTTACGTGCCCTGAAATACAAAAGACCTTGGTACCAGTATTATTTGGTTTACCAAGAGATGCAAACCATTCTCCTCCGCGATTCAGAATATCTGGAACCATGGCTATAGTTTCAACGTTGTTTATTGTAGTTGGGCAGCCAAAAAGTCCAACACCTGCAGGAAATGGAGGTTTCATGCGAGGAAAGCCCTTTTTTCCTTCAATTGATTCAAGTTGAGCTGTTTCTTCTCCACATATGTAAGCTCCTGCACCCCTATGGATAAACACATCAAGATCATAGCCTGATTTGCAGGCATTTTTTCCAATTAAACCTTCTTTATAGGCTTCCTCAAGTGCCTTTTTTAGAACTAAATATTCATTATAAAATTCACCCCTGATATAAATATATGCAACTGATGCGCTGATCGCTCTGCCGGCCAGGAGAATTCCCTCAAGTAACTTATGTGGCTCATATCGCAATATATCTCTATCTTTACATGTACCAGGTTCTGACTCATCTGCATTGACTACTAAATATGTTGGTTGTTTTTTTGGAAGATTTTTGGGCATAAAGCTCCACTTAAGGCCGGTAGAAAATCCTGCACCTCCTCGACCTCTCAAACCAGATTTCTTTACTTCATCAATGATTTTTTCTGATCCTAAATCTAGTAACTCCTTTGTTTTTTGCCAGCTACCACGTTTTTTTGCACCCTCAAGTAGTGGAGTTTCTTTACCATTTAGGTTGGTGAATATTTTGTCTTGTTCTTTTAGCATGTTTTTCAAAATTTGTGAGTGATCCCGACGCGATTCGAACGCGTGACCCACTGATTAAAAGTCAGTTGCTCTACCGGCTGAGCTACGGGATCATTTCATTTTTCAGCTATACTAAACATCAATACAGTTTTTATCCATTTTAATCAAACTAAAATTTTCATGTGTGGTTAAATAAATTATATAATATACTGCGTTAGTGATAATTTAGTTAAAAAATTTTTAAAGGAAAACTTCTTGTTAATTTTCAATTCACAGATTCATTTGGCAAAGCTTATAGTGTGATGTAAAAATCTGAGAAGACAAAAAGATAGAGAATTGTACATAACTGCAGAATTTGTGCACTATTTAGCAATAGCCTAACAGATAAATATTTCTTGCATTTCAGCCTGAGTGATTTATGCTTTAAGCAAGAATTACCTGGGGGTATAGCTCAGCTGGTAGAGCATCTGTTTTGCACGCAGAAGGTCAGCGGTTCGATCCCGCTTGCCTCCACCAGTCTATATTAGCTCTAGCCGCCACAAAACCTGTCAAAGCAGCTTATTTTAATCTATGAGGATTTTATACTACTTCCCTGAAAATCCCTATTTCTTTTCGTAACTTTTCTCTACACAAGTAATGTTGGTTATTACAATTGTAATATATACCAACTTAACAATAAATTAATCAATAAATGTTAGAATACTAACAATTAATTTATTGGTAACGCCTATGAGTGGAAAAAAGCATGTTTTTAAGATGGTACCTGGAAAAGAGGTGTTTAGAAAAACCCCGACTAAATTGATAAAGTGGCCTGAAGGTTATGATCCTACAATGTCTATTAAAAAAGTTGAGCTTGTATCGCTGGATGATAAAAACGATGTAGCACTAGGCTTATTACCTATAAAACTTTGCGGCAGTTCTTGCCTAGACAGTTACATATGTCTGGAGGAAGAAAATGAAGGAAATCTGGTAGCCAAAGATTATAAAAGTGATTCTAACTTAGATTATGTAAAAAGTAACCATACATTTGTATATTACGGTAATGAGTTGGCTAAGTTATCATATACAAGAGAACTTGTGCAGCCTTTCAAAACTATGTGTAGCAGTTCTATTAAATCAAAAAAATTGGAATACAAATATGTAACATGGGAAGATTCAGATACTGGCAACAATAAATATTATTTTTCAGACGAGGCAGGAAATATAATCGATTCACCTGACAATGAGGTATTACAAGACATTATGTTATACTACGGTGAGAGACATATAAGAGATGTGCTACTGTTGCTATCAAGCACGTTTACCAAAGTTTTTATTCAGGGCCTAACAGACGACCAACTAAAAACTCTTACCAATACTCTTAGTAACGAGCAACTGCAAAAAATAATTCCTGAACTGAGCTCAAGCCAACTACAGACCTTAGCAAAGAACTTAACAGATGAACAACTCCAAGCTTTAGTGGATCATCTAACCAATCACCAATTACAAACTCTTGCTCAGGAACTAAATCCAGAAAAGTTACAAATAATTGTTCCTATTTTAAATGATGCTCAGCTTGAAGCTCTAGTTAGAGACTTAAATCCAGAGCAAGTAAAAGAAATTTTACCTCACTTAAAAGTGGATCAGTTCAAAGCACTTATTAAAACTTTAAATGACGAACAATTTACAGTGCTTGCAAAAGACTTGGCTGAGCACCACTTGACAATACTTTCTAAAGAATTAGAAGGTGACCAGTTGAAAGCTTTAGTAAATAGTCTGCAAGAAGACCAACTGAAAGACTTAGTTAATAAGCTTGATCATGATAAACTTGGCATAATTGCTCAGGATTTAACTGATTCTAATAGGATCCAGATTATCATTAAGTCTTTAGCTAACAACCCAGAAAAACTTCAAGCTTTTGCTCGCAATATGTCTAATGAGCAGTTTAAGGAACTTTTGGATAACGTGGGTGCAGAAGAGCTTAAAGATATCATTCACAAACTGCCTTATGAGAAAGTGACAGCTGTGATTGGTGATCTCGGCAGTAAGGATCAGTCTAAAGCTATTATTGATGCATTAAAAGAGAAACTTGAAGAGCAAAATGGAAAGATAGGAGAGCTTATGGATAAGATTGACCAGATGCTTCCTGAGCAAAGTGAAGCAAATTGGGATAATGCACATCTATCACCTTACGTCTTTCAAGATACTAATACTGAATTTACAGTAATAGATGTTTAGTGCGAACTTGGATACTTATAAATTAATGTTTATAAGTTAAAAGAAAAAACAGTTTGCATGTGAAACTAAAAAATAATTTAAACTTTAATAATTTATGGAGGTAATTTATATGAGCAAGAACTCGCAAAACCTTGTACAAAATGAGGATAATTTTACTACTGGTAATAAAGAAAAACTTATAAGCGCTCTTGATCTTATTATACTTAAGACAGGTACTGATAAGGATATACAAGACCTTGGCAAAACAGCAAGTGGTCATACTGTTAAAAAAGCAGTTGATGCATTAGTTAATAATATAAATGAACAACTTATTAGTGGGTTGAATATTATGTTAGGAGAAGAGCAAGCTAAAGTTAAAAGTTTGGAAGATATTATAGGCAACGATGATGCAGGATTAAAAAAAGATCTAAGTGAGTTAGCAGGTAAGGTAAATAGTATGTTACCTGAGGAGGCACCAACCCATCCTGATATATTGTAGTAGTTAGGAAAGTAACAGCCTGATACAGGCTGTTACTCTTTCCACATACCATTTCAGTGTAGCTGAGTTGATTTTAAAAGTATAATTTTTTATAGGAGTTAATATGAGTAATTACAGTGTAAAAGAAAGCGAAAAAGACTATGAATCAATAGGAAGAATAGTCGAAGACGAATATAGAATAATAGATGACATAGAAGTCAAAATTAAGCCTAAATCTTTTGAGAGCAATAAAGAAAAGAATGCGTCGGTTGGTTATGTTCACAAAGTTCTAGACAAACTAATCACAGAATTAAACGACACATTTGTTTCTGACTTGGATTACCAATTGAGGCTTAATGCAAACTATGTTCAGAATAAATTGAGTAAGGATTTATATGATTTGGACAAGGTAGTTATCGATACTAGTAAGAATTATGAAATTTTGGAAAAAAACTTTAATAATCTAAGAGAAGAAGTTGAAAAATTAAAAATAGGAACGGTTAGTGATGACAACATAGATGAATGGGAAGCACCAACTCACCATGATATATTATAGTAGTTAAGAAAGTCACAGCTTGCTAGCAGGCTGTGACTCTCTCTACATACCGTTTCAATACAGCCAGGTTAAGGAATCTATTTTAAAACTTTCGGCATATAGTTCTCATCATGTTTTGCAAACACCGTATCTGCAAGAAAGGTATTATTATCAAACATTTTACCTTGCACAACAACACCACTTTTTTCTGAAAACATTGGTGGAAGTATTCCCTGGTATTTTACCACAACGCTTTTGTTAAAATCTGTCATTTGAAAAACTACTTCACTTTCGCTCCGTATCACACTATCTTCAACAACCATTCCACCAATATGGATTGGCTTTTGACTATTTGGTAAAACTATTGCCTCACTTACTGTATAGAAAAATGAGATATTTTCTTTGAGCGTTGTTAAAATAAAAAAGACTATGCAGCTTAAAAAGCAGAAAATTCCTGAAGTTATAAGTAATCGCTTATGTTTCTTCTTCATTATTATCTTTCAGGCTTTCTAGAATTTTTTTACTTTTAATATAGCAAGAAATGGTAAAAATCAGTTCTCCGGTAATCAACGTAAAACTAATAAGGTAAGCAAAAATTACATATGTATTCATAATGCACTGCCAATAAATAACTCACCTGCATCAAAATAAATTAAGCTTCCATCCTTTTGCTGCAACACCAATTTACCACTTTTATCTATATCAGCAAAAATTCCTTCATACAATTTGTCAGCTAACTTTACACTGATTTGTTCATGCATTTTGAATGCTTTTTTTAACCACATTTCTCTTATAGCATAAAACCCATCAAATAGCCATTGCTTTCTTAGCTTATTAAAATTTATTATTAATTTTTTTAGTAGATCTATGTTAGACACAGACTCACCGTAATTGCTAATGCACGTTGTTCCTGGAAGTGGTGCATGATTGACATTAATTCCAATTCCTATAATGAGCCAATTCGAATTGGATCTTTTTTCAAGCAATATTCCACTTATTTTCTTGCCATCGATTAGAATGTCATTTGGCCATTTATACTGGAGATTTAGACCATTTATAAATGACAGTATAGTATTTCCAACAGCAAGAGCAGTAACAAAAGTCAATTCTGTTAATTTGCTGACATCCGCAATTTTATTCACCAAACCCCTCTCTGTCATCCCAATGCCCTCTGATGTCATCCCAGTGCTTGACACTGGGATCCATTCTTCTTTTTTTCTAGATTCCAGCGTCACGCGCTGGAATGACACCGAAAGCTGGCTTTCATTAAGATAATCGTTAAAGAGGTTTATTACCAAACTCGCATAAAAATTACCCTCTGGAGAAATCCAGTTTTTTCCAGTGCGCCCTCTACCCTCTGTTTGTTTATCGGCAATAATAACGGTTTCATTTGATATTCCTCTCCCAATTAAATCCAACGCTTCTTTATTAGTGCTTGAAACTTCTTTGTAATGATGAATATGAAAACCCTCAGGGATCACCTTGTCAGTCCTTTAGTTCAATGAGTGAGTAAAACGTACAAGAAAAGAACGAGGTTGATCAGTGAAGCCACTGAAGTAATAATGAATAGACCCTTAGAATAAGCAACCTTATTACCACTAGCTTTATCAAAATACATAACTTTCATGATATTTAAATAATAGTAGCATGATATCACACTCGCTATTACAAGGATCAAGGACAGGCTGATAAAGCCAGAATTTATTAAACTTTTGAATATAAAAAATTTAGCGATAAAACCTGCAAGTGGAGGTATTCCCGACATCGAGAGTAACAGCACAGAAAGATGAAATGCTACAATTGGGCGTTTCTTCCCTATACCAGATAAATTTGCAATATCACAATCGTCATCGTCAATTTGTACGAGATATGAGAATAGCCCTATGCTTGTGATGATATATATCACCAGATACATTAAGGCACTATCTGTTCCTGCTTGTGTAAAAATAGAAAGTGAAGCAAATATAAAACCAATGTGACCAATTGAACTGTAAGCAAGCAGCCTTTTTAAGTTTTGCTGACGCAAGGCCCCAAAAGCTGAGATAAGCACAGACAATGCTGAAACGTATAAGAAAATAGGCTGAACATAACTTTTTACATTTACTAACTCTTCATTCATCAATCGAATTAAAAATGTTACAAGTGCAGCTTTTGGAGCTGTAGAAAAAAACGCAGTTACTATGGTAGGTGCACCTTGATAGACATCTGGAGCCCACATATGAAAAGGAGCAATAGCAAGCTTGAAACACAAACCAATTAGGATAAAGACTAATCCAAAAACTATTCCATAAGTTATCTGATGGCTTTGCAAGAATGAACCGAGCTCAGAGAAATTGACTTGTCCTGTATATCCATAAAGCAGCGACATTCCATATAGCATAATGCAGGAAGATAGTGCACTAAGTGTAAAATATTTCACTCCTGCTTCACATGAATAAGCTGAATCTTTATTAAAGCTCGCAAGAACATACAAAGATATACTCATCAACTCAAAAGCTAAATAAAAAGAAATCAGACTATTTGCTGAAACCAAAGTTATCATGCCAAATAGCGCAAAAAGAATCAGTATTGAAAATTCATATTTATAGTCATATTTTGATAAATTCAGCATCAAAAGTATTAAAATTCCTGTGCTGAGAATTAACCCTTGGGCTGACCTGATGTATAAATTGAGTTTTAACAACGAATTAAAGAGAAAAATTTCATTGTTTTCTGCCGAAATAATTAAAATAATCAAAGTTACCACTGTGCAGCCAAGTGCTAATAAGTTGATAGTTCGGCGGTTAAATATAATTCCAAGCAGCAGCAACACTAACGAGGAGATAATAGAGAACGTTTCCGGCAATATCTGTATATAATTCATAGCGCATTATATTTGACTAACAAATTTGCCATACATGGCTTCAAATAATTCAGTGCAAGGGTTGGGTAGAATCCAAGCAAAATAACAAACACTGCAAGCAGAATTAAGACAGAAAATTCTATGCTATCCAAGCGGTTATTTAATAATTTAGAATAGCTAACCCCCCATATTATTTGCTTACATAAATTCAGCATATAAACTGCGCTTAAAATAGTGCCAAGTGCGATAAATCCTGTAAAAAACCCTATGCTCTTAAACATTCCAACCATAGCCAAAAACTCACCTATGAATCCAGATGTTCCAGGTAGCCCTATTGAAGCCATTGAAAATAAAATGAACATAAAACCAAATTTTGGCATTGTGTTTACTATGCCAAAATATTTTGCAATCTCCAAAGTTCCAGTTCGAGTATATAGCATTCCAACACACAAAAATAAAGCAGCAGAAATAAGGCCATGACTAATCATTTGAAATATGCTACCCAGTACTCCTTCCTCACAAAATGAAAAGAGGCCAGCAGTAACGATCCCCATATGTGCTATTGAAGAATAAGCTATTAACTTCTTTATATCATCTTGAGCAAACGCAACTAGAGAAGCATATATTACCGCAATAATGCTCAGCACAACAACGAAATTTGAAAAATACAAACTTGCCTGAGGAAGCATTGGAATAGAAAACCTTAAAAATCCATATCCCCCCATTTTAATAAGCAAGCCAGCTAAAATCACAGATCCAGAAGTTGGTGATTGCACATGCGCATCAGGAAGCCAAGTGTGAAATGGAAACATCGGTACTTTTATTGCAAAAGAAATAAAAAATGCAATCCATAGCAATGACTGCACTTCAAGATCAAGACTTGGCACTAATGTAGCTAATTTTTGTATATTAAACGTCCCAAAAGTGCTATAGATGTACACCAAGCCAAGTAGGAATAATAATGAGCCAGTTAATGTATAAAGAAACAACTTAAACGTTGCATATACCCTGTGTTTTCCTCCCCAGATGCCAATAATAAAGAACATTGGTATTAAAACAGCTTCAAAAAACACATAAAAGCTTATAGCATTCAGTGAAACGAAAAAACCGACTACAAAACTCTCAAGCAGTAGAAACAATGCCATATATGGACTGAGGGTCGTATAACTCATTTTGCAGTTGTAGAGTATACAAATTACAAACAAGAAAGTTGTAAGCAGAAGGAAAAGCAACGATATACCATCTATCCCTATTCCAACATTTCTAATTGGGTAGCTGACAAACTGAAAGTCCGCATTGTTATAATCAAATTCTATACAAGCTACAATGCTAAGCAAAAATGGAAGTACAGCAAAAAATAGGGCAAGGAATCTTAGGTGTATAGATTGATGATTAATCCTGATTAAGGATAAAATCAACGCTCCTATCAGTGGAAGCAAGAATATACTAAGTAACAACACCTTCTATTTAATTCCAATAATATATAAAGCACCGATTATTAAAGTAACAAACATAATAAGTGCATAATCAAATATATAACCAGTTTGCAACTTTATAGAACTTTTTGAACATTCATTAACCAACCTTACAACACCATTTGGTCCAAATGAATCAATAGCCTTAACATCAAACTTCCATAGAATCCTAGATATAAACCTTATTGGTACAATTATAACAAACTCATACACCTCATCAAAGTACCATTTATTCTGCAAAAATTTAAGTAAAAATTTACTCTTAATTTGCCTAATTACTTGATATTGGTAAATTAGGTACGCAAGTGCTATTCCACTTAGGCTCGCCAAGGTTGGCAGTAGTTTTATAAAGAAATTATGAACTCCATGCTCATCAACCACCACTAAACTTGATTTCCAAAACGCATTACTAGTTATGTTCAAAATATTTGCTCCCCACACTCCAGAAAATACCGATCCAAAAGCAAGTATCAGTAATGGTATAAGCATAATCTTCTGTGCTTCATGTATATTAATTTTACTTTGTTTTTGGCTGTGGAACACAAGAAGCAATAACCTCCAAGAGTAAAACGCTGTGAAGAATGCAACAACTAAGCTTATTACAAAAGCAAAGCTATCCGTGCTATAAGCATGTTCAATTATCAAATCCTTTGAGTAAAAACCTGCAAATGGAAATATTCCAGAAAGCGCAAGAGACCCAATCCACATGAGAGTGTAAGTGCAAGGGATTTTCTTCCAGCAATTTCCCATTTTCTGAATGTTTTGCTCATGATGCATTGCATGAATCACATTGCCAGCACCAAGAAATAGTAGAGCTTTAAAAAAAGCGTGGGTCATTAAATGAAAAATAGCAACATTGTAAGCAGAAAGCCCACATGCCATGAACATATAACCAAGTTGACTGCAGGTTGAATAAGCAATTATTTTTTTTATATCATTCTGAGTAATCGCAACGGTGGCTGCAAAAAAAGCAGTAAGTGCACCAACGATAACTATTAATTCTCGTGCCACATTTGATAACTCAAACAATGAAGAACATTTTGCTATTAAAAATATACCGGCTGTTACCATCGTTGCTGCGTGAATGAGTGCAGAAACAGGGGTTGGCCCTTCCATTGCATCTGGCAACCAAACATGTAAACCAAGCTGTGCAGATTTACCCATACAGCCAATAAAAAGTAATATGCATATTATATGAATTACTTTGAATTCACAGCAGAATGCCCTAATGTTCTGCGCGCCAAGAAGATCAGCTGTGTCAAAAACTTCAGTAAATTTCAAAGAGTGAAATGTATAATAAATAAGAAAGATTCCAATCAATAGTGCAAAGTCTCCTACCCTATTCACAACAAATGCTTTAATTGCTGCATTATTTGCAGAATATTTTTGGAACCAAAATCCTATGAGTAAATAAGAACACAGGCCAACTCCTTCCCAGCCAAAAAAAAGCTGCACGAAATTATCGCTTACAACCAGCACAATCATGCAAAATGTGAACAGCGATAGGTAAGAAAAAAACCTCGACTTCCCATGCTCCATATAGCCGATAGAATAGAGATGCACTACCAGCGAAACGGTGGTAATAACAATCAGCATTAAGGATGAGAGAGCATCCACACTAATTGCCCAATTTACTTTTAATACGCTTAATGAAAATAAAGGAAATAAACTCAAGTGATAATTTTCAGAGAAGGTAAGAAAAACATACCAAGATAAAACTGCAGATATTCCAATCCCTGCCGTTGTAATTAACTGACCAAAAACATCCTTTCTAAAAAGTGCTGCAAATAGTGAACCAAAAAGTGGCAAAAATACTATTAATTTCAGTATATCCATCATACTTTCATTCTTTCATTAAGTTCGCTTGTTCAACATCTATATTGCCACGGCTTCTATAATATACAACCAATATTGCAAGTCCAACTCCTGACTCTGCTGCCGCAACAGTCAACACAAACATCACAAAGATTTGCCCAACTATATCATTCATAAAGGCAGAAAAAGCAACTAGATTGATGTTAATCGCCAACAATAATATTTCTATTGATAACAATATATTGATTATGCTCTTACGGTTGATGAAAATACCGCACACCCCAACAGTGAACAAAATAGCAGCAACTATCAAAAAATGATTTAATCCTATTTCCATTCCACTCCTTTTCCAAATTTAGCCTTAACCAATTTTACAGATGAAGATTGCGTCAATTGCTTTAATACATTCTGTTTTTTAACTCCTTTTTTCTTGTCCTGCAAAGTAAGAGCAATTGCACCGACAATTGCAACAAGTAGCAAAATTCCAGAAAGATGAAAAGCGTACATGTAGTCGGTATACAGCAAATTACCAATAGCTTTCACATTATTGGTATTATAGTTTATAACATTGCTTATATTCGGTGCTGAGCTGCGGATTACAAAGCTGATGAATAGAAAAAACACAACACACAACATAGCACCAAGAGTGCAATGCTTTGCAAAACCCTGGCGCAACCTTATGTAGTCAATATCGAGCATCATAACTACAAAGAGGAACAACACCGCAACCGCACCGATGTATACTATCAGCACCATCATAGCAATGAATTCAGCTCCAAGGAGAATAAAAAGCACTGCAGAGTTAACGAAGGTGAAAATTAAAAATAATACTGCATGCACAGGATTTCTTACACTAATTACGCATACAGCAGATAAAATGCTAAGAATTGCAAAAAAATAAAAGAAAAAAGGCATCGATACTTTAACTGCAACAATAGTTACTAATTTAAAGTAACTATCGTGGTAAAGTCAATATTATATTAAACGTTTAAAAACATTGTACTACAAAGCTCCAGCTCCATTTTAAATTATTATATAGAGCATTTTCTCAGTAATGCAATAAACACTTAACTTGTTCTTGATAATTTTAATTTATTAACGTATAATATATGTATATTCATAATTAATGGCAGCGCGAAATGTACAACATATTTGGTTATTTCAAAACTTGTAACACACAAAGTGGTAAATTAAATAGTGAAAGTTATCAGTACACTACAAGAGATTACATGACAATTTACTTCAATAACACACTAGCAAGTTTCAGTAGATCATGGAGAGAATTTAAAGAAAAAGCGTATGGATTTATGTATGATATCGGAACTTGGTTGAAAGAAACATATGAAAATCTCACTGAACGACCTGCAACGCATAACCACTATGCCTCAAAGTTCCCTGTTAAAGTTGAAGAAAGAGAAATGGAGGAGCTAAACCGTACATATAAGTCATTCCAAACTCCACCTATCCACCTAACAAACAGCAGCCTAGATCAGATCAATTTATCGTTACCCACCACATCCAAGCTGCCTAACAAAGGTATATACAAAACGTAACACTTGAGTGAAGCATTCTTTAACTGTTCTATTCAATAAAACCTTTACAATATTTCAATCATAGGTTTAACTTTACGAAGTTATAATCTATAGGGCTACGATGAACGATTATCTCTCACTGCTAAATCCAGAACAACAATCAGCTGTAACTAACATAGATGGACCAGTTTTGATACTGGCAGGAGCCGGGACGGGAAAAACAAGAACGATTACTTCAAGAATAGCACACATAATTAGAAACGGTCACGCTTATTCTGATGAGATATTAGCAGTTACATTTACAAATAAAGCAGCAAATGAGATGGTATCAAGGGTACTTGAGCTAACGGGCACAAACATACCATGGCTTGGCACTTTCCATGCAATTGCAGCAAAAATTTTGCGCATGCACGCAGAAATTGTGGGCTTAAACCCCAATTTTACAATCATTGGTGTGGATGACCAATTACAGGTAATAAAAAATATTATCAATGAAATAAATCCTGATTACCTATCAGAAAAATGTAAGACCATTATGAATATTATTCAGCAATGGAAAGAGAAGTGCTTATTGCCATCTGAAGTGGAAGATATTCAATCATTTAGGCCAGTATATGTAACTGCACTCAAGGTCTATCACCAGTATCAGGAAAGGTTGAAATTCCTTAACTCTGTCGATTTTGGTGACTTATTGCTATATAACATACAACTCTTTAATCAAAAGACCGAAGTTCTGTCCTACTACCAAAACAAGTTTAAATATGTCATGGTAGATGAATATCAAGATACAAATGCGATACAATATCTTTTGCTAAAATACCTTGCAAAAGAGCACTCAAATATTTGCTGTGTAGGAGATGATGACCAGTCGATATATAGTTGGCGTGGTGCAGAAGTTGAAAATATTTTGAAGTTTTCTGATGATTTTAAAAATGCAAAAACCGTTAAACTAGAGTGTAACTACAGGTCAACATCCCACATACTTGCAACTGCGTCATATGTTATCAATCACAATAAGACTCGCTTAGAAAAAAAATTGTGGACAACAAACATTGAAGGGGAAAAGGTAAATCTAATAAAATTATGGGATGGGAAAGCTGAAGCAAGGTTCATAAGCGAACAGATATTGAAACTCAATAAATACAGATTTAGTGACATTGCAGTGCTGGTAAGGGCCACTTTTCAAACTAGAGTTCTCGAAGAGTATTTTATAAAATATTCAATTCCCTACAAGATTATAAGTGGCGTAAAATTCTACGAACGTCAGGAAGTCAGGGATATAATTGCATATTTAAGACTTGTTACAAACAATAACGATGACTTAGCTTTCGAAAGGATAGTAAATCGGCCAAAAAGAAGCATAGGAGCTACAACTCTAAAGAAAATATACACGACTGCTCAGGATAACAAAATTTCTTTTTTTGAGGCAGCAAAAATATTAGTTAATAGTAATCAGGTAACCGAAAGAATTAAACTCTCACTCAACGATTTTTTAAATAAAATTAAAGCTTGGGAAGAAATAGTAAGCGTAAAACCACTGCATGAATTCGTTAAAATCGTAGCAAACCAATCAGGATATATTGAAATGCTTGAAAATGAGGAGGTAACAGGCTTAGCACGAATAGAAAATGTTAAAGAGCTCATCTCATCTTTAAAAAATTTCGATAATGCCACAACTTTCTTGGAGCATATAAGTCTGGTGATGGAAGTGGATAATATGAATAACGATGACACCGTATATGTTATGACTCTTCATGCAGCCAAAGGACTTGAATTCCCGTGCGTGTTTCTACCTGGTTGGGAAGAGGGATTATTTCCTCATCAAAGATCTTTTGATGACAAAAGTGGTAAAGCTTTAGAAGAAGAAAGGAGACTCGCATATGTTGGCATAACCAGAGCCAAAGAAAGGTTAATCATTTCATGTGCAGATAGGAGGGAAATTAACAACCAGTGGCAACCGATGCGCACTTCTCGGTTCATTAAAGAATTGCCAAGAGAAAATGTTGAGGTAATTAAAAGCAACATTGCCTACTGTTGAAGCTATAATTGCAGATAAACATATCTTACAAATCTGAATTACTTTAACTATATGTTTCTCTTGGCAAAAATTCTGTAACCGTTCACACTTAATTCTTCAATCTCATACCAATTTCTATTACATAACAAACAAATAGACAATAGAAGTGAGAAGGTTATACTAAGGCAGTATAATGATGGAGTTTTGGAATGGCATTGGTATCAGGTTGCAATTTTAGCTTACATTGTGCCAATCTTTCTTCAATTGCTGCTCGCATAAATTCTGCCTGTCTTTTAGTTCTGCAGTGCACTATCGCATCATCCACATATCTTTCAAATGGTACTGTTGGGTGATTTTGTTTCATCCATATATCAAATGCATGGTGCATAAATATGTTTGAAATGATTGGGCTTATTGAACCTCCTTGCGGAACTCCTTTTTTCCCTAACTACCTTACTGCCATCTGCTTGCTGAATAGGGGATTTCATCCACCTTTCAACATACAGTATGACCCATTTGCAGTCTGTGTGCTTCTTGATAGCCTGCAGTGCTAAATTGTGGTCCAGATTGTCGAAAAATCCTGTAACATCAACAGCTTTCTTGGTAATCGTATCCTGTCTCCAATAAACAGCGGTTTTGCTATGTATCCTTGATCAGCAAAAAACTTACGTAAAGTTGGAGCCTTGTATTTAGCTTGAGTGAAAAGATTTAGAGCACCATCACGATCTTGAACACTTGCACTATGAACATCAGCCGCAATAATTAAGCCCACTGTATCTACAACAATATGACGTTTTCTACCCTTTATTTTTTTTCAGCATCATATCCTCTGGATCCCCTTTTTGAGTGGTTTTTACTGATTGACTGTCAATTATTCCTACTGAAGGTGTTTCATTTTTACCAAACATTTTTCTTACCTCTTTTACTAGCATATTATGTATTTTTTCCAATTTGCCATTACTACGTCACCTGAGAAAATAGTCATACACCGTCTTCCATGGAGGAAAATCTTTCGGCAGCATTCTCCATTGACAACCACCTCTCATTATATACCTTATTGCATTAATAATTGTTCTGATATTGTGCTTTCTTGGCCTCCCTATCTTTCCTTGTGCAACATGTGGCTCCAAAATTTCCCATTCCTTATCACTTATATCACTTGGATACAATTTTCCCTCCTATTTTTTACTTACACTATCATATTTTTTTCCTCATTCCTTTTCAAGACATACTCTTAGACAACTGGACGTCAAGCCTATCCTAGTGCTGCATATCAAGCTCATACTCAGTATGTAAATCTTTGACTAAAGCTACAGCGCATTCTTTTTGAACAATTATACTGATTTTGATTTCAGATGTTGTGATAGCAAGTATTTCTATCTTTTTTTCGCTTAAAACCTTGAGTGTGCGGTGCATCACTTCAGTGTTAGACATAACACCAATACCAATTATTGAAATTTTAGCTACATTATCGTTTATAGCATAATTTTCATTCTTATTCAGTAACTTTTCCATTGAATCAATATCAAATTTGGAGATAACAAAACTTGACCCATGTATCATATCAATTTTAACGTTTGCTCCTGCTATATCTCTTAAAGTACGCAAGTTATTTGCAAGGTTAGTGAAAGTTACAAGAGCTTCATTAGTGCTATAAGTTATTCCAGTAATTAAGTATCTCTCTAGTACATCCCTTTTGTGTAGCACTGTGGTGCCTTCTACTTCCTTAAAAGTGGATAGCACTTGCACTTTAATGTTATGTTTCATTGCAAGTTGTACTGAACGATTATGCAGTATTTTAGCACCAGATGACGACATTTCCAACATTTCATCGTAAGAGATAAATTTGAGCTTGCGTGCCTTTGGAACAATTCTCGGGTCTGCTGTATATATTCCATCAATATCAGTAAAAATTTCGCAAGTTCTAACACCAAAGGCTACCGCGAAGGCAACTGCTGATATATCAGAGCCTCCTCTTCCAAAAGTAGTGATTCTATCATCATTTATACCCTGAAAACCAGCAATGATCGCAGCAGTATAACCCTCAGCAAAAGATCTTTTCACACGTTCAATCTTTATTGTTTTTATTTTAGACTCAGAATAAAAATCATCAGTTGCAATTGGTAACTGCCAGGCAAGCCACGATTTAGCATTAACTCCGATCGATTGGAGAGTGATAGCTAATAGACCGCAAGAGATTTGTTCTCCTGCTGAAAGCATAACGTCATACTCTGATAACTCTTGTCTATAACTTAAATTTGAGATTTGCCTAGCCTGAAAAACCATTTGGTCAGTAAATCCTGCAACAGCAGATACAACAACGATTACATTACAACCTTTCTCAATATCGTTTTTTATCAAATTTGCAACTCGGTTTAAATCAGTTAGCGAAGTCCCACCAAATTTTTTTATGATTATTTTGTCCATAGTTACAATATAACTCTCTTCTGAAGAAAAATATAGTTTTTGTAGAGATAGCAGCTTGCAAGCCATTCAGAAAAGGGAAGACAAAGCTATAGAACACGTCATACCGCCGCGGCGCTAACTAGTAGCGGAATGACGAATTTGTTGTTTTAAAATTGTCAGTAAATCTAAGTTAGTTTAGCTATATAGCACGAACTAAACCACTAAGCAGCAGAAGACCTTGCATGACCTCCAAAAAATGCTTTTACTCTTTCAAGATAAGTAGGTGGTTCTGCAGGGATTTCTATATTATACATTGAATAATACACTGCTTCCTTTATACTATCATCTGTAACTAATTCCCTTAATTTTTGCTTTATGGCACCTCTTTGAATACTTTTTCCATACTCTTCGTAAAATTTTATGTAAAGCTCTTTAAAGACAAATTCTCTTATTTCTATTATTGATTGGTTAATGTTGCTCTTCACCTCATCGCTTATATTATTTTTATCCGCATAATCTTCGGAGTAAAAATCTTCAAACTTGTCTACCAAAATTTTTAATTTTTTATAATTGCAATATTCTTTTAAAAATCTTTCAGTAAATTTAGGTGTTAATACGTTCACTGCTCCATTTATTTGAACCAAGAAATTATTTTTCGCTTCAAGACAACTAAGCGAATAAATAATACGATCGAACATTCCCAGAGTACATAAACCAAGTCCATCCTTTAAATTCATTAGTAATAGTGAATTCACATCTGATTTTTGATTCTTAGCAGCAGTTGAAACTAAGTTTGCAGCTTGTGTGAGAGTTAGTCCAGTTTTTGATTCTTGCCAAGCTGCTTCATTGGAACCATTAAAGTTAAGATAAAGTTTTAATTGCTCTTTTTGCTCAGTTGTAAGCTCATCTGAATTATTTATGTAGTCTTCAAACTCTTTATTGAGTACATTTGGTTGAGCTCCAAATTTCTGTTTTAACTCTTGAGCGCATTGGAGAATACTATGTTCAAAACTACTCGTGTGAACGCTCTGACTGCCAGTGCCCACATCACTTACATTAAACAAAAAGCTTAGCTGCTTTACATTCAAACCCAAAGGTGAGAAAAGCCTCACTAATGGATACTTTATCAATTCAAGAAGTGCCACTGGAATTAGCAGTGCATAATTTAACAATAATAAACCAAAATTAAATATAAGAAACCCACGTAGAGCTGATACCTTTGATGCAATATACAAAAATGGAAGCTGTAGGTAATATATCAAGTGTATACTGAAGAATAAGATTTTGTCCTTTAATTTTATTGTTGGATCTTTATAAACCTCAAACAACATGCTATTGCTATCAATATTGTTGTTTTTAAAGGAGGTATAGTTGTTTATGATCTTCTCTTGCAAGGGAAGAAGCATTTTATTCAGGCAAATAAACGCAGCAATAACAATAAAACCTGTAGCCAAAAATGCTAGTGCAGGGCTAGAAGTGCTTGTAGATAAATAGGCATAAAGACCATCAACAATTAAGTTTTTGTATAATCTTTCAAAGGGACGAACTAGAATCGGGTCAAGGATATAGTTAACAAGAAGATTTAAATAATACACGAGAAACAAAAGTGCAATCAAAAATGCAATAATACTACAAACAACCAAAAATGCTTTTAATCTCGGATTCATAACCCCCTCTTAATAATCTGTTAATATAATCTATTTTAGGAATAAATTGAAAAAAATGCAAGTTTTTATGTTAAAAGATCAATTGAAATTTCTGAGTTTAGGGTATATTGTTAATCTATTTAGATAAGAATTATTGTGTCAAATAAAATAGGTTTTTGGGCTATTTTTGCCTTAGTGATTAGCAGCCAAATTGGCTCTGGAATTTTTATGCTTCCAATTAGCCTTGCTCCATATGGCATGTATAGCCTTATAAGCTGGATAATATCAGGGCTTGGTGCTATATCTCTTGCTTTAGTTTTTGCCTCACTCTGCGCAAAATTTCCGGAAACGGGTGGCCCTCACGTCTATGTAAAGCATGCTTTTGGCCCTGCTGCAGCTTTTTTTGTTGGTTGGACGTATTGGGTGATCTCATGGGTTAGCACAACAGCCGTAATAGTTGTGGGTGTTGGTTATCTTACACCATTTTTCCATGAAGATATTCAAAACGTACATCTGTTTTTAGAGATGTTATTACTTACAATTATTACACTAATAAATTTTAGAGGAGTAGCTACTGCTGGACGTGTTGAGTTTTTATTGACGGTGATAAAAATTTCTGTATTGCTTGTAATACCTATAGCAGCATTGTTTTTTTTTGATAGAAATAACTTCATCATAAGTGAAGAAATATCAAATCTTACAACGTCGCAGATTCTTGCACGTTCTACACTTATTACTCTATGGGGTTTTATTGGAGTTGAATTGGCAACAGCACCTGCAGGGTCAGTTGATAATCCAGCTAGAACAATACCAAGAGCTGTGGTACTTGGAACAATCTCTGTTGCTGTTGTGTATTTTATCAACAATCTTGCAATTATGGGATTAATAAATGGCAATGATTTAGCAAGTTCAAGAGCACCATATGTTGACGCAATAAAAATTATGGCCTCTGGCAATTGGCACTTGATTATTTCTATAACTGCGTTCATTTTTTGTGTTGGTACTTTAAACGCTTGGGTACTAGCTAGTGGACAAGTGGCCCTTGGCCTTGCAAAAGATAAACTGATGCCACAGTTTTTTGCTCAAAGAAACAAGCACGGTTCTCCTTTCTGGGGCATAACAATCAGCTCCGTTGGCACTTCAGTTCTACTAATCCTCACTTCAAGCAACAATTTTGCTAAGCAGATCACATCAATTATCGACTTTTCTGTAGTTTCATTTTTATTTGTTTACCTTGCATGCAGTCTTGCTTTTCTCAAAGTTATTGTGCAAGAAAAGAGTTGTTACAAATTTTTAATTGGCAGTATAGCAACAACCTTTTGCTGCTGGGTAATATTTGAAACTTCTGTGAATACCTTGCTGATCGCAAGCTTATTCACTGCAAGTGGCGTACCTCTTTATTTATTTTGGTATCGCAGAGTTTCTGTATAGCAAATGTTATGTATCTGTTCAGCAGAGTGGCAAAATAAGGTAGACGAGAAAAGACAACTATAGGAAGAAATGGGTGTCATGCCAGTGCGTGACACTGGCATCCAGTTCTTTCGCGCAGTTCCATCAAAAACGTTGTAAAGGATTAATCGCTTTCGTGTTTACCAACTTAGTGCCCAATCTGGATCCCAGATACTGTCTCTGCTGTCAAACAAATTATCCAACAAAATTACAATTAAATGGTTGATTCTTTTTAAGAATACCAAAAAAGACATGCATTAATTTTCGCATTAACGCAAGAACTATGACTTTTGGACATTTGCCTTTACTTGCTAGACGCTGACAAAACTTTTGAAAATGATTATTATGGTTTTTGACTACTATAGCTGGCATATAAAGAGCTTTTCGAATACGCTCAGATCCTATTTTGCATATGCAACTTCTCTTACTTACTGACGATCCCGATTGATAATGTCCTGGCAGCAAAAGCTGTAAATTGTTTAGCATTGTCAAAGTTATCAACTGATGGCATTTCTGCGACAACAGCAACAGCAGTAAGATATCCTATACCTTTTATAGTCTTAAGGTTTTCCACCATATTTTTTAGATGTGGATAGTTATTTATATGCTCATTAATTTCTTTTTCGAGAACAATAATTTGCTCCTCTATTGCCAAAATTACTTTAGATATAGCTTCTTTGCAACTGGAATGCATATTTTTGTTTTCCAAGCGATTTGTCTGTTGCACCTTATCATCTTTTAGCGATTGCATGCAACGCCCTCAAATGCCTCATTTCAGGTGCAATGGGCTTCCAAAGAGCAGGTTTGTTGGCGATACAAAATCTAGCTATCATAGCTGCATCTGATTTATCTGTCTTATTTCTGAGCAGCTCACTTTTGCCAAAAGCTTTCTGGGTTTACTATACTGACATTATGTCCTAAATCATGCATAAAAGTAGCCAAATCTTCTCCATACCAACTAGTTGCTTCAAGACATAAATGAGTAAGATTTGCTCCATGGCCATTGCACCAAACTACAAGTTTTGCAAAACCATCTTGATTATTTTGAAAGACTTTGTGTCGTTTTTTACTGTCCACTAACAAACAAACATCAAATTTCTTTTTTGAAATATCCACACCCAAAATAGCATTTACTTGCATAAAATTGCCTCCAAGACTATAAATAAACTGAGAGTTTAGACTAACCTTGTAATACGGGATATAATTCCAAAAGATACTGTTCAGTCTTTAACTCTATGGGAGGGAAGCAAAATCTGGCTTAATGGCATTAGTGTCGCATCAGCTTCACCCTCCCTGTGAGGTATTTTAGCTCTAATGCCTCACATCATAAAGATACAAGTGTCACGCACTGGGATGACGAGAAAGGAGCACTGGAATTTTTGTTTCAATATTTGTACATGAGCCATGCATCTGAACAGATACAATGTTATAACTAGAGATAATTTTTAAATGATTGATATTTATGAACTACGACTTTTCTTGTTGTCCACTTGTTCAACATTACCCTTCTCAAGTTTACTATCTACTTCTTTTGTGTGTTCATCATCTATACTAGTTTCATCTTTTATCTTACTAGGGTAATCTTCCTGCGATTTTTTATATGCTTCCATGTTGTCATATATAGGGTTACTGATGATTTCTATTTTTTCAGGTGTGAAAATCCTTGCTAAAAATCTCCTTATTATTGGTATTGACCTTAAGAGATCTCTTAGCTTTGAAGATTCTTGTCTTTTGTTTAGAGACTGTTGGTCTATTTTAGAGGTTTTTACACCATACTTTTTATCATCAAAATTTATTGTAGGCTTTCTTTTATTTGAAAGAACACTTTGGGCCTTTGATCCATTGGTTCCTTCAGGCCCTTGAGGTGTAGACATTGCAGGTTTAACCTTAGTTTCATCGTATTCCTTACTCATCTTTCATTTCATTATGTAATATTACTAATATTGCATAATAATAGCTAAATTACAATTAATTGCAAGGTAAAAATATTAAAACAATTGTAAATTTTGTCAGTAAAAATATAATAGAACTTTAAAATTAGAGGTTCATCTATATGAGATACAAAATTGCTGTTATTGGAGCAACCGGAAGAGTAGGGCGTGAGGTATTAAGCACGCTTGCTGAATTTCAAGATGAGGCGATAGATTGCGTTATTGCACTTGCATCGAAAAAATCAGAAGGGAAGAAGGTGAGCTTTGGTGACAAAGAGTTAACAGTTTTATGCCTTGAGGATTATGACTTCGTTGGAACTAATGTAGCCATTTTCTGTGCTGGATCTCATGTTTCTGAAGAGTATGTACCAATTGCAACACAGGCTGGATGCATCGTGATAGATAACAGTTCCCATTTTAGAATGAAAGAGGGTGTGCCACTCATTATTCCAGAGATTAATAAAGAAAAAATTATGGAATATAAAAACCACAACATAATATCCAATCCAAACTGTACTACAATACAGATGCTGCTAGTACTACATCTATTACACCAAAAAGCAAAAATAAAGAGAATCGTTGCTTCAACTTATCAATCAACTTCTGGTGCAGGCAAAGCAGCAATGGATGAGCTCTATGACCAGACAAAAAAAATCTTTATGAACGAAGCTAAAAAACCCAAGATATTCTCTAAGCAAATAGCATTCAATTGCATTCCCCATGTAGGAGAATTCATGGAAAATGGTTCTACAGAAGAGGAATGGAAAATGCAAGAGGAGACAAAAAAAATTTTAGAGGAAGATATAAAAGTTACTGCAACTTGTGTAAGGGTACCCGTCTTTATCGGTCACGCTATGGCAGTAAATGTGGAATTTGATCAACATATCACTGAAGAACAAGCTCGTGAAGTGCTAAGTGAAGCCGAAGATAGTGGAGTTTTAGTGTACAACAGGCGTGAAGATAGTGAATACATAACTCAAATTGATGTTGTACAGGAGAATGCTGTATATGTATCGCGTATTAGAAGAGACAATACTGTTGAGCACGGATTAAATATGTGGATAGTGGCTGACAACCTGCGCAAAGGCGCAGCATTAAATATAGTGCAGATTCTTGAGATTTTGATAAGAGAGCATTTGTCAATCAAGTGCATATAGAGCGCACGTACGTTGTAATTCGAAGGAAATTGTATATCACATGGCAGCGCGTGACGCTGGAATGGCTTTGTTGCATCGCTACTTATGAAAGGCTAACTATAATTAGGATTATAAGCAACTTATTGAAAATCTTGTTTTTTTTGCAATCAATCTGATCAAATTTAAGAATAGTAACTTGTTATTTATATTAATAAATTTAATTCTATTGAAAATAGCTAAAGCATTGAAATTCTTGAATTTTAGCCGGATTAGTGAGTGGTAGTGAAATTTCTTTTACTCAAATTTAGGTATTCACTGACCGTTCTTGTTATAAATACCAGAATAATAAGCTACTGATATTCTCCACCTTTTTTATCTTTAATCCATCATAGCTAGCGATGCAACAAAGCCGGCTGGATTCCAGTGTCAAGCACTGGAATGACACCATTTGCTGTGCAGTTTACCTTCAAAAATGAATGTTCGTACAGCTATGGAATAAATCGCGGTATGACGGTTCGCAGCGGTATAGTAACTCGTCACCCCGCTACTTGTTAGCGGCTGAGATACCGCGGCGGTATGACGTAGAAGCTATACTTTTATACTCACCAACTCAGTATCCAATCTGGATCCAAGTAGTCAAGCTATTCGGATGACACCCTCATAAAGTGAAATGAGATCCCGCTAACACGTAGCGGGATGACGAGAAAGGGGCTACTCGGATGACACCCTCATAAAGTGAAATGAGATCCCGCTAACACGTAGCGGGATGACGGGAAAAGAGGTACTGGGAGACATCCTTCCTGGTAGACCCAAATCACAATGTTCGCACAGTTGTGCGTCACGCGCTGCCGAACACTGTATGGTTATACAAGAAAAATTAAGGCTTAAAAGGAAACTTAAGCAGCTAATAGGACCTAAGCCTTCTTAATAAAACATAAAAAGCTCCTTTACCACCATGTTTTTTCGTAGCTTGCTGGTAGTATAGAACCATATGCTGGATTTTAGTATCATTTAACCACTTATTTAAGTTATTCTTTATAGTGTCTGTTTTATTTGTTGCACTGCCGTATCCCGTAATTACCAATAAACATCTATTCCCTGCTCGATAATTTTTGATAATAAAATCTATCAATTTACAGTAAGCATCCTCTATATTATAGCCATGCAAATCGAGCTTGTCGCTTATAAAATATTTACCCCTATCAACTTTTGATTTTGTGTTTTGGTCAAGACAAAATGATGAGTTACCATTATTGGTATTAAGAAAATTCCCTTGTAAGTCGGAGGTACCTTTATCAACCATAGACTTTATATTTACTTTATGATCAACTTTCAAAGTAACTTTTCCACATTTTATTGGCTTAACATTTTTTTGCCAATCCAACTCATCGTCCGACATAAACGCATTAATCGAATTGTATAATTTTACAACAATATTCAAACATAGTAAAATGTTGCTTATTCTATAAAAACCAGATTTTCGATAATACGATGAAATCGTCAAAAACTAATGAGAATTTTTGGCTGTATGGAAAGCACACCTGCATGTCAGCACTGAAGAATAAAAATAGGCGGTGTATAGAACTGTTAGTAACAGAAAATTTCTATAGAGAACACGAAAAAGAAATTAAGCAATGTGCAAATAGTAAGGGCATTAAAGTTCGATTAGTAGAAAACAAAATACTTAATGACGTTTTACCCAAAGGTGCTAATCATCAAGGGATTGCTTTAAAAGTTGCTCCTATCCTTCATAACTTAAGCATCGAAGAAGTAGCTGAAAGCTCAAACGACAGCTCTACTATAGTCATTTTAGATCAAGTCACTGACACGCACAATATTGGGTCAATTTTAAGAACTTCAGCTTGTTTTAATGTCAATGCATTGGTTTTACCACATAACCACTCACCGAGTGAAAATGCATCTATTGCAAAAGCAGCAAGTGGAGCTTTAGATATCGTTCCGCTAATATACGTTACAAATATAGTGAAAACTATGGAGTATTTAAAAAAGGTCGGCTACTGGTGTTACGGGTTTGATTGCAATGCTAAAGAAAATATAGATGAAATAAAGAGCTTTGAAAAAAAAAGAGTAATCATTTTTGGCTCTGAAGAGAAAGGGGTACGAAGACTAGTTAAAGAAAACTGTGATTATCTTTTAAAAATCCCAATATCAAACGTAATTGACAGCTTAAATGTTTCAAATGCAGCAGCAATAGGCCTATATTCTATTTATATTAAAACAAATGCCAGCGCATAGCTGTTTATAATAAAAACACTTGATAAAAATATGGTTTTATATTATAATGTGTTAAGTAATGGATAAAAGGAGTTATATTATGTCTTATATGAGAAATGAACAGGATATTCGCTCTCAAGGCGCTTATTATAGTGCTGGGCTTAGAAGTTACCTAACTAAAGTATATAATTACATGGCTTTAGCTTTGGGCGTCACAGGGCTTGTTGCATTCCTAACAGTGTTTTCTGGTCTTTTTCAGGTGATTCATTCTAATCCCGTCCTATCGCTTGTGGTAATGTTATCTCCAGTTGCATTGGTGTTCTACATGTCTTATAGAATTCAACACCTAAGTGCTCAGTCTGCCGTTACTATATTTTTCTCGTTCTCAGTGTTAATGGGGCTTTCCTTATCTTATATTTTTATAGTTTATACTGCAGAAAATATAGCAAGGGCGTTTTTCATTACATCAATCATGTTTGGCTCTATGGCTTTATATGGTAATACTACAAAAAGAGATCTTACAAGTATGGGCTCTTTCTTGATTATGGGAATCTGGGGGTTAATCATTGCGTCTATAGTAAATTTATTCCTTGGAAGTAGTCCTCTCTACTTTGCAATATCGTTTATATCAGTAATAGTATTTACCTTAATGACTGCGTATGATGCTCAAAGAATCAAGGACGTTTATTATAAACATAATGACGGATCAGAAGTTGCTACTACTAAATTGGCAATACTCGGTGCAACTAATCTTTATTTTGACTTTATTAATATATTTCTCAATCTACTCAGGTTACTTAACTTGTTCAACAATAGGGATTAGATGTTTTCCTTTTTAAGGAAAGGCAGTAAGAATTCTATAGTTTTCTTTCTAATATCTCTAGTTGTATTGATGTTATGTCTTGCATATGCATCGGTGCCTCTATATAGCATTTTTTGTAAAGCTACTGGGTATGGTGGCACAATAAGAAAAGTAACTAACACAACAACAAATATAACTAACCAAAAGATCAGGGTCCATTTCAATGCTGATATAATGTCCGATCTACCTTGGGAGTTTAAATCAGAAACTAACTACGTTGACGTAAACATAGGAGAACAAAGTTTAGCGTTTTATTACGCAAAAAATCTATCTGATCAGCCTTCATTTGGTATGGCGGTGTATAATGTTACGCCTTTCAAAGCAGGTAAGTATTTCAATAAAGTTGCATGCTTTTGTTTTGAAGAGCAAATGTTGCTAGCAAAACAAAAAGCAGCTATGCCCGTATCTTTCTATATAGATCCTGAGATAATGCTTGATAGTAATACAAAAGATTTGAGCGAAATAACACTATCATACACGTTTTTTAAGCTTAAGTAATAAACTTTTTCCTATTGTCACCCAAGCAGCGTGAGCTATAGCTAAACTGACTTAGATTTACCGACAATTTGAAAAACTGTCATTCCGCTACCCGTTAGCGGGATCTATGCTTTGAGATACCGCGGCGGTATGACGTAATCCGATAAGGTAAACCTCGTCATCCCGCTACTTGTTAGCGGGATCTCCGCGGCGGTATGACGTGTTAGCTATAGAAGGAGTGCGTTGTTATTCAAATAATGATTATGCAACAGATCTATTGAATTGAGCAGGAGTTCTTATTTGCTTTTTGCGCACCGACTACTTGTGTCTCAGTGCTTGGTGTTATCAATTCCCATCCTTCATTCTTTGCTTCACAAGCATTCCAATATTGAGCCAATTCCTTATTATTTTTTACAGAATCTGGCATTTTTTCATGAGGTTTTTTTTCCAATGTATGCTTAATTAGAATCTTACAGCAATCTTTGCATTCAATTGACTTCTCTGCATCATATAATTCAGTAACACAATCTAAAGCGGTATTTCCACCGTAGTGTTCATGTGGGCTATCACTTACCCCCGCTTCTATGAGAGCCTTTAACACGTCTGGAGAACGAGTCAAAGCGCAGGCATGTAAATATCCTTTTTCATTTTGCACGTTAGTACCTGCTTTTATTAAAACTTGCGCTAGATTTGGTAAAGCGTGAGGTTTGTTATTAATAGCAATAGAAAAAAGACTATCTACTGGAAAGCCATCATAGTCTTTCAAATCAAATTTGTGATTAATATCAAAACCTTTTTTTTCCCAAGAAGCATATAAATATTCATAATAGTTTTCTTTGCTTGAAGTTCGCATTCCACTTTCTAGCCTTTCTTTTATTTTTTTTATTATATTACTAGTATCTAAACCGTTATCTTTATCCACTTTGTACAACACATTATACAAAACACTATAAAGCAAATTTTCTCTATCCATCATAATTTATACCTTAAAACTATTAATATGCACTTATATAGTATATAAACTCTAAATAACATTTTGCAAAATATTAATTGTTAGATAACATAATCAAAGTTTTTATCTTACATTCATCATGGTTAGAGCTATACAAATTAAAAAAACTGGGGGACCAGAAGTATTAGAATTTGTAGATAAGAATATAGGTGAGCCAAAAGGCGAGGAAGTCTTAGTGCGTCACACAACTATCGGCTTAAATCGTTATGATTTAGAGCACAGAAAAGGTACGCGCAAAATTAAAAATTTACCATCAGTGCTTGGGGTAGAAGCAGTGGGAGTTATTGAAAAGCTTGGTAAAAAAATCAGTGATGGGTTGAAGGTCGGAGATAGAGTTGGATATTGCACAGCTCCTCCAGGGGCATATTGTGAAAAGCGCATTATACACCAGAAATATCTGATAAAAATCCCAGATGACATATCTGATGAAGTTGCTGCTGCAGTGCTGTTTAAAGGTATGACAGCTCACTATTTAGTTAATCAATCTTATAAAATCAGGCCTGGTGCTTTTGTGCTAGTTCATGGAGCTAATGGTGGCTTAGGGCAAATAATATGTCAATGGGCGAAGGATAAAAAAGGTGTAGTGATAGGTTCTGTAAGCTCTGATGAAAAAATGAAGATAGCTTTACAAAGTGGCTGCACATACGCAATAAACTACAATGATAAAGACTTCGTTTCTAAAATTATGGAGATTACGCAAAACAGAGGAGTAGGTGCAGTATATGACCCCATAGGTTACGCTACAAGCAAGCTCTCTTTTGAATCTTTAGGCAGGTTCGGCATATACGTTTCCTATGGGCAGATATCAGGTAACGCTCCTATTAGTTTTTCTTTACTTAGTTCACGCTCGTTATTTGCAACTGGAACCTTAATATATCATTATAAGCATGATAGATTCACATTAGTGCTTACCACAATGGAAATCTTCGAGATGATAAGAAAAAAACTTTTAACTGTACGGATCAATAAAAAATATAAATTTGATGAAATAATTCAAGCCCATCGCGATATGGAAAACAGAAAAGCAAGTGGGTTAAATATTATCAAAATCTCTTAAATAAACTAGTAATTTAAACTAACCATTCATTAAATCATATCAACTAGAACTTCACATATTTAATTCTCCTTTTGAGGGAATTAAAAGCATATAGCTAAACTGACTTAGGCTTACCGACAACCGTCATCCCGCTACGTGTTAGCGGAATCTATACCGCGAATAGACTTCTTGCATAACCCAAATTAAGTAGAAAAAGGTATCATTCGAGTAGCTGACACTGGTTCCTTTATGACGGTAGTAGCCCCCCTTCTCCTGTCATTCCAGTGCTCTCTTCTTGTCATCCCAGTGCCCAGACACTGGGATGGCTTTGTTGCATCACACTTTATGAGATGGTGATTTATGGTAAATTCATGTAACTATCTCAAATTTAGCCATACCAATATCAGTGAATTTATTAAGCAAATAGCATTTGATTAGCAGTTCTTTTTCTCGATTTATCTCAGATTTATTCCTCAAACTAAATCCGAATATTTGCTTTAATCTTGAGAAAAACCCTTCAATATAAGATCTTTTCCCATAATTTACTTCTTTTTTCCATTCTTTCATGCCATCTTCACCGTATAATTTTATTAACCTAATAGCAGCATTCCTGTCAGACATATAATCTATTTCTGGATGTTCTGCCGCATTGTTTATTGGTGGAATTTTTGTCTTTATATCATATTCGTTACACAACTTATAAAACTTGTGCCTATCACATGCTCTATCTGCATATAGTGCTTTTATGGCATGCTGAAAATCAACTTCTTTTAGCAAATCACAAGCTCCATAGTGATCAGAGTAGACACCGTTACTGTATTTTACAGCTATGGCTTTTTTGTTGTTTATATTCAACATTACGTGCAATTTTCTCGTTTGCTCATAGCCACGATATTTTCTGTCAGTGCTATTTTCCTTGCTGTGACCAGGAGTGTTGTTGTATATACTAATTCCTGTACTGTCTATAGCAATTTCGATATCTTCCATATTATTTTCTGCAATCATTTATCTTAATATTAAGTTTCTTAAACCTTCTTGATGCTTGTGAATAGCTGATAACTGCCAAATCTCTTCCTATTTGTTGCAAATACCCTTTTATAAACCCGACTGTTTGTCTTAAACCAATTCTAAAGAAACTGACGATTATATGCACCAAAATCACAACTTTATCACTATAAATATAGTTGCCGCCCTGCATTTTTGGACAATTCTCGTACCAATTTTCTATGGCGTCATTGATATAACAAAAAATGCTTCCTCTTTCTTGGAGAAATTTGTTATATTCATGGCAGTTACTGACTCTCATTTTTTGTGGCATATTTTTTCTTCAACAGTTAAATGGCTATTTATAATGAATTTTGTCAGTAACTGCCAGTTCTTTTCACTTGAGCGATGCAACAAAGCCATCCAAGTGTCAGCTACTCGGATGACACCTTTCCTAGCAGAGAAATCACAATGTTCATACGGTTGTACGCATACCGCTGGGATCTAGGATTTTTCTATAATTTAAAAACAAAAAAGGATGTTACTCATTGAGTAACATCCTTTTGGAGAAGGTGGATAGCTTTGTTTAGTTCGTTTTCACAGCTGTTTGTGCAGCTTGCTGTTGAACGTCAGTGTCAACAGCTACTTTCGTAGAAGGCTGTCCCACCAGTTTGTCCAGATGACCTGTCTTTCTTAAGTCAGCTTGGGTTTTTGCCTTGCCATTTTCAGTAAACATTGTATGTGTTGGAGAAGAAGTTGGTGAATTGAATCCACTATCAGAACCATTACGATTACTAAAAGAATTGTGTAATGTAGATTCAGTTTTAGCACTTAAACTAAATTCTTTTAAGTTTTTCTCCATTGCTGCCCCAACTTCATCTTTACTGAAAGATTGTTCCAATCTTTCTAATGAGCTTGTTGGTGTAGAAGGACCAGATGAACCTCTTGCACTATCAAAAGAATTACTGCGAGTTAGAGTTCCTTTATTCGAATTACCAAGATATTGGTTTACTTTAGGATCACTGAGAACATCTTCACTGAAAGAACTTTGTCCATTTAAGTTAGTCAATGAGGCGCTTCTAGTTGGTACTTCTGGAGTTCCTACCCTAGTAAGGTTGCTAGTACTATTACGTCGTGCAACTCCTGGTCTTCCTCCTATTGTTGCAGTTTTATTAGTATTCTCAATTGGAGTAGGAGTATCAACGTAAAAAGTGCTATTTCCTATTTTTCTAGGCAACGTGTCTGATTCAGAAAGAACTTGATATTTAACTTCAGAAGTTTTTTCTGACTTTTTGCCACTTTTGAAAGGTGATGAAACCCTATCCCAAAGTGAAGAAGGTGCTTTTACTTCTTTATGCTCCGCAGGATTTAACAATTCCGCTTCGCTGCTAACAGTACTGTCAGTCTTTACAGAATTTAGTGAATTGCTTTTTGACAAGCTGTTAGATTGTTCAGAGCCTTTTCTTCCCAGTGAAGAGAATGATGATGACACAGACCTAGTTAAACTTTTGACAGAAGGCCTGTTAGCTTTTTTCTCTGCTCTGTCAAACATATTGCTTACGCTTGAGTACAAATGATTTTCTCTACATTCTTTAATAACCTTCTTAATTTCATCGTAATGTTCAGAGAAAACACTGTCGATGAAATAACTACCTTTAGGTAATGACCTTTGTGTTAACAAGTTATGCAAGCTTTTTTCATTTAAATTATTAATGAATTCTTTCTGTACTTGCCATCCAGAAGTATGTTCAATCTCCCCTGATTTTGCCTTCTCTGCCATTTTTAAATCAATTTCTGACGATATTCCAGAAAGTACATTTTTCACTAACCCAGAATTATTTCCTTTATCAGCAAAAATTGCTTTCATATCATTTCTTATTTCGTCAGATTTCTTAATTGCATCTGGAGTAAACCTTTTTACCTTATCTAAATAGTCCGTCTCACCAGATGCCTTATGGAATTTATTTGCCACTCCTTCGCCTACAAAACTAGCGCCTTTTTTCAGTGAATCTACTGAATGTTCATAACCTTCTTTCACCTTATCTTTAACATGCACAGCACCATCTCTAACTTTTCCGGCAGCGTATGTTGATGCGTCCTTAACTTTCCCAGCAGTATATTTTGCCCCATCAACTGTTTTTTCTGCTGACCACTTGAGCCCTTTATATCCAGATTGAACTGTTTTTACAGCGACTTTTACAGCGAAATATAAAGCAAGACCAACTATAGCACCTGGTATAGCAAGTGTTGCACCAACTGCCAAAAGTGGTAGTACTGCCGTAAATAATCCACTTGCTGCACTTACTACAAGAATCTTATCTCCTTGTTTCATCTTAGAGAATTCTGTATCCCCTTTTAACAGGTCAGTAATTCTTTCTTTTAGCTTCTTGGGATCATTAGCAATATCTGAATTTGGTAGATTTTGCATCGTTTTATTCAAATCAAAACTATCTTCTGGTTGGTTTTGTTGAGTTCCAACAGAATTTGAATTTTTTTCATTATGTAACATTTTAAACCTCACTATTAATTAAATATATTATAATTGTATTCCTTGATTCTTAAGTTAGTGTTAAATTGATTGCCAGTATTTATTTGTCTTCAAATAATTTCGCTTGACGTGTTTTGTGGTAACATAGAAAATTAGGTCAAGAAGCTGCAGCATTTATGAAGTATAGAAAAAGAACACTCATCTTTTTGGCTGTTATAACTTTAATAATAATAGCTTTACTATTTAGGTATAATTCCCATTTTCACAAAGACGTAGTGCACTTAAAGAGTGACAACAAAGAATTCAAAAAAAAGCCAGAAAATTCCATAGAGTCGACCATATTACATAGAGAAAAGGAAGTGTACGATCATGTTTTCCATCCTGATGATTAATTTGTAAATAAAATAGCAATTTATGTTTGCATTTTCTTATTAAAGAAGTAATATTAGCGTATTAATTATAGAATCAATCATTATGTTTGATGATAATAATCCTTGGAATCTGGGAAAGAAACCGGTAGGGAACAAAACTCCTAATAATGAAGATATTTTAAGTAAAGCTGTATCTGATATAAGGTTCTTTCTTAATGGATTAACCAGAAACAGGGGCAAAAAACCTTATTTCATCATTTTCATTATTTTGCTGTTCTATGCTTGCACTGGCTTTTATATTGTCCATCCTAGTGAAGAAAGTATAGAACTTACCTTTGGTAAATATTCTAATACGGAAACACCTGGTTTGCGTTATCACTTCCCCTACCCTATTGGCAAGGTTTTTAAAGTGAACGTTAAGGAAGTAAATCGTGAAGAAATTGGGGTAAGTAGTTCTTATGGGCGAGATACAGATCGCGGTGAAGGCGTGATGCTAACTGGAGATGAAAATATAGTCAACGTTAACTTCGAGGTTCAATGGCGCGTTAGAGATGCTAAGGACTATTTATTCAAAGTGCGGGATTACAAACCCGGTTTCAGTGTTAAAAATGCTGCTGAAAGTGCCATGAGAGAAATAATAGGTAAAAACACGATCTCTTTTGCACTTGGTCAAGGCAGACCAGAAATTTCTAGAGATACTAGAATTCTATTGCAGCAGATTCTTGATGGATACCAAATGGGTATAGAGATTTTATCTGTTCAAATGAAAAAAATTGATCCACCAGAAAAAGTAATCAGTTCGTTTAGAGATGTACAAAGTGCTCGTGCAGACAAAGAGCGTACTATAAACGAAGCATATGCTTATAATAATGATATTATACCTCGAGCAAAGGGTGAAGCGATAAAGATAAAATTAGATGCACAAGCATATGAAAATGAAGTAATAAATGAAGCAAAAGGTAATGCAAATCGCTTTTTATCTCTTTATGAGGAATATAGACAGAATCCTTCTCTCGTTAAGAATCGTATTTATCTTGAAACTATGGAAAATATTTTCAGTAAGGTAGACAAAGTTGTTGTAACTGATGATCTGAAAGGTATGTTTTCTTATTTACCTCTTACAAATTTAGGAAAATAACCATGAGTAGTAATATTAAAATTGTTTTTGTTTCTGTATTTGTTGTTTTATTGATTGCTTTATCTAATTCAATATTTGTTGTGCAAGAAACAAAGCAAGCAATAGTTATACAACTGGGTAAAGTTGTAAGGGATGTTAGGGAAAGTGGCTTATATTTTAAGTTGCCATTCATAAATAGTGTAGAGTTTCTTGATAAAAGAGTTTTAGATTTAAGTCCTGACAAAACTCCAAGAGAAGTGATAACTGCAGATCAAAAACGTATTATAGTAGATGCGTATGCAAAATATAAAATAACGAATCCTATTACTTTTTACCAGGCTGTGAGGAATGAATCAGGTCTGGTTAGAAGATTATATCCGGTTATAGAAGCTCACATAAGAGAAAATATAGGCAGATTTTCGTTGATTAGCTTGTTGAATGAAAAAAGATCAGAGGTTATGCAATTGATTCAGCGTGGAGTTTATTCTGAAGCTGAAAAATTTGGCATAGAAATAATAGATGTAAGAATTAAGAGAGCAGATTTACCAGAAGAAAATAGTTCTGCAATATTTCGCCGTATGCAAACTGAAAGGGAAAAAGAAGCAAAAGAAATTAGAGCAGAAGGAGAGCAAGCTGGGCAGGAAGTTAGATCAAAAGCTGATAAATTAAAAAGGGAAATTATCTCCAGTGCAGTAAAAGAATCGTACGAAATAAGGGGCCGTGGTTATGCTGAAGCAACTAGAATTTATAATGAGGCATTTAAGGTTGATGAAGAGTTCTTTAACTTTTATCGCTCTATGAGCGCTTACAGTAAATCATTTGCCGAAAATAATACTAAATTTGTACTTTCACCAAACAATAACTTTTTAGATATTTTAAATAAAGGATGGAAATAATTTATGAAAAGTAAGGCATTTATTTTATCTATATTTGCATATTTTCTAATTGCGTTTTCTTCGTATGCTAATATGTTTGATTGGAATGCAAAAAAGGTCGTTGATGCTAGCACTACTGCATGCAACTGTAATCAAGGACTTGCCGATTTAGTGGAAGAACTCATTCCTGCGGTTGTAAATATTTCAAGCGAACAAATCATCAAACAAGAAAATAACAGCAGAACTAGAGTTCCATCTATGCCAGGAAATAATTTTTTTGATGATTTTAGAGAGTTTTTTGAGCATTTTGATCAGTTTTTTATGGATAGGGGCCCTAGTGTTAACAAAGAGGTGGTGTTGCTTGGTTCTGGGTTTATTATAGATAAAGGTGGAACTATAGTAACCAATTATCACGTTATTAAAAACGCCAAAGATATCACAGTTACTATGAACGATAATACTTATTTCAAAGCAGAAGTTTTAGGCTATGATGCAAGAACTGATCTTGCTGTGCTTAAGATTAATTCTGATAAAGATCTTTCTTCTGTTGCATTTGGTGATTCTGATAAAGCAAGGGTTGGTGATACGGTTATGGCAATAGGTAACCCATTTGGTTTGGGTGGCTCTGTAAGCACAGGAATTATATCTGCAAGGTCCAGGGACATTAGTATTGGCACTATGAATGAATTTATTCAAACTGATGCTGCAATTAATAGGGGTAACTCTGGAGGACCGTTATTTGATTTAAATGGAAAAGTTATAGGTATTAATACTGCTATCTATTCTCCATCTGAGTCTGGCGGCAATGTGGGTATAGGTTTTGCCATACCATCTAATTTAGCTATGTCAATTATTGACACATTAAAAAGTGGCAAAAAAATAAAACATGGTTGGCTTGGTGTGCAAGTTCAGCCTATAACGAAAGAATTTGCTGAGTCCTTGGGTTTAAAAGATATAAAAGGCGCATTGGTTGCAAGTATAGTAAAGGATAGTCCTGCAGAAAAAGGTGGGATTAAAGTAGGTGATATATTATTAGAATTTGACGGTAAAAAAATCGATAGAATGACACAATTACCTCAAATGGTTTCAAGAGCTGGACCTGAGAAAAAAGTGCAAGTTAAGTTACTTAGAAAGAGCAAAGAGGTTAATATTAAAGTTGTGATCGGAGAATCTACAAATGATGGCCAAGATAACAATCAAGAAGAAAATAAATCAACATCTGATTATGTAACCGGTTTAACTGTTTCAAATCTGCCAAAAGAATCAAAAGAAAGTAAAAATAATGTACCTACAAAAGGTGTGATAGTTACCAATGTAGATAGTAACAGTAATGCCACGTTGCGTGGTATTAAAAAAGGAGACATTATTATCCAATTAGATGGAACCGATATAGAAAATACTAATGATTTTCAAAAACAAGTTGATTCAGCAGTAAAGAAAAACGGTAAAGATTCAATAATGTTGCTCATTTACCGCAATGGAAATCAATTTTTCGCTTCAATAAAGTTAAAGAAGTAATTTTATTCACTAAATTTACAAAACAGTAGTGTTGTAAGCTCGCTACTGTAACACTTCAATCTTATAAAATAAATTAAAATCTACACTAGATTTCTTGCATAACCATATAAAAAACCAAAGGATGTCATCCCAGTGCCCAGACACTGGAAACTTCACTGTAATGAGCACATTGAGCAGCTGTATAATAAAAACTGGATTCCAGTGTCAGCTACTTGCATGACGCCGTCATAAAGGAACCAGTGTCGGCTACTTGGATGACACCATAGGGGTTACTTGGGTGATACTATAGGAGGTCTAACATGAACTTTCTAAAATTCATTGAACTGTGCTTTCAAACAGTGGTGCCGGGATGTGAGTATAATGATTATCAGTACATAAAAGTCATAGCAGACAGGCTGGAAGCAGCGAATGCTGGCGAAGTAAGGCGCATAATATTCAATATGCCTCCGCGTTCAATGAAGTCCATATGTATGAGTGTTGCGTGGCCCGCATGGATACTGGGCAACTGCAAGAATAATAGTTGCAAGTTATTCTAAGTTGCTTAGTGAAAAACATTCGCTCGATACCAGGTGCATAATGCAATCTGATTGGTATAAAAAGCTATTTCCAGAGGTAGAACTATCCAAAGACCAGAACACTAAATACAAATTCCAAACAGTACAGAGAGGATACAGAATCGCAACATCAGTTGGAGGAACATTAACCGGTGAAGGTGGTGACTTTATTATTGTGAATGATCCGCTTAACCCTGCTCAAGCTTTGAGTGAAACATTTAGAAAACGTGCCACAAACTGGTTCGATCAGACTTTAGTAACGAGACTCAACGATAGAAAAAAAGGAGTAATTGTGCTTGTGATGCATAGGCTCCACCTGGAAGACTTAACAGGGCACCTCTTATCCAAGCCAAAAAACATATGGCATCACATTTGTTTGCCAATGATTTCTGAAAAAGTGGAGATAATCGACTCAATTATAACACAAGAAAAAGGTTTATATTCAAGAGAAGAGAATGAGTTATTATATCCCCTGGAGGGAGGAAGAGAAGAAGTTGAGATGATAAAAGTTGAACTCGGGAGTTACGCTTTTGCTGCTCAATATCAACAAAACCCCCTGCCGCTTTCAAGTGGTATAATAAAACAAGAGTGGCTAAAGCGCTATAAAAATTTCCCTGATAATCTCTCACATGTAACTCAAAGCTGGGACACTGCAGTTTCAACAAACGATTCCAGCGACTTTAGCGTCTGCACCACCTGGGCAAAAATAGATAATAAATTCTATTTACTTGATGTATATCGAGCAAAGCTTGAGTACCCAAAGCTTAAAGAGCAAGTTCTGTCACTAGCTGCAAGATGGGCACCACACGCAATTTTGATCGAAGCAAAAACGAGTAGTCAACAATTAACACAAGAGCTAAAAGCAAATAGCGATCTACCGATTATTGAAATTGTGCCACACAATGACAAACTCACTCGATTTTATCAAATTGTTCCGGTGATAGAGTCTGGCAGGGTTTTTCTGCCGCATCAAGCGGTATGGCTCAATGATTTTGAGTACGAAATTTTAATGTTCCCAGAAGCTCGCTACGATGATCAAGTGGATAGTACGGTGCAATATCTGCAATGGATGAGAAAAACTAACACCAGTGCTTTCAGGGTCAGGGATTTTGGTCCCAACCCTAATAAAACACTTGGGTGGTTAAGATATATCTAAAAACCTAAATTTCTTTCCCCAAAGCTTCTGACGTATGCTTTACCTGTTGCGGATGTTTAAGCTCTGAAGAGACACTTCCCTTATGTTGCACATCAGGAGAACCCATAGAACAAAAACCACTATCTCTATCAACTTTTTTAGAACTAGAGTTATCAGATCTATACTCTACAGGTAGTACCTCCCCTTTCCCCGAAATAGTACCTTGTGACGGGCCTGGATCACCATCTAGAGAACTTACAGGAGAAGTCTCTTTTGAGGGTGAATTATTTTCTGCTCTTACTCTATTTGGTAATGAAAGTCGTTTAGAAATAGGTGGCTTTTTACTTACAGAACCCCCAGGAGCACTTACACTTGAAGATATCGAACACACCGAATCACGCCCTTCATCATGTCGCTTAAGGTTTACGTCATGTTGCTTCTTAAAATGTGAAAAGAAAAATTTTTTTATTTTTTGAACACCACCCCCATGTTTCTTCGGAGATTTACTATCTTGTGACTTTGCTTCAGAATACTCATCACTACTTTTTCGATCACTTTCATCAGTAACTTGCTGTTTTTCAGGTTCCTCATTAGAAGCCACAGAATTTAAGGACATTGAATCATTCCATGCTGTAGGAAAAGGAGTCAATGATGGCCTATAGCTCACTTGCTGACCCTGAATCTTTATTAGCATACTTTCATCATCTGCCTGATCACCTTCCAATGCTCTCACACCCACCTGTGAGCAAGCCCCTTGCTCGCTTTTATCATGTTCTTCAGATTTCATACCCAAAATGTTCACATCTTTCAAACATGGAGAACGTGCAGAAAACTCAAGACTTGAGGACTTTTGATCATTCTTTGTCGTAAGTAGAATTGGTTTCGTCGATATTGTGTAATGAACTGGAGGAGTTATAACACGTGGAAAAGAAGTTAACGTTGATGGCAAAAAGTACGAATCCTCTGGCATACTTTCATCTCGTTTATCTATGTACGCGTATGAACTGGATGGCATGTCCGTTTGCTGAGAAGAAGTACTAGCCTGACCTATCTCTTCCCCCAGCACCCCCCGAAAAGGCTCTGTTTCTTTCTCTCTTTCTGATCCTTGCCTGGGATGCTTCTCTAACCCTTCACCACAACTTCGCTTGGGAAACTCCTGTGTCGGTGATGCTTCAGCTAATAGCGTTCGAGGAAGCCCAGGATCAATCTCTATTTGACCATCTTTATTGATTACAGAGTTTTCTATAATTACAGGAATTAAAAGAGCAATCTGTCTATTGGAAAAAGCATATACACCACCAAATCTACCTGATCGTGTGGTTTCAGTTTGACCTTTAATATCATTCAAAAGATCATAACCAAATTGAGCATTAATCTTATTTGCCTCACCACGATTTAGGTACCTTGAAATATTACCCTCTTTGATTGTAGGTATAAAAGCAAAGCGATCTCCATTACTTATCTTGTCTTTATCGATAAACTCATCATAGTAATACCTGTGGATTGATATTTCAGTTAAGCGAAAGATTAGCTCGCCTATAGCATCCTTGTAGTGTTTAGCTTTCACTTTTAAATTATCACTGTGCTGAAGGTAAAAATTATACCCCACCTCTTTTTTAGAAGCTTCTGTTATATTTCTAATGAAACCAATATTTTCAACATCTTTAACATATACCTTATTGCCATCAATATGATAGAAATCTGAATAACTACAACCATGCTCCTCCATTTGTGCTTGAAGTGCCATCACAAAATACGTTTGCAGATTTGGGCCATTAAACAACAGACATTTTATATAACTAGATGACGGATCCATTTTTGCCTGCTTTATACTTGCGTTTAAAGTCTCTTCAATGCGTTTTTTACCAAGATGATGTTTTTCATCAATTTTCTTAATCACTCGGTCTTCGACATCATTTTCAAATTCCTCAGCAAAGTGCACCTTGAGATTAAAAATTACTCTAGAGTCTATAGGAACTGTGAGCTTAGTTATTCTTGTTTTCTTGTCATACTTTAACCATTTCTTATCAAAGTGAAATGGAAAAGATTCAAGATCAAAAACGTGACAAGCTACAAACTCATCAGAATAATATTCTCTTACTAAGTCTCTTGCCATCTGTGATAAGTACCTCTTTGCAGAGCGCCGACCACAATTAAACTTAACGACGATATTATCGCCCTCCACAACAAAATTAGTGTTGACTTTAGAGCCGTAATTACTAACGTTAAATGCATTAACCAGCTCCTTAACAAAATCTAAACTAGTCATAACTCCTCCCCTATCAAAATATTACTTTTCTTTATTTTTACTCCCAGCCTTATCAGCTTTAGTACCACTCATCCTCGTATAAGGATACTTACCACAATCATCAAACCTACTACGACCCTCGTGCATGTCTGGTCCACCACCTTCTCTAGGATTAGCTTTTAGCCAGGCAGCAGAATCATACCCACCAGAGCCTACCTTAAAACGAGGATCTCCTTGTGAACTAGAGCTCGCTTGTTGTTTTTTATCCATAATACCCTCCGTTAATAAAAATATTATGTAATCTATATATTATAAATAAATCATAAGTGCAACAACTTTTTTGCATTTTCATAAATTTTTTTTTCATTTCCCTTTATAACCTCCTTTAGGCTGAACATTTATAGAATTAAGTTCTGATTCTGGTGAAATTTGATCCTGCTCAGCAAGTAATTCACCGCAAATTTTATCTATATCAATTGTTTCTTTGCCAGTATTACTACTCTTTTGTCCACCAATTGACCCTACTGTTTCTTTGCTAGCATTACCACTATTTCTCATATTTTGCTCACCAGTTGACCCTACTGTTGGTGTCTGCCCGCTAATATTCATGCTTTTCTTTTCTGATTTTTCACTAGACCGCCCTGTCTTTTCAACAAATATTGGCCCCTTCTCCGCAGGTTTCTGTGGACACACCTCTTTCTTCTGTTCCTCCGGCTTCGCTTTTTTCTCTTCTTTGTCCACTTTTTGTTTTTGTGAATTTTCATGAGATTTTCTTTCAAGCTCAGTAAGACGCAATAGATGTTTCAAAGGATCTGACACAATTTCAAGTTCTGGTTTGCTCAGAACAACCGGCCTTACAAATCCTGGTGAAATTTCAAAAAGGAAAACTGGCACTTTAGGTTTTTCTCTTTCATCCACTTTCATTTCTACGTTTTCGCAAACTTCTTTATTTTCTTCCTTTAATGATGTTTTTTCTGCTTTTTTATCTTCTTTTTCTGTAGATGCCTCTACCGCAGCCGCCAACTCAACTCCAAACATCTCTGCGAACATTGTAACAATCCATCCGACAACAGCCATTTGTAACCTGAGTTTCAGATCTTGCAATGCAGTTAATCTTTCTAACGCCCTTGCAAACTCTTCTTCTGATAACTCACCACTGCCTAATTTCTCCTGCAATTCTTTTATCTCTTTGTCCAACCTCTGATTGAAACTTAAATCGCGTGCAAAAATCTTCTTGATTAACTCCTTAAGCTTATCACGCAAAAACTTCATTATCGCAGCAATCAGGTTTTTTTCTTTCTTCTCCTTGAGCATTTGGTAGATTTTCGGATCATCTACATCTACTTCAAAAAGGGTAAAGAGAGATTCAAAGAAATTCCAGAAATCTCCGAGTACTCTTCCTTTTTCACCAGTGAAGTAATCCTCATCATCACCTTGCCCGATATGTAGCTCTGCTTGAGATGATATTTCATCGATACAACTAGAAGCCTGACGCTCACACTCGAGCCTCCTGAGCAAATCTTGTCTGGTGAGCTCCTCTACGCACTGCCTCTATTGTCTGATATAGCTAAAGTGACTTACGATAATTTGAAAAACAAAAATTCGTCATTCCGCTACTTGTTAGCGGAATCTATACCGCGAATGAATCGCGGTATGACGTAGGACTGCTGTCATCCCAGTGCGTGACACTGGGATCTCGTTCCTTAACTTTATAGTGTAAATTATTTCAAATTGTGTCTAGCTGCAAGTATAATAATTTCCATTTATAGATAAAGTATGTTGCAAATGTTATGCCAAAGAGTATAATAAAATCTATATCAAATACTTTACAAGAAAAAGTGGGATAGAGGCAAAAGCAAATATTAATAAGGATAATTTAAGAAAAGTGCATGCTAGAGTTTGAAGAAGCAGTAAAAATAAAAAATATTATTGAAAGGTTAAATAGCACATGATATAATATATATATATATAGTGTAAAAATGTAAATAATTTTATTGACATCTTTACATTAATAGTTCTTAAATATTTAGTACTGTAGAATTAAATTATTAAGTTTTATGAAGGAAGTAAAAATGGTGGAAAGCTTTTCAGGTAACAACAAAGGCAGTAATTTTATTGAGGAGGCAAAAATAATGGAAAATTTTTCAGATAATAACGGAAACGGTAGCTCGATCTTCCAAGGAAAAATCAGGGAGCAAGATTTCTCTGCAGAGCAGAAGCTAAATGAACTAAAAGCAGCCATAGAGGAGCTCACCAGACAAGATTTGCTCAGGAGGCTCGAGTGTGAGCGTCAGGCTTCTAGTTGTATCGATGAAATATCATCTCAAGCAGAGCTACATATCGGGCAAGGTGATGATGAGGATTACTTCACTGGTGAAAAAGGAAGAGTACTCGGAGATTTCTGGAATTTCTTTGAATCTCTCTTTACCCTTTTTGAAGTAGATGTAGATGATCCGAAAATCTACCAAATGCTCAAGGAGAAGAAAGAAAAAAACCTGATTGCTGCGATAATGAAGTTTTTGCGTGATAAGCTTAAGGAGTTAATCAAGAAGATTTTTGCACGCGATTTAAGTTTCAATCAGAGGTTGGACAAAGAGATAAAAGAATTGCAGGAGAAATTAGGCAGTGGTGAGTTATCAGAAGAAGAGTTTGCAAGGGCGTTAGAAAGATTAACTGCATTGCAAGATCTGAAACTCAGGTTACAAATGGCTGTTGTCGGATGGATTGTTACAATGTTCGCAGAGATGTTTGGAGTTGAGTTGGCGGCTGCGGTAGAGGCATCTACAGAAAAAGAAGATAAAAAAGCAGAAAAAACATCATTAAAGGAAGAAAATAAAGAAGTTTGCGAAAACGTAGAAATGAAAGTGGATGAAAGAGAAAAACCTAAAGTGCCAGTTTTCCTTTTTGAAATTTCACCAGGATTTGTAAGGCCGGTTGTTCTGAGCAAACCAGAACTTGAAATTGTGTCAGATCCTTTGAAACATCTATTGCGTCTTACTGAGCTTGAAAGAAAATCTCATGAAAATTCACAAAAACAAAAAGTGGACAAAGAAGAGAAAAAAGCGAAGCCGGAGGAACAGAAGAAAGAGGTGTGTCCACAGAAACCTGCGGAGAAGGGGCCAATATTTGTTGAAAAGACAGGGCGGTCTAGTGAAAAATCAGAAAAGAAAAGCATGAATATTAGCGGGCAGACACCAACAGTAGGGTCAACTGGTGAGCAAAATATGAGAAATAGTGGTAATGCTAGCAAAGAAACAGTAGGGTCAATTGGTGGACAAAAGAGTAGTAATACTGGCAAAGAAACAATTGATATAGATAAAATTTGCGGTGAATTACTTGCTGAGCAGGATCAAATTTCACCAGAATCAGAACTTAATTCTATAAATGTTCAGCCTAAAGGAGGTTATAAAGGGAAATGAAAAAAAAATTTATGAAAATGCAAAAAAGTTGTTGCACTTATGATTTATTTATAATATATAGATTACATAATATTTTTATTAACGGAGGGTATTATGGATAAAAAACAACAAGCGAGCTCTAGTTCACAAGGAGATCCTCGTTTTAAGGTAGGCTCTGGTGGGTATGATTCTGCTGCCTGGCTAAAAGCTAATCCTAGAGAAGGTGGTGGACCAGACATGCACGAGGGTCGTAGTAGGTTTGATGATTGTGGTAAGTATCCTTATACGAGGATGAGTGGTACTAAAGCTGATAAGGCTGGGAGTAAAAATAAAGAAAAGTAATATTTTGATAGGGGAGGAGTTATGACTAGTTTAGATTTTGTTAAGGAGCTGGTTAATGCATTTAACGTTAGTAATTACGGCTCTAAAGTCAACACTAATTTTGTTGTGGAGGGCGATAATATCGTCGTTAAGTTTAATTGTGGTCGGCGCTCTGCAAAGAGGTACTTATCACAGATGGCAAGAGACTTAGTAAGAGAATATTATTCTGATGAGTTTGTAGCTTGTCACGTTTTTGATCTTGAATCTTTTCCATTTCACTTTGATAAGAAATGGTTAAAGTATGACAAGAAAACAAGAATAACTAAGCTCACAGTTCCTATAGACTCTAGAGTAATTTTTAATCTCAAGGTGCACTTTGCTGAGGAATTTGAAAATGATGTCGAAGACCGAGTGATTAAGAAAATTGATGAAAAACATCATCTTGGTAAAAAACGCATTGAAGAGACTTTAAACGCAAGTATAAAGCAGGCAAAAATGGATCCGTCATCTAGTTATATAAAATGTCTGTTGTTTAATGGCCCAAATCTGCAAACGTATTTTGTGATGGCACTTCAAGCACAAATGGAGGAGCATGGTTGTAGTTATTCAGATTTCTATCATATTGATGGCAATAAGGTATATGTTAAAGATGTTGAAAATATTGGTTTCATTAGAAATATAACAGAAGCTTCTAAAAAAGAGGTGGGGTATAATTTTTACCTTCAGCACAGTGATAATTTAAAAGTGAAAGCTAAACACTACAAGGATGCTATAGGCGAGCTAATCTTTCGCTTAACTGAAATATCAATCCACAGGTATTACTATGATGAGTTTATCGATAAAGACAAGATAAGTAATGGAGATCGCTTTGCTTTTATACCTACAATCAAAGAGGGTAATATTTCAAGGTACCTAAATCGTGGTGAGGCAAATAAGATTAATGCTCAATTTGGTTATGATCTTTTGAATGATATTAAAGGTCAAACTGAAACCACACGATCAGGTAGATTTGGTGGTGTATATGCTTTTTCCAATAGACAGATTGCTCTTTTAATTCCTGTAATTATAGAAAACTCTGTAATCAATAAAGATGGTCAAATAGAGATTGATCCTGGGCTTCCTCGAACGCTATTAGCTGAAGCATCACCGACACAGGAGTTTCCCAAGCGAAGTTGTGGTGAAGGGTTAGAGAAGCATCCCAGGCAAGGATCAGAAAGAGAGAAAGAAACAGAGCCTTTTCGGGGGGTGCTGGGGGAAGAGATAGGTCAGGCTAGTACTTCTTCTCAGCAAACGGACATGCCATCCAGTTCATACGCGTACATAGATAAACGAGATGAAAGTATGCCAGAGGATTCGTACTTTTTGCCATCAACGTTAACTTCTTTTCCACGTGTTATAACTCCTCCAGTTCATTACACAATATCGACGAAACCAATTCTACTTACGACAAAGAATGATCAAAAGTCCTCAAGTCTTGAGTTTTCTGCACGTTCTCCATGTTTGAAAGATGTGAACATTTTGGGTATGAAATCTGAAGAACATGATAAAAGCGAGCAAGGGGCTTGCTCACAGGTGGGTGTGAGAGCATTGGAAGGTGATCAGGCAGATGATGAAAGTATGCTAATAAAGATTCAGGGTCAGCAAGTGAGCTATAGGCCATCATTGACTCCTTTTCCTACAGCATGGAATGATTCAATGTCCTTAAATTCTGTGGCTTCTAATGAGGAACCTGAAAAACAGCAAGTTACTGATGAAAGTGATCTAGAAAGTAACGATGAGTGTTCTAAAGCAAAGCCACAGAGTGAATCTCCGAGTAGCCGGAAAGGGTCAGAAAGTAATTCGTTTTCAGGTAGTAGCACTCCATCAAAGGTACGACAATCTAGTATATTAGAGTCTCTAGAGAACACGTCTTTTGGTGGTATTCCAGAACACTTGCCACAAGATGCCGTAAGCAAGCCAAATGTGCCCGGGGACCGTAGTTCTAAAATTTCTGTAGATAGTGGTTTAGGGTCGCTTGAGCGGCCACAGTCGAATTCTTCTATAACTACTAGTACTGTTCCAGGGATATCTGAATCAAGGAAAGATCTAAATCCTCCCGTAGACAATAAGCGGCCACAGTCACTGCCACTTGCGGATTTTTCTACTTGTGCTAGTAATGAAACAGTAAAAGCTTTTTTGTGTTTTCTAGATTATTTTTCTTCTTCTGAAGGGAAGAAGCAACTACCCTTACTTCTTTCTTCTGAGGCGGGAAAGCAGTTATCCTCGATTTCGGATCCTCGTGAACAGGAAAACCTACTAGACTTTCTTTTTTCTACTGAGGGGAATAAGCAACTATGCTCGCTTTTTTCTTCTGAGAATAAACAACAACTGCATTCACTTTTTTCTCCTAAGGGAAAAGAGCTGCTGTTTTCACCTTCTCCTGAGGGGCAAAAGACGATACCTTTAGTTCTTTCTCCTGAAGGGAAGGAGCGATTACCCTTACTTTTGTCTCCTGAGGGAGAGCGAATATCCAAACCTTTCTCTCCTGAGGCAGGCAATATAATATCCTTACTTATTTATTCTCGTGTAGAACCTAAAAATATGTCACACCGTTCATTTCGTGACAAATTAGCAAAATGGCTTCACCGTAATTCTTCACTCTCAAAAGTGGCTTCTCCTCAAGAAAAACCTCTTACTAATGACGAGAAGAAGGAACTACGCCCATTTCTTTGTCCTAAGCTGCAGAAGAAACTAGATTCCAACTCTCTTGAGGATGCACAGTTAAAATACTTGCTGTATACTCCTGGTGGGAAAGAGAAGCTAAACTTACTCCTTTCTTCTCCTGAGAAGGAGGGAAAGCAACTACACCCAGGTTTACCTTCGGAGGCAGAAAAAGGCTTACTTTTTAAGTTCTTTGATGAACAAGAAATTAGTGGTAACACTTCTACAAATTCTAAAGATAGTGGTTATTCAGGATCGTCTTCACAAAAATCGACTAGTGATACTGGAAGTGATGAAGATGGACTAGAAGCTAGTGGTGGGTCGTCAGTCTCATCGAACTCCAGTACTTCCACTGTTAGAACTAAAATGGATGCTACTAAGATCGAGCAATACTTGCAGGAGAAAAAAGTTAACAGTTGTACCTAATCCACTGCTCTCAGCCACCTAAGTGTTTTATTAGCTGACCCTGAGAGCACTGGTGTTAATTTTTCTCATCCATTGTAAGTATTGCATGGTACTAAATGTTTAAAAAGTATTAATATAAAGATATCAATAAAATTATTTACACTTTCATGCTATGCCCATAGCATCATATATTACTTAACCTTACAATAATTTTTTTATTCTTGCTGCTTCTTCAAACTCCAAATTTTTAGCATGCTCTATCATTTGCTTTCTCAAATCATCCTTATTAGTATTTACTTTCGGTTCTGCTATTGCCCTCTCCTGTAAGGTGTTTGATATAGGTTTTATTATAGTCTTCGGGATAATATTGTGCAATATATTATGTTCTTCTTGTTTTTTTCTTCTTCTTTCGGTCTCTCTCAATGCACGATCTAAAGAACCAGTGATTTTATCTGCATACAAAATTACTCTACCTTCAGCATTACGTGCAGCACGACCAATCGTTTGAATTAATGAAGTTTCCGATCGCAAAAATCCTTCTTTATCAGCATCCAAAATTGCAACCAACCCACACTCTGGAATATCAAGACCTTCCCTCAGCAAGTTAACACCTACTAAAACATCGATTTCTTTAGATCTCAATTTGTATATAATTTCTATTCTCTCCAGCGCAGCAATATCAGAATGCAAATAACTCACTCTCATATTCAATTCACTCATATATTCAGCTAAATTTTCAGCCATCTTTTTCGTCAATGTAGTGATTAAAACACAAAATCCCTTCCCTATTGTCACTTGTGCCTCATGAATTACATCATCAATTTGACTCTCTATTGGTTTTACAATGCAGATTGGGTCTGTAAGCCCTGTTGGACGGATAACTTGCTCTATAAATACATTATTGGTCTTTGCCAACTCATACTTTCCTGGAGTGGCTGAAATGTAAACAGTCTGCGGCCTAACTCCCTCCCACTCTTCAAATTTTAATGGACGATTATCAAAAGCGGAAGGGAGCCTGAAGCCATAGTCAATCAATTTCTTTTTACGCGCCTCATTACCACTGTACATCGCACCAACCTGAGGAACGGTGACATGACTCTCATCAACAAATAAAATTACGTCTTTGGGTAAATATTCAAACAAAGTAGGCGGTGGATCCCCAGCTTCCATTCCATAGAGATAACGCGAATAATTTTCAATACCTTTACATATTCCTGTTGTTCTCATCATTTCGATATCAAAATTAGTGCGTTGCTCGAGGCGCTTTGCTTCAACAATCTTATTTTGCGAGTAGTAATAATCCAAGCGTTCATGCAGCTCTTTTTTGACTAGTTCAATTGCCTGCAACAAAGCCTCACGCGGGGTTATGTAATAGCTATTTGGAAAAATGGTGATTTTATTTACGCCTTTGGTAACATTGCCCGTTATAGCATCAACTTCAGAAATTTCTTCTATTTCATCGCCAAATAACGATAAACGCCAAGCTTTATTTTCATAATGGGAAGGAAATATATCAATAATATCGCCGCGCACTCTGAAATATCCTCTCTCAAACCTGGCATCAGAGCGCTTGTATTGAAGATCAGTTAAGTTGCTCAGGAAATCATTAATACGAATTTTATTTCCAACACTAAGCGGTATGATCATGCTGCGGTAGCTCTCAGGCGAACCAAGACCGTATATGCAGGAAACACTGGCAACTACGATCGTATCCCTGCGCTCCAAAAGGGAGCAGACGGTGGAATAACGCAGCATCTCAATTCTTTCGTTAATTGCAGAATCTTTTTCGATATAAGTATCAGTTTGTGGTAAATAGGCTTCAGGTTGATAATAATCATAATAAGAAATGAAGTATTCAACAGCATTATGGGGAAACAATCCTTTCATTTCCTCATAAAGCTGTGCTGCTAAAGTTTTATTGTGTGCCATAATTAATGCAGGCCTGTTTGTCCTTGCAATAACATTTGCCATAGTAAAAGTTTTCCCAGAACCAGTAACTCCAAGCAAAACCTGATCTCTTTTATTGCTATTTAGCCCTGCAATTAAGCTATCGATTGCCTGTGGTTGATCCCCAGCCGGTTGAAAATGTGTAGCGATTTGAAATTCCATAGACTTTACTTACTATCTTTGATTCATTGTATAGTAAACACTATATTGCTTTTAAGATAAGTTGTATAGCTATCGTAAAGCCATAAAACATTAACCAACAATGTCATGCAAGTAGCTGACACTGGAATCTTGTTTCAATGTTAAACAAAATACCATAGAATTCAAGAAGACAATTCCTAAAAAATCCCTACATCCAAAAAAAGGCAAAATGCTGCTTGAATAAGCTAAATTTTTTTAGATGCAAAAACAATAAAACATAGTTGATACTAAAGTTATAGTACTCCTATGACAACGTTACAAAAATTAAGGAAATGGATAGCTCTGATCAATTGGAATAGTATTTTCAGGTACCGGTGGTCAATATGACATTTTTAAAATAAAGATTTAGAACCTGTTTAAAATCTTCTCAATAGAAGAGAAATGAAGGAAAGAACGACCATTTGTAGGCTAGTGTTAAGTTTTCGCTCGCAATTTTTCCACAATCGTCTGCATTTTTCTAACCAAGCGAAAGATCGCTCTACAACCCATCTTTGTGGCAATACAGCAAAGGAATGTAATTCACTTCGTTTTATTACTTCTACAGTTGCTCCAATAATCGTTTTTATTTTAGTTGCAAAATTTTCTCCTGTATAACCTGCATCGACCAGTATATTTTTAACTTCCGAGAGGTTTTCTTTTGCGCTTTCAACCATTCTCACAGCACTGCTAACCCCAGTTGTAAATTAGAAAAAATAGAAAAGGTAAGGAAATAGGGTAAACTCCGAGGTATTTGATATTCATTCCTAAAATAGGAGGTTACCAATGAAAGAGAAAGTAACAGAAATCTTTTGTATAGTCGATGATTTTTGCAATACAGTCGATGAAAATTTTGCAGAAAAACTTCTACCAAGTGGCAAAAAACCAACCAGGACGCCAGAGATTACGCATTCAGAGATTTTTACCATAATATTGCTATATCAAGTGCGACAATTTTAAAATTTTCTATGTGCATTATTTGAAATTATTATACGAATCAGCGTTTCCAAAATTGCCATCCTATAGTAGGTTTATCAGGTTAAAATCGCGGATTTTATGGTATTTAGCGCTCTTAATGCAATGGTTTTGCGAACAGTCAAAAGTGACAGGGATTTCGTACATAGATGCAACATCTATCGCTGTTTGCCATCCAAAAAGGACCTCGAGAAACAAAGTTTTCAAAGGGTTGGCAAAGATTGGAAAGACTACTTATGGGTGGTTTTTCGGTACATCTAGTAATCAATGAAACTGGCGAAATTCAAGGGGTTACGGTGATAAAAGGCAACGTTGATACCTGTGCCAAATTTAACTAAGAAATTGACTGGATTATTGTTTGGAGATAAAGGATATATCAAAAAAGATCTTTTTCACGAATTATTCGATAGAGGGTTAAAGCTTGTAACCAGTATAAAAAAGGGTACGAAAAACTCATTAATGGCGCTAAATGAGAAGATTTTGTTAAGAAAAAGATCGATTATTGAGACAGTTTTTGGCTCTCTGAAAAACAAATTTGAGATTGAGCATACTCGCCATAGATCACCGATAAATTTTTTGGTACACATTTTTTCTACGCTTGTTTCATATTCCATACAGCCGCTGCATTTCTAAGCTTTACTTCGTTGGCTAATCCGCAACTGGGGTATATAGGGTTGAGACCAAGGCAATATTCTTCTGGAGAAGTTGATCGGCATGGCAGCATATCAAAGATGGGACCAGCGGAATGTAGAAGTATGTTATATGAAGCTGCACAAACAATGCTTACAGTTACCAAGAGGACATTTAAATTAAAAAACTGGGGTTGCGAAGAAAAAAGGAATGAAAAAAGCAATTGTAGCAGTAGCAAGAAAATTAGCTGTAATTATGCATAGGATGTTGGTTGATAAAACAGAATTTTATTATCAATAAACATCAAAAGAGCATAGGACAATAATTTTATTGAAAATAAAGATAGCAATGCCGATGGAAGGGACAAGCAAGAACTTAGTTAGACTTCGTGGTAATACCAATTCCCGCTACACAAGTAACGGATAGACAATAATAGAAAAAAAGCCATACTGAAGTAAGTAAAGTAGCGAGGTTTAAATGGCATTAAGATCAAAATTATTGGATGAAAAAGTGGTGGAATCAGCAAAAGAAATGCTGAAGAAAGTAAGAAATAACGCATATGTTGCAAAAAAACTAAATGCTGTAATTGCAGCAAAAAAGCACAGTATAACAGCCGTAGCAAAGATATGCTGCATTTCAAGAAAGGCACTTACTGCATGACCTAAAATTTGGCAGAGAAGAAAAATTATTTGCTCCGCCTCAACGCCGTAGAAAAACTATATTGAATCAAAGTCAACGTGAACAAGTTGAGGTGTGGATAGAGGAAAACCCCAATATTACTATAAAAGAAATGAAAATAAGAATTCAAGAAAAGTTTGGTTTGAATATCAGCAAATCTACAGTACACCGTAATATGCAAAGAATGAAATTCTCATATATCACACCAAGACCAGTGCATAACGGACAAGATAAAAGTAAACAAGAGGAATTTAAAAAAAAATCTTAATGAAACTATTGTCATGTATCCTGAAAAAGAGCTATTTTTCTTCGATGAATCGCGGTTTGGCACACATTCAAAGATTGGACACGGGTGGTTTAAAAAAGGCATTAGGACACAGGTTAAGGTAAAACTAGGTAGGCAAAATTTTTATCTCTATAGTGCAGTTAATCCCAGAAATGGAGAAAGTTCTAGCTCAAACGTCAATACTGATTGTATGAATATATTCCTTGAGCAGATGTCACAATATTTAGGAACAAGGGAGGCATTTCTTATCATGGATTGTGCTAGTTGGCATAAGTCAAAAAATTTAAAAGTACCTAAAAATATCGACATTATATACCTACCACCATACTCACCTGACCTCAATCCTGTTGAGAGGTTTTGGTTATATATAAAACAGAACATTTTGCGTAACAAAATCTACGACACAATTGCTTTGCTTGAGAGCGCTTTGTGCAAATTTATTACCTCTCTTTCTCACTCCACAATTAAAAAACTCTGCAATGCCGCTTATTTGATTCACTAGTAATGAGAATTGGTATAAACATGTTGCCGTCCACTTCCGCCTAACAAGTATAATGCGGCTTGACAAATTTATTGTCATCTCAGACCGCGGAGAGAACCATATGCTACTTTTAACTTATGTAAAATTACCAAGGATTATGGAGAAGATATGCTGTTTTGATTTGTGTGAAAATTATTGTTGACTTATGTGCAATTAGAGAACCTAAGTCACTTTAGCTATATATAAAAGGTTTAAGTGGTTGTATTGATGTATCTTTGTATTAAAAAACACCCAATAAGCAGAGTTGTAAGTGGAATAAACCACAAAATGTAAGTGCTAGATTTTATAGGCGGTACGATTATAATTGAATTGCCGTAAGAATTTTTTAACTCTGAGATTATCTCTTCATCTGTGTATCCATCATTGATTTTTTTACGAATTGCTTCTCGCATATCATACGCGATCTGAGATCCAGATTCAGACAATGATTCGCCAGAACATATTGGACACCTTATTATTTCAAATAAACTGGTTGCTCGTTTTTCCATGCTTTTATCTCTGAGTTTATTATCCAGAGTAAAAGCGTTTACGCCTGAGTGGAATATCAATATGAAAAGTAAACTAACTACTGCTCTCATCCTTGGTTAATTGGGTTATTTTACTGAGCTGGTTCATAAAATCAGTGGTGGATAACTTTCCAATAAAGCTTGACCCTACATCATCATCGTACTTTATTGAAAATTGAATGCCATCATCAGTTGTTTTTTCTGATAAGGAAGACATTAATTTTTCAAACGCATCTGAAGTTTTTGAGTCACCAATCATAAACGAGATTAATTCTTTATAATTTGATATAGCCACGTTGATTTTGTCTTTAAATGAAGACGTAACCAAATTATAATTTCGCACTCCACCATCTGCAGCAAGAGAAAAATTATTACTTTGAATTAAAAATTTCTCTATGTTGAAATTAATTCTGGAAGCTGAGATGTGGTTTACAAATTCGTAATCAAATTTAGTGTCGATACTAAGGTAACTTTCAGGACTTGCAGTATTTTTATACCGATAAGTATAAAAATCAAATCCTAGTTTAGTATTTCCACTTGGTTCTTTATCGAGGTGAAATTGAATGTAATTGCTTTTATCATTCACTTCAGTTATAACACTTTGCTGATTTTCTAAAACATCACATTTTAATCCATAATCTTCGTAACGAAGTGTATCTATATAGTCTATCACGGTACTATTTTTGTTGAATCGCAATGAAGATGGTAAATCGTTTAGTCTAACAACAAAGTGGCTGCTATCGTTTGTGTGGCATTTTATATTCTTTTTCTCATCATCATGAACAGCAATGTTGACTTCATTGCTTGGTATGTAGATATATACTGATTTATCAAACAATCTATTTTTTATCAATAAAGCATCAGATGAGATGGTTAATTGCTCATTGGAAAATTTTGGGTTTGTCACACGGAAAATTAGGTTAGAAGGAAATCCACTAAAATCATGTGAAATATCAAATTTTTCGTCGTTAATGTATAGTATTGTTTCAGCTAAAAGATTTTTTACCTTACATGCAGAAAAATACCAAAAACCACTATACGCTACAGGAATAAACAAAAGTAAAGAGATGATAATATAGATAAAAATCTTACGCATGATTCCCCTATTTATCTAATGATATGTTTCTTGTACCCCTTGGTATGGTTACACACAAGCCGTCGATATCTTTTGTGATTTTTATTTGGCATCCAAGCCTCGACGTCTCTGTTAAGCCGAAAGCTAGGTCTAACATATCATTTTCCTCATCAGATATAGGGTTATGTATTTCTACAGCATTATAAAACTTTGGATCAACAATTACATGGCATGTAGAGCAAGCAAGAGAACCTTCACATGCACCTTCAAGCAGATCTGGATCACTTCTGTGGGCTAAATTGAGCAGAGTTTCTCCCTCTGCAGCTTCATAGCTTTTCTTACTCCCATCAGGTAAAATAAAAGTAACAGATGGCATATTATTCCTATTAAAATCCTTACTAATTTCTTTATATCCTACAGGTAATAACTAATATTTGCAAACTCTTTACAATTCCAGTACCTATATTTCTTGTTATCCAAGTATCTCCTTTAGCATAGATCCCGCTAACAAGCAGCGGGATGACGATTGTCAGGGTGTCATCCCAGCGCCCCTATGATGTCATTCAAGTAGCTGACACTGGTTCCTTTATGATGGTAGCGCCCCTATGATGTCATTCCAGTGCTCCTTTCTCGTCATCCCAGTGTCAGCTACTTGGATGACAGAGGGGGGTGGGATGACAGAAGATGATGGAGTGACAGGGAGTAATACAAAAAGTTTCGTCATCCCCATTGAATCGGCTTTAAAATCGATGTTCAAAGTTGAAATTTCCCTAGAAGATGCGGGGAAAATCAGAAAAGGTCAGGAAGTTGTATTAAATAACTTGCGTAATTTAAAGAATCATGATATTTGTTGTACGGTGGTGGGTAGTGTACCTATTGCAATCTGCAGTTTTATTTATGGTTGTGTGAAACCTATTCGTGTTTTTAATATTTAAAATGAGGTTTAGATGTCGATAACATCCGAAAAGAAAAAGAGTTTGATAAATATATATGCAATTAAAGAAGATGATACAGGCTCATCTTTTGTACAATGTGCAATTTTGACCGAGAGGATCAGTAACTTAACTGAGCATTTTAAAGTGCACAAGCATGACCATCACTCTAAGCGTGGTTTACTTATATTGATAGGTAGAAGACGCAAGCACTTAAATTATATAAAGCGTAAATTTGGTAATGAAGCCTATCAGGAATTAATAGAGAAGTTAGGCATTAGAAAATAATCGAGGAATTTAATATGTTTAAAATTATAAAAAAATCTATAGAGTGGGGTGGTCGTGCCTTATCTTTAGAAACAGGAAAAATAGCACGCCAAGCTCATGGTTCAGTAGTTGTAAATTACGGTGATACTTCTGTTTTAGTAACTGTTGTACGTAAAAAGAAGGAAGAAAGCGTTGATTTCCTACCTTTAAATGTGCAGTTTATCGCAAAAAGCTATGCCATGGGTAAGATCCCTGGCGGGTTTTTTAAAAGAGAAGGCAAGCCATCTGATAGAGAAACTTTAATCTCAAGAGTAATAGATAGAAGTATAAGACCACTATTCCCAGAAGGATTTCATGATGAAATTAGTGTGGTGTGCAATCTATTAACTTATGATACAGTCAATCCTCCTGAAGTGCCAGCATTGATTGGTGCTGTTGCAGCTCTTGCAATTTCTGGTGTTCCCTTTCACTTTACTATAGCTGGAGTGATGGTTGGTTGTGATGAAAATAATAACTATATACTCAACCCTTCTGTTCAAGAGATGAAAGCAAGCAGCTTGGATCTGTTTTTGTCTGGTGATGAAAATTCAATTTTAATGGTTGAATCAGAAGTGAAAGAGCTCTCTGAAGAAAATGTTTTTAATGCAATAAAATTTGGCCATGAACACCTTAAGCCTGTCATTAAGCTCATAAAAGAGTTTGCTGATACAATTGGCAATAAACCTGAGAGCTTTGCCCCTATTGATGCATCAGATATAACACAAGAGCTCGAAAAATACGGTAAAGATTTTGAAAAAGCATATTCGCAAACAGTAAAACAAGAGCGAGTTCAAGCTCTAGAAGCGATCAGAGAGAATATATTGAATACTCTTAAAGAAACTGGAAAAGACGAAAAGTTAATTACGTATGCAGTAAAAAATTTTGAAAGATCTTTAGTACGTGAAATAATTAGGAAGAAAAGTGTAAGGATAGACGGTCGTAAGCATGATGAGATACGTCAGATAGAAGTTGAAGTTGATATTCTGTCCAAAACTCACGGTTCTGCACTATTTACAAGAGGCAATACTCAGGCACTGGTTGTTACTGCTCTTGGCACCACTCAAGATGAGCAAATTGTGGATGATATTGAAGGGGATAGACGTGAGCATTTCATGTTGCATTATAACTTTCCCTCATTTGCTGTTGGAGAAACTTCTGCTGCGCGTGCACCAGGAAGAAGAGAAATCGGTCATGGCAAACTTGCTTGGAAAGCAATTCATCCTGTTTTACCCGATAAGTCTGAATTTCCTTATACAATAAGAGTAGTGTCCGAAATTTTGGAGTCTGATGGTTCTTCTTCTATGGCAACAGTTTGTGGGACTTCTCTTGCTTTAATGGATACGGGTGTGCCAATAAAGGCCCCTGTTGCTGGAATTGCTATGGGTCTCATCAAAGATAAAGACGAGTATGTAATACTTTCCGATATACTTGGTGATGAAGATTATCTTGGTGATATGGACTTTAAAGTAGCAGGAACTAGTGAAGGGGTTACGGCGCTACAAATGGACATGAAAATTTCTGGTATAAGCTTTGAAATTGTTGAAAAATCTTTAGAACAGGCAAAAGCTGGAAGATTACTTATTTTAGAAAAAATGAATGCAGTGATTTCAGAACACAGTGATGATGTCAAAGACCATGCACCAAGGATGTTATCATTTTACATAGATAAAGACAAAATTTCTGCTGCTATAGGTTCTAAGGGGAAAAATATACGCAGTGTGTGTGAAAGAAGTAATGCAAAAATTGAAATAGGAGATGATGGTAAAGTTTCTGTTTTTGCTACGAGTGGCACTGAAGCTGAAATTGCAAAGAGTATGATGATTGATTCAATAACAGAACTAGAACAAGGTTCTATAGTTGATGTCAAGGTTGTAAGAATAGAGAAGTCTATTGTAGAGCTTGAATTTCTTAATGGCAGAAAAGGAAAAATGCACATAAGTGAAGTAGCTAATGAACATATAGATTCTATAGAGAGCGTACTTAAACAAGATGATACTTTCAAAGCACTAGTAATTGACTTCGAAAAAGGTGGGTGTCCAAAGTTGTCAAGACGTCGGGTTGATCAAGAGACGGGAGAGTTTTTTGAAGGTGAGCTTTACAACGAGGAAAGGAAAGATGGTCCAAATGACAGGGATAATTATTACAATAATTCATTTAGTAGAAAACCTGGAGGAAGTCACCATAAGAGGCCTCCTCGTCCTCGTTCTGGTTTCAGCAACAGAAATAGGCCGAAATTTGGTAATAATGATTCATCATCAGGTTTTTATTAAGAGTAAACTTCTTGCGTTACCTCTCGTCATTCCAGTGCTTAATACTGGAATGACACCCTTTCTGGTGAAGGTTGTTCTCAAATCACAATGTTAGTACAATTGTGGTGTTAGCTATAGCTAACCCAAGGTATCCGTTCAGCGGAGTGGTAGAATAAGGTAGACAAAGTGATCTAAAAAGATAATCATAGAGCAAAAGTGAGGTAATGTGGTAAACCTTTTAGAACTTTGCAAAAATTTACAGCAAAAAATAGAAAAACTGAAAGCAGAGATAGAAAACTTAAAAGCAGAAAATAAAGCTTTAAAGATAGAGAACGCTGAATTAAAGGAAAGGCTTGGTTTAAACTCGAAAAATTCATCTCTACCGAGCTCTAAAGAATTGTACAAAACAAAAAAGGACAAGCCAAAAAGCGAAAGGAATGTTGGCGATCAGGTTGAGCATAAAGGAAATTTTCATGCTACAATGGAAGCGGATAAAGTAGTAAAAATAGAGTTGCCTAATATTTGCGAATGCGGAGGAGAGCTTGTAATATGCGAAAAACCTTATGTTCACCAAAAAGTTGATCTTCCGGAAATTAGGCCTTATGTAGTAATTGGAACATGGTCGTTGTTGGAGATGCAGAAAAAGAAAAAGTAGCAAGTTACCAGAAGGTGTTACGCCAGATACATTTGGTCCAAGGGTTAAGTCTATAATTGCAGCACTCAGCGGATTTTACAAAAACTCAAAGCATGAAGTGGCTAGTATCATAAATGACATTTTTAATTTGAACATAAGTGTTGGCAGCATATCAAATAGTGAACACAGAGTTGCATTAAAATGCGAAAAAACATATGAGCAAATCGAACAAGAAATAAGCAGAAGTGAGGTTTTGCATATCGATGAAACCAGTCACTATAACAAAGGAAAACTTGGCTGGTGTTGGATGTTTGCAAGCAATACGGCAAGTTTTGTAAAATTGACAGAATCAAGAGGAATGAAGGTTTTGCAAGACAGCACATTTTGCAATCGCAATAGTTTGATAGTAACTGATAGATATTCAGCCTACAACTACTTTAATGATAAGAAAAGGCAAATCTGCTGGGCTTATTTAATAAGAGATTTTGAAAGGCTGGCTCATAGCTGGAACATTGAAGTTAAGATTCTTGGCTGTTATGTAAGAGATGTCACTACTGAATTATTTGCACTAAAAAAAGCTTTACTAAAAAATGAGATAGACATTTTAAGATTTGCCAGACGTGCAAGAAAATTGCGAAAACGTACAAGGTATTATTTGAAGGAAATATCTCGCTTACCTGAAGCAATTGGAGCTTCTCGAGTTGCAAAGAATATTTTGAAATCTGAAAGAATGATGTGGAAATTTTTAGATGACCCAGAAAATATTCCGCTGACAAATAACCATGCTGAACAGCAAATTCGGCATTATGTCGTTTATCGCAAAAATTCATATTTTACCCAATCGAAGCGGGGAAATGCATTCCTTGAACGGATAATTTCATTATACTTGACATGGAAACAAAGGGGTCTCAATCCTTTCCAAAACCTCTTATCTATCATCTCTTACACCGCTTAGCTGAACGGATACACGTGAATGTTGCAATTACAAAAGCGATCTCTACTAGGAGGATGTCATTTCAGTGCCCCTGTGATGTCATTCCAGTGCTCCTTTTTTTGTCATCCCAGTGTCAGCTACTTGGATGACAGGGGAGGGAGGTGCTACCCTGACAATCGTCATCCCGCTACGTGTTAGCGGGATCTAGAGATACCGCGAATGAATCGCGGTATGACGGTCTGCGGCGGTATGACGTAGGGCTGCACTAGCTATATCATGCATTTTATTAACCGACACTATAAACAACATCCTTACAATTATGAGATTGAACCACAACTTGCTCAAGCGTTAAGCTGCTGCGTTTAGCGTCTTTACCGTGGTTTTCCCCAAGAACATTTGTTCTTTCGTGTTTTATTTCTTCAATGAATTTCTTGTTAACGCTTTCAGGGTCAATCTTTTCCTGCGAATATATAAGATTAGTGCAATTTGTTTTTCTATAATAATGTATGCCAAAACCCACAATGAGTAATGCAAGTATACCAGAACCTATAAGTAATGATAATCCTATGTTATTAGTCAAAGGGTTTTGGTAAAATTTTTGTACACCATTAACACCATGTGTTGCAAGTAGCCCTAGAGGAAACGCTATATTTGCAGCAACTACACCAGTAAATAATGCAGTAAATATTGGTCTGTCGTTAATTACTGATTTTATTTTATTAGTTCTAGTAATTACTTTTTCGTCAATGTTAGTGAAGCCTTGTTTAGCTTCCCAAGCATTAAGTACAAAATTTGAATGAGTGCCATTGCTATATTCCAGTCTTACAGATTTTATAGCTTTATCTTTTGGCTGGTGCTCCAACACCTCAGCTAAAATTTTATCCGCATCTTTTTTTTGAATGGAATGTTCTTCAGTATCTATAAATTGCCTTGTTGCAAAAAATATTGGACCAATTGCAAGCAATGCAGCAAGTGCGATAACTGGTATAGTGATATATTTTGGGCTGTTTGTAAAAAATGCAATAAATTTTGCTTTATCTTGTAAATATAATAAAGCTGCAGATATACTGAGTATAATAGCACTTGCACCAAAAATTATAAAACCCTTCTGCTGCATGGCATACTTTGCTCTTGGCAAGAATCTGTTTGTTTTTTTATTTGTTGTGCTACCTATATCAGAATTTAGTGACAAAGACTCTTCAGAGTCATCTTTGCTTTTATACGATGGTAAAGTATTTGAAGACGCACCTAAATCATCTTTTGAGTTTTGACCACCTATTCCACTGTCTAAACTCTTTTTCGAAGATTTTGCATTTGGGTCTATAGCTGCATAAATATGTTCTTCTGATCCATTACCAGATAATCCTCCTAAACCTAAACTTGCTGTTTGTGATACCCAATCATGAGTCTCACCTTTTGTTTCTTCTAGGGAAGGAGGTAGTACTTCAGTACTAAGACCAAACAAATTTTTGTCTTCTTTGTCTTGTAAACCTGGAGCTTTTGGCAAAATCGGTGGTGCTCCATCACCATCTTTTTGTCGATTTACAGATGCATAAGTAGGATCCACTTCCTCATCATCTGATTCTTCATGTGACATTCCCTGCACACGTGGTACTACATTCAGTACACTTGAGATAGCATTTCCTGCTTCTTCAGGCGATGGTGGATCTTTTAGTGTTATCTTGCTATTGTCACCTGTTTGTTCGTAAGAAGTTAATTTTACTGTTGATTTTTCGACTGACCCATGCATATTCACTCCAAAGTTAATTACTATGCTGCATTGATTACGCTATAGTTATTAAGATGTAGTAAATACCAATTTACAGATAATGTATCTGTTTAGCAGAGTGGCAAAATAAGGTAGACGAGAAAAGACAACTATAGGAACAAATGGGTGTCATCCCAGTGCCCAGACACTGGGATCCAGAAAATTTGATTGTGTACTATACAACATTTTTGATCAAAAGCTGGATTCCAGTGTCAAGCACTGGAATGACATCACAGGGGCACTGGAATTTTTGTTTCAATATTTGTACATTAGCCATGTATCTGAACAGATACATTATTAGTATAGAAATTGTCTATCAAAGATTCTTTCATTCAGAGGGTAATCTTTGTCAAAAAGCAAAGTGATTGTGTTCTCATGGTCTTTTTGTATTTTTATCTGTGATATATCATGAAATTCTTTGTAATCTGATACTACAAGTGCTGGACGGTTTTTTGTGTCGTTAATGTCAATTTGTACGATTGTATCGTTTGATATTAACGCTCCATTCCAATGCCTTGGGTAATAGCTATTGATAGAGGTTAATGCAAGTAAATTTGAATTTAGCGGCAAGATTGGGCCACCGGCAGAGAAGTTATATGCAGTGCTACCTGTGGGAGTAGATAATATTACTCCGTCCCCTCTAAATTTTTCTACTTTTAGCTTATCATTAATAGTGATATTCATTTCTACTATTTGGTTTGCTTTTCTAAAAACATATACCTCGTTTACCGCTATGTAGTGATACCTCTTGCCACTTGTGTCTGTTGCTTCCATTTTTAGCAAAGTTAACTGAGTTGAAGTTGCATGTTCTATATGATCAATTAAATCTTCACTGCGGCTAAAGCATTTATTCATCAAAAACCCAACATTGCCGGTATTTACCCCATACACATGCATGTTTTTATTTTCTATAACGTAATTATGCAAGGTGCGTAGCATAAAGCCATCACCGCCAACAACTATCAATAGATCGATTTCGGACTTATTTTCTTCTGTTATATTGATAAAATTAAGTTTCTTTAATAGTTTAGATACTTCCTGCGATTTTGGTGATGGAGAAGCAACATAGCCTATATTTTTGTATTTATGCATGCTTCAGTAAACTCTCTAAAACTTAAAGAGGAGGAGAATTAGAAAATGCTTCCATATTTATCGTTAAACTTAGCTAATTTGCTAGTTTTACTTGCTAACCCGCTTGTCAAACTTCCAGTCCATGCAGGGTGAGTAAGAGGATCTCTATCAAGTTTTACCCTATCTCCCTCCTTTCCATAAGTGGAACGAGTTTCAAACTCTTGACCGTCTGTCATAACTATAATAATTTTATGATAATTCATTGTTGTTTATAAACTTTTAGTCAGTTAACATTCTAGTGAACTTAATTCACTAAGTCAATCATTATTCTAAAATATTGACAAAAAATAAATAAAATGTTATACTTAATAAGGAATAAGTAATAATTATCATGATTTTCGCTTTCCCTGGTCAGGGCTCTCAGTTTGTAGGAATGGGCAGGAGCTTATATAGTGAGTTTTCTGTTGCAAGACAAGTATTTAATGAAGTAGATAGCATATTGGATGGAAAGCTGTCTCATTTAATCTTCAACGGTCCTATTGAAGAATTAACCATTACAGAAAACGCTCAGCCAGCTATAATGGCAGTATCAATTGCAATGCTACGTGTTATGGAGCATGTGTTTGGCAAATCTCTTTTCACTGATCACAATGTTAAATATGTTTGTGGGCATTCAGTTGGCGAATATACAGCGCTGTGTGCTGCAGGAGCGTTAACGCTTGAGTCTGCAATCAAGCTGCTGAAAGTTCGCAGCGAAGCAATGCATGAAGCTTCACTGAAATGTAAAGGCGGAATGGTTGCGTTGCTTGGAGCAGAGATAAATGAAGTGGAAGATATATTGAAATCAGTTCAAATTGACGGAATTTGTGAAATTGCAAACGATAACAGTGGCGGACAAGTGGTTATAAGTGGCACTAGAGAAGCTCTTGAAATGTTACCCGATTTATTCAAAAACTCGAGTGTGAGGAAACTAATTAAATTACAGGTTAGTGGGCCTTTTCATTCATCTCTTATGAAACCTGCTGATGAAAAAGTTTTGGAGTTTTTGAAGGGTATTAAAATAACCCGTCCTATAGTTCCTTTGATATCAAATGTTACAGCTAAAGAGGAGAGTGATCCCAAAGTTATAAAAACTTTACTCGCCAAGCAAGTTGTAAGCAGAGTGAAATGGAGAGAAATGGTTTTGTATATGTCAAGCCGTGGCATTAACAAATTTGTTGAAATTGGCCCTAATAAAGTTTTATCTAATTTGGTCAAAAGAATTGACCAATCTATCAGTACAAAAAATATAGATAGTATTGGTGATATTGACAGCTTCTTTAATGAATCATTAGTACTAACAGCGAAAAATTTAAAAGTTGGATTAAGTTAAAACACATCTATTTGATGTCATTCCGGTGCATAACGCTGCCTAGCTGGAATGACAGAGGGTAATGCAAGAAATCAACGAACTGCCTGTCATTTCGTTTGGTTTTTTAATTCCAAGTAGCTGTAAAATAGTAGGGGCAATGTCAGATAACCTTCCGTCTCTTAGTTTTAGATTATCGCAAGACACAATAAATGGCACTTTATTTAGAGTGTGTGCTGTGTGAGGTGTATTATTTTCTTCATCGAACATACATTCCACATTACCGTGGTCTGCAGTGACAATTAATGCGGTGTTGCTTGACTTTTTAACAGCACTCAGCACTTTCGCAAGACAATCATCTACAGCTAGCACAGCTTTCTCGGCTGCTTTTATATTACCTGTATGCCCTACCATATCAGGATTAGCGTAATTTACAACTATCAGTGCGAATTCTTGGGAGTGAATTTTTTCTACAAGCTTTTCTGTGAGCTCGAAGGCTGACATTTCGGGCTGCAAATCGTAAGTTTGAACTTTTGGTGAGGGAATGAGTATTCTTTCTTCACCAGAGAAAGGTTCTTCTTTTCCACAATTGAAAAAGAAAGTCACATGAGCGTATTTCTCGGTTTCGGCGATACGTAATTGTTGCAATTTATTGTCTGCTATTGTTTGTCCTAGAGTATCAGCGAAAGAAGTAGGAGGAAAAATATGAGGAATTTTGAGATCTTCTTTATATTTCATCATGCTTAGAATTGAAGAGAGTTTTGCTACCTCAATATAGTCTGTTTTGCCTAGCAAAATACTTGCTAATTGTATCATTCGATCAGCACGAAAGTTAGCCAACAGCACTCCATCTTCTGGTTTTATACCTTGATAGTCACCTATTACTGCAGGCCTGACAAACTCATCAGTTATGTTATTTTGATAATTTTCATCAATCAACGATACTGCATTATCATGACGAGGTGCCTTTGCAAATGCGATAGCCTCATAAGCTTCAATTGTTCTCTCCCACCTGTTATCACGGTCCATAGCATAGTAACGCCCAGAAACAGTAGCAATTCTTATGTCATTTCCCTTTATACTCTTTATAAATTCTTGAATGCATTTTTTTCCTGAATTTGGCAATGTGTCTCTGCCATCTAAAAATGCATGTATCACCACTTTGATTCCATGCTGTGATATTTTATTTGCTAAAGTTGAAATATGCTTTTGATGCGAATGAACACCGCCATCTGACACCAATCCCACTAGATGGCATATACCATTCTTACTTTTTAGATCATTAATAAAACTTTGTAGATTTACATTGTTTTCTATTGTTCCAATCTCTTGATTAATGCGCTGAAGGCTTTGCATTACTACTCTACCACTGCCAATATTCATGTGGCCAACTTCTGAGTTACCTATCTGACCACCAGGTAACCCAACATCAGTTCCACAGGCGGATAAACTGCATTTTGGATAATTAGAGCTAATGTATTGCCAACAAGGTGGATTTGCGTTGCTAATAGCGTTGTATTTATTATTCTCTATTCCATTTCCCCAGCCATCTAGTATACATAAAACCACTGATTTAATGTTCATATAAAATCAACACTAGAATTTCACAGAGAAACGCTCCCCGGGCCGGATTCGAACCAGCGACCAATTGGTTAACAGCCAACTGCTCTACCACTGAGCTACCGAGGAATAAACCGTTTTTAATTTACCATGTTGAACGTTGGTTGTAAACGTTTTTTGTGTAGACTTTAAGTCCAACTGGTCACAGAAACGAAAAAACTTACTTGACAAACTCCGCCAGCCCCCTTATTGTAGTATTAAGAGTATTTCTGACTCAAAACTTGTTTTTGATCCGCGCGGGTTCAATAACAAAAATTCAGTAAAAAACTTGGAGTATCTATTGGCGGATTACATAAAATTATAGCGGCTGCATGTCTTTTTAATTTTTTCTACATTCAGCCAAATCGCGCTTATTTTAAGCGTTAGCACATTATTACAGCGCCAATTTAAAGTATTAGAGGGTCAAAACTCGCACCACGGGGCTTCTTTGCCTTTTTTTTTATTTGGTAAATTTTTTAACGTTTGTGGCTAAGCGACAGCCGTCATCCCGCTGCTTGTTAGCGGCTGAGATACCGCGAATGAATCGCGGTATGACGGTTCGCAGAGGCATGACGGTTCGTGGCAGCACGATAAGCTCGTCATCCCGCTGCTTGTTAGCGGGATCTCTTGTTAGCGCCGCGGCGGTATATTTGTCATCCCGCTAGCGGGATCTATGTTGAGAGATACCGCGGCGGTATGACGGTTTGTGGCGGTATGACGATAAGACACAAAGCCTAATGGAAAAAACTGCGAACGCCAGTGAAAAACATAGCAATTTTATTTTCATTTGCAGCTTTTATCACATCTTGATCTTTTAGCGAGCCACCGGGCTGAATTATAGCTGTAATTCCATGTTTTGTGCTTTCTACTATGCTATCTGGAAATGGGAAAAATGCATCTGAAGCAAGCACCGCACCTTTACATTTTTCACCTGCTTTTTTCACTGCAATGTTCACACTATCTATTCTGCTTGTTTGCCCTGCGCCGATGCCAATAGCACAACCATCTTTTGCTATAACTATTGCGTTGGATTTCACATGCTTACATATTTTCCAGGCAAAAATAAGATCTTTTTTTTCTTTGTCTGTTGCAGTGCATTCTGTTACTTGTTCTGCTTTTATTGTGTGGTCATTATTTTCTTGCACCAAAAACCCACCAACAACATTTTTAGTTTGGTATTTCACATTTTGTTGAAAAGATTTATGAATAATCACTCTTAAATTTTTCTTTCTTTGTAAAATTTTTAGTGCCTCATTGTTTACCGATGGTGCTATCACTACTTCTAAAAATATCTCGTTTAATTTTTCCGCTAGCTTTAAATCTATCTCCCGGTTTAAGGCAACTATACCACCAAAACTGCTTACTTCATCGCACGATAGAGCTTTTTCATATGCCTCCAAAGCATTATTACCAATAGCAGCGCCACATGGGTTATTATGCTTGATTATCACTGCTGCAGGTTCTTCGAATTCAGAAGTTATGTTAAGTGCGGATTCTATATCTACTATATTATTATAACTCAACTCTTTTCCATGTAGTTTTTCCAACGGATATTCTGTAAATTGATTACTATAAAATGCAGCTTTTTGATGGGGATTTTCACCATACCTGAGTTCTTGTACTTTATGCCCGTATAGAGCAAAAAACTCTGGTAACTCATTATTTTTACTCTGGGATAAAAACCAACTGTGAATATTAGAATCGTAGTGTGCAGTGAGAGCAAATGCTTTGGTTGCTAAGTGTTTTCTATATTCCAATGTTGTTTTATTGTTATTTTCTATCATCTCAGCTTTCAGTGCTTCATAGTCTTGAATGCTAGAAATAACTGAAGTAAAACGAAAGTTTTTTGCTGCAGCTCTAATTAATGCCACTCCGCCGATATCAATTTGTTCTATAATTTGCTCTTCATGTGAGCTGCTACTTACTGTCTCCCAAAATGGGTATAGGTTAGTTATAAGCAGGTCTATTGGCTCAATTTCTAGATCTTGCACTTCCTTTTTGTGCTTTTCTCGATCATAAAGTATTCCTCCATGAATTTTAGGGTGTAAAGTTTTTACTCTACCACCCAGTATCTCTGGAAATTGCGTATAATCTGATACTTCTTGCGTTTTTATTCCGGCATCAGATAGTGCTTTATAAGTATTTCCTGTTGAAAGAATTTCTATTTGTTGCTGCATTAAAAACGATGCAAGATCAATTATATTCGTTTTATCATATACCGATATTAAAGCTCTTTTGATTTTCATTTTTGTACAGAAAATTTTATAAGATTATATCTAAGAAAAGGAAATTTAGCTATTACATTTCTACACTAATTTAAAGCAGTCTATTCTATAAATTTTTTTACCATGCTTGATTTCAAGCCACGAATAAAATCTTCAATACTGCAAGGATTTCTCCCTTCCATTTGTACAACTTTAGGAATTAAAGTGCCACCTTTTAAACTTATGTGCATATTATCGTTAACAATCTTACCTTGTTCTGAAGCGAGAGCTTCAAAGTCAGCATCAAGTATCCTGATACGTTTATTTTCTATCTTAATGAATGCTTTTGGGTAAAACGCTTTAACCTTTCTATAAGCAACTTCACAGGCATCACTTGCATAAATTTTATAGTCTTCCACTTTGTTAGCGTAACATGCATCGTTATCGTTCTGTTTTAAGAGAAGCTGTTTTTCAATTTCGTTTAGCACTTCCAGCAGTAAATCACTGCCTAATTCAGACAATTTATCATGCAATGTCTTGTAATTATCGTTCTTTTCGATAAGAAATTTTTCCTGTTTTAAAATAGGGCCGGAATCTAATCCTTCATCCAGTTGCATAATGCTAACCCCGGTTTCTTGATCTCCTGCTAAAATTGTGTGCTGTATCGGGGCTGCACCACGCCACCTTGGTAGTAATGAAGGATGAATATTAATACAACCATATTTTGGAATATTCAAAATTTCTCTTGGAAGTATCAATCCATACGCAGCTACAACTGCAACGTCTGGTTTGAAATTTCTAAATTTTTCTTGCTCTGCCGAAAACTTTAGAGAGATAGGAGTACATACCTCTATGTTACTTTCTTCAGCGATAACATGTACTGGAGATTTCGTTGGCTTCTGTCCACGCCCTGAAGGTTTTGGAGCCTTGGTGTATACTGCTACTATTTTATTCTGTGATTTCAATAGTAAGTTTAGCGTACTAACAGCGAATTCTGGTGACCCCATGAAAATAATTCTCATGGTGTCTTTGCTTTAAGAATTCTCTGCTAATTTACCACTTACAGCTTCTACTAATTTGGCAAAATCATCCTTATAATTAACGGCCATCTCAGCAAGAATCTTTCTATTTAAATCAATGCCGGCAAGTGTAAGACCATGCATAAACCTACCATAAGTAAGCCCATGCTCTCTTACTGCTGCATTAATACGTATTATCCATAAACCACGAAAATCACGTTTACGATTTCTTCTGTCTCTATAAGCATATTGCAGTGCTTTTTCAACTCTTTGTAATGCAATTCTATAACAACTTTTTGCGCGCCCTCTATAACCCTTTGCCAGTTTCAATATTTTTTTATGACGAGCGTGAGTAGTGACTCCACGTTTTACCCGAGCCATTTTATTTTACCTCCATTTTATTAAATACCATAAGGCATATAAAGCTTAACTATACGCGAGTCAGATTTACCAAGAATCGTTGTACCGCGCTGATTACGAATATTAGATTTACTTCTCTTTACCATGCCATGCCTTTTGCCTGACTGAGTAGAAATGACTTTACCCTTAGCTGTAAGGTGAAAGCGCTTTTTGACAGAGGATTTGGTTTTTAATTTTATTTTCTTCATATTCTAAACAAATTTACAAGCACTACTATTGAGTTCTTTAATAGTAATTAAGTAGTAGTATAAATAATTTTATTAAAGAATCAAATTAAAATTGTATATTAAAGGAGTTTAAAAGTAATTACGCCCAATATATGTGTTATACCTTCTTTATTCCCAAGTGGCAACAATACTTGCCTCATTTTAACACTTTCACTTTCTTCCTCTTCGTTGATTGGACATTTACTCTCTATTACAGTATCAAGTTTATCAATGACTGCATCTATTTTATATAGTCGCAAAAATGGTGCATCAATTGCATACTTATTATCAATACGCGTCTTGTTCTCAAAACCATAGAATTCAACAGCCTTTTCTCCTGCATTTTCGCAAATATAACCTTGATCTTTGACTTCAATGATAAAACAATGCTGCCATGACTCCATTATTTCTGCAGTGTCTATTTCATGCCTTTCTGGCCAATCTCTGTCTGATCCTTTTATGTCATTCCAGTGTTGAGTCACCACATTTGCTATTCTTTTTTCTTTGCCTACATAAATTTCCATTCCAATTTCCACATATAAAACACAGATATGAGGTAAATTTATCGTGAATATATTGATTTTTTCTTACCACAAGGTGCATGTCACTAGAAGTTCTGAGATCTAGAGAGTGGTATTGATTTTATTTCCATTACAACTTATTATTTATAGATAACCTCAATAAAAACGATGAAGCTAAACGAAATCAGAGAAAGATTTATAAAATTTTTTGTAAATAATGACCACGAGCAGGTTTCTTCTTCTCCTTTGATTCCAGAACATGACCCAACGCTCATGTTCACAAATGCTGGTATGGTGCAGTTTAAAAATATTTTTACTGGTGCTCAAAAAACTGAAATGAAACGTGCTGTCTCAAGTCAAAAGTGCCTAAGAGCAGGCGGTAAACACAATGATCTGGAAAATGTTGGCTATACAACTCGGCATCACACATTTTTTGAAATGCTCGGAAATTTTAGCTTCGGTGATTACTTTAAGGAAACTGCGATAGAATTTGCGTGGGAATTTATCACTAAAGAGTTATCTCTTGATAAAAACAGACTATCCATAACCGTCTACCATACTGATGATGAGGCGTACGAGATTTGGCGTAAGATAAGTGGCTTTTCAAGTGATAAAATCATAAGAATTACAACGGATGATAACTTTTGGAGTATGGGAAGCACTGGTCCGTGCGGTCCATGTTCTGAAATTTTTTATGACCATGGGAGTCCTAATTTACAAGAGGGCGATAGAATTGTTGAAATCTGGAATCTGGTATTCATGGAGTTTAACAAAGATGAAGAAGGTAATTTACACAAATTGCCAAAAAAATGCATCGATACTGGAATGGGTCTTGAAAGAATAGCGGCTGTTATGCAAAACGTCCATGATAACTATGATATTGATTTATTTTCTGCTTTGATAAATAAATCTCAAGAGTATTGTGGAAGAACAGAAAATAAAATAGCGCATAAGATCGTAGCAGATCATCTTCGCGCGGCTGCATTTCTCATCGCAGAAGGAGTGCTTCCTGGAAATGAGGGCAGGAATTACGTATTACGCAGATTAATTAGGAGAGCCACACGTTATATTCACCTGCTTGGATATAATGATTCCCTACTCCATCGTATTTTTCCAGTGTTGATAGATAGCACGAGTTCGGCTTATATGGGAGCTGAATTAGTCAGAGCTAAAAGCTTAATAGAAACGACGTTAAAATCAGAGGAAGAAAACTTTAAAGACACTTTGATGAAAGGCATTAGTCTATTGGAAAAATTCACTGCAGATTTAAAACCAGGTGACACTCTGCCTGGAGAATTAGCGTTTAAGCTATATGATACTTATGGATTTCCTTTGGATATTACACTTGATATTTTAAAAGAGAAAAAAATAAATTTTGACCAGAAGGGTTTTGATGATGCAATGGGAGAACAAAAAGAGAGAGCACGTGCTAAATGGGCTGGATCTGGTGAAAAATCTGTTGAGCAAGTATGGTTTGATTTGATCGATAAATTTGGCAAAACAAAATTTGTTGGTTATGAGTTCAATGAAGTAAATGATGCGAAAATACTAGCTATAGTTTCCTCTAAAAATGAAGTAATTGATTCTGCAAAGGAGGGAGAAAAGATAACCATTATACTTGATAAAACACCTTTTTATGGCGAGTCAGGTGGACAGGTGGGAGATACTGGCAGTCTGATCAAATCTGATAGAAGTATTATTATAGTCGAGAATACCAATAAGGTTAATGACCTATATTTGCACAGATGCATAGTTAAGTTCGGTTCAATTTGTAAAGGTAACACAGTTGCAGCAAGCATTGACAAGGAAAGAAGGCAAACCTTAAGAAGAAATCATTCAGCTACACACCTTTTGCACTTTGTATTGAGAAAAATCTTGGGTGACCATGTCACTCAAAAAGGTTCCCTAGTTGCACCGGATAAGTTACGATTTGACTTTAGTCATAACACTCAAGTTACTCAGGATCAGCTATTCTTAGTAGAAGATATGGTAAACTCTCTAATCAGAGAAAACCTTTCTACGTCTACAAAAATTCAGAGCATGAATCAGGCAATAGACGAAGGAGCTATGGCGTTATTCGGTGAAAAATATGGCAACCAAGTAAGAGTAGTGAAGATTGGAGATTCAAGAGAACTGTGTGGTGGCACGCACGTTGAACATACTGGAGAAATTGGTTTATTTAAGATAGTAACAGAAAGTTCTGTTGCTTTTGGAGTGAGAAGAATTGAAGCTTTAACTGGTCAGGAAGCAATCAATTATGTACGTGATAATGAAATTAACTTAAAAAAAGTTGCAGAATTCGTAAAAGCACCAGCAAGTGAAATAATAAACCGATTAAATATTTTAAATCAAGAGCGCAAAGAATCTGAAGCTAAAATAAAAAATTTATATAAAAAACTTATAAGCGCAGAGAGCATAAAAAGCACTGAAATAAATGGAATAAATTTTGTAAGTCATGCTTTTACCAATATTCCAGCGAATATAATAAGAGAGTTTGTTTTGCAGCAACAAAAACCAAAAACGATAATAGCTTTCACGGCAACAGAAAAAGATAAAACAGTCTTGATTATTAAAGTAAGTAAAGACTTAGCTAATAAAATTAGTGCAAAAGAACTAGTATCAATAGCAGTTGAAAAAAATTGTGGTGGGAACGCTGAACTTGCACAAACAGGCTGTGATAGCAATAAAATAGATGATGCCATTACAGCCATTTGTAGCAAAATAGCAGCTTCTAAGCACTCTACGTCATACCACCACGAACCGTCATACCGCCGCGGCGCTAACAAGCAGCGGGATACTTAACCATCGTCTACACCGTCATACCGCGATTCATTCGCGGTATCTCTTAGCCGCTAACAAGAGATCCCGCTAACAAGCAGCGGGATGACGAATTACTATGCCGCCGCGAACCGTCATACCGTTGCAAACCGTCATACCGCAATTCATTCGCGGTATCTCTTAGCATAGATCCCGCTAACAGGTAGCGGGATGACGGTTGTCAGGCTAGCTGTCATCCAAGTAGCTCGACTACTTGGATCCAGGAAAAAGAATGGTGTCATGAAAGTAGCTGACACTGATTCCTTTATGATGGTGTCATCCCAGTGCCCAGACACTGGGATCCAGGAAACTTAATTGCAAGTAATGCATTGGATTTGGTGAGTATGGGTTTTGCGTTATAGAATGAAGCACTTTTGGTGAATTTATAAAGAAAGCTGGATCCCAGTGTCAAGCACTGGGATGACAAGGTATAAACCTTATCGTCATGCCGCCGCGAACCGTCATACCGCGATTCATTCGCGGTATCTCAGCCGCTAACAAGTAGCGGGATGACGGTTGTCGTTTAGCCATAAACATTAAGAAATTTACCAAATGAAAAAAAAGGCAAAAGAAGCCCTGGGGTTATTATCCGCTTTAAAATATTGGCGTTTTTTATGTTTTAAACGCTTGACAAGCGAGATTCAGCCGCTTTTAATTGCAACTAACTTACGCTGCAAATGTTTAAGAAATTTACCAAGCAGAAAAAAAGACAAAGAATCCCCGAGTTAGCTAGTCTTTTACTATCTCTGTCGAGTATTGGCATTTTTTGATGTCTTGTAACGCTTTATAAGCGCGTTCAGCTTATTTAGATAAAAATCTAGATGTAGATGAAGTTTTGTAAAGACATACAGTATCTATATACTGCAAAAAATTGAACATAAGACGCCGATACATTAAGTAATCCTTACCTTTTAATCTGCAGATTGGCGAAAGCAAATACAATAGCTTCAGTTTCATGATAAGGGGGCTAGCGGAGTTTGTCAAGGAATTCTTATTAAAACTAAAGAGCTCAAATGAAAGGAGGTAAACTCTAAAGTATACATTTAGTAGCGCTTTCTATGAGAGAAATCGTATTACCTATTCCGTAAAGCTTTATGAAAGATCCCATTCTTGGACCGGTTTTTTGGCCAAGTAACGTTTCATATAATAGCTGAAACCAGTCACGTAAGTTGGTGTAATCATATTTTTTTCCAATAGAAAATACCTGAGATTGAATTTCTTCAGCAGTAGCAGTTGTAGATAGAGAATGTAAAGTGTCCTTCAAATCTAGTAACGCTGCTTTTTCTTTTTCATTTGGAGTTTTATATGATTTTGTTGGCTTGATAAAATCGTGATAATACTTTACTGCGAAGTCTGAAAGTCTATCAAGCATTTTATTATTTTCTGGTGTAACGTTTGGTGCATAAGAGGATATAAAACCCCATAGGATCTCTTTGTTTTCAGCATTACAAGCTGCTGCTAGGTTTAAAAGTAGTGAGAAATTTATGCCTGAAGTTTCTATACTGGGAACATTGCCCTGGTGAATGTGCCAAGCAGGATTATTTATATCCTTTTCTTTGTTCTCATGATAACGCTTTACAAATTCTAAATATTCATCAGTTGATTTTGGTATCACATCAAAATATAAACGTTTAGCTTTTTTAGGACTCTGAAAAATGTACAATGCTAAGCTCTCTGTTGGTGCGTAAGTTAGCCACTCTTCAATTGAAATGCCATTTCCTTTTGATTTTGATATTTTCTTTCCTTCTTTATCAAGGAAAAGCTCGTAGCAAAACAGAAGTGGTGGCTTTTCTCCAAGTATTTCACATATTTGACTTGAAAGCACAGCAGATGGAGTTAAATCTTTTCCGTGAGCTTCGTAATTTACTCCAAATGCGGCCCACCTCATTCCCCAATCAGGTTTCCATTGCAGTTTACATTTTCCTTTTGTCACTGGAACTTCTATTTTTTCCCCGTTTGGGTCTTCATATGTGATTGTTCCTTTCTCTGTATTTGTTTCAATTACTGGAACTTGTAAAACTTGAGAAGTTTTTGGGCATATTGGCAAGAATGGACTATAAGTCTGCTGTCTTTCTTCCCGAAATGATGGAAGCATTACGTCCATCACTTTATCATAATTTTTCAGTAAGAGTAAAAGTTTTTCATCGTAAACGCCAGATTTATAACACTCTGTTGCACTCCTGAACTCGTATTCAAATTCAAACATATCAAGAAATTTACACAACAATGAATTCATATGATGACCATAACTCTGATGAGTGCCAAATGGATCAGGTATCATAGTCAATGGTTTATTTAAGTGCTCTCTTAGCATCTCTTGATTTGGCACATTATCTGGTATTTTTCGCAAACCATCCATATCATCTGAAACTGCAATGATTTTGGTTTTTATACCAGGAGCTATTTTTTTTAATGCATTTACAATAACTGTAGTGCGGAAAACCTCTCCAAAGGTTCCTATGTGGGGTAAACCAGAGGGTCCATAACCAGTTTCAAATATTATTTCTTTTTTATTAGGAAACTCTTGCAATATTTTTTCTGCTTCTTGAAATGGCCAACTTGTCATTATCGGGATTAAATAATGTATCTTAACTTAAAGTGCTACTAGTTTCAATGGATTTTTAATATAATGATATAGTATTAGTGTTAGAGCTATTATTAGAAGGTTAAAGATATGTCCACAGGTAGTATACAAACAGATCAATTATTTAAAGGTCTTACAAGACCTGCAATGCTCTTTGGTGTGAGTTATATGTTTGCAATATTAAACGTCCTGATTTGCATGCTAATTTTCATTAATTCAAATGATTTAAGAGTGATTCTCTTAATGTTACCAGGTATACATGGACTTGGTTATATAGCTTCTGCAAAAGAACCGTTGTTTATTGAATTATTTATGGTAAAATTGGGAAAGTGCTCGAAATGTTTAAATCGTTTTTACCATGGAGCCAATTCTTATGATATTGCTTAACGTTGTGTGATGCTGAGGTTTAGGGCTATTCAATCAAAGAATAAATCTACTCTGAACAGGGAAGTTCACGCTGCTGAATTTATTCCTTATTCTTGCTATTGGAATAGCACAACCTTGATGACAAAAGAAAATTGGTTGGTTAAGGTTATAAAATTAAGTGGTTTTGCATTTGAAACTGCCGATGACGAGGATTTAGTCATACAGAACAACATCAGGAATCAGATGCTAAGAAGCATTTCATCTCCGGCATTTAGTTTGTATTTTCATACTATCAGACGTAAGAAAAATATTTTTTCTGATGAATTTGCAAGTCAAGGTTTGCCGAATTTTTTCGCTAATCACGTAAATCTAAAATGGAGAGAAAAACACGCAACAAGGCAATCATTTATTAATGACCTATACATTACGATTATCCGTAGAGCGGACACAAAAGGAGTAGAATTTTTGTCACATCTACTAAAAAAATTCGGACATGTAACTTCAAAACATGCTTGGGAAAGTGATATACGTGCCACGTATGAAGATTTAGAGGAAACGACAAATCGTGTAGTGACAAGCCTTAGAAATTATTCGCCTAAAATTCTTGGAGTAAAAGAAACTCCAGATGGTTTGTTCTGCGAAATAATGGAGTTTCTATCTAGAATCGTAAATTGTGGCTTCGTTACAAATACGCTTTTTCCGCTAAGAACTGAAATATCAAGATACTTACCAGTACATAGGTTATTCTTTGGCCGTAAGATGATACAGGTTGTGACTCATAATGAGAGTAAATATGCTGGAATAATTAGTATCAAAGAATATGGAAATCATACTTCTGCAGGAATGCTTGATTCGTTTTTACAACTTCCTTACGAGTTTATAATTACGCAATCTTTTCAATTTATAAACAGGCAAATGGCGATTGGAAAAATGCAGATACAGCAAAATCGAATGATACAGTCTGCAGATAAAGCTATTTCTCAAATAGCAGAAATTTCTCAAGCGCTTGATGAAGCAATGAGTGGTAAGATTGCGTTTGGTCAACATCACCTGACTATTTTATGTATAGAAAAAAGTCCTAAATCATTGGATAACGCTCTGTCGTTGGTAGAATCAGAGCTTTCTAATTGCGGTGTTTACCCTATACGTGAGAGAGTTAACCTTGAACCAGCATTTTGGGCGCAAATTCCTGGTAATTTCGATTATATAGTGAGAAAAGCTACAATAAGTAGTCTTAATTTGGCTGGATTTGCATCTCAACATAATTATCCTACTGGTAATAAATTCAATAACCACTGGGGAGATGCCGTTACAGTTTTTGACACGACATCTGGTACTCCATTTTTTTTCAACTTTCATATAAGGGATGTTGGACACACTATGATAATTGGCCCAACTGGTGCTGGTAAAACTGTTTTAATGAATTTCCTGTGTGCCCAAGCGATGAAGTTTTCTCCAAGGATATTCTTTTTTGATAAAGATCGCGGTGCAGAGATTTTCTTAAGAGCACTTAGTGGTATCTATACTGTAATAGAACCAAGAACTAAAACAAATTTTAATCCTTTACAACTTGATGATACCTCTGATAATAGAACATTTTTAATGGAGTGGATAAAGTCTTTAATTTCGGTATATAATGATAAATTTACTTCAGAAGATATTGCACGAATTAATGATGCAATTGAAGGAAATTTTAAATTAAGAAAAGAAGACAGATTCTTGAGAAACCTCGTACCGTTTTTAGGGCTTGCAGGTCCTGATACTCTAGCTGGGGCAATATCTATGTGGCATGATAATGGTTCTCATGCTGCAATATTTGACAATAAAGAAGATTTGCTAGATTTTTCACGAGCAAGAGTATTTGGTTTTGAGATGGCTAGCTTGCTCAAAGATCCTGTTGCTCTTGGACCGGTCTTGATTTATTTATTTCATAGGATTAGTATATCTCTTGATGGCACTCCATCTATTATCGTTCTTGATGAGGCATGGGCGTTAATAGATAATCCAGTTTTTGCACCCAAGATAAAAGACTGGTTGAAGGTACTGAGAAAACTAAATGCTTTTGTGATTTTTGCTACTCAGAGTGTTGAGGATGCAAGTAAAAGTACTATTAGCGATACGCTTGTACAACAAACAGCGACACAGATTTTTTTACCAAATCTGAAAGCTACTAGTGTCTATCGGGATGTTTTTATGTTAACTGAACGTGAATATATATTAATTAAGCACACAGATCCGAGTACTAGATTCTTTTTGGTGAAACAAGGAGTCAATGCTGTAGTAGCTAGAATAGACTTAAAAGGCCTGGATGATATAATCAACGTATTATCCGGACGTGCAGAAAGTGTTCTATTGTTACACGATATATTAAATGAAGTTGGGGACAACCCAAAAGTATGGTTGCCTATATTTTATCAGAAGGTAAAAAATGTTTAAGACTAAGCTGTCATTGCTATTAATTGCGATATTTTTACTAAATATAGACTTTTTACTCTCATATCCAGTGCTTGCAGATGGAGTAAGTGGTACTGACAAGACAGAATTTGTTAGCAGATTTAATTCCACTGGCAGTTTTAGTCGTGCCTCTAATCCTGATTGTGGAGCGTTTAAAACAGCTGCAGCACTTGCTGGAATAGCGATTGCTGTTGGCGCAATATTTACTGGCATTGTTTTGATCGTTTCTTCTGCTGGTTTGTTTACCGCTCTTGTTATTGTTGGAATGATAGCTGCAATTGTTGGAGTCTGGAAAGCTATAGGAGGACTTGTTGTTTGTGAACATAGTTTTGTTAAACACCCAGTTGCACGTGACCATGATGGAAAATACAAAAATTTTAAATTAGAAGACACAGGTTATAGTGGCTGCACCAATGAAAATTACCAAACAGAAGAGGAATATTTTTCTTGTTTGCAAAATAAAGCTCGGGAAGACGTGAACAAAAAAGATTATGACGGGAAAAGAGCAGAAAAAGAAGCCTTAAATTCTAACGTTCAGGAGAGTACAGAGAGTTATTACTGGCCAAAAAATGGTGTGCAATACAGTGAATATATAGAAGTATGTCATCGAAACCCTTTAACTTTTGGTAATCTTTTTAATAAGGTAGACTTTAATTCCAGAGGAAAACCTGGATACATAGACTTTGATGTCAGGGAGAAAGACACTGGATACGTAGATGGGTCATGGTCCTCGAAGGTTGATGGTGGTCTGGAATGTAGAGTTCTCAAAGCAGGACAGAGCGAACCCATACATGGAGCTACATTCAAAGCAGTGAGAAAAACGGGCAGATTATGTGTGGAGTTAGCCAGTGTTAGCATGCTTGGTATCGAAATGACTCCTTGGCCGCAAGGGGTTGATATGGGGTGCACGGAATTGCCACCTGACCCACTTGCTCCTATGTGTGAAAAATCTGTGATGATATTCAAAGATAAAGATGGTACAGGAGAGGAAAAAGTTACTATTGGTAATAATGATGACTATAAAACTATTATCAGATCTAAAGAAAAAGGACTCAACGGACAAGGGGGGAAAATTTTTGTAGGTTATGATAATGCTGGCTGTTTTAGCTCGTATGTTTCTGAAGCTTGTTATAACCAGGCAGGGAGTAAATCATTAGCTCCTATTCCCGTAACTTCTATGATAGTGCAATGCATTAAGGAATCATTAGATAATTTAGTTGCAGGTAAAGGTGCACCAAATGGTGAGAGTTTTATATCTGTAGCACAGAAAAGGCTGAAAAACACTGTAACTGCTGTTTTAGTTTTAGCTTTAATACTGTTCTCTATAAAAGCCATGTCTGGTGGAGTTCAGAGGCCTCAAGAAATGTATATGTTGATCATAAAATTCGCTTTAGTGATTTACTTCACAACAGGCAGTACCATGTCTCATTATTATGGAGAATTAACTCGTCTCTCAAATGGTTTGTCAGAGATAGTGCTAAAAGCATCATCTGAAAGTAAAGGCATATGTAATTATAAAGCAGGTACAGATTATGAATATACTCGTGCAGGAAAGAGGGTATCTTACAGTTATCTTGCACCTTGGGATAGGCTTGATTGTAGAATTTTATTTTATTTAGGTGCCCCTTTAGATGGAATTGGTGGCAAAATTGGTACTGGAGGTGTTGCAACGTTAGCAGTCTTGCTTGGTGCTGCTCCTGTCTTATTAGTTGCAGGTTCGGTAATCGGTATTATTTTTGCTGGTGGACAAATTTTAGTAGCTCTTGTCTGTATATTTATGGCCGTTCTGATGATGATGGTTATTTTGTGGCTGTGCTATGTATTTATTTTATCTCTAGTTGCTTTAAGTGTAATCATCATTTTATCACCTTTGTTCATTCCTATGGTTTTATTCCAACACACCAAAGGATATTTTGAAGGCTGGGTGAAAGAGTTGATTACCTATAGCTTATACCCGGTTATCCTTTTTGCGTTTTTGTCCTTTATGTTCATAGCATGTGATAAAATCTATTTTAAAAATTTAAATTTTGAACTGGACGAGTCATATAAAAATGAACAACCGGACAAGTCATATGAAAAGAAACAAGCAGAAATCTCATATAGTAAGAAAAAACAGTGGTTTAAATTGAAAGATGGGGAATGTGATAAAAATGAAACTACTCTTGCATGTATGATGCAAAATTATAGCTTTAAAAAGAGCAGCATACTTGGTCTATTCGACTTTACATACATGGAGTTTGGCAGCTCTCTCATCGGAGAATTATTAAAATTGTGTTTAGTATTATTCCTCTTTTACCACTTTTTAAACATTCTTCCTGGCATGGCTGCTGAACTTGCTGGTAACCATAGAGCAGCACTTGGCTCAGGTCAGACACCTGGACAAATGGTGGGCAAAGCTTTATCTGCTGCCAAAGCTGCTGCTGGGGGTGTTGCTGGAGTTGCTGGTGCTGCTGCTAAGAAGTTGAGTGGTGGAGACAAGAGTAAATCTCGAGGTTCTGGTTCTAGTAGCTCCGAGAGTGTTAACAAAAGCACTGAATGAGTTGGATTTATGCTAAAATTTTTGCTGATAATACCGTTTTTTTTTCTGTCAGGCTGCGGGGAACATCACTGTATTAAGCCAGAAAATTTATCAGGTTTGCGTGAAAAACTAGATATAGTGTCAACAGAGCAGAAATGGGTTGATTCTGGTGTTAATATCTCAGATAGAATAAGAGTAACAGAGATTGATATAGTGCCTAGTAAGGTTAATTTTTGTCCTAAGCAGTATGCAGATTTTGCAATTGGGCCTGGGAGAAATGACGTTGCATTACCATTTGCACTTAAAAAAGGCGATACGATAAGCTTTAGTGTGATTGGAAGTAAAGTGTGTAAAGATAAAGAGAGTGAGACAAAAATCAGGTATTTGAAAATCGACGAAAAGTGTAGCGAGCAAGAAACGGAACATTTTGCACATGTTTTAAATCAAGAGAAATGCCAAGGTGGCAAGGATGGGATATGTCCTAATAAATATATAATAGGCGATGCGCAATGGTTGAGTGGAAGAGAGTACTGGTTTTCGAAGTTAGATCAAGATGAAAGAAAAAAGGAAATTGAAAATATTATTAACTCTATAAAACAAGGAGAGAATATAGATTGCAGCAAGCTTTCAGAGAGCAGTGCAAGTAAGATAGATACGCACATTTTAAATTCACTCTGTAGACGTATATGTAAATTTTCTTCTGGTCGTAGAGGCGAGGATTGCGTGTATATTGAATATAATAATATAGAAATTGAGCTATTCAATGCTTTAAATTCTAGTGGTGAATCTGTTGTTGCTGAAATTATTAGTAACGTATTAAAGGGAAAACAGGTAAAAACTGACATTACATTTCTAAAAGTTGGTATGGATAATGAAACTCTTGAACACATTCCAGGTGGTGGTTTATGTACTAGTTGTGATCATAAGATGGAGAATGACCATCAAATACCAAGTTTAACTTTTAGTCTATGTAGCAGAAATGACAAGAGCTGCTACAATACAAATGACAAAGGCGGGTTCAACATAAGAGTAACGAAGAACCATAGTCTGGAAAATAGCTTGTATATAAGTGTTTCCGATAAATTCCCTGAGCATAAGCCTGGTGAAAATCAAGCGGATATATCTGTAGATATCAGCAAAGTTCATGACATGGAAAACTTGAAAGGAAAATTAAAAGACAAAACAGGCACCATATATTACGGAATAAGAGACCATGGCTGCGATTACAAAAATGAAGGTCAGTTTAGCATTAACCTAACAACTCAAGAGCCACCTACAAAAACTTTTAGTGCAATATATAATTTCTTTGATGAAAAAGTGAAAACTGCATTTTTCGGCTCTAATTATAAAGACCCTAACGCAATTCACTCTGATACTAGTCCTGTAAAGTCTCTTTACGAAAGTTTTATAAAATCAAGCAGAACAAATACCATTAGATCTACTATAATATCACTATTAGTACTATATATAATCTTATATACTCTTTATTACTTTTTTGGATTAACTCATATTTCTATATATGAGTTTTTAATTATATGCGTAAAGATAGGAATCATCGCTCAGCTATTGCAGGATAATAGCTGGGACTTTTTTTATAACAACGCATTCTCTATATTTATTAACACTCCAAAACAACTAATAGAAATAGCAAATTTTAGAGGCACTACTTCAAATGTTTTTGAGTTTCTTGATTTGCCGCTCAATAGGTTCTTGTCATCGCATTCAGTATTGTTAATAGTATCTCTTATATTTTCTGGCCCTTTGGGCATTGTATCTTTTTGCTTGGTGATTTGGGGTTTAATCACAGTGAGCTTATCTATTTTTAATGCCTTATTTTCTTTTATTACATCTATAGCAATAGTTGCGTTATTACTTTCTTTAGCACCTATTTTTATTATTTGTCTTTTATTTGCGTATACTAGGCAGATGTTTCAAAACTGGGTTAAAAATTTAGCAAGATTTGCAATTCATCCAGTGGTCCTTTTAATTTTTATATCACTGATAAGTCAGGTTATGGATTATATTGTGTATTCAGTATTTGATTTTGAGGTCTGCTCTACATGTATACTTAATATTAACCTAAAGATTTTTAACCCTTGTATTTTTTATGGTTATGCTTCCAAATATACACCTAATATTACCGCTATGATGGCTTTTGTTATTTTGGGACACGCTATGAAAGCTTTAGTTGAAGCTTCTTCGGCAATATCTGACTCGTTGTTTGGTGCTTATGTAGCAAGCGAACCTGGAAGACAGTATCAACAAAGCTTAATGGGAACAGTAGGGTTAGATGAACGAAGCGTTCAAAGAAGAGAAAGAGGAGATGCCTCTCAACAGTCAGGTACGTCAAGACCTCAAATACCACAAGGGACTCAAAGGTCAACGCCTCAGATACCACAACCAGGAAGACAGCAATGATAAGTAAAAGATCACTATTATTGATACTGTGTCTTGCAATCACTGGTTGTAATATGGATTGTGTCGAGCCTGGGTTGCAGAGCAAAAACACCAGCGTTAATGTGGATGTTCCAGTTCGTAAAGCCGATAAAATTCATTGGGTTGATTCTGGTCAGGTAATTAGTCAGGGTGAGAAAATCAAATTCACCCTCGATGGATCAGTAAATTTTTGCCCTTTTAAAGAAGACAAAAATCCAAGGAAAGTACTTGTGCCAGCTAGCTTTTGTGCTGATGGCTCAGAACCAAATTATAGTAAGGCTGCGGATATTAATAGTGTACCTAACAATTATGGTGTTAATGAAAGTAAAAACGAACTATGTGGTGGCAAAGGATTTGGCAGCAATAGACGTTATGTGGACACTGGAATTAAAGTAAATCCTGGTGACAAGTTAAGCTTCAGCTTAGTTCCCAGAAAAATAACAATTGATTACGACAATCCAGAAGGGAAAGGCATCAATTTTGATGACAATTGTTATAAAGCTGTAGAAAATGACCGTAAGGAAACTGTATATAAGAAAGCTACAGTGAGTGAAGTACATCAGGGGGGAGAGTTTTTTTGTGATGGTAAAGATGGTACAAAAAATAAAATACAATTTTTACCTCTTGATAAAACAAAAGCAAAGGAAAGCAAAGTGCTAGTTGGCAATGGGTATACCCCATATGATAATAAGGTGCATTTTAATAAAGGTTATATTCAAGACAACGAACCATGGGTATATGGTTCACTACTTGATTTACGCCGCGCTAAAATAGGATTGAACGAGTTATGTGATGGAAAAAACTGTAGTCTTGATGAGAGAAAAAAGTACTCCTCCTATGAGCTTAACTGTTACCATCAAAATATATGCTATACTGAGAAGGGTATATGGAACTATGGTTTAGGTCAAGCAGGAGAACGGAACTGTGTCTCCTCTATAAGGTATAAGAAGTACGATAAAGGAAATAAATGTGATATGTATTCTTATCTAGAAAAAATGGAAGGGAATGTTAAAGCAGGTAGTTTTACTGAAGATGATAAATCTTGGGCTGAGGCTCTTGTTGCAAAAATTGGTGATCCTGATGATAAAAATATCGCTAAAGGTATTCAATGTCTTCCAAAGAAAGAGGGTGCAAAAGGGGATAATATGTGTTTGCAAATTGGCGATAACAATAAATTCGAGGATTTTTCTCTGGAATTGAACAATGATTATCCAGTAAATGACGAGGTAACGCCCGGTAGTAGTGTGATGCTCGCTATCGCAGATTATGGTCATTATTACTATAATAGAGGAGGGTACCATGTTAAGGTGACTAGATCATGTGAATATATTAATGGCGAAAAATTATATGTATATTTAGGTGATGAGCCACCTAAAGATTTGCATGGTGTGGGAACTAATGATTTTAAAGTGGTAGGAGTGAGAGAAAGAGTAAACGGAAAAGATGAGTACACCATATTAGATGTAATAAGCGGAGAACACTTTCAGAACGAAGAATCTAAGAAGATATATTTCGGCATCAATGTAAGCAACGTAGAGAGAGATGACATTACAGATAAAAATGGCAAATATTATGAAAATAATAAGTACACAGTAACTTTATTTGTTAAAAGAAAAATTAATGATTTTATTTCATCGAATGTAAACGGGGTATTTAAACTTATAAAAGAAGAAGTAATTGGGGACAGCGTTAAAGATTCATACAAAGGATATGCAAGAGGTCTTCTTCAAGGGGTAAGAGCTTTGCTTACTCTATACGTTATATTTACTGTCGTTGGCTATATGCTTGGAACAATACAGCTAAGTAAATTTGATTTCATTGTAAGAATGTTCAAGATAGCATTTATAGCTTTTGCCTTTAGCGATAGAAGCTGGGAACTTTTTGGTACAACTTTATCCAGACTTTTTATAGATGGTAGCACTTATTTAGTTGATAGTTTTTCTGGCTATGTAGGAGAAGGGGAGAGAAAATTTGCATTCTTAGACTTGACAGCAGGAGTATTATTCACAGCAGAAACTTGGCTAAAGTTTTTATCGTTGATGCTTTCTGGTCCTTTTGGCGTTATTGCATTTTTGGCAATACTCTGCGCTACTTATGCGTTTTTAAAATGCATTATTAGTGCTACATTGAAATATGTAATATCTACTGTTCTAGTAGCGTTTTTACTGTCATTAACACCTTTATTTATCGTATTTATTCTATTTCAAAAGACTAAACCCTTGTTTGATAATTGGATAAAAACGTTGGCTCATGTTTCATTAGAACCAGTCATTTTATTTTCATTTTTATCTCTTTTAAATCAGTTGATGTATTCAGTTTTATATAACCTCACAAATTTTTCTGCATGCTATCAATGTTTAATTAGCGTAAATTTCTTATCGTATGATCTGTGCTTGATGAAATCAATACTGCCTCTTGGATACAGTCCTGGCACTAGCGTTGATGTTGCACTCAGTACCGGAGAAAGGGCTGGTGGACACTTTGCAGCATTACCTATAGACCTAATCCAGGCGTTTATATACCTCATTATTGCCGGTGCAATGGAAGCTTTTGTTTCTATATCGGAAACTATGGTACAAACACTATTTAGCTCTGGTTATGGAGTTACTGGCGGTGTTGGTACAGTTGCTAAGAGCGCATCGCAAGCTATGCTGTCAACCGTTGGCCTTGATGATAAGACCCAAAGTATGATACAGAGTATCAAGCAGAAAATGAGTAAAGATCGGGGAAAAATTGAGGCTAAATTACCTAACACACCAAAGCAACCAGACAAAAAAGAAGATTCTAAAGGAAGTTCTGATAAAACAACGAGTGATAGACCTAAAACATTAAAACAATCAGATCAGCAAAAAAATTTTGATGAAACAATAAGAAGTGATCCTAGTGCTAAAGCTAAAAACAAGGAAGAAAATGGAGAGGAGTAAGATATAAATGATATTATGGAGTAACTAATTAAAAAGATATTTTAAGTAAAGTTTTAGAAATTTATTCTGTATTTGGAAAAAGTTTAGATATGCAATCACGTTTAGGCAAATGTTGGTTTAGGGTATTACTTCTTGCAGCTTATGTGCTGATCACAGGTTGTAGTAAAAACGATATGCCTTTTCCAAGGTGTATATCTGCTGACTATTTTGGTCCTAAACCTATTGCAGTAAGCGCTCATTTTTCAAGCGACCACGATGCGTTTATTCCAGGAGATGGAGAAGTTGTTGATCCTGAAACTGGTGAAATTAATTATGGTTTTCACCATAACCAAGTGGTGGAGTGGGAGGATACCGGGCTCGAAACCAATGGAGATAGTTTAAAAGTGCGAGTGAATGGTGCATGGACATCTTGGAGTAATAATAACAAGAAGGAATCTAAAAAAGGCAGTTATACCTTACAAAGCTTGGAGCAGTTAAAATATGCAACTAAATTTGAAGGCAAGTCAGGTGATAATAGTCTACCTGACTTTCACTTAGTTTGTAATGATTACAAACCTAGTGCGCCACAGAAAATTTCAAGTAAGTCTAATGCAAGTTGCACTGTAAAGTGCAAGTGCATTAATGAAGATGATAGCGCAAATACAGTATCACGTGGTGCTCCATGTTGGTTTACCAACGGTCATGGTGCTTATCTTTTGTTTCAAAGGCCTGGTGACGATAGTCCTAACAAAGATTTGAAATCTATGCGCAATCCTTCATCTCCTACTGTACATCTAGGTTACAACTCCGTGGCAGAGAATGGGAGCGGTCTTTTTGCTTTAGACAGAGATAGCACTAAATTAAAGGACAGAAATTGTGACCCGGTGAAATTAAAAAAGGGATGGAAAATATATGTAAAAATATTAGATAGATATTACTTAGATAATGTAGGTGGCTACTCTTTTGAGTTCTTAAGTGGAGTGCGGCAACCGAGTGGGGTTGAGTTTTTTGATTATATTTATAACTATCTAAAATGTGTATTATTGATTAACGAAAATTGCAAAGAACATTTTAATAGCAATGATCCTGCAGTTGCACAAGCTATGTTCGAAAATATAGCTGAAAAAAGTACGAGCTTTCACAATTTTGTTCTTTCCTTGCTTGTTCTATTTGTAATGATTTCATCGCTTCTTTATCTTTTTGGCATGATACAAGAAACTAAGCATGATATGCTCATCAGAATGATGAAAATCACTCTAGTAATAGTGCTTATATCTCCTGGAAGTTTTAGATTTTTCTATGATCATTTTCTTGTTTTATTTGTTAAAGGTCTTGAACAATTGATAAGTATAATTACTAATTTTGCTCCCAACATGAACACCGGAAGTATTGTTCAAGGAGATGAAGCTAAGTTGTTTAGCTTCATGGAGGACATGTTCAATAAGTTTTTTGCTTATTCTGTTTGGAAAAAGTTTGCAGCGTTTTTACATTACCAAATGTGGGCAAGCCTTCTTATGATACCGGCAATTTTCATAGGGATTGTGCTATACTTCTTGCTGTGCTTATATGCTTACATAATATTTCTCTCTGGTTTTATGGGTATAGCTTTTCTTATAGCCATTATGCCACTGTTTCTAATTTCTATTTTATTTTCACCGCTGAAAAGTCTATTTGAAGGTTGGATAAAATTCTGCATCAGCTTTTGTTTACAGTCGATTATGATATTTGCTCTCTTGTCATTACTGGCTTCCATTATAATGAATACCTTTTATAGGCAGTTAGGTTTTACTGTATGCTACAATAAATGGTTCGAGGTAAAGTTATGTGCTCCAAAATGGGTGTTTGGTGGTTTTTGTATCGTTGATAAGCAGTACTTTGGTTGGACCCCAGGGCAAATTTTCGTACCTTACACTCTTGGAGAAGCTTCTCCGCTGAACGTAGATAAGAACATAGAAGGTATAGAAAAGATAAGCAGAGAAGGTGGTACAATAAAATTTACTGGCGGTGCTGGGTATATCCCTCTTCCACCGGATTACATTGAAAAAGGGTTTCGTTATATAGATTATCCTTTCTTTAACCCAATTCCTGGTACTAAAGAGAATCCAGCAGACCATTATATTGCAGAAAGTGATATGGTAGTAGATAATAGCTGTAGTGTAAAAGATTTAGTGCGTTTAACAAATAGTTTATCCCATGCATCAGAAAAAGCTGATATCTTATTATTGATTAATAATATAAGTAAAAAGACAGAAATCTATTGTAAGCAGCCAGGAAATGAAAGCAGGTGTACTAATTACAAGGAAATCATAGAAAAAGTAATTCTACAGCCAAGTTTAAAAAGTGAAATAAAGTCTTTAGTGCAAGATATAATTAGACAAGATGGGAGCTGCCAATCACAGAATTTTTATAAGGTAAATAGAAACTATCAAGAAAATAGTGATTACCAAAGGGTGCAAGACATACAGAGAGGTTATTTAATCAATGCAGGGGAAATCTTTGTATTATTCCTGCTTTCATTTTTAATGTTCTCTTTACGCGAGTTCGTACAACAAATGGGCTCAAGTATCGCTGGTGGTGGATTCAGCGTTTACAATATATCTAGTATGTATCAGGCATCGCCTTTGACTGGCATAATGGAAGAATTCAAACAGCAGTGGCAAAATTTTGCTGGTAGAGGACTTGAGTCTTTAGGCAGTTGGGCTACTCATTTACCGGATAGATTAGCCGGAGGTGCAGCTAATCTGCTGGGGAGAGTACCAAGAGTTGGAGGAGTGCTGAAATACGCTATTGATGTGCCACGTAAATTTGTAGGTGCTACTATTGAAGCAACAAAATTTGCAACATCACCTAAAAATGACGTTGATAAACTTGAGGAAAAGATCTACAGGGCATTTGGAGTTGATAAGGAAGATATTACACACAGAAGGATCGGTAAATATTTAGATTATTATAAAGGATACGTAGGATCACATTTGGGCTATACAATAGAAGATGCTATGAAGTTTACTTGGGAGCATGGCCTTGATTCTATAGGAGTTAGCCGTCGTACAGGAGAAAAAGATGGTTATCCAAATAACTTACTTTTTAGAGCAAAATCGCATAGGCAAGATTTCTTGAATAAGCTTCATGATGACACCATAGGCCGTAAGAGAGAACCAGAAAAAGACAATCCTGATCAATCAAATAAGGTAGAACGAGAGTTAGGCACGGAACTAGTAAGAGATAACCATGATCAGCCACTAGAAGAAGGCGACCCTCTTCGACTACGAGGGGGAGGTCAGCCAGATAAGGTAGTACGAGAACTAAGCACAGAACAAGAAGACAAGCCTAATCAACTACAGCATGATCAGCCAACAGAAGAAGATAAGCCTGATCAATCAAATGAAGTGACACGAAATTTAGGCACGGAACCAAAAGGTTCAGATGAAATTGATGATTTTGGATCTGCTTTTGAAGGTATGGAAAAACGTGCTGAAAGAGAAGGCAGAAGAAATCAAGATAAAGTTTATAACCTCTCACCACTTTTTGAAATGAACACTCCAGAAGCTGTAGAAAAACGTGCTGAAAGAGAGGAAAAAAGAAATCGAGAAGACAGTAAAAGGAAATTACCGGAACCAATGAGGAAACCAGATGCAAAAGGAGATGAGAAGAGGATTGAAGATGAAGACTAATAAAAATTTCAAAGGCCTTGATTATTATAAATTGCAGCAAGACAAAGATGGCAACATAAAGTTAAATGACTACGACGACATTTTAAATGCGCGTAGGGCAAGGGTAGACTTGTTGCGGGATAACACATCACTTGACAAGGATGTCAATTTTGCTAAATTGAATAAAGCTTTGAGTGAGAAATTTGTAGATAATCATAGTTTATTGTCTGAATTTGATAAGGAAGACAAAGAGATTGTACAAGAAAGGATTAAGGTGTTTAGTATTTTAGAAAGTCTTGAAGACCTTAAAAGCGTGAAAAGTGAAGATCTGTTAGAGGTTAGCTTACTGCTGTCAGATCTTAGCTTCATAGAGAGAAATGTTGTACTAAATACCGATCAGAATTCTGATCTAGCAGGATTTAAAAACCTATTTATTGAAAAAAAAGCATCTGGTGAAGAGTATAGTGAAGAAGAATGTAGAGGCTTTCTTGATAATATAGATAAAATCAATACTATAATTAAGTTAGAGTTAGAAAGCAGAATTGAAGGGCTAAATCATGATGAAAAAAATGATCATGATGATTTACAAGATGAGATTGGTCAAGCAATTAATGCAGCAGGCAAATCAGAAAAAGATAACTGATGAGTCTTGTGTTTGTGTTTTTCTTACAAGCGACTCGATAGCTTCTCTCTATTAAACTGCTAAAGCCATATTGACATTAATCATATAGTATAAATAATTAATTATTTTGGAGCTTATTTAATATGCTACGCATCATTGCAGGCAAATATCGCGGAAGAAAAATAACTACAGGTAAGCATTTAGCTGCACGGCCAACTATGAGTATTGTCCGAGAAGCAATATTTAATATGCTTTCCTCAAGAAAACCTATTTATAACTTGAATGTACTTGATTTATTCTGTGGTAGTGGTTCTTTTTCATTTGAAGCGCTTTCTCGCGGCGCTAAACATGCATTTATGGTAGATTCAGATTATTACAATTTGCAATTGCCTAAAAAAACAGCAGAAGATTTTGGAATTACGGACAATGTTACGCTAATTTGCTGCAGTGCTAACTGCTTACCACAACCTATTTCAAAATGTGACATAGTTTTTATAGACCCACCTTACAATAGCAATCTAGTTGAATCAACGTTGAATGGACTAGCTCACTCAGGCTGGTTAAGTGATGATGCATTGATAATTCTAGAGATTAGGAAAAACGAAGATTTTGAGTGCAATAAAAACTTCAGTATAATCTTGGAACGCACCTACGGTATAGCGAGAATAATTTTTCTTTCTCTATTAACTTGAACTTGCATATACTTTTCATTGATGAGTTCCAGTTCTATTTTCGTCAAGTTTCCGGAGAAATTACTTATTCTGTACTGCCCTAGATCAAAATTTTTATTAAATTCAGAGTCTATTAAATATTCATGTGCTTCTTCAATAAATTTATTTTCTTTTTCTTCGTAACTGGTGTATTTTGTTGTACCATTATTATCCTCACGATAAACTAAATGTTCTTTATGATCAGCATGAATATTTTTATTTTCACAAACCTTTTCAGGATCGTGCTCAAGTACTTTTCTACCAACAATCAATAGCTTATAAGAAATTTCCTATGATTCCTTTTAAGCGAGTTTTGAATTTTTGAAATGTCATGACATTGTTGATACGGTTATCAAGAAACGATAAAGTATCCACAAAATCTTCTGAATAATCATTGATAAAAAAAAGTATCGTACTTAAGTACACTCCAGCTAATATTGCTCTTTTTGTATAGTAGTTAAAATCTGTTGATTGGTCATGAATGCCATACCAAATCGCACTAATAGTTCTGTATAAAAGTTTACTAGAAAAATATGTATTTTTTGGTGATACGGAGAATGATAAAACATTTTTTAAAAGTTCTCTATAATTCGGTAGCTTAGCATAGTTTGAAAGGTGTATTTGAATAGCTAACTTTACTCGCTCTCGCACTTTCATATCTTCTAAATTAGAATTTCTTAATTCAGCTTCCATTGAGCTATTTAAGTCCTCTGCTATGTGCTCCAAAGCGCTATATATTCCATTCTGAAATTTGCAAAAGCTATTAGCTAGATTAAGGTCAGTGCACACCTTTAATAGGGTTTCATCGCTTATCCCTTCAAATGGAATAACCCTAATTAGCTTATCTATTATTAACTTTTGTTCCACGCAACATCATACTAAACAGCATGTGTGATTGTACCTGAGATTTTCAAACATTCTACAAAATGCTTCACCACGTTCCTCGAAATTTTTCCATTGATCAAAAGAAGCACACGCGGGAGAAAGTAATATTGTTACTTCTTCTGCGCTATTTAAGGCCTCTTCAAAAGCCAATCTGAATGCATCTTCTAGATTGCAACATTTAACATAATCTACTTTATTCTCCATAACATTTGCAAAAGCTTCGGTTGATTCTCCAATAAGAAAAGCTTTTCTAACCCTTGTAAAATGCTTGCTTAATGATTCTATTCCACCTTTTTTGCTTCTTCCACCAGCGATCCAATTTATGTTTTCATAAGATAAGATCGCCTTTTCGCTCGATTTTGCATTAGTTGCTTTGCTATCGTTCACGAAAAACACATTTCTTATTTTGCCAAGCAGTTCATTCCTATGCCTCAGTCCTGAAAAGGACTTGATTCCATTGATAATAGTGTTGCTATCTACTCCAAGTACCTTACATACGGCATATGTGGCTGCTATGTTTTCTGCGTTGGATATTAGGTTTATTTTCACGTCGCTTACTGATAAGCTATGATTCTCTAGTTTTAACGAGATCTTCTGGATCCCAGTGCCCCTTTTGTCATCCAAGTAGCTGACACTGGGATCCAGATAATTTCGATCTATACCAGTAATCTGTTCACTATAATCAAGCAAATTGTTACCTGCCAATGATATTAGATCTCTTGCACCACCCTCTGTCATCTGAGTAGTTGGCAATGGTTTTTCTTTTCTGGATTCCAGCGTCACGCGCTGGAATGACATCGGGGAATATGTTACTGAGATTGGAATTTTGTCTCCAGTGAATTTGTTGAATATATCAGCAGTAATCTCATTGTCACATCCTATTACGGCAACCTCACTACCGTTTATCAGTTTTAATTTAGTTGCTATGTAGTTCTCCATACTTCCATGCCTATCTATGTGATCTGGTGTAATATTGAGCAGTGCTGAAATGTCCACGTTAATTTCATTCATCAACTCCAATTGAAAAGAGGAGAGTTCGATTACATAAATTTCTGCATCTCTTTCTAGATCCAAAACAGGAACGCCTAAATTTCCACCAATAGCTACTTTTTTCCCTGCAGATTTTAATATGTGCCCTATTAGTGATGTAGTGGTTGATTTACCATTTGTTCCTGTGACGCCTATTACCTTCTGGTTCGTAGTTTTAGCTTCAAGAAATAGCTCAATGTCTGATTTTATTTTGCAATCAAATCTCCTTGCAAGTTTTACTATCCAATGTGGCTCTGTTGGCACTCCAGGGCTTAAAACCAATGCACTGATCTCATGCCAATTGTATTCCTTGGGATGAATAAAATTACATTTTTTATACATCATTTTTGTATTTGCTATTTGCTCTTCATGATCATCCCATGCATATATTCTTGCACCACTCTTTGTTAGAGCGTTAATGGCGGATAAACCAGTTTTACCAAGACCAAAAACCGCGACGTTTTGATTTTTGTATTTGTTTAGTTGCACTGCTAGATAACTTATGCGAACCATTTTATAAAGATATCGTACAAATTACAACAGACTTCTTTCGTAGGTTACAACTGTCATTCAATAGAAACAAAAAACTTCCTTGACAAACTCCGCCAGCCCCCTTATTATAACACTGAAGCTATTTATTTATCTTCGCAATCTCTGCAGTGGATTAATGACAAAAAACTTAATGTATTTGGCGTAAATCATGCTTAATTTTTTGCATTATGTGCACCTTATGTCTTTATAAAATTTCTAGGTTTTTACCTATATAAGCCGAAACGCGCTTACAAAGCGTTTAAGACAGCAAAAAACGTCAAATTGACAAGGGAGAATTTGAATGCTAGCTACTACGGGGTTTCTTTGCCTTTTTTCCTGCTTAGTAAATTTCTTAAACACTTGCGGTGTAGGTTAGTTGCAAGTTAAAAGCAGCTAAATCGCTCTTAATCAAGCGTTTTAGAATAAAAAAAACGCCGATATTTTAGTACATGGTAAATAGCCAACCACCACGGGGTTTCTTTTGCCTTTTTTTTCATTTGGTAAATTTCTTAATGTTTATGGCTAAAGATTACACGAATGTTGCAATTACAAAAGCGTTTCTACTAGGAGGGTGTCATCCCAGTGCTTGACACTGGGATGGCTTTGTTGCATAGCAACTGAAAAAATCTGGTGGCTACTGACAAAATTCATTATAAAATAGCCATTTAACCTTGAAAGAAAAAATATGCCACAAAAAATGAGGGTCAGTAACCATAGCGAATATAACAAATTTCTAGAAAAAAGAGGAAATATTTTTCATTATATCAACGAAGCCATAGAAAAGTGGTACGAGAATGGTCCAAAAATACCAGGTGGCAACAATATTTATAGCGATAAAGTTGTAATTTTGGTGCACATAATAACTTGTTTATTTAGAATAGGCCTGAGGCAAACAGTTGGGTTTATAGCAGGATACCTTGAGCAAATTGGGAAAAATTTGCAAGTTATCAGCTATTCACAATCATCAAGAAGGTTTAAGAAACTCAATATTAAGATCAATGATTGCAGAAAATAATATGGAAGATATCGAAATTGCTATAGACAGTACAGGAATTAGTATATACAACAACACTCCTGGTCATAGCAAAGAAAATAGCGAAGATAGAAAGTATCGCAGCTATGAACAGACAAGAAAATTGCATGTAATGTTGAATACAAACAGCAAAAAAGCCATAGCTGTAAAATACAGTAACGGCTGATCACTATGGAGCTTGTGATTTGCTAAAAGAAGTCGATTTTCAGTATGTCATAAAAGTACTATATGCAGATAGGGCATATGACAGAGAAAAGCTCTATAAGCTGTGTAATCAATATGGTATAAAAACGAAAATTCCTCCGAAAAACAACGCAGCAGAGCATCCAAAGTTAGACTATATGGCTGAGAGAAATTCTGCAGTCAAGCTCATAAAGTCATATGATGAAGATGGTATAAAGAAGTGGAAAAAAGAGATGAGTTATGGAAAAAGATCTTATATAGAAAGTTTTTTCTCGCGACTGAAACAAACATTCGGGTTTAGTTTTAGGAATAAATCTGAGACAAATAGAGAGAAGGAACTACTTGTTAAATGCTATTTGCTCAATAAGTTCACTGATATTGGTATGGCTAAATTTGAGATAGCTTCATAAATTTATTGTGCGTTACCTACTATCCGAAGAGCGATGCAACAAAGCCATCCCAGTGTCAAGCACTGGGATGACACCCTCCTAGTAGAAACGCTTTTGTAATTGCAACATTCGTGTAATCTTTAGCCATAAACATTAAGAAATTTACCAAATGAAAAAAAAGGCAAAAGAAACCCCGTGGTGGTTGGCTATTTACCATGTACTAAAATATCGGCGTTTTTTTTATTCTAAAACGCTTGATTAAGAGCGATTTAGCTGCTTTTAACTTGCAACTAACCTACACCGCAAGTGTTTAAGAAATTTACTAAGCAGGAAAAAAGGCAAAGAAACCCCGTAGTAGCTAGCATTCAAATTCTCCCTTGTCAATTTGACGTTTTTTGCTGTCTTAAACGCTTTGTAAGCGCGTTTCGGCTTATATAGGTAAAAACCTAGAAATTTTATAAAGACATAAGGTGCACATAATGCAAAAAATTAAGCATGATTTACGCCAAATACATTAAGTTTTTTGTCATTAATCCACTGCAGAGATTGCGAAGATAAATAAATAGCTTCAGTGTTATAATAAGGGGGCTGGCGAAGCTTGTCAAGGAAGTTTTTATGATTTATCTAACGAACTTTACACTTGCTAAAGTTGTACCATCTTGGTAACTTTAACTGAAAGAAGTTATTTTTTATCCAATATGAAAAAAGCCTTTATATCCACATCCTTAATAGCAATTATATTGATAGTTATTACTTATTTATACAGAAACGACGGAACTAATGACTCACAAGTGGTAAATGTTTATTCATCGCGCAAAGAAGAATTAGTACGTACTTTGTTTGATGAATTCACGAAAAATACAGGTATTAAAGTACGTTACATCATTGATGATTATTCTCAGCTACTTTCACGAATGGAAAACGGTGGTGAAGCTGACTTATTTTTGACTGCTGATGCAATCAACTTAATTCTAGCAAAAAAAAGAGGACTTTTATCTCAAGTAGATTCAGAGGTTTTAAAAAGTGTTATACCTGCAAGATTTAGAGACAGTGAAGATTATTGGTTTGGTCTTACAAAAAGAGCTAGGATATTGGTTTACAATAAAGAGTCAGTAGACCCTAAGGACTTAAGTACTTATGAAGATTTAGCAAATGAAAAATGGAAAGGAAAAATATTAGTGCGTTCTTCTACAAGTCCATATAACAGATCGTTAATTGCTTTTATGATTGCAAATAATGGTTTTGAAAAGACGAAAGAATGGGTAAGCGGAATTGTGAGCAATATGGCAAGAAAACCAAGTGGTGGTGATACTGATCAAATTTACGCCGTAGCAGCGGGTGAGGGAGATGTTGCAATAGTAAACAGCTACTACTTTGCGAGAATTCTTTCATCAGAAAATAAAAAGAATGTTGCAGACAAGCTAGGGGCTTTTTTTCCTAATCGCAACGATCACGGTGTAATGGTAAACATCAGTGGTGCAGCAGTAACAAAAAACGCAAAAAACAGGGAAAATGCTATAGTCTTATTGGAATTTTTAGTAAGCAAGCAGGCTCAAGAGTTATACGCTAAAAAAAACCAAGAATATCCTATTATTGAAGGCGTTGAAACTTCCGATATACTAAAATCTTGGGGAAATTATTCACAAAGTGATTTGCCTCTAAGTGAACTTGAGAAGCATCTTTTTGAGGCTGTTATGATAGCAGATGAGTGTAAGTGGAAGTAATCTCCAGTGCCACTAAACATTGGGATGAAAGATTTATGCTAATGTACCTTACTCTTAACTTGCTGAACTTTTTCTTCCTTCTAACTTAATTTTGACTTTACTATCTTTTTCCGTTCTTCCACCAAAACAATTGCTGCACAAGAGGTCTATTGAAAAACGATAATAAGAAAGTAGAATTGGTTCAAGTAGTTGGATAACAATTGCATGTTAAAAGGAAATTATGAACAAGAGAAGGAATTTGTTAAACATCTCAGACCTTACAGTCGATGATGTAGAAAATATAACTAAGTTGGCCAACCAGTACCTTAAAAAAGAAGTTGCAAATAGTCATATCTTGGAAAATAAGACAGTAATAAATTTATTCTTTGAAGATTCAACGCGTACACTTGCGTCTTTTGAAATAGCAGCAAAAAGCCTTGGAGCAAATGTTGTAACTTTGCCAATAAGATCTTCTTCTATTAACAAGGGAGAAGATCTAAAAGACATGATCAAAACATTAAATGCAATGAATCCTGATTACATAATAATCAGGCATAAAAGTAGTGGTATCATTAATACACTGGCAAAGTATGTTAACTGCTCGCTAATCAATGCAGGCGATGGAAGTAGTGAACATCCAACTCAAGCTCTTGCAGACTATCTTGTAATCAGCAATCACAAAAAGCAAATAAAGGACCTCAAAGTTGTGATATGTGGAGATATTCTGCACAGTAGAGTTGCAAGATCAAATATAAGATTGCTAAAAATGTTTGGAGCAGAGATAAACTTGGTCGCACCACCAACTTTGATTTGTAAGCATTTTCCTGAAGTAGATTCAGTCCATTATTCATTAATTGAAGGTATAAAGGATGCTGACGTAATTATGCTTTTGAGATTGCAGAAAGAGCGCATGAATAATAGTTCTTCAGAGAAAGAATATTTTCATTTGTATGGACTTGATTTACAAAAGCTATCATACGCAAAACCAGATGCGATTGTTATGCACCCAGGGCCAATAAATAGAGGGATTGAGATTAGCAGCGATGTAGCAGATTGTGTTATTTTACAGCAAGTAGAATTTGGATTGGCAATACGTAAGGCAGTGTTGCACTATTATAGGCCTTGCTAATATTAAAAGATGCTACACAACTAATGCAAAAGGGGGGGCATGAAATGACAAGGCTTGTAAATGGTTTGAGAATGGCCATTAAGATGTTAAGGCCGAGGATATGGTGTGGAAGTTTTTACGAAAGCCTGAAGTCAATCAACAACCTTGCAGAACGGCAAATTAGACGGCTATCGTAAAAACAGCTTTTTCACCTGGTCGGAACATGGAGAAAGATTTGTGGAAAGAATGTTGTCGATATTTTTGACATCACGTCTCAATGGCCAAAATCCCTTCCAAAAGTTACGACTGCTTAGTTCTTTATTCATTCTCACAATCCGTGAACGGTTACAACCTGGATTCCAGTGGGCTTTGTTGCATCGCTAGCTATGATGGATTAAAGATAAAAAAGATAGGGAATATCATTAGCTTATTATTCTGGTATTTATAACAAGAACGGTCAATGAATACCTAAATTTGAGTAAAAGAAATTTCACTACCATTTACCAATCCGGCTAAAATTCAAGAATTTCAATGCTTTAGCTATTTTCAATAGAATTAAATTTATTAATATAAATAACAAATTACTATTCTTAAATTTGATCAGATTGATTGCAAAAAAACAAGATTTTCAATAAGTTGCTTATAATCCTAACTATAGTTAGCCTTTCATAAGTAGCGATGCAACAAAGCCATTCCAGTGTCAGCTACTTTCATAACACCATATTACCTTAACAAAAGCAAATGTTCGTACAGATGTGCATCAGCTACTTTCATCTGCCACCTGCAAATTGCAATGTTCGTACAGTTATGTGTCACGCTACTTGGATGACACCGTTGAAAGAAATGAACCGCCTTTTCAAAATCGTTTTGAATAGAGGAATAACATTCACAAGTAAAATTTCATATTACCATTTTTTAATTTATGTATTATAATAAGCTTAATCTATAAGAAAAACAAAGTTGGAAGAACTAAGCAAAAACTGGGTGATAAGAACGGGAAGATTTTTATCTTCATTGTTTTTTTTACTGTTGATTGCGCTGTCAATACGTAGTTTTTTATTCGAGCCATTTCATATACCTTCTGGTTCAATGAAAAGCACCCTACTTGAAGGGGATTACATTTTTACTAGTAAATATTCATACGGTTACAGTAAACACTCATTTCCATTTTCTCCAAACATTTTTAGCGGCAGGATTTTTTATACCCCTCCAAAGCGTGGCGACATAGTAGTTTTCAAACCCACAAGAAATGACAGCATCAGGTTTGTTAAGCGAGTAATAGGAACACCAGGTGACAAAGTGCAAATGATAGAGGGAGAATTATACCTAAATGATCAGAAAGTAGAGCGAAGGCAAATTGAAAGTTTTTTTGATTATGAGTCAAATCGTAACATACCAAGATATATAGAAACGCTTTTAAGTGGCAAGGAACATGAGATTTTGGTAGATGACATTTCTAATAAGCTATCATATAACACTCCGGTTTATTATGTACCTAACGATCAATTTTTCGTTATGGGAGACAATAGAAATAATTCTTTGGATAGCAGGTTTCCTGAAGTTGGTTTTGTACCAATGGAAAATATCATTGGGCGTGTAAGTATAGTTGGTTTATCGTTTAAACTGGGGAAGGTCGATTGGTTACCATTTAATTTCAGGTTACCTGTTGCTTTGAGATTAAATAGGGTATTGCACAAGGTTGTGTAAGCTTTTTCTACCTATTTGTTAATTCACACAACTCTAAAGAAGAATTTTCTAACTCGGCGATAGTGTTGTTAATTTCATTCAAGTCATTGCCTTGTAAAGCGTTTTTTGCATTTTGTAATAGGTTTTTCAACTTTTGATCAGTGGAAAGGTTATTATTGTTTTCAACCAAGTGTATGAGTTTATTTCCATTAATTTTAGCGCCTGCAAGGGAACGAGCCTTCATATCTTCATCAAAGCTGTTTATTGACTGGTTAACCATATTTTGAACATCAGCTTCACTCAAGCCAAAACTTGAATTTACTTCAACTGTCTGCTCGATTCCAGTAGTTTTTTCTCTTGCAGTAACAGTCAAGATTCCGTCAACGTTAACTGTAAATTCTATTTCAACTCTTGCAGAACCTGCAGGTAGTGGCGGTATACCTTTTAGTTCAAACTGCGCTAGAGATTTGTTATCCTCTATCATTTCACGTTCTCCCTGACAAACGTGAATTTTCATTGCTGTTTGCCCATCAAAATAAGTTGTAAACTCTTTTGTTTCTGAAACTGGTAGTGGCGTATTTCTTGGTATGATTTTTTCAACTATGCCTCCCATAGTTTCTATGCCAAGTGATAAAGGTAGAACATCCAGGAGAATATTCCTATCTTTTGAGCTCGAAGTTAAATCATGAGCTTGCAGAGCTGCCCCAATGGCAACTGCTTTATCTGGATCCACGTCATTCAGCACTTTATTTCCAAAGAGTTTGACTAGTGAATTTTGAACCAATGGTGTTCTAGTTGCACCACCAACTAAAATTACTCCTTTTATATTATCAATTTTAAGATCTATGTCGCTTATAGTACGAGTGACTATATTGATAGTCTTATTGACCAAAGAACTGATTGCCTGCTCGAATTCTTCTCTGGTAATTTCACATTCAAATGGCTTGCCGTTAATGCTGAATTCAAAAATGCCTGAGGTGTTTTTGCTCAGATATTCCTTCACAGAGCGTGATTCGATAAGTAAGGAATTTAGTTGCTTGGCCGTCTTTTCTCTATACTTATCAATCACAATTGAACTCAGCAAATGATCAAAATCATCACCGCCGAGTTTGGTGTCACCACCAACTGCAAGAACTTGAAACACTCCTTGATGCAATTTCAATATCGAAATATCGAACGTTCCGCCACCAAGGTCATACACTGCATATATTCCACTGCTATTGTTCTTTTCAATGGAGTAAGAAAGCGCTGCAGCGGTTGGCTCGTTAACGAGGCGAAGAACTTCTATTCCAGCTAATTTTGCCGCATATTTAGTTGCGTTACGTGCTGAATCGTCAAAGTAAGCTGGCACAGTAATCACTGCTTTTTTTACTTCCAGTCCCTTAGACTTTTTTACCCTCTCACATAAAGCTTTTAATATCTCAGCAGAAATCTCAACAGGAGTAAGATACTTTTCCTCTGCGCATTTTATTCTAATAACTTTTTCGCTTTCATGATCTATTTCAAAATTGACGCCTTCTTTATTTAATTCTTCAACACTTTTACCCATTAAACGCTTTATTGAGTAGATTGCATTTTGACCGACATCGTAGCCAGTTTTTAATGTATTATTTTCATATGAAAGAGCAGAAGGCAGCAGTTCTCTTCCTTGTTCATCTTCAAATATCTCCACGTTACCAGCTTTATTTACCATAGCAATCAAAGAATTGGTAGTACCAAGATCTATACCAAAAATTACTTCACTTGAATTTGGTTCAGAAATTTGAATTGGTTGCATTCTTTTTCACCTCCTCAAATGACTTATATAAATATTTCAATCTTAAGACTTGTGTAGCAGCTCCATCAAAATTCTTTATAGCAAAAGTGTTAATTAGGTTTTTAACGCAATCTTTTATTTTTTCATCAATCATCCTGCTTGCAAATTGTAAATCATCGCAGTCCAGCAAATATTCTCTTATTTCCATTGATTCACTTAATATTTCAGAATTTAAGTGGTCCTTTTGGCTTTTCACATCAAAAAAATCTAGCAAATGCTCGGCACGTTTTAGCGGTGACTTTAGTATCTGATAAGCTCTGTTAATATTTTCCATGTTTTGGGACTGTCTTTCATTTATATCAGTTTTGCTTAGCTCAATATATTTTTTCTCTAACTCATCAAAGCTGATATTGAAAGTTGGTTCAATTTCAAACAATGTAAAATAGCTGCTAGACATGAAAACTCTCTCCACAACCACATTTTCCTTTCTCATTAGGATTTTTGAAAACAAAACCCGATGAAAATTTTTCTTCTACATAATCCATTTCAGAGCCAAGAATAAACATGACGGATTTTGGATCGATCAACACTTTAACTTTTTGGTCATCACTGCAGTTTTCCTCAATTATCGACTCTAAAGGACGAGTATCATACGCATATTCAATATCATATTTTAAACCAGAACATCCTTTTTGCTTAATTAGCACTCTTATTCCTATTGCTTCTTCCGGTTTCTCAAGGTTAGTATGCTTCTTTTGGTCCAATAAATACCTTATCCTTTCTACTGCTTCCGCAGTTATAGTGATAAGTTTTCTATTCTTTTTTACAGTTTCACCTCCGCCTACTTCTTGATATTCACTCATGCTTCTTAATTCTTTTGCTTACTTTGATAATCATGAATAGCAGCCTTTATAGCATCTTCAGCAAGTACCGAACAGTGTATCTTCACTGGAGGTAAAGACAACTCTTCCACTATTTGAGTATTCTTTATCTGTGTAACGTCACTGATGGTTCTTCCCTTTATCATCTCTGTTAACAAGGAACTTGAAGCAATGGCAGAACCACAACCAAAAGTTTTAAATTTTGCATCTTCAATAACACCTTTGTCATTGACCTTTATCTGCAATTTCATTACATCACCGCACGATGGTGCACCAACTAAACCAGTACCAACATTTGGATCATTTTTATCCAGAGAGCCAACATTCCTTGGATTTTCATAATGATCTAAAATTTTCTCATTATAACTCATAAAATTACCTATAAACTGCTATTTTACATTATAACATATTTAGGTTAAAAACTAAAGGAAAACAATCGTTTTACGTGATTTTTACTTTCAAAATTCCCGTAAAACGACTGTTTAACTTTACAAATACACATAATACGTGTATTTCTTTACAATCAGCGTCTCTATGTTGTCATTAAGTTTATAATTTAAAAAGGAGTATTCCCTTGAGTTTGTTTAGTAACCTTTATAAAGGCTTGTTAAAAACTTCTTCTCGCTTTAGCGACGGGGTGAAAAGTATTTTTTCTGGCAAAAAAAAATTAGATCAGTCGCTTTTAGATGAATTAGAGGAATTGCTAATTAGCATGGACATTGGTCATAAAACTTCTAAGTTGATTATCGATAGGCTCACAAGCATCAAGTTTGACAAGGAAGTTGAACATAATATTATCTCGCAGCAGTTAATGAACGAAATAGAAGCTATATTGAGCCCAGTTGTACAGCCGTTAATTTTAAATAAAAAACCACATATAATAATGGTATGCGGAGTAAACGGTAATGGTAAAACCACGACTATAGGTAAGCTTGCATATAAATATAAGGAGATGGGAAAATCCGTTATGCTTGTTGCGTGTGACACATTTAGAGCTGCTGCTAGTGAGCAGTTAAACATTTGGGCAGAACGTTCTGATTGCTTGATTGTTACTGGAGAGTACGGTAGCGACTCTGCAAGTGTGGCATATAGAGCTGTAAGTCAAGCTATAAAAGATAACGTTGATGTTGTTCTAATTGACACAGCAGGAAGGCTGCAAAATAATGTGAACCTTATGGAGGAGTTATCAAAAATATATAGAACGATAAAGAAATTGGATGATACTGCCCCTCATGACGTTATTTTAGTTCTTGACGCAACTACCGGCCAAAATGCTTATAGCCAATTAGAGGCATTTAGTAAGATGGTCCATGTTACCGGGCTAATCGTAACAAAGCTAGATGGCACCGCTAAGGGCGGAGTAGTAATTGGACTTGCAGAAGCTTATAAGGTAAAGTTACATGCTATAGGAATTGGCGAAAATATAGAGGACTTAAGGGAGTTTACTAGTAAAGAATTTGCTGAAGCATTATTTAATTGTAATTAAAGACTTCTCTTAATTCCCTTACATGACCAAGCTTAATTATCTCAATATCATGAGAAGAATAATTGCCATTTTTAGGCATAATTGCTTTTTTGAATCCTAACTTTTGTGCTTCTTTTAGTCTGAGATCAGCATGCGAGACATTCCTAATTTCTCCTGAAAGTGCAACTTCACCGCAGATTATTGAAGAAGTTGGCAGCGGTAAATTTACTACACTTGAAATAAGGGAAGCAGCAACAGCAAGATCAGCCGATGGTTCCTGTATTTTGAGTCCCCCTGCAATGTTTAGGTATACCTCTTTATCATGCAAAAACATTTTGCAACGAGCATTTAGCACCGCAATGATCATAGCCAATCGATTAATATCCCACCCAACTACTGCCCTTCTTGGGGTTGCCATATTAGTCCCTGCTATTAATGCTTGCACTTCCATTAAAATTGGTCTTGAACCTTCAATTCCTGCAAATACGGCGCTGCCAACTACTTCTCTGTCATGGGCCATCAGAAACAATGATGATGGATTATCAACAGGCACAAGTCCTGCTTCAGACATCTCAAAAACACCAATTTCATTTGCAGGGCCAAATCTATTTTTAATAGTACGCAAAATGCGATATTGATTGCTATTTTCACCTTCAAAATATAATACCGTATCCACCATATGCTCCAGAGTTTTGGGTCCAGCTATTTGTCCATCCTTAGTTATATGACCAACTATTAAAAGAGAAACACCATATTGTTTCGCAAGAATAGTTAATTCATGTGCGCAAGTACGAACCTGAGTTACAGTTCCTGGTGCCGATGTAATTCTGCTATCATACATTGTTTGTATAGAGTCAATTACTAAGAATTTAATACTTTTGTTTTCCTTTATTGTTGCTACTACATCAGTTAAAGACACTGTAGATAAAAGCTTAATTTTAGGTTCATTTATCTTAAGACGCTTTGCTCTGAGACTCACCTGCTCTAAAGACTCCTCGCCGGATACATAAAGACATTCAAAAGAGGAAAGTTGCACAACATTAGCTGCAATTCTAAGCAAAAGGGTGGATTTTCCAATACCAGGTTCGCCACCAATTAAAATGCTAGCACCTTGAACGATACCCCCACCAAAAACTCTATCTAATTCTTCTATTCCTGTTAAAAAACGACTTGGAGTGATAATTTCGCTACCCGATAACGTCTTTATTAAAATTGGTGCAGATATACTTCTTTTGCCCGTTTTTACTGCTATTTCCTCAACAATTGTATCCCAATTGTCACATGCGATGCACTTCCCTACCCACCTACCAGTGCTGTGACCACAGGATTGACATACATATACAGTTTTCATCAAAGCCAAAATTATTTTGTTGTAATTGTAATAAAAATTAGCTGAATATGCGAAGTAAATCTATAGCTAACCCAAGAAAGGGTTCCCTATGTCATACCGCGATTCATTCGCGGTATCTCTAGATCCCGCTAACAAGTAGCGGGATGACGAGCTTATCGTCACGCCGCCGCGAACCGTCATACCGCGATTCATTCGCGGTATCTCAAAGCATAGATCCCGCTAACACGTAGCGGGATGACGAGGTCATGCCACCGCGCGAACCGTCATACCGTCACGGTATCTCTAGATCCCGCTAACACGTAGCGGGATACTTAACCATCATCTACACCGTCATACCGCCGCGGTATCTCTAGATCCCGCTAACACGTAGCGGGATGACGAGGTCATGCCACCGCGCGAACCGTCATACCGTCACGGTATCTCTAGATCCCGCTAACACGTAGGGGAATGACGAGGTCATGCCGCCGCAAACCGTCATACCGCCGCGGTATCTCTTAGCCGCTAACACGTAGCGGGATGACGGTTGTCGTTTAGCCATAAACATTAAGAAATTTACCAAATGAAAAAAAAGGCAAAAGAAACCCTGGGGTTATTATCCGCTTTAAAATATTGGCGTTTTTTATGTTTTAAACGCTTGACAAGCGAGATTCAGCCGCTTTTAATTGCAACTAACTTACGCTGCAAATGTTTAAGAAATTTACTAAGCAGAAAAAAAGACAAAGAATCCCCGAGTTAGCTAGTCTTTTACTATCTCTGTCGAGTATTGGCATTTTTTGATGTCTTGTAACGCTTTATAAGCGCGTTCAGCTTATTTAGATAAAAATCTAGATGTAGATGAAGTTTTGTAAAGACATACAGTATCTATATACTGCAAAAAATTGAACATAAGACGCCGATACATTAAGTAATCCTTACCTTTTAATCTGCAGATCGGCGAAAGCAAATACAATAGCTTCAGTTTTATGATAAGGGGGCTGGCGAAGGGTGTCAAGCAAGTTTTTTGTTTCTATTCCCAATGTTATATGGTTATGTAATACCAATTCTCATTACTAGTGAATCAAATAAGCGGCATTGCAGAGTTTTTTAATTGTGGAGTGAGAAAGAGAGGTAATAAATTTGCACAAAGCGCTCTCAAGCAAAGCAATTGTGTCGTAGATTTTGTTACGCAAAATGTTCTGTTTTATATATAACCAAAACCTCTCAACAGGATTGAGGTCAGGTGAGTATGGTGGTAGGTATATAATGTCGATATTTTTAGGTACTTTTAAATTTTTTGACTTATGCCAACTAGCACAATCCATGATAAGAAATGCCTCCCTTGTTCCTAAATATTGTGACATCTGCTCAAGGAATATATTCATACAATCAGTATTGACGTTTGAGCTAGAACTTTCTCCATTTCTGGGATTAACTGCACTATAGAGATAAAAATTTTGCCTACCTAGTTTTACCTTAACCTGTGTCCTAATGCCTTTTTTAAACCACCCGTGTCCAATCTTTGAATGTGTGCCAAACCGCGATTCATCGAAGAAAAATAGCTCTTTTTCAGGATACATGACAATAGTTTCATTAAGATTTTTTTTTAAATTCCTCTTGTTTACTTTTATCTTGTCCGTTATGCACTGGTCTTGGTGTGATATATGAGAATTTCATTCTTTGCATATTACGGTGTACTGTAGATTTGCTGATATTCAAACCAAACTTTTCTTGAATTCTTATTTTCATTTCTTTTATAGTAATATTGGGGTTTTCCTCTATCCACACCTCAACTTGTTCACGTTGACTTTGATTCAATATAGTTTTTCTACGGCGTTGAGGCGGAGCAAATAATTTTTCTTCTCTGCCAAATTTTAGGTCATGCAGTAAGTGCCTTTCTTGAAATGCAGCATATCTTTGCTACGGCTGTTATACTGTGCTTTTTTGCTGCAATTACAGCATTTAGTTTTTTTGCAACATATGCGTTATTTCTTACTTTCTTCAGCATTTCTTTTGCTGATTCCACCACTTTTTCATCCAATAATTTTGATCTTAATGCCATTTAAACCTCGCTACTTTACTTACTTCAGTATGGCTTTTTTTCTATTATTGTCTATCCGTTACTTGTGTAGCAGGAATTGGTATAAGAAGTCTAATAGCAAATTTTTAAGTTCCTCTTTAACTCTTTAACCAGCGGGCTCGCATGAGGAGAGGAGAGTAAAGGTCCTCTTCCATAGATATCTTCACACTTTTTTCTTCTTCTGTAGTTGGCAGACGAGTAAGAAAGTGAATCTTTGGTGCGCCACTAATTATTGCCATTGGTGTTTGCTCCGCCCCTTCTCCCATAACTAAAACAGCAGACGTTGCCAGCGCATCAAGAAGATTGACTTGTGTTACTTGCAGTGGTTGATCATAAAGATCTGGCTTGCCTATATAGGAATAAAATGGTTCAAATCCACACCAACCAAGAGCAACGCCCGTAACCCCAAGGCGCATAGGTGTTATGTTACTATCTGTAATCAAAATACCAAGATGTTTTATGCAGTGTTTTGTCTTGAGATAGTTCCATATTGATAGAGCTGTTTTCTGAACATCCTTTGGGTATAAAATATACATTTCATTACCATTTGATTCATCAATACCAGCAGATGGAATTAAGATATTGTCTTTGATTGTTAAATAGATGCCGTAAGAATTATGGTCTACATCAACAATTGCATCAGCTTCTCTTTTGATTAGCTCTTCTTTAGAACAAGCAGTTTTGCAAACCACTTGTTTTTGACAAATAGAAATGATTTTTGATGTGATAGCAAGAACAACTTCCTCTCCTAGCAACTCTGAAACATAGCGATCAAGAACCTGCTCTAATACTTCCCCACATTCAATGCGGTGGGTATAAATTGCTTTAACATGCATATTAACGTATTAGCCTACATATAGTATAATCTTTCGTTTTGGTGAGAATAGTTTTATGCCATCCATCAAGAAGTGTTAAGTTGAAATATACATCACCTTTATAGGGTTTGTGAATTTCTGTTATGATAAATTCTGAGATTAGATCATACTCCAAAAAAAGATGCGCTATTTGTGCTCCACCAATCATGAAGACTTTAGAATTACTTTGGATTGACAAAAACTCTTGCATAGAAGAAATAATAGTGCATTTTACTCCTCTGTTAAAACAAGAATTTAATTTGTCACGAGAAAAAACAACAGGGATACGATCCTTTAATATGTTTTGAGACATAGTTTCAAATGTTTTTCTTCCCATAACAATAACTTGTTTGTCAGTCACCTGACGAAAATGATCTAACTCACTTGGATAATGCCAGGGCAATCCATTATTTATTCCAATTACCCCCTTGGGATCAACAGCCATAATTCCGATAACTATCATCCCTGTAAAGCAGCTTGAGCTACAAAGAATCGCATGTGATCACGCACATTATGCACTCGAAGGAAATCAACCTTGTTGTGCAATGCAGATGATAAAGCAATTGTTTCTAAATCTCGGTTAAAGACAGGTTCTGTAGAAAAAGAAGAAATAAATGACTTTCTAGAATGGCCAACCAGAACTTTGCAGCCAAAACTTTGCAATGCTTCTATATTGCATAAAAGCCAGATATTCTGATATAGAGATTTTCCAAAACCAATACCAGGATCAATAATTATCGAGCTTTGATCAAAACCTAGGGTAAGTAACCTGCTAATGCTCTTCTCTGCCCAATTATTTATGATATCAATTGGGTCAGTGTCGTCTGGAATAATGTTGTCTCTATGTGGTGGTATTGAAAGTGAATGCATAATAACGATGCTGCAACCATTACTAGCAACTGCTTTTAAGGTATTATCATCTAGATCTCCCTTCTGATTGTTTATCCAGGCAATGTTGTAGTGTTCCAAAACATTTAAAATAACGTCTGGCCAGAAACTATCAATGCTGACTTTAATATCACCAACTTTCATATACTGATTGAGATTATCAAGCACTGGTTTTAAGCGTGCATATTCTGCTTTTGGAGTTTGTATTGAGGAGCCAGGTCTTGTTGATTGAGCACCAAGATCAACTATACTTGCACCGTCTGATACCAGTTGCAGTGCTTGCTTGGTTGCTTGATCTGCATCATAATAAAGACCACCATCTGAAAATGAATCAGGAGTAATATTAACAATACCTACAAGCTCTGGTGAAAGCGTAAAACTCCTTAAAAAGCAATCCTTAATGTTAGGGTTAATAGTACCAAACGTTTTGTTAACTACTGCCATGGGACTCAGCATTGCCATCAAGTGAAGCAAAAATGGTCTGTTTATCAATTCTGGGTGAGGAATCTTAAGGTAGGATGTATCAAGTGTCAGGTTATCCCATAACAAAATATCCAAATCAATAACGCGAGGTGCCCATTTTTCATAGACCTGCGGGCGGCCAATGTCACACTCAATTTGTTTAAGGCCCTTTAACAGCTCTTCAGGAGAAGAAGAACAACTTCCATACACAACCATATTTAGAAATGGCCTGTCCCACCCAGGTGGAGCATCATTTGGTAAAATAGCCTTAGTTTCCAGAATAATTGAAGATTTTAAATTTTTAAAATAGCGTTCCTGCAGTAACTGAGCAGCCTTTTGTAAATGGGAAAAGCGATTCCCCATATTTGAGCCAATAGAAATGTAAATCATTCTTGCAACGCATTACGATAAGTAAAGAAAACACCTCCATGCACACTGGGGACAGGTGGTGCAACTTTGTGAATAGTTACGCCTATAGAAGAAATAATAAGCTTTTTTTGCATCACAAGGTTATTAATGGTCCTGTATATATCATGAGTTAAATGCTCGATTAAGTTGAATTGCTTGCTTTGAACGAGAGATTGAATACTCTGAACTACCTCCAAGTAGCATATAGTATCCTCAAGCCGGTCAGTTGTAAGTCCTAAAGGGGGGGATTTAAAGGTAAAATCAATATTAACACTAACTAATTGAGAATGATACTTCTCTTCTGCACTATAGCCTAAATGAACCCAAAGCCGTAAGTCAGATATAAGAAGATTACATGCAGACATTGCATTCCAACATCACTGAGTTTAAGCTACTTACAACTACTAACACACACTGGCATTTATCATCCCATCAAGAAAACCCCACAAGAGCTTTGCTCCCTTTTGAGCACCCTGCATAACTTTATCTTGCTCTTTTTCATCTAGATCTTCAATAAGATTTGCACACTCCTCAGAATGCCACTCATCAGCTTCCATATGAACCGTAAAAAATTGAAGAGAACACTCATCACTTATTGAATAGTGTTTTTTTAAACCTTCAATTTTAGACTTAGAAACCTCTGGAGTTTGACGTTCGTAAGCGTATAAGGCTCCAAGACCTGCCGCAAAACCTGATCTTACAATATCAAAGTAACCATCAACTAACTCCTGTGTCTCTTTAATCTGTGCACTTTCACGAAGATCAGATCGCGCAACGCCAAGCCCTTCAGCAAAACGTTGCCATAATTCTGGATGATTTTCATCACCTTGTTCCTCTTCTATTAAATTACCAAGTAAAACCTGTCGCATTTTTAGATCTGGGCACAAAAAATGTATACCACTGATGTAACGAGGAAACGCAGCAACGTGGTGATAATATTCTTTAGCATAGGTTTGTAAAGCTTGCAAGCTTAAGCTTCCTGTATTCCATGACTGGTAAAATGGATGATTTAGTAAGTGCAATTCATCTAACTTGTTATTTAGAGACTTAGTAAATTTCATTATTTCCTCCATTATATCAACATATAGTTCATATACTACAGCTTTCTCATTGTTACGATCATGCTAACAATGGTGGGATTGGTAGGACTCGAACCTACGGCCAATTCGTTATGAGCGAACTGCTCTAACCGACTGAGCTACAATCCCTTTTATCAATATTTATAATACACACAAAAGCAAATTTGTCTATTAGCTTATTTCACTATCAACCCAACTTGACAAATCATTTGTTGCACCAATTTTGCGTGCAATTTCCTTACCATCTTGAAATATGATTAAAGTGGGTATAGATTGCACTCCATACTTACTTGGCACTTCAGTCCCTTCATCTATGTCGAATTTGCAGATCTTAATCTTGCCTTTTCTGTCTTTAGCCAATTGTTCGATACGTGGCATTAGACTTTTACATGGCCCACACCATTCTGCCCAAAAGTCTATCAGAACAAACCCTTTATAGTCAGTGACTTCAGATTTGAAATTTTGATCATTTACCGATGTAATATCATCACTCATAAAATACCTAAATTTTTGTAAAATATAGCATATCTATTAGCAGTTAATCAACTAAATTCTTACCGCAGAGCTTGAAAAATTGCCCTAAAGTGTTTTGCACAAACAAAAAACTTCTATTACATCTGGTGGTTAAAGATATCCACGTTTTCCCAACCCATTAAGTCTAACTCAATACGAGTAGGAAGAAATTCAAAGCACTTTTGGGCCAATTCTTTTCTATTTTCACGTTCCAGCATTAAGTCTAGCTTTTCCTTTATCCTGTGGAGATACAAAACATCAGATGCAGCATAACTTTTTTGTTTGTCTGTTAAATTTTCATTTCCCCAATCAGAAGATTGCTGCTGCTTATTTAGTTTGGTATCAAGCAGCTCTAAGCACAACTCTTTTAAGCTATGATTATCTGTGTAAGTGCGAACTAAACGTGAAGCTATTTTTGTGCAATAGCACGGAAGTGCCCAAGTTTCCAAGTAATAACGTATTATGCTCACATCAAATCGCGCGAAGTGAAATATTTTAGTTATATTTTTATCCTCTAATATTTTTCTCAAATTTGGCGCTGTATAATCGTTCTTGAGTTGAACTAAGTGAGCGTTGCCATCATTAAAAGAGAGCTGCACAAGGCATAATCTATCTCTGCTATGAAGTAGCCCCATTGCCTCGGTATCAACAGCTATAGACCTTACATCATCTGGTATTGAACTAGCTGGCAAGTCGTCTTTATATAAAAATATTCCCATAAAGCTTTGTGGAATAATTAAAAACTTATGATAATCAAAAATAAGCCTTAAGTATACGAAAAGATCATAGAAGGAACCACACAAGTTTATGGGCTCTCACATTTTTCGTGTACACGGGGGTTTACAAATTGCTGTATATGCCTATAATTAAGTAAATTTAGGTTAATTTAATTGCGGGAGTAGCTCAGTTGGTAGAGCGCAACCTTGCCAAGGTTGAGGTCGAGGGTTCGAACCCCTTCTCCCGCTCTTTACTTTCAAAATCATTTCGTCAAAAATCCCTTGACAAACTCCGCTAGCCCCCTTATCATGAAACTGAAGCTATTGTATTTGCTTTCGCCAATCTGCAGATTAAAAGGTAAGGATTACTTAATGTATCGGCGTCTTATGTTCAATTTTTTGCAGTATATAGATACTGTATGTCTTTACAAAACTTCATCTACATCTAGATTTTTATCTAAATAAGCTGAACGCGCTTATAAAGCGTTACAAGACATCAAAAAATGCCAATACTCGACAGAGATAGTAAAAGACTAGCTAACTCGGGGATTCTTTGTCTTTTTTTCTGCTTAGTAAATTTCTTAAACATTTGCAGCGTAGGTTAGTTGCAATTAAAAGCAGCTAAATCTTGCTTGTCAAGCGTTTAAAACATAAAAAACGCCAATATTTTAAAGCAGATAATAACCCCAGGGCTTCTTTTGCCTTTTTTTTTATTTGGTAAATTTCTTAATATTTATGGCTAAACGACAACCGTCATCCCGCTACGTGTTAGCGGGATCTATTGCCGAGATACCGCGAATGAATCGCGGTATGACGGTTCGTGGCGGCGTGACGATAAGCTCGTCATCCCGCTACGTGTTAGCGGCTAAGAGATACCGCGGCGGCTGTAAGTTAAAAATATGTTATAAAAGAAACAAGAGGGAACTACTCACTATAGGAATAGCGGGCGTGTGCGACCGACGCGGCGTTGACAACCGTTTATATCAAGGCTATCCCTCGATACGTTTGAATAGTTGCATGGGACATATGTATGCACCCGTTTACAATCTTAAATCAATAAACTATCGAGGTTATTAATATGGTTACATCTTATCAAAATTTTATTGGTATTGACATCGGAAAATTTAAAAATGTTATTGCGGTTCACACACAGAAGAGTGTTGTCGAATTTGATAATAATGCTTCTGGTTGGCAACAATTGTTTAAAAAGTTTTCAGATATCTTACCTAATTCTTTAGTAACTTTAGAAAATACAGGAAATTGGTTTATCGCATTTTCTTATTGACAAGAATATCGCTGTACATCGAGCTAATACCCGTAAAGTAAAAAGCTTCATCTTGTCACACGGAACTTTAGCAAAGTCCGATAAATCAGATGCAAGGGCTCTTGCTCAATATGCGTCATGGAACTCTCTCTCCCCACTTCTGAAAAACAATCAACCTTGGTTGCACTTTGTCAACGTCGTGATGACATTACGCAAATGAGAACTCAGGAAAAATGTAGACTGGAAGCACCTGAAAACGACCATATAAAAGAAAGTTGTCAAAAAACTATCGGATTCTTTAATAGTCAAATAGATGAACTCAATAATACTATACAAAAAATTATTGATGAAAGCCGTGAGTTACAACAACGTCAAAAAATCCTTAAAACAGTTCCTGGAAAAGTTATCTCAAGACTTTCTGTGTTTAATGCCAGAGCTTGGCTACTTAAACAGAAAAGAAGTAGCAAGTCTTGCTGGCGCATCCAAAAGAAAGTGGAAAAGCTATTGGTTATCGAAGAATAACAGGCGGTAGAAGCAATGTTCGTACTAACGGCTGCAATGGCTGCTCAAATCTGCACTTGGTGCATTTTATTCCAAGCTCATTGAAAGTGGTAAGAAGAAGATGGTAAGCTCTAATGCGTAAAATTATGGTTATTGCTAATGCCAGGCTTAAAGAAGCAGTTAATATGAATTAAAAAAATCTGCATAGGAAATAAGTTAACGAATATGTGCGTCCACACACACTTAAAGCACAAACCATAAAATCTAAGCAGTAACTGTTGTTTGATATAAAATTTTTCTATGATAAATTAGGGTGTTTATTGTCAAAAATGCATTTTCTAATTGAATAAAAATACAAAATTATAAACAAGAGTTGTAATAAAACTAAATTCAAAAAATTTAAAAAAAACATAGTTGATATGACGGTTCGTGGCGGTATGACGGTTCGCGGTGATCCCAGTGTCAGCTACTCGGATGACACCATTTACAACCACTCTCCTACCCTTTCTAGCTGTTTATAGCTGTTAAATCTCAGGAATTTATCAAAATATGGAGAGGCAATAAAGGGTGTGGAATTACTTAAATAATTAGATAAAAAACCAGGCAGATCATTTTTTAATTCTTGCATTTTGTATCTATAATTTTGTATAGAAATAACTTTTATTTTATCATAATCAAGTTTCCAATAAGCAAGTTCTGAGACTTCTCTTTTTGTTATATGTTCTACCGCTAAGGCTTGTAAAATTAATTGCGGAAAAAATCCCGACATTACTTCTTCATTGGAAGGTGGTGTACCAAGCTTATAGTCTATAATTGCCACTTGCCCACTTGGTAGATACTCAACTCTATCACATCTTGCTGTCAGTGAAATTTCTTGTGGCCTATTTGTCATCCCAGCAGTTTCATACTGATCACAAGAACCAGCATCACGCACTGGAATATGAAATATCGGACAGGAAAAGCTCTTTTCCAACTCAACATAGTTGCTTCGAGTTTCATCAAGTTCGACAAAAGATTGAATTACCCTCTGTAGTCTTATCCACCACATATTTGAAAAATTAAACTGACTAGTCGAGAATGTTTCTCGTGCAATGCTCATTGGCGACTTTTTGTTGCGTAAATATCTTGCAAGAATGTTGTGCACCATAGTGCCAAATTCCAACATCGATGGCTTAAAATTCAAGTCTCTTAATTGTTTAAGGCCCAGTATATATTCAACGTAAAATGAATAAGGATTACGAATTAGCTTTTCTATTGCACTGCAAGACATCACCTGCATTTTTTCTTTTCTAACTTCGGTTTGAGGTTTTGGCATAGGCTGAGTACATGGAACAGTACATTCAGGCGTATTTAATATCCTTAGCCAATCACGATAAGGATATTTTGACCCCTGTAACATAATTTCCAAACGCTGCAATAGAATTGGTTTTCTATGGCTTAGCGATCTTGTAATATAAACCTTACTTGCACAAAACAAATTGTGTAAAGTATAAAAAAAATACCCCTGCTCTTCTTGCGCAGAAGGAAGACTAAATTTTTCTCTCGTAAGTGCATTCAAAAGCGGACTTTGAAAGCTTGGCGCTTCATTAAACCCAGCGAGTATTACAACCTTGTTGTGATATAAGCTGAATTTATTTAAGTCATTTGCTACAGAGAAAAACTCTTTCTCTAAAAATAAGGTCAGAATTTGGTTATATAACTCTAAGGAGCACTTAATTTCTACACCCTCACATGCATTCAAGAAATTACAGGTGAAATTACCTATTTCACCATTTAGCTCTGAAAAATTTATACCAGATAGCATATTAACACACTGCAAATGAGTTGCCACCACATCAGAAATAGGGCAATTTATAATGTTAAGCAAAGGATTAAATACAACCTCTAACTTACTGATAATAAGTAATATATCTTCTTTATGTTTTAGCTTTTTATGGGCATTGATAGCATTTATAATATCGCTCAGGCCATTTGTACTAAAGTTGCGTAATACCTCTATTTCAAATTCAGATAAAATCCGAGTGTACTCTTCTTGAGTGTAACCAAAAGTCACTAGCCTATGTTTAAGGAGCGAAAGTAATGACACACTGCTCCAATTTGAGGTCAAAACTTCGATACTATAAAGCAGAAGCGTTATATAAGGGTAATTTTCCGGTATGGCACTGTGTTGCCTTGATAAACATGCTATACGAGCTGCAAGTAATTTATCAAAGACGACCAAAGAAATGTTTTCATAACCTTCATTTTCTATAATTAATGATGTCACTTGTGCTTCTTCCTCTCTGGAATCACAAGTGATGACTTCAATATTGCCAACATGTCCACTACTAACTTTGCTTAGATCGGCAGTTGTATCAAAGACATAGTCAGTTATTTCATTCTCTATAGTGTTCAAGCAGCTAACATCCCTTCTATCTACATTTAAATAATCGAGCAGATCTTTCAGACAATATTGATAGTGTTTTTTATCAAGCAATTTCCAGTCTTTCTCTTTAATTTTCAAATTCAGGTTAGGCAAAATTATTTTTCCAAATGGCAGGTCATATATAGCCTTAATTAACGACTTATCCTTTCCAATTCCAACAAAGATTATATATTGGTCTTTTTGTAAAGAGATTATCATATTGTTTATGTAATCACTCTTATGTTTTAATATATCTACTACTTCTAAACCTTTTAAAGTTTTACTCCAAGTCTCAGTGAGTAAGCTTATGAAATTCTCTATTTTTTTTGAATGCTCATTAAATTGATCATAATCCGTTGTTTGGGTAGATTGAATTTTATCAAGCAGTGATGGCAGGCTATAAGCTAAATCAACTGGGAAATTGTCGTTATTTTTTCTATTCCATTCCAATATGAATTGAATGAGTAGCAGCGTCCTTTTTATTGGACTTATAACTTTAACTCTATCAAGATTTAATATTAAATCTTCCTCATCAATGTTCTCTAGCGAAACTATCTCTGGCAAAATTATGCATTTTTCAGCGTTATAATTCTTGAATGCATTGAGTAACGCTATCACATCCCTCTTGCAAGGAAGTATGACCTTTATCTCGGGAATTTTTTCTCTTTCATATTCAGAAAATATGTGCTGAACCAGCACATCAAAAAGGGATTCATCCACATTAACGGTAAAAACTCTTCCCACTAACAGTAACAATTAATACAATATTTTATTGTATAGAAATTATTCAAAATATAAACGTGCTTGTATGCTATTATATATTAAAATTTTTTATAACATTACATGGCAAACATTAGAATAGAAGTTTTAAATAAATGCGAGCAAATTGGATGCAGATGGTTAGTCAACGTTTACTCGATTTACATACGCAAAGGATTACCATCCAAATTATATGAAGAAATTTGCGGGCTATTTTATAATAAAGTCATACAAGACTGCCGTTATTATTCCTACAATGAAAACCTTGAAGAAGTTCCGTATGATTTCATAGAACCACAAGCAAAGTGGGGCTTGGAAATAAGCTTCTTACCTGGCATGACCGATAATGTAGGCAACACAGCGAAACAAATTGTTAGAGAATATTTAATAAACAAGGACTACATTGATGAAAATGTTTGTATAAAAGCAAGAAGTTCAAAATTGATTCTAAGTCAAGCAACTGAAGATGATATAAAGCAAGAATTCAACCCTATCACTGAGTATTGCACGCTTGTTTATAAAGAAAACGGCAATTACTATTGGAGGCATTACGGTAAGTTAAAAGGCGTCATCCCAGTGCTTGACTACTTGGATCCAGAAAATTTCAAGCAATTGTATAATGAAAACTGGATTCCAGTGTCAAGCACTGGAATGACAGAGGGGGAAACAGGAATGACAAAAGAGAGCACTGGAGTGATATCAAGTAGTAATGGGGCTAAGTCTGTTAACCTAAATGTAAGTGACCAAGAACTTGAGAAAATCAGCAGAGATGGAATCGATGGTAATGGCACTTTAGGGCTCTCTCTGGCAGCAATGAAAGCTATAAAGGATTACTTTAAAAAACTTAATAGAAATCCATATGATATTGAACTTGAGTCTCTGGCACAGACTTGGTCTGAACATTGTAAGCACAATATCTTTTGCTCTCCCATTGATGAAATAAAAGATGGCCTATACGCACATTATATCAAGCGTGCAACGCGTGAGATAAATTCTGACATATGTGTGTCAGTTTTCTCTGACAACGCAGGAGGAATAATTTTTGATGACGATTACTTGATTGTAGATAAAGTTGAAACCCACAATAGCCCTTCAGCTCTTGATCCATTTGGTGGAGCAATGACCGGAGTGCTTGGAGTTAATCGTGATGTAGTTGGTTTCGGGAAAGGCGCGGAGCCTATAATGAATACCTATTACTTTTGCTTTGCCAAAGAAGCAAAAGGCAAATTTTATAGGGATAAAGAGCGCACTGATGAGATCTTACCGCCAAAATATATAATGAAAAAAGTGATCCATGGTGTTAATGTTGCTGGTAATTGCTCTGGTATTCCAACACAACTTGGATCGGTATATTTTGACGATAGATTTTGTGGCAAGCCGCTGGTTTTTGTTGGCAGTGTCGGAATTATTCCGCGCAACATAAATAACGCACCTTCACACATTAAAGGACCAAAAAATGGCGATAAAATCGTAATTATTGGTGGAAGAGTTGGAAGGGACGGAATTCACGGCGCAACGTTTTCCTCAGAGGCTTTGTCGGGAAACAGCCCTTCAACAATTGTGCAAATTGGTGACCCCATAACACAAAAAAAACTATCCAATGCCGTCATAAGAGCAAGAGATCTTGGTCTTTATAATGCAATAACGGATAACGGAGCAGGTGGTCTATCATCGTCTATTGGTGAAATGGGAAAAGACGGATTTGAAGTTGATTTGAGCAAGGTTCTCCTTAAAAACGATGGTATGGCTTCGTGGGAAATATGGATATCAGAATCACAAGAGAGAATGACCTTAGCAGTGCCAGAAGAAAATCTTCCTATGTTTAAGCAAATTATGAAAAAACATGATGTGGAGGTTTGTGTGATTGGAGAGTTCAATGAGAGTGGTAAAGCTGTTGTTAAATGTCCTGAAGGGAAAGTAATAATGGACATCGAAACTGAATTTCTGCATGACGGTAATCCTAAAATGCATTTACAGACAAAGCCGTGGACTGGAGAGTGGATAGCTACTTGCATGACACCAGACCGAGCTTCTGAGCTCCCACTTAGTTCAATAGATGTTGAACTAAAAGAAATGCTGAGCAGACCAAACATATGCAGTAAAGAGTTCATAGTGGTGCAATATGACCATGAGGTTCAAGGGTCGTCAGTGCTGAAACCACTGCAGGGCAAGGGAAGAGTGTGCAGTGAAGCTATTGTTTCAAGGCCAATCCTTTCTTCAAATAAAGGTGTTGTAAAATCGCAAGGGTTTGGCTCGAGTTATGGGGAAATTGACACTTACCATATGGCAGCATGTGCGATCGACACTGCCATACGTAACTATGTAGCCGCAGGAGGAAATATAGACCATCTAGCGTTGCTCGATAACTTTTGCTGGTGTGACGCTTATAATCCAGAAAGGCTATGGCAGCTAAAGAGAGCTGCAGAGGCTTGTTATGATTACGCAACCGCATTTAAAGCACCATTCATATCCGGAAAAGATAGTATGTTTAACGACTTTAAGGGATATGATGAAAATGGCGAGAAAGTGATGATATCTGCACCACCTTCATTACTCATTTCAGCAATTGGAATTATAGAAAATATTGAAAATGCGGTATCGCTTGATGTGAAAATGCCGGGAGACTTAATATACGTGCTTGGAGAAACACTTGATGAACTTGGTAGATCTGAATATCAGTTATATAGTGGAATAGGTAATAACAACGTACCAAAAGTTGATGCAAAGAGCGCTAGGAAGTTGTATGAGCGTTACAACCAAGCAATAAAAGATGGCATAATTGCCTCTGCAATTGCACCAAACTTAGGCGGATTAGTTATTGCTCTGGCAAAATCGCTAATTGCAGGAGACCTTGGTGCTGAAATCGATCTTTCACTAGTGCCAATAGGAAAAATACAAAATACAGACATAATAAACAAGATAATAATGTTTTCTGAATCGCAAAGTAGAATTTTGGTTACTATTGCACCACAAAATCAGAAGAGGTTTGAAGAATTGTTTGAAGGTGCAGTTTATTCATGTATTGGCAAAGTAACAGAGAAAAAGGTGCTAAACATAAAGGATGTTTTAAAAGTAGATCTGAAAGATGTGGCATGCTAATATAAAATATTTTTCTTATTATGCTAAATAACTCTTTTACTATATGTAATGTTTATTTAGAATGAATGTATGTTATTAATTTTGGGTAGGTAATTATGTCTATTTTATCGATACTCCTGTTTATCAGTCTTTCTTTACTCAACACTTCAAATAAATTGATGATATGTGCTGCCTTATTTGTGGGAGCTGCTTTAGTTGTAAATTCAATGGTTGAATTTTATGGCAGAAGCAAAGCTACGTACAACTTAATAGTGTGTATAGCGCTATGTTGTGTTTTTAAATGGCAAAGTTTTAATTTGATGATATTGATTTCATATACTGCAATTTTAGTATCTCTTCTCTCAAGCATAATTATTTTTGAAAAATTGAAGTCCAAGTTGAATTTTCATATGGCAAATTTCATTACTTTAATTATAGCATCAGTGGTTGATAGTGCCGTTGTATGTGTTGGATTACTATACAAATTTTCTGCAGGTAAATGCTTATCAATATACATTAGAGATTTAATTTTTAAGTTTTCTTATGTGTCAGTATTGAGCATCTGCTTGTTTGTAGGAATGTATTTATTTTGCTTGGCGAACAAGAAGTATTTTAAGATTTCCACATAACCTGTTTTCTGATATAGCTAAACTGACTTTGGGTCCTGGGGGTGTATTTGGTGGTCCTAATACGTAACAACAGTTTAGAATTTATAGGTAGCCTAAACCCACAACTGTACAAACACTATGATTTGAGCCTATCAGGGGGGTGTCATTCCAGTGCCCAGACACTGGAATCCAGAAAAAAGAATGGTGTCATCCCAGTGCTTGACACATAGCTGTACGAACATTCATTTTTGAAGGTAAATTGCACAGCAAATGGTGTCATTCCAGTCTGGAATCCAGAAATTTTGCTTATAACTGAGCTGATGAGCTAAAGGTAGTTGTCTTACGCTAAAACAAACGTTTTTAATTAAGTTGCATAGAACCAGTGTCTGGGCACTGGCCCACTGGTGGGAATTGCTCCTAAACTACAACGTTCGTACAGCTATGTGCTTGACACTGGGATGACATCATAGGGGCACTGGCCTACTTAACCGTCATACCGTCGCGGTATCTCAGCCGCTAACAAGTAGCGGAATGACGATTTATCAAACGCTGCTTAATTCTCCGTAACAGTTGAAAAAATCAATAGAAAATCAATATATCACTATAAATTCACGTATTTTGAGGCTATAATGGTTAATACGCTATATGGTATAATATGGACGATTTTATCAGAGTTAAGGGCGCAAGGGAACATAATCTGCAAGGTGTAGACGTCAATATACCGAAAAATAAGCTAGTTGTTATAACTGGGCTAAGTGGTTCTGGCAAGTCTAGCCTTGCATTTGATACGATTTATGCAGAAGGCCAACGCCGGTACGTTGAAAGCCTGTCAGCTTACGCGCGTCAATTTCTCAACATTCAGGATAAACCAGATGTTGAGTCGATTACAGGTCTCTCTCCTGCAATATCTATCAACCAGAAATCGATCTCAAAAAATCCAAGGTCAACAGTTGGAACTGTTACCGAAATTTACGATTACTTGCGCTTAGTATATGCACGAATAGGAGTTCCTTATTCACCTGCAACTGGATTACCAATAACAAAACAAACGGTGTCTCAAATTGTAGATACTATAATTGCGTTACCTTTAGAAACTAAGATATATATACTTGCCCCTGTTGTGCGTGGTAGAAAGGGAGAACATCTTAAAGAGATATTGGAAATTAAAAGACAAGGTTACGTAAGGTTCAAAATAGATGGTGAAGTGTACAATGTAGATGACTTGCCTAAACTCGATAAGAACAAGAAACACGACATTTTTGTGGTTGCAGATAGAATATCAATATTGGGCGATATAGGAAATCGACTGCCAAGTAGTATAGAATCCGCACTAAAACTTGGTAATGGTCTAATGTATGTAGAAATAGTAAACCTACCTGACAACCATCATTCCGAGTATAAAAATGGTCAAATTCTGACTTTTTCAGAGAATTTTGCATGCCCCGAGTCTGGTTTCACTCTTGAGGAAATAGAACCAAGATTATTTTCTTTTAACAGCCCTTACGGTTCATGTGGTTCGTGTAATGGGCTTGGTAAAAAGCTGGCTATTGATGTGAAGCTGATAGTGCCAGATGAAACTCTTTCAATATCTGAAGGCGCTTTAAAGCCAGTGGGATCAATGTTCCGTCAAGTGCACACAGGTTATGGATTTTTAAAAAGTGCAATTCTATCACTGGCTGAAAATTGTAAATTTAGCCTTGATGTTCCGTGGAAGAACATAGATCAAGAAGTAAAAGATATGATACTCTTTGGCTTCGGTAAATTTCAAGGTTTGGTCAGTATCTTAGAAAACCAGATGGATTATGATGAAACGCTTGTTGAGCGATATTGCTCTGTTACTCACTGCAGAGAATGCACTGGCTATAGATTGAGAAAAGAAGCGCTTACAGTAAAAATTGATAGCAAACATATAGGTGAAATATCAGGGCTTAGTATCGATGAATCCCTTAAGTGGTTTGAAAATTTGCCAGACAAGCTCACAGAACAACAGAAGCAAATCTCAAATAAAATACTAAGTGAAATAATCAAGAGGCTAACATTTTTAAAGAATGTAGGGTTGAATTACCTAACGCTTGATCGAGAATCTAGCACTCTCTCTGGCGGCGAGAGTCAGAGGATCAGACTTGCTTCGCAAATTGGCTCAGGATTAACGGGGGTTTTATATGTTCTTGATGAACCCTCGATTGGCCTTCATCAATGTGATAATGATCGGTTAATTGCCACACTAAAAAACTTAAGAGACATGGGTAACACTGTAATCGTTGTTGAGCATGATGAAGATACAATAATGGCTGCTGATTATGCGATTGATATTGGTCCTGGAGCTGGCGTAAATGGTGGAAAAGTTGTTGCAGAAGGAACACCAGACCAGGTGCAAAGAAATTCGGGGAGCATAACAGGGCAATATTTGAGTGGAGAGAAAAAAATTTTAATTCCAAGGAGAAGAAAGCAAGCAACTCAGTTCATAAAAGTAATAAATGCATGTGAAAATAACTTAAAAAATGTGAACGTTAAATTTCCTATAGGGAATCTTATTTGTGTTACTGGAATATCAGGAGGGGGAAAATCAAGTTTAGTCATAGAAACGTTATATAAATATTCAGCACATAAGATACATCATTCGTCTGCAAGGTATGGTCAGTGTGATAGAATAGAAGGCCTTGAATATATAGATAAAGTTATAGAAGTTGATCAGTCGCCAATTGGTAGAACTCCTGCGTCAAATCCAGCAACATATGTTGGTATGTTCACTCATATAAGAAATTGGTTTGCAGGTCTTTCGGAGTCAAAAGCAAGGGGATATAATATAGGCCGGTTTTCATTTAATACCAGAGGGGGAAGGTGTGAGGCTTGTAAAGGTGATGGGCACTTAAAGATAGAGATGCATTTTCTACCGGACGTTTATGTGAAGTGTGAGCAATGTAAAGGGCGAAGGTATAATCGGGAAACATTGGAAGTTACTTATAAAGAAAAATCAATCTCTGATGTGCTTGATATGACGATAGATCAAGCTTGTGTTTTTTTTGAAAACCTTCCAATGGTAAAAGAAAAGTTGGTTTCTTTGCAGGAAGTGGGACTTGGCTATATAAAACTCGGACAGTCGTCAACAACGTTGTCTGGGGGGGAAGCACAACGAATAAAGCTATCTAAAGAGCTATCAAAACGATTTACCGGAAGAACATTGTATATTCTTGATGAACCAACAACTGGATTACACTTTGAAGATATAAATAACTTACTAAAAATACTCCATAGATTAGTCGATCTGGGAAACACTGTTATAGTTATCGAGCACAATTTGCACGTTATAAAAACTGCAGATTATATAATAGACATCGGACCAGAGGGCGGAATAAAAGGCGGAGAAGTGATTGCTACTGGAACTCCAGAAGAAGTGGTAAAAATTCCAGAAAGTGTTACAGGCAGGTATCTTAAAACATATTTATTATAAACTATTTCTTAATCATTATTGACTATGTTGCATATTTATGATTTGGAGAGGGTAATGTCAGTATATCGATACTTTAAAAGGTACGTTGAATATGGAGTTGTACCTGCTAAGAGAGCAGAAGATTGCACACTAGTTCCAGAAAGTAGTTTCTATAAGTCCGTACATTACGTTGATAATGTGCTAGGACCTGTGAAAGATGTAATTTGTGGAGTTGAGAGTAAAGATGATTATAACAAGTATTATAAAAACAATGATAATTGTGAATACGTGGGTTACAGAGCAGAGAAAGTGTATTCATTGTGTGCACTGAGTGCTATTTTAGCAGCCAACATAATATTGCAACCTTTATTTTTGATAGTGGCATGTTTGTCATACTTTCCAGTCAAGTTATTGTCAAAAATAACAGGGGACTATTGTTTTAAAACGGATACAAAATCATTCGTTAATTATTCAAACATATTTTTAGAAATGGGGCAAGATTGTGCTAATGCAGTAGCTAGAGTATTTAACAAGATTGTAAGTTATGCTTGCGCTGCTATCATTTGGGCTGCCGCGTCAATCATAACGCCACTTGTGTGGGCTTGTGACAAAGTGCAAAGTAAGTTGAGTGAAGTACAGAAGCCAGAAAAACATCAATTTTTATCTAAGGATAATTCAAAGACTACTTCAGTCAATGGTATACCACAAACTGAGTTATAAGTTCTGCTTTTCAGCAGCATGAACTATATTGAAATGGAATAAAAAGTGAAAGAGTGTAAGCTTAAGTTACTTTAGCTATACTATATAAATTATTTTATAATATATTTAATGAGTTGTGAACCTTCTCTTACTAAAAAAAGCTACAAATCTCATATTTCCAAGCGTATGCGTAAGTTGCGAATGTATCATTGATGAAAATCTTAATCTGTGTAGTGAATGCAACAAAAAAATCAATTTTCTAACTAAGCATTACTGCAATGTTTGTGGCGTAGTAATCTCAGACAATATTTATACGTGTGGTAAGTGCATCATCAATCCTCCACCGTTTAAAGTATTAAGATCAGTTTTTGCTTATGATCAACATAGTAAAAACATGATTATAAATTTCAAATTTTTTGATAATTTGAATTACGTAAAAATCTATGCAAAGTGGATACACCAAGCTAATCAGGATACGTTTCAGAACGCAGAGGTCGTAATTCCTATACCGTTACATAAAATGCGTTTGTTTAAACGTAAATATAATCAAGCAGCACTGCTTGCAAAAGAGTTGACTAAGTTATCCAATTTATCCTATACGCCATTTGCAATAAAACGTCCTCGCCATACTATCCCTCAGGCTGGTCTTTCACTTAAGCAGCGTGAAAAAAATTTAAAGAAGGCTTTTAGCATAAGCAACAAGAAAATTATCGAAAATAAAATCGTGATATTAGTTGACGACGTAGTAACAACTGGAGCAACTGTAAGGTCCTGCTCTCAAGAAATTTTAAATTCTGGTGCAAGAGAAGTGAGAGTGCTATCGCTTGCAAGAACGGTAGCATGTTAAAACGTGATTTTTAATAACCTCAACATCACTGAATTCAAAAGTTTGGCCGCTCACGATTTGGTATCCTTCATGCCCCTTTCCTGCAACTAGCAGAATCATACCCTCATTATAGGCAATATCTACTCCTTTCTCTATAGCTTCTCTTCTATCTTCTATCTCTAGCGCATCAGGGCAATGTAGTAAAATACCACGACGAATTTCTGCAGGATTCTCATCACGCGGATTGTCATCCGTGATTATCACTTTGTCTGCATATATTTGTGCTACTTTACCCATTTCTGCGCGTTTTGTTTGATCACGATTGCCACCGCATCCAAAAACTAGAACTATTTTTTTATTGAAGTGCCATTTTAAAGACAATAGGGCTTGTTTAAGCGCACTTGGAGTATGAGCGTAATCCACGAATGCAAAAGGTTTCACTTTCTCCATTCTTCCTGACGGGAAAATGAGTTTATCCACACATATTTCTCTGTAATTTAATCCAGATATACCAATTGCACATAGCAGATTATATGCTTGAAATTTTCCTAAAACTGGGAAAAATGTATTGTAAATTTGGTTATCAACTTTTACTGTAAGGTATTGACCACTTGGAGTTGGTATTTGCTCTAATAAAGTAATATCAGAGCCTTTTTTTCCATAAGTCACAACTTTATTACTGCGTTTTTCAGCTATTTTAAGCAATGCGCCGTATTCATCTATATCCGCATTTAAAATCGCTGTTTTTCCTTCTGGTAATACTTCGTAAAATAACCTTTTTTTAGTTTCTAAATATCCACCAAGACTTTTATGGTAATCTAAATGATCTTGCGAGAAATTAGTAAAAGCTGCAGCACTCAACTTTAATCCATGGATTCTGTATTGATCAATCCCATGACTTGATGATTCCAACACTAAGTGTTCTACACTTATACCACGCAATGTTGCGTAAAGGTCTTCTGCACCTGGAGTGGTAAGGCTGTTGCTATTACCTTTTCTGCCATTATTGATGCATGTTCCAATTGTTCCAATAGACGCAGCATTATAGCCAGAGTTTTGCCAGATCTGGCGGCAAAATTCTACTACTGAAGTCTTGCCATTTGTGCCTGTTACAGCAGCAACATATTTTGGCTGTTTGAATTGATAAAACCTGCTGACTATTTCGCTGTATATTTCTTGAGGGTTTGGGTGGAAGATACAGATTCCAGCATCACGCGTTGGAATGATACCAAGGCTTGAAGCTTCTGTTATGCAATCACTTGCAATTATCGCTTTAGCTCCACAAGATAATATCTGATCTATGTAAATCCTATCCCTTTCTGACACACAAACAAAAAGATAACCTTCCTTGATTTTCTTGGGATTACATGTGACGCCTTTGATTTCAATATCAAAGTTAACATCAATAATGTTATGCAGTAATTCTCTCAGTTTCATGTCCTACTTCATCGTTTTGAAAGTCTAAACATGGTAACCTTTTTAGTGCGTCATTAAGGTCAAAGATTAAATCTTCAGGATCTTCCAGTCCACAAAATATCCGTATAAAACTTCCACCATAATCTGAATTCATTACAGATCTTGACATAGATCTACGATCTATTGGTAATATCAAACTGTCGCACCCTCCCCAAGAAGCACCGATACCAAAAATTTTCATGTGATCAACCATGCAGCTTAGTTCTTCACATGAATATTCTCTACCCAATACTATACTGAATACGCCGCTTGCTCCTTTAAAGTAACTTTTCCATAATTCGTGTTGAGGATGGGAGGGAAGTGCTGGATATAAAACCTTTCTAACTTTTTGCTGTGCTTCTAGCCACTTTGCCACTTCCATTGCTGTATTTTGGTACTTTTTCATACGTGTGTGCAGTGTTCTTAGTCCCCTATGTGCAAGATAACAGTCGTGCGATTGAATGGTTACTCCATAATTTTTATAGCTCTCATAAAGCAATTTAAAAATTTCACCTTCAGCAATCATAGTCCCCATCAATAAATCTGAGTGACCGGCTAGATACTTTGTTACCGCATATAGTGCAACATCAATTCCATAATCAAGCGGCTTAAATAACAAAGGAGTGGCCCATGAATTGTCGCAAACGGTTACGATTCCACGTTCTTTAGCAACTTTTACTATATGCTCTATATTCGAAATCTCAAACGTTACAGAACCAGGAGTCTCGATCATTATCAATGAAGTATTACTCTGAATTAAATCAGTTATATCCTGTGTTGGATCATAAAAAGTTACTTCTATTCCCCTGTTTGGTAACTCATTTTCGGCAAATCTCTTGAGTCGGTAATAACTGTTATCCTGAATTAAAACATGAGAACCTGCTTTAGTGAAAGTCAAAATAGCAAAAGTAAGTGCAAATAGTCCGGAAGGAAAAATAAGCGCTTGTCCACTCCCTTCAATTTCAGCCAGTGCATTTGAAAAATAATGAACAGTGGGAGTACCAACATTACTATAGCTGTAATCTCTTGCAACATCATCGTTGATTACATCGTATATACTTTCTCCATTTGCTGCATTTAAGTAGTCCTTGTAAGTAGGGAATAATATGGTAGAAGAATGATAAACTGGCGGGTTCATAGAACCTTTATAGTCCTTAAATTTTCTTCCTGCTTTAACTAATAAAGACTCTTCCTTCACATTTTTATTATTTATTTTTTAAATTGTACTCGTTTTGCGTATACAAGTGAAGAGAAATTGCATGTATTAGCTCTATCTCACTCTTTAATAATTCATAGATCAATTTATGCCTTTTGAGAGTGTTCATTCCGATAAAGCTGTCAGATATCAATATTAGCTTGATATGTGAAGGTAGTGTTGAAGATGAAGCAAAATAATGATCAGCATGCTTTGCTGATTCATCGATAATGTTGATATCAATTACATCTATCGAATCGTGTATCTTTTCTTCTATCGTTTTAATAATATTCATAATGGTTTCTTTAAGCAACAATATGCTCCTCTTGTCATCCCAGTATCAGCTACTTGGATGACAATCGCAATTACTTATTCTCTTCTTTATTATCTATGTCTTGATAATCAGAATCTACTACTTTTTCCTCTTTATCATTTGGATTTCCTTCTGATGAAAAGCCATTTTCAGCACTATTTTGTTGAGATGCTTGATACATAGCTTCTCCAAGTTTCATAGATAATTGAGAAAGATTAGTGACTTTCTGCTGTATTGAATCAGCGTCATCAATGTTATCAGATTTACTAACTTCTTTTAATTCGTTAACTGCATTTTCAATAGCAGATCTATCTTCTGGTGAAACTTTATCACCATACTCTGTCAGAGACTTTTCTGTAGAATGGACTAAGCTATCCGCTTGATTCTTCACTTCAATAAACTTTTTGCGCTTTTCATCTTCTTGCGCTTTTTCTTCAGCTTCTTTTACCATGCGATTTATTTCATCATCAGATAAACCGCCTGAAGATTGAATGCGTATTTTTTGCTCTTTTCCAGTAGCTTTATCTTTTGCAGAAACGTGTGCTATTCCATTTGCATCTATATCAAATGTCACTTCAATTTGTGGCCTTCCGCGCGGAGCAGGAGGTATCCCTTCCAAACTAAACTGACCGAGTAGCTTATTATCAACTGCCAGTTTTCTTTCACCCTGATGCACCTTAATTGTAACAGCTGTTTGGTTATCTTCTGCAGTTGAAAACACCTGAGATTTTTTAGTAGGAATTGTAGTATTACGCTCAATAAGTGGAGTGAATACTCCTCCTAGAGTTTCAATACCAAGAGAAAGTGGGGTCACATCAAGTAGTAACACATCTCTTACATCACCTTGAATGATCCCCGCCTGTATTGCAGCTCCAATTGCTACAACTTCATCAGGGTTAACTCCTCTATGTGGATCTTTGCCAAAGAATTCTTTAACTTTCTCTATGACTTTTGGCATACGAGTCATGCCACCAACAAGAACCACTTCGCCAATTTGACTAGCAGATAAACCAGCATCCTCAAGAGCTTTTTTACAAGGAGCCATAGTTCTTTCGATTAAATCATTCACTAAGCTTTCAAGTTTTGCTCTCGTTAATTTCATATTTAAGTGTTTTGGACCACTTGCATCAGCTGTAATAAACGGTAGATTTATTTCCGTTTCCATTGCACTTGATAATTCAATTTTCGCTTTTTCAGCAGCTTCTTTGATTCTTTGCATAGCCATTGGATCATTTTTCAAATCAATGCCATTACTTTTCTTGAATTCATCTAGTAAATAACTCACTACTCCATTATCAAAGTCTTCACCTCCAAGATGGGTATCACCGTTTGTTGCTTTCACTTCGAAAACTCCATCACCTATTTCAAGTATTGAAACGTCAAATGTACCACCACCAAGGTCATATACTACTATTGTGTGCCCATGTTTCTTATCAAGACCATAAGCAAGTGCTGCAGCAGTCGGTTCATTTACTATTCTGAGTACATTTAATCCGGCAATTTTTCCTGCATCTTTTGTTGCTTGACGTTGAGAGTCGTTGAAGTATGCTGGCACTGTTATCACAGCATCTTTTACTTCCTCTCCAAGATAAGCTTCTGCTGCCTCTTTCATGTTTTGTAGTATAAATGCACCAATTTGACTAGGAGAATATTCTTTATTATCAGTTGTTTTAACCCATGCATCACCACTTTTTGCTGCAAATACTTTGTATGGTACACTTAGATTTTTCATCTCAGGATCACTATATTGACGGCCTATTAATCTCTTAGTAGCAAAAAAGGTATTACTTGCATTGGTGGTTGCTTGCCTTTTTGCTGGAGCACCAATCAACCTTTCTCCTGAAGAAGTCAATGCAACTATAGATGGAGTAGTTCTTGCCCCTTCTTTATTTTCTATTACCTTTGTATCCTTGCCCTGCATTATTGCAACACAAGAATTTGTTGTTCCGAGATCTATGCCTATTGCTCTTCCCATAATGAGTACCCCATTGTAAATATTATCTGATATAAGAATATATAAGTATAGGGCTCATTAATTACAAGCCCAATTTAGGTTTCTAATTAGTTATTAGAACTTAAAAGGCGCGAAAGCCACTTAGTCAGCCAAAAATTGCCTCGTAGTTTATTTGAATTATCAGCTTCTTCATTGCTGCTATCCCCAATTTGGTATCCAGAGTTCTGTAATGGCTTATAACCGTTTAAATTAACATCATCTCCTTGTTTTAAAACAAATGTATTTACATCTAAACTGTTATCAATACTAACGTTCAATGTAATATTAAACTCTTTTTCGATTGTAGAAACTGTATTGCGTTTGTTATTAAAAATGTGCGCTATAACTGCACTGTGTGCTACTAAATCAAAAGACTTATTTCGATTCTTGTTAGCAATATGTTGTAAATCCCTTAGTATTGATGAAACAATTACTTCGTTTGATTTTACTCTTCCAGTACCTTTGCAGTGTAAACACTCTGTAGTATTAATTTCTTGTATGTTTGGTTTAATTCTTTGTCTTGAAAATACCATTAAACCAAAGTCATTTATGTAGCTAAATTGAACTTTAGCTTTATCATCTTTAAACGCTTGCTTTATAGCAGACTCAACAGCTCTGCAATACTGATATTTCAACATATCAATAAAATCGACTACTATTAATCCTGATAGGCCCCTAAGATTCACCTGTCTTGATATTTCAGGTACTGCTTCCATGTTGGTTCTATAAGCTGTTTCTTCTATGCTATCTTCTCCTGTCATCTTTCCTGAATTTACGTCTATTGAAACAAACGCCTCAGTTAAAGTTATTATCAAAGACCCACCAGATGGCAATTCTACTCTATTGCTATATAACTCAGAAATTTGATCTTCGATTCCGTAGTAAGTAAAGATCGGAGCATAACCTCTATACAATCTATAGCGCAACTTACTACCTTTTAGTGCATTGTTAGCATATTGCCTAACTGCCTCAAAAGCTTCCTTTCCAGACACTATAACTTCTATACCATCGCTACAAAAATCACGAACAGATCTCATAATTACATCTGCTTCATTGTAAATTAATGATGGAACGTTTACAGAGAAGGCATTTTTTTGAATGCTCTGCCATAATGAGGATAAGTAATTGTAATCCTGCTCAATTTCTTTCTTATTTTTTCCTGAACCAACAGTTCTTACTATTAAACCTGACCTTTTTGGCAAGTTTATTGAACTCAGTATCTCCTTTAACTGCTTTCTGACATTAGCATCTTCAATTCTGCGAGACACTCCACCTTTACTCATGGAATTTGGCATGAAAACACAGTATCTACCCACTAAAGTTATGTATGTTGTAAATGAAGCTCCTTTATTGCCTCGTTCCTCTTTAGTTAGCTGAACCAATACTTTTTGATTTACTGAAATAACATCTTGTAATTTGTATTTTTTATATAAAGGTACCTCTCTTACAAAACCACTACCTGACTCGTTGACATTCTTACTAGCTGCAGAATCTGAAGAGACATTTGCTATGGTATCGTTCCCTTTTTCTGTATAATCGTCATTTGAGTAGCTCTCAAAGATAGTTTCCTTTTCTTTTTCTGGAATATTGAAGTAATCTAGAGATATCTCGGAAAAAGACAAAAAACCTTGCTTATTTTTTCCATATTCGATAAATACGGCTTGCAAAGAAGGCTCTATACGCTTTATATAAGCAACGTATATATTACCTCTTAATTGTTTTTTTTCCTTGAATTCTTGTTCAAATTCTACAACCTTATTATTAACTGACAAGGCAACTCTTACCTCATTAGAACAGGTGGAATTTTCTATCAATAATAACCTTTTACCACTATTTACCACTTATTTACCGTTTGCTTTTCATTCTGAAGTTAACTTCATGCTACTTAATGCACTGTTGATTGTCAAGAATTTTACGATCTGCATTATTCGGTTGACTTTTAGTGTTTTGCGTAATAAACTCGCATAGAATTTATTATATCATTATAAGTATGGCGAAAAAAAATGCTTCTTTGCTCGTTAAGTTAGTTAGCACTGCAATCAAGACAACAAAAACTGGTGAAGAAAAATCAACAGGTTATTTTTATGTAAAAAAGCGTAATCCAAAAAAGCTTACCAAAAAACTGGAGTTTAGGAAGTATGACCCAGTAGTCAGAAGGCATGTGTTATTTAAAGAAGAAAAACTAAAGTAATTTTTTTATAAGGGATTTTATTATTATGCAAAATTTACAATTAAGTTATCCTATAATAGTAGAGTTGGGGGATGTGAAAGATACAAAACTGAAATTAATAAAGGTCATTGCACAATTAATAAGTAAGAAGTACACAACACAGAAAAAAGCAGCAAACGCTCTAAAGATTGATCAACCTAAAGTATCTCAAATCAATAGGTCAAAAATCGAAGGGTTCTCCTTAGAATACTTGCTTAACTTATTGATTGTATTGGGCCAAGACATAAACGTAAGAATAAAGCATAATTCTAAACCTGCATAATATGTAAAGGACAAATAAATGCAGAACAATAAAACAGTAAGCTAAAAGGGAACTTATTACTCAACAAAACAAGACTTAAAATTTTGTGCAATGTTATTGATTATAGCTAGATATGCATCTTTTCCAGGCTCTATGTCTGATCCAATAGGATCAAGAACTACCATTTTTGCGTCATTAGAAAGAGCATTAGGCTTTATGCTGTCTTCCTGTGAATGAGCAAATATACATTTAACGTTTTCTTCCTTCATTATCTTTTTTAGCTTCATTAAACTCCTCATACCTATGTAAGAATCCTCTTCTATGGAAAGAATGGCACTTGGGTGATTTAAACCAAAATATTTTTCAAAATATTGATAAGCATCGTGAGTGACGATATATTTTTGATTTTTAAAATCATTCAGTTCTTTCATAATTTCTTTTACTTCTTGGTCTATTTTTTTTATAGCTTTTGTTGCATTAGAGTTGTATCGATGGGAATTTTCTTTATCTATGTTAGACAATGTTGCACTTACAGAAAGTATCATGCTCTTTGCATTTTCGGGACTCAGCCAAATGTGTAAATCTTTTTCATCTTTAATGTGAGTAATTTTTCTAGAAAATGAATGTGGCCGAGTAGGAAGTAGGTTGATTGCCTTTGACAATTGCACTAGTTCTTTATTATTTTTGGCGAAAGTTTGAACAAACGTCTCTAAGTTATCGTCAACATAAAATATAACGTCACTTGATTCTAAATTACTCGCATCAGATGGCTTTAATATATAATTATGCGCAGATGTTGCATAGCCAAGCAATTCCGGTTCTAAAATCCCTTCTGTAATAGAAGCTACAAGTGAGTGGATAGGTTTGATTGTAGCTACAACTTTTAAATTGGATGAAAAGGCGATATTATAGTATAGTGTAAATGAAAGTAATAGAAAAAAAGTCAGTAAATGTCTCATATAAACGTTGAGAAGAAGTTAAATTTTGTCAATAAATTGAATAATGTCAATAATCGTGTTCTAAAAATAGAAAATCTTGCTCTCACATATGATGGTAAAAGAATCCTTGACAATATCAATATGTTCATGGAAAGAGGAGACATAATTACAATACTTGGTCCAAATGGTGGAGGTAAAACCTCTTTAGTGAAAGCAATTGCTGGCATAAATAAAAGCTGTACCGGTAATATCGTATTTGCTGACAACATAAAAATTGGCTATATGCCGCAAAATTTTAGTATTAGTAATTTGATGCCAATAACAGTTGAATATTTCCTTTTAAATAGCTCCTTGAAAAGACTAAAGAAAAATCAATCCATTATTACAGAAACGATAGAGTTGGTTAGTATCGGTAACATTTTGAAGAATCAAGTGTTAGAAATTTCTGCAGGGCAAACACAATTATTGCTACTTGCACGTTGTTTAATTGCAGAGCCTGACTTGATCATTCTAGATGAACCAGTTAGTGCAATGGATATTAACGCGCGGGCTAAATTTTATGATATTATAAATAAAATAGCAAAAAAACGATTGGTATCGATTCTTATGACTTCTCATGATCTTAACTCTGCTCTACCATCCTCAGATTACATAATTTGTATAAATAATACTATCTATTGCCAAGGCAAGCCTGATGAGATTATGAAAAATAGAACCCTAAATGAAATATTTAGCAGTTACGCAGCGAAATGATTCAAAATATTTTGCGTCTTCTGCACATAACTACGGTGCTGACGCGTTACAATATATTACCTTATTTACTTCCACCATCAAAAAAATCAATAAATAAAATACAAGGCCACAAGCTAAAGTGTGCTCTTGAAAAATTAGGTCCGGTGTTCATTAAGTTTGGGCAGTCTATCTCATCACGTACTGATGTTTTAAATGAAGATATAACAAATAACTTGTTATTGATATGTGATAGATTGCCATCATTTTCACATAAAATAGCAGTTAAAACTATAGAAAGTGAGTTTAATTGTAAATTGAGCGACATTTTTTCAAGCTTTTCTGAAAAGCCAATTGCAGCAGCATCGATTTCTCAGGTGCATAGAGCGGTTACAACTGAGGGTAAGGAAGTTGCTGTAAAGGTTTTAAGGCCAAATATTGAGAAAACATTCTCAAGAGATATAAAAATGCTTTCTTGGCTTGCAGAAATTGCAGAAAAATTTAGCGAACAATCAAAAAGGCTGAGGCCAATTGAATTAGTTAAAACTTTTGCTGAAATTTGCCGATTAGAGTTAGATCTACGTTTTGAAGCTGCTCACTCTTCGGAACTAAAGGAAAACACAAAAAATGACAGAGGTTTTTATGTACCTGAAATAGATTGGAATAGAACTGCAAAAAAGGTTTTAACATTAGAATGGATAGAAGCAACGCCAATATACGAAGTTGAAAAACTGAATAATCATAAGCAAATAGCTATCAATCTTATAGAATCGTTTTGTAATCAGGTATACAGGGATTGTTTTTTTCATGCTGATATGCATCCTGGAAATCTAATGGTTGATAGTAATAACAATATTATTGCTCTGGATTGTGGAATCATGGGTAGAATAGATCGTGAGACATGCTATTACGTTATAGAGATACTCAAAGGCTTTTTAAATCGGGATTATGATCACGTTGCAAAAATGCACTTTAAAGCTGGTTACGTTTCATCACAGCATAGAAATTTTGTCACAGCTTGCAGGGCAATAGGTGAACCCATTATTGGGCAGCCTATACAGAAGATTTCATTTGCTAGTTTACTTGCTCAGCTATTAAAAATAACTGGTGATTTTGATATGAAAGTTCAAACACAATTGTTATTGCTGCAGAAAACTATGATTTTACTGGAAGGGACATGTAGAAAGATCTACCCAGAAATCAATATGTGGAAAGTAGTTGAAGCGTGGATAAGCAGTCAACATGAAAGTAAAATAGGGTATAGGGAAAAAATTAGAAGTTCTTATCCTGTAAAAACAATCCAAGGGATATTTAGCCTTATAGAAAAATTGAACCTAATAGCTGATAAAAAATTAGAAAACATCCAAATTAAAAATAAATCAAATGGAAAAGTCTATTTTTTATTGTGGTTTGTAATTATAATTCTAATCGTTAAACTTTTAATTTCTTAAACTATGGGAAAAAACTGCGTCAAATCCAATTTTTATTCAACTTAATTTTTAATCTGCAGGAGCCGAGTTGAGAATGTCCAATTTTCCACTTTCTTTATGTATCTGTTCAGCAGAGTGGCAAAATAAGGTAGACGAGAAAAGACAACTATAGGAACAAATGGGTGTCATGCCAGTGCGTGACACTGGCCTCCTGTTTCAATGTTAAACAAAATACCATAGAATTCAAAAAGACAATTCCTAGAAAATTTCTACATCCAAAAAAGGCATAAGTTATGTTAATGCTGTTTGAATGAGATGATATAAAGATAAGCCAAATTTTTACAAAGAAAACATTTCAAGCAGCAAGACACCTTTGATTGAAAGAGAGCACCAAATTTATGGGGTGAGTAACTGCGCTATTTCAACTATAGTATTTTCTAAAACGAATGATAAACGTCTAAAATGGTATTACCAACTAAAAGGTGTAAGTCTGTACATTGATGCATTAGAGGTCTGAGGCAACTTTTGATGGTGTGCCAACAATGCTCTATCGGATTTAGATCAGGTGAATATGTTGGAAGATAAAGCAAATGACAGCCAAAAGACTCTATTAATGACTTTGTTTTGGGAGTTTTATGGAATGTAGCATTATCCATAACTATGGTTGTATCACGCTGTAATTGTGGAAGTAATCTTCGCTCTAACCATACATTAAATATATCTTTATTACACCCTCCTGTGAAGGTCATTGGTGCAATAAACTTCTCATCCACCTATTATACTCACTCTTTCCCGCTTTTTTCCTGGAACATCAGCATATATTTTTTCTCCTCTTGGAGCTCGTGCATATTCTCGGTATAGTCTATTATCAACTCCTGCTTCATCTATATATAAAATGCTACAGTGGTCTATTTTTGAGACTTTATCGATAAATTGCTGCCTATCTTCTTGATTGCGCTCTTGATAGAATGTGACTTTTTTTAAAGGTTATTTTTAGCTGTCTTAATCTATACCAAATTGCACTTATCCCAAAGCCAAGGTTTTGTTTCATTTCTGCTAGTGTGTGATCTGGGTGTTTTTTGACATATTCTTTGAGTATTTCTGGATCTATTTTTCGAATAAAACCAGTACTTTTTACCGCTTTGAGACCTTGGCCAGTAGCTTTCTTTTTTAGCCATCTATATAGTGTTGCTATCCCTATCTCAAAAACCTCTGCAACTTCAACCTTTGACTTTCCTTTTTCTACCAAAGACACTGCTTTTTCCCTTAAATCTACACTATATACCATCGCTTTCCCTACTTTAAAAAAACATATTATACCTTTATCATTCGCTTTTGAAAATACTATAGTTAGCGGAATGACGGTTTTTCAAATTGTCGGTAAATCTAAGTCAGTTTAGCTATAATTTCCTAAATTTGCTCACAATCTCTTGACTTGACACATATGTTTTTTTCCCAAATGTTACTATCTTCCTCCTTTTCCTTTCTCAATTTGTGCAACCATTTCCTTTACATTTGCATGCGTGAGAAGGGAATTTTTGCTGATATGAGATTTTGGATCAGATTTTGCTGTTACGTGTTTCGTTGCAGATCTTTTATTCTCTGTTAGAAATGAATGAGATTGTTTTTTCTTCACACCGATATCCGCTTGTGCTGCTGGAGTGGTTTTGCTTTCAGCAAGCTGTACATTAGCATTTCCTTTTGCTTGATTTTGCTCAAATTTTTCTTTTAATGCCTTTACTTTACTGCCCATCTCGCGATTAGCTCCTCCTTTCATAGTAGCTGCTGCTACTTTTGGTATCGCCTTACCAGCAGCTTTTTGTGCTGATTTCCTATTGTCTTGATTTTCAGATTCTAGTGGTACTCTTTCAGCTGATTTTTTAAGAATTACTCCTACTACTTTTGGCTCTGTGCTTACTTTTTGATTAGCACGGCTTAGATTTTTAGGCTTTGGCGGTACTGCAGGTTTATCTTTGATTACCACTTTCGATTCTTGTCTAACTTCTTGACCAGTAGTAAACATTTTTTTTGGCACTTGCGGTGGTTTTGGTGGTACGAGGGATTGAGGTTGTTGTTTCTGCTTACGTTCTCTTTTTGCTTCTATATGTTCTTTAGGAACTGTTGCATAAATTGGCTCTTCTTTGGGCGATTTTGAACTCTGCGAATTTTCTATTAAAATTTTACTCTTCTTCTCTTGATAATTTGATATCTCTTTGTATACAGACTCTTCATTTAATGAACTTCCATAGCCTGAATCTTCTCTCTGCTCATATAAAGGATTTTCCTTTTGCTTTTTCTCTTGATAATTTGATATGTCTTCATATTCAGACCCCTGATCTAATGAACTTTCATAGCCTGAATCCTCAGAAGGATTTTCCTTAGCATCAGGCATACTAAAACTATTAGCTCCTTTTAGTAAAGAAGATGTAGACTTTGCCTTGCTTTCTCCATCTGAGGATATTTCTGATTTAAAGCGTACCTTCCTCGAATCTGGAGCAGCCGGAGGTGCTGTTGTTGGTCGCTTTATTTGCCTCATGCGATTACCACCTAATTTTTCTTTCGGCTGTTCTTCTTTTCGCAGCTCAAAAGTACCTTCCTTTTGCTTTCTACCTTCCAAACTCACTTCGTGTGATCTATCTTTTCCTTGACTCTTTTCACTTTGTTCTAAATTTAAAGAATCTTTTAAAATATTATTTTTTCTGAAATCTTTTTCTAATTGTTCCAAGAGATCAATTTTTTTTAAAATTCTTGTATACTTAGCTGCTGTTTCTAAAGTGAAACTTGACAACTCATCATTTACAAAATTACTTATACTACTGTTCTTGGTTGGAAAATTTTTTCCCAAAATTCTATTCATTAATGTTTTAAAAAGACCTAATGGCTGTTCTACATAATTGTTCAAGTCAGTATATATAACAAACTCAGCTATACCTTTTGCCTCACCTGTAAAACCTTCTAATGCATGAGATAAATCCCTTAACGTTTTGTTATATTGTTTCTCTGCATTTCCTAGCTTTACAGCTTTGATCAGAGAATCGAGATTTTTTTTATAGTTCTCACTTTTAAATGGATTATTCATACTAATTACAGCTCATTATTTATTAAAATATAGATCTAAAATATTAAGATCTAGTAAATATTACTTTTGTAATTCATGTAGAACTATAGCTATAATAAGTAAGATTTCCCTACGTCATACCGCCGCGGTATCTCCAGATCCCCCTAACAACTTACTATTACCCACAAATATGAGGTTCGTGAGCAAGTCGCCATCCTTCTGCTAAATCAAAGAGACGTTTATATCCTTTCCAAAGAGTAATTGGTCCTGGTTTTGGGTCATTTTTTCTTGCTAAATGGCCTCCAAGTTCATGAAACAGCTTCTTTTATGTTGGGAACTACACTTGGACATGGTTTTCTGTGTATTTTAACGTATAAAACTTTCCATTCTTCTTCAGCTAATAAGGTAGTACATGGTAATGTTGGGTTAGCTCTTGCAATTGATGTAATAAAGAAGATCCTCCAAGCAATAATACTCATAACTGTTAGATATCTCATTAGTCTTTCTGCTATTCCAAGCCTACATTCTTCAACTTTGAGACCGAATTTAAAATTTTATGTAATATCTCTATTTTCCATCTAAGGCAATACCAACTAATTTTTTCAACAGCTTCATCGAAAGTATTAACTGAAAGATTCGTTAATAGCATCCATTCTAGCGGTTTTTTTTAAGGGAAGGGGAGTTTTCTCAACAACATAAACTGCATAAAGTGGTAATTTAGGTAGTTCTTCCGTCTTATGCCTAATATTATTCTTAGATGGATTCATCATAAACTTTCCAAATCTAACTTCCAAACGTGCTGTTCTTTTTGGCTTATTATCTTTTACAGGAACTTCAACTTCTACCGTACCTGCACAATGAGAGGATTTAATAAATGCCCATAACTTCTGCTCACCTTTTTCAGGATATCGAGATTTTCTATTTACTGCTCTATCTCTGCATGCTCTAACTAGCACTGCCGAATTAAGATTATGTGCAAGCTCAAAAAAGTCATATATATCTGCTTCTCTATCGCATACAGTTATAGTCTCAGTTTGAGTTGGATCAATAATATTATTTGTTTTTCTTAAAGTTTCCAACCACTTTACGCTTTCTTTATCTTCAATGCGATCGCTCTTTTTTTTAAGGTTCTCAGTTTCTTCAGGTCTTGAATAAACTTTTTGATCTAGTATCCCTAGTACCAAACCTTCTATACTAACGGCAAGAGCTGTATGCATTATAATACCTTTTGCAGTATCATAACTGGACAAATTTGCTAATCCGCTTGTTTTTTTATGGTTATTATATACAATGTAACTGGTATCTTGAATGACAAGAACCCTCTTGTGAGCTTTTGTTCTCTCAACCGTCTTATTAATATGTGTAGCTAAAATATCACTTTCTTTTACATTCTCATTTTGAAAAAAAAGGTATGCTGCTTTTGCTTCTGACCAACTTCCGCATGCCTCATTAATTGAGCTTTCAGGTAAACTTATCAAACTATCAGCAATCTTTACTAATCGGTCAGTTAATCTTTTATCTCCAAATTCATTTTTAGCCCATTCACTACTTTTACTTGCCATTTTACACCCTCAATATTTGCAAACTTTAATATTGTAATATTTTACTTTTTAGTCCATTTATATTTGTGGGTAATAGTAAGGAATGACACCGTCTTGGATGGAAACCAGTGTCAGCTACTTTCATGACACCATCACAAGGTGAAACTGGATTCCAGTGGGCTTTGTTGCATCGCTCAAGTGAAAAGAACTGGCAGTTACTGACAAAATTCATTATAAATAGCCATTTAACTGTTGAAGAAAAAATATGCCACAAAAAATGAGAGTCAGTAACTGCCATGAATATAACAAATTTCTCCAAGAAAGAGGAAGCATTTTTTGTTATATCAATGACGCCATAGAAAATTGGTACGAGAATTGTCCAAAAATGCAGGGCGGCAACTATATTTATAGTGATAAAGTTGTGATTTTGGTGCATATAATCGTCAGTTTCTTTAGAATTGGTTTAAGACAAACAGTCGGGTTTATAAAAGGGTATTTGCAACAAATAGGAAGAGATTTGGCAGTTATCAGCTATTCACAAGCATCAAGAAGGTTTAAGAAACTTAATATTAAGATAAATGATTGCAGAAAATAATATGGAAGATATCGAAATTGCTATAGACAGTACAGGAATTAGTATATACAACAACACTCCTGGTCACAGCAAGGAAAATAGCACTGACAGAAAATATCGTGGCTATGAGCAAACGAGAAAATTGCACGTAATGTTGAATATAAACAACAAAAAAGCCATAGCTGTAAAATACAGTAACGGTGTCTACTCTGATCACTATGGAGCTTGTGATTTGCTAAAAGAAGTTGATTTTCAGCATGCCATAAAAGCACTATATGCAGATAGAGCATGTGATAGGCACAAGTTTTATAAGTTGTGTAACGAATATGATATAAAGACAAAAATTCCACCAATAAACAATGCGGCAGAACATCCAGAAATAGATTATATGTCTGACAGGAATGCTGCTATTAGGTTAATAAAATTATACGGTGAAGATGGCATGAAAGAATGGAAAAAAGAAGTAAATTATGGGAAAAGATCTTATATTGAAGGGTTTTTCTCAAGATTAAAGCAAATATTCGGATTTAGTTTGAGGAATAAATCTGAGATAAATCGAGAAAAAGAACTGCTAATCAAATGCTATTTGCTTAATAAATTCACTGATATTGGTATGGCTAAATTTGAGATAGTTACATGAATTTACCATAAATCACCATCTCATAAAGTGTGATGCAACAAAGCCCACTTGGATCCAGGAAAGTTTGCTTGTTTACAAGCAAACTAGCATAGAAAGTGGTTACAACGTTTTCGATGAGATTATATGGAAAACTGGATTCCAGTGTCAAGCACTGGAATGACATCACAGGGGCACTGGGATGACACCTTTACGTTTGAGGCAAACTAGCTATAACACTTAACATACTACCTTTGCAAACAAATGTTCATACAGTACGCGCTGGCGTTATTTTCTCTTGATGAATAAACCTCGGTAGAGTATAGTAGCAGTGCGTTTATATAGATTCTAATGAGTAGTTTAGTTTTGATTTATACAACTTTTTCAAATTTTGAAGAAGCTAAAACTATTTCTGAAGAATTGTTAAACGAGAAATTAATTGTATGTGTAAATATATTTCCCGAAGTGAATTCTCTGTATTTATGGGAAGGTAAAATTAGTAATAGTTGTGAAGTAGTAGCAATTATGAAAAGCAAAAATGATCAAGTTGATAAAATTGTAGAAAAAATTGAAGCAATGCATTCTTATGATCAGCCAGCTATTGCTGTGATGCCCATAGAAAAAGCAAATAAATCTTTTACTAATTGGGCTAATAGTGTTATTGATGTAAGTAGTATTGGGGTGTAGCCAAGTGGTAAGGCAGCGGTTTTTGATACCGCCACGCGAAGGTTCGAATCCTTCCACCCCAGCCATGTTGAAGTGGGTGTGAAATGATATCACTTTTCTATAAATTAAGATTATTGAATTATATATTAGGTAGTCTAAAAGATATAATTGTGAAACTGTTTCTCTTCACAATGTATCTTTACACATTCAGCATTGTGCTCATGTTTCTCAGCAATGGTTTTTGGTATGCTGTAGAATTTTGCTCTTTCAAAAATGCGTTTTACCGTTTGTTTCAATATTGCAAGTGGTATTATGAAAATAGGGAAGATCTCGGTTACGGAATTTCTATTCGAATATTAGTGGCGTTTCTTACTCCGCATTTTCTCTATAAATTATTACTTGGCACAGGCTGGAAGTCCTTTTTAAAGGAAAAGATAATACAGATACTCAACACAAGAAGAAAAAAGGGTAGTGAGTTCAGTAACAGTAGCAAACCAAGTGGCAGTAGTTATAGTGATAAGAATAATTACAGCAATAACAGTGGTAACAATGAGCGTCAAGCTCAAGATGCAAAGCGAAAAGTAAACATGATAAAGCAGCTATTAATCAAAGATATAGAGGCAACTATAGATAGGAGATTGAATTATATTTTTTTCGGTAAAAGGAGTAAACCTCATTAAGTATATAAAAAGGCTTTATCTAGTAAGGCTTTTTAAGGTTGGCTGTATTTTATTTTTTACGTATACCGGATCACAATCAGCCAATATACATGTGTGCACAAAATCTTGACTAAAGTCTGATAACCAAGAAATTGCCTTACGTTTTTCTACCAAGCTTTCTGTTTTTTTGCAGTGACTTGCTGCATCAATCATTGCCTGCGCTATTACTGATTTCCACAGCAAATAATACCTTTGTATATCATCTGACGTACTATTTGTTTCATAGTGGTTAAAAAATTCTTTAAAATTGAAGTTGTTTGACATAATGATACCTCTTTGGATTGAAATTTGAAATGATTTGAGTTTATGTCGCCACAGCAGATTCCGCTAACAAGCAGCGGGATAACGAATTACTTAACCGTCATTACACCGTCATACCGCGATTCATTCGCGGTATCTCAGCCGCTAACAAGAGATCCCGCTAACAAGCAGCGGGATGACGAATTACTTAACCATCATTACACCGTCATACCGCGATTCATTCGCGGTATCTCTTAGCCGCTAACAAGTAGCGGGATGACGAGCTTATCGTCACGCCGCCACGAACCGTCATACCGCGATTCATTCGCGGTATCTCAAAGCATAGATCCCGCTAACACGTAGCGGGATGACGATTGTCGTTTAGCCATAAACATTAAGAAATTTACCAAATAAAAAAAAGGCAAAAGAAGCCCTGGGGTTATTATCCGCTTTAAAATATTGGCGTTTTTTATGTTTTAAACGCTTGACAAGCGAGATTCAGCCGCTTTTAATTGCAACTAACTTACGCTGCAAATGTTTAAGAAATTTACTAAGCAGAAAAAAAGACAAAGAATCCCCAAGTTAGCTAGTCTTTTACTATCTCTGTCGAGTATTGGCATTTTTTGATGTCTTGTAACGCTTTATAAGCGCGTTCAGCTTATTTAGATAAAAATCTAGATGTAGATGAAGTTTTGTAAAGACATACAGTATCTATATACTGCAAAAAATTGAACATAAGACGCCGATACATTAAGTAATCCTTACCTTTTAATCTGCAGATTGGCGAAAGCAAATACAATAGCTTCAGTTTCATGATAAGGGGGCTGGCGAGGTTTGTCAAGGAAGTTTTTTTGTTTCTGCGGGCTACCTGGTTTTTCTACTGAAATTTTGAAAAATGTAATCTACTCCTATATTCAAATATATCAAGCAGTAATTCAAAATCAGCCATTGCGCCTTTTGCGTTATTATACGCGAGATTGAGCAGCTCTTTGTCCTGATATAAATCAGCAAATTTAAATTCCATACATCCTGATTGTTTTGTGCCTAAAATATCTCCACTGCCTCTTAGCATCATATCCCTTTCAGCAATGTAAAATCCATCTTGTGACTCACACATGATCTTTAACTTTGAAGATGAGCTTTTACTTAAATTATCGTATAATAATACACAAAAAGATGGCTTGTTTCCTCGCCCTACTCTGCCTCTTAACTGATGCAATTGTGATAACCCAAATTGCTCTGCATTTTCTATAATCATGATGGTTGCATCTGGCACATCTATACCAACTTCTATCACAGTGGTTGCAACAAGCAGAGAAAATTCATTCCTTTTGAAGGAAAACATAACTTGATCTTTCTGCTCCTGAGTCAATTTTCCGTGTATTATCCCGACTTTATCAAGAAATGTTTTTTGTAATTCCTGAAAACGCATCTCTGCTGCAGCAATATTGGTCTCTTCGTTTTCTTCTATATATGGACAAATCCAATATGCTTTTTCGCCCCTGTTTATAGCACCTTTTAGCTTTTCAATAACATCTGGCACCCTACTAATGTTCATAGTTACAGTTTTTATTGGCAATCTGGATTTTGGTTTTTCTTTCAAAATTGAACATTCAACGTCACCATACATAGCTTGCTGCAAAGTTCTTGGAATGGGAGTTGCAGTAACGAAAAGTATATCGGCATTTTCTCCTTTTCCTACCAAGCGATTTCTCTGCATCACTCCAAATCGCTGTTGCTCGTCTATGACTGCAAGCCCTAAATTTTTAAATGTAACGTTAGCTTGAAATAGTGCATGAGTGCCAATCACTATATTTAAAACACCACTTGCAAGTTCGTTCATGATAATCTTTCTTTCCTTGCGCGAAGTTTTACCAGTAAGCAGCGCAACTTTTATATCGGTACAGGATAAAACTTCCTCAATCCAATTATAATGTTGCTCCGCCAAGATAGTAGTCGGTGCCATTAGAGCTGCCTGCATGTTGTTTTCTACCACATTTATCATTGCAAAAAGTGCAACTACGGTTTTGCCACTACCAACATCACCTTGCAGCAAGCTTATCATGCGATACTTGGATTTTTGTCTCTCTGAGATCTCATCTATTGCACGAGTTTGATCATTTGTTAATTGAAACGACAATTCATTTAAAACTTGCTCTTTGTATTTACTCAATATTATAAATTCTCTTCCCCTTTCTTTCACATGATTTTTTCTTGCAAGTTTCAGCGCTAGCTGATACGCAAACAATTCATCATAAGCAAGCCTTTTTCTACAAACCTCAGCTTCCACCAATGAGCTTGGTCTGTGCAACTTTATGATGCTTTCCCTCCAACTTAACCATTTTTTTTGCTTGATTAATGTATCATCTATCCACTCTGGTAAATCAGGCAATTCCTTTAGATTAGAGCTTATTATGTTCCCAATGCGCTTATTGGTAATGCCACGGCATAATTGGTAAACTGGCTCTATGCAAGCTATTTTTTTAAATTGGTTGATGTCAAGCGACACGTAATCTGGATGAGTAATTTGCCAATGTTCAGCAAATTTTTCGAGTTTGCCACTGATGATCACATTCGCTCCAATTGGAAATAGTTTATATAAATACTTAACTGAGTAATTAAAAAAGACTATGAATATATACTGACTCTCACTTTCAACGACTATTTTATATGGTCTACCTCTAAAAGTGGGCGACTGATGCTCATAAACTTTTGCAATGAAAGTTGTAAATTCTCCAACTCGAGCATCAGATAGTAACTTGCTTCTATCCACATAACTAAGTGGCTTATAAAACAGCAGATCCACCACCTTGTCCCCACCACAAAGTTTAGGCAATATTGCGGAATGGAACTTAGGTATATTCTCCAGCCTGCTATTTAGAAAAATCTGATTGCTCATTGAGATTCATACATGTGTAAAACTGTTATAGAGCCTTTTTAAAATCTTGTCACCTTATGGTCAGGTATGCACTATAGCTAGCACAGCTCTCTAACGTTATACCGCGATTCATTCGCGGTATCTCAGCCGCTAACACGTAACGGAATGACGAATTTGTTGTTTTTAAAATCATCGGTAAGCCTAAGTTACCCCTAACTATATTTGCTATCATAGGGCTTATAGTAGGTATTTTATTAACTTATTAATCATTTTTATGTATTATTATACTATCAGCAGTCTATATCAAGGTATTCATAATGAGTAGCTCTATATCAGAAGAAAAGGAAAATCCAGTAGTTACATTAAGAGCTCAAGCAGAAAAGTTTGGTTTTAGCAAGTTAAGAGCTGGTAAAGACAATGCTGAAGCGAATTCTGGTAATACAGCGTTCTTAGATTTTCAGAGAATGGATTTTGTTATTAACGGCAAAAGTATAAGTAGAGATTTGATTGCCGAGCTATACAAAGAACATGATAGTTTACTGCCAAAAAGTGAAGGTAAAAATGAAGACTACCGCCCATTTGCAAGAAAAGTTTTTAAGGAGATGTTCAAATACGCTAAGGCAGAAGTTCCAAGTGACTCTATCTTGGAAGAATTAGTTATCAATTGTAATCAAGCAGGATATGAAGCTGGTGTACATATAGAGTTTCAAGGTGCACTTAGCCAGCATTCATTCATAATAGAAAGACCTGAAAAAGTGATAAGTATTGACTGTGTTAGCCAAAATAATGTGAGTGTTAAATCTGATATGACATTACCAATATTTTTCCAAAGGAGTGACGGTACATTCGGTGACAAGGTGTGTGATCTATCCAGCTCACTAGAATTCACGCTTAAGTCTCAAGATGATAAAAATGTAACATACACAAATGGTAACTTGTCACTTACTGTTCCTGAGAGACTGAAGGACTATAATATAGGTGATAAAAGCTTATTTGACATTATAAAAGAATACTTTCAGAAATTGTGCGAGAGGCTTGGATTTTTTAAAATAAAAATAGAGCATGGTTTAGGCGATCCACTAGAAGTAAGCGACCATCTGGAAAATATGGAACCCCCTATTCGTAGTAATGAGCACGGCCTGAATTAAAATATCTTGAGCTTGTTTGCACAATCAATCACTTCAGCATTTAGAAATTGTTTTTTAAACCAGGTATACTGACGTTTCGCGTAGTGTCTTGTGTTTGTTTGAGCAATTTGTATCGCTTCGTCTAAAGTAATCTCACCTTTCAAGTACTTTATAATTTCTGGCACTCCGTGTGCTTTCATAGCTGGCAAATGTGGGGCTAGGTTCATGCTAAGTAGCTTTTTTACTTCATCAATTGCTCCATTTTCAATCATTGTAATGAAACGAGAATTTATTTTTCGGTATACATCTTCACGTTTAGGCAGAATTGTATATATCTTAAAATTATTGAATAAAGGAGGCTGTCTATTCTCTTGCCATACAAAAATTGACTTGCCAGTTTCAGTGATAACTTCAAGTGCCCTTGAAAGGCGGTGCGAGTCATTCATGAACACTTTACCTTGAATCCTTGGATCTTTGCTTAGCGCTAATTTGTAAAACTCCTCTTTACTTAAATTTTTCCTGAGCTCACTTACGTTTTTTCTCACTTTCTGACTTATTTGTGGCATTGATGATAAGCCTTTGATTAAACTGCTGATGTAAAGCCCGCTTCCTCCAGTGATGATAGGTATTTGAGCATTTTCTAATGCGTGATTAACTTCTTTTTCTAAATCTTCTAACCATAGACCCACGGAATAATTTTCTTTTGCTGAAACATAACCATATAGTTTATAAAATACTTCTTGCTTTGGTGGTTGAGCAGTAATTATGGGAATTTCTTCATATACCTGCTTTGAATCACAATTTATTATACTAATATTTCCATATTTTTCTATCAGGTTATCGCATAATTCTGATTTACCTGAGGCCGTAATTCCTGTAATAATTACTATATTATTTTTCATTTATATTAATTTAATTAACATATGATAAAGTGTAGTAAAAGTTTGGATTCTACAATCTAAAGTTTGGAGATTTTTATGGCAGAAAACAACGACAATAATTCATTTACTAAGCGTTTCACAAACAGGACTCCTGGCGGTACAGGGGAAGGTTTTTCCAGTAAGTATTCGTCTCAAAACACCAAAGAACGGGCATTAGGGGAAAAAGGAAAAATTTCTGAATTAGCAGGCAAAAAAACCGAATCCAAGGAAGCTTTTTCTGAAAGTGGCGGCATAAAAAGTAAAAGCAGAACTGTCAATGAAAGATCTTTTGCTGATGCAACAAAAAGAAGTAGGTCAGATCTTGTATACTTAGTCCGTGGTAAAGATCGTGGAAAATCAGCGTGGCATTATGTGTTAGTTGATAAAGAGAAAAGAGAAATGTTTCTAGCAAAAAGCAGAACTGGCTCTATAGATGTTGCAGACTATGGAGAGATTTTGTATTCAGGATGGGGAGAGGATCCACCACAGGCAATAATTGATAAAGTCAATGAAGAGTTTGGGTTGTAGCAAATCTGCATAACAAATGGTAAGCTGCGTTGCATTACGTTTACAAAAACTAGCAGTTACTATATAAGATACAGTGCAACAAAACTGATCTAGTTGTTATGAATAAGTTTTTAGCTATATGGTATCTAAAATAATAAATGCAATACAGAACAATTTATTAGTGTGTTTTCCAACAGAAACAGTGTATGCTCTTGCTTGTAATGCACTAGATAATGAATCTATAGGAAAAATATATCAGATAAAGAAACGCTCTCAAAATAAACCACTGTCTATATTTGTTAGTGATATTTACAATTTGACAAAAATAGCAAAGGTAAAGGAAAGATATATTGATTTAATAAACCACTTTTCTCCTGGACCAATTACCTATATTTTACCACTTAAAAACAACAACATATTGCCAAACGAATTCTTTAAAGATAGTATAGGTATCAGAATTCCTGAGCATCCTATTGCAATTTCAATACTAAACAAACTGAAAGTTCCAATAGTTGCAACTAGTATAAATATTTCAGGAGAAAAAAGTGTATGTAAGGCAGACGATATACCACAATCCATTAAGCAACATTTATCTGCAGTGATTGAAGATGACGAATTAGTTTCTGGTATAGAATCTACTATTATTGACTTAACCGAAGATAAGATTAAGGTTTTAAGGGAAGGTGCAATTTTATTACAAACAGTAAACAATGCATTTTCAAACTAAGATCTATAGGAGAAAGAATGAAAAAAGTAATAGGTCACAACCAGGCCAAAAAAAAATTAATGAACAACTTATCTGTTCAGTCTTGGCTGATCTGTGGTAAAAAAGGTATAGGAAAAGCAACACTTGCAAAATCCTTCTCCAATTGGTTACTCATAAAAAGCTATAATGAAGTAGCATTGGACTTACACATTGTTGAAGGTGATACTATCGGAATAGAAAAAGTCAGAGAAATGAAAAACTTTCTACACTTAAGTCCCATTCAATCAGAACACAAAATAGCTATAATAGATAGCTTAGAGGCAATGACTAATAACGCTAAAAACGCAATATTGAAAATATTAGAAGAGCCGCCAAAAAATTCTAAGATATTTATAATTAGCCATAAGCCATATGATATACAAACCACTATCTTGTGTAGGTGCTTTCAGCTGAATTTACTCCCATTAACTTATGATGAAACAAAGCAAGTTGTTTCATCTCAATGTAAATTTGATGATCAAATATTTGATGAAATCATTACTTTATTTCCTGGAATGCCAGGAATGATAATAAATGCAATAAGTAGTGATGCTTATGAAGCATACAAGTGCTTTTATAAATTTCTTCATGATTTAAAGAATCCCAATATGATTAATAAAGTAATTAATAGCGAAATCGAACTAGAACTAGCATCATATATAATTCAGGCCTTCATTTTAGAAAGCATAAAGAGAGAGGTAAATGATGTTGAAATTCTGCTAAGTCAGTGGAAAAAAATAGATGAACTTTTTGTTGTTGCTAAGCAACTCCACTTAGATAAAAAGCATGTTTTAGCTAATGTAGTTAATATCATGACATAAGTTTACAAAGTATAATACTTTTAACATAAATTCATGATAAAATCCTGTTAATTTAATACTTGAAGTATATAATTTGACTGATAATAAATTAACTGTATGGCAATCAATAGAAGTTTTGACGAAAGCTATACTGAATATGCAGAAAGAATTGAGTTCAATCAAGAATATAGCTTTAGACCAGGACGTCACCTTAGAAAAAGGAAAGGAGTTATTAAGTGGCATCTATGAGGCAAATTTTAAGCTAAACAAGGCAATCAATATAGCCACTTTGCCAAAAATTGGCTATCATATGCTAAATGGTGAGTTTGTTGTACGTAATCATATCACGGAAGAGGAAGTAAGGATTCCTAGAGATTTTCATTACCTTAAAGTCGTAAAATCCGATCATGATAATTATAAATTAACGTTTTGTAATTTTTTAGGTAATGAGTTTTTTGAATATAAAAAGTATGATCCACAATATTCTGGCGTTTCAGATGAATATAAGTTTGTGGATTTTGGTAGTGTAAAAAAGACTCATAATCTAAAATTTAAGGAATACGTTGGTCATGCACCTAAATTTTTTGCTGCAGAAGGGCCTATTGAGCCTGGATCCCAAAACCATGTAATTGATCTATTTGAGCTAGTCAAAAGTGGTAAAGGTAGAAAAGTGGGAACCTTTGCTGATGAATTTGGTTATTTTGATGATCAAAATAAATTACATTATTATAATTATCACAAAAGTGTAGAAAGTAATACTTATGATCCTGAAAATTTCAGTGTAAAAATGATAAATATAGATGTGAGCAAAATCGATAAATTCTACCTCATTGCAGAACAAGGTGATATAATCATTCATCCTATTTGGGAAAATTTAGACATATTTTAAAGTTTTTTTTAGAGTATCTAAGCTTATTGTTATTATAATGATCCGATTAGGTCTGGTAGTATTGTGTTATGGAAGATAAATTGCTTGAATCAGTAAAAAACAAAAGTTATTTCAGTAAAGCAGTCGAATGGTACTGCCATAGGTATCTGTTTTGTGTAGCAGAAAGATCTTGGATGGCATTAATAGTATCGCTTCTCCTAGTATGCTTATGTTTATTAACATTAAACATATACCTGTTATTTCCTGTTAAAAAAGATTTAAATTTTGTGAAGTATATGAACCACACAGAAGATGAGTTCTCTGCAATGCATAAGCTTAGTTTCAGTAAAAAGGAAGATGAATACACTTCCACAGCGAGGTACTTAATAAGTAAATACATTGAAGTATACGAGTCCATTAAGACCGTTGAACCGAAGTACCAAGAAAATTTTATAAGAAACAATTCTATACATAAAATCCATCAAGGCTTTCAGGAAAAAACGAATAATGAAGCTGTTTCATCCAAAAGAAAAATTACCAACATAAACGTAATAACATTATCTATTGACCGATCGACCAAGGACCTAGTTACATTTGCTGGAAATGCTACTGTAGTTTTTACAACCGAGCAAAATAAGGAGGATACTGTGGAGATTAGCTTCACTTTGTCGAATATAAAAGCAACTCTGGCTGGTATAATACCATTTAAATTTATTGTTAATGGTTATAAATACAGATTTTAAAATATTACTTGGTAGCTAAAAAAAATAACCAAAGTGCATGTAGCAGTAATAACTGGAGGTAAAACTAGAAGAATTGGTGTTTTTTTAATAAAGTAATTCTGAGAAGGTTTTAAGAAAAAGGCGTTGTAAATTATCGGTAAAAAGTACAGAGCGTTGAGTATAGTACTAACAATTAACACTAGAGTTACAAACACAGAAAGTATTACATTGCCAGAGTTGAAAACAGCTTGAAAAATGAGAAATTTACCCCAAAAAGTCGGAGCAGGCGGCACCCCTATCATAGACAACGCACCTATAGCAAATGCTGTCATGCTAATTGGCATACTGCGTCCTATACCGTAAATCTTATCTATATACTTCTCACCTGCTCTTGTTATTATTGCTCCTGCAACGAAAAACAAAGTGATTTTTGCAAATGCGTGGCAAACTAATTGGAAAATTGCAACCCTCATGCTGAGCTCACTAAAAATTGAAGCGAATAATATAATATACGACAATTGAGAGATGGTAGAGTAAGCAAGCAATTTTTTTAATTCTTTTTGCTTTAATGCAATCAATGATGCAGTAATAATAGTAAATCCAGCAGCGTACGGAAGCCACCCTCCAGCAAACCAACTTTGCTGCGCAAAACGTTGCATGTTACCGATACCGAAAGTGTATAATATAACTTTTATGATGATGAAAACTCCGGATTTCACAACAGCAACAGCATGCAGTAGTGCGCTTACAGGAGTTGGTGCAACCATTGCTTTTGGTAACCAAAAATGCATTGGCATTAATGCAGCTTTTCCTATTCCGTAAATCAGCATAGCAAAACACACTGCAATGAAAGTGATGAGTGAAGTATCAAATTTGAATATTCCACCACTTACAAAGTCTAAAGTATGAAATTCATTATATAAAAGGCCTATTGCAGGAAAAAACAATACCAAAGAAGAGAAAAATAGCACGCCAAAGTAATAGCGCCCTGCAATCATTGATTCATTTGTTGAGTTGTAAGTAACCAGAGGGTATGTACTAATAGTTAGAAGCTCATAAAAGACAAATGTAGTGAGCAAATCTCCAGAAAAAGCAATAAACATTGCACAGCTAATTGATATTGAAAAAAAGCATAGAAAACTTGAGTGATTGCTATCAGCATAGTTATTCTGCATATAACATATTGCATATATACTGGTCAGCACCCATAAAAACGATATTAATAAACTGAATATTACTCCGGTAGACTCTAGCTTTAAACTAATGTGCAAATTATTACCAAAATCCATGAGGATAAATTGAGAATGATCACCATACACCCAATATAAAGTGCACAGACACGTATACGTAAACAGAAGTACAGAAGAAGTGACAGTAATACTATTGTTCACTCCGGGCCATTTACCAGTAAAAAAAATAACTAACGCACTTAAAAGTGGAATCAACGCAGTAATTAATAAATAATTCTCAGTAATTGAAAATGGTAAGGAAAGATACATTAAGATATAGTCCATTAAATTTTTTGTTTAGGTAAAGCTAGAATTATACTAAAATCATAGAAAAACTGCTATGTTTTTTTAGTTGTTGCATATGCTATAGCTATACTGCCGCGGTATCTCTAGATCCCGCTAACACGTAGCGGGATGACGAATTTGTCGTTACGTCATACCGCGATTCATTCGCGGTATCTCATCCGCTAACTAGTAGCGGGATGACGAGCTTATCGTCATGCCACCGCGAACCGTCATACCGCCGCGGTATCTCAGCATAGATTCCGCTAACTAGTAGCGGAATGACGGTTTTTCAAATTGTTGTAAGTCGGTTTAGCTATATAGATAGCATAAAGTCAACTGCATAAATTGAAACAATATCTGCTAGACGCAAATTACAACAAATGCAGTAGCGTAATCTCCATCGTCACTCAGAGAAAGATGAATTTTGGAGATAAAATCCTTGCTAACGGTAAGATATGGCTTGCCTCTTACATCATTGTATATTTCTATATCTTTCATTATAATACCCTGACCACTACCTCGTGCTTTAACAAAAGCCTCCTTTGCCGCAAAACGCTTAGCGAAATACCTTGCTCGCATTTCTTGACTATTATACTTTCTACTTAGCTCTATTTCTTTCTCAGTGTAGATTCTATTGAGAAATTTTTCCCCGTATTTTTGTAATATCCTCGATACTCTTGGTATATATACTATGTCAGTGCCGATACCGTGTATCATTTTGTGCTAAAGTGATTTATTGCTTCCTCAATCTGCATTTCCTTTACCTCTCCAGTTGCTCTATTTTTTACTTCAACTATCTTTTCATCTATTGCCTTTTTTCCGACAATTATTTGCCACGGCAAGCCTATCAGATCCATTCTAGAAAATTTTACTCCTACACTTCCTTCCGTGTCATCGTAAAGCACTTCATCGCTCTTCAAAGCTTTGTATATTTTATCTGCAGCCTCCGTTACTTTCGTTTGTAAATTGATTAAACCAATTCTGAAAGGAGCCACCGATTCTGGCCAGATAATTCCTTTATCATCATGAAAAGCTTCTATTATTGCACCGACAAGCCTTGAAACTCCAATGCCATACGAACCCATATGTATATTGACATTTTTTCCATCTTGAGAAGTAACACTTGCCTTCATAGGCTTTGAGTATTTGTCGCCAAAATAAAAAATATGCCCTATTTCAATACCTTTACTAACATTTAACTGCTCTTGTGATATAGGGCAAGTCTCAGGATCATGCATATCATCTGCAACTGCGTATATACTCTTCAAACTTTCAACATCTTCGCTTTCTAGCAACTCAGAAAATTTGTTGTCGTAATATAAAGTGCTTTCACCAGTGTTTGCCAATATATGAAACTCGTGGCTCAAATTTCCTCCAATTGGCCCCGTATCAGCTCGAACTCCAATTGGGGTAAGTCCCATGCGTTTGAAGATTTTTATGTAAGTTTTGTACATCAAATTATATGAATTCAGTGCACCTTCGTAATCTACATCGAAGCTATATGCATCCTTCATCAAAAATTCCCTGCCCCTCATAACGCCATAACGTGGTCTTACCTCATCACGAAACTTCCATTGAATTTGGTATAAACAAAGTGGCAAATCTTTGTAACTTTTTACCATATCTCTAATTAGATCAGTTGCCACCTCCTCGTGCGTTGGACCAAAAAGCATGTCTTCCTCATGCCTATCCCTTATACGTAACATTTCCTTACCGTAATCATCGTAACGCCCTGATTCTCGCCAAAGATTTGCTGGTTGGACACAAGGCATCAACACTTCAATAGCACCGGATTTGTTCATTTCATCTCTGATAATGTCTTCAATATTTTTAAGCACTAAGAGACCAAGTGGTAACCAGGAATAAATGCCAGATGCTATCTGCTTTATTAAACCTGCACGTAAAGAATATTGATGGGAGATAATTTTAGCATGAGCAGGCTTTTCCTTTAGAGTTGGTAAGTAATACTTGGATAAACGCATATAATAGATCTGATTGTATTAAACAATCTTAATACAATCAGATCTATAGGTAAACTTATTTTGAAAAAGAAGGGAAGTGTGTGGTGCTTTCCTTAACGTACTAATACCGATCCCCTCTCAAATTTAGTAGCCGCTCCACCAAACATTTTACAACGGTCCTTAACAGAAGAAGCTGGTAGCTTTCCTGCTTCATTAGTCACTGTTGTTGCAGGAAGAGCTTCAGGTTTCGTTTTTAAATTAACAGGCTTAGGCGATATCAGTGGTTTATCTGCCTTTGGCGCAGAATGTGAGGGAGTGTTAAATAAACCATACGCGTCAAGTTAAGGAATGTAGAGAGCTTAAAGTAGATACCCTGGTCTTCCTATATCTGTCTTTCAAAGAAAACTTTGACCAGATTATAGTAAGCTTTTTTAGAAAAATTTTTAAATTATTGACAATATTGTTTAATATCAAAAAGAGCTCTCTAACCCGCCTTTTCAATTCAATAAATGCCTTTGTTAAACTGAGCTCCGTGTTCTTTTTTAGTTTTACACAGCCAATCATTCCGTGAAATACGAGAATAGCACATAATTTTGCGTATAGCTCGCACAATACTCTAAATGGATTTGTCTTTCCTTTTAGTTTATCAAGATTGATATGACTTTTATATAGTTTAAATAGTAATTCGATTTGCCATCTTACTCTATAAACCGTCAATATTTGTTCAGCATTAATTTTACTCTCTGGAACATTAGTTATAAATATTGACCAATCTAATAACTTTTGATTCTTTTGAGAAGATGTATATCCATGTGACTTTGCTAATTTATTAGCCTTTCTTCTTCTAGCCATAGACTGTTCTTCAGTTAGCTTTTGACATATAATTCTTACCTTAATTTTTACTTCCTTTCCTAATAATACTTCTTTTTCTGAAGATAATTGACCTTCCAAATACTCCAATAGCTCTATTTTTTGATTTGTTTCTATATCATATATATTGGTATCAGACTTATAACGACTAACAAAATATGCACCTGCTTCATCAATCTGTTTAAAAGAACTAGGCACAAAGTAGCCCAAGTCAAATATTAGCAAATCATTGGCTGATAAACCGTTCAGATAATCCCTATAACCTTGATCCGACCTTATTCCTTCCATAAAATTTAACTTATCTAGCGCTTGATTCAGGTAATCAAAGACTAACTGTAGCTTTATTCCTGATTTGGTATTATTCTCACAATCTCTATAGCTACTGCCATATCCTTTGTACATATCTTCCATGCTACTGGGCAGGCTAATGTAGCTGCTATCCAATAATTTAACGCTTCCAAATTGCTGTAAAATTTTGCAATCAATCTGTAGACTTTTTTTAAATAAACACAAAGCTTCGTTATACATTTTTTTCATGAACTCAACTGCTTCTTCACTAAACCTAAAATCTAAACCCTGTTTTGTAATTTCTATCGAGTCTTCATTTAGCAATTGGCACATTGTTTCTATGCTGCAATCATCAACTCCTATGTTACCAAAAACCATAGCTTTTATGAATGATGAGCCATTAAGTTTTCTCTTTCTTTTTATAAAACCTACTGCAATTGATATTTCGTCTGCTTTTTCATTAAAGAATTCATTGAGGTCTTTTGATAAGCAAGCTATTCTGTCCATTGTAAGTTCTCTCATTCATATATCCAAGAGAATTTATACCTTATTATTTTCCTTCACTCTATCAACTTTACTTACACTTTTCCTTAACTTGACGCGTATGGTTAAATAAACTGTGTCAAACCGCATTTTTAGTTCAACTCAATTTTCAATCTATTAGGAAAGAAAATGTCGAGCTGAGACATAGTTAATGCCCAATTAGGCAAAGCCATAGTCCATTTTTGCTCTACCTTTTTTATAGCACAATACACCTGTTTATACAAGGCATTTGTGCTGGTAAATGAGCCCTTAGTTTTAGTGAATTTTCTAATCTGTCTATGCAGTCCCTCAATAGGATTGGTAGTATAAATTAGCCTTCTAACTGGGCCAGAATACTTGAAATAGCCGGATAAGTTTTCCCAATTATTCTGCCATGATTTTACAACCAATGGGTACTTTTCTCCCCATTTTTCTTCCAACTCAAGTAGATAATTTTCAGCTATTTCTCTACTTGAAGCCTGATATACTTTTTTTAAATCACTCATGAAAATCTTTACATCTTTGCTAGATACATATTTCAGAGAATTGCGTATCTGATGCACCACACATAGCTGTACCTCCGCATTAGGAAACACACTGTTTATGGCTGTAGGAAAGCTTTTCAGCCCATCAACGCAGGCAATAAGGATATCTTCTACTCCTCTTTCTTTTAGATCATTTAGTACTCCCAACCAGAAGTTAGCTCCTTCACTTTCAGCCAAATAAAAGCCCAAGACTTCTTTTCTGCCATTTTGATCTATGCCCAATATATTGTACATGCATTTACTTACGCAATGCCCATCCTCTTTGACTTTAAAAAACATGCCATCCATGAACACTATCGGATATACAGATTGCAGCGGACGACTGCGCCATTCATTGATTACTGGTAGCAATTTGTCAGTAATACTTGATATCTCTGCTGCCGATATTTTGTGATCATAAATTTCCTCAACATGTGACGCTATATCTCTATAACCCATACCACTGGCAAATGTGCTCAAAATCTTCGTTTCAAGCTCTGGATGTAAGTTTGTTTGCCTTTTTTTGACTATTTGTGGTTCGAAACTTCCTTCTCTATCTCTTGGTGTTAATAGCTCAAATGAGCCTGCACTTGTACGTAAAGTTTTTGCATTCCTCCCATTTCTTCGGTTATTTTCTTCGCTTTCAGCCAACAAGTGGTTTTCTATTTCACCCTCTAGACTCGCCTCCAGCAACCTTTTTATAAACGGTGTTAACGCTCCGTCCCTTCCTGTCAGCGGCCTTCCTTCTCGTATAGACGACAGGATATTTGTTTCTAATTCTTTATAATCTACCAATCCGGTAGTTCTGTTTACTACTTTCTGACTCATTGTCAAACCTCCATTTTTTTATATCAATTTATTACTTTTTTTTCGGTTTGACACAGTTTATTTAACCATACGCGTCAAGTTAAGGAAAAGTGTAAGTAAAGTTGATAGAGTGAAGGAAAATAATAAGGTATAAATTCTCTTGGATATATGAATGAGAGAACTTACAATGGACAGAATAGCTTGCTTATCAAAAGACCTCAATGAATTCTTTAATGAAAAAGCAGACGAAATATCAATTGCAGTAGGTTTTATAAAAAGAAAGAGAAAACTTAATGGCTCATCATTCATAAAAGCTATGGTTTTTGGTAACATAGGAGTTGATGATTGCAGCATAGAAACAATGTGCCAATTGCTAAATGAAGACTCGATAGAAATTACAAAACAGGGTTTAGATTTTAGGTTTAGTGAAGAAGCAGTTGAGTTCATGAAAAAAATGTATAACGAAGCTTTGTGTTTATTTAAAAAAAGTCTACAGATTGATTGCAAAATTTTACAGCAATTTGGAAGCGTTAAATTATTGGATAGCAGCTACATTAGCCTGCCCAGTAGCATGGAAGATATGTACAAAGGATATGGCAGTAGCTATAGAGATTGTGAGAATAATACCAAATCAGGAATAAAGCTACAGTTAGTCTTTGATTACCTGAATCAAGCGCTAGATAAGTTAAATTTTATGGAAGGAATAAGGTCGGATCAAGGTTATAGGGATTATCTGAACGGTTTATCAGCCAATGATTTGCTAATATTTGACTTGGGCTACTTTGTGCCTAGTTCTTTTAAACAGATTGATGAAGCAGGTGCATATTTTGTTAGTCGTTATAAGTCTGATACCAATATATATGATATAGAAACAAATCAAAAAATAGAGCTATTGGAGTATTTGGAAGGTCAATTATCTTCAGAAAAAGAAGTATTATTAGGAAAGGAAGTAAAAATTAAGGTAAGAATTATATGTCAAAAGCTAACTGAAGAACAGTCTATGGCTAGAAGAAGAAAGGCTAATAAATTAGCAAAGTCACATGGATATACATCTTCTCAAAAGAATCAAAAGTTATTAGATTGGTCAATATTTATAACTAATGTTCCAGAGAGTAAAATTAATGCTGAACAAATATTGACGGTTTATAGAGTAAGATGGCAAATCGAATTACTATTTAAACTATATAAAAGTCATATCAATCTTGATAAACTAAAAGGAAAGACAAATCCATTTAGAGTATTGTGCGAGCTATACGCAAAATTATGTGCTATTCTCGTATTTCACGGAATGATTGGCTGTGTAAAACTAAAAAAGAACACGGAGCTCAGTTTAACAAAGGCATTTATTGAATTGAAAAGGCGGGTTAGAGAGCTCTTTTTGATATTAAACAATATTGTCAATAATTTAAAAATTTTTCTAAAAAAGCTTACTATAATCTGGTCAAAGTTTTCTTTGAAAGACAGATATAGGAAGACCAGGGTATCTACTTTAAGCTCTCTACATTCCTTAACTTGACGCGTATGGTTTATTTAACACTCCCGAATGTGACGGAGATGTGGGTTCAGAACCAGATCCTATACCACTGTCAAGACTCCCGCTTCTTTCTCTATGGAGCGATTGGGAGCCTGAAGATGCCTGCTCAATAGGTTCTGGGTCTGTCTCCCAATTTTCATCATCAGATACATTACTACTATCACTTGATACACTACTACTACGACTCCGTGGTGGTGGGATCATAGCTAACACTTTACTGAATGCCCTGCCCAGGTGACTTGGCTGTTGTACGTCGCTCCCTTGCTTTCCATTAACGCCTGCCCTTCGTTTCTGAAGTGCTTTACTCAAATCAGCCATAAGATCTTCATTTTTTTCTTGTTGCCCACCTCCTTTATTGCTTGACTTCTTTGCTGCCTGTTCCTTTAACTTCTTATCACGCTCTTCCTTGCTCATGAGATTTGGTTTTTGTTGTGTTATTTTATTAAATACAGCGCTCATGTCAGGTTTAACGTCAGGATCACTAGGACTACTAGCATTCTTTGATGAAGAAGTTCCATTTGAACTTGGAGGTGGAGGTGGTGGCGGAGGTGCATTATTATTTTGAGGAATTGCTGTACCAAGTGTTAGCGGAGGTTGTTGAGGAGTAAGGTTCGGAACATGTTCCGAACTTCTCACTTCCGTCTGTGATCCACTATCTTGCTTAACAGACAATCCTTTTCTAATTAGTTCACTGTCCAGATTATTACAATTTTTACACGCAGATTTTTGTGGTTCTTGAGATGCAGTATGGCCAAATTCCTGTCCATTAAGACCTGCTTCTTTCTTATTATCATCTCTAGAAACGGCAAGTTTAATAAGATATGCTACTGAAGCCAATGCAACAACCACAGAAACAGCAAAGATTGCTAAAGGAACTGCTGCAATGGCACCAGAACCAGAAACTGCTGCAATAACATAAGGGAGATGTATATAAATTGCAACGGCAGATACACATAATGATAAAGCAGCAATCGAAATTTTAAGGTTAGATGTAGACATTTTTTACCTCATTAACCACTAGAATATTAATAATAACTAGATTATCAACAGTGTCAATAATTAATTATGAAAAATAAAGTCAAAATTTGAATAGATAAACTATAAGTAATATACAACCGGCAATAGCTATACAATAGACTTCTTGCATAGAAAAAAGGCAAAATAGCTCCAAGTTGTATCCGTTTAGGAAAGCGGTAAAATAAGGTAGACAAGGTAGTATAAAAAGATAACCATAGAGTAAAAGTGAGTTTACAACAAATAGTGTCATGCAAGTAGCTGATACTGGAATCTAGTCTTTATTATGCAGCCACTTATTTAAAGTTAAGTTTTCTGGATCCAAGTAGTCAAGGCACTGGGATGACAGGAGGCTACTTTCATGACACCATTCTTTTTCCTGGATCCCAGTGTCTGGGCACTGGGATGACATCATAGGGACACTGGGATTACACCCTGACAATCGTCATCCAGCTACTTGTTAGCGGCTAAGAGATACCGCGAATGAATCGCGGTATGACGGTTCGTGGCGGCATGACGATAACCTCGTCTCACTGCCATTAAGTTAAGGAAAAAAGATAGATTTTATGGGATAATGATGTATACCAATAAGTTTAAAGGTAGTATGAGTAAAAAAGGCAGTAATAAAATTTATTCAAAATGAATTGGCAAGTCTAGAATTTATAGAATCCCATAAATCATCTTCAAAAGATTTTATGAGAAAGAGGAAGTTATCTTTTATTGACATATTTATCTTAATTTTAAGAAAAAGTGTAAAGTCGCTGCAAGTAATACTAAACGAATTTATTTTATATAGGAAAAAAGACTATACCGTTACTGCTAGTGCTTTTAGTCAAGCAAGAAAAAAAATGAAACACAGTGCATTTTCAGAAATTAACGAAGGTGTGGTTTCCTTGTACTACCAAGACCAAAAATTTAAAACTTGTTTTGGCTTTAGAGTGTTAGCTCTTGATGCCTCCAAAATCATTTTACCAACAAGCGTTGAAATAAAAAATGAATTTGGCTCAAGAAAAATACGTAACCAAAAACCAAAAGATTTAGGTGATTATGCAAGTGCAACCTTTGCGGTTTGTTAAGATGTGCTAAATAATGTTGCCATAAGGTCAGTGTTAGATAGAGGTAACACTCATGAAATTAACTTAGCAGATGAAATGCTTAAAGTTGTAAATACTAATGACTTACTGATTTGTATATTTATCTTATAAATTTCTTTCTAGCCTTACAAAAAGAAAAATTGCTTATGTCATTCGATGTCCCAGATCATCTTTTAATGAAGTGAATGCTATGTTTGAAGAAAAAAGCCCATCTAGTGTTGAGGTTACCATATGTGCTCAGCGTAAGATAAAACAAGAAAATAGTGGAATAACGCTTCAAAGTGGTACTGCCATCTGGTGAAATTGAAGTGTTAGCTACATCATTAATGGATGAACAAAAGTTTCAAACTGGAGGATTTAAGGAGTTATATTTTTTACGCTGGGGAGTTGAGACATTTTTTGCAAAACTCAAAGGAAGACTAAGTCTAGAAAATTTTACAGGAAAAAGTGTTGAGTCTGTTAAACAGGATTTTTGGTCAGCTATCTTTATTAGCAACCTAGAAAGTGTTATGACAGAAGATGTAGAAGAAGCGTTGAATATGGACTTAACCGATGATAAGCTTAAGAGGAGCATTAACAAATCTGTCTCATTTAACGCGATCAAAAACTTGGCTTTCGACATTTTTGCTACGGAATCAGATACTGACTGCATTATGGATCAATTATCAAAGCTATTTTTGATGAACACTTTGGCGGTAAGAAAGGGAAGGAAAGTTGATCGTCATAAGGTACCTTATCTTCGTTCGTTCAATTACCAAAAAAGGGTTAGAAAACACATATTTTGACTAGAGGTAGTATTCATATCTTCTGATAATAACTGGGTAGCTTATTGCCATAGCTCCTGTAAAATGACTTCTAAACAAACTATTTCTTAAGTAATTTACACTTCAGAGTTTATCTGCTTTAAAGTTTACTCTATTCTGTTTCAGCATTTGTCATAAATCCTTAATTATTTCTGACTTTTTAGTTCAGTTTTTAACCATTCTTTCCTTAACTTAATGGCAGTGAACCTCGTCATCCCGCTACTTGTTAGCGGGATCTCTTGTTAGCGGCTGAGATACCGCGAATGAATCGCGGTATGACGGTTCGCGGCGGTATGGACGTAAGAAAACCTTTCTTGGGTCAGCTATAGAGACTCTCATCTTTAGCGAGCTTCAAGGTAATTGGTTGCTATTTGCGAAAATATTCGCATAATTTAAGTAACATTACTTAATAAAAATTAACTATGGAGCTTAATAAGATTGCAGCATCGATTTTACTTTCTGGGCTAATCATTATGATAGTTAGTAATGTAGTTGATATGCTTTACAGTCCAGAAGAATATAAGATTGAACACCAAACGATAGTAGCTGCTGGCAGCAATGAGTTCCAGCAAAAAATCGAGCAAGTGGCGCTTGATATTGGAGCGCTCATGCAGAATGCTAGCTTTGAGAAAGGTAAATCAGCAGCAAAAAAATGTATAGCCTGCCATAGTTTTGAGAAAGGTGGAATGAATAAAGTAGGACCAAACTTATGGAACATAGTTGGAAATAAAAAGGCCCATCTTGGTAACTCATTCAATTACTCAAAAGCAGTGCTTGACAGAGGTGGAAAATGGGGGTATGAGGAGCTATTTGCCTTTTTAAAGAACCCAAAAGCCTATATAAAAGGTACACGTATGGCATTTGCAGGTATTTCCAATCCACAAGAAATTGCAGATCTAGTTAGTTATTTGCATCAATTGAGTGATAGCCCGGTTGCTTTGCCAAAGTAGTATGGATTATTGTAAATTGTTTGATGGAAATAATGGTCACATAGCATATCGAAAGCTACAAGGAAAGAAAGCTTCTGTAGTTTTTTTCGGTGGATTTGCATCCAATATGGATGGAACTAAAGCAACTGCTATTTACAAATTTTGCCAAGAAAATGACGTAGCACTTGTGCTATTTGATTATTTTGGTCACGGTCATTCAAGTGGTAATTTTATTGATTACACGATAAGTGATTGGCAAAAAAATTGTGCTAAAGTAATGAGTGAATTAACTAGCGATAAACAAATAATTATAGGTTCAAGTATGGGAGGATGGCTGATGTTGCTCACTGCCCTTCAATTTCCAGAAAAAATTGCAGCACTAATTGGTATATCGTCTGCTCCCGATTTTACTGAAGATTTGATATTCAAGCAATTGTCAGGCAAGCAAAAAGAAGAACTAGATTCTAAAGGTGTAATAGATTTTACTTCAGAGCATTGTACATACAAAATAACTAAAAATTTGATCGAAGATGGCAGAAAGAACCTTCTTTTAAACAAAAAGACAATAGATATAAACTGTCCTGTGCGCTTGCTGCATAGCATTAATGATAAAGATGTTCCTTATCAAACTTCATTGAATTTAGCTGAAAAAATTAAGTCAACCGATGTTGAAGTACACTTAATAAAATCAGCAGAGCACAATATGTCTGACAATCATTCACTGGAAGTTTTATTTAAGACCATTAGAGAATTTTGTAACCAGACTGCATTCTGTGATTTTTAGCAAAACACGATTTTTCATTTGAGCTTTCTTCAACTTAAAATAAATACAGAAAATTGCTGCCTATAGCTAAACTGACTTAGATTTACCGACAATTTGAAAAACCGTCATCCCGCTACGTGTTAGCGGCTGAGATACCGCGGCGGTATGACGGTTCGCACCATCACACTTTGGAACCTTACAGATATTGAGCAAATCCAATAATATCCTTGATTTCTTTTATATTATGGGTTGCAATTTCTGCTGCTTTCTTTGTGCCTTTTTTTAATATTTCATGTAAATGGAATTGGTCTTTTAAAAGATCATTCATTTTCTCACGTATGGGTGATATAACACTGATAATTAAATCAGCTAACTCTTTTTTGAAGTGCTTCATGTCATGTTTGTTCACTTCTTCACATACTTTTTCTGCATTTACATTACTAAGCACTGAATAAATGTTTATCAAATTGCTTATTTCTGGTCGGCACTTTAAAGTAGCAAAGCCTAGAATTGAATCTGTTTTTGCTTTTTCTATTTTTTTGACAATTAAGTCATCCGTATCATCAAGGTTAATGCACGAATGTTCTGAAGGATCAGATTTACTCATCTTGCTTGTGCCATCCCTTAAGCTCATTATCCTTGATGTGCAATCCAAAGTTAAGATTTCAGGTACGATGAAATAATCCAGCTTATAATGATTGTTAAAAGCTGATGCAATATCACGTGCAAGCTCCAAATGCTGTTTTTGATCATCACCAACAGGAACGTATTTAGTTTGATACAACAATATATCTGCAGCCATAAGTACTGGATAACTATATAATCCAAGAGAGGCTTTTTGTTTATCGCTGCCAGCTTTATCTTTAAATTGAGTCATGCGATTAAGCCAACCAATTGGTGTATAGCATCCAAGCAGCCAGCCCAGTTCTGCATGACCACTAACTGTGGACTGACTAAAAATAATGGACTTTTCTGTATCTATTCCGCATGCAATATAAGCTGCTGCTGTTTTGAAAATATTACTTTTTAATTCACTTGCGGGAAGCTTATTTGCTGTGATTGCGTGTAGGTCGACAATACAAAAAAGAGATTTGTATTTATCCTGTAAGTCTATCCACTGTTTGATTGCACCAAGATAATTACCTAAATGTAGTACGCCACTTGGCTGGATACCTGAAAAGACAATACTTGTCATTATACATTTACCTCATGCTAATCGCTTCCACAATCAGCAGATTTCTTAGAAAGAATAACCATTGCAGGACGGAGCAACCTATTTTTGATAGTATAACCAGTTTGTAGTACTTCTACAATGGTGCCAGGCTTTTTTTCATTGTCTTCTCTTTCCACAACAGCTTGGTGTAAATTACTATCAAAAAGCTCACCAAGTGGATCTACTTCCTCTATTTCATGTTTTTTTAGATCATTTATAATTTTTTGATAAGCTACTTTAATCCCCTCATGAACAGGATCACCGTCTTTCAAAATTTCCATTACTCTTTTTAAATTGTCGCACGAGTCGATCATATCACGTGCAAGTTTTGTGACTGCGTAGTCACTTGCATCGCTAATTTGCTTTTGCATTATACGTTTGACGTTTTCATTATCTGCAACAGCACGGCGTAAATGATCTTCAAGCTGAGCTGCACGTTCTTTTAATGTATTGAGATCTTCATTTAAATCATCAGTCTGCTTATGGTTATCACTTTGTTGGTCGTCACCTTTCTGCCTACTTACCATATCAGCAAACTTCTTCTTTTTCTCTTTACTGCTATCTGACATATTATTACCCTTAAGAATCTAATAAATATATAGCAATTAATTCGAAAATATCAAGCGCCAGCTACATTCGTCTTTCTATGCTCGCATTTAAAAAGTCAATTAAAGTAGTTTTATAAAAAGAATCAGAAAAAGTACTAATATCATTTTGTGCCATATTAATGTAGTGTCTAGCTTTTTCCATAGAAAGCTGAATGGCATTATGGTGATTAATATAGTGTAATGCTTGGTCAAAATTGTGTCTAGCTGAAGAAAAGCATTTTTCCCAGAATTTTTGCTCTGCTGGACTGCCCTTTTCGTATGCTATAATAGCAGGTAAGGTGACTTTACCTTCGAAAAAGTCTTTTCCGACTTGCTTTCCAGAAGTGCCTTGATTAGCAGTATAATCGAGCATATCATCAACTATTTGAAATGCCATACCAAAATTAAAACCAAAATTCTTTAGCCTCTCTGTTTCGTCATTTGTTGCACCAGATACTGTTGATGCAGCTTCACAGCATGCAGAAAATAAAGATGCTGTCTTTTCTCCAATGATATCAAAATAATTTTCCCTGACTGTGTGGGGGTCAAAACGTGCTGTCATCTGCTTTATTTCACCCTTCACAAGTAAATGCGATGCTTTAGATAAAATAGAGAGAATATTTAAATTTCCACACTCTATAAGCCATCTAAATGCTAGAGTCAACAATAGATCACCAACTAAAATGCTTGATTTATTTCCCCAAATCTTATTCGCTGTTTTAACTCCATGGCGTCCCTCACTTTCATCGAGCACATCATCATGAAGTAAAGTAGCATTGTGTATAAACTCTACCGATGCAGCAACGTTGATCCTATTCTCCCCAGAATAGTTTAGCATTTTACATATAATAAAAACTAGTTTAGGCCTTATTTTTTTTCCACCTGACCTAACAAGATGAGATATAATATCAGTAGCAAGCTTAGCATCTTCATCATTGACATTTTTGAAGACAAAGTCATTCATAGCTGACAAATCAGAAGATACAATATCGTCTAATTTATCGCTGTTTGTTAAATCAGTATTTAGCATTTTAAGAGACTTATGCCTCTTGCCCTTGTGCTTTCTCGTTCTCTACTTTCTTCTTTTCTGTTTTCTTTGGTTCTGTTTCTAAAGTTACTATGCCTTTTTTGATAAACCACAGTACTCTTTCAGTTGCCTGCGCGCCTACACTTAGCCAATGTTTTAATCTATCAGCTTTCACCACAACACGATTTTTATTGTCTTTTGGTAACATTGGATCATATTGTCCTATTTTCTCAATAAAACGCCCATCTCTTGGTGCTCGTGAATCAGCTACAACTATCCTATAAAAAGGGCGTTTCTTTGCGCCAAACCTCGCCAACCTTATTTTAACTGCCATGTTAACCTTTATTCATATATTAGCCACAATTTTATACAATGAGCCGTTTTAAGTCAAATGAATTATACAACTTTTGCACCTTATAATATAATTACCAATAATGTAGGGCAGTGCCGGGCGCACAGCTATACGAACATTCATTTTTGAAGGTAAATTGCACAGCAAATGGTGTCATTCCAGTGCTTGACACTGGAATCCAGCCTTTTTTTAATCATTAAAACGTTGTATTTTAACATAAAACGGCTACTTTTATGCTTACCAACTTAATAAAATTCCTGGATCCCAGTGTCTGGGCACTGGGATGACATCCTTTCTAGTGAAGATTGCTCTCAAATCGCAATGTTCGTACAGTTGTGTGTCTGGGCACTGGATGCGTTTGAAGCAGCTTATAAGATTTTTGATTATATATCATCAAGTATAGCGTGATTAACTTCGACTTTATACTTTGATTCCAGATAGCTAATTAATTGCTCTTTTAGCGATATCATCACACGTTTTCCGGTGTCAAGCGTGTTTAATTTGCCATTTGATGAATGCATTTCTTTTAGAACACCTATTATAATTTCATTATTGTATTGAATAGGATCTGTCACTGAACCAGTTGTTTTCATATTGAAAATCTCTTCTACAAAAGAAAAGGGGTAGTTTTGTTGATCCACTTTATTGCGGTGCATCTGCTGACCTTTAACTAATTCCACACCTTGAATTTCTTCCAAATCTGTTTTTTCTCTTAGTTGAACTGCAACCTCTTGCCCGAATTTAAACATTCTTTCTTTTATAAACTCACCACGCCAAAGCTCTACCGCTAATGCCTTGCCTTCTTCAAAACTTTGCAATTTGGGTGGAAAGATATCGACGATTTTTACACTAACAACGGCGTCCCCAACGCCCTTAAAATAACCTTTCTGATCCTTTTCTCGCGAAAAAATGAAAGAAATCAAATCACCAGAATCTCCTACGTTATTACCGCTTTGATCTTTTCCACTCGCATCTACTGGACCAATAGTTTGTATAGGTAAATTATATTCACTCAATATTTCTTCAATTTCTGAACCATTGTATATCTTATAGTTCACTTGGTTTATGAAATCATTGACTCTTTCAAAAGACTTTTGGTTAGTTAGAACTGACTTTATGTCTTTTTTTAAATCAACTAAGTCTTCATCAGAGATTTGATGCGCACTTTCCACTTTTACTATGTGCCAACCAAAACTGCTTGCTAAAACTTCACTTACTTCACCTACTTTAAGAGCAAATACCTTCTCTCTCACGTCTTCTGGTAAAAAATCCTTAGTTATATTATTTACTCTAGTTTCCTCAAGTTTTGCTTTGCCAAACTCTTCTACTATCTGTTCAAAGCTTGTTTTACCCTCCTCAAATGCTCTTCTTGCTGTCTCAGCTTCTTCTTTGGTAGAAAATATTGCATTGAATATATCTCTTTGATTTTTAAGTTCTTGTTGTTCTATTATACCATCAACTTCTTCATCTGAGATCTTGATTTGATCTTCAAAATACTTTTGGCCTAGGGAAATATATTGCGCAGTTCGATACTCAGGATAATAAAAATGGGATTTATTTCTTTCGTACAAATCAAGTAAGGCTTGATCATCTGGTTCAGGAATGTTTGTAACTGCATCTTCAGTTATTTTAACAATATCAACTACTCTAGTTTGGTAGCGACTTTTGTATATCTGCTCATCAATTTTCTCGCCAAAAGTTACTGGATAATTATCTTTAAATAATGAAGTCATGAACATCATTGCAGGCAGGACTTTCTCTAGCTTTGCTATATACTCTTTCTCTGTCATATGCAGGTCATTTAGCGTTTCATAGAATTTATTTTTGTCAAATTCACCTTTATCATTTTGAAAGTATTTGGTGTTTTTAATATGGTTTTTTATAGATTCTTCTCCAACTGTCAACCCCAGCTCACTAGTTAGGTTAAACAATAGTTTTTGCTCTATAAGTGCGTTAAGCAAATCATATTTCAGCTTTTTTACTTGTTCTCTACTCGCATCAGATCCAGAAATTTGCTTTTCATAATTTTGATATAGTGATTTATACTCATCTGACATTATAACTTCTTTTCCAACCCTAGCTACCTCTTCTTTTTCATCATCACCTGATAAAAGGTTGCCAATTCCCATGAAGATTAACAAGCAAGCTAAAAGGACAACGGTTACTTTAGTGAAAAAATTTTTAACATTCATTTTAAACCCAGTTAATTAATGATTAATTATAGAATAGTGATAATTTAATGCTTGTAAACCTGTTGCTTTATTAGCTAATATATATAATATTACAATATATTAACTTAAAATTTAACTCTCTAATCTTAAATAGGAACATATGTTTAACTGAGTTATACTATACCTTAGGAAGGGGAAATATTTTGTTTGAAATATGCTTAAAGGTAAGCGCATTTAATTAACTTAAGAGGTGGGAAATGACAAACAAAAAGTTATTGAATGACAAAATTAATGCTTTTTTAGTTTTAATAGTTTATATTTTAGCTCTGTATAACAGTAAGGGATACTTTAAATGGGAGATGCTTTTTTGATGTCAATGGAATCTTCTAAGGGCAATAACGATAGAAATAAACAGTTTCTAGTGCAAATAGCTGCTTGGTTAGTAGACAACACTGGTTTAACTTTTAATCAAATAGCACAATGTTGCAGATTGGCCCTTGAAGAAGTACAAGACATAGCTGATGAGGAAATAGGAGTAGAAAAATATAACCCTATTATTTCTGGAATAATTACTGAAAAAGAAATCGATGATTGCAAAAAAAATCCAAATCGTGTACCAAATTTGATTATAAAAAATATAAAAAAAAGGAGTAAAGCGATTGGTAGCATTCTTGGCTTTGCCTCTACGGCAAGACGTAGAGATAAACCTGATGCGATTTATTATTTAGTAAAAAAATTTCCTATCTTGGACAATAACGTTATAGCTAAATTAATTAGTACAACAAATTACACAGTTGAGCAGGTAAGAGATGGATCTCATCATAACATGCAAAATATAAAACCCCAAGATCCTGTACTACTCGGCTTATGTAGTCAAGAAAATTTAGAAGCAGAAGTGGAAAAAGCAAAAGTAGAAGAGGAGAAGCAAGAAAGGTTAAAAAAATATAAAGAATAGCTATTGAAAATCCTCAAATTTTTGTGCTTTGTTAACATTAAATTAACTTGACTTGCTAGTGTTTATTAGTATAATGTAAGTAAAGTACGGGGTTTAATGATAATTAAGCTTAATACGCACTGAAACTAACTCAGCCTAATTTATTATCTTATAGTCACATTTTAGGTTAGTAAGCATCAATTAAAATTTTTGGAGGATTATGACAACAATCAATGAAGATGTTTTGGCAAAAGGAAAGGTTACAGCTCAACCTGAAAAAAGTGAGCAAATTTACAATAACGATACAGTAAAACAGATGGTCAATGAAGGTACTGAGAAAAACAGAAAAACATTAGATCTGAGCGAATTAAAAGAGAAAACAGCAGAAGAATTGTTAGAGTTAGCTGAAGAAAGAAAAATTTCAACTAACGGTAAAAGCAATGGTAGAATGCTAAAGCAGGAAATAATATTCAGCTTAATGAAAAAAATGAGTGAAGAAGGAGGCATAACCACAGGGAGTGGAATAGTGGAAATATTGCCTGATGGTTTTGGTTTCTTACGTTCAGCAAGTGCAAATTATGCCCCAAGTACCGATGATGTTTATATTTCTAACGGGCAAATAAAGAAGTTTAATTTACGTACAGGAGATATGGCATATGGAGAAATAAGGCCACCTGGTGATAAAGAGAGATATTTTACTTTAACTAAGGTTCAAAGTATAAACTCTACTGAAGTAAGTGAATTAAGAAAGTACGTCCATTTTGATAATTTGCTTCCTCTTTATCCTGAGGAAAGCATAGTACTTGAGTGTAATAATGGTGATGATAAAAAAGGCTTAAGCATGCGTGCTATAGATATAGTAGCTCCTCTTGGAAAAGGGCAAAGAGCGTTAGTAGTTGCTCCACCTCGCACAGGAAAAACTGTATTGCTTCAGCAAATGGCTAACTCTATAGCTATAAATCACCCTGAAGTAGAATTAATAGTGTTACTTATAGATGAAAGACCTGAAGAAGTAACAGATATGATACGTTCTGTAAAAGGTGAGGTAGTAAGTTCTACGTTCGATGAGCCTGCTTACCGTCACGTACAGCTTGCTGAAATAGTAATAGAAAAAGCTAAAAGAATGGTTGAGCATAAAAAAGATGTGGTAATTCTACTTGACAATATTACTAGACTTGCACGTGCTTATAATGCGGTTATTCCTTCGTCTGGGAAAGTTCTAACTGGTGGTGTAGATTCAAACGCACTGCAGAGACCAAAACGCTTTTTTGGAGCAGCTCGTAATATTGAGAATGGGGGTTCTTTAACTATAATCGCCACAGCTCTTATAGAGACTGGTTCAAAAATGGATGAAGTTATTTTTGAAGAGTTTAAAGGTACAGGAAATGCTGAGATCATACTTGATAGAAAACTTTCTGATAAACGTATATTTCCAGCTATTGATATTACAAAATCCGGAACAAGGAAGGAAGAGCTATTAGTTGATAAGGCTATACTAAATAAAATATGGGTGGTGCGTAGGATACTCAATCCTATGGGACCCGTTGAAGCAATGGAATTTTTACGTGACAAACTACTTTTAACAAAGAGCAATGCTGACTTTTTTAACTCCATGAATCACTAAAAGTAAGCCAGTTATGATGGATATGCTGAGCAAAAAGTAAAACGCTCTTATAGCTAAAATAATTTGGATTTACCAAAATATATTTATAGTTAAGTTGGCAATTTACCTTAAGTTAGCGCGTGACACTGGAATGACACCCTTGGTGGCAGACAGCTAAAGGAAAATATCAACTAGGTTTATAATCTATCACTACCGTGTTTGCAATTTTGTCGTGAAAAGCTTGTTTATGTTCATCACCTACTGCACATACTAAAACTAAGATTAGTATAGCTAAGAATAAAATGGGATTACAAAGTGATATGCAATAAATTATAAAAAGAGCTATAGTCCTTTTCATTGCTTGCATTGTAGTGATTGACTCAAATGTATCTTTGTCTTTTACACGCATGCTAAATAACAAGTGTCCTGGAGTGCCGCCAAATTTTACTAGCATGAATATATGAAATATACATGGTATCATTAAAAATAAAGAAAATACAATCGTGGTGATTACAATTATTGCACCCATGATCCCTTGTATTGCGTGTGTAAGTGAGAAACCCACCGCCATTAAACCAAATGGTATTGCGATAAATAAAATACAATCAACTATAAATGCTAGAGTACGTCTTGTCATCGTTGAGTAGTTTACTTTTTTATCCATGTACTACCTATAAAGAAAAATATCAACTAGATTTATAGTCTATCACTACTGTTTTTGCAATTTTATCGTAAAAAGTCTGTTTGCGTTGATCAAATACTGCAAACAAAAATAAAATTAGCACAATTAAAAGATATAGAAAAGTATAACCATGATAATGCAGATGAAGCAAAAAGCGAAAAATAATCCAGATGCTTCCCTTAGAAATACATCTTATTGTTGCTTGCATAAGGGTAACATTTGTAAATGTATTAGCATCTTTAATATGCATACCACACAATAGTTTTCCTGGGGTACCACCAAGTTTTGTTACCATTAATATTTTGGATATTGTTAGTACTAATGTTGCGACCACTGTAGAAACTATAAATGGTATTTCTGTTGCTAGTTGTGCAAGTTCCTGAAAAGAGTCTTTATCTTGATCTTGTAATGATACGATGAATACACCATAGATAAAACCGAAGATAAAATGAGGGGAAAATATGATGAGGTCAAGTATTTCTGCTACAATACGCCTTGTAAATCCTACATAATTTACTTTAACATTTATTTCAGTATTCATAACCCCACCTATATTTCATAATATCATCATATGATATAAAAATACGTTATTAAATAACCGTAAATATACTAACTTGGGTAATATTAGCTACTTGTGCCACTCTATTATTTAAATTAATATTAAATCATTTATAACTAGGGAAGTTATGTCAACACTAATCACAGTTGCATATGGCGACGGTATCGGACCAGAAATCATGGAAGCGGTGCTGTCGATATTGCGCGAAGCAGAAGCGGAAATCTCAATAGATATTATTGAAATAGGGGAGCGTGTTTACAGTAAAGAATGGTCTCACGGAATTTCTCCAAGTGGTTGGGAATCAATTGAAAGGACAAAAATATTATTAAAATCTCCGACAACAACTCCTCAAGGTAAAGGGCACAAAAGCTTAAACGTTGCACTCAGAAAAAATCTAGGGTTGTATGCAAATATCAGACCATGCATTTCATATCATCCTGTTATAGAAAATAAATTCGATAAGTTTGATATCGTAGTGATACGTGAAAATGAAGAGGACGTTTACACCGGAATAGAGCATAGGCTCACTGGTGACTCTTACCAATGCACTAAAATTATTACTAGATCTGGCTCAGAGAAGATATGCAGGTACGCTTTTGAATATGCAAAAAAACACAACAGAAAAAAAGTAACTTGCCTGACTAAAGATAACATCATGAAAATGACTGACGGAACTTTCCATGCCGCGTTTGATCGCATTGCAAAGGAATACCCAGATATAAAGGCAGAACATTATATAGTTGATATTGGAATGGCGCGTGTTGCAACAGAACCGGAGAATTTTGATGTTATAGTAACCGAGAACTTATATGGCGACATATTATCAGATATAGTCGCACAAACCTCTGGATCTGTGGGGCTTGCCGGAAGTAGCAACATCGGGAATGAATACGCAATGTTTGAAGCAGTGCACGGTTCTGCCCCTGATATTGCAGGAAAAAACATAGCCAATCCTTCTGGTCTTTTAAATGCTGCAGTGCATATGCTAATTTACATAGGTCAAGTGGGTACTGCAAAACTAATCTACGATGCATGGCTCAAGACTTTGGAGGATGGAATACACACTGCCGATTTATATAAGGAGAAAAGAAGTAAACAGAAAGTTGGTACCAAAGAATTTGCAGAAGCTGTTATAGATAATTTAGGAAAGAAACCTGCTGAGCTTATAATTGGCAGTGGTTCGGATAGTAAAATAAATTTGGATAGTAAAATAAATAAAGTACAAGACAATTACGAACAAGATTACAAAGTTAAAAAGCTAGTGGGTAGTGATATAACTCTCGCTTGGGACAAATCCAGTAATGTTGATCAAATAGTAGGATTATTTGAATCAAGTAATCTGCAAATGATAGCAATATACTCAAAAGGACTTGCGATTTGGCCAGGAAACTCAAAACCTTCAAGTGACCAAATAACCTGTAGGTTTATCGCAAATAATGAAAAGCAAGCTATTACAAATAGTGATGTAAATAACTTGCTAATCAAACTCGAAGAACACAATTTTGACGTGGTGAGAATGGACAAATTGTATTTGTATGATGGGAAAGAGGGGTTCTTTGTTTAAATATTTAAAAGAGGTGTGGTAAATGAGATGGACTCAAAAAAAGTAGAACTAATATTTGAAAAGTTTCAACAATCAAATCCTGCGCCAAAAATAGAGCTAAATTATACCAATCATTTTACGTTACTGGTTGCGATAGTTTTATCAGCGCGGACAACTGATGTAAGCGTTAATAAAATTACAAGAGAACTATTTAATATCGCTGATACGCCAGAAAAAATGCTGAGCTTTGGGCAGAGTGAGCTGAAAAAATGCATAAGCAGTATTGGTTTATATAATTCCAAAGCAAAAAATATAATCGGGCTTAGTAAAATATTGGTAGAACGATACAACAGCAAAGTACCTACTAATTTTGATGATTTGGTGTCTTTGCCTGGAGTGGGGAGAAAGAGCGCTAATGTGTTCTTAAATTCGGGGCTTGGCATTCCAACATTGGCAGTTGATACTCACGTTTTTAGAGTGAGCAATAGAATTGGGCTTGTGAAAGAAAAAGATGTGTTTAAAACAGAGCAATCTCTTTTAAATGTGGTTCCCAAAAAATACCTGCTTTATGCTCATCATTGGCTAGTTTTGCATGGTAGATATGTTTGCAAAGCACAGAAACCTTCGTGTGAAACGTGCATAATTCATGATTTATGTGAATTTGAGTGCAAAAGGTATAAAGTCTAGTATTTCTTCTTTTGTCATCCAAGTAGCTATAGAAACGAAAAAACTTACTTGACACATTTTGCTGGAATGACACCAGTTGTTATTCAGACAACAGTTATGCAAGAGATCTGATTACATCTAAGCTAACAATGGACCACTAGATATATTCCTAACCACGTTGACCTGATTCAATATTTTATTAGTGGGATTGAAATAATTTTCTATAAATTCCTTATATATAGCTGTTAACTTGTGTATATCGTTTACTGATACGCATTCGTTTATCTGATGTGCGGTTTTGTTGATTATACCAAATTCAATCACTGGACAAACATCTTTGATAAACGCAGCGTCAGATGTGCCACCACTTGTGCTAAGTATAGCATCAATGTTGGTAACCTTACTTATTGCATCAAGCATAATATCAGTATTTCTATCGGGAGTAGAGAGGAAAACGTCCCTGCTGCTATGCACAGAAAGTTTATAATCGCTAGTTACACTGGAGCATATTTCATCAATCAGCTTATATAAGCCACCCGGTGTTTGTTCATTGTTATATCGAATGTTAAAACGTGTAGTTGCTGAGCCAGGTATTAGATTGCTAGTATTATTTCCAACATCGATAGTAGTAACTTCGCAATGTGAAGGCTGAAAATATTTATTACCATGATCAAAAGTAGTATTTTTTACCTTACTCAATATCGATATTACCTTATATATTGGATTGTCTGCTAGGTCTGGGTAGGCAACGTGCCCTTGTTTTCCATGGCAAATTAATTCAAATGTTACAGAACCTCTTCTGCCTATTTTTATGGTATCACCTAATTTCTCACTACTGGTTGGTTCGCCAACCACACAAAAATCTATCTTTTTCTGCTTATTTTTCATCCATTCCAAAACTGCCTTTGTTCCATATTCTTCCATGCTTTCTTCAGCACTGGTAATCAATGCACTTATCGAACCATTAAATTGAAACTTCTCTGCAATCAAATTTACCATAGCAGCAATAAATGCAGCTACTCCGCTTTTCATATCAGCGGCCCCTCTTCCATATAGCATTCCATCCCTCACTTCTGGATTAAATGGACCAAATGCCCAATCTTTTAACTGACCCGGTGGTACAACATCAACGTGCCCAGCAAAGCACAAATTTGGTACTCCATTTATATATTTCGCATAAAGATTTTTAACTTTATCACCAAATTCTAAAATCTCACAATCAAAGCCGCTCTTCTTGAAGATTGTTGCTATATACTCTATTGCCCCGCTGTCTTCTGGTGTTATACTCTCAAAAGAGATCAATTTCCTAGTTAGCTCTACAGGGTCAATTTTCATGTCAATCTTAAAATACTTATACTGCTATATTGTAAACACTCTATGCACTATTTAAAACAAATATTACATCAAACCGAACAAACTTTTCTAAGGGAAGTAATAACAGATTACTACCTTGCTGATGATATCTATGAAATATGCACACGACACGGAAATGACGTCTTTCTAGTTGCAGATAAAAATACAGCAAAACTTTTAAACAAAAACGTACTTAATAAAATTCCTAACTTAATTATTCCAGCTCCACCTGTCATTCCAGCGCGTGACACTGGAATCCATAAGTTGTTTTCCTGGATCCCAGTGTCAGCTACTTGCATGACACCAAGCAGAGCTGCCTCTCTTGAAACTGTAAATCTAGTTAGAAACAAAGCAAAAGACAGTGACTTAATAGTTGCATTTGGTAGCGGCACTGTTAACGATATCTGCAAATATGCAAGCTACCTCGAGAAAAAAGATTATATATCGTTCCCAACAGCCGCTTCTATGAATGGATATACCTCTGCAAATGCTTCAATATTAGTAAATGGATATAAAAAATCGTTCAAAGCACATCTTCCAAGAGCAGTATATATAGATATAGACATACTTGCCAATGCACCACTGCGTCTCACATTAAGCGGATTTGCAGATTTCATTTGTCGTTCAACAGTTCAGGCTGACTGGCTACTATCTCATTTGTTGCTTGGCACAGAATACAATGAATTACCTTTTACACTTGTTCGCGATTTGGAGCAAATTTTGCTAAGAGAGTATACGGCGCTTACTAAAAGAAGTAGAAAAGTGGTCCTATTACTTATGGAAGTTCTACTAATTTCAGGACTTGGAATGGTAATATCAAAAGGCAGCTATTCTGCAAGCCAAGGAGAGCATATGATAGCTCACGCAATGGAAATGGTAACAAGAGATCATTCCTTACTACATGGCGAAAAAATTGCTGTTACGACGATTACCATGGCTAATTTGCAGGAAAAGATATTATCAATACAAAACCCGATTATCAAACCGACCACTTTAGATGTAGAACATATAACTCAGTGCTTTGATAATATCGAATTTGTAAGAACTTTTGAACAGAAGCAAATTATGCAGCAAAAAATCCAAGAGATTATTTGTAAAGAATGGCATAATATTTCCAGTTTAATTAAGCAAAATTTACTACCTGCAAAACACCTGCAAAAAATATTTGAAGATCTATCAATTCCACACTTACCAGAGCACCTCAGTTGGAATAAAGAACAATATTGTAAAGTGGTCGATCTTGCGTTTACAACAAGAGATAGATTCACCTTTCTTGACTTAGCTAACTGCATAGAAGAAAGTTAAGTTTTGTAGTGAAATTCTGTCATTTAAAGAGATCATAGGCCAAAAGCTAAACCCTTTTCACAATCTCTTATCCATTGTCTCCTCACCTGAGTGGATATACAACTCATTCCAAGTAACTGACACTGGGTTTCACCAGTAGCACTGCTTTGCTAAACATAGTTTAGTTCGAGTGGCTGAGGAGGGACTTGAACCCCCGACCAAGAGATTATGATCCTCCTGCTCTACCAACTGAGCTACTCAGCCTAATTAAAAACCTTATTATACACACGATCTATATGTTTCGTATAATACTTCAAATCAAACAAAGATTCAAGTTTTTCCGAGTTAATAACCTTAAGTAAGGGTTTATCTTGTTTCAATTCGGCCAGAAAATCACTGTTGTTTTGTTTCACTTTCATTGCATTGCTCTGAACAATTTTATACGCCTCTTCCCTCGCCAAACCACTATTTACTAACTCAAGCAATACACGCTGTGAGAAAACTAAACCTTTTGAAGAATTTAAGTTCTTTTCAATGTTTTCCTTATTGATCACCAATTTATCTATCAAATCTGTTAATCGCACTAAAGCAAAATCCATTGTTATACAAGCATCAGGAGCAATGCATCTTTCCACAGACGAGTGTGATATATCACGTTCGTGCCACAATGCAACATTTTCTAACGCAGGAAAAACATAACTGCGTATTAAACGTGAGAGTCCAGTCAGATTTTCACTTAAAATAGGATTACATTTGTGTGGCATAGCAGAGCTTCCCTTCTGCCCCGTGGAAAAATGCTCAGAAATTTCGCCGATTTCAGTTCTTTGCAAATGACGAATTTCAACAGCAACATTTTCTATTGAGCTTGCAATCACTCCCAAAACTGAAAAGAACATAGCATGTCTATCACGAGGAATGACTTGAGACGATATGATTTCAGGTATGAGTCCTATTTCTTTCGCTACATATTCTTCAACAAACGGATCAACATTTGCAAAATTGCCTACTGCACCTGATATTTTACAAATTGAGATCTCTTTTTGCGCGCTAATTAATCTCTGATAATTGCGTTTAAATTCAGCATAAAATCTGGCAAATTTTATTCCAAGAGTTGTTGGTTCTGCATGCATTCCGTGACTGCGTCCAACACAAACAATATCTTTATAGTCCTCAGCTTTTTTTTTCAATGCTGCAAGTAAATTTTTTAGATTCTCGAGCAAAATATCACAGGACTCTTTCAGTTGCACCGCAAGGCATGTATCCAAAACATCAGAACTTGTCATTCCATAATGAAGATAACGAACATCAACTCCCGCTTTTTTAGCAATATATGTCAGAAAAGCTATAACATCATGTTTTACAATGGATTCAATTTCGTTGATACATTCAACATCAAATTCAATAGCACCAGAGAGGTTCTCAGCAATATTATTCGGAATCACTCCTAACTTTGCTTGAGCTTCACACGCTAATTTTTCTATTTTAAGCCATATATTAAATTTATTATTTTCCTCCCAAATGGAAGACATTTCTTTTCTGCTATAGCGGGGAATCATTTTTGATTTATTCCAATAATGGTGTCATTCCAGTGCGTGACACTGGAATCCAGGTATAAAAGTATTTGCAAATTATTCAATGGACAACGGATTCTAGAAGCATAAAATAATGTCCATGATGAAATAAACTGGATCCCAGTGTCACGCACTGGGATGACATGAGGGAAGCACTGGGATGACACCAGCTTAGCCATGGCAGACATTTCTTTTCGGCTATAACAAGGGATCATCTTTGATCAGCTATCATCACCATCAGCAGCTTCTTTATTCGCATCTTGCTCTGCCTCTTGTTGCTCAGACTTCTGATTTTGCAATTTTACTTGCCTTAGCTCATTTGCATCTGTTTCGGATTTCACGACGTATATAGTAATTGGTACTACTACTTCACTATGTAATTCTACGTTTACTTGGTATTCACCCAAGTTTTTGATGCTTACTCCACCAAAAGATAAACTACGGTGGTCTATCACATGTCCTTCTTGTAGTAAAATTTTCGCAATTTCACGTGTTGTTACAGAACCAAAAATTTTACCATCCTCTGAAGCTTGCTTTATCAATACCACAAACTTATCATGTAGTGACAATGCAAGCTCTTTTGCTACATTTAATCTTTTTATATTCTCTTCTTCCAGTAATAAACGTTGCTCCTCTAGCTTTGTTAAATTTTCCTTGGTAGCTTTCACCGCTTTTCTTTGTGGAAAAAGAAAATTACGTGCATAACCTGGTTTAACTTTGACAACTTCACCAAGCTTACCTAAAGTCCTTATATTTTCCTTTAAAATTATCAACATAAATTACCTAAACTTTTTTAGTACAGTAAGGAATAAGAGCTAAAAAACGTGCCCTTATGATCGCTAAGCGTAACTTCCTTTGTTTTTTTGCACATACGCCTGTTAATCTTCTAGGTAATATCCTACCATAGTCAGAGGTAAACTTGGATAATAAATCTATATTCTTATAATCTATGTCTTCATCTTTAGACGCAGCAAGAGGGCAAACTTTAGAACGCCTAAAGCCAGTCCTATTATTTACAGATACGTAAGAATTATTAAAACTATTTCGTCTTTTCATCATTATGCGCTTTGCTCCTCAATTTGTTTATTCATCATATGAGATTTACCTTCAAAAATTTTATCAACCTGCACAGGAAAGTGGCGAATAACGTTCTCATTAAGTTTCATTCTACGCATAAATTCATCCAGAATGCTTGCAGTAGAACTTATGCACATTATACAATAATGACCGCTCTTCATTTTATTTTTGTGATATGCAAAATCCAAAAGACCCCAATGTTCATACTTGATTAATCCTGATGCTTCAATGTTTTTCAAAAGCATTTCCAACGCTTTGCTCGATTGAGTTGGACCGTTTATTCTAAAATCTTTCAAAATATCTTGAAAAATCTTTATTAGATGTTCTGAAATATTTCTCTTCAAAGCATTTACTGCGTTATGGATAAACGCACTTTTAGTACTGCCTCCTAGAAATTTTGTAAAATCTTGCGTTATTCCTAAATCTTTTAGGTCATCTTTCAACTCTTTATCGATTTTTGACTTCACTTCTTTCAAATTTGAAAGATCTTCTTCCAATTCAACCCATAAAATTTTTGTAAGATCTTCCAAGAAATCAGAGTAAGCAACTAGACCTTCTTTAATGTTTTCAGCACGCACTTCTAACTCTTGTGTTGTAAGCTTGTCATTTCCTTTTTTCAGAATATCCCTGATTTGCTGGAACATAACATCTGCTTTAATATTTTTCAATGAAACAGCTAGCTCTTGGACCATTTCCTCTACTTCTTGCTGTAATAATCCTTGTTGTGTTATAAAAGTAAATTCATAAAGATTCACTATATCTTCCTTTAATACCGATTAAATATTTCATTATATAAAGCTTTTTTATATAAGCAAGTTATTTGTGTTAATTTCTACGCCTTTAATCCAGCTTAAGTTAGATATTTCATACATAACTTGAGGAGCAATTGAGTACGCACCTGGTAATAAGATGCTCACTTTATGTTTTTCGAGAAGAAGTCTTAGCATTATTTTGGTTCTGCCTTCATCTTTCAATATTGCGTTTAATTCCATAGCGGCTTTTTGCGAATCCGTGCACTCAGTGGTGAGAACTAATTCTTTTATTGTAGAAGCGATTCTTTTTGTAAACTCAGATATATCCTTGCCTGCTAATCTTGTCGTATTTTCCGAAGCTTCAAGATCAATTATCACAAATGTTCCTGGTGAAAATAAATCTCTTTTTTCTTCTATTATTTCATTATTATAGAATGCTATTTCAGAAACGTTATGGGGATCGGAAAGTGTGAGGATAACAAACCTTCCACGCTCTGAAGTTCTCATACGTGCATTTAATATTACCCCAGCAGTTTTTGCTGTTCTATTTTCTCCGATAAACCCAATATTTAACTTTTCCAGAAGAATTCTAAATTTTTCAAGTGGATGATTAGTTAAATAAAATCCTAGTGAAAATAACTCATGCTCTAATTTTTTCTCTTCATCAAAATCTTCCACATTCTCAAGTTTCGGTTTGAGGACATCAAGGCTACCAAACAAAGCAGCTTGACTTGATTCTCTATCCTGTTTGTTTTTATTTGCAAAGTAAATCAGCGTGTCCATTGACTCATATAGCTGCTTTCTGTTCTTATGCACGCTATCGAATGCTCCGGATTTAATCAGGCTTTCTAGCGCTCTCTTATTTATTATATGACCTGAATTTTGAATGAATTCCCATATGTCCTTACAAGCGCTTGAACGTACGTTCACTATTCCTTCCGCTATAGAAAAACCAACATTCCTCAAGGCAGCAATACCATAACGTATGCGTTCGTTCTCTATTGAGAATTCAGCTTTAGATTTGTTTATATCAGGTGGAAGAACGGTAACGCCACTAAACTTTGCTGCATGATAAAATAAATTCAGTTTATCTCTATCATCAATATTCAGATTCATTAGTGCTGTAAAAAATTCTAATGGATAATTAGCTTTAAGGTAAGCCGTTTGATAAGATATAACCGCATATGCTGCAGCATGAGATTTATTGAACCCATAACCAGCAAATTTTGCAACAAGGTCAAAGATATAACTTGCCCTGTCATAATCAACGCCATTTTTTGTTGCCCCTTGGACAAAAAGTTCACGTTGTTTATCCATCTCTTCCTTGATTTTCTTACCCATGGCACGTCTCAGCAGATCTGCTTCCGCTAAGCTATACCCGGAAAGAATACGGGCTATTTCCATCACTTGTTCTTGGTAAATTATTACCCCAAATGTCTCTTTTAATACTTCCTCAAGTAACGGATGAATATAATCTGGCTTTTCAAGTCCATGTTTTCTTGCAACATAAGTTGGAATGTTATCCATAGGTCCTGGACGATAAAGGGAAATTAAAGCGATAATATCTTCAATGCAGTCCGGTTTTAGTTTAATTAAAGCTTCTCTCATTCCCGAACTTTCAAGCTGAAACACTCCAATTGAATCACCGCTTGAGAGTATCTCATAGGTTTTTTGGTCATTTAAAGGAACTGAAGAAATATCAATCTTTTTTCCATCACGATTAATTAAACGACATACATGATCTATTAGCGTTAGCGTACCAAGCCCAAGAAAATCAAATTTTATTAGCCCAGCTTTCTCCACATATTTCATGCTGTATTGAGTGATTGGCAGAGCCGAATTTGGATCGTAGTACACAGGAACAAAATTTTCCAACTTTTGATCACATATTACAATTCCAGCAGCATGGGTTGAAACGTGACGATATATTCCTTCAAGCTTAAGAGATATATCAAGAAGCTTTGCAATTACCTCATCACTATCCCGCTCTTTCTGCAGGTTTTGATCAAACTCTATCGCTTGTGATAAAGTTACAGGATTTACTGGATTAAATGGAACCATTTTAGATATTTTATCCACTTGAGAGTAAGGCATTTGCAATACTCTACCAACATCACGCAATACTGCCCTTGCTTGCAATTTTCCAAAAGTGATTATTTGAGCAACATAACCGTACTTTTTCTGAACATAATCAATAACCAGGTCCCTTTTCTCTTGGCAGAAATCGATATCAAAGTCAGGCATCGATACACGATCAGGATTCAAAAATCTTTCAAATATTAGGCCAAACTTTATTGGATCAAGGTCTGTAATCTGCAAGCCCCAAGCAACAATTGATCCAGCACCAGAGCCTCTTCCTGGACCAACTGGAATGCCATTTGCTTTGCTCCAACGGATAAAGTCAGAAACTATTAGAAAATACCCGGAATAATTCATTGAAGTGATTACGCTTAGTTCGTAATTTAGCCGATCGTAGTATTGTTTAAGGTCTATGTCTGTCTCATTCGTAATGCGGAATTCTAATCCCGCAACTGCCTGCTCCCTCAGTTCTTCATTCTCAGTTTTATTTTCTCTACAAGGAAATTTAGGCAGAATAGGCTGCCTGCTTCTTGGCATGTAAGAGCACCGCTTAGCTATTACTAAAGTGTTATGAATTGCTTCAGGAATATCACTGAACAGCTCCTCCATTTCTGCCACAGATTTGAAATAATGCTCAGAGGTTAGCTTTTTCCTGTTATTTTCGAGAGCATAACTACCCTCTGATATACACGTTAATATATCATAAGCTTCATAGTCAGATCTATTTGTAAAGAATACATCATTTGTTGCAACCAGTGGTATATTGTGCTGATAAGCAAAATCTATTAAAGTTTCTTCAAGCTCTAGCTCCTTGCTCAGCCCATGACGCTGCAATTCAACATATAAATGACCATTAAATGCTGAAAGCAGTTTTTCAACCGTTTCTTTATCTTGCCCCAACAATAGTTGAGCCAAACATCCACCGGTTAAAGCGATCAGACCCGTACTTAAATTCAATAGCTCATCAAAATCAACGTAAGGAATATCGCTGTTATTCTTGCGCTTTCTAAAAGACTCACTCACCAAAGTGACTAAATTAGTGTACCCTTGCTCATTTTTTGCAAGCAATAATATAGGTAAATTTTGTTCTGAATGTTTAACTATAATATTGCATCCTATTATTAGCTGTATTCCCCTACTTGCCGCATATTCTGCAAACTCAAGTGAACCAAATAAATTACCTGAATCAGTAATTGCAACCGCTGGCATTTTATTTCGCAAACAAAGGCCGATCAGCTCCTCAATTTTAACCGAGCTTTCAAGCAGCGAATAAACACTATGAACACGTAAGTGTATGAACATAAGAAACTTTAGATCAACAAAAAAGGATAACATTAATTTACTCATGAGAACATAATTTTCATGAGAACAAAAGCCTATAAAATTCTAAAATTAAAATACAAAAACTTACTTGACAAACTCCACCAGCGCCCTTATCATGATAGTGAAGCTATTGTATTTGCTTTCGCCAATCTGCAGATTAAAAGGTAAGGATTACTTAATGTATCGGCGTCTTATGTTCAATTTTTTGCAGTATATAGATACTGTATGTCTTTACAAAACTTCATCTACATCTAGATTTTTATCTAAATAAGCTGAACGCGCTTATAAAGCGTTACAAGACATCAAAAAATGCCAATACTCGACAGAGATAGTAAAAGACTAGCTAACTCGGGGATTCTTTGTCTTTTTTTCTGCTTAGTAAATTTCTTAAACATTTGCAGCGTAGGTTAGTTGCAATTAAAAGCAGCTAAATCTTGCTTGTCAAGCGTTTAAAACATAAAAAACGCCAATATTTTAAAGCGGATAATAACCACGGGGCTTCTTTTGCCTTTTTTTTTATTTGGTAAATTTCTTAATGTTTATGGCTAAACGACAACCGTCATCCCGCTGCTTGTTAGCGGGATCTCTTGTTAGCGGCTGAGATACCGCGAATGAATCGCGGTATGACGTAGGGATTGCATTAGCTATAATTCTTTAGTTTTCACTTTTCTTTTAACCTTGCAATGATATTTTCTTTGCCGATAAAAATTAATAGTTTAGCGAGCTCTGGTCCTGTTTCTGTTCCTGTTAAAGCTGAACGCAACTGCGTAAATAGGTTTTTTGCCTTTATATCCACTGTTTGTCGAATAGTTTTGACCCATTCTGACAACGTGTTTTCATTACAATCACCTTGGGGCAATGCATTGAACGCAATTTTTATAAGCTCCTTATCAAGAATCACAGGCTCTATATCAGATTTGCATATTTTCCACCACTTGGCCACCTCAGAAAACCTTTCTATATTGTTCCTTATAAAATACCAAAACTCTGAGGAGTCCACTCCAATTTGATTTAAACGGTCTTGCACCATTTCAAATGGCATTTGTTGCAGAACTTTGCTATTTAGCTTATATATTTCACTCAAGCTGAATTGTACAGATGCTGAGCTAAATTTTTTAATATTAAATGAATCAATCAAAGATTGCATACAGGCACAAGCTTCAATTGGATTGGATGTTCCGAGCTTCACTAAATAACTAACTAGTGCCATCGGTTCAATTTCATCTTCTTTTATAGATTTGATATCTAGCACGCCGGCTCGCTTGGATATCTTGCTATCATCAAAATGTAGCAGAGAAAGGTGAGCAAATGTAGGGATTTTCGCTTTTAATGCTTTAATCATTTGGAGCTGAACTGCGGTATTAGTTACATGATCTTCCCCGCGTACAACATGGGTTACATTAAAGTCAACATCATCAATAACAGAAGGTAACATGTATGTGTAAATTCCATCTTCTCTTTTTACCACAGGGTCACTTATGCTACTGGTTGCAATATTTATTTCACCTTTAACTTCATCATTCCATTTAACAACCTCATTTCTATCCAACTTAAATCTAAAATGTGGTCTTCTTCCTTCTTGCTCATAACTAATTTTCTCTTGCTCAGTTAGAAGTAACGCGCTTCTGTCATATACAGGGGGAAGTCCTTGTTTTAACTGCAATTTTCGTTTAATGTCTAACTCTTCTCTTGTTTCATAGCATGCATAAATATGCCCTTCTTTTATTAACTGCAAAAACACCTCATTGTAACGCTCAAAGCGCTCTGATTGCTTGAAACTTGCATCCCAATTGATACCAATCCATTTCAAATCTTGTATGATATCATTTATATATTTGACATCTGAACGCTGAAGGTCAGTATCATCAAAACGGAGTAAAAATTTTCCATTTTGATTGCGTGTGTACATCCAACAAACCAAGGCAGTTCGTACGTTTCCTACGTGGAGGTAGCCAGTTGGGCTTGGAGCGAATCTTGTTAGCATTTAAACAGCAATATTGTTTACTCTAATTTATTTTAATTTTATATAAATATATGGCTAAAGCAAGTGAGATCTGCTAATACAATTGAGCGAGAGAAGAATAAGTATGGCTATAGCATTGTGGCACCTTTGATATTTGATGGATTAAGACCATATGATAAATTCAAGAAAATTCACAGCTTGACGACAAAGGCTAATGTAGCATTATATTGGTATCATGACTAACTTAGAAAAGATGAGAGAAAAACTGCAAGATCAAATAAATTATCATAATGTTTTGTATCACCAAAAAAATAAGCCAGAAATAAGTGATGCTGAATATGATGAACTGAAGAAAAAGTTAGCTGAAATAGAGCCAGAAATTTATGCAACACAAGATAGTGTTGGTGCTCCACCTGATGAGAGGTTTTCTAAGGTGGAACATCAAGAACCTATGCTTTCTCTTGAGAATGCTTATGATGAACAAGGTGTAGAGAAATTTTTGTCTAAAATAAAGAGGTTTTTAATTGAGGACAAAATAGAGATATTATGTGAGCCAAAAATTGATGGGTTGTCGTTTTCTGCAATTTATGAGGATGGAAGATTTGTTAAAGCTGCAACTCGAGGTGATGGTTTTGTAGGGGAAGATGTCACTCACAATGTTGCAACAATAAAAGGCTTTCCTAAGTTTTTGCAAGGTGTGCAAGGAAGACTAGAAGTAAGAGGTGAAATATACATCGGTAACAGCGACTTTTTAAAGTTAAATGAAAACGATGAATTTGCCAATCCTCGAAATGCAGCCGCTGGTTCTCTGAAGCAATTGGATGCAAACATTACAGCAAGTAGACCACTTAGATATTTTGCTTATTCTTTAATTGGTGGAGCAGAGAAAAGTCAAAGTGAGGTACTAAATAAGCTTGAGGCACTTGGTTTTTGCGTAAATGAGCATCAGTCCTTAACGAGTAGTTTAGATGGAATGCTGAAGTTCTATAACGAGGTCTATAACTGTCGCTATAACTTGGATTATGATATTGATGGAATAGTCTATAAAGTAAATGATTTGGTACTACAAAATCGTCTAGGGAATACTCACAAAGCACCGCGCTCAGCACTTGCATACAAGTTTTCTGCGGTTTATGCAAAAACAAAGTTAAATAAGATATTTATACAGGTGGGCAGAACAGGGGTTTTAACTCCAGTTGCAGATTTAGTGCCAGTCAATATTGGTGGGGTGCTAGTTAGTAGAGCAAGTCTGCATAACCAAGATGAGATAAAACGTAAAGACATAAGAGAGGGAGATATTGTAACAATCAAAAGAGCAGGTGATGTAATTCCCCAGATCGTTGAAGTAAGCAGAGATTCTCGTCTTCCAAATACACCTGAATTTGTGTTTCCTGAAGTATGCCCTGAATGTGGTAGTAAAGTACGTCAGGTTGAGGGAGAGGCGGCAGTAAGATGTCCTGAGGAATTTGCCTGTAAAGCTCAAATAATAGAAAAACTAAAGCATTTTGTATCGAAAGATGCATTTGACATTGTTGGCCTTGGTGATAAGCAGATAGAGTTTTTTTACGACCTTGGTCTGATAAAACAAATCCATGATATTTTTACTTTAGAAGAAAAATTGGATGAATTTAATCTGGAAGGACAGTCTGGCTGGGGCGAGAAATCTATAGCTAATTTGTTAAATTCTATACAAAGCAGAAGGGTAATAACTCTAGATAGGTTTATATTTTCTTTAGGTATTAGATTTATTGGTCAAGTTGCAGCAGAATTGCTTGCAGATTATTATGTTTCTTATAATAACTGGTATAATTCGATGATTGAACTGTCATCAGATAATACTGAGCTAGTCAGTATAGACGGCATAGGAAAAAAAGTGGCTGAATCTTTGGAATCATTTTTTTCTAAGGAACATAACATCAAAATGTTAAATGATCTTACTGCTTGTCTTCAAATTCTTCCTGTGAGCTCCAACTCTAGTAACTCTGTTTTAAATAATAAAATTATAGTGTTTACTGGTAAGCTACTTGCTATGAGTAGAGGAGAGGCAAAAGTAAGAGCCAAAACTCTGGGAGCAAAGGTCAGCTCACATCTTTCTGCTAAAACTGACTACCTAATTGCAGGAGAAAAACCAGGATCCAAATATAAAAAGGCAGTGGAATTAGGTGTAGAAATTTTAGATGAAGACCAGTGGCATAAAGTGATAAGTTTGGGAGTGTTCAAATGAAACTTGGATTGTATATTAAATCAAAGTTGCAAGACTATTTAGAGAGTAGCCAATTCTTTCCATCCAAGAATCATTTTATTGACTTGCCTCAATTTTTCAACAGAAGGCAAGTCTTCTGTGCTGAGCGGTAGGCGGACAGTTTGATGTTCTATAAGACCAATATCATGCAAAAGTGCTTTAGTAGGTATTGGGTTGCTGGCAGTAAATAACGCTTCGCAAGCCTGTTGCCAGATATCTGCCTGAGGGTTCCTGCCATTGAGGCACTTCTTAACATATTCATGTGCTACATATGGCCAAACATTGGAAGCAACGGAAACCAGGCCAGCCGCACCATAAGCGGCCATATCGGATATCATATTATCATCTCCACAAAAGACCTCAATATTTGGTGCAACTTTCTTATACTGAGCTAAAGTATCAACAGTGCTACTTGAATCTTTGATAGCCCAAAATTTTTCGTGACTAGATAAGTTGCGTACAGTTTCAGCGTGAAGATTTATTCCTGCTCTTGATGGAATATTGTAAAACATAACCGGCACATGTGCTTTCTCAAGCAGCTTTTCAAACCATAAAGTCTGCCCCATAATTCCGGGCTTTGCATAAATGGGAGTTGTCATTAGATAGCCATGAATAGGCATACCCTTGCAAAAATCAAGCCATTCAAGAGTCTGATATAGATTCACTCCTGGTACGCCAATTATAATTTTCGTATTTAATTTTAGCTTACATACGAATTCAACTAATGTACGCTTTTCAGAATCAGTAAGCGATAGGCTCTCACCTGTGCTACCCAGCAACACTACGCCATTTTCAGCTTTAACTTGCATTGTCAGTAAACGCTGCAAACTGCTATAATCTATACTATCTCCATTGCAATTAAAAGGAGTAACACAAGCAGTCCATAAAAATGTAGATTTCAATTTAAATTGTTAAAATGGTATTTCATCGTCGAGTAGTTCATCTTTTATATCGTTGTCAAAACTTTCGTGTTTATCTTTTTGTTCTGTTTCACCTTGTTTGTATTCACTTGGCTTGTAATCAGAATTTGGCGCACTATTTCGTGAATCCAAGAGAGTAAGAGCGCTATTAAAATTATATAGAACCACCTCTGTTGTGTATCTTTCACCACCGTTTTGGTCAGTCCATTTTCTAGTTCTCAAAGAACCTTCAACATAAACTTTACTGCCTTTGCGTGCAAAATCTTTGACGATTTTTACTAATCCTTCACTAAAAATTACGATATTATGCCACTCTGTCTTTTCAGAGCGCATACCGGAAAGTTTGTCAGTCCAACTTTCAGACGTGGCTATTGAAAAACTTGCCATTTCTTTTCCATTTTGTGTAGTCCTAATTTCAGGATCTTTTCCTAAATTACCAACTAGTATGACTTTGTTTATGGTACCACCAGACATAATTATGCTCTAAATAAATCCTTTTATTATCTTATGTGAAAATACTATTGTCAAATTTAATTAAAAGTGCGCTTGGAGGGATTCGAACCCACGGCCTTTGCCTCCGGAGGGCAACGCTCTATCCAACTGAGCTACAAGCGCATATATATTTAAGTTATTTAATAGATAAGCCATCCAAGTCAAATTTTTGTTTTGGATAAAGCGTAAACATAATACTCCCATATCCAAAATATACATTTTGAGAATCATTCGCATGCTTTTTTATTGCTTTTTGATCTACGGTCCATACAAAAGTTACATAATTTTCAGTGACTGAGTGCACTTTTAAATCCTTAGTATTTATAAACAGTTTTCCATTTACCCATATTTTCCATGTATCGGGAGAAAGATATAAAATTGAGTCTAAACTCACTACCTTACAGTTGAAATTATCTGATACCTCCTCTTTTACAGCTCTTGAAGATCGTAAATTGAACTTTTCCATTTCATTGACCATTCTATTAACTGGCTCTTCATCAAAAAAAATGCTTTTTACGTTACTATATTGTGACAAAACGTCAAAGTCACTTTCCACTGCTTCTCTTATTATATCGTCCCGATCTGTATAGCTTAGTTTTTGATTGTTGATAAAGAAACACTCTTTTGCACGCAAATTTGCTATATCAATAAAATCGTCGATTTCTTGATTGCCAACTTTAAGAATACTTTCAAAATATCTTTTTTCTATCATCATTCCATACTGAGAATGATGACAAACCATTTCATCATTACCTTGTTTTTCTATATATACGCATAAATTTCCACTATTTAATCCTAATATTTTATGCTCAATAAAATCTTCATTGCCAATATATTGTCGGCAAGAATACTCCTTACAAATTTCTATGCTTTCTATGATATCTTCACAACTGCAATATGCATTAACATTGGAAATGAGTAGCGTAAAAATAAAAAACAGCTTTATGTTCATCACCTTATCTACTTAATATAGTATACCAATCAAAGACTATATTAGCTCTCACTATCTCTATCATATTACCATTCAAAATCTGATTCATAGTTGCAGCATCAATATTTCTCTGCTTATTTAAAATAAGAGATTTGATCATAACATAACCGGGCAGATTTGGAATAGACTGTAGAAATAAAAAAATATGCTTATCGCTGATTGAGCTTAAATTTAGGACCACTTCACTTTTTATTACTTTTGTGCGTTCACTTTTGTTGTGGAGCTCAACTTCTTCGGGTATAGAAATTGATATTTCAGGTTCTAATATATAGTGCTTTTTATATAACTTGCTAAGCTCGAAATTTAAATTTGCAATGTATCTGCTACTATGTAAATTTGAAGAAGAAATTTTTTTCCATAAATCTAGGTTTTTATTTAGAACAACTTCCTTTTTTTGAATTCCAGTAATCTGTAAATTAATAGAACGTATTTTATCAATCGCAATTTGGTTTTTATTATAAATCTTTTCGTTATAGATAACAACATATGTTAATAACCCTATTAATCCAACAGATAATAACAAATACGATATAAACTGAATTGTAGCTTTTCTTTTTAATTGAGAGATAGTCATTAATCTACATTGCCTCTCCTATTTCAACATCAATAGATAGATTTTGCTCTTTAGCAGCAGGTAAGCTAGAAATATTAATGTCATAGGTACGAAAATTATCGTTTAAATTTTTTCGTAGTTTCTCGTATTGATGAGAAATATTTTTACCGGATTGAAAATTAAACTTTAAAGTTGTGGTAATATAACTTTTTGCCTCATTATAATTCCATTCAAATGATCGAAGCTCTATACCTGGTATTTTTAACTTTTCTACATACTTAACTTGTGTAAGAGGAGAGTATTCTATTTTTGATAAAATATTATTGATATTAATAAAATCATAAATTTCATCTATTTTTTTTACATTATAGCTTTGGCTAAGTTTTGTTAATTGGTTATTTAAGGTGTTCTGCTTTGCTGATAAATTATCAGCGACATTGAAATTTGAATACAAATTTAGCAAACAAAGGGTGTTTGTTATAACTAAAACCAGGGCGAAGTATAGAAAAATTCGAGGAGAGTTTAAATAAAGGTAATTGAATAGATAAAATTCTTTAGTTTCCTTTGTATTAAAAATAGCTGCTAATTTATTCTTAAAGCTATGAAACAAAATTATGGTATCGCAAAAGTTATCTTTTTCACTTATAGCTAGTTCTGCTCCTAATAGTTTGCCTAACTCATATGGAGTTAATATGTTCACACTGTTCTCTGAAAAATTTATGACTGATAAACTAGCTTTGATATCTTCTGACACTATGATACAAAGGTCGATAGGGTTATTTTTTTCAAACCCAAACTTAGTTAAGGATCGAATAGTATCTTGCACTTCCTGATATATTCCACCAGCGATAATTCCTGGTAAATTATCATTAGTAAATGATGTTAAGCGCGTAAATACCATTTTATTCTCTTTAAGAACCACTTGTCTATAGCCTCCCGTTTTAGTTGCAGCAACTATAATTTTCCAATTATTAGGATCTTTATGTAGAATCTTTTTTGTTATATTACTTATTTCTATAGGAAACATTAATATTCCCTTAAAGTTGGAGCCTATCTCAATAAACACATTCAACCAATATTCTACTAAATGCTTTGCTTTTGATGAAACAAGAAGATAGCACCAGTTTTGATTGAATTTGTTTGGCTTCTCAACCAAAAAAACTGAACTTATGTCATTATTACGAGAAAAATGCTCCATCTTTGTTTTTGCTGATAGATAGGCACTAATCTTGTTTGCCCTTGTAATAAACTGTAGCGAGTAATTTTGATCTGCATGATTAAGCACCAGGTATAAAGGTGCTTTTTTATCTGACGAAAGACATGAAATTAAATCGGAAACTGCTTTATCGTTTTTGCCCTTAACAAAATACCTTTTATTTAAAGTATTATTTTTAAAATATAGTAACATTATGCCTTCTTCTCCAATAGAAAGCATAAACTTACTTTTGGATTTTGAACTAAACATATTAACAAAGCATATACTTATCTAGAATTAAAAAGGCAATTTATTGAAATTCATTAAACGTTAGAGGGAAATATTGTTATAAATTTTCGCAGCAACATTATTTATATTATAATTTTTTTTATAAAATTACCACTAATATTAAGTTATTTAGATAACAAATTAAGAAAATTCATTAAGACGAATTTGTTGTTTTTCAAATTGTAGGTAAACCTAAGCCACTTTGGCTATATCTGCCGATTGACTTTAATTAATAAGAGTTATTAATCTATTTACTATTCTTGTAATATTATTTCTAATGGTAAAGAAATATATATTTTTCTGGAACAGTTGTTATTTCAGATACAGAATTTATTGTAAGTATAGCTCTTTTTACAATAATCCGAACAGACCGTAATATGCTACTGGCCTGCTATAGCCATAAACACATATCTTATCGCATTCGGACTATTATAAGAAAGGCTATAAACTAACCATTTGCTGAAGAGCGCTCATCTTCTGTGGTACTTGATGATGGAGCAACTAATTTGCTCAAAATCTCATCTTTTGGTCCCATAGCGTAAATGACACCATCTGACATGAGGATCACCTTATCAACTACGGACAATAACGGTAGCTTGTGAGTGATGATAACAGTAGTAGTATTTTGTTTTCTTGCAATGCCAATTGCATTAATTAAGCATGCCTCTCCATTGCTATCTAAGTTAGCGTTTGGTTCATCAAGTACTAAAAGTTTTGTGTGACCATAAAAAGCTCTGGCAAGTCCAAGAAGCTGTTTTTGGCCGCCAGAGAGCGTTACTCCTCCAGGACCTCCTATTGTTGTATCATATCCATTTGGTAAGCTTAGTATTAGTTCATGTATTCCTGCAATTTTTGCTGCTTTGATTATTTCTTCAGGATTTGGATCTGGCCTCATGCGAGCAATATTAGCTTTGACACTAGTGTTAAATAACTCAATATCCTGAGGTAAGTAGCCAACATAATTACCAAAATTTTCTCGATTCCAAGTATATACATCAGCGCCATCTAGTCTGACTACACCAGATATTGGCTTCCATACACCAACAGTTAATTTTGCGATAGTGGATTTACCAGAAGCACTTGCACCAATAACACCAACTACATCTCCAGGATCTATAATGAATGATATTCCTTTTACTGTCGGCTTATTGCTTCCATAAGGAGTAAAAAATACTCTATCAAATTCCAATTTTCCTTCAGGTTCTGGTAGAGCCATCGTTTGCTCTCTTTTTGGCGATGTTAATATAAGTCTTTGTAGCCTTCCATATGACATTCTAGCCTGATTTAAAAACTTCCAAGTATGAACCGCAGCATCAAATGGTGCTAATACTCTACCCATTAAAATTGAAGCAGCGATGATGCTACCGGCAGTCTTATGAGCTGTGATTGCAAGTAATGCACCTGTTCCAATCACTGATATTTGCAGAGTTGAGCGCAAAAATTTAGTGATTCCAGTAATTACATTAGAGCGATTTTGTGCTTTAATTTGCATTGCTCGGTTCTGATCATTTCGTTTACACCAATCAGAGACTATGAATTCTGACATGCCCATAGCTTCAACCACTTCTGCATTTCTTGTTGCAACATCTATAGCATTGATATTCCGTATAGTTTCTTCGTTGGTTTCTTGTAATATTCGTTTAGTGGCAAGTTCATTCCATATTGCCATAGAGACTAATATAATAATTCCAGTAATAGCTATAAACCCCGTGGAGGTATGTATCATGAAAATCACAACAAGGTAAATTAACGACCATGGAGTATCAAACAGTGAGAATATACTATTTCCTGTAATGAAATTTTTTATCACTCCGAGATCTCGTATTGCTTCACCACTTGAAGTTGAGCTCTGCACTGACGTTAGCCTGATTGACCTTACTATCAGATCTGGTGTTGCAGTTTTATCGATCCAATCACCTATTTTTGCCATGGCTAAATATCGACAAGTTTCAAGCATTGCAGAACATGCAAATGCAGATAAAGTGATAATTGTCAGCATAGTTAGTGTTGATACACTTTCGCTCGATATCACCCGATCAAGCACTTGAGAGGTATAAAGTGGTAGGAATAACATTAATAAATTGATTCCCGCACTAAACCAAAAGATAAACCAAAATGCACTTTTGCATTTTTCTAGGCAAACATATAGAGTACTTTGCTTCAATTCTTTTTTTATTGATGGCGTAATTTCCACAATCTTCCTCTTAATTTGATTACATGCACCATATACAATTTTTATTACAAAAATATTAATAACGGTAGTTAGCTTACTTTAAGTGAGTAAAATATTAATATATGTGAATAGGAAATATAAACAATGGTAAAAAGAAGTATAGTTAATATTTCCTTCATTGCCTATAGCGAAGCTACGTCATACCGCGATTCATTCCATAGCTGTACGAACATTCATTTTTGAAGGTAAACTGCACAGCAAATGGTGTCATGAAAGTAGCTGACACTGGGATGGCTTTGTTGCATCGCTACTTATGAAAGGCTAACTATAATTAGGATTATAAGCAACTTATTGAAAATCTTGTTTTTTTGCAATCAATCTGATCAAATTTAAGAATAGTAATTTGTTATTTATATTAATAAATTTAATTCTATTGAAAATAGCTAAAGCATTGAAATTCTTGAATTTTAGCCAGATTAGTGAGTGGTAGTGAAATTTCTTTTACTCAAATTTAGGTATTCACTGACCGTTCTTGTTATAAATACCAGAATAATAAGCTACTGATATTCTCCACCTTTTTTATCTTTAATCCATCATAGCTAGCGATGCAACAAAGCCCACCGATTCATTCTACTGCAACGCAGAAAATTCGTACAATTGTGCATAATATGGGGCTTCTGGCTACATTTTTCTATTGAACTCACCTTTTCTCTATGTGACAGATTTCGTATTAAATTTTAAATTTAATGCGCCTAGATATACAAGCATTCCTAGCAAAACCATAGGTATAGAAAGCAACTGCCCCATAGTTAAATCAAGCCACAAATAGCCAATTTGATAGTCTGGTTCGCGAAAAAACTCAACGAAAAAACGTGCTATTCCATACCACATAACTGCAATACCAGTTAACGCACCGTGATACAGTCTTATTCTAGTTAAGAAAAACAGTGAATTTGCAACTGCAAAAAGTAGCAGTCCTTCAAAAAGTGCCTCATAAAGCTGGCTTGGATGATGCAGCAAATTATCACCACTCTCTGGAAATACCATACCCCATGGCATAGTTGTAACTCTGCCAAATAACTCTCCGTTTATAAAATTGCCTATGCGACCTAAAAATAAACCTATGGGAACTCCGCAAGAAACTAGGTCCAGTGCATAAAATATAGGAATGTTATGTCTTCTGCAGGAGATTATTACTGCAAGCAAAACTCCTATAGCACCGCCATGAAATGACATCCCTCCTTCCCAGGTCTTCAATATCTCGATAGGGTTGCTTATATAAAGAACTGGATCATATATCAATACGTAGCCAAGTCTACCTCCAAGGATAATACCTATAATAGTGGCTGTTAATAACGAATCGTAAAAATTCTTAGTAAATATTTTTTGGTCATCTAGCCTATGTAAATACCAATATGCAAACACTATACCCAAAACGTAGGCTAAGGAATACCAATATATAGAAACAGGACCGATGCTGAAAATTACTGGATTTAAAGACATATTTTGCTATAAATTATTTTTAGACAATCTACTTTTTTCACGATCCCACTCTCTCTGTTTTATGGTTGCTCTCTTATCGTAGAGTTTTTTTCCTTTTACAATGGCAATTTTAGTTTTTGCAAATCCTTTATCGTTAAAATAGACCGAAAGCGGCACAACAGTTATCCCAGCAGTCTTGATTTGACCAATTAGTTTATTTATCTCCTTTTTATGCAAGAGTAATTTACGTTCCCTTTTTGGTTTATGATTTTTGCGGTTCGCAGCTTTATATTCTGCAATATGCATATTGTGCAGCCATACTTCGCTATTCTTTTCAACAACGTAGGCGTCGGAAATATTTACTTTTCTTTCTCTTAGCGATTTAACTTCACTGCTTAATAAGACCATACCCGCTTCAAATTCTTCTAAGATGAAATATTCAAACCTTGCTTTCCTATTTTCTGCAATAACTTCCATATCTAAAGATATCTTTAAGCTTCAATATATTACAGAGTTTTTGACTTAATTCATAATAAAACAGTTATCCCAATAAATATAAGGTGCCAGGCTAGTCTGATAGCAACAGGATAACAAAAATCAAGTAAGTGCTTTTTCTGTCTCTCTAGGCACAAGTTCCTTTACTTCTTTCATTTCAGTTTTAGGCTTTGACATTATATATTGACCAGCACCAACTATGAGCGCAGATCCTGCAGCTAGTCCAATTATTGCTGGTACAGATAGGGCAGTAGCAAATGCAAGTGCAACACCAACTATCACTGCAGTTACAAAACACACAATAATACCTTTTACAATTGCATTTTTTGCAGATTGTTCTTTTTCTTTCACAATTGCATTTTTTCCAATTTGTTTTTCTTCCTTTTTCTCTGGAAGCTGCATTACATCTTTATTTTCAGTAAGATCCTTTGGCGTTTTTTTATTCTCATTTTTTAACGTTTGCTTTTTTTCCGCTTCCTCTAGAAGCTGAATTATACCTTGATATTTAGTAAGGTCTCTTGGCGTTTTTCCATCAACATCTTTTAATGAAGGGTCTGCTTCAGTGTGTAGCAGAACTTCCACCACTTTTATTTTGCCATTTTCAGCAGCAAGATGTAAAGGAGTACGTCTATCACCATTGTTTGCATTAACCTCTGCTCCTTTTGCGATTAGAGTTTTTACTACATCTTCGTGGCCATTTTTAGCAGCAAGATGTAAAGGAGTACGTCTATCACCATTGTTTGCATTAACCTTTGCTCCTTTTGCGATTAGAGTTTTTACTATATCTTCGTGGCCATTTTCAGCAGCAACATGCAAAGGAGTCCATCTATCAGCATCCTTTATATTAACATCTGCTTTCTCAACTAGAATTTTTACTACCTCTATGTGGTTATTTTCAGCAGCAAGATGTAAAGCAGTACATCTATCATCATTTTCTGCATTAACCTTTGCTCCTTTTTTGATTAGAATGTCTACTACATCTTTATGGCCCTCTCTGGCTGCAAGATGTAAAGGAGTCTCGTCCACAATACCTTCTGCATTAACATCTGCTTTCTCAACTAGAATTTTTACTACCTCTATGTGGTTATTTTCAGCAGCAAGATGTAAAGCAGTACATCTATCATCATTTTCTGCATTAACCTTTGCTCCTTTTTTGATTAGAATGTCTACTACATCTTTATGGCCCTCTCTGGCTGCAAGATGTAAAGGAGTCTCGTCCACAATACCTTCTGCATTAACATCTGCTTTCTCAACTAGAATTTTTACTACCTCTATGTGGTTATTTTCAGCAGCAAGATGTAAAGCAGTACATCTATCATCATTTTCTGCATTAACCTTTGCTCCTTTTGCGATTAGAATGTCTACTACATCTTTATGGCCCTCTCTGGCTGCAAGATGTAAAGCAGTACATCTATCATCATTTTCTGCATTAACCTTTGCTCCTTTTGCGATTAGAGTTTTTACTATATCTTCGTGGCCATTTTCAGCAGCAACATGCAAAGGAGTCCATCTATCAGCATCCTTTATATTAACATCTGCTTTCTCAACTAGAATTTTTACTACCTCTATGTGGTTATTTTCAGCAGCAAGATGTAAAGCAGTACATCTATCATCATTTTCTGCATTAACCTTTGCTCCTTTTTTGATTAGAATGTCTACTACATCTTTATGGCCCTCTCTGGCTGCAAGATGTAAAGGAGTACATCCATCATCATCTTTTGCATTAACGTTTACTCCTTTATTTAATAGGTTTTTCACCTCCTCCTCATTATTATGTTTAACAGCTGAATGCAAAGCTTTGATGTTCTCTTGTGCCTTTAATAGAGCTCCTTTTACCACTTCATGGCCTTTTTGAGAAGCAAATGTTAAAGGAGTCCATTTATAATGGTCTTTCGCATTAACATCTGCTCCTTTTTCAATTAGAGTTTCTACTATATCTTTGCGGCCATTTGCAGCAGCAAGATGTAAAGAAGTCCACCCATCACTATTTTTTGCATCAACGTTGATTCCTTCTGCTTTTGATAGAACTTGTACTATCTCTTTGTGGCCATTTGTAATAGCAAGATGTAAAGGAGCCCATCCTTTATCATTTTCTGCATTAACATTTGCTCCTTTTCCAATTAGAGTGTTTACTACATTTTTGTGGTTCTTTTCAACAGCAAAATGTAAAGAAGTCCATCCATCACCATTTTTTGCATCAACAATTGCTCCTTTTCCAGTTAGAATGGTTACTACATCTTCGTGGCCATAGTGAGCAGCAATATGTAAAGGAGTAATTTTATTATCATGTTCTGCATTAATATCTGCCCCGTTTTCAATCAGAGCTTTTGCTACATTTGCATAGTTCCAATAAGAAGCAAGATGTAACAATTTGACTTTCTTAGAATTTTGACCACAAGATATAGTAAATATGTAATTTATGCCAGATCCACTATCGTTGTCAGGTTTACTCTTTTCCCACTCTTGACATAAATCTGGATCTTCTTCTTGTAACTTAGCTTTTATTTTTTCAACTATATTGTCCTTGCTCAAATCTGAAAGGTCATTTATTTTTTTTAATATTTCCATAAATTTGCCATATTTCATAACTTCCTCACTTAAAATACATAACTTAGTTGTTATATCTTTTAACATAGAAGTCAAGAACCTAAATATTCGTTATTATCTTTCCTTAAAGAGTCATTTAAGTTATATTACAGACTATGAAAAACCTCAACTTTAGGAAGGAAATCAAGTTTTTTTCTCTGTCATTTATAATTTTATTTGTTCTATGGACTGTATTGTCTGGTTATTTTGAGCCGTTTTTTATTTTTTGTGGAGTGTTTTCCTCTATATTCACATCGTTTATCTTTAGAAGGTTGATAAACGCTGAAAGAGCTCTTAGCCAGATTTTAAATAGTACGAGTAGACTGTCGTTTTATAAGTTAGTAAGTTATATACCATGGTTAATGTACCAAATCATTTTATCAAGTGTTTATGTAACAAAAAAGGTGCTACAACTCAAATCTAAGCTTGAGCCAATCATTATTCTAAGAAAATGCAAAGGGCATAATGATGAAAGCATTGCGTTATTTGCCAATTCAGTCACAATCACTCCCGGAACTTTAACTATCAATGTTGAAAGTAAGCAGAAAACATATTTCTCTACCATGTATTTGATAGATAAAGATCTTGAAAGCGGCATTTCTGAAATAGAAAATAAAATCTTAAAAATACTACGTTCAGTTAAGTAATTGCTTTAAATAAGTTAACAGCATCCTTATATTCCCTTACAAGACTTTCAAGCATTTCTTTTGGAAGGCTATTGTTAACAATAGAACATAAATAATTATACAAATCTTCTAACCTTAATATGTTATTTCTCTTCTTGCTGTTGAATTTATACGGAAAAATACCTTCCATAACTTCAATAGTAGTAGCCTTGTTTAAAAATACATTTTCACTTGTCACGCTTATTCTTGCTAAAACAGTGTTAATTTCAGGTTCGTCACTCGTATAAAAATCTGATAGCTGAGTTATTCTAATAACGTACAAAGTTACTATTTTTGACAAGCAATTATCAGCATATTCACAATTTTTTATTACCTCCCACTGAGTAACCTGAGATTTACCTATTTTTGCATTGTTCGGTAATTTACTCATTGAACTTTCTCCATTTAATCCAGTGTAATAAATTATACTAATACTTTGTTAAATAAATAATAACGCGATTACAAAAATATATACTTATAGTAGTATATTATACAAAAATAGCACAATATCTAAGCATTAAAGCTAGTTTAAGCTGGGTACATGGGGCTATTCGTTATTTTGTGTTGTCCAGTGAGGTTCAAAATTAGAGGTCCACTTATATAAAGAGTTTAGTCTGCCTTCTTTGCTATAAAATAAGTTTTCCTTTTGAGCTGTTTTGTTAGTATTAACTAAATTCTAAACTAACTGTGCTATAATGAAAAAGATAAAACTCGGAATACTAATTTCAGGTAGGGGGTCGAATATGCAGGCCTTAATAGAAGCATGTCAAGATCAGAATTTTTCCGCAGAAGTTGCATGTGTTATCACAAATAATAGCGAAGCTGCTGGTCTGAAAATAGCAGAGCAAGCAGGAATCTCAGCGTTTATTGTTAAAGATAAACCGCTTGATGCTGGTAAAATTCACGAAATACTTGTTCAACATAAGGTTGATTTAATTTGCCTTGCAGGGTTTATGAGAATTCTCAAAGCTGATTTTCTGAGTAAATGGCATAACAAGGTTATAAATATTCATCCCTCTTTACTTCCGTCTTTTAAAGGTCTAAACGCTCAAGAGCAAGCTCTAAAAGCAGGTGTAAAAATTACAGGTTGTACTGTACATTATGTCACTCCTGAAGTTGATGCTGGAGCCATAATTGCTCAAGTTGTTGTACCAGTGTTACCAGCTGATGATATTCAAAGCCTCTCAGAACGCATTCTAGCTAAGGAGCATAAGTGTTATGTAGAAGCAGTAAGGTCAATAGCAGAAGATATATGACTGTAATAATTATTGACCTTGAGCGTTTTTTCCAACTTCAACAAAAAATAAATTTTCAGGTTCCAGTAAAGAACTTGCCAGTTCGTTTACTTCCTCTAATTTAACATCATTAATGATATTCGCATAATTATTTATACGGTTAACATCACGATCATTTATCTGCATATTATCTAGCAGCGTTGCTGTATTTGTGTTATTGGACAGGAAAAGGACAAGATTATTTACCAAGCCAATTTTTGCATCCTTGAACAATTGTTCGTCAATTCCTTGCTTTTTTATTCTGCTAAATGTATCTTTTACTGCTGATATAGCTTTGCCAGCAGTAGAACTATCAGTACTTATAAATCCAGATATAATATTTCCATGTTTATTGGAAATAATACTTGCATAAACACCATAAGTAATACCCAAGTTTTGCCTCAGTTCTGTCATTAATATTGAATTCAGCCTCATGCCACCAAGTGCATCAATTAAGACACCAGCGTTATAATAATTAGGATCTTCATAAGCTATACCTTTTTGAGCAAAAAGTATCACACTCTGTGGTATATCCATAAAAATATTCTTACTTTCTGCAGAACCAAAATTATTTTTTACAGGTATTTTTCTAACTTTTGATCTTTTTGACGGCAATTTAGATAAATATTTATCTAATAATGTAATAATTTCTTCTTTTTTTGCACAACCAGCAACACTGATAACTATGTTATCTTTAGCAAAATTACGCTTTATGTATGTTAAAACATCATCTCTAGTAATGTTCATTATAGTGTCAAGAGTACCGTACACACTTTTTGAGTAAGGATGTTTTTTAAACAATAACGTATCTAATTCTTTTCCAGCAACAAAATAAGGACTTTTTTCAAGATTATTAAAATTAACTTTGGCTTTCTCGAAAACTCTATTCAACCCTTCAGGGTCAACTTTAGGACGCATTATAGTATCGCTCAGTAATGAAATTGCTTCCTCTAGATTGTCAGACAAAGTATTTAATGAAACCCTAAATGCTTCTAAATCAGCAATAAAATTTAAACTAATCCCTTTATCTTCAAGCTTTTTCGCAAAATCTTTGGCATCATTTTTTCCTGCCCCTTCTTGAATTATAAGAGAAGTAAACCAGGTAAGTCCCTGTTTTTCTGCATTCTCATACACATAACCTGCATCTTTAAATGATATATTCAGTGAAACTTTTGGTAAAGCACAGTTTTCGACAAATAAAAACTTAAATCCTTTACGGGTAGTGACCTCCTCTATATTTAAGCTACCACTTGCTTGTAAATTAAAGCTTAGGCAGAAAAAAAACAGAAGTACAAATTTACTTATTCTCATTGTTATCTCCTTTTGGTAATAAACGACCAATTAACTTATTGGAAGAAAAGATAGTACGAATTTTGTTATTTACATCCTCTAAATTAACATCATCTATTTTGCTATATGAAATATCTATTTCATCAAGTGGAATACCAAGTGCAAGGTGTGGCACATAGAACATCGCTATATGAGTTAAGTCAGATAGATTATCAAACTGTGCTGCTTTGTATCTATATTTCGAGCTTTGCAACTCCTCATCCGTTATTCCTTTAGACATGAAGTTATTAATAGCATTATCTAACTCTCTTTCAACAATATCTAAATTAACTCCGCTTTTTGGAATGACCTGAATATCAATGTAGCCATCACTAAAAGCTAGGCTATTATAATAAGCAAACACTGATACTGCCACATCTTCATCTAAAACCAGATCATTATACAGTTTGCTGGATTTGCCGCCACCTAAAATTTCAACCGCTAAATGAGCAGCGGAAGCTTCATTTATATGCTCAAATAAGGGTACACGATAACGAAAATATAAAACTGGTTCTTTTACTTCAGTGCTCTCTAAGGTCACCGATAGACCTGCATTATGCACTGGATCCTGATTTGGGTAATTTCTCATTACAGGCTTAGCTTTAATTTCGCCATATTTTTCTTCTGCTAATTTCACTACTTCATCAAGTTCCACATCACCCACAATCAGTAATATTGCATTGCCGGAGTGATAATAGTTATCATGAAACCTCGTTATGTCATCCAAATTGTAAGTTTTGATATCGCTCTCCCAGCCGATAACAGACCTACCATAGCCAGTACGGTAAAATGCACTATTCATTTCTTCCCATAACAAGTTGTTAGGATGATTATCAAATCTCATTTTTCTTTCTTCCAACACAATGTTTTTTTCTCTATCTATTTTGTCTTGAGTAACATTAAAGCTGCCCATTCTATCTGCTTCAACTTCCATTGCAAGTGGTAAATCTTTTTTGGGGATCAACTCAAAATAACAGGTATATTCTTTAGTGGTAAACGCGTTAAATTGAGCCCCAATGCTACTCATAGTGGCTTCTATATCTGTGAACTTTCCTGTAGTTTCAAACATTAAATGTTCAAAGTAGTGAGCCAATCCTGCTTTGCCGATTGGATCATCCATTCCCCCAACTTTGTATATTACTGCATGTAAAACGGCTGGAATCCGATGATTAGGAACAATATAAACATCCAAACCGTTATCGAGTTTAGCATGTTTTATGTTGTGCTCTATGTTTAAAGCATTCGAAGAAATTGGGTAAGTAAAAAAAAATGCAGGTAGTATAAGAAAACTAAAAAGCTTATGAAGCATTATCCTAACCTAATATAAACATAATTACTTTATTCCCCATTTTGTTTGGAAATAAACATATCGTATGTATACCACTTATATAGCGATGTCAACATTATGTGAATATAATTATTTTATTCCTCATTTTGTTTAGAAATAAGCATATCGTATATATACCACTTATATAACAATGTAAACATTCCACAAACTATAGATAAATCTGCTAAATTAAAGGCTGGCCAATACCAATCATCAATATGAAAATATATGAAATCATATACAGCTCCCCAATAGATCCTATCAACTACGTTTCCGATTGCTCCACCAATCATCAGAGAAAAACCAAGGTAAGTTGACTGATCGTCAGACTTGTATATCAAATATGCAAGTATACCAATTATTAGTATTGAAAATGCTGAAAAAAAGAAACCGCCATGTGGTAAAGCGCTACACATTCCAAAACTAATACCTGAATTCCAAACTTCAACTAGTTTTATAAAACTAGCGATCTCAATTGATTCTCCTTCATCAATCAATGAGTTTATGTACAATTTGCTCGTTTGGTCAATCAATACTATAATTAATATAACAACTAAGCATAACTTTTTCATAAATTTGCCTTTAACCTATAAACTTTAAGTATATCATAATTTATCTGTTTTGTTAACTCCTCAATACTATGGAATTTTTTTTCTGACCTTATGAATTTTAAAAGTTGTATATTGACTTTATGACTATATACGTCTTCATCAAAATCGAATATGTGCATTTCTATTATAGGCTTTTTCAGATCCTTAAAAGTAGGTCTCATACCAATATTGACTACTCCATATAACCAATTTGGATTACTATCAGGAAAAGTCACTCTAGCGTAATATGTGCCAAACTTAGGTTTTATCATGCAATCTTCTATAGGAATATTTATGGTTGGAAATCCTATTTCTCTACCTCTACATGCACCTTTTGTCACAACACCAGAAACTTGATAAGGCCTGCCGAGCAATTTATTAGCAATTTCTATTTCGCCCCTTTGTACATACTCCCTTATTGAAGAAGAAGAGCAAATTTTGCCGTCAATTGTTAATGGCTCTAATTTAGTCAAAGAGTATCCATATATTTCAGAATATTTCTCTAGAGTTAATATATTACCCAATCGTTTATGACCAAAAGTGCAATTTTCTCCGACAATTATGTGTTTAGCGCCATATTTATCTATTAAAATCTCACTGATAAAGTCATCGCAGCTAACCTCAGAAAAACCTCTATTAAAATTAATAATATATAAGTAATCTATACCATAGCTGCTGATTAGTTCCTTTTTTTGTTCTTGGTCTATTAACCTAAAATTGTTTCTACCAAATAAAACAGTTGATGGGTGAGGCTCAAAAGTTAAAACTGCAGAGGGTAATCCTCTTTCTTGTGCTACCTTCTTTAGAGTAGAAATTGCAAACTCGTGTCCTAAATGAATGCCATCGAAATTTCCGAAGGTTAGTGCTATATTATTTTCTATTCCTTGCTCACAATTATAAATAATTTTCATACAATTTGATATGTTTCTTATATATAATAACTATATTTTAGTAAGCTACGGAGATAAATTGTGAAAAATGTTGTGATATATGTAAAGAAGGGCTGTCCATACTGCATAAGGGCAAAGGATTTACTAGATAAAAAAGGTGTGAAGTATGAAGAAATTGATGTGCTCAAAAACTCAGATCTATTTAACGACATAAAATCAAAGTATAACGTTAGAACAGTTCCACAGATTTTTATCAACGATAAGCACATTGGGGGGTGTGACAAATTGATGGATCTTGAAAAAGAAGGAAAGTTGGATGATATGCTAAATAATAATGACAATCACACTGATGTCACAACCTACACAAACAGCAATGATGAATGTGGAGAGTGTGTTATACCACATGATGATTTTATGTAACTTTTTATCTTGTTTTGTCGTGTAATACGTAAATGAAAACTAGTATGCTCACTTTAAACAATTCTTAATGAATTAAAAATACAATTCATTCAGTGAGTTTTTTTAGTGGGAAAAAATGACAAAAAATATTTCAATTATTAGCAGAAACTTAATTAGTATCGAATTAGTTAACAAACAAGATTTAGAGAATTTCATCAAGATTTTCACAGTGCTTGATAAACATATAGCAGCTAAAACACTTTTTACAGAAGAAGTGAGAATAGAGTATAAACAACACAACGGCATAGAAGTTGTTGAATTGCTAAAAGATACAGACTTTACATATCATGAGGTTGAAAATGTATTGAACCACCTGAGTAAACATGGAATGAAGGTGCCCAGCAGTGTTATAGCACACACCCTTTTTGCTGCATACAATCATGCACTTGAATTTAAGGATGTAGCATTTTCCTTTTCTGAAGGCTCTCCACAATTTAACATCAGAGTGAGTAAGAACACCTTCATAATAACTCCTATGAGTGAGGAGAATTTGGAATTGAATTCACAAAGTAGCAAGAAATTAATAGAGTCGTTACAGAGCGAAAAAAATATTTATGATTGTATAGTAGAAGAAAATACCATTAAAGTTATAGTGCATTCTGAAATACATCAAGCTATAAATTTGATTATAAAATCACTGATAAAGTCTCGCCTTTTAGCAAAAGAGGAAGAAGGAAAATTCAAAGAGAAATTGAGACAACTTGCTTTTAAGGATCAAGCTTTTGTTGAGTATTCCAGTATCAAAACCATCAGTAGGTATCCACATAATCATCCTCTGAGAAAGCATGAAAGTGTTACTAAGGATATAGAAAATATTTTATGTGATTTCATAGCAAATGAGAATAGCGAGTTCGCTATAGAGCGGTTAAATAGGCTGAGCTCAGCAGTTTCTCCGGATACTCCAAGAATCATCACTAAAACTATAGATAAACTTGTTAAGTTTCACTAAGATATACGAGAGCCAATAGATTTCTTGTATTACCTTTTGTCATCCAAGTAGCCTTGGCTACTTGGTTCTTTTTTTGGGTTCCAGCTATGTACATAGCTGTATGAACATTGTAGCCGTTATTCAAGTAGCCCGCAGAAGCGAAAAACTTACTTGACAAACTCCGCCAACTCCCTTATCATGAAACTGAAGCTATTTATTTATCTTCTCTGTACAGATTAAATGACAAAAAAACTCACGTATCTGGCGTCTCATGTTTAATTTTTTGCACTATGTGCACCTTATGTCTTTATAAAACTTCTAGGTTTTTACCTAATATAAGCTAAAATGCGCTTATAAAGCATTTAAAACATAAAAAAACGCCAACTTAAAAAATGGATAGTGAATAACTAGCTACCCTAGGGTTTCTTTTGCCTTTTTTTCTGTTTAGTAAATTTCTTAATGTTTATAATTTAGATTAGTTGCGGCTTAAAAGCAACTGAATCGCGGTTATTAAACGTTTAGAATAAAAAAACGCCATACTTGAAAGTATAATGTAAGTAATTAGCCAACCACGGGGCTTCTTTTGCCTTTTTTTTCGTTTGGTAAATTTCTTAATGTTTATGGCTAAACGACAACCGTCATCCCGCTACGTGTTAGCGGCCGAGATACCGCGAATGAATCGCGGTATGACGGTTCGCGGTGGCATGACGATAACCTCGTCATCCCGCTACTTGTTAGCGGGATCTAGAGATACCGCGAATGAATCGCGGTATGACGGTTCGTGGCGGTATGACGTAGAATTTTATACTCACCAACTCAGTATTCCAACCTGGATTGTATCTTATCGGTAAAAAAGAAGAGCTATTTTAGGAAGTTTTTATAGGACTAAAACCAAAGAAAACTTGCATATAAGTTTATCAAGATGTAAAATTAAAGTTATTTTAAAAGAATAGGTTAATTATGAATCTTGTAACAAAATCTGCTATCGATTTTACTGCTTCATCTGTTCTCTCTGACGGAGAAATTGTTGATGATTTCTGTCTGAGTAAGCGCATAAAAAATAAGTATGCTGTCCTTTTTTTCTATCCACTTGATTTTACTTTTGTTTGCCCAACTGAATTGATATCGCTCAATAATAGAATAAATGAGTTTGCAAAGCGTGGTGTTGAAGTGATAGGAATAAGTGTAGATTCAAAATTTTCACATTATAAATGGCGAAACACTCCAGTTAATGATGGTGGTATTGGAGAGATTAGCTACACTTTAGTGTCTGATATCAAAAAGTCTATATCAAGAGACTATGGGGTCTTATATGATGACTCAATTGCGCTGAGAGCAACTTTCGTTATTGATGATAAATTTATTGTACGTCATCAATCGATAAATGATTTGCCTTTAGGGCGTAATATCGATGAATTCGTTAGAATCGTTGATGCAATTAAACATAATGAAGAGCATGGTGAGGTGTGTCCAGCAGGGTGGAAAAAAGGTAAGCCAGCAATGCAGGCAAGCGATGAAGGAGTAGCTGATTATCTAAACTCATACAGTGAAGAATTATAAATTTAGTACAAAAGTTCTTATTATTGGATCTGGGGCAGCGGGTTATGCTGCTGCTATATATGCAGCACGTGCAAACTTAGAGCCAATTGTAGTAACGGGAATGCAGCCTGGTGGTCAGCTTACAATTACTACAGATGTTGAAAACTATCCTGGTTTTGTTTCAATACAGGGTCCAGAACTAATGGAGCAAATGAGGTTGCATGCAGAAAAGGTTGGAGCAAAAATAATAGATGATGAGATAAAAAGCGTTGAACAACTTGAGGATTCTAATGAGTATAGGTTTAGATCTTCTGGTAATATCAATGACTACTATTCAGATGCAATTATCATTGCATCTGGTGCGCAAGCGAAGTGGCTTGGTTTAGAAAGTGAAAAGAAATTTCAGGGTTATGGGGTTTCAGCTTGTGCGACTTGCGATGGTGCATTTTTTAGGAATAAAGTTGTAGCTGTGATTGGTGGTGGAAACACTGCTGTTGAAGAAGCAATATTTTTAACTCGATTTGCCAAAGAAGTGATATTAATACACAGGCGTGATAAATTAAGAGCGGAAAAAGTAATGCAAGATAGGCTCTTTAAAAATGATAAAATAAAAGTAATGTGGAACCATACCGTAGAGCAGATTCTTGGAGAAGAAAATCCAAAAAGGGTTGCTGGTATTGCGATTAAATCAGCAGAAACCCAAGAATTAAAAGTGGATGGAGTGTTCATTGCAATCGGGCATGCACCAAATACGGGTATTTTTAAAGGCTTTGTTGAAATGGATGAGCAGGGTTACATCATTACAAAACCTGGAACAACTTTAACTAGTAGGGCAGGAGTGTTTGCTGCAGGTGATGTTCAAGATAAGGTATATCGTCAAGCAGTAGTTGCAGCAGGAACAGGATGCATGGCTGCGCTTGATGCAGAAAAGTTTTTGGAGTCGTAGTTAATTCTAGGATTTTAGATAAATTGCTTGCAATTTTCCTTTTCTTTTACATAATTATATTAGTAAATCATTAATAAAGAGGGTTTAGTATGCCTTATAGAAACGGTGTAGCATGTTATGGAGCTTATGGAGGTGGTGATAACACGGCATCGCAAGCTCGAAATCCGACAACTTCAAGACAGCTAAGTGAATCAACAAAACAGCTATTTAAGGCTATTGATGATGGAAACCTAGAAGATTTTAAAGAAGCTCTGGCAGAGGGTGCGGATGTTAATGCGTTTGATAAAGAAGGCATGACACCTTTGATGTCCATAGTTACTAATTTGTCTGCAGGCTCTGAAACAGAAAAAGAATATCAGAATATGATTAGGTTGCTCCTACTGCACCGGAGCATAGATGTTAATATTTCTGAACAAAATAATAACAATACAGTTTTGCATCTAGCAATGTGCTTTCAACAAAAGAAAACTTTACAACTCTTACTAAGTCATCCAAACATAAACACTTATCTAACCAATAAAAACCATCAAAATCCTGAGGAATGTGCTAGACAAAATCGTGCTGGGCATTTGATAATAGAAATACAAAAAGCACAGAAAGGAAAAGAATTATTAGCTGCTCTTTCTAGCGGAAATATTTGCCAAGCGAAAAGACTATTGAATCAAGAGCTTCATCCTAATTGCTGGAGAAGAACCCAAGATGGAAGAATAAAAACACCACTTAGCTTAATTATTCGATTATGTTTACGAACGATAACAGAAGATGAAAAAGAAGTATTGACAAAACTTTTAAAACATAAAGACCTAGATTTTAGTTACGAGCAGTATGCACAATTAAAGCAAACAATTGAACAAGCTATTCAGAGCCGATTAACTGATACTATTAATAGAAAAGATTTAGATGATGTGAAAAAATTAGTAGAAGATAATTGTTTTATAAATCGTGCAGTTGTTACTGCTGCATTGGGGTGTTGATAATCCAGTTAACTCTATTAAAGATTATTTAAATGAAAAATTTCCTGCAAATACGAATAATATACCAGAAGATTTTGAGAAGTTTTTACAAGGGCTTGAAAGAACAAAAGCTCAACTTGTAGAAAAAGAGCAAGAGCTAACGAATAAAACTAGCAAAATTTCACTATTAGAAAGAGATTTAGGGCAAGTAAGACAGGAAAAATCGGCTCAAAAAACAAAAATCAATGATCTAAATAGTGAAGTAACTCGACTTAATAGAATTGTGTATGGAAGAGCAAGCGACACTGTCGAAATTTTACAATTAAAAAGAGATTTGAAACAAGTAAGGGAAGAAAGAGATAGGCTTTCATCAGAAAATAGACTGCTCCGTAGTAATAAAAACGAAAAATCCTCGCAAGCAATTTCTTCTGGTAGAAAACTAAGCAACTACGCTTCTGCATGTTTTATATTGCTTGGAGTATATACTGTTGTTGCATGTTTAGTAATAGAAGATTATCCAGGGATAATAAGTGCTTTCTTTACAGCAGTTGCACTGGCTTTTTTTTTATTAGGATGTTGTAATTTATATAAAGCAAACACAATACTTAGTGATGTTGAAAGCACTCAGCTTGGTGGTTTAGAACGAAGTTAAAGTTTTGATTTCTTCTCCAGGCCCTGCTGAAAATTTTTGTACATGTTAAAAACATCTTGATAATTGAGGTGAGTGTAAATTTGAGTAGTTTCCAGGCTTGAGTGACCAAGCAGTTGTTGTATTGATCTTATGTCAATATCTTCCTGAAGCAAATGAGTAGCAAAACTATGGCGAAATGCATGTGGAGATAAAATTTCTGGTAAATTTAACATTCTCCTTATTTTCTGCAAACGATTGGCCACATAAGTTCTTCCCAATTTTTTTCCTCTTACTCCCAAAAAAAGATGTTGTGCTTCATCAAGGTAAGGGCAAGCTTTTATATACTCTTGTATACATTTTTTTACTACGGGGAGAATGAATACCTGCCTTTGTTTATCTCCTTTACCTGTAATTATTAAGTTTTCGCTACTGATATCACTAACCCTAAGGTTCAACGCTTCACTGATTCTTAAGCCTGTACCATATAGCAGGACGATAATCGCAATTTCTCTTTTTACCACCCAAGGTTCACCCAGGTCGGATAGTTTCATTTCTTTCAATAAAGTTTTTATATTAGGTATTGATAATGCTTTGGGCAGAGTTCTTCTCTGAATTGGCCTTGATAAGGAAAATACAGCTTCATTGTCTATATTGTGGTTATTTTTTATGTACTTGAAGAAATTTCTGATTACTGAGAGTGCTCGAGTGTTGGATCTTGCGTTTACACCTCTTGCGTAACGAGAGGTAAGCCAACTTCTTAACTCAGGTATGCTTAAATTTTTCAGAGTACCAACATTTACTTCTCCGCCAATGTGAGTATTTAGGAAACTTATAAGATCCTTCAAGTCCCTCATGTATGACTCTAAAGTATTTGGTGAATAAGATCTGTTGCACCTCAGCCACTCATACCATTTTTCAATGATTGAACCGAGGTCCACAATTATTTTTTAAAGAAAGCATCGATGCACGCATCTCGAAAGGCTTCATTTATATCAGGATGAGAGTGACAAATTCTGTATATATCCTCTGCTGCTGCGCCATATGCCATTGCAACCGCTGCTTCGTTTATTAGCGTGTCAGCGTATGCTCCTATGATATGCACACCTAGTATTGTATCTGCTCTGCTACAAGTCAGCACTTTCACGAATCCTTCAGCATCATCAGTGATTTTTGCTCTGCCGTTTGCAGCAAATTGACATTTACCAACTTTGTACTTACGGCCAACACTTTTCAACTCCTCTTCAGTTTTACCGATTGAAGAAACCGCAGGGTGAGTGTAAATGACAGATGGTATGATTTCATAATCAACGTGAGGTACTTGCCCAGCGATTATCTCTGCAACTGCCACTCCTTCTTCTTCTGCCTTATGAGCAAGCATTGCTCCACCGATCACATCACCAATAGCAAATATTCCTTTTACATTAGTTTCATATCTGTTGTTAACTTGAACGAAACCGCGATTATCTTTTTCTATTTTTTCATCAATACCAAGATTCTCAGTGCATGGTTTGCGTCCTGCTGCAACCAGCACCTTATCTGCCTCTATAACGTTTGTTTGGTTATCTTTTACAGAGCAAACTTTCACACTCAAAGAGTTGCTACTTTGTTTTATCTCCTCGACTTTAGTGCTAAGTAAAAATTTTATTCCTTGTTTTTGTAGACTAGAAAGTAGAGACTTACTTAATTCTCCATCCATTGCTGCAGCGATTCTGTCAAAAAATTCTACTACAGTGACTTCAGACCCTAGCCTTCTCCATACAGAAGACATTTCAAGCCCTATTGCCCCGGCTCCGATTACGACAAGTTTTTTTGGTACTTCAGTTAAAGATAGTGCACCGGTGGAAGAAATAATGTCTTTCTCATCGATATTAATTCCTGGCAAAGAAATAACATCAGAACCGGTTGCAATTACTATATTTTTTGTCTTCAGCACCTTACCTTCAACTGAAACTTCAAGATTACCTTGGTCAAAAGAAGCAAGCCCATTGATTTTAGTGATTTTGTGAAGGTTAAACAGATATTCTATACCTTTTCCAAGTTCCTGAACTCTGGCGTCCTTATAGCCTAGCATTTCTTTTAAATCGAAACTTGCGTCCTTAATTTTTATGCCAAGCTTCGACAGATCATTTTTCGTGTGAGCATACTGATAGGAAGAATGGAGCAATGCTTTGGAGGGTATGCACCCAACTCTGAGGCATGTGCCACCAAAAATGCTATTTTTATCTATACAGGCAACTTTCAATCCAAGTTTTGCAGCAGCGATAGCACACTTATAGCCTCCTGGGCCACCACCTATAACAATTAAATCATAATCAGTCATAAAAAACAAACCTATTTTCTAAAGAATAAACACCTTTTCCCTCAGTTGTTACATATATCTTATTGCGAGTAAACACTGGAGTGTGAAACACATTACCAGGTACTTTGACTACCTTTCCTGCACTTTCAGATCCCGGAAAAGCAAACATTGAACCTTTATTGCTTGTCACCCACAGTATATGGGCATGCATAATTGGAGCAAACAATTGCGTATTTTCTATTAAATCAGATGTCCAGACTGTTTCTCCATTTTTTATATCCAGGCCAATTATTTTATCGTCTTTAGTAACTATAAAAATTCTGCCGCCTTCTTTTTGTTTCTCTGCAGGAATAAGAGGACTATAATATGACTCAATGTCTGATACACTTTTTACTTGCAGTGACTTTGACCATAAAATATTTCCTGATTTCACGTCAATGCTATAAATATAAGAATTATTTGTAGCTATTAAAGTATCGCCAAGCACTCTCGGTGTAGTAGTTACATCTGTGAGCTGTGTATCCAAAAGGTTTGTAGCCAATTTTTGGCTCCACAATTTTTTACCGTCTTCATTAAAAGCTATTAACTCACCATTTGAAAATGGTGCTATTATTTTATCATTAGAAATTGCTGGCGATATGGAATACAAACCTCGAACCTCATTGATGCCGTTTTGATAAGTCCAAACGAAGCTGCCATCTTTTATATCAAACACGTACAGATAATTATCAATAGTCAATACTACCAATTTATTATTTATTACTGCTGCTTTTCCTCTTACTGGAGCTCTCAATTCTTTTTCCCACTCAATCTTGCCAGTTTTTGCGCCTATTGCGTGTAAAGTGTTATCCACTATAAAGAAAACATTTTTTTCATAATGTGATAGGCTCATGTTACCAATTTTTTTCCTATGTGAGAGGTGTAATTTCCAATTCATAGCCTTTGAGTTATCAATATCAAAGGAATATAAAGCGCCGTGCTTGTCTGATAAAATAACGCTATTTTCTATAAGCACTGGAGCTACATATCCTTGAGATAGTTTTTTATCCACTAGACTTATTCTCTCGCTTGCCATTGTGTAACTGCTACACAATAACATTATCATGACAATTATTACTTTCATTATTTATTGAAAACAAGATTCATTAATATACATCTTAAGAACCTTAATTACAACGGAAATGTTCTTGCTGCATGTTAAAAACGTTGATTTATGAACGAAATATTATATTATTATGTGAGATAATGTATATTCTTAGAGGTAGTACACCTCATCCACTATGCAGCAACGTGCATAGCTGTATGAACATTGAGATATAAAATAATTTATACCAAGAAGAAAGATGTCATCCAAATAGCCTCTTTTCCTGTCATCCCAGTGCTTGACACTGGGATAGCTTTGTTGCATAGCAACTGAAAAAATCTGGTGGCTACTGACAAAATTCATTATAAATAGCTATTTAACTGTTGAAGAAAAAATATGCCACAAAAAATGAGAGTTAGTAACTGCCATGAATATAACAAATTTCTAGAAAAAAGAGGAAATATTTTTCGTTACATCGATAAAGCTATCGAAAATTGGTATGAAAATAGTCCAAAAATGCAGGGCGGCAACTATATTTATAGTGATAAAGTTGTGATTTTAGTGCATATAATCGTTAATCTTTTTAGAATTGGCTTAAGACAAATAGTCGGGTTTATAAAAGGATATTTGCAACAAATAGGAAGAGATTTGGCAGTTATCAGCTATTCGCAAGCTTCAAAAAAAACTTAATATTAAGATCAATGATTGCAGAATTGATAAAAATAATATGGAAGATATCGAAATTGCCATAGATAGCACAAGCATCAGCATTTATAACAACACACAGCAAGGAAAATAGCGCTGATAGAAAATATCGTGGCTATGAACAGACAAGAAAATTGCATGTAATGTTGAATATAAACAGCAAAAAAGCCATAGCTGCAAAATACAGTAACGGTCTGATCACTATGGAGCTTGCGATTTACTTAAAGGAGTTAATTTTCAGCATGCCATAAAAGCACTATATGCAGACAGAGCATATGACAGACATAAACTCTATAAATTGTGTGATGAATGCGGCATAAAGACAAAAATTCCTCCAAAAAAACAATGCAGCAGAGCATCCAAAGTATGGCAGAGAGAAATGCTGCAATTAGACTAATAAAGTCATACAGCGAAGATGGAATGAAGAGGTGGAAAAGGCAAACAAACTACGGAAAAAGATCTTATGTAGAAAGTTTTTTCTCGCGACTGAAACAAACATTCGGGTTTAATTTTCGGAACAAATCTGAAATTAATCGTGGGAAGGAACTGCTACTCAAGTGTTATTTGCTTAATCAATTTACTGACATTGGTATGGCTAAATTTGAAATGGCTACATGAATTTATCGTAAATTACCACCGCATAGTTGTAACATTGTACCATATTACAATGTTCGTACAGTTGTGTGCGCGACCGGGGGTTTTATACTATTCTAGAAGTAACATACGGAAAAGGGGGGATTCGAACCCCCGACATATTTTCATATGTGCACGCTTTCCAAGCGTGTGCTTTAGACCACTCAGCCACCTTTCCATGCTTATTCATAATATTGAAAATTGTACTGCTAAACAATATAAAAACCTGGTATATAGGGTTCACCACGAAAATTCACAGTATTGTTAAACTTGCTTCTGCAAGTTGGAAATGTTTTATCGCAACCTGCGAGTATTGAATATTTATCTCCAGCAAAAATTTGGTATGGAGGCGAAGTAAACAACGTAACTACTTTATTTTTATATTCTTTTACTACACCTTCAAACGCTATTGAGCCAAAGAATTTTACTACTCCGTGCTTATAATATTCATCACTCTCAGTTAAATTCGTGTCTTCAAATCTTCTTTCGTCTATTACTTTAGTGATTGTACTTATTTTACTAAATTTTTTAGTATCGGCTTTACATTTATCATCGCAAAATTGTGCTCTGCATGCAGGAGAGTATAATTCTGCTATGCTTCTCTCAAGCTTTGCTGAAAGCCCTCTAATTTCAACAATAAATCTTCCACTACTTAATGTCACTTTACCAAAAATTCCTGAATGTAGATTCATTGTTCCCTGGGTCAAGTCTTTATAATTCACAAGAAATATCTCAATATTTGCAAAGTCGTACTTTCCTGATAAAACATCTTTTTCTTTGATATCAACACTATTTAATATTCCCTCAATTTCCAAATTATCAGTCTTTAAATCGCTGTTTAATATTATACTACTGGCTGTAAATCCACTTGAAGATTTATAGAGTATATTATCAATATTTAAGTCTTCATCATAGTCAGTGAATCCCATTACTTCTCCACCTGCAAGCGTTAATTTCCAGCACGTAGCAGTGGTAAGTAATTCTCCAGCTAAATGATTTTTTAGTGTGGTTTGCATAGGGGCCTCCTGCTTAATTGATTAAATTTGAAAGTAGCTATACGGCCAGTAGAATAAGGGCAGTGTGTTCTTTTCTCATCATCTAAGTAGCCATAAAGCGTCATTCCGGTGACCATAGGGTGTCATTCCAGTGCTTGACACTGGAATCCAGGAAATTTTGCTTGTAAGTAAGCAAACTGATTTGGTGAGCATAAAAAGTGGCTGATCTTATGCTGAATAAACGCTTTTGATGAAGTTGCATGGAAAGCTGGATCCCAGTGTCTGGGCACTGGGATGACATCCTTCTTGGTGGAGTGTCCTCAAATCACAATGTTCGTACAGTTGTGTGTCACGCACTGGGATGACAGGAGAGAGGACACCATATGTTTATTTGATCGACAAATAAACACTAACAGACAAGAATACACCACAATTAACTGTGGTGTGTACTGGCTGGTTAGAAAGAAAACTTCACACCAGTAAGAAGGAGAATTCCTTGGTTAGAAGGTACATCAGCATCAGACTCATCTTTCAGCTTACCTGTTTCGTTAGTCATAAAATAATGGAGAGCTGCGTAAGGAACAAATTTGTTCTTACTGCATGCAGGAGACAGATCATATTGAACGCCAAGTGCACCATCATGAAGCATATCTTTGTCATTCATTCTGCTGCCAAAATACGTCAAACTTGTGTAGATATTCTCATGTTGATACCCAGCTCCTACAGTCCAATACATGGTATCTATACTATCTTTACCAAATTGAGCTTTCAGCCCTTCCACTCTTTTGCCATCAGTAGCATCTTTACTATCAATTTCCGTATAGGTATCACCAATTAATTTTTTAATACCCTTCGGTTGACCAGATTTGCCCAAGTATGCAAAAGAGGCAGCAAACTTTACGCCTTGATCTTCATTAATCTTATAATCAGCGCTTACACCAAAATTAACACCCATCAGGTCATTATACTCCACAAATTCCTTATAAAGATGCTTATCTTTACTTGGTTGCTTTGGAAAGCCATATTCACCAACTGCAGAAGTTTTAACTTTTATGTTATGTTTATCAAAGTCATATTCATATGATGCACCAGCACTTACTATGTGCTCATAGTCTGGGCCGACATGCTTTATCGTTTCCTTATGTTCTATCTTACCGCCTTTATCTTCTGAAACTGTTTCTTTTACAGTAAACAAACCACTATCATAACGAGGTGAGTAGCTGATACCAAATCTTGCGCCCATATAATTTGGTGAGTAGTAAGCAACTCTAAATGGCAGTGTAGTCATAACGCCTTTGTTATATTTCCCTGCCATACGGAAAGAGAATTTTTCACTTTCACTCGAAAAACTTTCAGTGTAAAGACGTGGTGTTACATAAAATGGAAAGCTAGCAGCGCTTCCTTCTAAGTTCACTTTTCTGAACCAGTCACTATCTGCAGCTCCGTCAACAGTCGCAATTCTTGTTGCATCAAGCCTCATCAGAGCCTCAGGACCAAATTGGTAACCAAGCTTCACGTCACCATATTTTGAGTTAACAAACACATGCGCACTTCTGCCTTTTGCAGCATAAACACCCTGTGAAGCTCCCTTACCTTCGGTCACTGGGACATGAAACTGCACGTCAGCACCATAAAGAAGACCTAAATCTTCATTCTTATTTTCTGCTCTGAGGTGCAATATTGCATCAGCAATCATACCCATATCGTTGCTGTAATCACCAATATTTCCTATTCCTTCATAGAATATTGGATTTGCTCCTTTTGTTATATCTGGAGTGGCATTATAATACTCTGTAGATCTGTTTGGCATAACGTTATAACGTTTATAATCTGCGCCACTTGGTCCAGCTTTGCCATAACCTTGAGCATCAACAACACCACCAAAAGTTATTCTTAAATTACTTTGCCCTTGATTGGTATCGATAATATCAACTCCACCAACTGAAACAACAGGACTTGCCTTACCTTTTTCCTCTGTATTTTTGTTAACAACTTTTATATCCTTCTTTACATCTTTAGCTTCAACTTTAGCATTCTTAGTTTTAGAACGCTTAGTTTTTGAAACTTTACCTTTTTCTATATTAGAATTCTTAGCGTTTAGAGCTTTCGCTTTTGAATCCTCTATAAGCTTTGCTTTTTTCTCATTTGCTAGCCTGATCTCCTCTTTTTTCTTCTGCTCGGCTGCTAATCTTAGCTCCTCTTTTTTCTTAAGCTCTTCAGCTTTTTTTCTTGGATCAGCATTACATATTCTGTCCATCTTTTCTTTCAGTTTTTTATTTGATGTTTTCATAACTTCTGTTTTTCCAGAAGTTTTTGTGCTCTCTTGCTTTTTTATTTCCTTCATACTCTCATCAGGAAAGTCAGCTGCAAAACTGCTGAAAGAACATAAAGTTAATAAAGAAACTAGAGCAGTTCTAGTATACATAGACTTTTTCATGAAGTGCCCCCAAAAAATTTCGAAATCATATCTTAAATGTAAATAGTATAAAAATGTTGAAAATTCAACTTAAAGCAACCTTATAACGAAAATAAAAGTAAAATGCAATACCTTAAAAGCAACTTTCTTAATATGCTCAACGTGTATATTAACCAAAATTTAGTACAGAGGTTCGCTTGTTAGTGCATTATAACTCGACTATTTATTCTATGGAAGTAAAATTTTTCCACCACAAGTTATTTGCCATTCTTCTTTAAATTTCTTTAGGTATTCTTTTTTTTCGCACTCTAAAAGCAGCTCTTCCGCACTTTTGTTGTAGCTTTCAGTAGTAATCCTTCCCTGATGATGCATGAACCTTAAGTAAATCAAATAAGTGTTAATTACATCTGTTTCACAATAATCTCGAATCTCTTGTATCTTGCCGCTATCGTATAAGTCCATAACTTGTGACCCATCAACTCCAATCTTACCAGGAAGATTAAATGCTGCACAAACTTCGTTCATTTTTACTCTCGCAGAAGCTCCAAAATCAGAGAGGGATTCAAGCAAATCACAATGCCAATCACTGCTATATCTCTGATTGTAACTATTCCACTTATCGCCAGCTTTATGAAAATATTCCGCTTGAATGCCATGGACCATAGCACGATACTTCAGCACTGGTATATCAAAAGTGCGTCCGTTGAACGAAACTAATCTTGGCTTTTTCTCTGATATGTAGTTAAAAAATCCTTTCACTAGCTCCTTTTCACTGGAATTTAGTGTGCCTCCAGATCTTATTTCTTGCAGTGTGAACACCTCATAACCACTCTGGTAGCTTATATTGCAAAGTAAAAAACTAATAACTACAACAAGGTGAAAAGGCTGACGCAGAAAAGAGTTTTGCCCGTTTGTTATTTCAAGATGATATTTTGTTAATGCATCCCTCTTCTCTTCTACACTACTATCATCACTAATATTGAGTAAATTTTTGCAGGAATTTACATCTGGTATAGTTTCAATATCAAATACCAATAAAGAATTAAGCATTGCCTATATACTCCTCCGGACGGTCGATCCAAGGTCGCACTTTCACAAATAAAAAGAGGTGTACCTTGCACTCAAATAATTTTTCTAGTTCAGCACGCGCTTCGATATTAATTTTTTTAATATTACTGCCATCTTTTCCTAGCACTATTTTTTTATGACTATCTTTCAACACAAATATGATCTGTTTGATGACTAAACTCTTATCTTTTTTTTCCTCAAATTGTTCAGTTATAACAGCTGTAGAGTATGGCAATTCTTCACGCAAGTTCAAGAATAATTTTTCTCTCGTAATTTCTGCTGATAAAAAATTTGTCGAGGAATCGGTTATTTGATCTTCTTCATAAAACCAGGGGCTCACCGATGCAACTTCAGACAAGTAATTCATCAAATCAGAAAGTCCATCATTCTTTAATGCTGATATCATAAAAACCTTTTCAAATTTATAAAGCAAATTCAGATGCTCATGCGCCATCTTTAATTCAGGCCTTTTTACCAAATCAGTTTTATTGATAACCAAAATGCATCTGCCTTTTGTGCGCTGCAGCCGCATAAATATAGTCTTAATTCTTTCTATATTTTTCAAATAATTGCTTACATCAACAAGCAACAAAGTGATGTCACTATCCTTAACTGCCGACCATGCAGATTTGACTAAAGCTTTTTCAAGTTTTGTTTCTGCTGAGAAAATTCCTGGGGAGTCAGTAAAGACAATTTGTGTGTTGTTGCATGTTGCAACACCCCTTATTTGCGTCCTTGTTGTTTGCACTTTAGGGGTGACAATTGCAATTTTCTTGCCTATGATGCTGTTAATTAATGTAGACTTCCCAGCATTTGGTAAGCCAGCTATGGTTACAAATAAGCATTTTTGTTCTTTCACAAAGAAAATTATAAAGAAAACTGAATGCCCGCGTCAAGCTACTTATATGACAAGAAGGATGACAGAACCCTTTTTGGTTAGCATGCAAAAAGGAAAAAAACTTATTCTACAAATTAAAAATACAATATACTCAAAAACTTTTCAGAAAATCCATAGGAGGGTTTGCTAATGAAGGTTCTTGAGTTGACGCCATTGCCTGAATGACTGCTTGATTTAAGGGTAACGTTTTAACCATAAGGTCACTAACTCCTTAATATGTGTGTTCATAATTTGATTTTCCACGAAAGACATAATAGCAATAACCAGTATAAGTTAAAATGATTGGTAAAAGCGGTATTATAACAATGAGCATTAAAGATAAACTTGGCCCAGAAGCGGCTGCATCCAGAATGGTATATTGAAAAGGTATAATCCATGGGTAGATACTAATTCCTAAACCTAAATATCCCATAAAAAAAATAGCAATACTGAGAAAGAATGGACGGTACTCCCGTTTAGTATTCTGAAGATCAAACCACAGCATGAAAAATAGCCAAGATGTGAGTAATGGAATAGAAAATAAATAATAAAAATTTGGCATGCTAAACCAAAAGTTTTTAATACGTTCATTTAAAAATGGTGTCACTACACTCACTAGTCCCATGAAAATACCTACAAAACCAAGCGTATAAGAAGCAACCTTGCGTGCCCATTCTTGTGTTATATTTTCTGTCTTCATTATGAGCCATGTAGAACCTAAAAGTGCATATCCAAATATCACAGCAATGCCTGTCATTACACTAAAAGCACTTGCCCAATCAAATTGGCCACCAGAAAAGTTGCGTCCGTTTACTTCTACACCATGTATAAATGCACCTAAAATCATGCCTTGGCAAAATGCAGCACCAAGTGACCCAAAATGAAAGGCATAATCCCATAATCGCCTGTATTTTCCTTCTGCCTTAAAACGAAACTCAAAGGATACTCCGCGCACTATAAGGCCAAGCAGCATAATAATGATTGGAATATAAAAAGCAGGCATTAATATTGAATATGCAAGAGGAAAAGCAGCAAACAACCCTCCACCAACCAATACCAACCATGTTTCGTTTCCATCCCAAAATGGTGCAATTGAGCTTATCATGTGATCACGGCATTTATCTGACGGTGCAAAAGGAAGTAAAATACCAATACCTAAATCAAACCCATCCATTAAAATATACAGTAAAACAGCTATGGCAATTAGTAATCCCCAGATTAGGGGTAAATTAATTAAGGAAGAAAAATCAAACATGATTGTTGTCCTTTCCAGATGTACCAGCATCAATCACTGAAGCTCCAATACCGTGTTTATAAAATTGCTCTTCTTCTTTAATGACAGGAATTCCTTTGTATATAAGTTTCAGAATATAGTAACTACCTGCTCCAAATATAAGGGTATACATAACGATAAATGCAATCAAAGACCATGCAACCTGAGGACCGGTAATCGCAGATGAAAATGATTCAATTGTGCGCATAATTCCATATACAGTGTAAGGTTGACGGCCAATTTCAGTAGTAAACCAACCTGCAAGTAACGCTATGAACCCAGACGGCATCATTGATATCCACCATCCATGTAAGAAACAACTTTGGAATAATTTGCCACGAAGATACTGTATAACACTTACTGACCCAATTATGATCATTAAAATTCCAACTCCAACCATTATACGGAAGGACCAGAATACCCATACTACAGGTGGTCTATCTTCTTTTTTCCATTCCTTTAATCCTTTTACTTCTCCTAAAAAATCATGTGTTAAGATCAAGCTGGCAAGATTAGGAATTTTTATCTCGTAGTGATTAATTTCATTTTGCTGATCCGGATAAGCAAATAAAAGTAAGCCAGCCCCTTTTTCGGTTTCCCATATACCTTCCATTGCAGCAATCTTAGCAGGTTGATGCTTTAGTGTATTTAATCCATGCCTATCTCCCATGAACAGCTGAAATGGTGCAGCTAAAGCTACCATAATGGTTGCCATACCAAGCATAATTCTTGCTTGAGGAGCATGTCGTTTTCTCCAAAGATAAAATGCTCCTACACCACCAACCACAAAAGCTGTTGTAAGATAGGCTGCTGTTACCATATGAATAAAGCGATAAGGGAAAGAAGGATTAAAAATAATCTCTAACCAATTGGTTGGATATAGGAGACCATTCTCACCAATCGTGAATCCAGCGGGTGTTTGCATCCAACTGTTGGCCGCAATAATCCAAAAAGCTGAAATAAGCGTTCCCACTGCAACAATACAAGTAGAAGCAAAGTGCATACGAGAACTTACTCTATTCCATCCAAATAGCATAATACTCAAAAAAGATGCCTCCAGAAAAAAGGCTGTTAAAACCTCAAAGGAAAATAGAGGGCCGAGAACATTGGCTATGCGGTCAGAAAAAATCGACCAATTGGTACCAAGTTGATATGACATTACAACTCCAGATACCACTCCCATGCCAAAAGCAACGGCAAAAATCTTGATCCAGAATTTATAAACATCACGGAAACGTGTATCACCAGTCTTAAGCCAACACCATTCCAAAAAGGCTAGAAAACTTGCAAGCCCGATCGTGAAAGCAGGAAATATAATGTGAAAGCCTATTGTGAAGGCAAACTGAATTCGAGCTAATAATAAAGGATCAAATTTAAACATTTTACCTAATACCCATGTATTACAAATAATAGCCAAATCTGCCTATAATTCAATCCATTTTTTCACAAAATTGACCTTACCCAGAAAAAGTAGAGAGAAAGTTAAGACGTTTTTGTCATGAGAATAAATTGTGCAGGAATACAACTGTTCTCCCTTGTCATACCGTCACGGTATCTCTAGATCCCGCTAACACGTAGCGGAATGACGATTGTCAGGCCAGCGCCCCTATGATGTCATCCCAGTGCTCCTTTTTTTGTCATCCCAGTGTCAGCTACTCGGATGACATCATCCTTTTTTTGGGATTCCAGCGTCACGCGCTGGAATGACACCTTCCGTATAAACATTAAGAAATTTACCAAGCGGAGAAAAAGGCAAAAGAAGCCCCGTGGTTGGCTAATTACTTACATTATACTTTCAAGTATGGGGTTTTTTTATTCTAAACGTTTAATAACCGCGATTCAGCTACTTTTAAACCGCAACTAATCTAAATTATAAACGTTAAGAAATTTACTAAACAGAAAAAAAGGCAAAAGAAACCCTAGGGTAGCTAGTTATTCACTATCCATTTTTTAAGTTGGCGTTTTTTTATGTTTTAAACGCTTTATAAGCGCGTTTCAGCTTATGTAGGTAGAAATTTTATAAGACATAAGGTGCACATAGTGCAAAAAATTAAGCATGAGACGCCAGATACGTGAGTTTTTTTGTCATTTAATCTGTACAGAGAAGATAAATAAATAGCTTCAGTTTCATGATAAGGGGGTTGGCGAAGGGTGTCAAGTAACTTTTGCATTTAATCCATTTCTATGGCTTATATAATAATCGTTATTGTAGTATAATTTAGAATAATGCAATAGATACCTAAATGTTTTAGCTATTAATTATATGTTGCACAAAAGCATATATTGCCCTACCATCCAAGTAGGTTAGAAATAAAGAGGTTTTTATGAGTTTTACTTTACCTGAATTACCATATGATAAAACAGCTTTAGAGCCTTACATATCTGCAAAAACTTTAGACTTTCATTATGATAAGCATCATAAAGGGTATTTAAATAAACTCAACGAGCTGGTTGAAAATACGGATTATCAGCATGTGAAAATTGAGGGATTAATAACAGAAGTTCATGGTAATAGCAGCAACTTGCCTATATTTAATAACGCAGCACAAGTTTGGAACCACACTTTTTATTGGAACTCAATGAAAAAAAATGGTGGTGGTAAGCCTAAAGATAGTAGTCTTTTAGCAAAAAAAATTCAGGACGATATCGGTGGCTTTGATAAATTTTATGAAGAATTTTCGAGTCATGGAGTAAGCCAGTTTGGCAGTGGATGGGTATGGTTAGTGCTCGAAAAAGGTAGGTTAGGAAAGCTCAAAATCACCAAGACTCCAAATGCAGATTTGCCAATAATTTATGGCCAAGTGCCACTACTCACTATGGATGTGTGGGAGCACGCCTATTATTTAGATTGTCAAAACCGTAGAATTGACTACATAAAAGTTTTCCTTGATCATTTGATTAATTGGGATTTTGCAGAAGAGAACTTAGAAGAATATATGAGATGAATATACCCCGGGTAACAAAATTAGATAATGGTCTGCGCATAATAACTGAGCAGGTGCGTGATATTGATTCCGTAGCTTTAAGCATACGAGTTGGTGTTGGCAGTAGAGCAGAAAGTGCAAAGCAAAATGGAATATCCCATTTTTTAGAACACATGGCTTTCAAAGGGACGAAGACAAGAACTGCCTTTGAAATTGCAAAAGCTTTTGATGACATAGGTGGGGTTTTCAACGCCAGCACTGGTAGGGAAAGCACCACCTATTATGCAAAAGTCCTCAAGAAAGACATAAAAACTGGTATTGATATATTAATAGATATATTGATGAATTCCACGTTTCCAGAAGATGAATTGGAACGTGAGAAGGGTGTTGTAATACAAGAGATTTTTCAAACTAATGATTCACCAAGTGACATTATTTTCGACAAATATTTTGAGGCAGCTTATAAAGACCAACCATTTGGTAGGTCAATCTTAGGCACGCAAAATACTGTAAAATCTTTTACTCGAGGAGATCTAGATAATTACATAAATGAGCATTACTTTGGTGAGAATATGCTATTTGCCGTTGCAGGAAATGTTGAACATGAAGAAGTTGTTGCATTAACCAAAGATTTTCTCTCAAAGATTCATTCTAAAAAGCTGAAAAAAAGCCAAAATGCGAGCTGTACTGGTGGTGAGTATTTAGAACATCGTAAATTAGATCAGGTACACTTGCTAATTGGTCTACCTAGTGTTTCTCGCCATGACGATAAATATCACACGTTTCAAGTGCTTGATTCTATATTAGGGAGCGGAATGTCATCACGTTTATTCCAGGAAGTAAGGGAAAAGCAGGGATTAGCTTACTCTGTTTATTCATTTAATTCCAGCTATACTAATACAGGAATGTTTTCCATTTTTGCTGGTACAGACAGTAGTAACTTAGATAAGCTTTTAAAATCTATAACGACAGAGTTGAAGAAGTTGTCTACAGATGATCTGAAGGAAGAAGAAGTAAATAGAGTGAAAGAGCGAGTAAAATCCCAAATTTTAATGTCACGCGAAAGTGTTAGCTCACGTGCTGAAACATTGGGACACTACTACGGTAACTATAATAGGTACATCAGTAAAAATGAATTAATAGAAAAAATTAGTGCAGTTACCACTGCTAACGTAAAAAAAGCAGCAGAAGAATTGTTATCTCAGCATGAAAAAACCACTCTAGCTGCAATTGGAGAAATTGAATCATTACCAAGTTACGATAAAGTGGTTTCTATGCTTAAAGCTTAGCGCATTCTATTACATTAATTTGGCTACTTTACAATTGAAGCGGTGTGCTGTGAACTACACGCTTCTTTTATATTGCTTCTAGGAGGAGATGATGATACTTGACCTTGAGGTGTAGTGCTGCTTGCAGGATTCAAGTTTATATTTTTCTTTTGCTGAGGATAATTCCATGCTTCTTCACGAGTCTGAAATATAGGCTCTCCATTATTGTAGTTTCCTCTTACAGAGTTTGAGTTTATGTCTTTCTTTTGCTGAGGATAATTCCATGCTTCTTCACGAGTCTGAAATATAGGCTCCCCATCATTATAGTTTGAGTTTATATTTTCCTTTTGCGAACCAGCGTTCAATAATTTCGATATCTCTCGCCCTAGCTGATCACCTTTATAATTATTGTTAAGATCTTTGATTTTCTCCTCACCCAATTCCATTATTCGAATTAGAGAGGTATCAATAAAATCCGTTTTTATTTTGTCAATATCTATCGATTTATTACCATAAATCGTAATTTCACTTTTACCTTTTTCACTATTCACATCATAGCCTTGCTCTTTAACTCCTGTTATTACTTCCTTCTTTAATAATCTATGAATAGTATTTATTATTTTTTGACCACAATCTTGAAAAAAATCTCTGATTGTCTCAAATGCCTCTAATAAGGAGATGGTTTCAGTATGTGCGTATTTTTTACCTAGTGGTGGCTCTTCAGCATTCTGGTGTATAGATTCTATTTGCTGAGGGTCAAGCATCATTGCATGACGTTTTGAGCGTGTTGGTTGTGCTTTGGATGATGACATGTCTTTAATATCTTGTTTTTTACTCTCATCATCAACAACCACACCATCACTTGATTTCCTTTTTTTAGTAGGTAATGATGGTGGCTCCTCATTATTCTGGGATACTGCATTTAAATTCTTAAGTTTAGGAGGTAATTGTGGTGGCTTTTCTTCAGGTGATTGTCTCTGAGTGTCTTGAAGATTTTGGTATATAGGTTCTTCTTTCCTTAAATTTTCATAAATTGGTTCTTGTACCAAGTTAGCATTGACAAACTCCTGTACTCTTTCTAGATAACCAACATTTTTGTCCTCTTTAGGTACTTGAACGCCTTCAAATTTAATATTGTTTATATCTTCAACACTCAGCCCATTTTCTTTAAGCCATCCCCCTCTTTTGCTCATTGATGCAACAAACTCATTAATCTTTTGAATATTTTTTACATCATCATCAACTAGCATGACAGTTTTTGGCAACTCACCGTGTTTATTCTTATACTTCACAATTGCCTCACAGATGTGCAAATTCTTTCCGACTTGACTTTGTTGTTCTCTAACATCTAACTCTTGCAACTGATTATCATAATCTCCTGGAAACCCACCAAATACAGAAATGCTACCTGTTTGTTCTTCAAATAAACCCAAGTGATCCTTTACAACCTCTTTTACAGCATCCGGATATTTTGTATATGATGCAATATTAACTTCTATTCCACTTGAAAGTGCAGATTGCAGTACAGATTTTAACCCCTCTTTATTTTTTATTCCGTCTGTATTTTCTAGAAAATTTTTTATGTCGTTATCAGTTGCTGCATTATTTTGAGTAGAATTAAAGTCACTTTTGCTTAACCTAGAAAGAGCATTGTGCATGTGCCCATTAGTAATAGTATTATCAAAGTCAAATATTAATAGAACATTATTTTTTATATTCATATCTTTATCTCTAACATTTACAAATTCAAGACAAAGGCTAACATTAATAGATTAATTATTTATTATAGCACTTCTGAAGGAAAAATAATAAAAGGAAGAGTTAACAGAATAGACTTCTTGCATAACCCAAACTAAGTAGAAAAAAGGTATAGCTATACCGCCGCGGTATCTCTAGATCCCGCTGGGATGACGATTGTCGTTTAGCCATAAATATTAAGGAATTTACCAAATGAAAAAAAAGGCAAAAGAAGCCCCGTGGTGGTTAGCTATTCACTATGTACTAAAATATCGGCGTTTTTTTTATTCTAAAACGCTTGATTAAGAGCGATTTAGCTGCTTTTAACTTGCAACTAACCTACACCGCAAGTGTTTAAGAAATTTACCAAGCAGGAAAAAAGGCAAAGAAACCCTAGGGTAGCTAGTATTCAAATTCTCCCTTGTCAATTTGACGTTTTTTGCTGTCTTAAACGCTTTGTAAGCGCGTTTCGGCTTATATAGGTAAAAACCCAGAAATTTTTAAGGACATGCGATGCACGTAGTGCGAAAAATTAAACATGAGACGCCAAATACCCTAAGTTTTTTGTCATTAACCTGCACAGATTGCGAAGATAAATAAATAGCTTCAGTACCATGATAAGGGGGCTGGCGGAGTTTGTCAAGTAAGTTTTTTCGTTTCTATTTCCAATAAAAGTTCGTTATATGGTTATGCAAGAAGTCTAATGAAGAAAAGACTTAAAGAGAGGCCAAATCAAAGTGCAATGGTATTTCACTAATCCAATTATTTTTCTCCTGATCTAGCCTATCATCTAATATTGCCTGCCTTATTGATGCCATTAACTTATTCATAAAGAAAATATTATGAATGGTAACGAGCGTGTAAGCCAGGAGCTCTTTAGCTTTCAGTAAATGGTGTATATAAGCTCTTGAATGTTTTCTGCAGGTAAAACATAAACAGTCACTTTCAATTGGGTTATCGTCCAGCTCGAATTGTTGATTTCGCAAATTGATATGCTCTTTGCACTTTGAAGAAATAGAATCTCTATTTTTTACTTTAATCAGCGCACCACCATGCCTTGCTAAACGGGTTGGATGCACGCAATCAAACGTATCAATTCCAAGACTAACTCCGCGAAAGATGTCCACAATTCCACCAATACCAAGCAAATGAGTAGGCCTGTCTTTTTTCAAGTGGTCCATAGTGAAAGAAACTACATCGTACATCTGCTCTTTACTTTGACCAAGTGATCCACCTATTGCTTGACCGAAAAATGGTAAATTGTTGATAAAATCACAACTTTCTCTACGCAGATCGTGATATATTCCGCCTTGACTAATTCCATACAGTGCCTGCTTGCCATTATTGTTTTTTTCAAATTCATTTAAAGAACGTTCAGCCCATCTGTGGCTCATGAGCATTGATTTTGCTGTGTATTCTTTGCTTACGTGAAATGGAGTGCATTCATCTAAAACTAGGATTAAATCTGCACCTAATTTCTGTTGAATTTGTACAGATTTTTCAGGAGTTAAGCAATAAATTTTACCATTAATGTAAGAACGGAAAATTGCCCCATCCTCATTAATTTTGATCAAAGTTTTTTGTTTTTTTCTTATTCCTTTTATCTCTTCCGAAACTGATCCGTGGCCTAAGCTAAATATCTGATATCCACCTGAGTCAGTTAGCATTGGCCCATTCCATCCTATCATCTTGCGCAAACCACCAAGTTTTGCAACAGTATTCTCTCCTGGTTGAAGCATTAGGTGATAGGTGTTGGAAAGTATGATTTGGGTACCAGCTTCACTTATTCTTTCAATATCTGCAGCTTTAATTGCAGCTTTTGTTGCGCAGAATATAAAAGCGGGGGTTTCTACGCTTCCATTTGGAGTTTTAATTGTTCCAACTCTTGCAGAACCTGATTGCTTGATTCTCTTGAATGAAAATTCTTCTTTCATCTATTTGCCTGAAAGTTCTGTTATGATGTTTTCTACTTTCTCAGGAGTAAGATTTTCATAGAAGTCATTATTGATCTGCACAACGGGAGCATTAACGCATGCACCTAGGCATTCAACTTCTTTTAAAGTGAACAAATTATCTTTAGTAGTCTCACCGATATTGATTCCAAGTTTTTTTTTAAAGGTATTTAAAACTTCTTCACTATTGCACAACCAGCAAGGAGTTGTTCTACAAATTTGTATTAGATATTTGCCTACTGGTTTTAAATTATACATGGTGTAAAAATTTGCCACTTCATATACACGAATATGTGGAATATGCAGCATATCAGCAACATAACGCATAGCAGATTCAGAAACCCATCCGCATTGCTCTTGAACCAGATATAGTAAAGGCATAACAGCACTACCTTCTCTACCTTTGGGATACATCTCTATAAACTTTCCCGCTTTCTTGAGGTTTTCTGATGTAAAACTAAACTGCTCTTCTTTTTCTATCATTCATGAGACTCGTGTAAACTTTAACAGATTATACCTGTAGAACCAATGATTGCAATTGTTGGTTTTTTGAGAAATAGCATAAAGCTTCTTAGCCCTCTTCAAGCTTATATTTACCTTTTAGTATAAAATATTATATTAATTTTTTAATTTTAGTTAAAATTTTCATTGACATTAACACACAGGAGTAATCATAATAGCATTTTATTAATATTTTAAATAAAATTATGTCTATATTAAGAAGATTGCTCGGGATCAACTCAAATACACCGGAAATTAAAGAAGCGATAGGTTTTAATCCAACAAACGTAGAATTAATTGAGGGGAATGGAGTTGCTTACGGACTCAGCTATCAAGATAATGGTAATGGGAGCAGTAAAGTAAAATTACTTATTAGTCCATTATATCAATCAAAAACATACGAATGTGGTACAAATATCAGCGTAGCAAATGAATTCAAAGATCAATTATCTCTCACATTAATAGAAGATTCAGCTGAAATAGATAAAGTTGGAGTTATCTTTCCTGAAGAAGGAATTAGCGAAGAAGGAGAAAAATGCGTTAAAGGCTTATCTTTTAACACTTACGGAATTAAACAATCAGTTAATACTCCTTCAGTTGAACATTTAGATATTAGATAAAAGAAAATTACAAAAGAATATTGATAATAATAGTCTTGCAAATGTGGGCAATAGTTACTTTCAACCAAGAGCAGTGAAAGTTGGTAATGGTGACGTAATTGTAATCGCCCATAACTTAAAGGATCAAACTTTAGTTTCTTGGTACTTAAAGTCAAGCGAGAGCGGAAAATTTAAGGTATTGACTGGAGAAAAAGGTGTTACAGAAAGAAAATTGTTCAATTTTGATAATCAGGGGCAATTGGCATTAAATGGAAACACGATGCTTTATTCGCAAGTGAGCAAAAGGATTACTAAGGAAAATCAAGAGGTGAGAAAAACACGTATTTTTAAATTTGATATGGCTAAAGTGATTCAGGGTCTGAAGGATGGAGTTAATGGCTTTTTACTTGGTAATCGAAAAGGTCAAATAGATAATAAAGCACTATCTCTTTCTAGAGAACATGAAATAAGCTTTTTGCAGTATGTTGAACAAACGGAAGGAAATGATCTAGTTGCTTTTCTTGAAAATGACCAATCAGCTAATGAGCAGAGGTTACATATAGCAACTCTACTTAAAAATGGATCAGTGTCAGATTTTCCTATCTATCAATTTACAGATCCTATAGAGCAATTATATATTAAGGGCAACGGTCAGGGTGGTTTTATCGTAACTGCGGTAAGTGGAGAAAATATTGTAACTTTTAATCAAAACGGCTCTGGAAAATCTTCTGAAGCAACAATAATACCGGCAAATAGCATCAAAACTCTCAGTGATTTTGTTAATATCATTAACGGTCGATTAACGCCAGATATTATTTCTAGTAGTACCGTGGCTCCTATAACTGTTGCAGAAACGGTTGTGACTTCTAAGAAAACGCCGACTGCTGCAATTACTAGCACAGCAGAAACCGACGCTGTGAAGACTACTAAATTGACAACGGAAGCCGTTGCACCTACTTCTACAATAAGTAAACCTTCAACGGAGTCAACGACAGTAGCAAAAACAACTACTACTTCACAAGCGACCACGGTTGCTACAACGTCAACTAGTGTGCCGATAGTAACTTCAGGGACTGAGACAAGTACTGTAAAACCTACAGCAGCGACTGGTGCGTCGACTTCTACGATGAGTAAACCTTCAACAGAGTCAACGACTCAAACAAGCACAGTAACAGTGGAACCAACTGCGCCAACAACAAGCTCAGAGAAAACTACACAAACAGTATTTAGTATACCAAGTACTAGAACAAAAGAGTCAACAACTCCTATATTCACCACGACTTTACTTCCTCAGTCTACTTCTTCACCACAACCTACTCAACTTGCTATAGGGTCTAATAAGGCAGGAATGATAGGGGGATCTTTGGTTGGAGCAATAGGTATTGTTGGAATTATAGGATTCATAGCATATAGATATGTTAAGGGTCGTAATGCTGCTTCTGTATTAGAACTAACTGATTTGGGTTATAGAAGGCGATCATCTTCAAGTAGCGATGAAGAAATTTTTACCACTGGTAACAGAATGCGAACTATATATCAATCTGAAACAGTGCTAAATAGTATATCAGTAGAAAGTAGTAGTCGATCAAGAAGTAGCTCATCGTCTTCAAGCGGTGGACCAGGCTCTTGACTAACTGAAGCGGAGTCTAAAAGTGAAAAAAGCTTATCTTGGGATAGTGATGATGTGCCGGAATATCACCTTTAGCTATTTGTCTAAATGTTTTTAATATGTAGACTGTTAGGAAATTGTCTTTTGCTTTTGTGATTTTCATGTTAAAGTATAATTCCTAGGTGAAATAAGTAGCTGCTGTTGTGTGATAAACATAGCAGAGGAAAGTCCGGGCTCCAAGGAAAAATAGTGACGGGTAATGCCCGCCGGAGGTAACTCCAGTTATAGGGCTACAGAAAATTACCGCCTAAAATATTTTTAGGTAAGGGTGAAAAGGTGTGGTAAGAGCACACCATGGCAATGGCAACATTGGTAGTCGAGTAACCAACACTAGGAGCAAGATTAAATAGAAGTAGATTTTATGTTTTCCTCATATCTACTCGGGTAAATCGCATGCGGTAAATGGTAACATTTACTCCAGATAAATAGCTACATAAACAGAACTCGGCTTATATTTCACCTAGGCGTTCACATGATACGTGCGATATAAGCCATGCTATATTTAAATGTGTAGGCATTTCATGCGTTGTCCTTCACTTGTTCTGCTTGATAGCCATCACTACTTTCGCCTACATTAACATTAGAATATTCATCATCATCAATATACTCTTTCAGAACATACCCTCTGCCCCAAACGGTTTCTATGTGGCTTTTTCCATCATTTGCACTTTCAAGTTTCTTACGTAATTTGCACATAAAAACATCAACTATCTTGTTATCTGAAGGTTCATCTAAGCCATTGTAAAGATGATTTAAGAACATTTCTTTTGTTAATACTGTTCCTTTACGCAGTGCTAGCAATTCTATCATAGAATACTCTTTATTAGTAAGGTGAACCGTTTTACCTTTCACCTCAACAATCCTGTGATCAAAATTGATATTTATATTACCAATCTTTATCACCGATTCAGGATGGCCTTTAGTACGACGCACTATGGCCTTAATTCGAGCTAATAACTCACTTTTATGAAATGGTTTGGTTAAGTAATCATCGGCACCATACCCGAGTCCTTTAGCTTTGTGATTGACAGCGGATATACATGAAAGTATTAAGACAGGAACTTTGATTTTTGCACTTCTTAGTCTTAGCAATATATCATATCCGTCAATATCACCAGGCAAGTGTATATCTAAAATAACTAGGTCATAGTAATCTCCGTTTGAGGAAACCATATTATTGTTATAATCTTGTGCAGAAGTAACAACGTCACAGAAATGTCCATCAGAAGTTAAGGCGTTAACCACAGTCTTTGCACTTACTTGATCATCTTCAATTAATAATATACGCATATTTTACACCCCATAAATAATTTATAATTTTAGTAATATATATAACTAAGGAAAGTAATAAATCAAATTTTTATTAACAAATGATCAAAATTACACTTATTAATTAATAGTAAATATATTGTTCCAAAGTTATATAAATAGATCTAAAATATAATAGACATACCATGATAGTAATAATATTTTTAGTAAATATTGAATTAAAGTTACTATTATTAAAAGAATACTTCGGTTAATAAATATTTAACTATTCTATATGTCTGTGTTATATTTTTAATTTACTTATCCTACTATTTTAAAGTATAAGTAATATTTTCAGGAATATTGTGTGGCAATATCAATTTTAGGTGCTGGTGCATGGGGTACAGCAATCGCAATTTCATTAGGTAGTAAGAAAGATGTGATTTTGTGGACTCGCAATGAAACTACATTTGAATCAATCAACGGGAAAAGAGAAAGTGACAAGCTACCCGGTTGTCGAATTTCTGATAATGTGTCAGTAAAATTGGCTATTGAAGACACAATTAATGCTTCAGTAACAATCCTCGCTGTTCCCACTCAGTCTCTGAGGAAGGTATGTCAGCAATTGCATAATTGTAATCTGAAAAAAGATGTAGCAATAATTTTAGCTTGTAAGGGAATAGAAAAGTCTACATTAAAATTACCTAGTGAAATAGTAAATGAAATTTTACCTAACAATCCTATTGCTATTTTTTCAGGTCCTAGCTTTGCTGTAGAAGTTGCAAGAAAATTACCCTATTCAATGGTTCTTGCATGCCAAAATAACACATTAGGTTCAAAGCTAGTATCAGAGCTGCAACAAGAAAATGTTAAATTGGAGTTTAGTAACGACATTATAGGAGTACAGATTTGTGCAGCGTTAAAGAACGTTTTTGCTATAGCGTGTGGGATTGTTCTAGGTAGTAAACTTGGGTTTAATGCTCATGCAGCATTGATTACGAAAAGTATGAGCGAAATTAAGGCTTTATACTCAGCAAAAATTGGTGACGGTAGTGTGGATATAAATACACTACTTGGGCCAGCATGTCTGGGTGACCTAATTATGACATGCACATCCTTGAATTCAAGAAACTTATCTTTTGGGTTTAAAATAGGTAATAGTGATAATGGCTTTAATGTTCAGCAGATTTTGTCAGAAGGCAAGTCAGTGATTGAAGGTTTTAGCACTGCTGAGTCCATATTTAATTTAGCAGGAAAGCTAAAGATAAAAATGCCTATATGTGAAGCGGTCTATAGATTATTGTATGAAAGCGCCTCTATAGAGGATACTATTTCTGTTCTTATAAGTTAATTTTGTATTTGGATATATTGTGAAATTTTTATATAAATTAATATCAACGTGGTGGCTGTCTGGAACAGTAAAAAAAATGCCAGGTACTGTGGGTAGTTTGGCTTCTTTTCCGCTTGTTCCTGTAATCCTGAGCAACAAAATTTTAGGTGCAGCAATTATTTCTTTTTTATTCTTAATTGGATTATGGTCTACAGGTAATTATATAAAACATTACAAGACTTCATGTGATCCAAAAGAGGTAGTAATTGACGAAGTGGTTGGTCAATTGCTGACGATACTTTTAGTTTCGATATTGTTAAGCCAAGAGATGAATTATTCTTCATTGTTGTTGTGCTTTTTTTCTTTTAGGTTTTTTGATATAATAAAAACGTGGCCTATAAATTTAATCGATAAAAATACCAAAGGTCCTTTAGGTATTATGCTAGATGACGTTATAGCTGCAATTTTAGCCTGTGTTCTTATAGGAGCCTTTTATTGTTTATTGTTGGTGTATGCAGGATAAAAAAATTTATTATTCAAGCTTAATTGTTCAAAATCTAAAGGATTATATACTGTACACAGCGAATTTATCTGAGTGGGAAGTACACGATGAATTTGATAACATCATATTTACAATAAATGGTACCAGGGAGTCATTATTTAATTTTGTGTTCTGTGGAGATCAATGTACCGAGCTTTCTATACAAAAAACTCTAGATTATCTCAGAACAAGAGATATAGAAGCAACATGGGTAATAAATTCACATATGAAAATAAGAGATATTTTAGAAAAGTGTGAAATAAAACACGTTAGCACACCAAAAAAAGCTTTACTTAATATGAAAAATTACTTTTTACCTGCTGATGTTATTCCAAACTTGAGGTTAAATGCTGTGAATGGTAGCAACCTCTTAGAACAGTTAGATCTACACACTTCTAAAATTTTTTATCATGGCGTTGGAATTGTCAGCACATTTTTTCGCGGATTATCAAATTATGATGATAAGAACTCAAGATTAAGATTTTTTCTTGTAACACTAAATAATGAAATTATTGGGACATGCGGTCTTTATGTTCAAGATAGCGTAGCTGGTTTTTATAGTGATGGAGTTTTACCAATTTACAGGAATCGTGGAATAGGTACCCAAATGGTTTTAGAAAGAATAAAGATAGCTAAACAGCTTGAATGCAAATATATAGTAGCACATTGTATGAAATCTTCTGTGAACCTTTATAAGAGATTGGGCTTTCAAATGTTAGGCAATCTTTACTTATATACCTCTTCAGCATAATTCTGAGCGGTTACAAATTTTTACATTTGTTTTAAAAGTGCTATGTTTTTTTTGTATGAAGTGGTTTTAATATTGATTCTAATATTATTCTTTCTCTCTTATTCTAAATTAAAAATTAGTAATAAGATTAAGAACTTACAGCATCAAAATGTTATCATAAATAATTTGATTGATACTGTGAATGATGGGTTTTATATTTGGGATGCAAAAAAACGTATAGAAAAGTTCTCTCCCAATTTACTAATTTTGCTTAATACTGTTTTTTACTCATTTAATGAGTTTGTGAATTTTTTTGAGCAATCAGAAAGCTTAATCAAAAATTTTGTTGAGGCAAAGGAAATAAATAAATCTTTTACTCTAGATTTAAAGTCAAAAGACAGTGAGGTTTATTGCATATGTTACGGTAGAAGCATAATAGATGATTCTAACAATGTGATAGGTGTGCTGTTATGGATAAGGAATGTCTCAGACTGTAAGATAAAGGCTAACGGACTTGAGTTAGAAAATAGTAAGCTTACACAGGAAGTGGAGAGCTATAAAAACGTTTTCAACTCTTTACCATTTCCAATACTAAGATATAACAAGAGTAGAAAGGTGGAATTTTATAACTTGTTTTATGATAAATATGTAGATGGTTCTAAGAAATTTGCTATTACCGGTAGCGCTCATAGCACAAAACCAGGAAGACATGTCATAACTTATAAGAACGAACCTAAGGTTTTCGATTTTGTTAAAATTCCAATACAAGGTTCTGGTAGCATAGTAATGTATGGGAAAGATGTTAGTGATGCAGAGAAATTATATACTGAATTAAACAGTTATTTAGCTACACAGAAAAATTTGCTTGAGAGGTTACCGGTTGCTATAGTAATATATAGTAAGAATCAAAAGCTAAAATTTTATAATAATGCTTTTATAAAAACCTTTCAATTTGACCCAAAATTTTTGGCATCTTACCCAACTTATCACGAAGTTATGCTTTACCTCTTCGAATCTAAAAAGCTTTTAGAAAAAGAGGATTTTCAAACTATTAGTAACCAAAGACATGAGTTGTTCAAAAAATTATTTGAATCGTACGATGATACGATGCACTTCACAAACGGAAAAGCGTTCAGGGTATTAACAATACCCTACGCTTCGGAAGGTTTGCTGTTCTCTTACGAAGAATGCAAAAGATAATACTTAAACTCCTTCTCTCTCTACCATGAGCTGTTTTACTTTCGCTATTGCTCTTGCTGGATTAAGTCCTTTAGGACAAGTTTTTGTGCAATTCATTATTGTATGACAACGATACAACTTGAATGGGTCGTTTAAAACATCAAGTCTTTCACCTGTCTTATTATCACGGCTGTCAGCAATCCATCTGTAAGCTTGTAATAGTATTGCTGGTCCTAAAAATTTATCACTATTCCACCAGTAGCTTGGGCAACCAGTCGAACAGCAAGCACATAATATACAGTCGGACAAGCCATCTAATTTTTTTCTATCTTCAGAAGATTGAGAGTATTCTTTATTTGGTAGGGCAGGCTTATCTGCTTGTAACCAAGGTTTAATTGATTTGTATTGCTCATAAAATTGGCTCAAATCCGAGACTAGGTCCTTTATTACATACATGTGAGGTAATGGATATATTTTTACGTCACCTTTTATATCATGTATAGATCTAGTACATGCAAGAGTATTGGTTCCGTCAATATTCATGGCACAAGATCCACATATGCCTTCTCTACAAGAACGTCTGAAAGTTAAAGTCGAATCTATTTCATCCTTTATTTTTATTAATGCATCAAGTACCATAGGGCCACAACTATCCATATCAATAAAAAATGTGTCTATTCTAGGGTTTTTCTCGTCATCAGCAGACCAACGGTAAATTTGAAATCTTCTGATGTTTTTTGCTCTAGCAGGAATAGGATAAATTTTGCCCTTTTGATTAATTTTAGAATTCTTTGGCAAAGAAAACTGAACCATATCACTTACCTTTTATTGTTTATAGCTAAAACCCTTTGTAGATAACATATTTTATTATCATCTACTATATTTTTATTAAATTCCTTTTAAATCGCACACATATTGTAGCCAAGCGAAGCTAAAATCTCTCTTTCTAGATTTTTCATTATAATTTCTTCATCTTTTTTTTGGTGATCATAACCAAGTAAATGCAGTAATCCATGCACTAACATGTGTGCAATGTGAGCAAGAATGGGTATATAATACTCATGCGATTCTCTTTTTATTGTGTCTATTGAAATTGCTATGTCTCCTAAATCGCACTCATTAGACAATTGTTCATACGGAAATGATAGTACGTTAGTTGGCTTATCCATTTCTCTAAATTTTAAATTAAGTTGATGTAGCAAGTCATCATCAGCCAGAGCTATTGATATATTTGGTTTATAGTGGTCTATTTTTAATTCTTTTAGAGAAGCATTGATGACACCTAATACAAAATTTTTAGGATTTTCTATAATGCTGCACCATTTCTTGTCAAGAATATTTACTTCTAACATGAGTGACACATCAGTAAGGGTGTCATGCAAATAGCTGACACTGGAATCCAAAAAAGAAGAGTTATAGACCCTTGTGTCATGTACACAACTGTACGAATATTGTACACTAGAAGGATGTCATCCCAGTGTCTAGGCACTGGGATCCAGGAATTTTGATTAGACATCAAGTTAGTGAATATAAAAGTAGCTAATCTTATATTAAAACACAACGGCTTTAATGTGGTTGCATTAAGGCTGGATTCCAGTGTCAAGAACTGGAATGACACCTTTGTGTTTGATGCAAAATCGGCTATAACGTTTAATGCACTGCCTTCGAGACAAATATTCATACAGCTGTGCGTTGTGTGCTGAGATGACATCATTTAGGAACTGAAATGACAGGTATTACACATCACTCATCCTTATTATTTCATTCCATTCAATTTCCGAAACTGGGGCAATTGATAAACGTGGTTGTTTTAATATAGTCATATTTTTCAAAAGTGGGTTTTGTTTTATATTATTTAACGTTACTTGGTTATTTAAAGGTTTCAAAAACTTTACATTCACTAATCCGAACTTGGGATCATTAACATGATAATACTCTTTAAATACTTCAACGATTCCAAGTATTGCTTTCTCTTTACCTGTATGATAAAAAAACGCAAGATCGCTTGCTTTCATAATTTTCATGTAATTTTGAGCTTGATAATTGCGCACACCATCCCACTCAACTACCTGCTCCTTTTCCATTTTTTGCCATGAGTATTCACTTGGCTCTGACTTAAGTAGCCAAAATTGCATTATTTTTTTCTTCTTAAGTAAGCTGGTATATCATAGATATTGCTGCCCCACTTAGCTCCTTCGCTTACCTGTTCAGCTGGTTTTGTTTCCAGTGTTTTGTCTTGTGTACTTTCACTTTGACTATATGGCCACTTAAATTTCTCTTTCTCTGAGTCTTCGCTCTGACTTATAGGTGAAGTTTCTGATTTATTATTGCGACCATCAATGCCAGTTGCAAGAACAGAAACTCTAACTCTTCCCTCCATCGCTTGATCAAAAGTAGCACCAAATATTATATTTGCATTTTCATCTACTTCTTCACGCACTCTATTGGCTGCAGCATCAACTTCAAACAGAGTCATATCTCCGCCACCAGTAATGTTAATTAATATTCCTTGCGCACCTTTCATTGATACATTATCAAGCAATGGATTAGATATTGCAGCCTCTGCAGCACTAATTGCTCTATCTTCTCCTTCTGCCTCTCCGGTGCCGATCATCGCTTTGCCCATCTCGCTCATTACTGTTTCTATATCAGCGAAGTCAAGATTGATAAGCCCTGGCATGACCATCAAGTCAGTTACTCCTCTGATGCCAATGTGCAGAACATTATCAGCAAGTTTAAATGCATCAGAAAATGTAGTTTTTTCATTTGCAATTCTAAATAAATTCTGATTTGGAATGACAATAAGTGTATCCACGTATTTTTGCAGTTCTTCAAGTCCAAGCTCTGCAATGCGCATACGGCGCACACCTTCAAAACCGAACGGTTTAGTTACAACTCCAACAGTCAATATCTTTTTTTCTTTTGGCGCTCTATCCTTAACTGCGGCTCTTGCTTCTCTGGCTGCTTTTGCAATTACCGGTGCTGCACCGGTTCCAGTACCACCGCCCATTCCTGCTGTGATGAAAAGCATATGACTATCTTTTATATGCTCCATAATCTCATCAATTGACTCTTCTGCTGCACCTTTGCCAACATCAGGCAAAGCACCAGCACCAAGACCCTTAGTTAAATTAATGCCAAGCTGAATTTTTTTATCACATAACGACTTTTCTAGTGCTTGAGCATCGGTATTTGCGACAACAAAATTCACTCCTTGCAAATTAGATTGGATCATGTTATTCACAGCATTTCCACCAGCACCACCCACTCCCACAACGGTAATCCTTGGGTGCAATATAGGTAACTCCGGCAGACTAAGATCAATAGACATTTAAATTACTCAAATTTAGCGAATTCACTTGATAATAAGTTACCGCTTTTTTAATAATATGCAAATACTTTTCACTTCTATAGGCGTAAACAGTAAACGGGATTTACTTATTCTTAACATTTATACTAATAAGTGCCGTTAATTATAATAACTAGATTCTTAGATGACATCACTTAACCGATGCAAAAAATAGAAAACGTTTATAAAAAGGGACAGAAACCTATCCCTTTTTATTTTGTTAAAGATTATTAGCTTCCTTATCTTTCTCTTCCCCTTTCAATGCTTCAACCGCAACATCTTTTAATTTTGAGGCAATTTGATATGTTCCATAAAGAACAGCAGCTGCAGCAATTGCCATTATGGCACCCGCAACTATCTGACCAGCAACACCTGTTCCGATAAATCCAGGTAATGAAGCAGCTATTGCTTGATTTGTTCCAACAAAGTAACTGGCAGTCTTAGCAAGAAACCCAGAAGCTTCTGCTGCACTAACAAAGCCTGCTTTCATATGCATTGCTGTAAAGACAACACTTGCAACTGCAAGCGGAAATAATGCTGTTCTCCCTTTATTATGCATAGCGTACTGACCAGCTCCACCAGCAGCACCAGGAATTCCCCAGTATTTTTCAGCTCGTATATATCCTTCTGAAATAGCATGAAAAATGCCACCCCCTTTTCTATACTCATAATTTGTTAATGCCATAACTCTACTCCTTAAATAGAATGTTAAAATTTCATTAAGGAAGCATATAGTAAAAAAAATTGCCTGTCAAGTAAACTAATTTTTTAATATACCTTTATTCTGTAATTGAGCGCTTCAGCAATGTGTGCTCTTTTTACTTCTTCACTTTTTGCAAGATCTGCAATAGTTCTTGCAACTTTTAATACGCGTGTGTAGCCTCGATTGGAAATGTAATTTTCTTTCAGTACGTATTTTAGCAATTCTAACCCTGCCTGATCTGGTTCAGTAAATTTATTAAATGCTTCACCGCTTACTTCTGAATTGCAACGAATATTTAATTCACTATAGCGCTCAGTTTGAACTTTTCTTGCTGCTATCACTCTTTCTCTTATGATTTTAGTACTTTCTCCCTCCACAGAGATTTCAGGAGAGAGTATGCTAACGTTTGGCATTTCAATGCATATGTCTATTCTATCAAGCAATGGGCCTGATATTTTGTTTTTGTAATCTGTGCCACACTTTGGAGCTTTGTTGCACGATCTGCTTGCATCACCTAAATAACCGCACCTGCAAGGGTTCATTGCAGCAATCAGTTGAAAATTTGCAGGGTAGGTTATGTGAGCATTTGCCCTTGCAACGGTAACTTTTCTATCTTCAAGTGGTTGGCGCAGAGAATCAAGCACAAGTCTTGGAAATTCTGGCAACTCATCAAGGAATAACACGCCATTGTGAGCCATGGTAATTTCTCCAGGTTTTGCATTCTTTCCTCCCCCTATCATCGCTGGCATAGAGCATGAATGATGAGGTTCACGAAAGGGACGAGTTACTTTGAATATTTCATTACCAGTTTTTGTTATGCTGGAAATAATATTAACATCAATTATCTCCTGTTCGGTTAAATCAGGCAGCAATCCTATAAAGCGCTTAGCAAGCATTGATTTTCCAGTACCAGGAGGGCCAACAAGAAGCATATTATGCCCACCTGCTGCTGCAATTTCAGCTGCTCTTTTTGCAACAACTTGGCCTTTGATATCCTTCATATCGGGAACCAATCTTTTTTCTTTGGGTGCATCACTATAATTAAAAATTACTGGCTGAATTAATTGCTCACCCTTAAAGTGTCTGATAATATCAGTTAATTTCTCTATAGCCAGAATTGAAACATTCTTCACCCATACAGCTTCTACACCATTTCCTCTCGGGCAAATTACTCCTTTATTGTCCTTTTTTGCATTAATTGCTGTTGGCAGCACACCTGAAACTGGAATAACTCTGCTATCAAGAGCCAGTTCACCCATGATTATATAAGACTGAACTTTTTCAACTGGTATCACATTCATTACAACAAGTAGTCCAATAGCAATAGCCAAGTCATAATGACTGCCTTCTTTCAGCAAATCCGCAGGGGAGAGATTAACTGTAATTCTTTTTGGAGGTAGTAGTAGATTGATTGAATTTAACGCTGCTCTGATGCGCTCTCTGGATTCTGCAACAGTTTTATCCGGCAAGCCAACAATATTGACTGCTAGTACAACATTGCATAATTCTATTATGGCTATTTTGATCAAAATTTGCAAGACTTTTTATGCGAAATACTATATACAAGTGATTGTGATTGATTTCAATTTGATGAATTAACATTCTAATAATATTTTGCTTAGTCTGCCAATCCACTTGATCAAGCTTTGATTCAACACTTGAGGAAAAGTTTTTCAAGCTATCTGTAACAAGGCTCAATTCTTGTTGTAGTTTTTTTTGATCAAGCGTTCTTTCTTTCTCTTCTTCAATTTCTTTCAAATGCTGTTTCATTGTTGTGATTCTTGGTTCAAATTCTTCTTGGCTTATAAACCCTTTAGCATAGCTATCAATAAATTTTTTGATACTTAATCTTAACTTACTTTCTTGCTTTTCACGTGTTTGATTATGTAAAGGTTTTTTGTTCTCTGATAATCTACGTTGATATTCATTTGCAATCCTATCTGGCTCTTTCAAGATACTCTTGACTTCTTCCCATATAACTCCATCTAATATATCAGTGCGTATTGATTTATTATCGCAGATTTTATTGCCATTAAATTTGCTAGAGTTTGTACCAGAGCAACGATAGTAATAATATGTCGACTTTTTATGAACGTGGTTTGTACCACAATAAGTATATTGACAACGTTGACATACCATTAAACCTTGCAATAAATATGTTTCTCTTCTTTGCCGTACTCTTGCTCTTTGTCTATTTTCAGCTAATTGTGTTTGCACTGAATCAAATAAATTTTCATTGATTATTTTTGGTACTGGAATATAAGTCCAGTTCTCTTTATCACTATTAAAGCGACCACTTTTAAGTTTACCACAAGTTCCTTTTTTTGACTTTTTTACTTGTGGTTTTGAGCATGTCTTAGTTTTACCATAAGCTGCTTGTCCTATATAAGCAGGATTTTTTAACATGTTCCAAATAGTGCTCCTTTTCCAATACCTTTTTCCTGTTCGTGTTATTACCGGTATCTTATTCAGTTCATGTACAACTTCTCCTATGCTTGCTCTTTCTTGGCCAACCCGACTAAATATTTTACGCACTATATTTGCCTCTTCTTCATCAACCTCAAATTGAGCACTTCCTTCACCTACATGTTTTGCTATGTAGCGATAACCGTAAGGCGCCCTACCCATCACACTTATACACCCAGCTTTGGCCGCATGAAGTTTACCTCTACGGTTTCGTTCCATAATCTTTGCACGTTCATATTCTGCTATTGCTCCCTGAATCTGTAGAAATAAATGGGAATCAGGATTATCATCAAACTTATGATTCAAAAATACTATTTCAGATCCAGCCTTTTTAAACTCTTCGAGTAAGATCATTTGATATGAAAATTTCCGTGATAGCCGATCAGGTGAATGAATGTATATCTTATCAATCTTACCTTCTGCTACTCTATCACGTAAACTCTCTAAGCCAGGACGTTCTAAGTTTGATCCACTGTAACCATTATCAACAAACCTATGCTCATCTAATAATTCATGTCCATCGCTACTAATGCGACGCTCCAATTCTACAATCTGACTCTCTATCGTATTCTCCTGTGCCTGTTGTCTTGATGAAACTCTTGCATACAAGCTTACGGTTGTCATTTTCTTCTACCTCCTTTATTTTATATTTCAATAATTGTTCATAAGCATCTGCCAAATATGTACCTGCCAACCGACTGGGCTCATAACGGCAATAAATAGTTAAATCCCCTTTTTGCATGTTTTTCTTCCTGTGAATTTTCTTATAGGTTAGGAGACTTCTATTGCCATAGCTAAAAGAAAACGTTTACCATTTTAAACTAAACACCTTATTTAAAAAAGCTGTCTAGTTTGCGCAAACAAGAAATTCTCCCTAATAAATATACAAGATTTGAAAAAATTATGTCCAAAAAATCTTTGCTTAAATTATCATATTATGTATGATATAGCTTATTTAATCTGTTATGAATGTTTATCCAAGTAATGAATTCTGGGAGAGTGATTTAGAAGTTCCCGTTAATCTTTTACTAGATCGCTTTCAAGATTTAGAATTACGTAAACTATGGCTTGATTCTCTTTCTGGTAGACAATTGAGTATCATTTTTCAGCATTGCTTTAAAAATCATTTAAATGGACAGCTTTTTCAGGACGGAGATTATGACGATAGATCCACTCAACAAAAACGTAAGATAGTTACCAGTTACTCTGACTCTCTTTTTGACTATTATCTAATTAGCTACTTTGATCGTACGAAACTTGAGGCTACGGTCAGTGAAGTGGCAAGATTTGCTCTGACTGAGAAGTTAATGAGATCGTACCTGGTAAAAAATAATACCAAGTATGATAAAAGATCCTTATTGTTTTTACTATTTCACATAAATTGCGAACTTCTAAAATCTGTTTATCACTTTGATAAAGTACAAAAGAAAGGTTTCGTATCATTTGCTCTACAGAAATCACCAAGACAAATAAATACTTCATTTAAGGCATTTATGTCACAAGAAACTGTAGAGCAGATACTTAAGGATGATGACCAGTTGCAGGGTTTTTTCCATCACCAAGATCGAATATATATGTTTGTACGTCGAGGAAGTGACATGGATTTACTGCTTAATTCAAACAAAGTTGTTCATGGTCATAAACCTGAGTGGATGATTTTAGATTTTTCTCTTGATGGCACTCAGGTTAATCTCTGTGCTAAAAATACTAACAAGGCTGTGGAAATAGCAAATAGCATTGTAAGTGGGTATTTTGACTGCGAATGTACTTTTGTAAATATACAAGATAAGAACTTTCCATTACAAGTGCACAAATTTCTTCAAGCATGTATAGATGGTTCTGACTCTGACATTTGTATATTTGAGTTAAATTTTAAGTCAGATTATTTTAAAAATAGTAATACATATCTTACTTTAAGTGTAAAGCCGTATGATCCTATTGCACCAGAGTTACATATTTTAAAGCCAGCTATTGGCAACATACTACAATCTATTCAATCAGCTAAAGTAATGTTCCAAAACAAAAAGGTAACATTTTCTTTCAAAATAAGTGGGGAAATTTATTATTCAGAGCATCCACTCAATAAAAAAGAAAGAGAGGACCTGAAGAAACATATGGAACAATCTTATGGTCTTAAAATCCTTTCACGAGCAAATTGCTGATCTTTTAAGTTCAAATAGTTCTTGGGTTGATCCAAGTCGAAATCACATTCAAACAGCAAGATACTTATTCGACCTTGGATTGATAAAAATGCAAGAAAGGTACTATATTGTTTGTTCCCGTGAAGAAGATCATCTTGATTGGCCAAATGTAGTTGATCCAAATTGTAGCAATGAGATTTTCATTGATCCAGACTTTGATGAAGCATGTGATGACGCTATTTGTGAAAACTGTTCTCGTCATATTCTGCCTAATACTTATCAAAAACAGAGATTTCATCTCTTATCCATATACTTAAATACAGAGAGAATCATAGAATGGTTTGAAACTAAGTTGAATGATTCAAGACTTATGTGGGAAAAAGTGGAAAAAGGAGTTTATTATATTTGTAATCGAGGTCGTATTGTAAATCTAATAATTCTTGATTTTTGTACTGATGCAATATTTCTCACTATAGATAAACTTAGAGTCCATCCGACAGTTCTAATTACTCTAAAAAAAGATATACCGAATCTATTACTGAATCTATACGTAGTGCCAATGGTGAAACTGTTTTGTCAGCTTAAGACTTTAACTGAGATATTTCAAGAAGCAGCTAAAAGAGAAGTACCAGAGGTAGTAGAAAATACTTCTTTGCAAGTTTTACCAGCTTCATATATTTCGCTTAAACGTGTTGAACCAATTGTGCCAACAAAGCTTTTGGAGTTACAGGTAGTTAAAGGTATGGTATATGTTAATAGCGTTGAAGTTATAAATAAAAAAGCTGCATCATGCCTTAATATTTTTCGAATATTGTTCAAGCAATTTTTACATGACTGTGAGAAAGAGTTACCACCTGAAAAACATACACTTCTCAATATTAATCAGTTAGAAAAACTATTGGGACTTAGTTTAGAAGCAGATTTAGAACATCAAATCAGAAAACCATTAAACAAGATGCAAAAAACGATCAAAGCTACATTGGCTGAGAAATTAGGATTAAGTATTGAACGTGATGATGTAATACAAACCCTTGGTTGGCAAAGATCATCACATGGTTATCGTATTAACCCTTTTACTTTGACTATAAAAAAATAGAGTTTTTTGTTATCAAAAATAGTTTTTTTCAGCTCCATGAATAAATTTTCCCACTCCACGTGCAAATGGTCCTGTTTTAATATCAAGCCATTTATCCTCTTTTGAACCATTAGCCATTCCTTTAACTATTTGCTTTGCCTGTAAAAGCTCTTGCACTATACGCTCTAATCTATCTCTTCCCATACTATGAAAAACTTCAGGCAGTCTATGTCGTTGTTTATGTATTCCTGCACTTCCTGTATGAGTAAATGGATGTCCTGAAATAGCAGCTCGCGCAATTGAGTCAATAAGATATATTTTTAGATCTTTATCGCTAATATTTTGAGCTTTTAATTGTTCAGTAATGTCTTCCAATAGTCCTGTTTCTTCATTTCTCAGATAAGTACGTACAATACGATCAGCCAGGCCATTTGCCTTAACAACAGCTCCATAAAATAAGGCATTTTGTCTTGGGATTTTTCCAATTGATCTAAAAATCATTGGTTTAGTTATATCCTCAACAGGCCAAAAAGCAAAAGAACACCTGACTCCATTTACGAGAGCAGAAGTACCTCGAATAGCATCTCGTGCTTGCTCTACTGTTGATATAGGCTTTTCTCCCTTCAGCTTTCTCATATGATGGGCAGTAATTATTGAAGCTCCAGTGCTACATGCTAAATCAGATAATAAACACATGAGATAATCCCCTACTGCTGGATCAGCATTTAAATCTGCATGAATGAAAGAAGCAAGGGGATCAAATATAATGAGCTTTAAATCCTTTATCCTGCTCAGCTGCTTCATTACAGACTCAAATTCTGGAGATATTTCTACAACTTTACCGCGAACATTCTTAAGTATGGCAAAAGATCCTCCTATATTTGGCAGTGGTACAATAAATAGCCTATCTTTATATTTTAATCTTTCACATTTGGGATCAAGTCGTTCTAAGCGACGATGTATTTCATTTGTATCATCTTCTGCAGAAAATACCACAACAGATCCGTGTTCAGTAACAAGTTGGCCAAATCCGCATACCTGATCTATGCTAGCTGCAACCTTGAGGGCTAGGTCAAGAAGAAGCATACCTTTACCAGTATCACCCATTGCAGCTAAAATAGATGTGACACCCAAAGGAAATAATCCTTCAACTAAGAATCTTTGCTTTGGTACTGGACCTACAAAACGCTCCACACTCCAGCTAAAAATATCAAGCGGTGATTTAATAATTATTTTTCTTGAGTTTTTTTCGATGAAGTCAAAAATATCTATATTCTCTTGTACAGCATCAGCAGCATCCCAACTCCTTAGTTTATCTGGTGGAATCCTAAGCGTAGCAAGTGATGCAACACCAAGTTCTAAAAGTTTCTTTTCAGCGTTTTTAGCATATTTATTACCTGCTTCATCATTGTCTGGCCAAATGATAATATGTTTACCTTTTAGCGGAGTCCAATCTGTTTTATCAATAGGTGCATTTGCTCCAAACATTGCTGTTGTTGCAGTTATTCCTTTCTCTATAAGTACTTCTGCGCATTTTTCTCCTTCAACCAGAACAACCTTATCTGATTTTAAGATACCTGGAATGTTGTAGAGCGGCCTTATCTCTGGCTCTTTGAATCTCTGCTTTTTAGCATCAAATGGTTTAAACTGTTTTTTCTCTAAAGGAGGATCATAACGGTAGACTATTACAATCAATTGGTTATTTTCATCGTAGTAGTTCCAACTACAAGTCAGATATTGTTCTAGATCTCTAATATTATTTTTTTCTTTGATGCCAAGCCATTCACTTATTGAGAGCATTACTTCAGGAAATTCTGTTTTCGCATTCTTCCCGTGTACCGTTGCCCAAAGATCAATAATGTCACCACCTTCTCCCGTTGCAAAATCTTTCCATAATCCGGCTCTTTCGCCTGTTAACTCTATTACAGTACTTTTGCCCTTGTTACCCTGTACATCACCTACATAAAACTTATCACCACGAAATGTCCCTCTTGGTAAAAGATGAAAAAGACAAGATCTGATGTTTTGCAAAAGCTGAGTTTTTAGCTCTAGCATAGTGTCGGTTTTTGTGGATAAATTAAGCCGTAGCTATAACTTTAGAGTTCTGCCAACGCCCATTTACTCTGCTAATGAATTTTGCTGGTATTGATTTACCGTTTCTTAGCTCATATACTACTTGCAAGACATTTGCACGTTTATTTGGTTGAAACATTACCATACCAGATGTATAAAAACTTCTTAAAGCATTAGCACCAATTAAAGCTTGAAAAGGACTTTTTGCGAGTGTAGCTGTGGATACTTTTCTGGTATGACGTGTAATAATGATTCCAGCCATAGGATTAATTACAGAACGTAGTTTTTCTACTCTGCTTTGCAGGCCAGAAAACATATTTTCATAGTCAAGAGAATCCAAAACGATAAGATCTATCGTTTTAAATTTTTCTCCTATTATATCTTTTATTCTCTCTATACCTTCATCATTTAAAGTTAATCTCATCTTTGTAGTAACAATCAAGTTTTCCTCTGCTAGATTTGGCAGCCTTTGATTAGTTATGATTTGTTGTATGCGTTCCCTGATATAATTGTACTCCATCTCATTTTGCAGATAGATTATTTTTAGTGGCCTTGCTGACTTCATCTTAAGAAACGACACTCCTGCTGCAAGATGTGCAAGCAAAGAGAGAAGAAAATAACTTTTGCCAACCTTTGGCGTACCACCAATGACTAAAAGACCACCTGGAGTGAGAATTCGTGGAGCTATTATATCTTCTGGTATTGGTGATTGATCACTTAAGTACTGCTTTACAGAAAATATTTTTTCTTCTCTTTTCCGCCCTTTTTTTTCTCCACTCTTTGATTTTTTATTGAGCCACTTTCTAGCAGAATATATATCACCCTTAATTAAAATCCAAAGATCAATAATATCACCACCAGTTCCTTCAGTAAAATTACGCCAATCACCAGCTTCCTTACCTACTATTTTAACTGTAATTGTATTTCCATTTAAGTCTCCAATATAAGTTTTTTCTCGGTAAAACTCACCATTTGGAAGTAGGTAAGAAACACACTCCTTGATATTATCAATCAATAACATCTTTAACTCTTTTTGCTTTTTAGACATAAAATTCCCATACATATTTTTCATACGTGTAAAGTTGAGATTAGCTAGCTCACAAACAGTTTCAAAAGATTTTGAATTCAGCCAATTAATTGCTTCTTCTCTTAGCTTTGGGTTTTTTCCTACTGCGTCCTGAATACCTCTAGTAACGACAGCAGACCAAAGCTTTTCCTCGTCGTACTTCAAAATGGTACTCTGTCAATTTCATAATTTTTGCGGTATTCTGGAGTAACTACCGAGGCAATTTTGTTCTTCTCTCCATATTCATCAGTTATAACACCTACCTTTACTGTAAACTCTAAGCCATTTAATTCTGCAACTGAATTTAACTTACGAGCAAGGATTGCATTTTCTGAGTTATCATGTGGATGAATGTCACGTGCCGATTCCAAGATACTGCGAAGCATAGAACGACCCATTTCTCCCCAAGTATCTTCTGCTTTACTACTTTTAATACCAATTATTTGATAAATTTTGTGCTTTGCGTATGGGCCTTCAATAACGGTAAATTCTGTATTTAAATAAATGCTACCGGTAGTGGGGCTTTTAGTAAACCAATGCTCATAACCTCCAGGCTTGATTGTCATTTTTACCTTTACTATTGTACCTTTTGGTATCAATCTACTTTGCGGTTTTACAGTGTTAAAATCAGTTAATAGGTTTTGTAACATATATCACTCTCCATGTTTAAATTTTAAAACTTGCTTTTAATCTTTGTAAGCAGCTTGCCTAAATGCGGTTCTTCAACCATACTCAGGCGTCCACTGCGGTCTTTAGCTGGGTATCCCCAAGGGTTTAAAGTGTGGCAAACAAAAGAGCGTTTCTCCGTTCCATCATCTCTCTTGATTCCAACCATACTGATTACTTCATCAACTATTCCAGGAATCTCACTAGCAGTTTTAGTCCCTTCGCATTGAGGTAGCCAAATTGGACGATTGAAATCATCGAGATATTGACCTAAAGTGCCAACTATGATGATGTCTTTGTCTCTGATGTGTTGAAATTGATTGAGCCAAGCCATCATCTCCTGAGCAAGTAATCCATAGGCAGCTCTCATGTCCTGTTTTCCCGATCTCTCAGAAAAAGCTTCAGGTTGCATTTTTGCCCATAATAGACATAAACGTGAAGCAACGGTTATACTATCTACAAAGATGCATCGGTATTTAGAAAACTCAGGGAAAAGATCTTTGTACTTACCAGATACATGTTCATGGTGTCTTTGGCTATATGCTTGATCATACTTCAGCGCAGGATTAGGCCCCCCTATAAGACAAGCAATATCTCTAGCTTCATTCCAAGTGCGAAGACTAATTGAATCTCCTTGCCAATCTTGAACAGCAAGAAGCCCTGCTTCAAAATCAAGGCAAAGTGTTGGTTCATCTACGGTCTTTAGGAGACTTGTTTTACCAATACCATAAGGACCAAAGATGACCATTTTTACAGTTGATATTGTTTGCAATCTTTCATTATTATTCAAAATTTTAAGAACCATTATTTATCCATGCTACGATGTATATATATACAAGAAAGGCAAAAATTTTGTTCAATTTTTCTTTTTGCCTTCGTAGTAAATAGGAGAAAGTTTGGCACGTATCTTCTTGATAATATTGTTTAAAGTGGTTCTTGAAACGTTGTTCATTTTGGCAACTTCATGTAAGTTAAAAAATTTAAGTTGCTCACATATATTTTGCCATTCCTTTGGTAAAACCGAGATCATATAGTCTACATCAATGCGTTTTGTTATTTCACCCTCAAGTAGCTCTGTTACATCGATACTAATATAGTTATTGATATCGCGTTTTGCACATCGCTGTTTCTTTAACAGGTTAATAGCTTTATTTTCAGTTAATCTTGCTACAAAGGTGTTAAAGCTACTTTTATCTTCATCATACTGATCAAGGCATGGCCAAATTTCACAGAAGAGTTCTTGCTCAAGGTCTTCGTTATTCTCATCAATAAAGCACTTAGCAAGTTTTAGTCTATAGGCTTGGTATTTTACGTTTTTAACAATTATAGCTATATTTTTTAATTTCATGGTTTTCCCTAAAACAAATTAATGCTTTAAGGATGGAAGTTATTAATGCCCTTATGTAGGACAGGAGCAAAAATAAATAATACTGATGCAATTTTTAATCTATTGATATTCTATTGTTTTTTTTTGAGAATAATACTGATGCAATTTAAAATAATACAGTTCAGGTTTTTGGAACCTATTTTGAATGGATTTCAATATTTTTAAGAATGGGTAGCTCAGGCTTCCTAAAGTTATATTAAAAACATATAAGAATTTCATATTTTGAAATTCAATATCACCTAAAGAGCTAAAAATGTGGATTTCGCTATTAAAAGAATAGCTTAAATTTTTAAGAGGAAAATAGTTGAAAAGTATGCTCTCTATAACCTTAAGTTCCGTTCCTAATTACTGGCTTCCTAAATCAGGAATTAGGAAGCAGGAATCTAGAATTAGCCTGTATGGCAGGTTTTCACCATGCGTTCCTAAAACCGTTCCTAGGAACGGCATATCTGAAGTCCGCCAATATGGAGGATTCTAGCTTCCTGAAACCCTTATATATAATATATATATATAATACATATATAAAAATATACACATATATAAAAACATATAAAATATAAGAGTAGAATAATAAAAACCTCTAAAAGTAGAGAAACCCGTTTGAAAGGTCTTCAAATTCAAGAATTATAAAAAAAATTCCTAAAAATTTGAAGATTTTTTGGACGAAAATTTTTCAAATCTTGTATATATATGTACACAACAATTGAAAGGCTTGGTAAACAAACTGGCTGTAAAAGAGTTTTTATGTTAGTTGTTAAATTTCGAAAATTAAAGATTTTTTGGACGTAATTTTTTCAAATCTTGTATATATATGTACTCGGCAATTGAAAGGAAATGCTCACCCTAGATCTTGGCAAACAAACCGGCTGGACTATTTTAAATGATGGAATAGTGCAAAGTGGAAGTAAGAGTTTTCATGTTAGCAGGTTTAGTGGTGGTGGAATGCAGTTTTTAAATTTTCGTAATTGGCTTAATTCACTTAAGTATAAATTTCCAGGCATTGAAGTTGTATACTTTGAAGAAGTGAGAAGACACTTGGGAACTGATGCTGCACATATCTATGGAGGGTTTTTAGCACACCTTTCTGCTTGGTGCGAAGAAAGTAATATTCCCTATCAAGGTGTTTCGGTTAAGACTATTAAACGTTTTATAACTGGCAAGGGCAATGCAAGTAAAGCTGATGTAATTGAAGCAGTGCAGGAAAAGGGTTTTTGTCCAACAGATGATAATGAAGCAGATTCTTTAGCATTAATGTTCTATGTTATGAATTTTAGTAAAGATTTTAATATGTTAGAAATATCATAAAAAGTGGGTCCTTTTGGCCAGGCTGGCGGGTTTGGTGGTCCTGACCTCGGACCTTCTTTAGCGTTAGACATATTTCAAATGTTAACTACTTACGAAATTATAGCTGAGCAGTGCTAAAATAAGGAGAAAAAAAAGGTGAGAATTACGCAAGCAGAATGGGCAAGGGAAAAAGGGTTTTCGAGGCAATATGTCTGTTCTTTAGTAAAAAAAGGAATAGTTGAGCTGGAAGATGGACTTATTGACCGAGAACAAGCAAATGAAGCGGTAGCAGCAATAAGAGATCCAAGTCAACCACTGAGGAGAAAAGAGTGCGGAGAAACACTTTCAACGATATTGCTAAAAACGCGAATAAAAAATGAAACCGAACGTGGTAAACTTTTGGAAGCTAAAGTGAAAGCTGAAATAGGCAAATTTGTGTCAATTGAAGAGGTAAAAACTGAAGCATTTAACGTAGCAAGAGTTGTCCGTAATAATTTGCTTAATATTCCAAATAGAGTTTCAGCATTGCTTGCATCACTGAGTGACACTGAAAAGATTCATATGGTGCTAACTGAAGAGATTACAAACTCATTACAAGAATTATCTAATACTAAATTTCAAATATAAGAAAGATTTTGAATATAAAATGGCTGATAACTTAAGTTTAGAGTTAATAAAGTGTCTCATTAATCAACCTGGATTAGATGTAAATGTTAGAGGATTAAACGGAAAAACCCCACTACATTGCGCTATAGAGTTTGATGAATTAAGTATGGTGGATTTGTTACTCACGAAGAAGAACATTAATCCTTTTGTGGAAGATAATGAAGGTAAAACATCTCTTGATTACGCCAAAGAAGAGAAAAAAGCAGAAATATTGAAAGCGTTAATTAGTAACAAATACGGGTCAGAACAAGATAGTTTACTTCATTTAGCTGCAATGATAGGTGAAGTTAATGCAGTCAGATATTTGATAGGAAAAGGTATTGACGTTAATGTACGAAATGCTCTGCATCATACGCCATTACATCTAGCAGCAGGAATAGGACATGCAGAAGTTGTAAAGATTTTGATAAGAGAAGGAAAAGCTGAAATAGATGTCTTTGATGCGCGAAATCAGACACCAATGCACTATGCAGTTAATAATAAAAAGTTAGAGATAGTAAAGTTACTGCTGAAACTTGGAGCAGATGTAAATAGTGCACGTATGGGACAAAACTCAATGAAATTGTCGCCTGTTCATATAGCTGTAAGTAATACTAATTACGATGAAAGAGACTTATGTCTTGATATTCTCAAATGCTTAATAAGGGAGCCTAATGCTCAAGTCAATTTACAAGATTACGAAAATAAAACGCCACTACATTACGCTGAAAGACTTAAAACAATAGAGGTTTTACTAACACGAGAAGATATAGACCCTCTGGTAAAAGACGATAGCGGCAAGACACCATTTGATTACGCTAAACCTGAGATAAAGAAGGCTTTGGTGAGTAATAAATACGGTTCTGAAAAGAATAGTCTACTCCATTTAGCTGCACAAAGAGGAGAAATTGAGATTGTAGATGCAATTTTAAAAGAAGAAATTGATATTGATATTTCAAATAATAAAGGTCTATCACCGATTTACCTTGCTGCAGAAAAAAGGCATTTACATGTAGTAAAGTTATTGCTGACAAAAGGAGCAAATTATACACCTGTTCTGCACTTAGCAATCAAGTCAAATAATTTAGAGTTGCTAAAAACTTTATTTAAAGAAAAGAGCATCAAATTACCAGACGAGATAGGCAAGTCTGTACCAGTTTATTATAGGTGTATAGAACATAGAGATGCAAAAGTAAGAAAATACACCAATGTGATCTGTGTTTTTACCTCAGTAAGTGCAGTAGCAATAGCGGTATGTATAGGGTTAACAGCAACAACAATAAGCAGTGCAATCATTTTTGCAACAATAACAGGGATATTTGCGCTTATTATAGCAATAATGATAAGTGAGATGAGCAAAAGATATATAGAAAACGAATTTCAGAAAAAGATGTTTATGGAATTGGAGGAGTGTGGAGGAATAAACTCTACTGTTAACAATATTGAGATAGAACAAATTATGAGTAGATGCAGACAATGATATACGCTAGAGCTTTTTCTGAAGGTTTAAGACCAGATCCAGAGCTTAAAGTATCAGAGTGGGCGAATGAGTATCGAGTTTTAGCGCCAACTGCAGCATCAGAGCCAGGTAAATGGAGAACAGAAAGAACTCCTTATTTAAAAGAAATAATGGATTCACTTTCTCCATCTTCGTCAGCGGAGAAAGTAGTATTCATGAAAGGAGCGCAGATTGGAGGAACAGAAGCAGGAAATAATTGGATTGGCTATATCATAGATCAAACACCAGGTCCAATGTTAGTAGTACAGCCAACAGTTGAAATGGGAAAGCGTTGGTCGAAGGGAAGATTTGCACCGTTAATAGAGAGTACGCCATGTTTAAAAAATAAAGTAAAAGACCCAAGGTCAAGAGATTCGGGCAATACTGTGCAAAGTAAGGAATTTCCAGGTGGAATAGTAGTAATAACCGGAGCAAATAGCAGTGTAGCACTGAGATCTATGCCAGTAAAATATCTCTTTCTTGATGAGATTGATGCCTATCCAGGAGATTCAGGAGGTGAAGGAGATCCAGTTTTACTCAGCATAGCCCGTACTAATACATTTGCACGGCGAAAGATTTTTTTAGTATCAACACCAACGATTCATGGAATAAGCAGAATTGAGAAGGAGTTTGAAGCAACAGATAAGAGATATTTTTTTGTACCATGTCCGCATTGTAATTACTATCAAGTTCTAAAATGGGCACAAATAAAATGGGAAAACAACGACTCAAGAACAGCACATTATGTCTGCACTGAATGTAGCGGCAAAATAGAAAATCATCAAAAAACAGAGATGCTTGAGCGTGGAGAATGGAGGCCTACTAATAGAGTAAAAGGTGAGAAAAAAGGATTTCATCTTTCAAGTCTTTATAGTCCAGTTGGCTGGTATAGTTGGCAACAAGCAGTAGAGGATTTTCTCCATGCAAAAGAGAGTGAACAATTACTGAAGGTTTGGATAAATACCACTTTAGGAGAAACCTGTGTAGATAAAGGAGAAGTACCAGATTGGAAGCAATTATTTAACAGAAGAGAATTTTATCAAATTGGCACAGTACCAAAAGGCGAAGTAGTTCTCACAGCAGGAGTAGATGTTCAAAAAGACCGCTTAGAAGTAGAAGTTGTAGCCTGGGGAAGAAGCCGTGAAAATTGGTCAATAGACTACCGAGTATTTGAAGGTGATACTGGAGGAGGAGAAGTATGGGGAAAACTCTCTGAGCTCTTAAATCATCATTTTATTGGTGAAAATGGGCTTGAATACATGATAAGCATGATGGCAGTTGATGCTGGATATGCAACGCAAGAAGTATACAACTGGGTAAGAGGTCATCAAGGATCTGGAAGAGTGATGGCAGTCAAAGGTGTAAATAAAGCACTAGTACCACTTAGCAGCCCAAGTAGAGTTGATATAACAGTTGGTGGTCAAAAGCTAAAAAAAGGAATAAAGCTCTGGCCAGTTGGAGTATCGATATTAAAATCAGAGCTTTTTCAATTACTTAATGTTTTAAAAGAAGAAGAGAAAGTGCCAGCAGGGTATTGTCATTTTCCGGAGTATGCACCTGAATATTTTAAGCAGCTAACAGCAGAGCAATTAGTCAGCAAGGTAGTAAAAGGATACACCAAACAGGAGTGGCAGAAGGTAAGAGAAAGAAATGAAGTACTTGATTGCCGAATTTACGCAAGAGCAGCATCGATAGCACTGGGAGTAGACAGATGGCCAGAGAGTAAATGGAATAGTTTAAGTGAAAAACCAGAAAGTAAAAAATCAAAGAAAATAGTGAAAAGTAAATGGATCAGCAAGTAGTAAATGTATAACGAAGAGTATTTAGTTCAAATTGAAGAAGCGATAAAGAAGCTGCAAAACGGAGAGCGAGTGGTATCAATTGCATATGGTGACCATGTGGTGAGATATGCAGAAGTAGATATAAATGATTTACTAAGCTTAAGACAACGTATTAAGGCTGAACTAAAGATTGTTGGAATGAAGCCGAAGAGGAAAATTATTTTTGCTACTAACAAGGGAGTTTTGTAATGTTACTAAAATCATTCAAACAACTATTTAGCAAGCCAAAAATCAAAAGCTCAGCCTGGGATGCATCTGGCTCAGGAAGAAGGGTAATGTATTGGCAAGGAGAAACGGGAAGCATAAATAATTTACTCTCTCAAAGCCTTGAGCACTTGCGTAGCCGCTCTCGTGATATGGTAAGAAAAAATCCATATGCAGCAAATATCATTGATACAATAGTAAGTAACTCGATTGGAACAGGAATAAAACCGCAATCAAAAGCTAAAGATCCAGAGTTTCGGAAAAGAGTGCAAGAGTTATGGCTGAGATGGACAGATGAAGCAGACAGTAGTGGAGTAAATGATTTTTATGGACTGCAAGCACTGGTTTGTAGGAGCATGATAGAAGGCGGGGAATGTTTCATACAGTTAAGAACAAGAAAACCTGGAGATGGTCTGTGTGTACCGTTGCAATTACAAGTGCTTGAATCTGAACACTTAGATAATAAAACAAATCAAACTTTAGCAAATGGTAATGTAATAAGAAACGGGATTGAGTTCAATAGACTTGGGCAAAGGGAAGCATACTACCTATTTAAAGAACACCCTGGTGAAAGTACGTTTGGAGAATCAGTAAGAGTACCAGCAAACGATGTTTTACATATCTATAGACCACTAAGACCTGGGCAAATTAGGGGAGAGCCATGGCTTTCTAATATACTGCTAAAGCTCTATGAGCTTGATCAATACGATGATGCAGAGCTAGTGAGAAAAAAGACAGCGGCGATGTTTGCAGGATTTATTACGAGACTCGATCCAGAAGCAAATATTTTAGGAGAAGGTGAAAGTAATGAGCAAGGAGTAGCACTATCTGGTTTAGAGCCTGGAACAATGCAGCTTTTAGACCCAGGAGAAGATATAAAATTTTCAGAACCATCGGATGTTGGAGGAAGTTATGAAGCATTCATGAGACAGCAGCTGAGAGCAATAGCAATAGGTACAGGAATAACATATGAGCAACTAACTGGGGATCTAAGTGGCGTTAATTATTCATCAATCAGAGCAGGATTAATAGAGTTTCGTAGGAGATGTACAATGTTACAGCATAACATAATGGTATTTCAGTTTTGCCGTCCTGTATGGGATAGATGGTTAGAGTTAGCACTACTTTCTGGAGAACTAGACATAGGTGAAGAATGGACAAAGGGAAAAGAAGGAGCAAAAAAAGAAGTAAAATGGATACCACAGGGATTTGATTGGGTCGATCCGCTAAAAGATCAGCAAGCACAGCAAATGGCAGTAAGAAATGGATTTAAGAGTCGATCAGAAGTAGTATCAGAAATGGGTTACGATGTAGAAGAAATTGAGCAGGAAATTGCTGAAGATCAAAGACGTGCAAGTGAACTGGGCTTAAGTTTTGATTCTGACGTTACGGCCAATCAAGAGGTGATATGAAACAACAATGGCTAAACAGATGTGTAATGGTAGAACCAAGGAGTTTTGAATTACTGTCACTACAAACAGGAAAGCAGCCTATCTTTAAAAATATAAAACATGCAGTAAGAAATAGTGAAAGAGGAATAATACCGATACATGGAATCTTGACAAAAAAGTCAGAAACTTTTGATGATATTTTTGGAATGACTTCCTATAATCAAATAGAAGCACAAATTACACAAGCAATAGAAGATAGTGATATAGAAACAATCCTGTTGGATATAGACAGTCCTGGAGGAGAGGTCAATGGAGTGTTTGACCTTGCTGATTTTATTTACAGTGCAAGGGGAAAAAAGAGGATAATAGCGATAGCAAATGATGATGCATATTCTGCAGCGTACGCTATAGCTTCTAGCGCTGAAAAGGTATTTGTGAGTAGAACTTCAGGAGTAGGAAGCATAGGAGTAATAGCAAGTCATATAGATCAAAGTGGGTTTGATGAAAAACAGGGAATAAAATATACGACAGTATTTGCAGGAAGTAGAAAAAATGATTTAAATCCACATGAGCCAATAACTTCTGAGAGTTTAGAAAACCTAAAAAGCGAAGTGAATCGTTTATATGGAATGCTGGTTGAGCTAATAGCACGCAATAGAAACCTTTCTGTAGAGGCAATCAAATCAACAGAAGCAGGGCTATATTTTGGCGAGAAAGCAGTAGAAATAGGTCTTGCAGATGGAATTACAATTCTTTCAGAGTTTAAATATATTAATAAAAACAGGAGTATTACTATGAACGAACAAACTATAACTGACCTAAAAGAAGAAACTAATAATTTAACTAAGTATCGTACTGAAGTTCTTGAATTAATACGTTTATGTAATATATCAAAGATGCCAGAGAAAATAGGAGAATTTATTGAGCAGAGTGTAAGTGTTGAGCAAGCAAGGGAAGTTTTAATGGAATTACTTGCAGAAAGAACAAAGAAGACAGAGATAATAAGTACAATACCACAGAATTCAGGAGAAGAGTTGATGATGCAGGTAGCGAAAAGTCGTAGGCATTTAAAATATATAACAAAAGGAGAAAAGCAAAATGAGTAGTATAACAGAACAAAATAACCTTGGTGATCTTCTAAAATATGAAGCATCAAATTTATATTCACGAGATCAAATAACTGTTGCCAAAGGACAGAATCTCAAGCTTGGTGCAGTAGTTGCTAAAAAGACTGAAGATGGTTTTATTAGGGTCTTAAATCTAACAGCAACCGATGGCACACAAACGGCAATAGGAGTAATTTCAAGTGATGTAAACGCAAAGGAAAATGCTAAAGGAGTAATTATTGCTCGCGGTGCAATGCTAGCAGATCATGCAGTTGTATGGCCAGCAAATATCACTGAAGAGCAGAAAAATGCAGCAATAAAGCAACTTGAAACACGAGGGATCATTATCCGTAAAGCAGTCTAAAGCTATATTAAACAATAAAAAACACAAAGGGGGAAAAGAAAAAATGCAAAATCCATTTACAAATACAGCATTTAGTATGACGGCACTAACTAATGCGATGAATATATTGCCGATAAATTATGGACGGGTTGAAAATTTAAATTTATTTCCAAGTAGGTCAGTAAGATTTAGACATATTACCATAGAAGAGCAAAATGGAGTATTAAGTTTACTACCAACGCAAGTACCCGGAGCACCAGCAACAGTAGGAAAAAGAGGAAAAAGAAAGGTAAGAACATTTACGATTCCACATATTCCGCATGATGATGTAGTGTTACCAGAAGAAGTACAGGGAATAAGAGCATTTGGATCAGAAAGTGAACTTAAAGCGCTGGCAGATGTAATAACTGACCATTTGCAGCTAATGAGAAATAAACATGCAATAACGTTGGAGCATTTGCGTATGGGAGCGCTGAAAGGAATAATTCTGGACGCAGATGGCAGTGAATTGTTAAATCTGTACAACGAATTTGAAATAACACCAAAAGTAGTAAATTTTGCACTGGGAGCAGCGATAACTGATGTAAAACGTAAGTGTCTGGAAGTATTGAGGCACATAGAAGATAATCTAAGTGGTGAATATATGACAGGAATTCATGCTTTAGTAAGCCCTGAGTTTTTTGATGCACTTACTTCTCATGCTAAAGTGAAAGAAGCATATGAGAGATGGCAAGAAGGAGCAGCGCTAAGAAATGATATGAGGTCAGGATTTACGTTCTGTGGAATAACGTTTGAGGAATATAGAGGACAAGCAACTGATCCTGAAGGAACCGTGAGAAGATTTATAGAAAGGGATACGGGGCACTGTTTTCCAGTAGGAACAGCAAGCACATTTACAACATATTTTGCACCAGCAGATTTTAATGAAACAGTGAATACTCTTGGACAGCCACTCTATGCAAAACAAGAGCCAAGAAGATTTGATAGAGGGACTGATTTGCATACGCAGTCAAACCCTCTGCCAATGTGCCACCGTCCAGCAATACTAGTCAAGATCGTTGCAACATAGGTAGAGCAAATATAAAGCGGTGTGAGGCAGAAGAATGCTTTACCTCTTCTTAGCATATAAATGTTAGTATATAGCGGAGAAATGTGCAAGAGAATATTAAGAGATTATTTAAAGATTGTTTTGCTCATTTAGGAAAAGTAGCTTTGTATGAATCAAAGGATAAGTCATATATGGTACAAGTACTAAAGCAACAGCCAGATAAATTATACGAGATTGGTGAAGGACAATTTGTGGGAGAGATGCTTTTTCTTGAGGTAAGCGTTTTTGATGTACTCAGGCCAATGGTGGGAGATATTTTTGTTATTGATGGTTGTAAATATAAAGTATATTCTCCGCCACTGCGAGGTAATTCAGGAATAGTTTGGAATATAAACTGTACAGTACTTGGAGAGAAAGATGTTTAAAATTGAAGTTAATGAAAACATTGAGAGAATTACTCACGACATTGATGCTAACAAAGCTAAAGTAGAGTTGGCAGCGGTAAGAGCGCTAAACAAAACGGCACTATGGTTAAAATCTCAGGCTGTCCGAGAAATCAGTGAAGAAAAGCAAATTAGGCTGAAAGTAATTAGAAAAAGACTAAGAATCATCAAGTCAAGAAAAAGCACTTTGAAAGTTTTAATTAGAGCATATCTGTATGATATAAATATAAAACAAGCAAAAATAAGAACAGCATTTAATGATGAATTTATGGCAACAATGCCAAGAGGCTATCGTGGTATTTTTAAACGTGTAGGAAGAACAGCACTACCGATACAGGAGGTTAAACTACCACTTGAACCTGAGGCTTCAAGGATAATAGAAAATCTTGTTAATTATGAAGTTGAAAGGATATTTGAAAAATATTTTACACATGAGTTATTTTATGACGGCATTTTGGACTAATTTACATGAGGCAATTTGTAATACGCTAAAGGCAGAGATACCAGCAATTCAAACTTGTGAGGTTTATCCAGCAATCAGGAAAGAATTGATAGCACCAGCAGTATTTATAGAACTTAGTGGCTTTGAAAAAGGACATGATCCAGGAACAGAAGAATTAGCGCTGAGAGCAAAATTTGAAGCACGAATTGTGATTGATAGCACAATAGAAAATGCACCTATTATTGTCAGAGCATTGGCGGCAGAAGTAGCAAGAGTGGTAAATAAAAACACTTGGAAAGTGGAGAAAATTTCACCAGGAGAATTTATCTCAGGAGGAGGAGATGATTTTAGGCCAGAGCTCGATGCATATTTAGTGTGGATGGTAGAGTGGGTGCATGAAGTACATCTTGGTGATTCAGTATGGGCAGAGAGTAGTATTCCGCCAAGTACTGTTTACATTGGGTTTACGCCTGATATTGGAGTTGCTAATAAGCATAAATATGTAAAGGTTGGCAAAAATGATGAATAGTTTTGAAGATGCGAACTTACTAATAAAACTTAATAACTTGATTAGAGTTGGCACAGTCGAAGAAGTAGGCTGTGGAACGGCTAAGGTACGTGTAAAAATGATAGGTAATATATTAACAGACTGGTTGCCATGGGTAACAGCAAGAGCTGGAGAAGACAGAAGTTGGTCTGCACCAAGTATTGGAGAACAGGTGATAGTACTTTCGCCATCTGGTGAAATTGCCAAAGGGATTGTCTTACCTGCAATTTATTATAAAAAATATCCTATTCCAGAAGGAAGTAAGGAAGAAGTAAGCGGTTTTGTTTTTAAAGATGGAACAGTTATTTACTATGACCGAAATGGTCATAAGTTTACAATTTCTGTCAAAGAAGAAGGAGCTCTTGTTTTTGCAGTGAAAGAAACGCAAATGGAAGTAACTAGTAAGGAAGTTATTTTAAAAACGGGAAAATCAAGTTCAAATATAACTGATGAAAAGATTGTCTTACAGGTTGGGAACTCAAGTCTAGAGATTACTGAGAGTGGCATTAAGTTAAATGCGAAAAAAATAGATTTAAACTAGCCGGAGAAAAATGTTAGAGCTAATAATGATAAGGGTATTATGATTGGTGATATTGAGTATACCTCTCAAACATCAGAATTAAGTGGATATGAATCAGGATGTGAAGATGAGTCAAGAAGAGAGGAGGAAACAAGAGGTTCATTGTTAGGGCAAAAACGACTTTCAGAATCAGACAAAGATTTAAGTTTGGCAAAACAGGGAAAAGTTGTTCGTTTTGGTGATATGTGTAACCAACATGGAGATTATTTACAAAGCCCTGGCATAGGAGGAAGCAGTAATGTGTTTGTAAATGGTAGGCCTGTGCATCGTCAAGGAGATGAATGGTCACAACATGCATCAACAGACCCTTATAAACCACCACATACTAGTCAATCCCTTCTTGAGGGGTCAGATTCAGTGTTTGTAAATGGCAAAGCCATTGCTCGTACTGGTGACCTAATTTCCTGTGGAGCAGTGGCAGAACAAGGAAGCAATGATGTCTTTGCAGGGTAAGTGATATGCGTGGTATGAATTCTGAAACTGGTAAAACAATAAGTGGTATAGAGCATTTAAAACAATCAATAGTTGATATTTTAACTACACCAATTGGTGCTCGTGTTATGCGCCGAGATTATGGATCAAGGTTATTTGAGCTGATTGATCATCCAATTGTACCTGGTTTTGCACAAGAGCTTTATGCAGCAGTTGCAGAAGCATTAGAAAAGTGGGAGCGTCGATTTAAGCTTAAACGTGTACAAATAACAGAAATAAAAGAAGGTAAAGTAACTCTCATTTTAGAAGGAATCTATCTGCCAAATGGAAAGCCGATCCGCCTTGATGGTATTATAGTATAAGGTAGTAGGATGAAAACACCAAATATTGTCGAAACATTAAAATTTGAGGAAATCTTTTCGCGAATGAAAGAAGAGTTAGTGCGTCGGAATGCAAGTTTTTCTGCACTAACTGAGAGTGATCCAGCAATAAAGATACTGGAAGTAGCAGCCTGGCGTGAACTTTTGCTTAGGCAAAGGATTAATGATGCAGCACAGGCAAATTTACTTGCTTTTGCAAGAGGTAATGACCTTGATCACTTGGCTGAATTTTATGGTGTGCTGAGAAAGGAGTCAGAGAATGATGAATCCTTAAGGAAGCGGGTAAAAGCCAAAATTGTTGGTTGGTCAACAGCAGGGAGTAAAGAGCATTATCGCTATCATGCATTATCTGCTGACACGAGAGTAAAAGATGCGCAAGTGGTATCACCTATACCAGGAAGTGTACAGATTTCAATACTTTCCACAGAAAATGGTGGAGTACCTTCAGAAGAATTGCTAGAGATCGTCAGAAATCACGTTATTCGCGATGATATTCGTGTATTAACAGATACGCTTACAGTTATTGGCTGTGGTATTATTCCCATTACTATTCATGCTAAAGTGCATATTTACCCTACTGCATCAAAAGATGTTATCGAAGCTGCAAAGGAACAATTTATCAAAGGTCTTGAGTCTACTAAAGGTTTAGGGTGGAATGTAACCAGGTCCTGGATTATTGCTCATCTTTTTACAGAAGGTATACAAAATATAGAGCTTACAGAGCCAATAGAAGACATAATTGTACAAAATAATGAATGCGTTGCTTTAAGTGATTTAAGTGTTAGGTAAAAATTGGTGATACTTCCTCCAAATGCTTCAAAGCAAGAGCAAATACTTACAGACATAATTAATTATTCTCTTGATGCAAATTCTCTACGGGGATTTAAATTTAACCCACAGACTGAAATGTTGCCGTGGCTAGTAGCGGAATACGGCTTGGGAGAAATTTTATCCTGGGGTAAGAAAGCTACTAAGAGTGCATTAAAAGAATGGGTCTTAGCTAAGCAAAACGGAATAAGATTTCAACGTTTGCGCGGTACACCACAGTCACTGAAGATGGCGCTGAAATGGGCAAACATTGATAATATTACCATTCAAGAAGAACCACCAGGAGAGCATTTTGCTGAATTTCAAATTGGCATCTCTGATGTTCCTAATGACTTTTTTGTCGATAGTGTAATTGCTCTGGCAAAACTTTCTGCACCGGCAAGATCTCGATTAATGCGAATATTCAATGATTATTACAATGCTCAGCGGTTTATGTTAGATGAAAGTATTTTTGGAGATCTTCTTTCAGACTACTCGGGTGTAAGAATAGCAAAAGAAGGGCCAGTATTATCGTTTGGAAGAAAAAACTCATTTGAGCTAAAAATAGGAAATCCAAGATTTAAATTTAGCACTTTTAGATCACATTATGATAGAAGTTACAGTAATGATTTATATAGGTTGGATGTTGCAGTATTAGGAGAGACAGAGCCTCACACCAAGAATTACAACGGTATATATGAAAGAAGTCACGAGTGGTATAACTTAAAAGCACTATATCCTCTACCACAGGGTTTATTGCCAGAAATTAAGTTTGCTAAAGCGTTGATAGTATTATCAGATAGTTGGAATTTGGGAGATATCAATGCTTGTTTTGCACCAACTGCTTATAAAGAAATAGAGCATACATTTTACTTAAGTGAAGATAAACTCTCTGAGCAGATTTGGAATTTTCGACGTACACCAATTTTAGAGCGGTTTAGTATAACTTATTACTACGAAGCAAAGAGTTTTACTGATCAAAGAATAATAGAGTCTAATTTAAGGGAATATCATATTGATTGTCAAAATGACTCAGATTTAAAACAGAAAGATCCTATTCATGAGCTAGAAAATTACGTAGCAGTATTTTACCCAGGTATGGTCACTTGGCATGAACATCGCCACTTAAATCGCCCTTGGAAAAATTTTGAGCCCATTATTACAAAAAAATTGGACGTTTTTTCTACGAATCTTGTATATATATAATATCAATCACGCAATCAGACATGTCAATACTGACACAATCAGGCAGAGCAGCTATTGCTGCGAGCATAAAAGAGCAACCAATACATCTTGCTTGGGGATCTGGAGATTCTACCTGGGAAAGCAGCTACAAAGTTGAAAAAACTTTTACAGCAGGGGGCAAGATAAGTTTAGATCACCACACTATTAAAGATGTAAAAGTTTATACAGGGCAAACAATTTATCAGTCAAGCATAGATTATATAGTTGATGGTAGCTCAGGCGCTATTGAGCGTGTAGAAAATGGTGCAATTATAGCAGATAGCGTAATCACTATAGAGTATACTCAAGACACACCACCGGAACTAATTACTTCTGCAACATTAATTAAGGAAGTTGGACGTCGTGTTGTTGATGAGGTGCTCTTTTGCAGTGGTGATGAGAATGGAGAACTTGTGACTCCATCTGGAAGGTTTAAACCATCGAATGTACCAATCAATAATCTGTATCTTAAATTTACTTTCGATTTCACGGACGCAGCAAATCAAGTAATAAGAGAGCTTGGAGTTATGGTTGGTACAAAGGTGGTAGAAAAATTGCCTCCTGGACAGAGATATTTTGAACCAAAAGATATAGAAGACCATGGAATCTTGCTGATTTTAGAACACACTGTACCACTTATCAGAACTGCTGCCACAAGAGAGACTTTTTCATTTGTTGTAACCTTTTAGAATAAAATGACTTTAAACACCTATTATAACCGCTTTAATCCTGACAAAGAATACGAAAAAAGCTTATTTCTTGCTGGAAGAGGTTTGCAATCTGCAGAATTAAACGAGACTCAGGAGTATGCTCTCTCTAAGCTTAAAGGCATAGGCGATGCAATATTTCGTGATGGTGATGTTATAATAGGAAGCAATTGTATTATAGATAGAGAAACTGGTAAAGTTACGCTTGAATCAGGAAAAATCTATCTTCGTGGAGCGGTTAGAAAAGTTGAAAAAGAAGAGTTTGTTATTCCACTGAGTACCACAGTGCGTATAGGTGTTTATTACGTAGAATCTACCATTACAGAACTTGAGGATGAAAACCTTCGTGATCCTGCTGTTGGTACACGTAACTATCAAGAAGTAGGGGCTGCAAGGCTTAAAGTTTCCACCACTTGGAGTTATCAAGCTGAGGGTGTGACTACTAATGCTTCAGGAGAATTTTATCCAATTTATAACATTGAAAATGGAGTATTGATAGAACATTCACCGCCACCACAAGCAAATATAGTAACTACTGCTCTTGCTCGTTATGACAAAGAAGCAAATGGTTCCTATGTCGTAAATGGTCTTGAAGTAATGTTCCTGCAAAAGGAAGAGGGAGAAGGAGGAAAAAAAATATTTGTGATTAATGAGGGCAAAGCTCATGTTGATGGCTATGAGATTGAGCTACCTCACAGTATTCGTGTTTCTTTTGATGAAGATCCAGATATAAAAGCAGTTGAATCAGAACCACATACTTTTCAGCCAAATAGCCAAAGAGTAATGGAACTTAAAGTTAATGATTTTCCAATAAGTGAAATTAAAAAAGTAGATATAACTGTTCAAAAAACCATTACCGTTACTCATGGTTCATACTCAGGAGCTGTTGATCCAATACCTGACTCTGCAGTACTTGAGATTATTCAAGTTAAACAAGGCAATGTTATTTATGAAAATAGTATAGACTATAAGTTAAATGCAGGAAACGTTGATTGGTCATTACCTGGTAAAGAGCCAGCTCCTGGAAGTAGTTACCTGATAACCTATCGCTGTCGTACTCATGTAAGTCCTGAAGATATAAGTGAAGAGGGATGCAAAGTAAAAGGAGCAGTTGATAACAGCTTGGTTCTGATTGATTACACCTGGAAAATGCCCCGCTATGATTTAATTACTATCGATAGCAAAGGAGTAGTAAGGAGAATAAAAGGTATAGCTCACCCTTGGCGACCATCAATGCCTAAAGCACCTAGCGGACAACTTTTGCTCTGCTACATTCATCAGACGTGGAAAAACGGAGAAAAAGAAGGGGTAAAAATAGTGAATAATGCTATTCATGCTGTACCGATGAATGAGCTTGAAGCAATGAAAAAAGGAATAAATGATCTTTATGCGCTGGTTGCAGAGGAACGTCTACGCAATGATGCAAATTCAAGAGAACCTACCACCAAAAAAGGAGTATTTGTTGATTCGTTCTTTGATGATGATATGCGTGATCAAGGAATTTCGCAGTCTGCAGCAATAGTAAATAGAGAGCTAGTTCTGCCAATAGATGTAGAAGTTGCAGATATTGAAAAAGGTGGGGAAAGATATCTTTTGCCTTATAAACTTGAACCGGTACTGGAGCAGCTTTTACAGACTAAAGGAGAAAAGATCAATCCATATCAAGCTTTTGATCCAGTCCCGGCGCAAATTACTCTAAATAAAAACATTGACCACTGGACGGAGGTTACCACGAATTGGAAAAGTCCAGTAACTAGAGTATTTAATGTTAAAGAAACAACAGAGCTGCTGTCAAGCACCTCATACGAAACTGAATTTATGCGAGAAGCAACTCAAAATTTTGAGATTGAAGGTTTTGCAACTGGTGAAAAGCTTAAGGAATTAAAGTTTGATGGAATTTTTATTCAACCTAAAGCATAGAAAATATTTGAAAGAAAAACATGATTGCAACATTTATTGCTGATAACAGAGGAAAAATAAAAGGAAGATTTACTGTACCAAGAAACATTCCTGCTGGGACTAAGTTAGTGCAGTTCTTCGGTGATAAAGGCAGTTATGGAGAAGCAACTTATACTGGTAAAAAAACAATTACCATAGAGGAAAGAAGAAGAGTTATCGCAGCAAGAAGAGTTGATCCTTTAGCGCAAACATTTACTCTAAATGAAAGTAGGCACATAGGAGGCGTGGAACTATGGTTTGTAAATAAAGGCAAAAAACGTGTTGTTGTGCAGATTAGAGAAACAGCAGTGGGAGTGCCCTCGCAAACTGTCATTGCTGAAAGCTATATTGAGCCAAAAGATATAAAGATAGATGGCACAGCAACACGTATAGAGTGGTCACCAGTGTTTTGCCATGCAGGAGAGGAGTATGCAATAGTACTACTTACTGATGATGCAGATACTGCAGTAAAAATAGCAGAACTTGGCAAATATGATGCAGTAAATAGCCGTTGGGTAACAAGCCAGCCATATCAAGTAGGAGTATTACTGTCATCAAGCAATGCAAGCACCTGGACTCCACATCAAAATTTAGATTTAACGTTTCGGCTTTTGGCTGCAAAATTTAGCGAAAATTCTCACGTTATTGATCTGGGAAAAGTTACAGCAACCAATACTTCAGATTTAATTGTTTTGACGAACGTCGAAAAAGTAGCATTTGATACCAATGTGGAATTTATCTTAACAGATGAAGAGGGAAAAGAGAACTTTTTGTCTGATAATTTGCCACTTGCACTGCGTGAAAGACTATCTGGAGAGCTAACAGTAAAGGCAAGCCTAAAAGGAGGGCGAGAAAAAAGTCCAGTGCTATATCCTGGGTTACAGCTAGTTATGGGTAATATAGGGGAAAAAGGAGATTATGTTACAAGAAGTATTACAGCAGGAGCTAACACTAAGATTACCATAACATATGATGCGCTGATACCTGGCACTGCAGATGTTAAAGCTTATGTACAAAAAAGCAACAGTGATTGGCAATTAGTAAATTTAACATCAGGAAAACCAATTGGAGAAAATTGGGTAGAGAGAACTCATGTGCTGACAAATTTTAATGCTAATGAGACAAGGATAAAATTAGTTTTAAGTGGAACGGTTATTTATCGTCCTAAAGTCAAAAATCTCAGAGTAATAGTAACATAAAATTTAAATGACTTTTGATCAAACCAAACGAGGATATCCTTTGCCGCATCCAGAGAACATAGCTGTAGAAGATGTAGTACGTATTCGCAGAGCCATAGAAAAGATAGATGAAGATATGAGTGAAAGAGAAGATGAACTTAAAAATAATTTTGAACGATTTAGATTTGAAACTTTTTTGAATTTTTGGGAATGAAAGAAGCAATAGAAGCATTACAGCAAAGGATAAAGGATTTAGCAGCAAATAGCACGGCTGATCAACTGGCATATCTTGCAAAATCGCTGGAATTGATAGCAGATAAAAGAGCTATTGCTGACATTGTACAAATAACTGAAGTAAAAGAGATAATTGATGCACTACAGAGAAGGCTTAAAGATTTAGCAGGAAGTAGTACACCAGATCAACTAGCATATCTTGCTAAAGCACTGGAATCAATAATCGACAAAAGTGCGGTTTCTGAAATTGTACAGATGACAGATGGTAAGTTAAAAGAACTCTTGAGCGCTGCAAGGACGCACTTAAGTGACATAAATAGCAATAAGGAAAATTCAATATCTGCAATAACTGAAGCGAAAACAGATTCTGTCAATGAAATTAACAAGCTTAGGGATAATTCCTTAAATACTTTAAAAGCATCATCAGATTCGCATATATCGCTACTTGATACGAGAAAGAATGCCAATATTGCAGCAATAAATAGCATTAGTAACAGTCATAAAGATGGTCTTAAAGGTTTAGTAGAAGATTTTCGTGCTGTTAATAATGTACCATCTGGCTCATCAATTATTGGGGAAATAGAAACTCGAATTGAAAACATCTCTAATGAGGTAAAAACTCGGGATGAACAGTTAAAAGTGTCTCTTATAAATGAAATAAGAAAGCGCAACATGGTTGAACCAGGGTCATTACCTTTCTTATTTGGTGTACTTGGCAGAAAAAATAATTATTTTGGCCACGGAACTTTTATGACAGAGCTTGGAAAGTGGAGTAGTGATATAACAAAAACTGACTATATGTTACAACTACTAGCAGGTAGCCATACGTACAATACAGATTACGTTAGTTTTTATCGGCCAAGACAACTAAGTTTTATAGAGGGAAGCAAGGGAACATTTATTTACGGAGAGTTATGCACAAAAAGCTTTTCGGGTAGTTATGATGAGATATACTATTACCCATATGCTGCACTTGGAGTAGTATTTATAAAAAATACAACGAATGTGAACATAAATAAAACAATAGAATTTGTTGGATCATCGTATTCGAGTACGGAGTATGGAGGTGCAGGATTATTTGTGGGAACGCCAGATAATACCAATTCTAATAAATCAAGAATTTCAAGAATAATATGGAAAAATGTTTACCAATACACGAGTTCTGATAGCAAATTAGCTGGATCTGGTAATGTGGAGATTCCAGCAGGAAAAACAGTTGCAATATTACTTTACACATCATCTTACCTGTATTCCAGAACACAAGTTAGTCAAGGTATGCTTGCATCAAATTATGTACACAACTATGGTCAATTTATTCAGTGGGGGATTTATAACATACGTAGCAATGTTCTAACTACAGGACTTGAAGTAGATGTGGAGAGAACGCTAAAAGCTTGGCAATGTCCAGGATTATCTAACACGTATGAGATTTGGAGGTAACAAACAATGTCTATCTACATTAGATTTGAAAATGATAAACAAGTAGAAACAACAACACTTGAAAGCAAGCCAACTGAAAATGATTGGTATGAAGCACCAGAAGATTTTGATTGGCAAAAAAGCTATTGTTTAACAGAAGGAGGCAAAATTGCTCAGCGGAATCAAGAAGATATTGAATTGGAGTTACTACAAAATGCGAAGTTTTCTGCACTTTCTAATCTTCATGCTTATTATGATAACTATACTCACCAATACGCAGGATATTCTCATCAGAAGTCTAAGTCGTACGAAATACAAGCAAAAGCCGCAGAGAACATTTTAGCAGCACCAGAATCTATAGACAAAAAAGATGCAGAAATTATAGAGCCATTAGCAAAAGTCCGAGGAATTTCAGTAGTAGAAATGGCAAGAATAATTCAGGAAAAAGCAAAAAGAGCGAAAAAAGCAATAATCAAGTGCGAAGAATTGGTGGATATAGCTGAAAGGGAAATCGGTGAAGCTAAAAGTAAGGAAGAGCTGCAAACTTTGCTAGATGATTGTAAACAAAAAATGCAAGAAAGTTGAAAAGGGGAGATGGTATGAATAAGTATTGCTTGGTTGGAAGCAAGAGAAGATAATGACTTCTCAGAGTGGATAGGTGGCAGGTTGGATATTTTTCTGAAGCACTTTCTGCTCAGGGAGTAGAAAGAAGACTTCGTAGGGGAGATTAACTGCCCCTGCCACCGAAAATCATCGTGAGGCTCACAAAATGTGATGACCTCGTATAGGAGTTTGGAACAACCGGCAATATTCTACTCTGATATATTGAAATATGCAATTGGAGGAAAAAATATGCGTCACATTGGAGTTGATTTACATACCAATAGTTTTACTGTTTGTTACTTACAGGAAGGGAAACCTGAGCATATTCAAACGTTTCGCTTAAAAGACTTGGATAATTTCACCAAAGATCTTCAAGAAACAGATGAAGTAGCCATAGAAGCAACAGGTAACAGCTGTTTCTTTTATGATGCAGTTTCACCTTACGTTAAACGCATAGTAATAATTGCTCCTGGGCAGTTTGAAGTTGTTCGTCGCTCTGTGAACAAAACAGATAAGCATGATGCACGAGCTATTGCTTTCTTTCTCAGCAAAGATATGTTGCCTGAGGCAAGGTGCAAAAACAAACAATGCCAGCAGTTAGCTTCTCTTCTTCAAATGAGAGATCAGTTAGTAAAGTCACGGGTATCTTTAATCAATAAAGTTCATGGTCTTTTTAATTACCATGGAATAAAAATTAAAAAAGAAGTACTTACAACTAAAGTAGGATTTGAACGTGCTACTCAAAAGCATAATTGGGATCCTTTAGAAAAAGTTGAAATTGAAGTGATTAGCTATCATTTAGAAGCTATCCGAGAAAGCCTTAAAAAGCTTGAAAAGGAAATTATAGCTTTCGCTAAACAACTTCCTGGGTTCAGCAATCTTATCAGCATAAAGGGAATAGGTCCAATTTCTGCAGCTGTTTTTATTGTAACAATTGGAGACATTAATGATTTCCGTAGACCTGAGAAACTTACTGCATATTTTGGAGTTGTGCCAAGAGTTTCTCAATCTAATCAGCAATGTACAATTGGAAGAATTACCAAACGAGGGTCAAAAATAGCGCGTACTTCTTTAGTTCAATGTACTTGGATTGCTGTACGTTACAGTCCTTACTTGAAAAGCTTTTATGAACATATAAAAAAGAAGCGTGGTTCTGCTAAGGCTATAACTGCTACTGCTAGGAAATTTCTTATAACTATTTTCTACACTCTTAAAAATAACTGGGTTTTTAAAGATTTTACAAAATTTGAAATTTTTACTGGACAATAATCATAGGAAAAAGAAATGACAGAACAGTTTCTACATGGAGTAAATGTTATCGAGGTTACCTCAGGAGCGAGGACAGTACGAACAGCTAAATCATCGGTAATTGGAGTAATTGGTACTGCACCTGATGCTGACGGGCAAAAGTTTCCACTAAATAAACCAATATTAATAGCAGGAAGCTTAAAAGAAGCAGCAAAACTTGGTCAATCTGGGACTTTGCCTTCAGCTATTAATGCAATTTTTTCCCAAATTGGTGCAACAGTAGTAGTTATTCGAGTTGAGGAGAAAGTAGAAGAGACGCTCAGCAATGTCATTGGTGGAGTTAACGAAGAAACTGGAGAATATCAGGGAATTCAAGCGTTCTTAAGCAGTGAAAGCATAGTTCATGTTGCGCCAAGAATACTAATTGCACCTCAGTTTACTCATCAATTATCTGGAGATGCTGGAAATCCAGTGGTTAGCGCTTTAATTCCTATAGCAGAAAAGCTAAGAGCAATAATAGTAGCAGATGGACCAAATACCAATGATGAAGAAGCAATAAAATGGAGAAAAAGTGTAGGCAGCTCAAGAGTTTATGTTGTTGATCCGTGGGTTAAGGTTTTTATTGAAGGAAAAGAAGAAATTCTCCCTCCAAGTTCATTTGTAGCTGGTTTAATAGCTAAGATAGATAGCGAGCAAGGCTTCTGGCACTCACCTTCAAATAAAGAGATAAATGGTATTGTTGGAACAAGCAGGCCTATTGATTTTACGCTCGGTAATATAAATTGTAGAGCAAACCACTTGAATGAAAATGAAGTAACAACGATAATTCATCAAAATGGCTATAGGCTTTGGGGAAATAGAACATGTTCAAATGACTCAAAATGGGCTTTTTTGTCAGTGAGAAGGACTGCAGATTTAATCAACGATAGTCTACTTCGAGCTCATTTATGGGCAGTTGATCGCAATATTACCAAAACTTATATAGATGATGTGATTGAGGGGGTAAATTCTTATCTTGCAAATTTAAAAGCGCAAGGGGCGATTATTAGCGGAAAATGTTATGCAACTCCAGAGCTCAATACACCAACAAATATTGCAAGCGGAAAAGTGTCTTTTGATTTTGAGTTCACGCCACCATATCCAGCTGAACAGATTACTTTCAGGTCACACCTTGTGAGTGGCGCAATATTGTAAAAGGAGAAAGAGAGATGTTACCAAAGATCCTAAAGAATTTTAACGTATTTGTTGATGGTCGTGGCTATGCAGGAAAAATAGATGAAGTAACCTTGCCAAAACTTACCATAAAAACAGAAGAATACAGAGCTGGTGGTATGGATATTCCAATAAATATTGATATGGGCATGGAAAAGCTTGAAGCAGATTTCACTTTTTCTGAATATGACTCTGAGCTCTTTAGACTTTTCGGATTGATAAACAATAATGCTGTTTCTCTTACTTTAAGAGGAGGTTTGCAGGGAAGTAGTGATGCCGAATCAGTAGTAATTAACTTAAGAGGGCTCTTTAAGGAACTTGATTTTGGTAACTGGAAGGCTGCTGAAAAAGCAACACTAAAATGTATAATTGCTGCCAACTATTATAAGCTTACCATTGATGGCAGAGAATTGATTGAAATTGACGCTGAGAATATGATTCGCAAGATCGATGGTGTTGATCAAATGACTTCTATGCGCACAGCTTTAGGAATTTAACTAAAAGGGTAAAACAATGCAAAAAATTAAATTAACTGAACCAATAAAAATCGATGGAATTTTAGTTTCAGAGCTAACTCTACGCCGTCCAAAAGTTCGAGATCGTTTAGCTGTTGAACGTATGGGTAATAGCGATGCAGAGAAAGAAGTAGCACTGATTGCAAATCTTGCAAGTATTTCAAGAGAAGCAGTAGAAGAATTTGATTTAGCAGACTACAATAAGATTCAAGAAACGTTACAAGGTTTTTTGTCTCAGCAGAAGAATTGAGGTTGAGCATATTATCACTTAGCTCAATGGTTGGTGGTGGAATCAATCAGTGGCTTGATATGGATATTGAAGAATTTATTACTTGGTTTGAAAGTAGCGGAAAATTATACAAATGAAGGCAATTTCTATAGTAATTGGAGCAACACTGCAAAGCAGTTTTAATAGTACGATAGCAGGTAGCACGAAGCAACTTTCTCGTATTGGTAGTACGATAAAACAACTTGAATCATCAAGTAAATCAGTATTCAAGTTTAAACAATTAAGCCACGATGCTCTGCTTGCTAGGCGTTCTTGGAATGAACTAGAAATAAAAACAAAATCTCTTGCTCAGCAGATAAAAAATACAGGAGCACCAAGTAAGAGCCTGCAAAACGAGTTTACAAGGTCTAAAACTGCAGCACTGAAAGCTAAAACAGCTTATTTACAAAAAAGAAGTGCTCTCCACCATTTACGCACGGAGTTCAGTAAAAGTGGTAGAGATATAAAATCTCTTATTGGAGACCAAGCTAAACTTGGCTCTTCTATTGAAAAGCTTAAAAATAACTATACGGCTTTAAATTCCGTAATGCAAAAACGTAAAGGAGTTTTAGCGCAAAGAGCAAATTTTAGAGCTCAAATGATGGATGCTGTAGCACTTGGCCTCACACTTGCTGCACCACTTAAGGCTGCAATTAGTTTTGAGAGTGCCATGGCTGATGTAAAGAAAGTTGTAAAGTTTGAAGATACAGATGTAAATGGCTTAACAAAACTTGGGGAAACATTAAAGGAAATGTCGCGTACAATTCCGCTATCTGCGGCAGAACTTGCGCAAATCACTGCAAGTGGTGGTCAACTTGGTATTAAAGCTAAAGATCTTACGACTTTTACAGACACTGTGGCCAAAATGGCAACTGCATTTGATATGTCAGCAGAAGAAGCAGGAGACGCTATTGCTAAACTTTCTAATATTTATCAAATTGAAATTGGTGAAATGAAAGGCATTGGTGATGCAATAAACCATATCTCTGATAACACTGCAGCAAAAGCTAAAGACATTGTTCCTGCATTAAACAGAATCGGTGGTACAGCAAGGCAATTTGGCTTAACTGCAGTAGAAGCGGGAGCTTTAGCAAGTAGCTTCATTAGTCTTGGTAAGACCCCCGAAAAAGCAGGTACAGCAATTAATGCGATGCTCAGTAAGTTGCAAACAGCAAGTAAGCAAGGTGGCAATTTTCAAAAAGCTTTTCAGCAGCTAAAAATAAATGCTAAGGAATTTGAAAAAGCAATTGGCAAGAATGCACAAGGCACGTTAGTTAAGTTTTTAGAAACAATTGCAAAACTAGGTAAGCAAGAACGTTCTAGCGTTCTTTTTGATCTCTTTGGTCTTGAATATCAAGACGATATAGCACTACTCATTGGTAGTCTTGACGAGTACAAAAAATCTTTACGATTAATAAACGGGGAATATAAGGGCTCAATGCAAAGAGAGTTTGAAAATAGAGCAAATACTACAGCAAATAATCTTCAGCTACTTAAGAATTCAATAGCAGAAGTAGGAATGAATCTTGGTTCTGTATTATTACCACCTTTAAATTTTACTGTTAATCTTCTGAGGTCAGCAACTACACAAGTAGCACTTTATGCCAAGGAATATCCAGTATTGACTACAGTAATCATGAGTACTACTACAGCGTTGATTAGCATTAAAATAGCAGCTATATCTCTTGGCTATGCTTGGACTTTTGTAAAAGGTTCCTTATTCGCTTTTTTGTCTACTTGGAAAATGTTTGGATCTGTTATTACTTTAGTAAAAATAGGTCTTTCTGCAGTTTTTCCAGCAATTATTGTTGGATTTAAAGCATTGACAATTGCTTTAATGAGTAATCCTATGGGACTCGTTATTGGCGGTCTTGCTGTTGCTGCAACTTTGATAATTACCAAATGGCAAGTGGTAAAGAACTTTTTTGTTACTATCTGGGAATCAGTGAAAATTGTATGGAAATCTTTTTCTGATTGGGTAGGAAAATTTTGGAATAATATTACTCAGCCCTTTAGAACAATCAGTAATCTGTGGAATAAAAGAAATGAGTCTAAACTAGAAGTTAAGTCTGTAAATAACGTTATAAGTGATTCTCTTAAGTACCCCATTGCGGCACACAGTAAAGCTGTAGAGAATAAAACTCAAAATAATCACTTCAGTATTAATATTCATTCAACCCCTGGGCAAGATACACGTAGCATTGCTGATGAAGTAATGGAGCGAATTAGAGAGCAATTTAGTGGCGCACTTTACGATATAAATTAAATTATGTTATCTCTTGGTCCATATAGATTTTCATTAATTGAGCAAGGCTTTACACGCAGAAGTGAATATCGCTGGCCTGCACTTGAGCGTATTGGGGAAAAGCCATTGCTTCAAAGTATTGGTCCTGGAGAGGACATTGTTGAGCTTGCAGGAGTAATCTATTCAGGAGGGCTGAAGCAAATAAATAATATGCGAAATTCATCGAAACCTCTTTTACTTATTGATGGCCAAGGTAACATTTTAGGCCATTTTGTTATTGTGAAAATAGAAGAAACGCAGAAATATTTTTTTCCAAATGGTGAACCAAGAAAGATTGAGTTTCATTTAAGTTTAAAACATTATAGCAATTTATCATCACAAAATAACACTACTGACTTTACTGCAGCTGACAATGATGTACTACAAAACTAAGGAAAATGATATGTTAGATTTAATCTGCTGGAACTACTATGGATTCAGCTCAGAAGCAGTTGAGATTGTGTTAAGAGCTAATCCTGGACTTGCAGAGTATAAAAGTCTTCCTGCAGGATTAATCATTAAACTTCCTGTTATTCAAAAAGAGACACAAAAGCAAGTAGTAAAACTATGGGATTAAAATGACACCAGACTTTAGTATTTCAGTAGAGGGCATTTCCATCACTGAATTGGTGAAAAGTCGATTGGTATCAATGCATATTACTGATGAAGCAGGAGTAATAAGTGATACTGCTGTAATTCATCTTGATGACCGTGATTCATTATTTGAGATTCCTAGAACTGGGGCAAAGCTAAATATTTTACTCGGGTATAAGGAAACTGGCATTGTGCCAATGGGAGATTATATAGTAAATGAAATTACGCTACAAGGCCCGCCACAATCACTAAAGATTAAAAGTCATGCAGCGGATCTAAAAGAGTCATTAAAGGAACAAGTGTTTAATGAGTGGCATCAAATCACCTTAAATGATTTGGTAAAAAAGATTGCAGACAAACATGGCTATCAAGCTAAAGTTGCTGCAGAGTTTGTAAATATCATGATATCACATATTGATCAAACTGCAGAGAGCGATATGCATTTTTTAACCAGGCTTGCTCAAATTTATGGAGCAATAGCAAAACCTGCAGGAGGATATTTACTGTTTGTTTCAAAAGGAAAAGCAAAATCAGTTACCGGAAAAACTTTAAGCACTATTACTTTAACACCTAGAGATATTACAAATTGGAAAGTAAAATTTAATGAGCGTAATCAATATGGCTCGGTTATTGCTTACTGGTATGATTATGAAAAAGCAGAGACAATAACGGAAAAAGTAGGTGATCAAGAACCAAGCTATATTTTGCGAGATATTTATGCAAGTAGTGATTTGGCACAAAGTGCAGCATCTGCGAAGTTGAATCAGCTGATGAGTAATGCAGCAACACTCAATGTCACAATGCCAGGAAATCCTGAATTATTTGCTGAAGCAAAGATTAATCTTTCTGGATTTCGCAAAGGAGTTTATGGTAAATGGATAATAAATAGGGCTGAGCATGTAATTGATAACCTTGGCTATCGTACTATTGTTACGGGAATAATTGATAGTTGGAAAGTAAATTGATAATTTCCTCATAGATATCTTCTTTATTATTGTTTAATTCCTCTACAGCAAGATCTAAAGGAGTTTTTTTATCTTTGTTTTTAGCAGAAGGATTTGCTCCATTTTTCAGTAGAAATTTAGCAATTTCCAGATGTCCTTTTCGTGCAGCATAGTGCAGAGCTGTCCAGCTAAAAGCATCAGTAGTATTTACATCAATGCCTTCTTCAATTAGAAATTTTACGACTTCTAAACAGCCTCCGCTTGTAGCATAGTGTAATGATGTTGCACCAAAATGATGAGTAGCATTGATATCTACTACATTTTTTATTAAGGATCTTACAGTATCTAAATTACATTTTTCAGCTGCAGTAGATAATGTTTCCAGATCATTGCCACTTGCCTTACTTTTTATTGGCACATCTTTTGATAATTGGTCTGTACTAAAGTGCTGATACAGAACAATAACACATATTATCGGTATTATTGAACTTGTTAACAATTTCCAAAAAAGGCTAGATTTCATGTTGATTATATTATTTACATCGCTTGTTTAGTGCAACTAATTAACTTTATTTTAGAAAAGATTTTTTGGACGTATTTTTGATGAATCTTGTATATGTATATATACAACTTTTCCTTTAAAAAAGATGACAAACACAGGAAAGATCCCTGTAGCAGTAATTGCTACTATGGTGATACAAACAATAGCATTGATCTGGTGGCTAGCTAAGCTCGACTTAAGAGTGCATATGCATGATAAATTTATAGAGCAAAATCAAAGGACTACAGAAATCATCTATCGCCTTGAAGAAAGGGTCAAAAACCTTGCTGAGGAAGTTAATGAACTTGAGCAGAGACAAAAATAAAAAAGTGGCAAAGTATATTTTATCTGTTGATGGAGGTGGAATCAGAGGAATAATTCCTGCCATTATTCTAGCAGAAATTGAATCTAGGACAAAAAAGCCAATTTCCCAGATTTTTGATTTAATGGCAGGCACCTCAACCGGTGGGATTATTGTTGCTGGACTTTGTAAAAGCAATAAACCTCAATACTCTGCCAATGATTTAGTTGGACTTTACCAAGAGTATGGAGCTTATATCTTTCAATCATCATTTTGGAGAAAATCAATTGCTTCTTGGCTGAGTGGTTCTCAGTACTCGTATAGAAATATGGAATTTATTCTCAACAAATACTTTGGTGAAAGTACTATGGCCGATATTGCGAGTAATCTACTGCTCACCAGTTATGACATTCACAATAGTTGTGAATTTTTCTTCAAAAGTTGGAAAGAAAAAAACATTAAGTTGAAAGATGCACTCAGAGCTACAACAGCTGCTCCAACGTACTTCACACCAAAACGTCTGAAAATTAGCCAAACAGAGAGAGTGTTGATAGATGGCGGAGTGTTTGCCAATAATCCAGCGGCTTGTGCATATGCAAGTGCTAAGAGGTTATTTCCAAATGATGAGATTATACTACTATCAATAGGTACTGGTGGAACAAATAGAAGTATAAAGTATGCTAACTCAAGGAGATTTGGCAAAATAGGGTGGATCAAGCCACTACTGAATGTGATGTTTGCTTCTGGATTGGATTGCGTTGATTATCAACTAGAACAAGTAATAGATGATAAATACATAAGAATACAATCGCAATTGAAAGTAGCATCGACTGAGATGGACAATATTACACTCAAAAATATCAAATTTCTTCAGCAAGAGGCAAGTAAAATGATAGAGGATAACCAGAAAGTGATAGACAAATTCTGCAAGCAAAATCCAAAACTATAACTGAGCTAGAAAAACGAAATAAGCGAGTTTCTAGTATCTACTTTAATAAATTTACTAAAATATTTTTTTAATATTATATATTGAATACAGAAGCACAAGAATTTCATCCAGCAATGCAGATAATTAATTATGTAATCATCTTTGTTGATATTTTAATATATTGTGTAGAAATCAGTAAACTAATGTTGCTTTTAATTCAGGTTAAGTTTTGGAAGCGTGATTTTCAAGTTCCTCAATAGATAAATCTGTTATTTTAGAAATAGCATCAACAGAAACGTCCAACATACGTAGATTATTTGCAACCTTTATTGACTCTGCTTTGTAAATCGGGAATGTTGCTACCAAATGTTGACATTAAACTTTATGATATGAGGTATCTTTGATGTTTTTACGCTACTAAATTCATGATATTCATCTCTTGGCGATTTAAGCCTATTTTTAGAGTATTTATAAAAAGACGATAAGACCCCTTCTACATCTAAAGCCTAAAATGCAATTCTCAGATGATCTCTGACAGACGTTTTTTTCATCAACACATTCAAAACAATAAAAAGATTGAATATTTCTTCACAATTGTGTATAATTATTAATGCTTTGGTGCACGTAACGATTATACTTTAAAAAAAATATTGGCTACTGAGAAGAATGAAGACATCATCATCAGCGAAAAAAAAGGGCAAAAAACAGAGAAAATTGATGTAACTACTTAAGGAAGGTGTCTCTATTGCAGCTGAGACAGCTGATCACTCATGATCAAATAAAAAAGTTATAAGCACACAGATTGGATTACAGTATCTTTTTTAAGAAGAAGATTTATCTTGCTTAAAAACTTGTAGATACTATATTTTACATAAATTCTTCATGCGAGGCCTTTATGTTTACTAATAGAATATCTAATAATCTGGATCAGCTACAATTTTTTGTAGAGTTTTTAAATGAAAATTATGAAACTCAGAAACATCTTAGTCTTACACCACTACATTTAGCAGCAGGAAATGGTCAGTTGGATTTAGTCAACACTTTATTAGGAGAGGGTTTAGATATTAACTCAGAGATTAAATACGATGGCTTTACGCCACTGTATTTTGCAATTGCAAAAAATCGCTTAGAGATGGTTAACTTTCTTATTGCTCATGGAGCAGATGTAAACCATAAGACCATTCTAGGCTTTACACCTTTAAGTTTTGCATCCCAGCAAGGATATTTAGATATAGTCAACACCTTGATTGCAAATGGAGCAGATCTTAGTACTAAAACAGATAAACTTAATACACCTTTACACCTAGCAGCAGAGAATGGTCATCTAGATATAGTAAATGTTTTTATTGAAAAGGGATTAGATGTTAATGCTGTAAATAATGATCGAGCAAGACCTTTGCATTCTGCAGTACAAAATGGCAACCTCGAAGTAGTTAAAGCTCTTATTTCACAAGGGTCTAATATTAACGCTGGATCTTCAGGCATAGGTAATCATAAAGTTGATGCAAACATTACACCCTTACATCTGGGAACACAAACTGGTAGGTTAGATATAGTTAAAGTTCTGCTTGAAGCGGGAGCAAACGTTAATGCAAAAACAGATGATAAGATTACACCTCTACATTTAGCGTCTCAAAATGGCTTTTTAGAGTTAGTAGACATTTTACTAAAAGCAAAATCTAATGTTAATGCTAAGGATTATGAGAATCTTACACCTCTACATTTAGCAGCAGAACGTAATCACTTTGGAGTAGTTAAGTCTCTTCTTCTCGTAAGGGGAATTGATGTTAATGCTAAGGACCACGATAATTCCACAGCTTTACATATAGGATCTCAGAATGGTCACTTAGAAGTAGTGAAGCTACTAATAGAGAAAAAAGCCAATGTTAATGCTAAAAAAAACGAAGGTTTTACACCTTTGCATCTAGCAATTCAGCAAAGTCATTTCGAGGTGAGTGATTTTTTAATTAAAAATGGAGCAAACATTAACACCGTGGATGATCAGAATTGGACTCCTTTACATAATGCAGCATATAATGGTTTTTCTTTAAAAATAGTAGAGAGCTTAATTGCAAAAGGAGCAAATATAAATGCAAAGATGGATGATGGTAGAAGAGCTCTACATTTGGCAGCAGAACATAATCACTTGGAAATAATGAATTTCTTGATTGAAAATGGAGCAGATATTAATGCTCTAGATAACAGAAGTTGGACTCCTCTACATTGTGCAGCATATGATGGTAATTTAGAAGTTGCTAAATCTTTGCTTGATAAAGGAGCAGACATTAATGCTAAAACAGTTAAAAGTACTACACCTCTACACTTTGCAGTAGACCATGATCATTTAGAGGTGGTTGAATTGCTCTTAGAAAAGGAAGCAGATATTAATGCTTTAGATCACACAAATTGGACTCCTTTACATTTTGCAGCAGAAAAAGGTTATGATCAGATAGCAACCGTTCTATTGAAACATGTTGCTGATGTAAATGTAAAAGAAAATCAAAATAAAGGCACAGCCCTACATCTTGCAGCTCAATATGGTCATCCTAAGGTAGTTAAAACTCTTATTATAAATGGAGCGGATGTTAATGCAAAAATGGATAAAAATGCTACGCCTTTACACTTAGGGGCACAAATTGGTAATTTAGATATAGTTAGGTCTCTACTTATGAGCGGAGCATACTTTAATGCTAGAGCTGAAGGAGGTAGATATGTTTTACCATTACACTTTGCGGAAAGAAGAGGAAACCCAGAAGTAATAAAATTACTAAAATTGGTTGAGAAGTTATTTAAGGCTATAGAAGATAATAATTATTTAGGAATTGAGAGTTCCATTAGAGATGGAGCAATCATTGATTCGAAAAACGTGGATGGAAGAACGCCATTACATTATGCTGTTAATAATGGGCACATAAAAGTTGTAAATATCTTGCTAGCAAATGGAGCTGATGCTACTAAAGTTACTAACAAAGGTAATACACCATTACACACTGCTGCTTCCAAAGGTCATAAAGAAATTATTGAAGCTTTGTTACAACGTGTAAGCCACAATAAATTGAGTGATTTTATTAATGCTAAAACAATAGTTAAAGGCACTGCATCGTTGCATGTTGCTACTGAAAATAGCTTTTTTGAAGCTGTAAAGTCTTTGTTGAAACATGGTGCAATTTATAACATCAAGAATAAAGAAGGTAAAGCACCACTTGATCTTTCTCGAGACCAAAATATTACTAACCTATTGAAATTAGTAGAAGAGCTGTTTGAGAATGCAAAAAATGGTAATGTTGAAATTATCAGTAAGCTGAAAGCAATAAAACCTGATGAGCGCGTAGCTGTAACAAATGCTCGTAATGATCAAGACAAGTCATTAGTCCAGGTTGCAGTAATCAATAAACACTCAAACCTTGCAAGTAGATTATTAGAAATATTAAAAAGTCCAGATCAGAGTTTACAAGATGTCAGCGTAGAAAATAGAGTAAAGAGTTTAAAGTTATAGCTCTCTTAAATGAAACTCTAATGAGGGTGCCAAGATCTAGAAAATATACAAAAATTACAGTGGGATTTACATCTTACTAATTATGAATTAACTTACTACCTAATCAATTCCTGAGTTATGTATGAGTAACATTTTGATAATATTAGCAGCAGGAAAGAGCAGTAGAATGAATTCTGAATATTCAAAAGCGTTGCACCAAGTGGGAAATCTTACTCTTTTAGAACATATAATTTCTAATGCAAAATTGCTGAGTCTAAAAAGCTTATCAATTGTTGTTAACAACTCCCTTCTAAAAGATTTAGAAAACTTTGATAGCCTAAAAAGTATAATCGATCAATACAATATAAAACTAATAATGCAAGAAGATATTACAGGCACTGGCACTGCAGTTAAAATTGCTCTAGAAAATCTGGAGGAGTTATCTGATCAAGACATAGTTTTAATACAGTATGGAGACACTCCCTTTATATCTAGTGATACAGTTATGAAAATGACTGATTGTTTAAAGTATAATAATTTAGTTCTTCTTGGATTCAATAGTCAAGATGAACAATATGGAAGATTAGTAATTGATAATTACGGCAATGTTCAAAAAATCCTAAAAAATGGAGATAAAATGCTTCTTGCAAACTCTGGAATAATGGTTTCATATGCTAAAGATCTCTTTACCTTAGTAAAAGAAATAAAATTTAATAATTCGACCAATGAATATTGTCTTAATGATATAGTGCCCATTGCAGCAACCAATAACTTGAGTGTAGGTTATGTAGTTTCTGATGAAAGAGAAGCAATGGGAGTAAATAATAAGGAGGATTTGATTAAAGCCGAACACTATTTTCAAGAAAGAAGGCAGCCAACTTTTCTTTCATAACTACATTTTTTTATTCATTAATTTAAGTTGACATTTGTTTTATACTGGTTTTATAATACCCTTTAATTCTTACTTGTAAGATAATTGGTATGACAAATTTTCCTAGTTGTAGTAGAGGGTATACATGGGGATATTAATAACAGGTGCTGCAGGTTTGATAGGGTCAACCTTGGTGAAAAAGTTAGAAAACCAAGGCCATGAAGTAATAAGCTGCGATATTAGGTTTCGCGATAATCCACTCAGTTTTTTTTTAGAAGATGTAGTACCACTACTTGCTAAGTGTACAGGAATTATTCATCTGGCTGCAATTTCTCGAGTTATACATGGTGAACTTTATCCTCAACTGTGTCAAAAAATTAATGTTGATGGTACAATGCGGTTTTTAGGGTTATGTAAGTCACTTCCAAATAAACCATGGTTTATATATGCAAGTAGTAGGGAAGTCTATGGAGAGCAGAAGGAACTGCCAGTTACAGAATCTGCTAGTATCGATCCAATAAATAATTATGCAAAAGGTAAAGCATTTATTGAGGAACAAATAACAAGTTCAAAAGATTTTAATGTAGCAATATTACGCTTTTCAAATGTATACGGTGGTTTACTAGATCATAACAGTAGAGTAATTCCTGCACTCTGTATTAATGCATTAAGAGGTGATCCAATTAAAATAGAAGGTAAAGAATGTGTTTTTGATTTTACCTACTTGGATGATGTTATAGAGGGTATATGCTTAACTGTTAAATATTTACAAAGTGAAAAATCTTCTCTTCCTGCTATTCATCTTACTACTAATAGCCCATGTACTTTAGAAAACTTAGCAAAAACAATATTAAAAGTCACGAAAAGTGATTCTAGAATTGATTTTTATCCTCCAAGAAATTTTGATGTAACTAAGTTCCATGGTGATTTTACTAGAGCTAAAGAGCTACTTGGTTGGTCTCCAAAACATTCATTAGAAGTAGGATTAAGTAAATTTATAAAAAGTCTACAAAACAATACACAAGAATATCCTAACAATATAGATATGGTAATATATGAAAATATTAAAAGTTATTCATGGTTACCCTCCTTATTATAGTGCTGGTTCAGAGGTTTATAGCCAAACTCTTGCTCATGAACTAGCAAATAACAATGAGGTACAAGTATTTACTAGGTATGAAAATAGCTTTTTACCTGATTTTTATTACACTACAGTACTAGATCGTAGTGATTCCAGAATCCTACTGCATTTAATTAATATACCCACAGCTAAATATCGTTACAAATTTATCAATGAAGAAGTAGATATACAATTTAAAATAGTAATAGATAACTTTCAACCGGATCTTATACATTTTGGTCATCTTAATCATCTATCAATTACTTTACCAGAAATTGCTTTTAAAGAAAATATACCTACAATTTTTACGCTACATGACTTTTGGTTAATGTGTCCAAGAGGAAGGTTTATTCAACGCAATTCTGAAGATTTGTTACGGCTTTGTGATGGACAAAAGGATCAAAAATGTGCAACTCAATGTTACAAGGGATATTTTACAGGAGATAAAGAATTCCTGAATTTAGACATAAATTATTGGGAACAATGGGTTGCAACTAGAATGAAGCACACAAGGAAAATAATAGACTATATAGATTACTTTATTTCCCCATCGAAATTCTTGATGGATAAATTTACTCAGGATTTTAATGTTCCAATAAGCAAAATTTCTTATCTTGATTATGGTTTTGATCTTAATCGTCTTAAGAATAGAAATAGAGTACAAGAAAAAGAGTTTATTTTCGGTTATATTGGTACTCATACTCCCGAAAAAGGTGTTAATCTATTATTGAAAGCTTTTTCTCACTTATCATCTAAAGCAAAACTTAGAATTTGGGGAGCAGCAAGAGAAGAAACTAAAGCTTTAAAAGCGATTGCCGATCAGTTTTCACCTGTTGTTAAAGAAAGAATAGAATGGATGGGAAGTTATGATAATAAGAATATAGTTACTGACGTATTTAATAAAGTCGATGCAATAGTCGTTCCTTCAATTTGGGGTGAAAATTCACCGTTAGTAATACATGAAGCACAGCAACTTAGAATACCAGTTATAACAGCCGATTATGGTGGCATGGCAGAATATGTAAGAGATGGACTATTATTTAAGCACAGAGATGCAAGTAGTTTGTCAGAAAAAATGCAAGTCCTATCTACAAATCAGGAGTTATACAATAAACTTACCCAAAAAGGCTATCCTTATACTGAAAATGGAAATATACCTTCTATAAGTGAGCATACTGAAAAACTTAACAAGATTTACCGTAATGCTATTGAAAAGAAAGGCAAATCAGTAGCTGTTAAACCCGGTCCTTGGAGAATTACTTTTGATACTAATCCAGATTACTGTAATTTTGCTTGTATAATGTGCGAATGTTTTTCACCATACAGCAAAGTTAAAGAAGAAAAGAAATCTAAAGGAATAAAACCTAAGATACTGTCGATAGAAACTATCAGAAAAGTAATTAAGGAAGCAGCTGGCACACCTTTAAGGGAAATCATTCCTTCTACTATGGGTGAGCCTTTAATGTATAAAAGCTTTGATGAAATAATCAATTTGTGCCATGAGTTCAGCCTTAAGCTTAACCTCACAACCAATGGTTCTTTTCCTATTAAAGGAGCTAGAAAATGGGCTGAACTATTGGTACCAATTTTATCTGATGTTAAGATTTCCTGGAATGGGGCAACTAAAGAAACTCATGAAAGAATCATGAAAGGTTCAAAATGGGAAGTAGTGACAGAAAATTTAAAAACTTTCCTTGAAGTTAGAGATAAATACTTTAGCGATACAGGTGAAAGGTGTACCGTTACTTTACAATTAACATTTTTGGAAAGTAATTTACATGAACTCTATGACATAGTTAAGATGGCCATAAAAAACGGCATAGATAGAGTTAAAGGACATCATCTTTGGGCACATTTTGAGGAAATTAAGGATCTATCTATGAGAAGAGATGAGTTAGCAATTAGTAGATGGAATACAGAGGTGAGAAGGTTATATGAGCTTAGAGATAATATGCTATTACCAAATGGTAAAAAGATAAAATTAGAAAATTTTACAATTCTTTCTCAAGAAGGTATTAAGGATTTGGCTCCAGGTGGTCAATGCCCATTTTTAGGTAAAGAAGCATGGATAAACAATGAAGGAAAGTTTAGTCCTTGCTGTGCCCCAGATGAACTCCGTAAGACATTAGGAAATTTTGGTAATGTTAATGAGGTTAAACTCGAGGAAATATGGCAGAGTAGTGAGTACCTAAGCTTACAAAAGAATTATTTAAATTACAAATTATGCAAAACATGCAACATGAGAAAACCTTTGATCAATTAATCAAAGATAATCTTAGATCTATTAAAATTTCACCGTGTGAGAGGTTTCACGAGTTGCTAGGAAATCCTTTGTATGAAAATAGGTTTATAAAGGTTGGTAAATTTCATGAGCCCGGTCTTGCACCGGTTTATGATCAGACAGGCGCTTATCATATCAATGTGAGAGGAGAAGCAGTTTATCATCATAGATTTCTAAAAACTTTTGGATTCTACTTTAATAGAGCGGCCGTAGAAGATGATACAGGGTGTTACCATATTGATTCATCTGGATGTAGAGTATACAAACAGTCGTATCAATGGATTGGAAATTATCAGGAAGATGCTTGTGTAGTTAGAAGACATGATAAATGTTTTCATATTAATTTAAATGGCAACAGGATTTATCAAGAGGAATATGATTATGTTGGAGATTTTAAGGATGGTATCGCTGTAGTCTATAAGGATGGCAAAGCTACACATATTAATCATCATGGAAAGTTAGTACATAATAAATGGTATAAAAAACTTAATGTTTTTCATAAAGGGTATTCTATTGCAGAAGATCAACATGGTTGGTTTCATATAGATATTAATGGTGATCCTGTTTACCAGCAGAGATTTAAAATGGTAGAAGCATTCTATAATGGGATGGCAAAAGTTGAAACTTTTGAAGGTGTGTTAGGACAAATCGATATTACCGGAAATGTAAAGTTTAATATTTTTGATTTAGGTAAAGAATCTCAAGTGCATAGGATTTCTGCAGAACTTTCAGCCTTTTGGAAAACGTACCTAACAAACGTTGCTATTGAACTTGATTTGTTAAATATTTTACCTGCAACTATGCCGGTTTTATCTAAAAAGTTAAACATTATCGTACCAAATCTAGAAAGGCTGTTAAGGGCGTTGTGGGAAATAGGGTTTATTGATTACGATAAGGACAAGGATTTATGGCAACTATCATCAAAAGGTAAGTGTTTTAAGGGAATACCATTTTTGCCAAAAGCAGCAACGATGTGGGCAAGAGTTGCCGCTGAAAAGAATTGGTTAAATATTGCCGATATACTAAAACAGAAGTCAATCTCTTCATTTGAATCTTTTAAGGAAAGAGAAGCATTAGAAGATAAGAAAATAGCATTTTACCAAGCATTGCTAGGATATTCTAGGTTTGATACTAAAGAGTTTAATTCTAGGATTAATATAGATGGTGCTAAGAATATATTGCTATTTGGTGTACACTCTTTATTTCTTGCTTATTCTGATATACACAATAAAGGTTCTATAGGCCTATATAACGAACATAAAGTACCAAGACAGTTAGTAGAAAATTTAAAAGTCAAACTTATAACTCAGGAAGAACTATCAGTTACAAATTATGAATTAGGTGTCTTTTGCCGCTTTCTACAGCACTATGATGATGATAAAGTATTGTCTTATTTAAAATTGGTCAAAGGAATATCTCGTATTTTATTGATAGAAACTATTTTAGATTACCGCTCTCCAACTGGAGGCTCTGTAGATATTAATGTCATGGTTGAAACAGGAGGTAAACTAAGAACATTAAACGATTGGGAAAAAATACTCAAACAAGTAAAAGGATTCAAAATTTCTTCTGTTGTACCTTTAACAGATTACTTATCAGTCATTGATGTCAGGTGTTAATCATATGGAAATACTACAAAAAAATGGTTTTTTTATTATCAAAAATCTGGTTCCTTTAAAGCTAATAACTCAGTCTTTAAGTGATATAACAAATAAGATATCAGAGCTATCCCAAGAACTAAGTGTTTCAACTTCTGACTACTTAAACTGTACCGGTAGATGGGGCACGTCATCTCGAGTAACTAGAATTATCTCTCAAGCATTAGATAAAATTATTAAAAATTACCTTGAAAAGTCACTTCAGTGTCAGATACTGCAGAAAAAATCAAATGTTATATGTAAAACTGCTGATTTAATAGATGCAGTTCCCTTCCATCAAGACATCTCCTATAGTTTCAATGATCCTTACCACTTTTCTGTTTGGTTAGCTTTGAATAATGTAAGTGAAACTTCAGGTGCACTGCAAATTATAGAAAACAGTCATAAATGGGAAATACAGCCTTTAGTTGATTTTTGGTACCCATATTTTTTTGATCAGTACTCAAATAATCGGGAAAATTACAAAATTAAGTCATTACCTATTTCAGCAGGAGATGCAATAGTTTTTGATTCACGGTTATGGCATGGTAGTGATAAGAATACAGATGCTAAAGATAGATTTGCTTATGTAACAAGGTGGATTATAAAAGATCAAGATCTTCCCTATGTGCCAAAACCTCAGCCTTCAGTTTTTGGTATACTCAATTGTGGTGAGTTAACAGAATCTGTACTGAGAGAATGCTTGTCATTGTTTGGCTACCAGGAAAGTGTAAAAGCAAAAAACATGGAAGAACTTATCAAGAGCTGGTTAGCCTTTATTACAGACACAACTACAAATATTTCTGAGATCGACACTACTGAGGCTAAGCGAGATTTATATAAGCTACTTATTCTGAATCGAGCATCAGCACTACATGATGCTGGAGACATCTCAGGAAAAATATACAAAAATTTATGGTTTTCACTACTTGTATTTCTCAATAAAAAAGTCAAAGTAGTGGAGCTAGCATTGTAAATGAACAGAAGTAGAGTTGATAGCTTCAAATGTGTATTGATGTTCATCTTGAATATAGTATCTAAATTCAAGCTTAATGTACTTATAATGTCTTTAGTTGCTCTGGTGGTAGCTGTTGATTTGTCTTTTAGAAAGTATTTAGTAAAAAATATTCTAGATACAGCTGTAAAATATCAGGAAGGTAATGTAATTGAAAATCTTTTATTACCTGTAAGCGCTTATCTTGGCATGGCATTACTTATCACTACTGCTTTTAGATTCTATGGCTATTTTGTTGACATTCGAATGTTTACCTTAATGCGTCAAAAAATAGCTGATATATCTTTTTGTAGGCTACTCCAACAAGACCATTCCTATTATCAGAACAATTTATCTGGAAGCTTAGTACATAAGGTCAGTAGCTTAATGGATAGTGTGATAGAGTTAATAAGATTGCTTATAGATTGTTTTTTCGGTTACAGTATAGCATTAGTCTTAGCTATTTATACCTTATCATTAGTAAACATAAAGTTTGCAATCGCTACATTCACTTGGGTAAGCATTTTTATTTTAGTCTCGATTTTCAGCTTTCGTGTACTTACTGAACTAGCTGATAATTACTCTAAACAAAATTCAAAAGTAATAGCTAGTATAGCAGATAGTATTTTAAATGTTATATCAGTAAGGTTATTTTCTCAGCAAGCACATGAGAGACACAAATTTTTTCAAATATGCAAGAAAAGAACTATTGCAGAGAGAAAATTACAATGGGCATACTTTTGGCTTTGGTTTATATATGGCTATTCATTTGATATACTCCAAGCAGTAAACTTGTATTTTTTAATTCATGATTATCAATTGAACAAGATCGCAATAGGAGATATTGCCCTTGTACTTGGAATTAATATATCGATTATAGAGTTTCTTAACCATCTAACTAGAAATCTTACCCAATTTTCTACTCATTTCGGCAAAGTTTCAGATGCATTGCCAATCTTGAATACCGTACCAGAAATTCAAGATAAGGAAAATGCTAAAGAATTAAATTTATTAAGTGGAAGAATAACGTTTAACAATGTTTCTTTTTCTTATGAAGGTCAGGAGCCATTATTTCAAGATTTCTCAGTTACCATTAATCCTTGCGAAAAGGTAGGTCTAGTTGGTTATTCTGGAGGTGGTAAATCTACTTTTATAAACTTAATCCTAAGGCTATTTGATGTTAAAAAAGGTAATATAGAGATTGATAATCAAATAGTATCAGAAGTTACACAGAGTTCTTTGAGGCAACAAATATCTGTAATACCTCAAGACCCATTGTTATTTCATGATACTATTTTAGCAAACATCATATATGGTAGACTTCAATCTACTATCGAAGAAATAATGAGAGCTGCAAAGCTGGCTGGTATTCACGATTTCATTATGACTCTACCAGATCAATATGGAACTACAGTCGGAGAAAAAGGCATCAAACTATCTGGAGGAGAAAGACAAAGAATAATAATAGCAAGGGCATTTTTAAAAAACGCTCCAATATTATTTCTTGATGAACCAACTAGTCAGTTAGATTCTATAACAGAAAAAACAATTCAAATGAGTTTATTTAAACTGATGCAAAATAAAACTACGATTACTATAGCACACCGTATTTCTACACTTTTACACATGGACCGAATTCTAGTATTTAACAAAGGAAAAATTGTCCAAGATGGTAAACATGCTGAACTAGTTTCTAAGCAAGGTCTTTACAAGGAACTTTGGAATGCTCAAATTGGTTGTTTGAATGGCAAAAAATAAGATGGAAAAAATTATTGATCTGAGAAGTGACACTACAACTCTGCAGAGCTCCAACGTTATACATGCAATAAGTAATGCAACTGTTGGAGATTTTGCTTATAGTGAAGACAAAAGCTGTAATGACTTATCAGAATATTGCAAACAATTATTCAAAGTAGAAGAAGCATTATTTGCAACCAGCGGTATGCTTGCAAATAGATTAGCCATTGCCAGTCAAACAAGTCCTGGTGATGAACTAATAACTCATTATAATTATCACGTTAATTTTTTCGATAGCGCAGGCAATGCAAAAGTAAATAATATCGTATTTAATTGTATTAGAAATAATAGCGGAATCTTAGATGTTGCTGAAGTAGAATATGCTATTAATTCTAAGCCAAGGTACAAAATTTTTGCTCAGGTGAGTCTTGTTTCTATAGAAAATAGTATAAACGGGTTTAATGGTAAAATTTATCCTTTTGAAAAACAAGTCGAGTTATATCACTTTTTAAAAGCTCACAATGTAAATCTTCATTTAGACGGTGCAAGAATATTTAATGCTCATGTCGAAACAAATATTGCTTTAGCAGATTATGCTAAATATGTGGATACAATGAGCTTTTCTTTTACCAAAGGACTTGGAGCTCCTTTTGGTTCAATGCTTATGGGTAAAAGAGAGATAATTGAAAGGGCTAAAAAGCTACAGGTTTGGCTAGGTAGTGGTTATCATCAGATAGGGTATTGTGCTAATGCAGCAAAGTATGTACTACAGAACAATATTTCTAGGCTTAAAGAAGACAATAAACTCGCCAAACTGTTTGCAGACAAGATTAAGGAAATTCCACACATAAAACTGGTACTACCTTATCCAGAAACTAATATAGTAAGCTTTAGTATAAAAGCACTAAATGTAACTAATGAGGTTTTCTTGAGTAAGTGCCAAGCTTATGGTTTATTGCTTTTTCCTTGGCTCGAGTCTCATATAAGAGCAGTTACTCACCTTGGCATAAAGGAAACAGATATCATGAAAGCTGCTGAAATTATAAAGGAGGTTGTGTTAAATTTAATATGAGAATAAAAATAGATTTCTTTAGCGATTCAAACACTGACCCTTCAGCTAAAATGAGGGAAGCGATGGCTAAAGCAAAAGTTGGAAACGAAGCTGCATGTGAAGATCCAACTGTGAACGAATTAGTGGCAACCGCATGTAAAATATTAGGTAAACCTGCAGGAATCTTTTTGATTTCAGGAACGATGTCCAATGTAATTGCTTATAAAGTACACATTCAAAGACCTGGTGATTACTTGCTGCTTGATGAAACTTCACATCCGCTCATAGTACAATCTGGCTTGATCGCAGCCCAGGCACATGCCACTCCTTTGCCCATCAAAGGTACGAGAGGAATATTTACTGGAGAACAAATTGTTGAGTTTATTACTCGTCCTAGTTTAAGAAATATTCCGAGAGTTGGGCTTGTTTCTATCGAACAAACGACAAATTTTGGTGGTGGAGCTGTGTGGCCTTTAGAATATATTCAAGAGATCTCAAGTCTCTGCAAAGAGAATGACGTATTCACTCATTTAGATGGAGCAAGACTGTTCAACGCTTGTGCTTATACTAAAATATCTCCAAAGGAGTATGCAAGTTATTTTGATTCGGTATTCATTGATTTTAGTAAAGGATTAGGTGCTCCAATGGGCGCAATATTGCTTGGAAGTGAAGATTTTATTGAAAAAGCTTGGTACTATAAGTTTCAAATTGGCGGAGGTATGCACCAAGCTGGCATTATTTCAGCTGCATGTTTATATGCTCTACGTAATAATGTAAATTCTTTAGAAGAAGATCATAAAAAAATGCAGCACCTTATAGAAGGCCTAGACTCCATAGATCAAGTTATAATTGATATCGACCTGTATAAAACTAATATAGCGTATTTTTCATTACGTACTAATTGTATATCTACTCAAGAATTAATAAACGTACTAATGACAAATTATGGAATTAGAATGGCTAACATCAAAGGTAAAATCAGAGCTATAACACATAGAGATATAAGCTATGAAGATATTAATACTACTGTATCTGCTATAAGAAAGATACTAAGTAATTTTCTGCACTAATTGTTTGCAAACTTCTTGTCAAACAATATTATACCAATATAGTATTATGCTAGCATCTGCATGGAGCTATTTGGGAATAGGTGTGAACTTTGTCTTCTTTCAATATTTACTATTCTTCTGTGGATATATGCTGCTTTATTTATCAAGACAAAGTATACCAATTGCTCTACCACTGTTAATAGATACTGACCATGTAAAATTAAGCTATTTTTTTGCCTGCTTTTCTTTTTTTTATGGAGTATCAAAATTTGTTAATGGAATAATCATGGACTCCAAAAATAATCCATTATTTATGTTTGGGCTATGCAATATTGCAACTGGATTATTAACCATTGGTATAACTTTATCATATAATAATCTAACTTTATTACTGTTAACATTAATATTATTAGCTTGGACACAAGGGTTAGGTTGGCCAGCTATTACCAAGTTTATGGTTACAAACTCTAGCATCTCTTCAATTGCATCATCATGGGGAGTTATGAGCGCATCTCAGCAACTTGGTTCTTGTATTACTTTAATTGTATTACCAAGTATAATTAAAATATATGATGCAAAAAGTGCATTTTTGTACTCTGGTTTCTTATGCTTACTTTTTGGAATTTATATAATATTAAAGGCATATTACAAAGAAAGTGCCAACTTTATTACCTATTATAAGGTGCAGAAATCTCAAATAGGTATCAAGGTAACAAGTTCCATATGGTTTCTATGTTGTGCTACTTTTTGTGCTTATATTATAAAAATGGGAATCTTCTTTTGGTTTCCTATAATTTTAAAGAATAAATTACAAATTTCTCTTGTACAATCCTCACTAATAACAGGCGTATATGATTTAGGTGGAATCCTTGGAACTTTAATAACAGGAAGAATTAGTGATATGTACTTCTTTCAAAATAGAAGCTTGCTGGCATCACTTTATATGTTGGGTATAGCACTCACTTTTATTGCAATGAACTTTGGTCAAAACATAATTCTTATAAACCTTGGTGCAATCTTATCAGGATTCTTTATATTTGGAGTGCAAGTACTGACAGGTGTTATAGCTGTAGAAATTGCTCCACAAAATAATGTATGTGCAATTGTAAGCTTAACAGGATTATTTGGGTATATTGCAAGTTCAATATTTTCATGCGTGCTCTTAGGAGTACTTGTTAAGCACTGTGGTAACAGTATTATGTTTTCATTTTTTTCCATTTGCTCTGTTGTTGCACTCGTTTGCTTTTCCATACTATCAAGCAAAGATCTAAAAAAACTAAGTAAAGCGGTGTAAAAAAAATTTCTCAACAGTTAAACTTTGTAGATAGATTTTTTACCCAAGGAATAAACATGGTAACCATATCTTAGTAATAGCTCGCTATCTAATAAATTACGGAAATCAAAAACATTAGGTGCAGCCATAATACTCTTTAAACTTGCAAAATCTTGATTTTTAAATTCTTTCCACTCCGTTAACAATAACAAGGCTTCCGCGTCCCTTGCAGCCCCTATAGCATTGTCCGCGTATTCTATATCCTTTAGAACTTGCCTAGCATTATCCATCCCCATTGGGTCATATGCAGTAATTTTAGCCTTGTTATTCACTAACAATTGTGCAATATCTATAGCTGGGCTATTTCTTACATCATCAGTACCAGACTTAAAAGTTAGCCCCCATATTGCTATTTTTTTATTTTGGACTCCATTTAATACATATTCTACCTTTTTAGCAATGTTTGTTATATGATTATAGTTAGATTCTTTAACTGAATTTAAAATTTGTAGCTTAACATTGTGGTCTTCAGCAAGCCTTAATAAAGCTGACAAATCCTTAGGAAAACATGATCCTCCAAATCCTGGACCAGCTTTGAGAAACTCCTTACCTATTCTATGGTCCATTCCCATACTGTTAGCTAAAAGGTCAATGTCTGCTCCTAATAGCTCACATAAACCTGCCATCTCATTGATAAAAGCAACCTTTGTTGCTAGAAAAGCATTAGAAGCATATTTAATCATTTCAGCAGTAACTGTATCAGTGACTATTAACGGAATATTCTTATCTATAAATGATCTATATATAACTTCTAGTTTTGCCCTAGCTAGCTTAGTTTTTACTCCTATTATTATCCTATCTGGGTATAAAAAATCTGATACTGCAGAGCCTTGCTTGAGAAACTCTGGATTAACTCCTAAATCAAAGTTATAGCCCTTATTAGATAAATAATTATGTATATTTTCTGCAGTACCAGGAGGAACAGTTGACTTTATCACTATTAAGCAATCTTGATTAACTCTCTCAGAAACTTCACTTACTGCATTATATACATTCTTTAAATTTGCATTTCCTAGGGAGTCTGATGGAGTATCTACAGTTATAAATACTACTTCTGTATTGGGATTTATTTGAAAATACGAATCGAAAAATCTTATCCTTTGTGACTTTATATTATTCTCTAAATAATCTGCTAATCCAGGTTCATATAGAGGAATTTTCCCTGATTTCAAAAGTTCAATCTTCTCAGTATTTATGTCAATGCAATCAACTTTATGGCCCTGCTCAGATAACATTGTACCAGATACTAATCCTACATACCCTACTCCTATAATAGTTATGTGCATTTTATTATCACCTTAAAAATATAGCTTAGCATCTAAAATAAATACCATTAACAATTATAAACTTTTGTTGTTACATTATTTTTCTTAATTGCCTTACCTTCCGAATAAGCTATAAATAAGGTTGATGGTATTAATATCAAAGTACCATATAAAGCACTTTTATCAGGTAATTCATTAAATATAACGTATGTTACTATTGCAGAAATTATTAGCTCTATGTATCTATACGGTGCAAGTGCAGTAGCATCAGTAAGAGCAAAAGCTTTTAACATGAAGAACAGAATTAGGTTTGAACTTATTCCTAAAATCAGCAGTAATACTAACTCCAACAAGGAAGGCATATGCCAATAAAATAACAAAGGTGGAGTAGAAAAAATAGTTGTCGTTAGAGCTGAATAAAATAACATACTTATTACTGACTCTTTTATTACAAGTTTCTTATTAAGTATGTCTAATATAGCAAAGATTAATGCAGATACAATAAAAATAAGAATTTTAGGATTAAAATCTTCACTATGAGCTTTGGTAGTAATAGCAATACCAACAAAGCCAATAACAGTTACTATCCATCTTTGCCAAATTATATTTTCGTTTAGCAAAGGGATTGCAAGAAGTATAACAAATAATGGTATAGAAAAACTTATAATCGTTGCAGTTACTATGGGGAAAACAGCCAACCCGTAAGTCCATAAGGTCATTCCACAAAACAACAACCCACCCCTGGTTATTTGAGTAGATATTTGACTTGTTTTAAAAGTTTCTATTCCATAGTAAAACATAAAAGGTACAAGGGTAATAGTGGTAAACAGAAAGCGGAAAAAAATTATTTCAAAACTCTGAAGATGTAAACTTAGATATTTTGATATAGTATCATTAGCTACACTACTAAGTAAGCTAAGTATAAACCAGATAACCCCAAACAAATAAGCTCTCAATCTGTAATCCATAAAGCTTCTGATTTAATAGATACGATGTACTCATATAATTTTACTACAAAACTAATAATATAAAAGTTTTCTGATGTACGTCCCCAGAATGTGATCGTAAGGGTTCATTATAAATAATTCGGGAAATTTCGTCTCTTTAGACATATTAAGAGCTATGTAACGAACGTTTATATTTGTGAGTAATAGTAAGGCTCAAGGTAAGGAAAATGCTAGTGAGGTAAAGTAGAATAACGTTGATTTGATAATTTAAGCTCATTCCCTCTTGCTACATCTCTCTTTAAATATCTCCTCTTTTGCAGCAGGTCTATAATTACTGCTTAAATTTAGGTGCACACTAATTTTTCGATTTATATATTATTCTAATGCTTGTATAATACCTTCATTGAATATTTGATTTTGAGGTAATTAGATGCCAAAAAGTAAAACTAAACGTGGAACGGAAGATTTGAAGGGTAATGCAGGCCCAAGCAAAAGATCTCGTCTCAGTTCTGATCCTAAAAAAAATAAAGAGATTATCTCTAGCAAAGTAATAAGTAAGCTGAAGGATGTTGTTAAAGGTGATAGAACTTCAGCTATTGAGGAATGGGTCAAGGCTCACCCTGTAACAGTAGAGGGTCTAACCGTTGAGCAATCGGACCTCTTATGTAATGCGTTTCGTGATGAATCTTGTTGGTCAGGTGCGACACTAGATGTTGCTAAATTGGTAGGAGAATTAGCTAAATCAGGTGTGTTGAATCCATTTGCTATATATAAAATAGCATGTATTGAGTGTGTAGAGAGTGAAATTAAGCAATTATTTGACAAGGCGTTAGAGTCTTTTAGATCTGACTTATCTCATAAAGGTGCATGTGAGGAAGATAGGAATTTAGCTTGCAGTGATAAGCTTGCAAGAGTTGAATTGTTAAGTTCCATGGGAAGACGTGATCCTGTTTTCAATTTCTGGATTGATCAAGAATCAGGTAACCTTAGAGAAAATATAGAAGCAGAAGATGGATTTAATAAGGCTGTAGATTTCAAGTGGAGTAAGGGAGTGGAACACTTCTATAATCGTCTGTGTTCTGAAGAAAAATTAGTGAAAGAAGAGAGAGAAAAATTGCTAGTTTCTGCTATTGCAAAATTATCTCCATTGCAATCTAGCTATAAACTTGCTTCTACCTTAAGTTCCCTTCTAGGTAAAGTCATAAGCGCAAAAGTAGATCATAAGTCACTACTTGGGCTACCGAATAAGAAAGATAGGGGTGTGATCTATCGTCCTCTTAGTTACTTAGTAGAGCACGGTTTTCTTTGCACAACTAAGTATGTTATCCAGTACTTGAGCGAGGGATGTTCAAGATCTGAAGTAGAGAAAATGCTTTCACCTAGAGGATATGCACATCTTCTCTCATCGCTTTCATTTGTTGTAGTTTCTAAAGATTATGACTTGGATAACAGGAATGAAGCAAGGTCAGCTATTAGCAGTCTTTGGGAATCTAGTGTATTTAACCAAAATAAAATAAATGTTGTCGATCCTTTTAAAGATAGGATTGCTTTTGTTGCAATGGAAAATGCAATTTCAAATTTGATTGTAGATCAGGAGAAGAGCAAGGATACTCAAAGTGCTGGCGATGGTGAAAAAGTTGATTTGGTCTTGAGTATTTTAAAGTTTGCTAAAGATTGTTGTTCAGACAAAAGCTTTAAATCATTAAAAGAGAGGATAGCAAATAGTTTAGATAAAACAAGGAATTCTAAGATGATAGATGCAACTAGCTCCTGCAATTTAATAGAAGAGTTGTGTAAGTCAGCGAGAAATTTGAATTTATTCTCTGCTAGCACTGAAGGTCCTCAATCTACGTTAGTGGGTACTAATGTTAGTATTTCGCCTGCTGCAGTTGTTAACAAATAGGAGTATTTATGCATGGTAATAATGAAGATCGTGAATTAGTTAGGGCTTTATTAAGTGGAGGTTGTGATGAGTTTAGTAGACAATTTGTAGGTTTTTTAAACAACTGTCCATCTTTTTTGCATTCGGCTAATAAGCCTGGCTTTTTTCCTACATTCTTTTTTGGTATGTTTTCTACTGCACATGATGCAGGTATATTAGTTGAAGATGAAAGAGTCTATTTTCGTTTTGACAATTATGGAAATCTAAAAGTTGCTGTTCTCACTAATAAAGAAAATAGAAGAATAGTCAGGTGTTATACTGTTGCTGATAATGAGAACAGCCCTGGGTCAAGGTTTAGTGCAGAAGAGAAGCAGCAGGTAGAAGAGAATCTTCCACAAGAATTACAGGAAGATGAGGATCTGGATTGGGAAGAGTATAAAATATTTCGGTTTGGAGAAGAATGTAGGTTTATTCATGAAATAGATAGATTTCCTCAACGTGATGAACCTGGAGCTCCAATTTTTCATGAAATTAACCCAATCAGAGAACAAGGTGAATTGTTAGACCTGATGAGTGAGTTGGCAAATGATGATACAGGAGAAGTGCGTACTAATGTTAAAAGAATTTTGGAATATGTTATTGATATCCATGATGAACATGAAGATAGCTTAGTGTTTCGTGCAGAGTCTGATTACCACGGTTTTCTGTGTGGGTTTTTAGTAAATTTTAGATACCGAGCTGTGGCTGATTTCTACCCAGAGCTACTTATAGGAAAAGGTTATGCAGATGTTGTTTTGCTTGTTCGTGGTGTTGATCAGACAAATGATTCGGTTCCAATTATAATTGAGTTGAAGGTTGGTGATGAGGAAGGATTAGAGCAAGCTAAAGATTATGCTAAAAGTTGTTCTGTTTCGTCTTTGCCTATTCATACCTCATCACCAAGTGCTGTTTGTGTAGCGTTAAATTTTCAATTACGTGGAGGTGCTGGTCTCCGAACTTCTGTGCAGGCCTTTTCAGAAGGTGGTCTTTCCTTAATACCGGGTTTACTACATCCTCATGGAAATGGAGTTAGGGGAAATGTAAAACGTTTTTTACAACCCATAGCATCAGAGTTCACTCAATCGCCTCATTGTAACACTTTTTCCTGTACGTCATCGTTTGTTTTTGGAAATGTTTTATCTACAAGGAGGGACTTAGAAACAAATGATGGGCGGGAGGTAAGGGTTACCAAGTATCTATTTAACCACTCTCAGGGAGAGAAAATGAAACGTACAGGTGGTAGGGGAGATGCAGCAGATATTGTAAGCCATGCGTTAACTTTAGCTCTATTTTTATCAAATATTGGTTTTGTTGTGCTTCACATTTTTCGTCGTTTAAAGTGGCAGACTTTACCAGACAAGGCATTGAACCTGTCGTTACTGCCTCAAGCCACAGATGATGCTAAGGTGCGTCAAGTACTTTGTGAAGTAGATGTCCAGGGTCATCTGGAAGTGGCTTCTGCAAAGAAATTCGAATCACTACGTGCTTACTCATGTTCTCATAGTGAAGGTTATTTCGAGGGAAGGTTTTCAGAACAAATGGGTAATGTTAGGAATTTACATCAACTTGCAGATCAGTTGATGAGTGCTGAGCCTAATTTTGGTAATGATGGTAATGTTAATGGTGAGTACAGGGCTAGGTATGAAGTTTTATTTAATGAGATTTCTCGTCTGTTGTCTCCGTTATTAAATGGAACCCGTCTACTCGTGAACAATGAAGCTAAATTTCAGGCTTTGTTGCGTGGGATATTTCAAAGTTGCGATAATCCTGCCAAGGTAATTATTGAGTTCCAGCTACAGAGAGGAAGGAAAATAGACCTAGTATTATCAAAATCTGCGGAAAATGATGATACTCATCCAATTGGAATAGAGTTGAAGTATGCTAACACCGCAGAACAAGTTGAACGAAAAAGGGTGGAGGCAAATCGACAGTTAAGTGAATACGAATTTTGTGGAGGATGCAAGCGTATTACTGGGGGAGATGCGATGGTTTTGTTATACGCTATATTAAATGCTGTAGGACAAGAGCAGGATCTGATATTGATTGGTGGGCTTCGTAGAGCATCTGGGTTTTCTAGATGACTTGTAACTAATAAAAGTACCAAAGATAAGGTTGTTTATGGGTAAAATTATGCATTAAGCTAGAGTACGTTTGAGTAAGGTTGGAGAAAAAGCAAGGTCTTTGAGCAAGAAAATTTGATTTATGTTTTCTTAAGTTAAAGTTAACCTGATGAAGTTTGTATAATTTATTGTTGGAGTTTTTTTGTTCTATTTTTACTGTAAGTTCAATCTGCTCTATCTTTGGTCTTTTTTTCTTAGTTTTGCGGCAAGTCTAATATTTTTACTACTTAATGGAATAACTTGCAGAAAGTGGAGATATAATGCTAAGGCAGAGGAGCTCAGACAGTTATCTTAAACAATAAAGAAATACTAAAGGCAAAAGATACGCTTGCGTAGTTCGAAAGCTTTCTATAGGATAAGCCTCACCTGATTTACAAATAGAATTGTTATGTTAGATGTTTGCTATTTATTGTCCCAAATTTGGGAGAAAAACCCTGGACTTGAAGTCCATCCTTTTAAGAATATAATTTTAAGGTGAAAAATCTGAAAGAATGTGGAATATTATAGAAAAAGCAGTCACTCTGTATATGAATGTACATATCACATAGTGTGGATAACAAAATATCGATACCCAGTACTAGTTGGAGATATTGGACAGAAAGCTAAAGAAGTTGTACAAGAAGTATGTGCAAATAATCAAGTAGAAATTATCAGAGGTAGAGTTGCGTCAAGTCATGTACATGTATACGTTTCTGTACCCCCATACTTAAGTATTAGTAAGTTAGTGCAGTTAATAAAAGGAAAAAGTTCCAGAAAAATCCAGCAAAACTTTCCAGAGCTAAAAAAGAGATACTGGGGAAAACACTTGTGGGCAGTAGGCTACTTTGTCAGGACTAGCGGAAATGTAACTGACGAAATGATAAAAAATTATATTGAAAATCACTCTAAAAAAGAAGATAAATTTGGTGACTTTCAAGTCAAAAGTTAGCATTCTATGCTCTCTCTCAATCTTTGGATTTTAATCCATAGTGGTTGAATCTTAAGCTCATTTTAACAGCATTTTGCTTTTTTTAGTATGTAGGGGTTTTCTAGGAATTATCCTACTGAATTCTATGATATTATTTTTTGTAACATTGTTATACATTATAATGCACCCATTTGTCTAGACCATTTTTTTCAAAGTGATCCGATTTTTAAAATGAATATGTTGATAAATACGTCGACACATATTTAAAGTATTTATGAATATATTCATTTACTGTTTATGATAATAGAGATCAGCAGGAACTTTATAATGTAGAGTCTGATGTCGCCTTCTATAGTTATACCAAGCAACAAAATCGTTTATTATAAGATTCAAATCTCTGATACTATTTGGTCTATAATAATATATAGCTTCTTGCTTTAAAGTTCTCCATAAGCGCTCAACAAATATATTGTCGAAGCAACGTCCTTTATGGTCCATACTGATTTTAATATTAGCACCCATAATAAAGTTGTAGCTAGTAAACTGCACCCCTTGATCACTATTAAAAATCTCAGGTTTACCTTGTTTTAGAGCTTCTTTGAGAGTATAAAGGCAAAATCCAGCATCGAGATATGGTGATAATGAATGAGCAATAATATAGCGACTATACAAGTCCATTATTGCCACAAAATAGACAAACTTACCTTCTACCATAATATATGTTATATCAGTAGCCCATACCTGATTAACTCTACAAATAATCAAATCTTTGAGTAAATAAGGATATATTTTATGCTTTTTTTCTTTAATACTTGTATTACATCTTTTTCTACAATACAGCCCACTAATCTTCATTTTTTTCATAATTCTTAAGATTTTTTTGTGATTGACTACTACCCCACTCGCTATGATCTCAGCAGTAATTTTACGATATCCATAACGGCAATCAGAAGCCAAATATACTTCTTGAATCAAATTTCACTTTCGTTATTAATTATAGGCCTATAATATAGGCTAGATCTGCAAATCCCCAGTAAATCAGCCTGTTTCCTAATTGACAGATCAGAATCTTTTTCTATAAATCTTACTCTATCTTTTTTGCTTATTTCAGTAATTTTTTTTTCAAATAACTATTTTCCACTGTCAATTCTCCTATTACTTTATGTAAACTTTCTATTTCTTGCGCTAAGATTCTTTGTTTTCTCGCACTTTCACTTTCTTCAACAAATAGGTCTTTTAACCTTGCCAATACTCTATCACGCCAATCATATAGATTTGTTGATGGTATTTTATATTCACTACATATCTCAGCTGTGCTTCTTTGATTTTTTATTGCTTCCAAAGCTATCTTTGCTTTTAACTCTGGTTCATATTTTTTTGTTGCCATACTTTTACCCCTTTACTTTCCTACTCGGATCAACCATTTTTTTTGGTCTAGTTTATGGGGTGCATTATATTCTATGAGAAATTCTACAGATGGTAAATGGCCTTCCTTGGCAGCATAGTAGACTGATCTGTAGTTTTAGAATTATTAATATTAGAATTATTAATAAATGATTCTTGTTGTTGCTTTTCTATTAGAAGCTTTACAATTCCTAGATATCCTTTATTGGTAGCATAATGCAAAGGAGTCCAATTGTTTTTACCTTTTGTACCAACTTCTACTCCCTTATTAAGAGAAAATTTTACAATATCGATATTTCAAAAATCAGCTGCAATATGAATAGGCTTGTTTTCGTCATTAGTTTTAGCGTTAAAACTTACACCTTTATTATTTACTAAAAATTTTGTTACTTCTAAGCTATCAAACTTAGCTGGATGGTGCACAGCCACCTTGACCAAAAAATCATCCCCCTATCGCGTTCTTATCATTATGCCTTATACGCTGTATTACACCTTCAGATATAGTCATTGCTTCTAAGAAACTCCCTCAACCAGTTCATCTTTTTGAACTAAGATGTAGCCAAATTCCTGTGCTTTTTTGATCAAGTTTTTTTTAACTCTCTCTTTGTAACGTGTTTCATAATAGTTCATTCCTTTTTCAACATACTCTTGCCCATACTTTAGCATACTATAAAAAATGCATGCTAGTTTTCTTGCGGTAGCCGTGATTGCTTTTGGTGCACCTAGTCGTCTCTTTATTCTTCTACAGTACGCACCTATTCCGCTGTTGCTTCTTGATACACAGTGAGCAGCTATTCGAAATGCATTTGCAGCACGATTAATGACTTTACGCGTTCTTGTGCTAAACACTTTTTCTCCTGTAATTTTATTGGCAGGGCTGAGCCCTAACCACGATGAAAAGTGTTTTTCTGTCCGCCATCTATTAGGGTTTATGCCAGTTTCTGAAATTATTGTTTGTATGGTTACTACATCAAGTCCTGGAACTTTTGTGAAATCCCTACCTGTAATTCTATGCAGTTCTTCGTGTATAGCAAAGTTTGGCCCATGTTTTGTAGACTTACGCTTTATTTTATTACATAGCTTGTTCCCACCTGACTTTGTCTCAAATGTTTTATAATATCCTTCAATACTTCTATCACATTCTGCTATTTTTTCCTGATAAATATTGTATAGCTCAAACTCTTGTTTTAGTGTAAACAGGTGTTCCTCTCTATAGTCTCCTGCTAATGCTTTTGCAATGGTAGATTTATCATTTTTTATTCGTCCATCTCTTAATTCAGCTAATTTTTCTGGATTTCTTTCACCTTCAAGTATTGCTTTAATAATTTGTATGCCAGTAACTCCTGTTATATCGCTTATCACCTTATGCAATTGAATGTTCATTTGAATTAACGCTTTTTGCATACGTTGAATGTGTGCTGCTGCACTTTTTATTAGGTTATCTCTTTGTCTAGTGTAGCTGCGTAATACACAAATTTGATTATCTGGTCTAAATGACCCTTGAAGCAGTCCATAGCTATGCAGTTGTTGTAACCACTGGCAATCCTGAACATCAGATTTTCTTCCAGGCACATTCTTAACATATTTTGCGTTTACTAATTTTACTTCAAATCCATATGATTCAAGTACTTGAAACAAAGGGATCCAATACACTCCTGTTGATTCCATGGCTATTGTAGTAACTTTGCACCTCTTTAACCACTTTGCTAAGTTATAAAGATCTTCTGTGAAGCAGCAGAATTTTTGTATATTCTGTTTATCTCTTCCTTCTGGTACACATACATAATGCACAGATGAACCAATATCTATTCCTGCCGCATCAGGGTTCATTACCTCTAATTTACTTTTTGTTTTTGCCATTTCTAACCTCCATCATATAATAGTTGAAAAGCACTTCAGCTTGGAACGGTTGAATTATACGCTCTTCTAATCGAGGTAGTCTCAAAGACTCCATCAGTGGTTTGATCGTTCCTTCCAAAACCATGCTAACCTACGGGCACTAAGGCACCATTGCCTATTCGGCTATAACTGCAGAAGCGCTTCTCCGTAAAATTATATTCAAAAAAGTAGAAAATAGGAGTTTCTTTCTGGTTTGACAGGTTTTATATCTGTCCGATGCTAACCTCCAACATCCTTGCTAATAAACCCTCGCTAAAACTGCCGAAAAGACTTTATAAGTTAATATTCTAAATCTCAATATTTTATGGTGCAGGTTTTGATTTTTAAAACATTATACTTTGTGTAGGGTATAACTACACGCATCAAAGTGAAAGAAAAGCAAAATGATGAAGAAAATGAAAGTTTAAGTTTTCTTCAACGACTCAAGGAGAGAATTTATGCTTTAAAGCCTGTATTAGCAAGAGCCTTAATCACTAAATGAACAATGTCACGCAGAGTTTCATCCTCAATTTTTCTATATTCCCTCACTAGCCTTGATATTTCTTCGCTGCCTACATCGCTATGGAAGGCCTTATCATGTAAGTCTTCAGAGGCTTTGGTAAAAAAATACGACATATCAACCGATAGTACTTCTGCTAATTTATATAACCTATCAACTAAAAGCCTAATCTCTCCGCTTTCATATCCTTGTACATGCTGAAATGAAATTTCAAGCTTTTTTCCTAAGTCTCTTTGACTAAAACCACACATTAGCCTTCTTTTCCTTATTCTTTCACCTATTTGTTTATCGATAGGATGTTGTATAGTCATTTTACGTATCAGGTAATATTAACTATGTATTATCACTTTGAGAAAAAGATTTTACCAATATATAAACTGCACTACGTAACCTTTTGCTCTTAATTTCGTTATATCCTTTGACTAACTTTAGTATTTCTTCATCATAAGCTTCATGTGAGTCAGTGTGCATATCAGTAAAAAAGTTAGCAACATCTATCGATAGTGCTTTTGCTAAATCATATAATCTACTGGCCAAAACACAATTTGAACCATTTTCGTACTTTTGTATCTGTCTATACGAAACACCTATTCTCTTTCCCAATTCGGTCTGTGTCAAAGCACGATCTAACCTAAGTTGTTTTATTTTTTTACCTAATTGCACTTTTCACCTCTTATTCAAATTTACAACAAATTTTATGAAGTGGAAAAAAAGCTAGCAAAGTAATTGCTTTAATAATTTCTGCCTCTCGCTAATTAAATCGTTTGGCCTTACGTATTTTTTCTCAATTTCCCTCATCTCTTTTTCTCGTTCTGCAATGCTATTTCGTATTACTTCAGCCGAGTATCTGCTTTTGCCACTTGCAAACTCTGATCTTAATCTTCTAACCTTGTATTCGAGCTCAGCAAATCTTTCGTGTTGCTCAAGAAGTTCTATCATATGACTAATTTCAGAGTTTAGCTTTTTTTCCTCAACATCTCTTACAATAAAAGAAAGTAGAAGCTTATCTATTTGGTAATCAATATTTGGTTGAGCAGCAAATAGATCAATTATGGCTTTTACGTCAGTAGGATTTGTAACTAGTAAGTTAAAATTACTACATAAAAAACTATAGAACTTTATCGTCTTCTCAAGATAATTTTTCATATCTTGTGATAATTGCAATTCTTTGTGAATTCCTGACAGCAATATTTTCAATTCTTCCAAGTATTTCGTGTCAAAATTACTTACTTCTGTAGGTGAAAGGATCATTAGCAGCTTTTTTACAAGCTCAACATCATTTAACTTTACTGCATTATAAAGAGCTTTTTCTTTATCTTCTTTTAAATCATAAAGCTCTGATGAGTTATCTATGCTGAATAGATATTCAGTATTTCCTTGAGGAGAGTAGATTAAAATGTCCACTTCTCTTAGCGGGTGATCATCATTAAACTTTTCTAGTAACTGCTTATCGGTAGTTTCCTCTATTGCTACAACTGCTTTGCTTACCTCTTTCAACTTTGCAATATCATCTCTTGAGTTTTCAAGTATATCTTTAGCCTTGTCTAGCAGCTGCTCATATAGAACTATTTTTTCTTCATCATCAAGTAGCTGACAATGCTTTTTCAGCTTTTCAGTAGAGTAAGATAGGATATCCATTTTTTTCAATTTTACGATTACGATACCCCATTTTTGTTGAAACTGAAATAATTTTTATAGGATGTGTTTTTCTAGTGTAGATGCCCGCAAAACTTGTTATTATAATATATAGTAAATCAATAAGTCGTATAATATTAACAATTAAATAATATTTATCACGATATGATCGAATAGTAATGAAATTAAGTGAGGGTTACAATGAAAAAAATAAATGGTAAAAAATTGTCTAGTAAAATGTTAAAAGCGGTAGAGCGAATAGCAAAAGAAGGGTTATTACCTAATTTTATAAAAGCTGCTCCAACAGCAAATAAAAAGATTAGTAAATTACCTGTCTTAACATATCCTGAGGAGCTCAATCCATTTCGATCAGCTTTATGCAAGATAAGGCTAAGTGAATATGAAAATGTGAAATTAAATGAATTCTTGGAAAAAGCTATTGCAGCTGAAAATCTAGACAAATTAAGTAAAATCGTCGATGAAGCTTTGGATTTAGGAATAAGAGTAAACGCTCGCAACGAAGATGGCTTTAGCTTCACTAACGTTACAATGTTTAAGATGTATCGTGATGAATTCAAAGAAAATAAACAAGAAGATATAATCAGAAAGTTAGCCTTACATGGAGCAGATTTTAATGTACAAGTTGATAAGAAAATAGCTGAAATGTATCAAAAAGTGCAAAAAGAAATTGAGCCACAAATATATAGTAGGCTCAAGAAACTTAGGGAAGTTGGAGAAGACGCTACTATAGAAGGAACTGTTGAAGATGTAGAAATCGATAATAAGACCTTCTATATTGAATTTTCACATAGCTGCATAGTTGATGTTGCCAAAGTTGTAGAAGGTGCAAAAAATTTGGGCTTAAGTAAAGGAGACTTAAACCTTGGCGGTAGTATCATAAAAATAGGTGATGGTGAAGTTGAGGTCAAAACTGGGAAAGACGGTAAAAGAAATTACGTAGATATATCCGATAACAGCGCTTTTACAGTAACACTTTGCACTAGCCTAGGAGAGCTAAATTTAATGGTATATCATGACACAGAAGACTATCATCAAGTACAAGTTGAGGTAGAAGATGAAGAAATGTGGAACGAGTTGCAAGAAATAGGAGAAATCGTAGGAAAGGGTTGTTTATTTGGTGGAATGTCTGTTAAAGAAGTAGTGGAAAAAGGCAGCTTTACTAGATGTGGAAGGTGGGGCGACCAAAATTCTAAAAGTAGTGAGACCTTTTCTTGGGTGAGCAAATTAAAAGATACCAAAACGACATCTGTAGGACGTTCTTGATTGGTGGCTATGTTTTTACATAGCCATAATTATTGCAAAGTAAAGTAGTTCTTGAAATTTAATCAAAATTACCATAAAAAATTTACCTTAACTAGCATTGCTTGTAGAAGTGGATTGAAGATATATTCAGGCAATATTATTTATTGGCAAGCGCTTTTATCACTGAATGCACAATATCACGCAACGTTTCATCCTTAATTTTCCTGTATTCCCTCACTAGCCTTGATATTTCTTCACTACCCACATCGCTACAAAAGGCCTTATCGTGTAAGTCTTCAGAAGCTTTGGTAAAAAAATATGACATATCAACGGACAAAGCTTCTGCCAAATTATACAATCTATCAATTACAAGCCTTACCTCTCCAGTTTCATATCCTTGTATATGCTGAAATGAAATTCCGAGCTTTTTTCCTAAGTCTCTTTGGCTAAAACCGCATATTAACCTTCTCTTCCTTATTCTTTCACCTATTTGTTTATCAATAGGATGTTGTTCATCTTGTACAATCATTTATTAATATATTAACTGAGGTATTGAAGCAATACTAACTCTCATTGTAACTTTGAGAAAAAGATTTTACCAATATATAAACTACGCTACGTAACCTTTTGCTTTTAATTTCATTATATCCTTTGACTAATTTTAGTATTTCTTCATCATAAGTTTCATGTGAGTCGACATGCACATCAGTAAAAAAATCAGCCACATTAATCGATAGTGCTTTTGCTAAGTCGTATAGCCTACTGGCCAAAATTTGGTTTGAACTATTTTCGTACCTTTGTATTTGTCTATACGAAACGCCTATTTTCTTTCCCAACTCAGTTTGTGTTAAACCACAGTATAATCTAAGTTCTTTTATTTTTTTGCCTAATTCCACCTTTCATTACTAATTTTAGCTGTTCAAGCTTATATTGAATTTTTTAATTTATGAAGTGAAAAAAAAGAAGGAGAGCTAGAGAACTCTCCTTCCAGTCTACAGATTACAATAAACCACTGTCATAAAAACTAAAGTGGCTCTTCTGTGTTACGATTATATGATCTATCAATTTCATCCCTACATTTTCACAGGTTGCAGCTAATGTAAGTGTGTTATCCTCATCCTCCTTTGATGGTTCTGTATCTCCACTTGGATGATTATGTGAAATTGCAATAGATGATGCATCGATCAGTAATCCCTGTTTGATTATTTCTCTCACATATAGAGGTACTCTGTCTATAGTTCCACAGTCTTGAATATACTCGTATATCAAATGACCACTTCGATCTAAGTATATTACTCGCAAGCTTTCCTTTCGTGACTGCCCTATTGCTGTTTTAAAGTATTTTAGTAGCTCTTCTCTGTTATCAAGAATCGACAGCTTTTTTAACTTACCTTTCAGTATCCTATCGAAAATCTCTTTCAGACAAAAGATACTTGCTATTGCTCCATCATTCATTCCTGTAACATTTTTTAGCTCATGAAAGTCAGCGTTAATTACCCTTCCTAAACTACTAAAGAGCTCTATTAGCTTTTTGGCCACTTCTCTTCCTTCTTCACATTCAGATAGAGTACGTTCCAGTAGCTCATGGTCAAGTAAAGACCTGCCTCTACTTGATAAAATGCGAGTTTCCAATTTTTCTTTTCTCTCACTATTATTCATAAAAACCTCCAAGGTCAACATTATATACAAATTCAACGCCAGCTTTCTGACGCAGTAGTTCTCGAGGAATAACCCTTTTGAACTCTAAATTTGCAATGTTGTCCTTGTTGCTTTAAAAGCTGGAATACCATTTGCCATATGAATTTGTGCATTGACATTTACTGTGCTAATTCCCTGAAGCGCAACGGTATTTATATTTGCAATCATAATATATTATATAAAATTGTTAATATAATATATTAAAGAAGCGATGAAGTAAAGGCTACAGCAATTAAAGATGGCTTAACTTAGCAAAAAAGTGTAGTATTCTATCACTTTGCTGATTACAAATGTTTATAAGGATAATCACTTTTTTCTTACTATATTCAAGTACGGCTTTTTGTAGTGATTGTAATTTTAATTTACCATACTGTGGGCTCAGTTGTAATCTAGATCTATCATATAGAAATTTAAGTAATATAAAAAAATTATTGAATAACGACGATAAGTTTGTTGCGCTTACGTTTGATGATGGACCTTCCAACAATAGAATAAACGATATTATTAATGTTCTGGAAAGCTATGAAGCAAAAGCAACATTTTTTGTGCTTGGTGAACGTATAAATGAAAAAACGTCTGAAATAGTAAAGAAAATTCATGAATCAGGTCATGAGTTAGGCAATCACTCTTGGTCGCATAGGAAGTTGACATCACTTTCAAGTGAGGAACAATTGCAAGAATTGGAAAAGACAAATACAGCAATTAAAAATGCAATAAAACAAGATGTAAAATGGTTTCGTCCGCCATATGGATGTTATGACGATAATCTGATTGAAAATACTGATCAATTAAATATGTATTCAATATTATGGACAGTTGATTCGCTAGATTGGCAAGGTGATAAGCCAGAAACTTTAGTTGAAAGAGTTTTAAGTAATGTACATAATGGAGCAGTTATACTGTTTCATGATCACAATAACAGGTCAAACACAATTGAAGCTTTACCTCATATTATTAAAATACTAAAAAAATCAGATTATAAGTTTGTGACCTTAAGTGAGTGGGAAAAAAGGGTTTGTAATACGGTAAAAGCCAGAAGTGTAACAATAAAAGAGGGGAAAAAAGTGTGTTTTGAAGGAATGTTATGTGGACAAAAAACAAAGTCTTTAACCGCAGAGCATTCATATTAGGTGGTATTCAGCTTACCATTTCTGCGGTTTTTAGTTGCAGGTTATATAATTTACAAATACGAAACAGACAAAAGTACGAAGCACTATCTAATAGTAATAGAATAAGAGTTGCTACTATTATGCCTAAGCGGGGCAAAATTTTAGATAGGAATAGCATTGAACTTGCGGTAAACAAAATTTCGTATGTTGTTTTGTTTGATGGTTCTGGTAAGGAAGTTGATTTGCAGACATTATCAGAAGTCGAGTCTAAAATAGCAAAATCGTCAGAAAAAATAACTGCTCTTTATAAACGTTATTACCCGTTTGGTTCAATGTGTTCTCATGTAATCGGATATACAAAAAGACAGCAAGGCATAAGCGAAGTAGGAATCAGCGGTATTGAATATACATATGATCATATATTGAAAGGCAAGTCAGGAAAATCTGAGCAGGAAATAAATTCTAAAAAACGCGTCATAAAAGAATTATCAAGCATACCACAACAAGACGGACAAGATGTACAACTGACAATTGAGATTAATCTGCAAGAGAAAACCGCAGAGGTATTTAAAGATCACCAAGGCTCCGCAGTGGTAATTGATGTAAATAATGGAGAAATTTTAGCATTATATAATTCACCTTCTTACGATAATAATCTTTTTGCTAGCAGGCTATCAAATGAGACTTGGGAAAACTTGAATGCTCCTTCATTACCGCTTGTGAATCGTGCGTTATCATATCAAATTCCACCTGGTTCAATATTTAAAGTAATAGTTGCGCTTGCGGGTTTAAAAGACGGGATAATAACACCAGAAGAGAAATTCTCGTGCAAGGGCTATATGAAAATAGGTGAGCGGAAATTTCGTTGTCTGAAAAGCAAAGTCCATGGGTATGTATCTTTAAATGAGGCAATGGCATTATCATGCAACACTTACTTTTATAATATAGGGAAAAAAATAAGTGTAGACTCTCTAGTAGAAATGGCCAGAAAATTTGGTATTGGAAGTGGGCCACTGATTGGAACGTTTAAAGAAGAAGCTCCAGGGTTGTTGCCAGATAGAGATTGGCGTACACGAAAGCTATATTCGCAGTGGTATTTAGGTGACACTATCAACTTAGTTATAGGACAAGGGTATATGCTTACAACACCACTACAGCTTGCAGTTCTTGCAGCGAGGATTGCAACAGGAAAAGAGGTAATTCCCCACATTGAGATGAGTAAAACGATACAAGATTTTCCCGATATTGATGTGGATTGTGAGCATCTTAGCATAGTTCGAAAAGCTATGTTTGATGTGGTGAATTCTAAAACTGGAACCTATAAGAAAGGGCTAAGCGGTATACAAATTGCTGGCAAAACCGGTACACCAGAAATAAACTCTAAGGGCGAAAGTCATAAGTTATTTATCGCCTATGGCCCTTACCATAACCCGCGCTATGCAATCTCTGTGTTTATAGAACACGGCAAAGCCCCACGCCAAGATGTTGCAATTGCTAATGAGATATTTCAGTATATGCTTGAAACTATGAGTATTAAACTTCTTGCATAACCATATAACAAACTTTTATTGGGAATAGAAACGAAAAAACTTACTTGACACCCTTCGCCAGCCCCCTTATCATAAAACTGAAGCTATTGTATTTGCTTTCGCCGATCTGCAGATTAAAAGGTAAGGATTACTTAATGTATCGGCGTCTTATGTTCAATTTTTTGCAGTATATAGATACTGTATGTCTTTACAAAACTTCATCTACATCTAGATTTTTATCTAAATAAGCTGAACGCGCTTATAAAGCGTTACAAGACATCAAAAAATGCCAATACTCGACAGAGATAGTAAAAGACTAGCTAACTCGGGGATTCTTTGTCTTTTTTTCTGCTTAGTAAATTTCTTAAACATTTGCAGCGTAAGTTAGTTGCAATTAAAAGCGGCTGAATCTCGCTTGTCAAGCGTTTAAAACATAAAAAACGCCAATATTTTAAAGCGGATAATAACCCCAGGGTTTCTTTTGCCTTTTTTTTCATTTGGTAAATTTCTTAATGTTTATGGCTAAACGACAACCGTCATCCCGCTACGTGTTAGCGGGATCTATGCTTTGAGATACCGCGAATGAATCGCGGTATGACGGTGTAGATGATGGTTAAGTAATTCGTCATCCCGCTGCTTGTTAGCGGGATCTCTTGTTAGCGCCGCGGCGGTATGACGTAGGATTGTTGTCATTCCGCTACTTGTTAGCGGCTGAGATACCGCGGCGGTATGACGGTTCGCGGCGGCATAGTAATTCATCATCCCGCTGCTTGTTAGCGGGATCTAGAGATACCGCGACGTCTCACCTATAGCCTTCAGTGCTCCTTTTTTTGTCATCCCAGCGTCACGCGTTGGTTTCAACATTATATCATGAACTTTCTAAAATTCATTGAACTGTGCTTTCAAACGGTAGTGCCGGGGTGTGAGTATAACGATTATCAGTATATAAAAGTCATAGCAGATAGGCTGGAAGCAGCGAGCGCTGGTGAAGTGAAACGAATAATATTCAATATGCCTCCGCGCTCGATGAAGTCCATGTGCATAAGCGTTGCGTGGCCCGCATGGATACTGGGAAACCAACCAACTGCGAGAATAATAGTTGCAAGTTATTCTCAGCGGCTCAGCGAAAAGCACTCGCTCGACACCAGGTGCGTGATGCAGTCTAGTTGGTATAGAGCGCTATTTCCAGAGATAGAACTATCCAAAGACCAGAATACCAAATATAAATTTCAAACAGTGCAGAGAGGATACAGAATCGCAACATCAGTTGGTGGAACACTAACTGGTGAAGGTGGTGATTTTATCATTGTGGACGATCCGCTCAGTTCTGCTCAAGCTTTGAGTGAAACGCTTAGAAAGCGTGCCATAAACTGGTTTGATCAGACTTTAGTAACCAGGCTGAACGATAGAAAAAAAGGAGTCATCGTTCTTGTAATGCACAGGCTACACCAGGAGGACTTAACTGGACACCTTCTCTCCAAGCCAAAAAACATATGGCATCATATTTGTTTGCCAATGATTTCTGAAAATAAGCAGGTTATTTATTCAATCAAAAAGCCAATGCCTCCCGTTCCTGTCATCCGAGTAGCTCAGCACTGTGCGACCAGGCGATTATATAATAAACCAGCGTCACCTGTAAGGATATTATATTCAAGAGAAGAAAGTCAGTTGCTATATCCCCTAGATGGAGGAAAAGAAGAAATTGAGATGATAAAGGTTGAACTTGGGAGTTACGCTTTTGCTGCTCAATATCAACAAAACCCTCTGCCGCTTTCAAGTGGTATAATTAAACCAGAGTGGTTGAAACGCTATAAAAAATTTCCTGATAATCTCTCGCATATAACACAAAGTTGGGATACTGCGGTTTCAACAAGCGACATGAGCAACTTTAGTGTCTGCACCACCTGGGCAAAAATAGATAATAAATTCTATTTACTTGATGTATATCGCGCAAAGCTTGAGTATCCAAAGCTTAAAGAACAAGTTTTATCACTAGCTGCAAGATGGTCACCACACGCGATTTTGATCGAAGCCAAAACAAGTGGTCAGCAATTAGCACAAGAGCTGAAGGCAAACAGTCATTTGCCCATTATCGAAATAGTGCCACATGATGGTAAGCTCGCTCGATTCCACCGGATTGCTCCGATGATAGAGTCTGGCAGGATTATTTTGCCGCATCAAGCAGTATGGCTAAATGATTTTGAGTATGAAATTTTAATGTTTCCAGAAACGCGCCACGATGATCAAGTAGATAGTACCGTGCAATATCTCCAGTGGGTGAGAAACAGTACCTCCAGGGTTGCAGCTATACGAGCATTGTGATTTGAGTCTACCAGTACTGGGATGACAGCTAGGAGACAACCGTCATCCCGCTGCTTGTTAGCGGGATCTAGAGATACCGCGAATGAATCGCGGTATGACGGTTCGTGGTGGTATGACAGTTCGTGGCGGTATGACGGTTCGCGGCAGCATGACGATAAGCTCGTCATCCCGCTACGTGTTAGCGGGATCTATGCTAAAAGATACCACGGCGGTATGACGTAGAACTGCTGCTTGTTAGCGGCTGAGATACCGCGAATGAATCGCGGTATGACGGTTCGCGGCGGCATGACAATAAGCTCGTCATTCCGCTACTCGTTAGCGGAATCTATGCTGAGATATCGCGGCGGTATGACGTAGGGAAACCTTTCTTGGGTTAGCTATATCAATAGCATTGCTTTAAAAAGAGTGCCCATATTTTCAGTCAACCTTAGGAATTCACTAAAGATCCTATTCTTTTGTTCATCACTTGCGCTTTTCATTAAAGCCTGGGTTCTTTCTTTTATGCCAAAAAGATATAAAAATTCCCTTTGAGTTAAAATCTCACAATCTACATGCTTTAATGAATCTCTTAACGCTTGAAAGTTCACAAGTGCGGTAATATCACTATTACCAACATTCTCAAGAAAATTAGCATACTTATGTTGTTTTATCGATTGCAAAGTGCTCTTATATGCGGGGTATACATAACCGTAATCTACAATCAAAGCAGCTCCTTTATTATTATATATCTTCTTCTCAAGTTTTTTTAATATTTCAACCCCAACTGAACATATTTCCACCACTGCACCATTAAAGAATTTTCCATTTGTCATCTGAGTAGCTGACACTGGAATCCATGATTCTTTTTTTCTGGATTCCAGTGTCACGCACTGGCATGACACCAAGAGACTGCCATCATCTTGTTTTGTCACCATATTTTCATACCACTGCCCATCGCGGTAAACAAACTGATCTACCGGAAGAGCGTCAAAGAACTCATTTGCTAAAAAAATGGTTGGTTGTTCTGGTAGGTTGTCAATATTTTTGTGCCAATTAACATCTAAGCTTTTTAATTTTTCCTTTTGTATCTTCCGTAAAGTAGGGCTTATTTCAACTAAGTGGATCAACATTGAATTAAAAAAGCTGCTGTATTTTTTAGTGACTCTTATTATATCGTGAATGAGTGTTCCTTTGCCTGGCCCAAGTTCAACTAGAGAAAATTTTGATGGCTTTCCTAATTTTTCCCATGTATGCATTATCCAAACTGCAATTACTTCACCAAATAATTGGCTGATCTCAGGTGCGGTAGTAAAATCACCATCCTTACCAAGCGGTAATTTACTTGTATAATAGCCGTATTTTTCATGGTACAAAACGGCATTCATGAAATCACTGATGGATATTGATCCTTGACTTTTGTCAATTAATTCGTGTATATAAGTGAGCATGTTATTAATAAATGTTTAACTATAGCGTGCCATAATATAAAATAGTAGAGTATTTATATATATAGTATACACTTAAGTTTGTGAGTAATAGTGCTTCAGTTATGGACGACAAAAACACCGATTATGTTGTCCTTATAGCTCAAGATGATAGTATTGAATACAAATTTGAAGAAGCTGTCAATTTTATAGAAAACAAGGTTATAAATGCTGATGGGCTAACTTTAGCGGAAGTGTTTCAAGTGCTAGTTCAAATGCTAGATGGTGATCTAGCATTGGTAAAAAAAGTACTAGCATATGCTAATATTATGGCAAAGCATGGAATGAAGGTAGCAAAAGAGTCGCAATTAAGCAGAGCTGATGTTCGCCGAGCTTTGGAAGGTAGAGAAAGTGTTGTCAATAGACAAGATTTTATAAAGAAACCACCTCTTCCACCTGCTATAAAATCGACCAAAAAGAAAAGTAGAGGTCTTTAGATGGCTGAATCTATAAAAAAATTTACTGTACAATGTGACTTCAAAGGACAAAGTTCACCTTTTGCAATATACATAGGAAATCCAAAAAGTGATGCTCATCCAATTCATCATCAAGATTCCTGGCTTGTAAAAGAACGTGGAGGGAATATTCCTAATAAAGTAAAAGAAAGTCTACAAAAATTATATAAACTATCTCAAGAAAATGGAGTCTCTTTCTCAGAGTTATGCGCGTATGCCATTACTGTGGTTAGTAATAATGATAAAAAAAGTGACGACAAGGAGTAAGATAGTTTAATCCCTCAATATTTCATTTATAGAGATTTTCGATCTCGTCTTTTCATCCACTTTTTTTACTATGACTGCACAATAGGTTGAAATATTATTTTTAGATGGAATAGACCCTGGTACCACTACAGAATAAGGTGGCACTTCGCCGTAAAATACCTTGCTAGTTTCTCTATCAATAATCTTTGTTGATGCCCCAATAAACACACCTATGCCAAGGACTGATCCTTCTCTCACTACCACACCCTCGGCCACTTCGCTACGTGCTCCAATAAAGCAATTATCTTCTATAATGACAGGTGAAGCTTGAATAGGCTCAAGAACTCCACCTATTCCCACTCCACCGGAAATATGACAGTTTTTTCCTATTTGCGCACAGCTACCAATCGTTGACCAGGTATCTATCATTGTTCCTGAATCAACATATGCACCAACGTTGATAAAACTTGGCATTAGAACAACATTTGTACCTATATAAGCAGATCGGCGAACAAAACACCCAGGAACTGCTCTAATTTTTAACTGGCGAAATTTCTCCTCATTCCATTCACTAAATTTGTTACCGATCTTGTCAAACCAGCAATTAGTATTATCTATTATTTTATTTTCTTCGGTGAGAAAATGTAATAATATTGCCTGCTTTATCCACTTATGTACTACCCATTCTCCACTTGATAGCTTTTCTGCTACTCTAATTTTGCCACTATCAAGGAGCTCAATTACCTCTTTAATTGCTATTCTTGCTGTTTTCTTTAGATTACAGTCATTAAATTTTTCTCTATTTTTCCAAATATCTTCTATCTCACTCTGTGTTTTTTTTAGTTGCAAACCTTCCATTTGTTATATATATATTGATATTAAATTTGTAGCTCGTATCATTTGGGCTTGTTACTACTTATATGTAAGTGCTATGAAAATACAATGTAATAGTTGTACTAAAACTTACTTAGTATCTCCTAAGCAAATAGGTGCATCTGGAAGAAAGGTAAAATGTACGAACTGCAATCACATATGGCATGAATATCTAGAAGAAGTGTCAAACAAATCGCACTCTGCTAATATACAGGAAAAAAAAGTTAGTGGAAGGAATTTTTTACAAAATCTAGCATTTACCACTCTAGCTTTTGCAACAGCTACAGGGTTATGCGTCGTAATTGCTAATGGCATCTTTCCTAGAGAGATGAACAAAGCATACAAAACGATCAGTTTATACAAGGATTCAATAAGCTATAAATTAGGGTACAAAAAAGAACAAACAGAAAGTCCAAATGTAAAAAAACTTGCTGTAAATAAGTTTTATCAAGACTACCTTTTTTTATCTAATTTAAGATCTAGTTAAATAGGCATACCGATATCGGTATCCAGCTTCTCTAGCTACTTAGATGGTGTTTAGGGTGACAGAGTTTAAAAATAAGTTATTTTTTAGTAAAAAAGGCAGCTCATGAGTATTAAAATTGCACCTTCTATACTTTCAGCAGACTTTGCAAAATTAGGAGAAGAAGTAAGAAAAATTAGCGATTTAGGTGTAGATTACATACACATAGACGTTATGGATGGGAATTTCGTTCCAAATATTACAATTGGTCCTAGCGTTGTCTCTGCAATACGTAAATATAGCAATCTTCCTTTTGATGTGCATTTAATGGTCAAATCTCCTGGTAACCACATTGAAAGCTTTATAAATGCTGGTGCTGATATTATCACTGTACATGCAGAAGCAGAGATACACCTTGAGAGGTTGATAAGAAAGATAAAGTCATACAAAAATGTAAACGATGCAAAAAAACCGATTCAAGCTGGAGTCTCAATTGTTCCTTCAACTTCCCCAAGTGTGCTTGAATATATAATACATGAGCTAGATATTGTGCTGATTATGACAGTCAACCCTGGCTTTGGAGGGCAGGAATTTATTCATTCACAGTTGAACAAGATATCTACTATAAAAAAAATGATACAGGAGCGTAATCTTAAAACACAAATTTCAGTAGATGGTGGAATTAACTTTTCTAACGCAGCTGATATAATAAAAGCAGGTGCAGATATTTTAGTTGCGGGATCGGCGATATTCAAGGCTGAAGACATTAAGAAAGCCGTAAACGATCTTAAAAATCCATCGTTGTGACCCTATATAGCTAAAGTGGCTTAGGTTTACCTACAATTTGAAAAACAACAAATTCGTCATTCCGCTACTCGTTAGCGGAATCTATGCTGAGATACCGCGGCGGTATGACGTAGAAAAACCTTTCTTGGGTTGTATCCGTTCAGCTAAGCGGTGTGAGAGATGATAGATAAGAGGTTTTGGAAAGCCCATTTGTTTCCATGTCAAGTATAATGAAATTATCCGTTCAAGTTCCCCACTTCGATTGGGTAAAATATGAATTTTTGCGATAAACGAATAATGCCGTATTTGCCGTTCAGCATGGTTATTTGTCAGCGGAATGTTTTCTGGGTCATCTAAAAAATTCCACATTATTCTTTCAGATTTCAAAATATTTTTTGCAACTCGAGAAGCTCCAATTGCTTCAGGTAAACGGCTTCAAGTAATACCTTGTACGTTTTCGCAATTTTCTGGCACGTCTGGTAAATCTAAAAACATCTATCTCATTTTTTAGCAAGGCCTTTTTTAGTGCAAATAATTCAGTGGCTACGTTTCTTAAGTAACAGCCCAGAACTTTAACTTCAACTATGTGCTAATCTTTCAAAATCTCTTGATAAATGTGCCCAACAGATTTGCCTGTTCTTATCGGCAAAGTAGTTGTATGCTGCGTACCTGTCGTAAGCTATTGCGATTGCAGAACTTACTATTTTGTAAAACCTTCATTCCTCTTGACTCTGTCAATTTTATAAAACTTGCTGTATTACTGGCAAACATCCAGCACCAACCAAGTTTACCTTTGTTATAATGGCTCGTTTCATCGATATGCAGAACTTCACTTTTACTTACTTCTTGCTCGATTTGCTCATATGCTTCTTGGCATTTTTCTGCAACTCTAGCCTCGCTATTTGACACGCTACCAACACTGATGTCCAGGTTGAAAATATTTTTTATAATATTTGCTACTTCTCTTTTCGAGTTCTTGTAAAATCCGCTCAGCGCCGCAATTGTTGACTTAACTTTTGGACCAAATGTATCCGCAGTAACACCTTCTGGTAGCCTGCTACTTTTTCTTTTTCCACACTTGCAACAGCGGCCATTGGTATTCCACAACATAAGCTGGCAAATCAACTTTTTGATGAATGTATGGCTCTTTCGATATCGCAATTTCTCCTCCGCACTCGCAAGAACTCTATTTTCACCACTTCATCTGCTTCCATTTTAGGGCGATACTTTCCTTCATGCCCAATCTGTGCCCCTATTTTCCTGTCACTTTTTTTCTTTTTCTTCTTTAGCTTGTATAACTCTTTTGAGCTCGGTATCGATGAATTTTGTGAATTCAGACCTAGTCTTTCTTTCAATTCAGCATTTTCGATTCTTAGCGCCTTATTCTCAGATCTAAAATTTTCGTTTTCTATCTCTAACCTCTTTATCTCTGCTTTTAGTTGCTCTATCTCTATTTTAAAGCTTTCACAGAGCTTGAGAAGACTAGCTAGTAGATCAGACATATTTACCACACATACTACTTGTGATATTATGTTTTTAGCACTCCTTGTCTACTTTTTATTTTACCGCTCCGCTGAACGGATACCTTTTTTTTACTGTTTGAGTATGTAAGGATTATGACGACCTATCCCAAACCTCAACTATATCCTCACTAAACTCTATTATCTTTGTTTTTTTAAACTGATAACAGTTGTTAATGAATTGAATCCCTAAATCTCCTACAAAAGGAGTGGCATCATTGCCTAAAATTTTACCACTGCGGCATATTATCAACCTGTCGATTAAATTACACTTTAATAGTTCTGTGATTAACACTCCTCCACCTTCAACTAATAATCTTGTTATACCAATTTCTGAAACAAGTTTTAATGCCATGTCCTTTAGGCAAACCTTACCTGCGTTGCTTGAATTAACTACTAAGTAGTTAATGTTTTTTATTTTTTTCTCTACTTCTTTATTTGTGATGACCCAAGTTATTACTTTGTCTGCAGTCTTTGCAATGTTATGCTCTTCCTTTAATCTCCCTTGGCTATCTATAATTAGCCTTATTGGCGATCTACTTCCAAGTCCTGGTAATCTGCAAGTTAAGAGTGGATCATCATTAATAAGAGTATTGCTGCCAATCATAATTGCATCATATTTTGCTCTAAGCTCATGCACCCAATTTCTCGTATTTTCACTTGTTATCCATTTGCTATCGCCTGTAAATGTTGCGATTTTTCCGTCAAGAGTTGTTGCGACTTTGCAAGCTATAAATGGTCTATGTAATTCTTTAGTGGTGAAAAAACCGACATTCAGTTCTTTTGCCTCTTTTTGCATAATACCTTGCTCAACTTCAATTCCTGCTTCTTTCAGAGCTTTCATGCCTCTGCCTGAAACTCTACTATCTGGGTCAATAGTTGCAATTACTACTCTTTTTATGCTAGCTTTTATGATTTTTGCAGTGCAAGGCCCCGTGACTCCGTGATGACAACATGGCTCAAGAGTGATATATATAGTTGCGCCATGAGTTGAATCTTTAGCGTTTTGCAAAGCGACTACCTCCGCATGCGGACGCCCACCAATCCCTGTGTATCCCTCACTAACAATTGTACCATCCTTTACAATAACACACCCGACAGCAGGATTTGGTGCAACATTTCCAAGATTTTTTTCTGCAAGCCTTAATGCAATTGACATGAAATGATCATCAGTCATTAGAAAGAAGTCATTTCGTATGAGGTATCAAAAATTCTTCTGTGCTCGTGTATAGCAAATCTATCTGTCATACCTGAGATATAGTCACATATTATTACTGAACGCTGAGATTCACAAGCGAGTTTGCTCCACTCTGTGGGAAGTAATCCTGGGTTTTCATAAAAACATTGAAAGAGTTCCTGTATTATGCGTTTTGCTTTGTTCATCGTTCTACTCAGTTTATAGCTTCTGTATATTTTCTCCATGTTGAATCTTTTCATTTCTTTTGTAGCATTCGCAACTTCTGGTGAAAATGTGACTAGCATTTTATTTAGACTTCTTACGTCTTCTACGCTTTTTATTTTGTGATCTTCAATATTTCTTTCAGTCTGAGAAACAACATCACTTATCATAGTTCCTATAGTTCCACTCAGTGATTCATGTATGAGTTTGCTCTGAGGCAATTCTGAATATCTGCTCCTTATGTCTTTAAACATTTTTTCAATTAAAGGAACATTCAGCAAATCTTCGATGGTTACTAAATTCGCCCTGAGTGCATCATCAAGATCGTGAACACTGTAAGCAATATCATCGGCAATTGAAGCAACTTGCGCTTCAATGCTTGAAAATTCTTCAAGTTTTAGATCATATTTTTTGTTGTATTCTAATAACAGCTGATTACTTGTAGAAGACTCCGCGTTTTGACCAAGCAAGGGACCGTTATGTTTTGCAACTCCTTCAATCACCTCCCAACTTAGATTCATACCATCAAAATCAGCATGTTTTTGTTCAAGATAAGTTAAAATCCTTATAGCTTGAACATTATGATCAAACTCATACTTCTCATTATCAAGATTCAAATCTTGAACTGATTTCTTTAGAGCATCTTCACCTGCATGACCAAATGGAGGATGACCAAGATCATGTGCGAGCGCTATGCATTCAGTGATATCCTCATTTAAGCCAAGTCTACGCGCAATGGACCTTGCAATTTGTGCAACTTCAAGGCTATGAGTAAGCCGAGTGCGATAGTAGTCGTGCTCATAATTGATAAAAACTTGTGTTTTGTACTCCAACTTTCTAAACGCATTAGAGTGAATGATACGGTCCCTATCACGCTGAAAGCAGCTGCGATTCTCATCTTCTGGCTCTTTGAAGTATCTCCCTTTTGTTTTGCTTGGAAAACATGCATAATTTAATAGAAAATTATTGTTTGACATGTAAAATTTCTACTATAATAAGTTATCAATAATAAACGGTGGTTACTATGTCAACAAATTACAACATCAACTTAACTGATAATGCACTAAAAAAAATCCACTCTCTTGCAGAGCAGGAAGGGGATAAGAGTTCCATTTTACGGGTTGCAGTTTCAGGTGGTGGATGTTCTGGCTTCAAATACAATTTTCTTATGGATCAAATGAATAAAAATCTATCTTTGGATGATGAAGACGATGATTACGATGATGAGTTTGATGACGAAGACGAAGATGATGACTATGAAGAAAGTGAGGACTATAGAAGCCACTCCAGTTTTAGCAAAAAAGGTAAAGATATAGTAATTAATGATGAAAATGGAAACCCTGTATTAATGGTTGATAATTGTTCAGCAAAATTTTTAAATAACTCAGTTATAGATTATACTGAGGATCTCAGTGGTTCTGGTTTTCAAATAAAGAATGCCTTTGCTAAGTCTCAATGTGGTTGTGGTAACAGTTTTTCGGTTTAATTATTACTAAAACTTAGATGCCTTCTGGATCTTTTAAACATGGGTGGTAATGTAGCACTAGAACTAACTTCTGTAGATAAAAGCTTCAAGGACAATTCTGCTGTTGTAAAGGATATCAATTTAAGTGTTACAAGAGGGCAAGTAGTAGCGCTGATTGGCAATTCAGGTGCAGGGAAAACAACTATATTGCAAATCGCAGGCTTGTTGGACAAGCCAACTTCAGGTATAGTTACGATAGATGGAATAAATTGCACACAAGCCAGTAATAAGCATAAAACTCATGTAAGAAGAAATTTTCTTAGTTTTGTTTATCAATTTCACTATTTGTTACAAGAGTTATCGGTGTTGGAAAATATTATGCTTCCTCAACTCATTGCAGGAAAAAGCAAAGCTGAAGCAAAAAAAAATTCGCAAGCAATGTTGGAAAAATTTGGTCTGGAAAACAAAGCAAGTAGCATGGTATCTGAAGTTTCGGGTGGGGAAAGGCAGAGAGTTGCAATTGCAAGAAGCATTGTAAATTCTCCAAAGCTTTTACTTGCAGATGAGCCAACAGGAAATTTAGATCCAACAAATTCTTTTAAGGTGTTTTTACTGCTACATTCATACGTAAAGGAAAATAACAGCTCTATGCTTATAGTAACACACAATCATCTCCTTGCAGAAAAGGCAGACTGCATTTTCCAATTGAGAGATCGATCATTAGTGAAGTTGTGAATAGGAAAAATAGCACAATTTCTATGCCTTATACTTATCTAACCAATGATCATTAACAGAGTACAACTCGCATGAAATGCTTTCATTGCTTTTTATACACGGACTTTTTAACTTGCGCTGTTTACTTAGGGAACACCCCGATAACATAAACACAGCTAAAACAAAAAATAATAGCTTTTTAAACATAACAAAACCTTTTCATTTATATTACTACACTCATTTCTCTTGTTTGTAAAGATTAGGCATATTCTTTTACCCTTACCTCTTTTTTGACCTTTTGAAAAGAAATAGTTGCACTATTCAAGCGCAGTTTTATATAATTGTCCACGATTTGAGTCACTTCCTCTTCTTTATCCTTTAGAAAGTGATTAGTATCATCTATTATATGGTATTTCATGTGATCACTTCTTACTGAATTTATCAACCTTTTTGCTAATTCTGTTACATCGCTTTCTTCTGAGATTGTATCATTACTGCTTTGTATTATAAGCCCAGAAACTGGACAGGGAGAAAGAAAAGAAAAATCGTACTTAGTTACCGGAAGAGAAAGACCAATAAAACCCACTATCTCAGGGCGGCGCATTGTTAGCTGCATAGCCACCCATGCTCCAAAAGAAAAACCAGCGATCCAAATTGGAACATTGCTAGGATTATGTTCCTGAAGCCAATCAATGGCTACCGCAGCGTCAGTTAATTCTCCTATACCCTTATCAAAAGTTCCGGTAGATTTTCCCACACCACGAAAGTTAATCTTCAATGCAGAAAAATTGTTATCGATAAAAGACGTATATGTACTATGTACAATTTTACTATCCATATTACCACCATATTGAGGATGATGATGTAAAACCAGCACAACCGGCGCGTTGGCATCTTTGCTTTGGTGGTATTCACCTTCTATCTTTCTTGTTGCATTATTCAAAAAAACTTCAACCATGGTAACCCCTAATAAGAACCCGCTTGACAGGTATTAATGACGTGAGTTATTAATTATGTATTAATTTCGCTGTTTTTGCAATAAATTTTTTATCGTGTTAAAGCTAACGTACATAGTTATGGCTATAGTTGATGGTAAACTTATTTAAGTGACAGATGAGTCCATTCTCTTTAGAAAATAGTGGTTGCGTATATGCTGATTACAATGCAACTGCTCCAATTAGTGAAAATGTAAAAAAAAGTATATTTGAGGTCTTGTTAAAACAAACGCTCAATCCATCATCACTACATAAAAGAGGACAAGAAGCGAGGAAGATTCTTCAGGATGCAAGAGATAACGTACGTGGTGCTATTGGCGTCTCAAGTGATAAAGAAATAGTTTTCACGTCTGGTGCAACCGAAGCGAATAACCTTGTTATGAGAGGAATAGCAGGCTACCTGCATGTAATTTCAGCTATAGAGCATCCTTCAATTCTTAATTCTGCATGTAATCCATACATAATACCCGTTAATCAGGAGGGCATTGTTGACTTTTTAGAGCTAGAAAAAATTCTAAGCGAACTTAAAGGAAACAAAGCAATAGTTTCAGTTATGATGGCAAATAACGAAACCGGAGTTATTCAACCTATTGAGGAAATAGCTGAAATAGCCCACAAATTTGGAGCAATTTGCCACACTGACACTGCTCAAAGTGTTGGGAAAATTAAAGTTAATATGGAAGATTTAGGAGTGGATTTACTCACTTTATCCGCCCATAAATTTGGCGGTGTAGCAGGCAGTGGAGTTTTAATATTCAATAAAGAACTTGCGATAGAACCTATTATAATAGGTGGTGGACAAGAGAAGGGATTTCGTGGTGGTACGGAAAATATTGTTGCGATTGCAGGCCTTTCTGCTGCACTGCAAAATATTCCAGATCTTCTATCAAAAATGGATGAAGTAAAGGAGCTACGCGATCAATTAGAGTGTGAATTATTAAATCTTGTCAGTGACATAAGAATCTTCGGTAAAAACTCTAAGAGGCTGCCAAACACAAGTTTTATTTATATGCCAGGAGTAAAGAGTGATGTGCAGCTCATGCATTTTGACTTGAATTATATTGCAGTTAGTAATGGCTCCGCATGTTCTTCTGGAAAAGTTGAGCCTTCCCATGTTTTGCTTGCAATGGGGGCAACAAAAGAGCAAACAGAGTGTTCAATTAGAATCAGTATAGGTCCAGAAACTAAACCACAAGACATAAAAAAAATAGTGGATTGTTGGTATAATATCTACAAGCAGAACTCCTTGGTATAGATAATACGTGATATCATGCAGGGAGCTATAAATTAGATGTAAAAAATTCCTTTACAAGTTTCGCCAGCCCCCTTATCATAACAGTGAAGCTATTTATTTATCTTCGCAATCTGTGCAGGTTAATGACAAAAAACTTAGGGTATTTGGCGTCTCATGTTTAATTTTTCGCACTACGTGCATCGCATGTCTTTAAAAATTTTTAGGTTTTTACCTATATAAGCCGAAACGCGCTTACAAAGCGTTTAAGACAGCAAAAAACGTCAAATTGACAAGGGAGAATTTGAATGCTAGCTACTACGGGGTTTCTTTGCCTTTTTTCCTGCTTAGTAAATTTCTTAAACACTTGCGGTGTAGGTTAGTTGCAAGTTAAAAGCAGCTAAATCGCTCTTAATCAAGCGTTTTAGAATAAAAAAAACGCCGATATTTTAGTACATAGTAAATAGCCAACCACCACGGGGCTTCTTTTGCCTTTTTTTTATTTAGTAAATTTCTTAAATATTTATGGCTAAAGCAATTTAAGAGACCGAAAATGGTGTCATTTCAGTGCCCCTGTAATGTCATCCCAGTGCCCTGACTACTTGGATCTAGCAAGCTTTGCTTGCAAATAAGTCTAATACGTGTCGCGTTTTATGCCAAAACACAATTGGAGTTACATGCAAAATAGATCCCAGACTGGGATGACAAAAAAAGAGCACTGGAATGACACCATTTGCTGTGCAATTTACCTTCAAAAATGAATGTTCGTACAGCTATGGATTCATTCACGGTATCTCACCATAGATCCCGCTGACAAGCAGCGGTATGACGGTTATCAGTAAACATGAATTACTTTAGCTATGCAATCAGGCTTCCTAAAAACACTTTGTAGCCAATCAATTCTTGAGTATAAAAAGAATTCCTTTAATAATGAGGTATGCTAATCAGGAATTTAATAAAACAAGCAACTCAAGTAGGAAGCAGTGAAAATGCAATACGGTATGTCGAATATCTCTATCAATTTGAGAAGTTTAGAAACACATTAAACCTCACTTTATCACTAATAAAGCAAAACAGGCTCTCATTTGAAATATACCAAGAGGGATTAGTGGATATGGAAGAGGGAGTGTGTAAGACAATCAGGTCTTCCAGTGTAAATAGATATGTTATTGTACTGAGGAAGTCAAACCCATACATTATAGTGCATGAACTTTCACACATGGTTGAAAATGAACTGAACTTAAGTTTGGAACAGGAATTTCTCCATAAAGTTTACCAGGATATTGAGCAGAACCTAAAGCAAGCAAATATTCTTGTGCAGAAAATTATCGGCCAAGTTATATTTAAGGAGATACAGGCTTATCAAACTGCAAAATCACGTGCATCTGAATTATTTGCACGCTATTTTGAGCTATTTGCTTGGGCGCAGGAGGTTTACCCTAAAGATAAAGAATACTTAATCCGCACTCAAGACTTAAACAAAGTGTTCCTTGCTACTGGCCAATGGAAAAAGAGCTACCTTGATTCACAAATGATGGAGAGAATAGATAAGGAAATCAAGGAATACAGCAATAAAACTGCCACTAAAGACGTAACCAAAGTGCAAAGCAGTTGGACTAATAAATTTTCTCCTGGGGGCAAAAAAATTAGCTCTATATTTGGAGATGATGATTAGCTTATAGTGCAGGTTTTCCTACGTCATGCCGCCGCGAACCGTCATACCGCGATTCATTCTTTTGGTGTACGAACATTGCAATTTGCAGGTAATTTGAGTAGTAGATGGTGTCATTCCAGTGCTTGACACTGGAATCCAGGAATTTGGATTGGGCACTAAGTTGGTGAGCATAAAAGTGGCTGATCTTATGTTAAAACACAACGTTCTTGATGAGATTACGGCAAGGCTGGATTCCAGTGTCAAGCACTGGAATGACACCATTTGCTGTGCAGTTTACCTTTAAGAATGAATGTTCGTACAGTTGTGCGCGGTATCTCATCAGCTAACACGTAGCGGAATGACGGTTGTCGGTAAATCTTTTAGCTATAGAAGTTAACTTTGCAGTTAACTTCTACAGCGTTTCAAAGTATAGTTTTGGTAATACAGTAACTAAATATACATGAAAACCATTTTAGCTGTTGAAACAAGCTGCGACGAAACTGCAGTAGCGATTGTAAATAGTGACAAGCAAGTCCTTGCTCACAAGATTCTTTCTCAAGTAGAACACAAAAAACGCGGTGGGGTGATCCCTGAAATAGCTTCACGTGCTCATATGAAGCATTTAAGTGGTCTAATAAAAAGCGCCGTGGAAAAATCTAACCTTAACTTTTGTGACCTCAATGCAATTGCAGCAACATCAGGACCAGGACTCATAGGTGGATTAATAGTTGGTACAATGATGGCTAAAGCAATTGCGCATGTAGCACAAAAACCGTTCATTGCAGTGAATCACTTAGAAGCGCATGCATTGGTTATTAGGTTACTGCATGAGGTAAAATTTCCATTTTTAGTCCTACTAATATCAGGTGGTCACTGCCAATTTTTAATTGCACAGGATGTAGGTAAATACATTAAACTTGGAGAAACGCTCGATGATTCACTAGGAGAAGCATTTGATAAAGTTGCTAAGATGCTGGGTTTAAGCTACCCAGGAGGCCCATTAATTGAAAAGTTGGCTAAAAAAGGCAATGGCACAAGATTCAAACTGCCAAGGGCAATGATAAAACGTTCTGGATGTAACTTTTCGTTTTCTGGGATTAAAACAGCAGTAAAAAACTTAGTACAAGAACTTAAAATGAGCGAGCAAGATGTGTGTGATGTATGTGCTTCGTTTCAAGAGTGTATTAGTGACATACTGCTGGACAGGGTTAGTAATGCGATTATTATGGCCGAATCTTTAAATATCAAAATCAATGACTTTGTGATTACCGGCGGAGTTGCAGCAAATAATTTCTTGAGAGAAAAATTAAAACAACACATAAACTTAAACATATTTTTTCCCCCTAACGACCTATGTACAGACAATGCAATTATGGTTGGATGGACAGGAATTGAAAGGTTACAGAAAAATTATATAGATCCACTTAATTTTGCACCAAGACCAAAGTGGGAATTGGAAAGTTATTAAAAGCTCTCAATTCTGAATTATAGCTAAAGTGACTTAGGTTCTCTAATTGCACATAAGTCAACAATAATTTTCACACAAATCAAAACAGCATATCTTCTCCATAATCCTTGGTAATTTTACATAAGTTAAAAGTAGCATATGGTTCTCTCCGCGGTCTGAGATGACAATAAATTTGTCAAGCCGCATTATACTTGTTAGGCGGAAGTGGACGGCAACATATTTACCACGAAGTCTAACTAAGTTCTTGCTTGTCCCTTCCATCGGCATTGCTATCTTTATTTTCAATAAAATTATTGTCCTATGCTCTTTTGATGTTTATTGATAATAAAATTCTGTTTTATCAACCAACATCCTATGCATAATTACAGCTAATTTTCTTGCTACTGCTACAATTGCTTTTTTCATTCCTTTTTTCTTCGCAACCCCAGTTTTTTAATTTAAATGTCCTCTTGGTAACTGTAAGCATTGTTTGTGCAGCTTCATATAACATACTTCTACATTCCGCTGGTCCCATCTTTGATATGCTGCCATGCCGATCAACTTCTCCAGAAGAATATTGCCTTGGTGTCAACCCTATATATGCTCCAACTGTATCAGATTTCTCAAACCTATGTGGGTTATCAATTGCAGCTTTATACGTCATTGCTACTATAATCCCCACTCCTGGAACAGTAGTTAACAATTTACAATCATCGTCTTTTTCACCTTGTTCTGAAAGCATTTTGTCAAGCTTTCTTAATGACTTTTCTATTGCTTCCAAACTACAAACTAACGCTTCAATTGAACTCCTACTGATTTCATCCAAATTATTTATTGCCTCTTGTATTCTTAAAGCGAAAGTTTCAAATTTTGATCCTTTACCGACCATGTATCTTCAACAACCCTCTTATTGTTCCAATAACCTGCTGTTTGCTACACATTAGCTGTCTTCTGCTTCCAAGCGCTATTTTAATTTGACAACTGATTTTACTAACACTTCTCATCATCTGCGCTATACCCCTCGCATCGTTTTTATCATTCTTATTGATTCTTGCAGACAACGCTGCTGCCATATGCCTTGCATCTACACAAATTGCTGGTAATCCAAAACTCCTTAACTCTTTGCACATTGATATTGACAACTATCCACTTTCTATTCCTATGGGTTCGTATTTTTTGCCTTGGCTAATCTGCTATTGCCTTACTTTCGCTTGCAACAACTTCTTCCTTAACAACTTTTCCTTTCTCATCAACGATACTTATAAAAGTTTCTTTTAATGAGATCGCTATAATATTTCATGACCTACTGTAAAAGTTTAAATTATTTTTGAAGAACCAATTCATTGAATTTGTTACTTCGTGCTAAAATAATGGAGTATGTCTCTCCATCATTCAATAGCAATTACAGTATGTTTAGCTATAATTTGAAAAACAAAAATTCGTCATTCCGCTACTAGTTAGCGGGATCTAGAGGTACCGCGGCGGCATGACGTAGGATTGCTGTCATCCCGCTGCTTGTTAGTGGCTAAGAGATACTGTGAATAAATCACGGTATGACGGTTAAGTATCCCGCTACGTGTTAGCGGCTGAGATAACGCGAATAAATCGCGGGATGACGTGTTGCTTGGGTCAGCTATAGAAGCAAAACTCATCATTTTGAAAGAGGAGGAGATTTTTCCGGACCCTCAGCAGGGATTGATTTTGGATCTGATAATTCTGTATTTACCTTGATTGGCTCTAATGGAGTTTTCTGCTCTTCCGGTTTATCATCTGGAATTGGAACAGGCCAATCCATAATGTTTTGCGGTATAACTTCTGCTTCTTTAGCTTCTTTTTGACCTGTTGAAGATGATGCATCAACTCCTGCATTTTTAGTAACTTCTTGTTTGAGTTGTTTATTTTCTTCTTGCAGTTGCTTTAAATTTTTCTTTAACTCGTCAATCTCTCTTATTTTTTGTTTTAATTGTTCAGATATAGTTAGTTTGTCTCTAGTCAATTTTTTGTTTTCTTGTCTTAACCCACTAGCTGTTCTGCTTGAGTTGTTGTTTACAGCTTGTATACCTTGGTCTTGCTGCTGCATGCTTGTTCCTCTACTTTCATATTCAACTTCAGTTTGAGTTGCCTGACCTTTTTCCTGCTGTAATATGTTCTGCAGTTGCTCTAGACTCTCTTTGACAGATGCCAGCTCTTCCTGTGTACACGTTAACATCCCTTCCTTTTCCTTAAGTTGATATTGAAGCTTTTCTATTTCCCCCTTCGTATTTTCTTCGCTTAGCTCATCTGCAAGTGATCTTCCAGGTTCAAGTTGTCGAATTTCCCTCTCTAAGTCTTCCTTTTCTCTCTGTAATTCATTTAATTCTTCAGACAATTGGCTCGCCGTTTCAGCCAATGTATTGTTTTCCTTTTTTGTTTCCATTAACTGTTCTGCCAACTGCTTTTTATGATCATCCTTTAAACCTTCCACTATTTTCTTCAGGTCATTCTCCAAATTTGCATTCTTTTCCTTTAGTACAGTTAAATTAGCTTCACTTTGCTTCAATTTTCTCTGTAATTCTTTATTTGCCTCATTTGTTTCACCTTCCTTATCTTTCAACTGATTATTTAAGTTCTTTATTACATCATTTTTATCCTGTAGTTCTTCCTCTTGTTCCTTTATTCTTTGACCTCTTTCAAATATCGCTCGCTGTTGTTCATTGACTTTATCTCTCAAGGAGTCACGTTCTAATCTTAGATCCTCAAGCTGCTTTGCCTGCGCTGCAAAATGTTGAGCAAATGTTTCTTTTCCTTCCTTTAATTCCTCAATTTCGTTTATAATTTCATCTACTTTATCTTTTAATCCTTCTTGCTCATACTCTTCTTCATCACCAGACATATCATCCTCAAATATTTCATCTTCATCACTAAATTCACTGCTGGTGGATATAGAACTTCTACGTGAAGAAGGTGTGCTAGGAGAGGAATACCCACTGCTGCTTGGTGTAGGCAATTGCGATGATAGATCTTGTGTGGGCTCGAGACTGTCCATATCTTGACCTATATCAGTAAAAGCTTGATACAGAGTTTTTCTGTTGATAAAAACTTCTTTATTTTGTCCAACTAACTTTAATACTTCTTCTGAACTCGTTATTCCTCCAAATTTTGGCTCACCAATAACACTCTGTATACCACCAGAATCCAATTTTACGGTCATGCTACAGTCTATGCTGTTACCTTCAGAATCCTTAGCCTGCCAATTAATGGTCATTTCACATGAGCTTGAACCAGTAAAATCATAGTGCCTTTCGCTGCCTTTTTTGGTTGCAGTTATTTGACTATCTTTCCCTAAAGATATGTTATAAACCTTACCTTCACTGCTAGCTCTTAAAATATTGCTAATTTCTATTGGTTTTTCTTCATTTTCAAATCTAATTTTGAAGTCATCATCTTTTGTTGAATACGCTAAGAAATTTTGATTTGGTAAAGATGCTTCAAATTCTCTATGTGTTTCATTTATTGATTGCTCAAATTTTTGGAACTCCTTTTCCCACTTTAAATTTATCTGTCCTGTAATGTCCTCATCTTTGCGTAAAGGGCCAATAAAATACCAGATTAAATTTTTTTCCTCCAATTGTTTTATAGTTTCTTGAAAGCTGCTACAAGATTCAATCACATCTAAAATATCCTTTTTCTGCTGTTCATCTACATCTAAACTTTGACTTTCAGCTATAAATACATTTTCGTTTTCCTGTGGCATAATTTTACATTTTAAAAAATATACTATAATATTAACAGATTTCTTTAAAGAGTCAACTAATTGTTGGATAAATAAACTTGAGCATTTGGCCAAAATGTTATATAGTAGTCACTTCAAGAAGTACAGTATGGACAATACCATTATAAGAAAATACGATATTAGAGGTATAGTAGGCAAAGATTTGCAGATTAATGATGGGTACGAGATAGGTAGAAAGTTTGGCCAAACCGTAGCTAGTGTTTGTGTCGGCTACGACAGCAGAATAGATTCACCAGGTATAGAAAGAGAATTAATTAGGGGCTTAACTTTATCCGGTGCAAATGTTATACGCGTTGGACTATGCTCTTCACCTATGCTTTACGCTGCAACACAAATCACACAGGCGGATCTTGGTATCATAATAACTGCCTCTCATAACCCCAGCGAATATAATGGCTTTAAATTTTTTAGTAATAAAAAAGTCTTCTCAGATCAAGAAATGAAGGAAATTATAAGCAGTCCAATTAAAAACAGCACAAGAATTGGAAGCTTAATTAACATAAATATATATAGTGAGTACATTAGCATATTGAAAAGTGCAGTGAAGAATAATACTACACAGAAATTAAAAATAGCCTGGGATTGTGGAAATAGTCCAGCAAGTGGAATTATAAGGTATATTGAAAAGATCTTGCCTGGTCATACGCACATCGTAACCAATAACTCTATAGATGGGGCATTTCCACTGCATGATCCAGATCCCATAGAGGAAAAAAATCTTGCTCAATTAATTGACATTGTGAAGGAATATGGATGTGATCTTGGCATTGCGCTAGATGGCGATAGCGATAGGGTGCGCTTAATTGATAATAAAGGCAACGTTGTTTCCAATGACCATTTATTTATAATTTTTGCACGTGAAGTGTTGGAGGAATATCCAGAAAGCAAAGTTATTGCTAACGTAAAAATGAGTATGAAAGTGCATGATTTTGTTAGCAAGTTAGGAGGGCAAGTTATCACCTGTGCTACTGGACATTCACTAGTTAAGAAGAAGATGGTAGAGGAAGAGGCAAAGTTTGCTGGTGAATTAAGCGGGCACTTCTTCTTTTCTGAGCTAAGTTTTGATGATGGGCTATATTCTGCTGTTAAAGCAGTTGACATTTTGCTTAAGAAAAACCAAAGCCTATCTCAGGTGATTGAGGATTTACCGAAGTTATATATCACTCATGAAGTGAAGATTGTAGTGAAAGATGAGAAAAAGTTTCAAATAATTGAGTCAATAAAGAAAACACTGGAGCAGCAAAATATTGTATTTTCAGATCTTGATGGTGTTAAGGTAACCGATAATAAAGGTTGGTGGCTTCTTAGGGTATCAAATACGCAAAACTGCATTACAGCAAGATGCGAAGGAGAGACTTTAGAGGGTTTTGAACTTACTAAAAAGGTTTTGTTCCATTACATTGATGAAGCAAGGTCTTTAAATTGTAGCTACTCACAGAAATAAATTTGATTTATAAAATTGACATGAAAGTATAAAGATAAATAGGCTAAATGTACTTATCATCTGGTCAGGCTGCAGCATTATTTCGTGTAACCGTTTGCGGGTCCACTTAATTCTGCAATTCTTTGATCTCACTCATGGAGAGGCCAGTAAACTTAACAATAGTGGTGACATCAACATTATTAGCTAGCATTGTTTTTGCAACTTCAATTTTTCCTTCCTTTTTAGCATCATCAAGTTTTTGTTCAAGAACAGCCCGTTCATCACGAATACGTTTTATTTCCTGTTCGTAGGCAATAAATTCTTTCTCTGACCAGTTGAATCTATTTAGTTCTTCATATGCCTTTTTAATTATTACATCACTACCTATTATCTTTTCCAATTCTTCTTCGCTAGTTTCATCTGCATATTTAAAATAATAGATCCATTTTTCAACTATACTCTCCAATTGGTCTTCTTTAGTTTTAGGAAATTTTGGTAACTCAATAAATGTAAAATAAAAATCTTTTAAATCATGTTCATAGCTATCTTTGTCTAACATTACATGATCTGACTTATACTCAGATTTATTAGGAAAGAGAATACAATCAGCAATAGCTATAAAAATGATTTCTTTAAGACCCTGATATTGATCACCTTTATCAGCTTGCCTTGAATAAGCTTTAGCAGCGTAATATTGAGCGCGTTTTTCAAAGCCTTTAGTTTTGGCAACTTGCATTTCGACTATTACTTGCACCCCATTTTCATCCCTGCAAAGAACATCAACGATACTTTGTTTTTTAGAGGCAATTTCAGCATCTTGAATAGTGCTGAGGAATTCTATTTCTTTTATTTCATCTTTGCCAGTGAACCCCAAAATATCATTGAGAAAGTGAATGAGGATGTCTTTATTTTTTTCAGTACCAAAAATACGCCGAAACGCAACATCATTCTTGGGGTCGAGAAACTTAGAAAGAGCCATAAAAAAATTTTTAAATGTATCTTTATATTATATATTCTTATTGATAATAATTCAATAATTTGTCATCTTTTTTGTTAACTTTACTGATGTTGCCAGAGGGAACGTTGTTGCAAAATTTTGTAAAATTTATTATCCTAAGGTTTCAAGTTCTCACAGGTTTATTGGAACTATATGTACAATGTGTTTATCAGTGAAAATCCGGAGAAAATGATGGGGGAAAAGTTAATACATTACTTTAGCCAGGGTAAATGCGAAGGCAATGCAGAAATGAAAAATCTGCTGGGAGGAAAGGGGGCAAATTTAGCAGAAATGTGCAATGTTGGCATTCCTGTTCCACCTGGTTTCACAATTTCCACCTCTGCTTGCAAAGTCTATTATCAAGACAATAGATCTTCTGTCATCCAAGTATCTGATTACTCGGATCCAGAAAAAAATGTGGTCACGCACTGGAATGACATATGTAGTGGAATTAAAAACTACATGACGATGCTCGAAAATGACATCGGTTGTAAATTTGGGGATTTAAATAATCCCTTATTAATTTCCATACGCTCTGGTAGTGTTAGTTCAATGCCGGGCATGCTTGATACTATTTTAAATGTTGGTCTAAATGATGAAACCGTTGTTGGGCTTGCAAAAAAAAGTGGCGAACGTTTTGCTTACGATAGCTACTGCCGTTTCATCATGATGTACTCCAATGTTGTACTACAGCTTGATCATCACCTATTTCAAGATGTTATTGATAATGAGCAGCAAAAGAGTGGAGCAAAAAGCTTAGCTGATCTTGATGTTGATGTTTTAAAGAGAATTGTTAACGATTTTAAAAAGATAGTATATGAAAAAACTGAGAAACATTTCCCGCAGAACGTTGAAGAGCAATTGTTAAACTCAGTTAATGCAGTATTTGCTTCTTGGAAAAATGATAGGGCTGTTTCCTATAGAAAAATACATAATATTCCTGAAAACCTTGGAACAGCGGTCAACGTGCAAGCAATGGTTTTTGGTAATTTAAATGATAATTCTGCAACTGGTGTGATATTTACACGAAATCCTTCAACTGGGGAAAAAAAGCTTTTTGGTGAGTTTTTGGTTAATGCTCAGGGTGAGGATGTGGTTTCTGGTGTTTATACTCCTATGCCAATTGACGGAGAGCAAAAAAACACCATGGAGAAGTTGCTGCCAAGTGTCTACCTGGAATTATGCGCGGTATGTGAAAAACTTGAAAGGCATTATAAAGACATGCAGGATATCGAATTTACTGTACAGGACGGTAAATTATGGATTTTGCAGACTAGGTCTGGCAAGCGCACGGCTGAAGCTGCTATTCGCATAATAGTTGATATGGTAAACGAAGGAACGATTACAAAAGAAGAAGGAATATTGAGAATTGATCCAAAAACTTTTGACAATTTATTGCATCCAGTTCTTGACGTTAAGAGTGACCAAAAAGTAATAGGGAAGGGACTGCCGGCTTCTCCAGGGGTTGCTTCTGGATATGTAGTGTTTAGTGCAAGTGATGCTGAAAAAGCTGCAGAGCAGGGTAAAAAAGTGGTTTTAGTAAGGTCAGAAACGAGTCCTGAAGATATTAATGGAATGAATGCTGCAAGTGGCATAGTAACAGCACGGGGAGGGATGACCTCGCACGCTGCTGTTGTAACCCGTGGAATGGGTAAGCCATGCATTTGCAGTGTAAGTGGACTTTATATCGATAAAGATGGAACTTTCTTTTCTGTGGGGGATACAAAAGTAAATAAAGGTGAACCAATTACCATCAACGGAGGAACAGGGGAGGTTATGCTTGGCATTCTTCCTACAATTTCACCTGAATTATCGCAAGAATTCAAAACGATAATCAACTGGATAGATGAAATCAAAACGGTCAAAGTGAGAGCGAACGCTGATACTCCAAAAGACGCAAAAATTGCAAAAGAATTCGGTGCAGAAGGTATAGGCTTATGTCGCACAGAACATATGTTTTTCGCTAGTGATAGAATCGAATTCATTCAAAAGTTGATAATGGCTGACGATGAAAATGAAAGGGCAAATGCGCTCATTAAACTGGAAGAAATGCAAAAGTCTGATTTCAAAGAAATATTTTCTATTATGGAGGGCAGGGAGGTCACTATACGGTTGCTTGATCCACCTTTGCATGAATTTTTACCCAATAATCAGTCTACTATAGAAAAAATCGCCAAATCACTTAGTAAGTCAGTTGAATCAGTAAAAAATAAAATAGCACAGTTATCAGAAAAGAACCCAATGCTTGGCCATCGAGGTTGTAGACTTGCCATTTCTCATCCTGAAATATATAGCATGCAGATTAGGGCAATACTTAGTGCTGCAAGTGAATTAAAGAAAGAAAAGAAGATAGAAGTGGAGCCTGAAATCATGGTCCCCTTTATCATGAATGAGAAAGAGTTTGTTTTGATATGCGAGTTAGTGAAGAAAGAATCCTCTGTCATCTCAGCTAGGATCAAGAAGCAGATTCCAGCGTCACGCGCTGGAATGACATCAGACAAGGCGTACTCAATTGGAACAATGATAGAGCTACCACGAGCAGCACTGATTGCTGATAAGTTAGCAAAACATGCAGAGTTCTTTAGTTTTGGCACTAATGATTTAACGCAAACAACCATGGGACTTTCAAGAGATGATTCAGTTAATTTCCTCGATTCTTATAAGGAAAGCAACATATTCGAAAACGACCCATTTGAAGTGCTGGACATCGAAGGGGTAGGGGAGTTAATCAAGATGGCCATTGAAAGAGGCAAAAAAACCCGAAAAGAAATAAAACTGGGTATATGTGGAGAGCATGGAGCAGATCCAAAATCTATAGAGTTTCTCATCGAATCAGGGGTGGATTATGTTTCATGCTCACCCTATAGAGTACCGGTTGCAAAGTTAGTGGCAGCACAGTTTAGCATAAAATCTAAGTGTGTTGGGTAAATTAGATGCCAGTGTCACGCACTGGCATAACATCCTCCCTAGCGAAATTGAATCACAACGTTTTTGCAGTTTTTTGGACGTGTTCAACTTTATTTTCTTCCATTTCTCTATAGCTTGGTAATGTAGAATTTTTTACATGCAACCCGGTAGCTATTGCAACCAAAGCAGCTATAACACCACAAATCACTGCACCAGTTACAAATGGAACCATCACAGCAGCAGTAATGAATAATCCTGTAATAACAACTCCAACAACATCTTTTGTTAATGAGGTGTAAAAATTTTCCTTGCTTTTTTTATATTTAGCTTCTTTTTCATTTGGCACAGAAAATTGAGCATCTACAAAGCCGTTAGCTTTATTATCATTATTTGGTGTGGCAGTTTGCTTAGCCTCTGGTATTACAGGCGTTTTATTTTTGTTATTATGATTTGATTGGCCATTAACATTATCACTATTTGGCGTGGTAGTTTGGTTAGTCTCTGTTACTACAGGTATTTCATTGTCGTGATTGCGATTATCACCATTAGTACTAACTGGAGGCACTGTTGCTACAGGTCTACTACCAATGTTTCCATTACTGCTGCTGGGTTCTGCTCTATTTTCTTCATTAAGCTTACCTCTATTCAAGAACGCATTAACAATTTCAGTTTTACCTACCTGTATGGCCACTTGTAAAGCCTCTTTCCTGTTTGCAGGACTCACGTAACCTAAAATTAGCTCAGCTTCTTGGGCATTATCCTGAGTAATAGCAAGACACAGAGCGTTAAATTTTTCTTCTTCATAAAATTTGCCACTATCCAAAAGTACCTTAACAACGTCAGCTTGTTTTGTTATTGTAGCTATGCCCAATATAGTTCTGGAAGCAGTATCTGTAAGATGGATTACAGCATCTAAATCTGTAAACAATTTTACAACATCTAGAAATATGCCACGATCGCCGGTAATATTGGACTCTCTTACAGCATTTGCAAACGAGTCAAAAATTGCCAGATTTGTTTCTTTCCCTTGTATTAGTTGCTCGTAAAGTACTTCAGCAGTCATACCAGGGTTTATGAAGTTACTAGAATCTACTTCATTACTGTCTGCTCTATTCTCTTCCACATTAGGTGCCTCTTCTTCCTTGTTTATTGCTGCGGTTATTTGCTCTTGTTGAAGGGGTTCACACCCATTTTGGAGGAGAAAATCCTTAACGCGTGGGTTGTTATTTTCGGTTGCATGTTTTAGAAGTAGGTTCCCTAATGAATTGCCTCCTTCACATTCATCTTGAAAATTAACTTCTTTCCTTAACCTCTTTTTTAGTTCTTCCAAACTAGTAACTGTGTTATCACGTCCTGTAATTCTATCTATATCTAGATAGAAATTTCTAACATCATCATCACTATATGCCATAACTATAATCCCACTACTATAATGCTTATATTATATCAACTCCCTAATAATCAGTCAAGACATATTGCAGTTTCAAGCAGCATGATATATCATGATACATATTGAATATAGTTCTTAAAGCAAATGATGGAAGATTTAGCCTATAAATTAGTTAAAGTGACCGAAGCTGCGGCGCTTGCTGCATATAAACTAGCAGGCTTCGGCGATGAAAAAAAGGCTGATCAGGTTGCAGTTGATGCAATGCGTACAGTATTAAATTCAATGGAAATAAATGGTACTATCGTAATTGGTGAAGGTGAGAGAGATGAAGCACCGATGCTATATATTGGCGAGAAGGTTGGCACTGGAAATGGTCCTGAAATCGACATTGCCGTTGACCCACTTGAGGGCACTACGATTTGTGCTCATTACAAACCAGGGGCAATGTCTGTTCTTGCTGCAACGAAAAAAGGTAATTTTTTACATGCACCTGATGTTTATATGGAAAAAATAGCGGTAGGAAAAAATCTTCCAGAGGGTGTAGTCTCACTAAAAAATAGCATTGAAAAGAATCTAGACAATTTAGCCAAGGCAAAAAAATGCAAAGTAAATGATCTCGTGGTAACTATACTTAATCGTGAAAGGCACAATGAATTAATAGTAAAAATCAGGAAGTTAGGAGCAAAAATTAAACTAATAGATGATGGTGATATTGTGGCCGTAGTTTCACTAGTAAATGGCAATCATGATATGTATATCGGAATAGGAGGGGCACCAGAAGGGGTGCTTGCGGCTGCAGCGCTGAGTTCAATCGGTGGGCAGATGGAGGGAAGATTGATATTTGACACAGATCAGTTAAAAGAAAGAGCAAAAAATTTAAATATTGATGACCCAGAAAAAGTCTACGCCGTAAAAGATATGGCAAGAGGTGAATCAGTGTTCATTGCAACTGGAGTAACAAGCGGAGAACTTGTGGATGGAGTTGATAACATATGTTCAACTAGTTCTTTAATAATTCTACCTAACAACCTGATAAAGCTGCAAACAATGCAGAACTTATGTTAGCTTTTTTAGTTTCTAATTTTAGCTTTACAACATTTAGCATTAAGATATAATTAAGTTTACTTATAACAATAGAGGTGTGAAATGTTTTCTAGTATTGTAAATCTATTGAATGGTTTTTTCAAAAATTCGAGTACCAAGGAAAGTGAAGAAAAGTTGACTCTTCTATCTCCTCAAGCAAATCTTCAATTCGATGAGACTCAGGTACAAAGTGTGCTCTCAGATTTTGAGGAATTGGAGTTTAAGGATAATAAGTGTTTTGACAAAATAGCAGACGATTATGAAAAGAAGGGGGAGAGTGCCCTTTTTAACTATGTAATATTGAATAAGCGGAAAGAAATAATCGATATATTAGATAGGAATCTTCCTCTCCTCGAAGAACAGGAGGAGTTTAGAAAGAAATATGGTCAATATGTTCTTCAAATTGACAAAGGAATGAGTTATGGAAAAGAACTTCAAGATGGACTTCGGTCTTTTGAAGATAGGGCAGAAAAAGTATTATCAGATTTTGAAAGATTGAATTTTGATTTTAAGGATAATAAGTGTGAAGATTCTTCTGATTCTGTAAATTATAATAACGGTTGGCCGGCAGATCCATTTGACAAGATAGCAAATTATTATCGAGAGGATGATATTTTCCTTTTCAATTATGTGGTATTGAGTAAGCGAAAAGAAATAATGGGTATATTGGATAAGAAGCTTACTTCTAAAGATCAGGAGGAGTTAAAAGAAAATTTTAAAAAGAGGTTGGGTAGATATCTTATTCGAATTGGTGAAGGAATGAGCGATGGACAAGAATTTCTAAAAACTGGTAGTGCAATTGCTTTCTTTGATGGGTGTTATGTGCCATGTCCATATGCAAACCGTCTTCTTAATCATTATGACCATCTTAATATCAACATTACTAAACCTGAACAAAGTTTAGAAACCAGTCGTCTTTTCACTGAAAAAACTAAAAGAATGGAAGAAGAGAAAAGCGAGGTAAAAAGAGCAAAAATATACAGCAATGGTGAAAGAATAGTAACAATTGAGAAGAATGAGAAACAATAGAGGAACTACTCCTTTACAAAATTTGCAATATGTGACATCGAAATTAGTTGGGGTGCAAAAGATGAATCTGGAAAAGACCTTAACTGTACTGTTGTTCTAAATATAAATTTAGGTCAAGTTAGTATTAAAAAATCAACTATTGACGGTAAAGATGTTGAACCAAAGAAAATTTTAGAGTTAGCTAAGCAAAACGAGGCTGTGCTTATAAAAGGTAAAGCTTTACATGAAGTTTTAGTAGCACATTTCATTAAGCAAACACCATGTGAGGAAAAGAAGGATATGCAATCGCACGAGAATATCGTTGTACCTGGTTCCGGTGCACCTCGCTCTATTAATGAGGAAATAACTGTAGAGCATCCGTTCGGGAAAGCGGCAAATAAAGATAATCATAGAGAAATGTGAGTTTACAACAAATGGTGCCATGAAAGTAGCTGATACATAACTGTACGAACGTTTGTTTGCGAAGAAATGTTATAGCAGGTTTTGCCTCAAACACAAAGGTGTCATTCCAGTGCTTGACACTGGAATCCAGCCCTTTTACGCAGTCCCATTAAAAACGTTGTATTTTAACGTAGGATTAGCTACTTTTATACTCACCAATTTAATCTCTAATCAAAATTCCTGGATCCCAGTGTCTGGGCACTGGGATGACATCCTCCCTAGTGGATTCAAATCACAATATTCGTATAGTAAGCACTGACCACTTTTGCTTCAATATTTGCGATGCCCCTGAACAGATACAATTATTCTATTATCAGGAGGATGCCATTAATCGCTTTATATAATGCTACTTGTAACACTTATGCCCTGAACGGAGACAGTTTAGGCTGTTATGCCTGGCGGCTTTGTTGGAATAAGTTTTTCAACACTGCTAACAATAAAATTGATTGTATCGTCAGCTACCTTATCGAATTTATCATTTATCTCTTTTCCTATTTCTTGATTTTTAACATATTCGTGTAGAGCTAAAGCAGTTATAGCTGCACATGCTGCAATTAAGCCAGTTTGTGCTATAATGAATAGTAATAATCCTCCTACGAATATAGATGTTAATCCAATAGCCAGGTTTATAATTTTACTTTGTGTTGTTTGTTGCGTCGCTTGGCTTTGATCTGCCTGTTTATCCTCTAAAGCATTCGATATTGTTTTTAAGGCAACTTTTATCGCTATTGCTGCAACTGAAACCATAATTAGCCCTATAGCTATTTTTGCTAAAAGAAGAATCGACGGTAGCATCATTACAAATAATAGCGCGCCAATTCCTCCAGCTAACCACTTCTCATTTATTTTTTTTGATTGATTTGTACCAGTGTTCATTATTACCCTCCACTTTACTTATGATTTACCTATATCTAATACGAAATATGAAGGTAGTCAACTATATATTTTATATGAAAGATTGTATTAAAAGTTTTTCATGTTATTTTTTGCTGCTTCGTGGTTAAATTTGGAATTTTAGAAAGAGTTACGTATTATTTGAAATTCTTGTATACTGTTTTGAATCAGTTAAATAGATAATGAAGTGCAGGACGCAGTTTTAATTTTACAAGATGGCAAGTGCTTTTGGGGAAAATCAGTAGGTAAAAAAGGCAAATGCATAGGTGAGGTCTGTTTTACCACTGGTATGACCGGTTATCAGCATACTATAACTGATCCTTCTTTTGCCGATCAAATTATAACGTTCACTTTTCCTCATATTGGTAACGTTGGAATAAACCATAAGGATAATGAAGGAAAGAAAATTTTTGCAAGTGGTGTGGTTATGCGTGAACTTTCTTCTATGTCCCACCCTTCTTCATATATCAGTTTAAATGATTGGTTAGAGAAAAATAACGTGATTGGGATATCAGGAGTTGATACTAGAGCTTTAACGAGACATTTGAGAGAACATGGATCTCAAAATGGAATGATATGCTCATCGAGTAAGGCGCATGCGTTGGACAAATTGAAGGAATACAAATCTGTAAATGGGATAGAAATAACCAATAAAGTCAGCTTGCATAGTAATTTTAAAAGTGACCTTAATGCAAAATATAGGGTTGTAATCGTTGATTTTGGCGTAAAAATCAGTATAGTTTCACGCTTAATAGAACTTGGTTGTACAGTTGAATTAATCAGACCAAGCACAGGTTTTGCTCAAAAAGTGTTGAGTATGAATCCAGATGGGATAGTGCTTTCAAATGGTCCTGGTGATCCGCAAGAAATAGGAGAAAGTGTAGTTTCAGAAATAGACATTATTATAAAATCTAAAATACCAATTTTTGGCATATGCATGGGCCATCAATTACTTGCGATTACTTTGGGGGCAAAGACCATCAAGATGGATATAGGTCACCGAGGGAGTAACCATCCAGTTTATGATGTAATTAGTGGAAAAGTTGAGATCACTAGCCAAAATCATGGTTTCGTTGTTGATTCAGCTTCTCTTCTAAGTAATGTTAAAATTACTCACATTTCTCTATTTGATAATAGTGTAGAGGGAATAATGATGAAGGATTACCCAGTCTTTTCTGTGCAATACCATCCAGAAGAAGCGCCAGGTACGCATGATTCGCATTATTTGTTTAAACGTTTTATTGACAATATTGTGTTGTATAAAATGAAATCTGCGTGATTTTAATCAGGGTAGGTTTTATTGCTTGATTTTTTAATTTTAGGCGTTTAGTATTAAATACAATAAGAGCTTAAGTTAAGATGCTAAAATAGTATTCTCTTAACAAATTTTTGCGGAGGAGTGACCGAGTGGTTAAAGGTAACAGACTGTAAATCTGTCCGCGTGAGCGTACGTAGGTTCGAATCCTACCTCCTCCATTGTGCGGGTATAGCTCAATGGTAGAGCTCTAGCCTTCCAAGCTAGTGACGTGGGTTCGATTCCCACTATCCGCTCTTTTTTTTGTTGTATTTTTATAAAATCAACATATTATTTATTGATGTATTTGTATTTTAGGTAGAAAAGTTTAAATTATGACAGCAATAGTGGAAGCATTTGGAAAGCCGCATGTAAATGTGGGAACAATAGGACATGTGGATCATGGGAAGACGACGTTAACAGCGGCGATAACGAAGCATTATGGAAATTTTGTAGCGTACGATCAGATAGATAAAGCGCCAGAAGAAAGGAAGAGGGGGATAACGATAGCAACAGCGCATGTTGAGTATCAGACGGAAAAAAGGCATTATGCACACGTTGATTGTCCTGGACACGCTGACTATGTAAAGAACATGATAGTAGGTGCAGCACAGATGGATGCGGCGATATTGGTAGTGTCGGGGGTTGATGGGCCAATGCCACAAACGAGAGAGCATATATTGCTGGCGAAGCAGGTAGGTGTTGGATATATCGTGGTGTATATAAATAAAGCTGATGTTGCTGATGCTGATATGATAGATTTAGTAGAAATGGAAGTGAGGGAATTACTGAGTAAATACGGATTTCCAGGGGATGAAGTGCCTGTGGTGGTTGGTTCAGCGCTCAAGGCGCTGGAGGATGACAGCAGCGAATATGGAAAGAAATCAATAGACAAATTGATGGAAAAGTTAGATGAATATGTAGCGGTTCCACCAAGGCCTGTGGATTTACCATTTTTATTGCCAATCGAAGATGTATTTTCGATATCGGGGCGAGGAACAGTGGTAACAGGAAGAATAGAGAAGGGAGAGATAAAGACGGGAGAAGAGATAGAGATAATAGGTCTGAAAGCGACGCAAAAGACGATATGCACAGGTGTTGAGATGTTTAAGAAGTTGCTGGATAAGGGAAGTGCAGGACTCAATGTAGGAATATTGTTAAGAGGAACAAAAAGAGAAGAAGTGGAGAGAGGGCAAGTATTAGCGAAACCGGGGACGATAACACCGCATAGAAAGTTTAAGGCGGAGGTTTATATATTAAAGAAAGAGGAAGGAGGAAGGCATACACCATTTTTTGCGAATTACCAGCCACAGTTTTATTTAAGGACAACGGATGTAACTGGGAGCATAAAATTGCTAGATGGGAAGGAGATGGTAATGCCAGGAGATAATGTGAGTGTAGAAGTAGAATTGCAAGTACCGATAGCAATGGATAAGGGATTGCGTTTTGCGATAAGAGAAGGCGGTAGAACTGTTGGTTCTGGTGTTGTTTCTGAAATTTTGGAGTGAGTGTAGTAACTAAGATGAAGCAAGATATATATATTAACATTAAGGCTTTCGATTGTTCTTTATTGGAGGAGTGTGTTCGAAAATTTGTTGATGAATTAAAGCGGTCCAGTGCAAAATTATCTGGTCCGATTGCGTTGCCAAGGAAAGATTCTAAATTTATTGTTAATAGATCTCCTCACGTTGATAAAAAATCTCGTGAACAGTTTGAAATGAGAACTTCTAGGCGTTTGATTGTTTTACATGATCTTACTCCTACTATGATGCAGATGCTTACAGGTTTATCTTTTTCTGCTGGCGTAGAAGTGGATTTAAAAGTCAAGGAAGTTAAGGTTTAGGAGAAGGAAATGAAGAGAATAAATTCGCTGAGGAGAATTGGTTTACTAATGATGAATATTGGTCATACTGCTATGTATTCTGACAATAGTCGCATGGCTGTAACTTTATTGCATCTCAGCGAAACTTATATTATTGATATAAAAGGACAAGATAAATGTGGCTATAATTCAGTCATTTTAGGCACAGGAGATTTTAAAAATATAGCAAAACCTCAGTTGGAATATTTAAAGAAAAAGGGTATAAATAATAAATGTAAGTTATACGAAAGTAGATTAAATGACCTGTCGGGAATAGAATGTGGTAAAAAAGTGGGAATCAATCATTTTGTGGTTGGTCAATATCTTGATATTACGGGTTATTCTATAGGTAAAGGATTTGCTGGTGTGATGAAGCGGCATAATTTCAGTGGGCTTAGGGCATCTCATGGTGTTTCTATTGCTCACAGATCACAAGGTTCCACTGGCCAATGTCAGGATCCTGGTAGAGTATTCAAAGGAAAGAAAATGGCTGGTCATTTAGGTAACAGCAGGATAACTGCACAAAATATGAAGATATTATCCATTGATCATGAAAATAGTATAATTGCTGTGAAGGGTAATAATGTTCCTGGGTTTAAAAATTCCTATGTTTTTGTAAGAGATGCAGTTAAAAAATCTTTACATAAAGATGTTCCTTTTCCGGTAGGTTTACTGTTAGATGTAAATGATGATGCTAGTAATTTGGTAAGTTAGTTATGGAATGTAATTTAGTTAATCTATCTAATGATAATGTAGGTACTGCTCAGCTCAATCCTTTGATATTTTCTGCTAAGCAAAAATTGAGTATTTTGCATGATATAGTGAGATGGCAATTAGCGAAGAGAAGAGCTGGTACTCATAAAACAAAAGGTATTAGTGATGTCTCTGGTACAACAGCTAAACCTTATGATCAAAAACGTACCGGTAGGGCAAGACAAGGGAGCTTGCGATCTCCTCAATTTAGAGGTGGTGGGATTATTTTCGGCCCTGTTGTGAGGAGTCATACTTATTCTCTTAATAAGAAGGTACGCAAATTTGGTTTAAAAATTGCTTTATCTCTAAAGTATTTAAATAATCAAGTAATTATTCTGGATAATTTAAATATTGATGTGAAGAAAACGTCTGAAATGTGTAAATGTATTAAAAATTTTAAATTTTCTTCCTTTTTGATAGTTGGTGATTATGGAGATGATTTGTTGCGTGCGGCTAAAAACTTGCACTATGTAGACTTAATCAAACCTATTGGGTTAAATGTTTTTGATATATTGAATCACGAATGCGTGATGTTGACAAAGGATACTTTAAAGCATCTTGAAGGTAGATTGTTATGATCAAATATAATAATATAATAAAATCTCCTATAATTACAGAAAAGGCCTCTTTTTTGAGGGAGAAGTTTAATAAATATTCTTTGTATGTTTTTGTAAATGTAAATAAGCGTCAAATAAAGTTGGCAATAGAGTCTCTATTTGATGTTAAAATTTCTTCTATAAATGTTGTTAGAATTAAGCCTAAATATAGGCGTTTTAGGGGTGTGATTGGTTGTGAAAAACAGAAAAAGAAAGTTTATTTTTCTTTGATGGATGGTCAAAAATTAGATATAATGAGCGTTTAGTATGGGTATGAAATTTTTTAATCCTGTTACTCCGTCTTCTCGTGGGACTGTGTTAGTAAGTAAAGTTGGTTTATCAAAAGATGAGCCAGAAAAGTCTCTTACATCCGGTAAAAAGTCCAGTGGTGGAAGAAATAATCATGGTAGAATTACAACTCGTCATAGGGGTGGTGGTCACAAAAAGAAGTATAGAGTGATAGATTTTAAGCGTAATAGAAGTGGTCAAGGTATAGTTGAAAAAATAGAGTATGACCCAAATAGAAGTGGGTTTTTGGCGTTAATATCATATAAGGAAGATGATATTAAGTCTTATATATTAGCTCCTCAAGGTATGAAGCCAGGTGATGTTGTTACAGCTGGGAATGATGCTGATATTTTGCCAGGGAATTGTTTACTACTCAAGCATATACCTGTTGGTTCTTTCGTTCATAATGTTGAGCTGAAGCCAGGTAATGGTGCTGCGATTGCTAGAGCTGCTGGTTGTTATGCACAAATCGTTGGTCGTGATGGCCAATATGTTTTATTACGACTCAGGTCTGGTCAAATTAGGTTGATTTTATCTTCTTGCAAGGCTACTATTGGTGTAGTATCTAACCCTGACCATAAGAATAGAAAGTTGGGTAAAGCTGGGAGAAGTAGGTGGCTTGGGATTAGACCTACTGTACGTGGAGTTGCAATGAATCCGGTTGACCATCCTCATGGAGGCGGGGAAGGAAAAACCTCTGGTGGTCGTCATCCTGTTACTCCTTGGGGTGTTGCAACAAAAGGAAAGAAAACTCGAAGGAGAAATAAATCTAGTGATAAGTATATAAAACAATTGAAAGGTTAGTTTATGAGTAGATCTGCATGGAAGCCTCCTTTTTGTCATCCTTCTATATTAAAGTCGGTGAATAATGCTTTAAACAAGGGGTTTGTTAACATGGCTATAAAAGTTCATTCCAGGGCTTCTGTAATTCTTCCTAATTGTTTAGGTTTAAAGTTTGCTGTTTATAATGGTAAGGATTACATTCCTGTGAATGTTAATGATCAGAATATGATAGGTCATAAGTTTGGTGAGTTTTCACCCACTCGTAAATTTACTGGGCATAGTGGTGATAAAAAGGCGACAAGAAGGTAATTGATATGAAAAACAGAGATGTAATAGTTAAAGCTGGTTCTAGGGTTTTAAAATCAACTCCTCGTAAATTGAATTTGGTTGCTGGTTTAGTACGTAATAAAAAAGTTTCTTTTGCCACTGTGCAATTAAGATTTTGTGAAAAGAAAGCTGCAGGTCTTATAAGGAAGGTATTAAATTCTGCGATTGCTAATGCTCAAAATTATGGATTGGATATCGATAATTTATATATAAAAGAAATTTTAATAGGTAAGTCTCTTACTTTGCGTAGGGTATGTCCAAAAGCTATGGGTAGAGCTAATAGAGTTAGTAAACGTTATAGTAATATAACTGTAAAATTGGGGGAAATTATATGATTCATAAAAATAGAAAATTAATAAGGAAAGTGCAAAAATATGGGAAACGTTAATCCTAAAGGATTTAGGTTAAAAATAATTAATACTTGGTCATCTATTTGGTATGCTGAGAAGGGTTATAAACAAGGGTTGCATCAAGATTTATCTATTCGCAGTTATATAAATGAATCTTTTAAGCATGCTGGTGTTTCTAAAGTAATTATAGAGCGTACGATCGATTTGGTATCTGTAATAATACATTCTTCTAGACCTGGAGTGATAATAGGTAAGAAAGGCTCGGATATTGAGAAGATAAAGCAAAAGATAGCTGAAAAAGTAAAAAATAATGTGGAAGTGAATGTAGTAGGGGTTAAAAGGTCTGAAATAGATGCAGTTTTAATATCAAACAGCATTGCACAGCAGTTAGAAAAAAGGGTTTCATTTAGAAGAGCGATGAAAAAAGCTATTCAAAGTTGTTTGAGGATGGGTGCTAGAGGTATTAAAGTAAGTTGTTCTGGGCGCCTTGGCGGAGCTGAGATAGCTCGTACTGAGTGGTATAAAGAAGGCCGTTTGCCTTTGCATACTTTACGTGCTAATATAGATTATGCTTTTGCTGAAGCAAAAACTATATATGGCATCATAGGAGTTAAGGTCTGGGTTTATATTGGTAACTAATTAGGTATATTGAAATGTTTATTCCTAAAAAAAGTAAATATAAAAAAGTATTTAAAGGACGAATTAAGGGTAACACGAAAGGTGGTAGCACATTATCTTTTGGAGATTATGGTCTAAAGGCTATGGAAGCAGGTAGGATTCAATCTAAGCATATTGAAACTGCAAGGCGTGTAATATCTAGAACATTAAAACGCTCTGGTAAAGTGTGGATAAGAATTTTTCCTGATACCCCTGTTAGTAAAAAGCCGGCGGATGTGCGTATGGGTAAAGGGAAAGGTAGTGTTGAGTTTTGGGTATTTAAAGCTAAGCCCGGTAGAATGTTGTTTGAAATTAGCAGTGATGTTCCCATGCATTTAGCAAGATTGGCGCTTGAAAAGGCAACTGCTAAGCTTCCTATGAAGTGTAAATTTGTATCTAATCATAATTAAATGGAGTTGCAATGGATATAGCTGACATTGAATCGAGGTCCTCGCAAGAATTGCATGAAATTCTTGTGAATTTGAGAAAAGAGTTTGTTAATTTGGTTTTTCAAAAGAAGCTGGGCCAGTGCAACAATATTTCGCGTTTTAGCTTAATAAGAAAGAGCATAGCTCGTATTTTAACTACATTAAATAAAAGAAGAAGAGAGGAAAAGAATGCCTAAAAAGGTTTTTTGTGGTACTGTAACTAAGGCTAAGTGTGATAAGACTGTAAAGGTTTCGGTATTACAAGTGTATAAGGATGAGCTGTATAAAAAGGTTATAAAAAAATACAAGAAGTATACAGCACATGATGAGAATAATAGTTGTAAAGAAGGGGACAAGGTTTTAATACAAGAACACAAGCCTATTTCTACTACTAAAAAATGGGTTATTGTTAATAGCTCACATTGAATAGGATATTTATATGATTCAAAAAAATACATTGTTGGAAGTAGCTGATAATTCTGGTGCGCGTGCAGTGCTTTGTATTGGTTTATTGGGTGGTAGAAAATCTGCATCTATAGGTGACACAGTTATTGTATCTACTAAATCTATTACTCCAAGAGGGAAAGTTGAGAAGGGAAAAGTATATAGAGCAGTTGTGGTGAGGGTGAAAAGCCCTATTAGAAAATCTGATGGTTCTGTAATTCGTTTTTCTAGCAATGCTGTAGTTTTGATTAATGATCAAGGTGAACCACTTGGCACTCGGGTGTTTGGTCCGGTAAAAAAGTTATCATCTGGTTCTTTTATGAAGATAATGTCATTAGCTGTTGAGGTTTTATAATGAGTGCTAAAATAAAAAGTGGTGACGACGTTATAGTTTTAACTGGTAAAGATAAGGGAAAAATTGGTAAGGTAATCAAAGTTATAGCACGTGATGCTAAAAAGAAAGTAATTGTTTCTGGAGTGAATGTGCATAAGAGACATACTAAACCAAAAGCTGGTAGTAGTGGTGGTATATTAAATAAAGAGTTAGCTATTGATATATCCAACGTTGCAACATTGGACCCTAAATATAGAACTCCAACTAGAGTGGGGTTTAAGGTTATAGACGGTAGAAAAGTGCGTTTTGCAAAAGTTTCTGGAGAAGTGATAGATTAGGTTGATATGTTTAAAGAATTGTATAAAGATAGCATAGTAAAGTCCTTGAAGGATAAGTTTAATTACGGCAATATAATGCAAGTGCCTAAACTTGTCAAGGTGTGTATCAATATGGGCGTTGGAGATGCTGCTACAGATAGTAAAGCAATAAATGAACCACTTGATAGCCTATATTTGATTGCTGGGCAGAAGCCTTTATCAACTTTTGCAAAAAAATCTATTTCTGGCTTCAAGATCAGAAAAGGTGCTACAGTAGGTTGCAAAGTAACTTTGCGTAGAGATAAAATGTATGAGTTTTTAGAAAGATTGATATATATTGCTTTGCCAAGGGAAAAAGATTTTAGAGGATTTAGTGTGAAGCAATTTGACGGTAATGGTAATTTTTCCTTTGGTATAAAGGAACATATCTCGTTTTTAGAAATAGACTATGATAAAATAAGTAAAATTAGAGGTATGGATATTAATATTATAACAAGTGCAGTTAGTGATAAGGAAGCAAAGGAATTATTACTGGCTCTTAAATTTCCTTTTTTTGATTAATTGAGAGGAGAAATATATGGCAAAAAAATCTATGATAGAAAGAAATCTTCGCAGAATAAAGTTGTGCGATCAATATAAAGAAAAAAGAGAAAAATTGAAATCTATAATAAATAATAAGAATTTGTCTATTGTAGAAAGGTTTACAGCTCAAAATAAATTAATTAAAAAATTGCCTAGAAATTCTTCTAAAACCAAAATTAGAAATAGGTGTGCTTTAACTGGGAGACCAAGAGGAGTATATAGAAAATTTGGTTTATGTAGAATTGTTTTGCGTGATTTATGTTCTTTTGGGCAAATTCCAGGAGTTACAAAGTCTAGTTGGTAAATATAATATAAGGAGTATATTGTGGCGTTATCTGATAGTATTGGTGATTTTTTAACAAGGATACGTAATGCTCAATTGGCAATGCATAGGGCAACAAGGGTACTATTTTCTAAGATGAATTCTTCTATATTGGAGATTTTAAAAGAGGAAGGGTATATCCTTGATTATGAAAAGCAAGTTGTAGATAATTTACCTTCTTTCATTGTAAAATTGAAGTATTATGAGAAGTCACCTGTAATTAGTGACATAGTTAGGGTGTCAAAGCCTGGTTGTCGTCGTTATTCTAAGTATAAGGACATTTCTAAAGCATATAATGGTCTTGGTATTTTTATTATATCGACACCCAAAGGAGTGATGACTGATTATAATGCACATAAGTTAAAGGTTGGTGGAGAAGTTTTGTGTCGTGTGTTTTAAATAATAGGAGAAATTCATGTCTCGTATAGGTGCTGCTCCTATCAATATTCCTGCTGGTGTTTCAGTTGAATATAATAATGGTAGTATGTTAATAAAGAGCGCTAAGGCTGAAAAGGAAGTTAGCTTGATCAGGGATGTTGTGTGTCAGATTATTGATAATCAGCTATTGCTTTCTGTTGATCAAGATAAAGATAATTATGATAAAATAAAGCCTATGTGGGGCACTTATAGGAGTAATATTAATAATATCATTAACGGCATGGTTGATGGTTTTTCTGTTAATCTTGAGATTAACGGTGTGGGATATAAGGCAGAGTGTGATGGTAAGTATTTGACTTTATATCTTGGTTATAGCCATAATGTTAAATATAAAGTGCCTAAAGATGTTGAGATTAAGTGCATAAAGCCAACTCACTTAGTAGTTAGTGGTATGGATAAGCAGAAGGTCTATATGGTGGCGTCTGATATATGCAAAATTAGAAAATATGATCCTTATAAAGGTAAGGGTGTTGTAATAAAAGGCAAATTTATGCTGCGTAAGGTTGTAAGTAAAAAGAAGTAATAAAAATGAAAAGATCGTATAATTTTTTAAGTAATTCTGAAAAAAGGAAGTTACGTAATAGAGCGAAGCTTGACAAGAGCGCTGAACGTTTACGTATATCCATATTTAAATCTAATAGGCATTTTTATGTCCAGTTAATTAATGATGTAAAAGGAATAACTCTCACTTCAGCTTCTACTTTGGATGCTAAAATTAAGGATGTATGTAAAGGGAAAGTCAACGCTGAAACTATAAAACAGGTTTCTTCTTTAATGGTTGAGCGTCTGTCTGGCATGAAATTAGAGCAGCAGCTTACGTTTGATCGTGGAGCGTATAAATACACAGGATTAGTTTCTCAATTTGCTGAGGCTTTAAGAAGTTCTGGATTTGAATTTTAGAAGGTTTTGAATATGGCTATAAAGAATTTACAAAATAATAATGATTTATCAGAGCTTTTAGTTTCGGTACGAAGAGTGACAACGGTTACCAAAGGTGGTAGAAGATTTTCATTTTCAATTTTGGTTGTTGTTGGCGATGAGAAGGGTAGGGTAGGGTGTGGAATAGGTAAGCACGCAGAAGTTGCTGAAGCAAGAGTCAAAGCTGTAAATGCTGCAAAGAAATCAATGATTAGAGTGTACTTGCGTGAAGGTAGAACTTTGCATCATGATATTAAAGCTAAATTTTGTTCTGGTGAGATAGTTTTAAGAACCGCAAGAGCCGGAACAGGTATTATTGCTGGTGGAGCGATTAGATCAGTTTTTGAGGTGTTAGGTATAAAGGATGTGGTAGCTAAATCCACTAGATCAAATAATCCTCATAACGTTATATGTGCGGTGTTTAAGGCTTTTGATAGTATGTTATCTCCTCGTCAGGTAGCAAGCAAAAGAGGCAAAAAGATTAGCGAGATAGTTGGAAACAGGTAAAGTATGAATAATGCTGTAAAATTAAACTCTATATTTACTAAATTATCTAAGAAAAAGAAGCCTAAGTTGCTGGGTAGAGGTATCGGTTGTGGTAAAGGTAAAACATCCGGTAGAGGGCATAAAGGGCAGAAGGCTAGAAGTGGAGTTTCTATAAATGGTTTTGAGGGTGGACAACAGTCTATATATACTCGTTTGCCTAAAAGAGGTTTTAAGCCTATACGTAGGAGCATATACTCTATAATTAATGTTGGCGATATACAGCGCTTAATGGAAGCTAAAAAAATAGTGAAAGACTCTGTTATAGATAAGGAGAGGCTGTATAAATTAGGTTTTATAAAGTCTATTAAGGATAAAATTAAACTTCTTAATAAAGGTAAGTTGAGCGAAAAATTTGTGTTTCATGTTGATTTTGCGTCAGAAGCTGCAAAAAAATCTGTAGCTTCAGTTTGTGGTAGTGTGGAAATACTATCGTAAGTCATGGGCAATAAATCAGCATTTAATAGCTTGGATCCTACGTTGTTATATAAAGGCGATTTATTAAAGCGTATATTTTTTACGCTAATAGCTTTAATTTGCTATCGCTTGGGTACTTATGTGCCTATTCCTGGAATTAATCTTGATGTAATTAATGATATATTTCCCAAAGATGGCTCAGGCGTTTTTGGAGTATTTAATTTATTTTCTGGTGGTGCATTGGCTAGAATGACAATTCTAGCATTGAACGTTATGCCATATATAATGGCTTCTATCATTATTCAGTTACTTTCTTCTGCGATTAAAGGAATGAAGGAAGTTAAGAATGATGGAGAGTCAGGCCGTAGAAAGATGAATTCTTATATACGCTATCTGACCATAGTAATTTGTGTATTTCAATCAATTCCAATTTTGGTTGGATTGGAAGGGATGAATAGGGAAGGGGTATTGGTTGTAATCGAACCTGGTGTTATGTTTCGTACAATAGGTGTTTTCAGCCTTTTAGGTGGAACTATGCTTTTAATATGGCTTGGTGAACGAATCAGCGCTAGCGGTATAGGCAATGGTATCTCATTAATCATTTTCACGGGTATAATATCAGAGTTACACAGCGCTTTGTCATCTTTGTTAACGTTAAATAAAAACGGTAGCGTATCGTTATTTATTATCCTTTTTGTTTTGGTATTGTTTTTTTTGCTGCTACTCTTAGTCATTTTTGTAGAGTCTTCTTATAGAAAGGTTATTGTTCAACATCCTAAAAAGCAATTTAAAAGATTACATAATGACGATTTTACTTATATTCCATTGAAGATTAATTTATCTGGTGTAGTACCAACCATTTTTGCTAATGCAATTTTATTGACACCTATTTCAATTGCAAATTTCTATAAGGGGCACGCTTTTTCTGATTTTATTTTGAATTACTTTATGGCAAATAAAGTAGTATATATTGTAGCCTATTTGGTGCTGATAGTATTTTTTAATTTTTTCTATACCAATTTTATATTTAATCCAGAGGAAAACGCAGATTTTCTTAAAAAAAATGGTGGTTTTATACCTGGTAGAAGGCCTGGGAAACATACTTCTGATTACCTTCAAGATATAGTTTTTAAGTTGACATTCATTGGCTCTGCGTATTTGGTAGTCATATGTACTGTACCTGAAGTTATGAGATATTATTATGATATACCATTTATTTTTGGTGGGACGAGCTTACTGATTATAGTGAACGTTATTACTGATACTATTATGCAAATACAATCTTATATTTTTTCAAATAGGTACGACAACTGGATAAAGAAATATGAGTCTAAAACGAGGAAAGTAAGATGATCATTACGATTTTTGGTCCTCCAGGTTCTGGTAAAGGTACTCAGTCAAGCTTGTTAATAGCAAAATATAATTTAAAATTAATTTCAGTAGGGGATTTATTAAGGAATATTATATCTAGCAGTAGTGAGTTAGGTAAAAAAATAAAGGGTACCGTGGAATCTGGTAATTTAATTCAAGATGAAATTATATGTGGATTATTACGTGACCAGCTTGCATTAGTGGATGATAATTGCTTATTAGATGGTTTTCCGAGAAATTTAAACCAGGCTCATTTTTTGACTCAAGTTTTGCAAGAAAAATATAATAGGGATGTTGACATTGTAGTTGAGCTGCAGCTTGACGATAATATTGCAATCGATAGGTTAAAAAATCGTCTCGCGTGTTTGGACTGTAAAAGCATATATAGTGTATCTTCTTTTAAGAGTACTACTTGTGCTAAATGTAAAAGTACGAGGTTAGAGAAAAGAATTGATGATGCTGATATGTCTGCAATTAATAAGAGAATAAGTGAATATCACCTTCAAATGAAAGGTTTACGCGAGTATTATAAAGGCAAATTATTAACAATTGACGCTAATTTGAGTGTTGATGAGGTAACGCAAGAGATTGAAAGTAAAATTTCTTGTAATTTGGTTTGACTCTGAGTTGTTTTATGGTATAAATTAAGAGTTGTTATTAATAAAGTATCGAGGTACCAGTGGCACGTATTGCAGGCATAAATATTCCAGTGAGGAAATGTGTTCCTTTTGCATTAACTTATATATATGGTATAGGTATTGCTACTGCGAATGTAATTTGTCACGCTTGCGAAGTTGATAAGCGCAAACGTGTTTCAGAATTACGAGATGAAGATATAGAAAAGATCAGCGGTTTCATTAGACAAAATTATGTTATAGAAGGTGAGCTCAGAAAAGAAGTGGCTATGAACATAAAATCTTTAGTGGAAATGGGATGCTATAGAGGGGTGAGACATAGAAAAGGTTTACCTGTGAGAGGGCAAAGGACTCATACTAATGCTAAGACTCGTAAAGGTAGATCTCGGTTGCCTATTGCTGGGAAAAAATAAAATTTATTATTATTGTGAGTTTTAATGAAAAAAGTCAAAACGGTTAGTAAGAGTAAGAAGGAGTTTATTACTGGTGTTGTCCATATTCGTGCAACTTTTAATAATACTTTTGTAAATGTAACTGATGTTCATGGTAATACGCTATGTCAAACTTCTGTGGGTGCATGTGGTTTTTCAGGTTCGAGAAAATCCACACCTTATGCTGCAGGTAAGGCTGCGGAGTCTGCTGCGAAGAACGCAATGGAGAGATTTGGTATGAAGGTTGTCTCTGTAATAATTCGCGGTCCTGGCTTTGGTACCGAAGCTGCGGTTAAAGCACTTCAGAGCTGTGGGTTGACTGTGACTTCAATTGCAGATAAAACCGCAATTCCTCATAATGGGTGCAGGTTAAGAAAAAAAAGAAGAGTATAGGATATTTGAAAAGGTTGTTTTATGTATTATAATAATGATGTTTCTCTCTGTAGCAATTTAGATAAATTGATTAAACCTAGTTCAGTTAAGGTAATATCAGATGATTCAAGTGAAAAAAGTGATATAGTGCTAGAACCGTTGGAAAGTGGTTTTGCTTTAACATTAGGTAATGCATTAAGACGTGTAATGTTATCTTCTCTTAAAGGTAGTGCTGTTTATGGAATAAAAATTGAAGGTGTAACTCATGAGTTCACTTCAATTCAAGGGGTGAGAGAAGACGTAACTGATATAGTATTAAATATGGGTATGTTGAGGTGTAAATTAAATGGTGCTTCTAATAAATGCTTAAATTTAAACGCTAAAGGGCCTTGCCAGGTATTAGCTGGGATGATAGAAACTGATGATCAATGCTCTATTGTTAATAAAGATTTGTTAATATGTACGCTGGGGCAAAATGTGGAGCTTAACATGACCATATATGTGGCTAGCGGAAAAGGTTATCTTCCTGTAACTAAATATAAAGAAAATGAACTTTTGAAGCTTATGAGTGAACAGGATTTAATTGGTTTTATTCCAGTTAATGCTTTGTATAGCCCTGTCAACAGGGTTTCGTACAGGGTAGAGAACAGTCGTGTTGGCCAAGTGACTGATAAGGATAAGCTGATATTGTCAATTGAAACTGATGGTACAATTTCTCCGAGTCAAGCTGTTGACTCTGCTGCAAGAATATTACAGGAGCAACTTCAGCCCTTTATTAGTTCTGATGTAAGTTATAAAAAATCGCAGGTTTCTTCGTCTAGTGGTGCTAAAGATTTGGGTTATGACCCTGTCTTATTGCGTAAGGTAGATGAAATGGAATTATCTGTCAGGTCTCATAACTGTCTGAAAAACGAAAACATCACTTATATAGGTGATCTTGTGCAAAAGACAGAAGGTGAAATGTTAAGAACTGCTAATTTTGGCAGAAAGTCTTTGAATGAGATTAAGGCAGTTTTGACTAATTTTGGCTTGTCTTTGGGTATGAATGTGCTAAACTGGCCACCTAAGGATATAGATGAGTTGGCTAAACAACATACTGATGAAGATTAGGTGATATATGAAACATGGAATAAAAAAACGTAAACTATCTCGTTGTACTGAACATAGATTATCGACGTTAAAGAATCTATCTATCTCATTAATTAACCATGAGCAGATTGTAACTACTTTACCAAAAGCTAAGGAACTTCGTCCATATGTCGAAAAGTTTATTACAATTGCTAAGAGTAAGAATACTTTACATGGTAGAAGACTTTTGCTTTCACGCCTTCATAATAGTAAGTTAGCAGTTGATAAGTTATTAAACGTCTTAGCCAGCCGTTATCAAGATCGTAAAGGTGGGTATTCTAGAATAATAAAATTTAGCACTCGAAAGGGTGATTGCGCTTCAATGGCAGTGATAGAACTGGTTGATAGGGATATTGCAGCAAGAGGTAAGGTTTATAGTAAAAATAAAGAAGGAGGCAAAGTAGTTACACAAAGTTAATTGTTATCATAATTGTTCTTCTTGTGGTAAGTAGGTTACGCTACTTTGTAGGTTACTTTGGCGAGTTATTAGTTTTAGTATATTTAAAACTGAAATGGTATAATGTTATAAAACGCCGTTACCGTTGTAAGTTCGGTGAAATTGACTTAATTGTATCTAAAAAAAAGGAGCTGATTTTTATAGAAGTTAAAACAAGTTTACTTGGAAAAGAAATACCGATATCTCATCTTCAATGTCAGTCTATTATAAATTCTTCTAAGTATTTCTTAAGTAAAAACCTTAGTTTTTTAGATTATTCAGTCAGATATGATTTATATTTTCTTTCCTTAAAGAGAAGGCCTGTTTATATAAAAAATGCTTGGATTGAAGAATGAAAGATTTGTAGCTGAATTAATTTAGATTTACTGGATTTAATATGAAAAAGACCCAATACAATAATTTAGTTTCATCTTACGCTAGAGTGCTATTTCATGTCTCAGGAAGCAGGTTAGGTATTATAAGGAAAGAAGTAGAATTTTTGTTGGCTTTTTTTAAGGATCAACGTGATGTTTTTGTGTACCTATCTCATCCTATGATTTCTTTTGCACACAAAAAAGAAGTGATGCTTTCTATAAATGAGCACTTGAGTGAGAATTTAGTAAAATTTATTATGGTTATATTTGCAAATAAACGCTCTAGTTTATTGATCCTTATATTAGAAAAATTCTTAAGTCTTGCAAGAGAAAATGAAAATGAATTCGAAATTACTATAAAGTCAGCAGAAACTTTAAAGGAATCTGATATAAAAATAATTACTGAATCTTTGAGCTTTCTTGGTAAAATAATAAAAGTAAGCAATGTGGTTGACCCTTCTATACTAGGTGGCTTCGTAGTTAGGTATGGTTTTAATTTGATCGATGCTTCGCTAAAAAGTTACTTGGATAGGTTAGTTGACTTAAGTAAAATGGAAATATTAAAAGTAAGGAATTTTGTATGAAGAACAGTATGAATGTTTCTGAGATAGCAAGTATAATAAGAGAAAAGGTTGAGACGTTTGATAATCCTATAAAGCGGGAAAATATAGGTGAAGTAATTTCAGTAACAGATGGTATCGCATTGGTTTATGGGCTGGAAAAAGCAAAATTCGGTGAAAAGGTATTTTTTGCAAGTGGTGTAGAAGGAATAGTTCTCGATTTAGATCATGATACGGCTGGAATAGTTGTGCTTGGTAATGACCGTGATGTGAAAGAAGGGGACGTTGTAAAATGTAGTGGTGATGTTGTGCAGGTGCCTGTAGGGCATGAATTGTTAGGGAGAGTTGTAAATGCGTTGGGCCATCCTATGGACGACGGTGGGGAAATTAGAGCCAAAAACAGAATGGATATAGAATCTAAAGCGCCAGGCATTATTGATCGTAAGTCTGTGCATGAGCCACTGCAAACAGGAATTAAAATTATAGATTTGCTAATTCCAATAGGTAGAGGGCAGCGTGAATTAATTATTGGTGATAGACAAATTGGTAAAACTACTATTGCGCTTGATACTATTATCAATCAGAAGAAGATTAACGATGAGGTAAACGAAAATCAAAAAGTTTACTGTGTTTATGTTGCTATTGGGCAAAAAATTTCAACAGTAGCAAAAGTGGTAAATAAGCTGAAAGAAAGCGGAGCATTAGAGTATACAACTGTAGTTGTGGCTAGTGCATCTGACTGCGCGCCTATGCAATTTTTAGCACCTTATGCTGGTTGCACTATTGGGGAATTTTTCCGTGACAATGGAATGCATTGTTTGATTATATATGATGATTTATCTAAGCATGCTGTGGCATATAGGCAGATGTCTTTATTGCTCAGACGTCCTCCTGGTCGTGAAGCTTACCCTGGAGATATATTCTATGTACATTCTCGCTTGCTTGAAAGAGCTGCTAAAATGTCTGATAAAAAAGGGCAGGGTTCTTTAACTGCTTTGCCAATTGTCGAAACTCAAGCTGGTGATGTATCTGCATATGTGCCAACAAATGTTATTTCAATTACCGATGGGCAGATCTTTCTTGAGTCTGAATTATTTTATAAAGGATTTCGACCTGCAGTAAATATAGGTTTGTCAGTTTCACGGGTTGGTTCTGCTGCACAACTAAAGTCTGTGAAGAAAGTTGCTGGTTCTATAAAGCTAAGCTTAGCTCAGTATAGAGAATTAGAAGATTTTGCAAAATTTGGTTCTGATCTTGATGCTAGTGTTCAATTATCCTTGAATAAGGGTAAATATCTTGTCGAGTTATTAAAGCAAAAACAACATTTACCTATGTCAATAGAAGAGCAAGTAGTGCTGATGTATATTTTTTCTAACCTATATAATCAGTTAAGTAAAATACAAATAAGTTACATTAATAAATTTGAACATGATCTTATTAATTATTTTCATACTGTACACCCTGGGGTTTTAAAAAAGTTGTCAAATGACATGAGTGATGATATAAAAGGTGATATTTTTAACATTGTGAGTAATTTCGTTACTCAATTTAATTGCGTTTAGGTGGTGATTATGGCTTCATCCATTATTAATAAATTTCCTATGACGAGGGAAGGTTTTGAGAATATGCAAGCCGAACTTGAAAAATTAAAGGAAGAAAAACCTTCTGTGATACAGGCTATTTCTGATGCTCGTGATCAAGGTGATTTGTCTGAAAACGCAGAGTATCATGCAGCACGGGAAAGGTTAGGTTTTATTGAAGGCCGTATAATGGAGATAGAAAGTAAGCTCTCACATGCGGAAGTAATAGAAGTAAAAAATTTGTCTGGTGATTCAGTAATGTTTGGTGCAACTGTGACATTAAGCATGTTAAGTGATAATAACGGTGAAGTGGAATATGTTTATAAGGTTGTAGGCGAATATGAAGCTGATGTTTCAAAGCAGTTAATATCTACTAGTTCACCACTTGGGAGTGCCTTAATCGGCAAAAAAGTCGGTGAATATGTGGAAGTGACAGTGCCAAATGGAGAGAAATTGTATAAAATAGTTAAGATTGAATTTAAGTAAATTATTATGGTACAGGCCACTTATGCTTCAATGAGTCTACCAGGTATTTCTTCTGTGGAAGATGTATTAGAGGATGCTCGTTCCGGTAAATTATTCATTTTAGTTGATGATGAAAATAGAGAAAATGAAGGCGATTTGATTGTCTTAGCTGAGAAAATAAAGCCGGAACATATGGCTTTTATGGTTAGGTACGGTACAGGGGTTGTTTGCTTAGCAATGACTAAATTTCACATGAAAAGGTTGGGCCTTAATTTCATGGAAAAGAAAAATATTGGTGAAAATCATACCGCATTTACTACATCAATTGATGCACGTTATGGCATTACAACCGGTGTTTCAGCAGAGGATAGAACGAAAACTATACATGCTGCTATCAACAAGGATGGTACTCAGGATGACATCATAACTCCAGGTCATGTTTTTCCTGTAATTGCACATAAAGGTGGGGTGGCACAACGTGCTGGTCATACTGAAGCGAGTGTTGAAATGGCGAAGTTAGTAGGGTTTGATCATTCAGCAGTTATTTGTGAATTAGTGAATGATGATGGCTCTATGATGCGCTTACCTCAGTTACTTAAATTTGCTGAACAACATAAAATTAAGTTAACTACCATCGACAAACTTATCAGTTACGTTAAAAATTTAAACTAGCGTTTATAAATTTGTATAATTTAAGTGTTAAAATATAGGATTTCTATAAATTATACAAGCACAGAATTTTCATGTTTAGAGTTGCTAAGTTTTTGACCTTATTGTTCTTTTTTGCATATTGTAATAATGCTTACTCTATTAACATTATTAGAGATAGTGAAGTGGAAGCAATAGTGAAAGAGCTAGCGCAACCTTTATTTTCTGCTGCGGATATTGATCATGAGCAAATAAAAGTTTTTATAATTAATGACAATTCGATTAATGCTTTTGTAATTAACAATAACAGTATTTTCATTCATTTAGGACTTTTACAATATTCGGCTAAACCTTATGTCCTGCTTGGTATATTAGCACATGAGATTGCTCACATATCTGCTGGTCATATATTGCAAATGAGTAGTGCTATGGGTTATTTTCAATCGATAGCAATGATTAGTTATATGGTAGGATTAGTTTCTAGTATTATCATTAACCCTCAGGTTGCTGGTGCAATTTTGCTTAGTGGTGTAGCGTTTAGTTCAAGGCTATTTTTTAACTATTCTCAAGAGCAAGAAAGTGTAGCAGATAGCTATGCTTTAAGGTATCTTGATGAATCTGGCTATGATAATTCAGGTATGAAAGAGATTTTTGATTATTTTAAAAGTATTGAGCATGAGAACACCGAGGAATATTTCCGCACTCACCCACTTAGTGAGAAACGCATATTTGCTGTACAAAATTATAAGGTTAAAAACAACGTAAAACCAATTTTTGCGGATAAGTTACTAAAGTTTGAGCGTGTGGTTGCAAAGCTAGACTCTTTCTTTGCTCCTATTCATGTGTTATCTAATAAATATGAAGATAATTCTGAGTATGTAAATGCTATAGTTTGCTATAGGCAAGGAAAGATAGAAGAGGCTATTGCTAAAGTTAACTCATTGATTCAAGAATCACACAGTGATCCATACCTATATGAATTAAAAGCAGAAATGCTATACAAGGCCGGAAATTTAAGTGAAGCAATAAAAATGTATGAGGAATCGCTTAGGTATTTATCTGAGAAAAACAGTTATTTAGTGAAACTTGCATTATCTCATACTTTATTATTACACGGTGATGCAAAAAAGGCGATTTTTTACCTGGAGCAGATTTTGAATGTAGAACCAAATAACGCTTTTGTCTGGAAATATTTAAGCATTGCATATAAATGTGAAGCTGATACGGCAATGCATTATTTTGCCTTGACAAAAAAGGCTTGTATTGAAGGTGATTTAAAGCAATTTATGAAATACGCTGAGTTAGCTGTTAAAACTCTACCAAAAGATAGCCCTTATTTGTTGCAAGTTGAAGATATGAAGCGGTTTAATGGATAACAAAAAAGCATTTCTGCACTTTTTGGATTATTTTTGTCCACACTTTTCCAACATAGTTTTTGCTTCATCGCTTACGTTGGGCATAATTTTCGTTATGATAGTTTTAGCGCCAAAAAATACACCACAGAACATGCCAAGAGCAAAGAGGGCTGGCCACGGCATCCTGCCAAATATTGCAAGCAAAGCTGCACCAATTATTACTACCGTCATAAGTGGACCGCCTATCCCCCAAACATAACCAATAATATTGCATATTACTTTAGTTGTGTCATCCATATCAACACCAGGGTTATCTGCATAACCTGAGAAAGAGAAAAGCAATACTACACACAAAACACCAAAAAATCCTATTATAGAGCTCATTTTTTTGCCTCTAAATAATAAATTAACGCAAACCTAAACCTACACATATTTTTATTTTAAAGTAAAAATTATAATTTGTCCATACATAAGTGTTGCTACATAAATAACCCACCATTAATGTTAAGCACATGCCCTGTTATATATTTTGCTTCATCACTTGCTAAAAACAAGACCCCTGCTGCTATTTCTTCCCCTGTTCCCATTCTTTTCATTGGAATATTATCTAATATTTTTCCCTTTTGTCCTTCATTTAAAACTTCAGTCATTTTAGTATCTATAAACCCAGGAGCAATACAATTTACTGTTATATTACGACTTGCAACTTCTTTTGCTATGGATTTGCTCATAGCTATTATTCCAGCTTTAGACGCCGCATAATTTGCTTGCCCGGCGTTTCCTGTCAGCCCTATTATTGAGGAAATATTTATAATTCTTCCCCAATTATTCTTAATTAGTTTTCTGCATGCTTCTCTACTCAGCTTAAATGTAGAGCTCAAGTTAATATCAATTACTTTCTGCCATGCTTCATCTGTCATTCTCAATAATAAACTGTCTCGCGTAATACCCGCATTGCATACGAGCCCGTCAAAGCCTTCCATCAGCTCACTTGCTCTATTTATTAGTTGATTTACTTCCTCAGCATTTGATAAATCACAAGGGAGTACATGCATGTTTTTTTCATATTGTTTAGCAACTTCTTCGAGCACTTCTTTTTTTGTGCCAGAAATACATAAAGTTGCTCCGGCTTTGTGCATAATTTTTACAATTGCTTGCCCTATTCCGCCTGATGCGCCAGTAATCAGGAACTTTCTGCTTTCCAATTTAAGCATAATAACTTTATATTATCTTAATTCCTAACAGAATATTGACTAGTTGGCAATAGATTTCTTACATAATATAAGTAACTCAGATATTCACAAAATAAAGAAAAAGTTATAATAAAGTTAAACGTCAAAAAATTTTAAAAACATAGTTGATGCAGGAATTGTTACTAAATAGTTTATTCTGGTGCTCTACAGTCTAAATGGAATGCTTAAATTATAGATTCTTTGTTTTTGTGTGTTATCTTGAGTTAACACAAATTCACAGTAGTATTATGATAAGTAAGTTAAAAAAGCTTAGCGCTGGATTTTCTTTGACAGGCTTGATTGGCCATGGTGATAATATAAATATGCAAGGAGCAAAAAATAAAAAGAAGAAGTACCCAAAATTTTTGGATAAGACGTTTGCATTGATTGATGCAGTGATAAATTTTATTTTAAAACGCGAAAGTAATAACGTAAATGAAGTCCTGAAAGTAACGTGGGGACCACTATTTTTTGGTCTGGTAGTAATACTCATCTTTTTTGGGATAGGTGGTATTTGGTCGGCTATAGCTCCAATTGACGGTGCGGTGCATGCAAGTGGAGAAGTTATTGTATCTTCAAATAGAAAAATAGTTCAACACTTGGGTGGAGGAATAATAAGCAAAATTTTAGTAAAAGAGGGTCAAGCAGTTAAAAAAGATGAGCCTCTAGTTTTGTTGAGTGATGTTAACGAGAAGGCGAATTTAAGTATCATCAAAGAGAAGCTCTTATCATTTTTAGCAACAGAAGCAAGGCTTCTTGCAATCAGAGTAGATTTGGACACGCTCGAGTTTCCTGATGAGGTTAAAAAATTATCTCACGATGAACTTGTAAATAAAGCGATAAAGAATCAAGTAAAGTTGTTCAACTCTCAGAGAAAGAGCATATTGGGAAAAACAGACATACTGCAACAACGTATAAAGCAGTTAAATGATGAATTAGCGGGGCTAAACTTTCAACTAAATGCAGCTCATAAGCAATATGACTTGATAACTGAGGAGTTGGAAACAAAAAGACAATTACTTGATAGTGGCCATATAAGCAAACCACACATTTTAGCTTTAGAAAAGCAGTTTGCTGAAATTGAAGGCAGAGTTGGACATTACCGTTCTGCAATATCTCAAGTGCAGCAAAAAATTGGAGAGAACGAATTAGAAATTATAAACGTGAGAAATGATTCTCAAGAAAGAGCAAACGCTGAACTTAAGGAAGTTAGTACGTCTATTGCAGACTTGAAAGAGAGACTGATGGTTGCTGAAGATTCATTAGCACGTACAATAATTAAATCGCCTCAAGATGGGATAGTCACAGATATAAGATACCATACTGAAGGTGGTGTTATACAATCTGGAGTTCCGATCATGAGCGTAGTGCCATCGGATGATGACCTAATAATAGATGCTAAAATTCAGACCAGAAACATAGAAGAGATACTGTCAGCACAAAAGAAAGATAGCAACATAGTCTCTATTGATGGGCTAGAAGGGCTAAAGGTTAAAGTTCGTTTAAGTGCTTACAGTGCACGTCGTTTAAGTTTAATTAATGGTATAGTAAGCAATATTTCTCCCGATGCCCTTGATGATCCAAGGCTAGGGCGTTATTATTCAGTACGTGTAGTGATACCAAAACCAGAGCTTGCTCAGTTTAAAAACGTATACCTATACCCTGGTATGCCAGCAGAAGTGTACATAGTTACTCAATCTCGTACTCTTTTATCATTCTTGTTTACGCCTATAATTGCAACAGTCGATAGGTCTTTTATAGAAAGGTAGCTCACTCGTTAAAGTAGTAGTGAAAGTGCCGTAATAAAATTTAGGTACATAATTAGACAATAGGCTTCTTGACCTTACCCAGAAAAAGTGGAGAGAAAGAAAGGAGTTTTTTCGGGTAAAATAAAATTTTGGAGGATTAGAAATGGCAAGAGAATATACGGCAGAATTCAAATTGGAAGCTGTTAAGCTGACAAATGAACAAAGAAAGGTAGGTCAACCAGTTGCAAAAGTAGCAAGAGATCTAGGAATAAGGGATAGTGTATTAGGAAAATGGATGAAGAAATATAACGAAAAAAAGTCAGCGGCAAATGCATTTCCAGATGTAGCACCTTATGACAAAGAGAGATTTGATTTACAGAAAGAGTTAGCAAAAGTAACAAGAGAAAGAGACATTTTAAAAAAAGCCCTGGCCAGTCAAAAAGAGTAAAATATTTTTTCATAAAAGAGCATAGTAAACACTATAAAGTGCAGGAATTATGTAGGGTTTTCTGCTAGTGGCTACTATAAGTGGACTACAAGGAAAATAAGCAGTAGAGAATCAGCAAATAAAGAGTTATTAGCAGATATTCAAAAAATATATCAAGCTTCTAAATGTAGATATGGAGCTCCTAAAATTCATGCTGAATTAAAGGCTTTGGGTAAAAGTTGCAACTTAAAAACAGTGCAAAGTATTATGCAGAAAAATGGTATTCAGGCTATATTGAGAAGAAAATTTAAAATTAAGAAACAACAAACGGACAGTAGCTCCCAATATATTAGACCAAAACTTTATTGTCGATCAACCAAATAAAGTATGGGATTACTTATATAAAAACCAAAGAAGGATGGCTATATTTGGCAACAATAATCGATCTATATTCACGCATGGTAGTTAATGAGCAGTTCAATAAATAAACAATTGGTTATGGACTCTTTATTAATGGACGTTAACAAGCGTAAACCTGCCAAAAATCTACTATTACATAGTGATCAAGGTTCACAATATACTTTGCAAGGTTATCAATATCTCTTATCCATAAAAAACATAGATGAGTCATAAAGGCTGTTGTTACGACAATTCTGTTGCAGAAAGCTTCTTTAGCTCATTGAAAAGAGAAATACTTATTGATACTTCACAACACTCTGCTCAACAAACTAGAACTGCAATATTTGAATACATAGAAATTTTTTATAACAAACAACGTCACTATTAACTATTGCATTCTTGAGCATTTTGATTCATCATTCTCTTTGTGAAAAACATTCCAAACTTTCTCTCCACTTTTTCTGGGTAAGGTCAATACCTTTAAGCCCAACACCAAGCTCGAGAAAGTAGAAAGTGTGGAGCAGCCTATTCAGTCTTCTTTGAATCTAACATGAAAGGCTATGCTCAAAAAACTATAAGCGTCCAAGTAATTTTTTAAATAAGATAACTCCTTTAGAATATCTCTTAAGCTATTAACTTAACATCACCATAGGATTTAAAACATTCCCCAAAAAATGTTAAAGCTATTTTAGTAAAATACTCAAAACTTGACCCTAAGCAACTTTGAGTTCATGCTCCTGGTACTCTTGCTTTACCTTCCTACATAATCGCTTTTGGAGAAAATATATTACTGGATGAAGAACTCACTATATCACCACACTTTAAACCTTTTACCGCTGCTTTGACTCCTTCTGAGACTTTTTTAGATAGACTAATTGTTTCAAAAGATTGACAAAGTTTTCCAGACCTTTCAAAATATCCCTGTTTAATAGCATCGTAGACCCAATATCCACCAAGCGAGCAATTCTCACCTAATTCTTCTTTACAATTTTTGAACTTTTCCAGTATTTCCTTTTTGTTACTAACTTCTACTATTATTTTATCTTGCTTGTCAGGGTACAAATTAACTTCTAATTCTCCTAAACTAGTAGAGAAAGTTAACACTATATTACTATTGTCTGCAAGATTAGTGTAATGCCTTATGCCATTTTCCGTTATAATTTCTACCTCACTTTTACCGATCTTTACTATATCTCTTCCGTATTCTATTTTTCCTTGAGTTAACCCTAAGCTCCTTGCCCCATCTGTTATCTTTGCGACATCTATTATGCTATCCTCTGAATACTCTAAGTAGAAAGTAGAGTTGTCCATTTTTGCATCTTTTAACTTACCATTAGTTGCACCTCTAACAACTTCCATAAACTTGAGAGTAAGATTTGCACAACTTCCATGAGCTTTTATCATATTAGTTTCATGATCTTCAAATTCTAATTCCAGTGTATTGAGCACATACATACTATCTACAACATACCACACCGCTCCTTTTGATACTAATTTACATATTATATCACTAGCAACCTTGGAGTTCTTTTCTAATTCACTAATCTCTTTTATTCTTTTCATCACACAATCCATAAAGTTATACTTATCTTCATACATCTTTCCATATAGCTTTCCTTGATGAGGAAAATTAAACCTTATTCCAGACTTTATAGCTTCGTTTACAACTTGTTCTAATTGATTCATGTTTTGCGCTTTACCTACTTCATCTAAAAACACTTCTAACTTTGCCTGCTGGTCTAGTATTAAATTATCCCATAGAGTCCTAGATTTAAGCAGATGCTTTTCACTATCTAACCCTTTGAAATCTTTTATTCCTGCTGCCAGCAACAATCTTTCTGCTTCTTTACAACAAGTTTCATCACTATGAAAAACATCTCTGATATATTGAAAGATTCGTAACTTCCCTTTATTGTTATGAAGGCTTAAAACTCTCTTTAAGTCTTGAGTACCCTTGCGTTCATTCAAAAACTTTTCTAATACAGTAAGACCTTTACTTAGAGAAGGAGGGTTATCTTTGTCAACACCACCAAGAATACAGTCTAATTCTTGCTGCAACCTTTTGTGATCCTCAGTTAAAAGATAACCTTCAGCATAGTAGTTACAATTATCAATTGCTATGTCTAGTGGGGTCTTTCCTTGTTTATCACATATATCAGATCTAGCTCCACTATCCAGAAGTGAAGAGATGAGATCATTGTAATCAGTGCTTGCAATACAATGTAAGGGTGTTTTTCCTTCATTATCCTGCTCATTAAGATTAGTTCCTTTTTCCATAAGAGAAGCTATACTATTAGGTCCAGTAGCATAATGCAAGGGTGTCTTTCCTCTATCATCCTTTACATTAGGGTTAGCTCCTGCCTTCAAAAGTAAAGCTACAGAATCGTCATATTCTTTTTCTACCCCAGCTATACTTGATATTATGTGTAATACTGTTAATTTAGATTCTCCTCTTCTAAGATTAAGGACTTTTTCTAGATCTTGATTATCTCCATTGTCTTGTAAAAAATTTCTAAGTCTCACAATATAACCATGTTCATTATAATCACCTTCATCACTAAAAGACAGGTATGCTTGGAGGATACTGAATAATTCTTTATTTAATTCTCTTTGACTTGGTGTTAGACCAGATATGCCAGCAAGCCGTATATGCATTAAGCTATTGAATATATCTCCTCCAACAATATCAACTAAAGAATGATCATCACGACATAGCAATGAGTATTTAAGTGATTCATATTCATCATCCCTTTGCTCTTTTCGAAACTGTTTTAAATTATCACTTTTGGTTAGTTTTTCTAAGTACTTTAGGATTCTATTTTTATTTCCCAATAAAAAATCTACTCCCTTTTCCATTAAAGCACATACTGCTTCTTTATGACCATTTTCGGCAGCAAGAAATAATGGCGTCAACCCCTTTTTATCTATTATATTAATTTCTGCACCTTTTTCTAATAGAGCATCCATTGTCTTTATATGACCATTTTTAGCAGCCATATGCAATGGAGTACGCTTCATTCTATCCACTTCATTAACCTTTGCATCTGCGTTTATTAAGATTTTTACTACCTCTGCGTGACCTTCTTCGGCAGCTAAGTGTAACGGAGTCACCCTGTCTAGATCTACTGCATTGACCTTTGCATCTGCGTTTATTAAGATTTTTACTACCTCTGCATGACCTCCTTCGGCAGCTAAGTGTAACGGAGTCATCCTATCTAGATCTACTGCATTGACCTTTGCACCTATTTCCAATAGAGTCTTCACTGCCTTTATATAACCATTTCCAGCAGCGATATGCAATAGAGTACATCTCTCTGCGCAATTGTTTATCCAATAATTCACATTAAAATTAAAATTTTTCCACTCTTTATACGTGGTTGGATCTATTGCTTTTAACTTCTCTTTTATTTTTTCAATTATGTTATCCCTATTTAAATCATTGTCAGAATTTATTGCACTTAATATTTCTAACCACTTATAATGTATCATATTTCTACCCTATGCTATTGAATTGTTTATATTTAGCTCTTACCACTACACCTAGCAGCACTTGTCTCACAACCACATTTTTTTAGCTCTTCCATATTTAATTTGTCACTAAACACAATTAGCTATACAAAAACCCATCTACTGTCAAGATGTATCAGTGGATGTTGCCTACTTACGTTGGACTCGCTTAGCCTATTACTAGGCTTTAATGCTACATCTTATTAGTGATACCTCCAGTCCGACCTAATTTTGAAATGGATGTTATAAGTAACTCAATATTATCTTCTTGCACTTTATCCAGTTTAGTTCTTTTAGCAGCCTGTGAAGGAACATTATTGTTTGCATCAGAAGCAACACGCTTTTTATTAAGAAACTCAACTACACCTGGATGACTATACTCATCAACGATATCTGAAGGAGTTTTTTTGTTAACATCCACTGCATCAACGTCAGCTCCATTTTCTACAAGATATTTAACTATGTCTAAGTAACCACCTTTAGCAGCAGCATGTAAGGGGGTAGTGCCACGATAGTTCTTCATATTCGGATTAGCTCCTTTTTTTATAAGACATTCAACTATATCTAAGTAACCCTCTGAAGCAGCAGCATATAAAGGAGTATCACCATCCTTGTCTTGTAGATCAAGAGTAGCTCCGTTTTTTACAAGATGTTTAACTATGTCTAAGTAACCCTTAAAGGCAGCAAAGTACAAAGGAGTAAAGCCGTGATTGTTCTTTGCATTAGGATCAGCATGATTTTTTATAAGATATTCAACTATACTGAAATTATTCTTGCGAACAGCACTGTGTAGGGGAGTATGATCATCCTTGTCTTGTAAATCAATAGCAACATTTTTTTTACCTACAAGATATTCAACTATTCTTAAGCGATCCATGGAAGCAGCTACATGCAGTAAAGTAGTCTTTACATCCATATCGGAAAATATTATGTCAAAATCTTGTTCTTTTAGCTGATTTTCTATTCTATCAATAACATTACTCTCATCTACACCATCTTGTATTATTGCTCTTAATATCTCTTGCAACTCACTTAAATTCATAATTTTACCTTAGCTTAAAACCGCTTTAATCATTATATGCCTGATACAAAAGTCAAGAATTTTATATGTCTTCCTGAAAATTACGAGCGATTGTTTTAGTTGCTCTGCTTGATCGGTAGAAGGAGCATATTTGTGCAATTCAATAGAAACATGCCTTTCTTCAGCATCACAAAATTTTTAATTATTGACTTTCCCCAAAAACGCAAAAAAGTAAGTATATTTGTGAGAATAATTTAAATAAAAGCGGCGTTATAAAAATAAAAACGTAAAATTGTTGCAATAAAGTTAGGTGTATTAGTTTATATCTAAATATGGCAAAAGTAGGCTAATATAGCTGGTTTTACGGTATAGTAAAATTATTATAAAGAAAAGTTCAAACGGTTTAAGCGGTAGACCAACGCATCCCAAAGAAAAATGTTCTCACCGCCCTTGGTTTTGAACGCTGGAGATAGTTATATTGTTTAAGTTACTAGCAATATGTGTTGCTAAATTAATATTAATTTGCTTGCAGAAGAATAATTAAGACAAGCTTATGATAAAACAGAATTTAAAAGTAATAAAAGGCTATGTATTGAGCCTGTTAAGAGGCTTTTATCGAAAGTTATTTTGGGTTAGAAAATTTTTCTAAAATAGTAATTGACAAAGTTTTAAAGGTAGAGCAACATGCCTAAAATATATTAAATCTTGTTAGGGGTAAGTATGGATTACGAAAATGTACAAAGAGTATTACTAACTTCCATCAAAGAGGATGATCCTCATAAAGGGTTTAAAGGGTTAGAGATTAAGAGGTATTGTATTGCATATCAGACATTGCTGCGTAGATGGGATGGAACAATAATACCACCTTTTCTTAAGAAAATTTTAGAAAATGAAACTTGTTGGGAAGTAGAAGGTGCTTCAGGTCAAGTTAAACTCAATAGATATACTGTTGGGAAAAAGTTGTTAACATTAAAAGCTGAAGATGGGCAAAAAATTCTCCTCAGTCGCTTTGATCGCTATAGGATTGCTTGTTGGTGTTGCTTTGAAGAAGAGATAAAAGCTATTTTCGAAGAATTTAAATCAGAACAAAGTGATGAATCATGGAAGAATTTAGTGAGAAAGCTTGATGATGGAGCTTTAATGATCTACTGGTCACATGCTATGAATAACCAGGAACATCAGTTAAAGCTAAATAATGAGCATCCATGCGTTTATGCTTTTAGATGTGCAATGATAGAAAAGCACGTAGAAGCCTTGGAGTTCTTTTGGAATAAGTTACAATCAATTGATTCCGTATCCTTGGAAAGGAAAGAAGATTTATTAATGGAAGCAGCATATAATAAAGGACATTTTTCTGCTGATAATGTTGGCATGGTTGACTTTTGTCTACGTCACCTTCATGAAGACAAATACCCTGAATTATTGAAAAGAGATTTTAGAAAAAATAGTTATTACTATACCTTAAATACATTAAAAGGAAATTATTTTTTTGAAAATGCCAAAAAGCTGTTTGAGCGTTTGAATCCAGAATATTTATCCCGTGATAAGTATTCTACGTTAATGTTTGCAGCGTTAGACTCAATTGTTTCCATGCCAGATGATAGTTTTATTAAGTCTGGTAGTAATATGCTTACCTCTATGTGGAATCGTCCTGGCTTTGAAGTTCATAGACAACACTATTTAAATAAGTTAAGCGAACAACTCTCATCAACCAGAGATTTGGTTGTTTTTCTCATTAAGGAAAACAAAGCTGTTGAAATATTGTCTGAAATCGTTAACTCTCTTAATCAAGAGCAAATGCAATCTATTATGGAACTCAATAAGTCAGAATATGAGGTATTCACTAGAGTCAGAAACAAGCAATTGGATGGTAGAGGTGATAGTCAGTTACCAAGTTCATTATTAGATGTAGAAACTATACAGCAGGAGGTGACTGATGTTGTAAGCAAAGTGTAGTGTTTCTGTTTTAGGAAATTCAGTTACTTAGACTTAAACGAAAGTGTGCAAAGAGTTTAGGTAAGAGTAAAAGTTGTAAAAGGTTGAAATCAGGGGGCAGTTATGGTTAATAACAATCAACAACAAGAAAAACCACAAGACTTTGAATTGATAGAGCTGCTTTTTCAGAAAGTACCCTACACGAGCTCCAATGCAGCAGATCAATTAGATAAATCTTTTGAAGCAAGATTTCAGTCATTGATTGATCAAATACAATCTTATTTGCATTCTAGTGAAAAGGCTGGTTTTTTTCCTCATAGATTTTTAGGTTGGTTTTCTAGTGTATTAGATACTAAGCTTAATGATAAGCTAGGCATAAAGAAGTTGCACTTTCGTTTTGAGGGATCAAGAACTTTAAAGGTTGTAGCAGAAACAAAAGATAAAATACATGTTTTTATTTTCACTGAGGATATAGAAGCTCAACATGCTGAATCTCAACAAGCACGTACTAAGCATTTTGAATTTACTACAGGTGAATTTAAGAGTGTAATTGGTAGAGATTATGCTGAATTAGACTCACGTAAGCTTCAAATTGATGTAATAAAAATTTTGAAAGATAAGTATGAGTTAGTAAAAAGCAAGCCTAAATCAGACAAGGATGTTAAGTCAAAGAAATTACATTTATACCTTAAGAAGAATGAGGTATTAGAGTGTAAAGCTAAGGACATACGTGGAAATACTCAAACAATACAAATTAATCGTGATGAATTAGAAGGTAATAATGCGTTTAAAGATAAATTTTTTGATGAAATCAAGCAGTTTCTAGATAAGTCAGGCAAAGATCTTAGTGATGATGTTAGGAAGGAGTTATCAAGAATCACGTCAGCAAAGGGATATACCTTAAAGAGTGATGGAGAAGATGAAAAAATAAACATTAAGGTAGAAAGCAAAAAGAAGATCGTAAATCAGCCCATCGAGCCTACAGTAAAGTTTCAGAAAGTGACAAAAAAGTTAGGTAAGTCTGTCTATCTAGAAAGTTATATTGAAAAGCTTGCTAGTCCAGATGAAAAGCAAGTTCAGGAAAATCTCAAAGCCATTCTAAATCATATTAAAGAAGTTCATACTAATTTAGACTTACAAGATAGTGTTTACGGCCATGAGGCTCGTGAAGCTGATCAACATGGTTTTGTAGCAGGAATATTTGATAACTTTCGATATCGTGATAATACCAAGATCTACCTGGAGCAATTTGCTGGTAGAGGTTATGCTGATATTGTTTTACTTGTTCGTGGACCTAACCGTGCTGTTGATTCAGTACCAATTCTTATTGAACTTAAAGCTGGAACTGAAGGGCCAGTTACTACAAGTGATGCACTGAAGCAAGCTGAAGACTATGTTAAAGGTTTTAGACCAAATAAGATGCGGATTTTAACCAATGCAGGTGATGCCATTGCTGTTGGGTTAAATTTAGATTTCAAAGAACCATTTAAAACTGAAGTAGAACCTATTAAACAACCATCATCTTTGATGGAAGATTTTATAGAATTAGCTAGCAAATGGAATGATCAACAAGTTTCTGAGGAAATTTTTAAGCAGCAGGCAACAGATTTGTTATCGAGTGAATACTATACTTTCACGGCAAATAAGGAGACAAGGGACATTTACTATTTTAGCAGATATACTGTAGGTCAATCAATCTTAGTTGATAAATTTGATGGAACTGATGTAGAAAAGTATGTCTTTTCTTATGGTGAGTATCCTTTAGAATCTAAGACAAGAGGCGGAGCACAGTCAAAAGAAAGGCCTGTAACTACCTTAGTATTTATCAAAGGTGATAAGAAACAAGATAAAACAGCATTTGTTTTTCATATAATTGAACAAGAAACAGAAATACAAAATCTTAACCCAAAAAAAATTCCAGTTATGGATATACCTGAAGTTGGAAAAATAGAAAATGTTAATGTTATAGAAGTTACGATGGGTTTGAAAAAGTATAAAGAAAACTCACCTTTCAAAGACCTTTTTGAGATAAAACAAATAAGTAAATATAACCCAAGTGGTAACGACCAGCAATTTACAGGCAATTTTCTCAAGATACCTAATTCTGATGAATTAAAGGCAAAATTTGATCAAGCAATTACTTCTCAGCATGCTACTTCCTCTGATAGTAAAGATTTATTACTAGATTATAAAAAGCTACTTACTGATATAGCAGATACAATTTATCCTATTAAAGGTTTGATAACTGATGAAGCCAAATTGCAAGCTGTGCTTAATGGCTTGCTTAGTAGTTACAGTGATTTGAAGCTAAAAGAGACTTCTGCGAAACAAGAGGATTCTGCAAAAATTGTAATTATACCTGAATTTCAAGTAGGAGCAGGTGGTCGTGTTGATATGGTAATTCAAGGTGTTGGTCCTTCGTCTCAAGGTGCTAAAGAATACACTCCTATAGCGCTGGAATTTAAGCTTATAGATAAAAACTTAGATGAAGAAGGAATGAAAAAAGAGGTTGATAAATTAACAAAGGAACAAAATATTAGATATGCTAAAGGGGCTGCGCTGAAAACAATAACAGATAGTGATAAAATGCTTTTCATGGGTGTGGTTGTGAATGTGAAGGCTAAAGACAAAAATTCTTTAATATTAACGAGTGATGAGTTTGTTCCTGCTATAGTAGTTCATAGTTCTATTGACATAGCTAAGAGAAAACATTTAGAGGAAATACAAGAGGTAACGCAGAGGCTCAAAAATATTGGTATACAAGAAGAGAATTTACGTACATTAGAATCTGCAACAGCAGAAAAAGATTATCGTTATTGGCTTCAACAACATGATATAGCTGATATTGCAAGAATAAAATATGGTTATGGAACTGATGGAGCTGACACATTATTTGAAATAGTGGGATCACCGGAACACATAGTTAATCAGGTGCAACAGTTTCAAGATAGCGTAGCAACAAGAGGTGAAAGAAGGCCATTAACTTTAATTGTTAATTTAAATAATAACCATTGGGTTACGTTAGTCATCTCCCATCAAAATGGGCAGTATAATGGATACTATGTAGACTCGTTGGGTAATAATGTTCCAGATAATATTCGTCAAGTTTTACAACAGGCTCAAATTACCGTTAATGATGTTTCTGTTACTCAACAAAGAGATGGTTATAATTGCGGCTTATGGGCGTTAGAAAACGCTAGAGATATTAATACTGTGTTGCAAGGAAGTAGATTAAGTAATATTCCTGATGAAATACGTAACCATTTGCGAATTCAAAGAAGAGAAAATCATTTTATACGTATGAGAGAAGGTATTTCAAACACATTAAGTATAGATCCACAACGTATAGCTAACTTAGAGGCTGTACTTGCTGGGACACAACAACCAAAATTCGACCTAAATAGTTGCGTAGGAGGAGGTGGAAGTAGAAGAAGTATTAATCCTTGTTTATTTTCAAAGGGTGATGTAGAAAAGTTTAGTAAAGGCAAAGTGGATGAAAATAATGCAGACAAAATTATAATTGATAGCGAAAAATTTCTAACTTATGTTAAAAGTAGTCAAGATGAAGCGAAAAATGCTCAGTTAATAGAGTTTGTTGGGGACAAAAGTATTGAAGGGGATCATAAGTACTTACTTGACAAGGTAACTGAAGATCAAGGATATGAACGTTATATTCAGAATGAACGTGTTAAGAATTTGCATGGAGATATCTCACAGCAAGCTAGCAGTGCAACAAAAGGCTCAAAATTAAAAGGCAGGTTAATGAATGCTGCTGGTGGGATACAATTAATAAGAGGGATCCATGGTGCTATCGTATCTTGCAAGGAAGGGACAGCCACAGATTGTGGATTAAATCTAGGCGGAATAGGATGGTCTTTTGCATCTCAACCGATTGAAAATGTAATGGTTAAAATTACTCCAAAAGTTGTAGCATCAGCTGAAAAGGTTGTGGGAAAAATTATACCAGGTACTTTAGGTAAACAGACAAAATTTGCTATTCGAGTTGTGGGAGTAAAATTTGGAAGTACAATAGCAAGAGGTACAGCAGGAGCTATAACTGGCGTCTTTGATATTGTTGATATAGGCATGTCAGCAAACAATCTTGTTGATTGTAAAAAAAGAGAGAATAGTGATAATCCATGTGGAGAGAAAGAAATAAGAGATAATATAGCAACTATATCTTTTTCCACTATATCGTTTATGTCTGGTGTTGCTCTTACAGCACTTGGTATGCCTGGAATCGGCATTGCAGTTGGAGTTGCATTGATGGTAGCTTCCGGAGTTTATAGTGGTGTTAGCAATATCGTGGAGTACGAGAAAAAGTATGATACAACCCATGATGAAAATTGGCGTATTTTTTGGCATACATTTGCTTTTCAACCTGTACCACAAGATGTACAACATCTTGCAGCAAGAAAGGAAATGGTTAATAGTCTAGCTAAAGGAGTTTGGAAAGCTTTAAATAATGACCCTAGTAATGTTGTTGCTTATGGTATTGGTCTTGGAAAAATAAACGGTAATACTCTTCGTCCAGATTATGCAACGATTATGATGAATAGGAAAAATGCCAATACACAAGATCTTTCGCGTGTTATACCTGATTATATTGAAGGTGCTAGCATGATTTGTTTGCCACACAGTACTAGTCAAGATTACGAAAAGGGTATTAAAAGCTCAGTTCCATCGGCTAAGTACTATTGTGATAATGCAATGGTTATTAGCCATGATAAGAGAGTAAATATGATGCAAAAGGACAAAACAATTATTTATGATTTAAGCAATGTGGACAGAGGTATCGTCGTTGGAAGTAACGAGTGGAACAATAATTTTCTAATTGGCTCAGGTACAGCAAACATAACTGGTGGTAGTAATAAGGTAGTAAATAGGTTTGTTGTAAATAACGTTGACTTCTCAGGTAAAATTATTGGTGAAAGTAACTCTGTTAATATACTTGATTTGAGCCAATTGAAAGATACAGTTATAGGAGTGAATGTTAACTATCGTTTTAAGCCTAGTGCCTCTGGGTCATTAAAGGCAAGAGTAAATGGTCGTTGGCTAATCAATGATCAAATTGATAATAATGGCATCTTTAATTACTACTATGTTGGAAGAAAGAACAAGGTGGATGAGATTTTGTGCATGGGTTACTCTGAACACTTTACAGGAATCGATGATCGTGAGGTTATCATAGATAGTGGTGGTGGCTCTAACAACAATGAGAAAGATATAGTTGAAAATTGCAAAAAAGTAATTATTTTGCCGTATACTACAGTCAAGGGTGGAAAGAGCAACTATACTTTTTACGTAAAAGCTGCAGACTACAAAGGTAAGGGTTTGCATTCAGAAATTGATGTAGATGGAACAGGAACTGTAATTTTTCCGGAAATTAATTTATTAGGTGATTGTGATCAAATAACTTACTTTAAAAACAGTAATACTTTATCTTTAAAAATAAATTTTGGTCAAAACAATCAATTTACTCTTGATGTAAAAAATTATGTTGAGCAAAGCAGTAATAAACCTCGCTTTGCACTAATAGATAAAAATGGTAGTAATATTGTTCCTAAGATTGAAAGATCAGACTCATCAACTATAAAAATTACTTCATTTGAATTACATTCAGAACATTCCCTAGATAATTTTGACAATGTTGAAAGTCATTACAAGAAAATTCTAAACAATAACAAGGATTACAAAGTCTTTAGTGTTATCAGAGATAGAGTACAGAATCAGGGTAATAGTGCAGTTCTACATATGGTTTTTGGTTCTTTAGAAGAAGATGTAATTAACTTTGATCAAGGCACCATGTTTGCTAGAGGCGGAGAAGGAAGTGATGTATACATTATTGGTAATGATATAAATAGTAGAGAAGTTAAAATTGATAATAACTCAAGTGATAAAAAACTAGATACACTATTTATGTCGGCAGTTGAGAAAGATTTTTCAATTCAGCAATGTGATCTGTATTTAAAATACAATAATAGTAACATTCGAGTGAAAAACTACTTTCAAGATCCTAATTATAGGCATCTTATAATTATGAACAAAAAAGGAGAAACTTTTATCCCCAATATACAATCAATGTCTTGTTCTCCCTCTTCTTCGGGAAAGGGTAAATTAGCTCCTTTTTTACAGGCTACACAAACTCAGAATATGTTTTTGTTACCTAAGGATTTTCAAGGTGATCATGTAGTAATAGATTCTCGTCTTGAAGATATTGAGAAATATAAAGATAGAGAAGATCTTTTATTAATAAGAGAAAGTGGAAATCCTTTTATCATTAGAATAGAAGGTTTTTATACTGATCGAAGTAAATGGGAGAATATTTCCTATTCTCTCTGGAATAACAATGATCTTTTTCCATCTCCTGAGTTATTAGGAAATGTTGATAATGTAATGGAGCATAAGAATAAACTTAGAGATGATTATGAAAGAATTGTAAAAGAATATGTTGAAGATTTTAGTGACTCTACTAGTGTTATTCAGCACAATCAAAAGTTGGAAAAAAATGTTTCTACTTTCGTAGGAGAAGACAAAGAACGCATAGGAGTAATGATGTTAAAGAATATTACTCCGGATCAGGTTGAAGTTTCTAGTAGTGGTACAGATCTGATATTTCGTGATAAGAAGTCTAATCATACGATCAATATAAAAGATTGGGATAATAACGAATCTTATAGGATTTCTACATTGGAATTTGATCCAGGCTTAGAACCAATAACACTCCGTAAATTAGGTAGATTTAGCTTATCTGAGGTAGGAAAAATACAGTATTTAATTGGTAAAGCTTCAGAAAATTATCAGAATAGGGATAAATATACTCTGAAAGTAGAAAACGACTTTAAATGTTTAATGTCAGTTGACGATTTTGAAAGAGGAAATAGAGATCCAGTACATCAGTGTCTTGGTTTTCCTTCACTGCAAAACCAGGTTAGCTTTACAGAAAATTCCTGTAGTTTAGAGCAAATTGAGGAACTCAAAAATATAACGTCAAATAGTAATCAGATTTTAACATTGCTTGAAAAGTTAGAAAACAACCTTTTGCTGAATGGTTATGATTCAAACATAATAGATCAGTGCAATAAGTGGATGATAACTTCAGGATTGGGGGTATTAAAACCATTGGTAAGCACGGCAATTTATGAAGGTAAATGGAATGAAGTTAAAACTCTTCTTGATAAAACTGCTAAAAAAAGTAAGGATGATGTTGAACATAAAAGTCAGTGTTCGGAAAAATGGACGCCTTTGCATTATGCTGTTTACAACGGTAATGTGAAATTAAGCGAAAGTATATTTAAATCATTTTTAGAGAAGAAAGGTGACATTAATGCCTTAACTAGTTGCAACGATGATAATTGGGCACTTTTACACTATGCTGTTCATTACGGCAATCTTGATATGGTTAGCTTTCTTGTAGATAAGGGTGCTAACGTTGAAATTAGAAGTAAGAAAGGTAAGGCACCTCTGCATTTGGCTGTTGAAGAATCCAAGCAAAACATAATTAATCTTCTTCTTGATAGAGGTGCTGATATCGAGGCTAAAAACAACGATGGTAAAACACCTCTGTACTTAGCCGCTTACAATAATGACTCAGATATAATCAAGCTTCTTTGTAACAGGATCAAGACTAAAAGTAATGATGCATTTAAAATGATAAAACAGGTTGAATTTTTAAAGAAGGAAGTTGTTAACCAAGCAAATATTCCATCTAATCCAAAAAGATCGGTAGAGTCTTGTATAAGTAGTTTAAGAGATTCAATAAAAAGTGCAGCAAAAAAGGTGTTAAAGGATGGTATGCTGCATAGTCGTAATGCTTCGACTATTGAACTTATAGATAAGGTTTATAATTTCGATGAAAGGTTGTTTAATGAAGCAATTAAGGAAGCTGTGAATGACACATACGCAGGTGTAGGTATAAAAGGAATATTAAAGTTTATAAGCAGTCACCATTATATTGGCCAGTTTATTCCAGGATATATAGCTGTATTTGATAAAATACCAAAGAATGATGGTGCAATGTTTAAATTAGCTTACTTTATTAGAGAGACCATGAAAATACCTAGGGTCAGTTCAGAAGAGAAATCTTATCTTGAAAAGCTAAAAAACAAATTACCAGAATCAGTGAGGAATGCAGTATTTTCTTCAGCGATATGTATTAAAAATGTTGAGTATGGAAGGTACTTATATTCACCTAATAATAATTGTATGTACCACTTAAACGATTGTGACAGCGACAGGCGGTATGTGTTTACCTGGCCTTCAAATGGAAGAAATGGTCAATTTAAGTGGAAGGTTGAGTTTAATGGCGATAATGTATATTTAAAGAATGTTGAGTATGGAAGGTACTTGTATTCACCTAATGATGATTGTACGTACCACTTAAACGATTGTGACAGCGACAGGCGGTATGTGTTCACTTGGCCTTCAAATAGAAATAATGATCAATTTAAGTGGAAAGTTGAGCTTGATGGGGGTAATGTGTATCTAAAAAATGTTAAGTATGGAAGGTACTTGTACTCACCTAATAATGATTGTATGTACCACTTAAACAATTGTGACAGGGATAGGCGGTATGTGTTTACCTGGCCTTCAAATGGAAAAGGTGGTCAATTTAAGTGGAAAATTGAAAATTGTGGATCTACTCGCAATAGACGTAGTATACAAGAATCAAATGGTTATAATCAAACTGTAGTAAACTATCAGTCAATATTGACTGAAGAAAATAGTCAGCAAATAGCAAGTAGAATATCTGCTATAGTTGAAGATGTTGAAAGGCACACCTTTTTAAATCAGTCAAAAAATAAGTTAGATTTAGATAGTTATTTAAATAATAGAGAGAGAAGCGATGCTGCGGGTTCTATGAGGAGAGACGTGTGTAGTGAACTCAATGCAAGTGGGAGAAGAAATATTGTTCTAAGCAGAAACGATGTATGTGCAATTACTTCAGGTTATGAAACACTTGATATTGAAAACTTCCCTATTCAAGAAGTAGTGATTAATGATGATGTCAATGGAAAGAAAAGTGTAAAAAGAACATTAGATTTGCATCAGTTAGTGAAACAAGTAAATAGGGATTTGAGTATAAAACCGATACCAACAGTTATTAAAGACAAAAGTGATTTATTAATTAAGTTATCTATATCGGCTACTGGCTTGCAGCAAGATGTAATAACAGTCAGGATGAAAGGTGCACTTATAAATAAGTGGTATAAAAAATTACAAATTATTTTTGATAATACCCCTGTGGAAATAGATGATAATTTAGATTTAAAGTCTTCATTCTTTATTTCTGATGAAAAAATTATTGTAGTAACACCTCAAGACATAGAAGAAAAGAATAAATTAGTAATATCTAAAAAAGCAGGGCAGTATACCTATCTTCATGATAAGTACGACTTGATAGTTACCAATGCCTTTAATGCTGATGTAGAAGCAAGCGAGTTATGTATTATACGGTTTAAGGATTTCTATAAAGAATCTAAAATGAAAACATTAACTATAAAATTTACTGACAAAGAGATATTATTAAGTAACGAAATAGATAAAATAAATAATTCAGACAGTATTGATAAATTAAATAATGTGAGTTCTATTGTTAATTCACAAGAGAGTTCTATACATTCAGAGGTTCCAAACAGTGGAAACATAAATGCTCAAGGTAAACTTGACAGAACACTGTTGCATCTTGCTTCCGAGGCGGGTGAATTTGATAAGGTGAAACTTCTTCTTGATAGAGGTGCTAATATTGAAGTTCAAGATAAATTTGGGTACACACCAATATTTCTTGCTACTCAGTCAGGTAAATGGAGTATAGTAAAACTACTCCTTGATAGAGGAGCTAATATTGATGCTCAAGATGAGAAAGGTCAAACACTTTTACACTTTGCTGCGTCAGGGAATAATTTAGATATGGTTCAATTCCTTCTTGACAGAAGCGCTAATATTGAAATTCAAGACAAGCTTGCTTGGACACCAATACTTTATGCTGCTCAGTCAGGTAAATGGAATGTGGTAAAACTTCTTATTAGTAACGGTGCAAAATTTAATAATGAGATAACGTATCAGGGAACGCCTTTACATTTTGCTGCTCAAGGGGGTAATTTGGATATAGCTCAATTTCTTCTTGATGAAGGTGCTGTCATCGAATCTCAAGACAAAGATAATAAAAAGCCTTTGCATCTTGCTGTTGATGCGAACAGGTTGAGTGTAGTCAAACTCCTTCTTGATAGAGGTGCTAGTGTCAACGTTACGGACATGAATAGCCAAACGCCTTTAGGTTTAGCTACTAAAGGAAATATGATAGAAATTTTGAAGAAGGCGGAGTTGGATCAAGGGTTATTAATTAATGCAAGGGGTGGTAATCTTGATAAAGTAAAAGATCTTATCGCTCAAGGTGCCAATTTAGAGACTAACGATAATACTGCTTTACATAATGCTTGTAGTAATGGTCACTTGAAGGTAGTAGAATATCTCATCGACAAGGGAGCTAGTTTAAAGGCTAAAAATAAAGATGGTAAAATACCTTTAGAGTTGGCTGAGCAAAAGGGTTACACAGATATAGTAGAAATTTTAAAACAAACACAATTAAATCTGGATAGAGAGTTATTGATTGCTGTAGAAAAAGAAGATCTTGGCAAAGTTAAAGACAATATCAGACGAGGTGCTAATGTTAATGCTCAAAGTAGGCTGGGTTGGGCCTCTGTGTTCTGGGCAATTCAAAAGAATAATTTAAATATAGTTAAACTTCTCGTAAATAACGGTGCTGATATTAATGCCAAAGATAATGAAAGTTGGATGCCTCTTCATTGGGCTGTTCAATTGGGTTCATTAGATGTAGTTAAGTATTTTGTTGAGAGAGGTGCTAATATTAATGCTTTAACTGCTGACGGTAGAACATCTTTAGAATTAGCCGTTCAAAAGAATTGCGTAGATACAATAGAATTTTTGAAAAAAGCACAGTTGGATTTAGACAAAGGATTATTGACTGCAGTGCAAGATGGAGATCTCAATAAAGTTGAAGGCCTTGCAAATCGAGGTGCTAGCTTGGATACTAAAGATAATAATGATTGGACACTCTTACACTTTGCTGCTTCTAGCAACAAGTTCGACATAGTTAAGTTTCTTCTTGATAAGAACGCTAATATCAAAGCTAAAGATGTGTATGGCAATACACCTTTACATGTGGCTGCTCAGTATGATAGTAAGCTTGAAATAGTCGAATTTCTTTTAGATAAAAATGCTAGTGGCATTAATGATGTAAATAATAATGGTTCAACACCTTTGCATGTAGCTACACAAGGAAATAAACCAAGTACAGTCAAGCTTCTTCTTAATAGGGGTGCTCGTATTGAAGTTAAAGACAGCCGTAATAGGACACCTTTAGATTTAGCTAAGCAAGAAGGTTACACAAACATAGTACAAATGATAGAACAAAGACAATCAGATTTAGATGAAGAATTGTTGACTGCAGTACGAGATGGTAATCTCAATGAAGTTGAGGATCTTGTTAGTCAGAATGCTAATGTTAATACTACAGATATATACAGTTGGACACCACTACATTGGGCTACATTTAAAGATCATTTAGAAATTGCAAGGTTTTTGATAAAAAAAGGCGCTGATATTAATGCTGCAGATAAAGGCCCTTATGGTAAAAAGCCTATACATGTTGCTGCTGAGAATAATAGTAAAGATATCATAGAGTTTTTTCTTAGCAAGGGAGTAGGTATTAATGATACTGACAAGCAAGGTTACACACCACTGCACTATGCTGCATGGAGAGGGCGTTTAGAGGTTGCAAAATTCTTGATAGAAGAATATGCTAATTCAATATTTAAATACAATAATGGTAGCACTCTTCCATGTAATGCTCCTTTAAAGAATCATTTACATGTAATGAAATGCTCTATAGGTAATAGAAATATTTTAGAAATTAGAGATAATAGTGGCAGAGTTCCCCTGCACTGTGCTGCTTCCAACGGTAAGTTAGATATGGTAAAGTATTTTATAGATGAAGAGAAAGTTGATGTTAATATAAAAGATAATGGTTACTGGACACCACTACATTGGGCTTCTTGGGGTGGTCATCTAGATGTAGCAAAGTATCTTGTAGATAAAAGGGCTAATATTAATGCCAAAGATAAGGGCAGTAAAATACCGTTAAATGTTGCTATCGATCAAAAACATAATGATGTTGTAAAATATCTAGAACAAGCACAATTAGATTTGAATAAAGAATTGTTAATCGCAGCAAAAGGTGGTGATCTTAATAAAGTTATAGATCTGATAAGCAAGGGAGCTAATGTTAATGTTAAAGATAACAATGATGATACCCCTCTACACCTTGCTGTTGGTTATTTAGATGTAGTAAAATACCTTATAAGTAAGGGAGCCAACATTAATGCTAAGTGCAAGGCTGGTAAAACAACGCTAGATATTGCTAGAGATAGAGGACATAATAATGTTATCAATTATTTAGAGAAAGAGCTTAATCAAGAAAGAGGAAGCCCTGCACAACGCAAACTCCTTCATCTTGCCGTGGATTTAAGTGATCAACCTGAGATAGCAGCAAGTAGTGGCATAAGACCATCTTCATGGATGGGTAGTTGTATTTCTTGGGCAAAAAACTTAGCAGCTAGCACTTTTTCTATAATTCCTGGATTACCTACTCAATACAACATTGCAGATAAGAATAATGTAAAAAGTGATAATAAAAACATACCAAAAAGTACATCATCTGTTGGTTGGAATAATTTCCTAAATAATGAAAATATTGCTCTTGCGAATTGTGTTGCCGATGCGTTAGATAATACTCCAAGTAGACGCTATCAAAATTTAATAAGTAAAGGAATAGAAGTTATACCAAGTAGAAAAGTTGCAGTTGAGTTTGCTCTTAGGAAATTTGATTCATTTGTAGAAGGTAAAATAAGAAACCTAGACTCAAAAGAACAAGCTAGAATACGTGTTGAACTTAAAGGTGCGTATCCAGAAATAATAGCAAGCTTGGAAAGAGGAGTTGAATTTAGTGGTAATGTTGGGTTAGATGATGTTTTAGAAAAGTGCAAGAAGTGCTTTTGTACAAATGTCCCTACCAAAAAGGATAAAGTATCAACTTGTCTTTCTGAGATAGGAATAACCAAGCTCGGAGGTAATCTCAATAGGTAGGTTATAATATAAGAGGTGGAGCTATAATATGCCAAGTAGTAGAAAATTTACGGTAGAATTTTAAGTAAAGGCTGTAGAATTAGCCAAAAAATTAGGGAGACCAGCAGCAAGTTTGAGGGTCCTAAATGGATGAAGCATAAATTAGAGGTACAAGACTGGGATTAGGAAATAAGTGGTAATGTACTCTCCATATTAAACTTACAGTATTTATTTTTGATATGGAAGGCTGAATAGGAGGGTTTCGTTATGATAGTAATCTATGTAATTCTATGTGTAATCTTTATAGCTATTTTAGACAGTTCATTAGACTCTTAATTAGGGGATATGTCTAACTTAGAAAAGGTTTTCATAAATGTTAAAGTGAATAAGTAGGAGTATTATGTTTTTTCTTTGAGTTGTGAAATTTCAGAATGAGAGAGACCGGTAATTTGAGCTATAACATCAATAGAGACACCGGCCTTGAGTGAGTTTTTTGCAACTTCGATTTTTTCTTCTTGCCTACCTTCTTGTCTACCTTTTTCTTGACCAACTTTAAGACCCTCATCAAATTTTTGAGCAAAAGCAGCAATCTCATCCATTATGCGTTTTTTCATTTGTTCATATGCTAGTAACTCTTCTTCTGACCAATTAAACTTATTCATCTCTTCATAAGCTCGTTTTATTATTACGTCACTACCAACTATCTTATCTAGATCCTCTTCCCTTGTTTCTGCTGCATATCGGAAAAAATAACACCATTTTTCTACTATATTTTCTAGTTGGTCTTCTTTTGTCTTTGTAAATTTAGGTAGTTCTATGAATACGAAGTAAAAATCCTTTAAGTCATGTTCAAAGCTATTTTGATCTAAAATGACATGATTAGATTTGTACTCAGTCTTATCTGGAAAAATAATACAATCAGCAACAGCTATGAAGATAATTTCCTTGAGATTATGATAATTATCACCTTGATCAGCTTGACTTGAGTAGGCTTTAGCAGCATAATATTGAGCACGCTTTTCGAAGCCTTTGGTCTTGGTGAACTGCATTTCTATAATATATCTTGAACCTTGAGAGTCTTTACAAAGAACATCGACAATACTTTGCTTTTTAGCGGCAATTTCAGGATCCAAAATGGTAGCTAAGAATTCAACATCGTGAATAGCAGCTAAGCCAGTGAAGCCTAAAATATCGTTCAAGAAATGAATGAGGATATCTTTATTCTTCTCGGTGCCAAATATTCTTTTGAAGGCATAATCATTGCGTGCATCAAGAAATTTAGAAAAAGCCATGATAAATTAACCTAAAAAGCATTAATAATTATACACAATTGTGAAGAAATATTCAACTAAAATTGAAACGTAGAAGTTTTTGTATATCTTTATTTGGTAGTATTAACCTGTATAATATTTATGGCAAATACCTTGATAAAGTATCAGATAGCACAAAAAGTAAGGAGCTGGAGGTTAAAGCGAGGTTATACTCAAAAAGATTTAGCGGGAAAAATTGGCGTAACGTATCAAATAGTACTACAATATGAAAAAGGAACACGTAAAATTTCGATTGAAAAGTTGTATGCTATAGCAGAGATATTGTCGATTGGTATTGTAGACCTAATTCCTGTATCAAATGAAAAAATCTGTTTTGAAGATGAGGAACTAAATCTAGTAAGAAAATATAAAACGATTAATGATCAGGAATTACGTAGAATGTTTTGTTTACTAACCAAATTTGTTCAAGTTAGTGAGAAAAATAGTAAAAAAACGGAGAGAATAAAAATTGCAAAAGGTCTGGTTAAAGGAGGAGTTTCTGTTGATATTGTTGCAAAAACAATTGGTCTCTCTGCTGATGAATGTGTTGAAGAAAAAGGAGGTTCTATTTACTGCCAAATAGGAAAGAAGATAAAAGAATGGAGACTAGTGAGAGAGTATACTCAAAAGGATTTGGCTGAGAAAATGGATACAACACGTGACGAAATAAGCAACTATGAACAAGGACGTGTGGCTATTCCACTGGAAAAATTGTATGCAATAGCGGAAACATTATCGATTAATATTACAGATCTACTAATAGAAGAAGATGAAGGTAGTAAAGTGGAAAATGAACTACCTGATTTGATTAAAGAATACAAAGAAATTGAGAGCCAAGAACTACGTAATGTACTAATAAAATCTATGTTTAAAAGCATACAAATTTGTGAGGAGAAAATTAGAGAAGAAGAAAGAATCAAAATTGTAAAAGACTTAGTGAAAGGAGGAATTTCTATTGATATTATTTTGCAAGCGGTAGGCATCTCTTTAGACGAAATTCAACAATAAAAAATCATCATATATTAATATCTTAACCTATCCATGAAAAAATAAGTAAAAAAGATTGAAAAATTGATTTGACTTCACTCGGAAGCTATGGCTCTATGCCAATGCTGATAAAAAACAGCAGTAAATATCTAAAAAAAGTTTGTTGTTAGTGAAGGGTAAATTATATGAATAAAAGTAAAGAAGAAATCGAATTCAGAATATTAGAAAGCAAAGGCAAAGCACTACTTGATCGTGAAATAATGGAAACATTTCTAAGTGCAGTACATGAAAGGCCACAGGCTCAAGAAATTGCTAAAAATCTGGTGAATACTTATACGGGAGTAGGAAAGATTTTAGGTAGAGAAATGGATGACCTGAAAGTTATAGAAGGAGTAACTGATTCTGCAGTAGCAATGATTATGTGTGTTAAGGAAACACTAGAAAGAGTACTGAGAGAAAAGCTCAAGAGTGAGCCAATAATGGACTTACAAGGGCTAGTAGAGTATTTGAACGTAAGTATAGGCCACTCAGAAAGGGAATGTGTAAAAATACTGTATTTGAATAAAAGGCGCCAACTAATCGGAGAAGAATCCTATATTGGTGAAATGGAAAAAGCACCGGTATACATAAAGGAGATTATAAAAAAAGCATTAATAAAAAATGCAACATTAATAATAATGTCACATAACCATCCTGGAGGAAGCTTAGAGCCGTCAGAAGAAGATCAAGCAGTAACGAAGAGCTTAGCAGCAGCATGTAGTACTGCAAGCGTAAAATTGTTTGACCATATTATCATCACAAGTGGAGGCTATTTCAGCTTTCGAGAGAACGGATTGTTATAGTAGAAAGTATTTGCAAATCTACTCATTATAATTTATACTGAGTAATAGAATGTATAAACTAAGATTTATATACTTAAAAAGTATTTTTAATATGGGGGTTATATGACTAGTAAAGACAAGTTATTGAAGAAAATATTTGGTGCTCTTGAAGGCGTTGATATAAAGCAGTCTAAGTTTGTGAGCAAAATTAATAATCAGAAGGAGATAAAACCGGAAGATACAATGCCTTTCCCTAGCAGAAACGTTCACGAAAACAAAATCAACTATGGAAAAGGACTTGACTACATATATGGCACAAAACCTTTGAGTAATCAAGCAGATTATCCAGAAGGGTTGAATCCATTTGCTTCAGCTTTGCAAAAAATAAAGCCAAGTGCAGAAAAGTTGAGCTGGCTTCAAAGTGCTGTGGTAAGAGCAAAAAGTCTAAATGAACTGCACAAGGCTGTAGACGAAGCGCTAGCTGCTGGAGCAAGGCTAAATGCATGTAATGATGGGGAATGGAGCATTGCAGAGTATGTAGTATTGGGTACACATTTTCATAAATTTGATAAGACTGATCGAAAAAAGATAATGCGTAAATTAATGCTAAACGGTGCAGAGTTTCATGATACTTTATTGGAGAATAAATTGATAGGTGAAATCTATAATGAGCTACAGCCAGAAGTTCAGCCACAGATAGATAAGAGACTAGAAGAACTAGAGAAGGCTAGCGAAAGTGCTGTGCAAGAAGGAGAATTAATAGATGTTGAGATAGATAATACAACATCGTATATAGAATTTTCTGGGAATAGTAAGATAGAAGTAGCCAAAATACTGAGAGAATTAGGAAGTAGTATTTTAAAAATTGGTAATGATGCAGTTGAGGTTAAAAGTGAGAAAGGAGGTGTAAGAAACTATACCGATATGTCAGATGGAAGTTCTGTTGTATTAGAATTTCCTACGAGCATTGGTAAGCTAAATGTTATATTGTACCACGATGTAAAAAAATATGATCAAGTACAAGTCAGAGTAGAAAACAAGGAAATGTGGGCTGAGTTACAAAAAAGAGGCGAAGAAATAGGAAAAAATTGCCTCTTTGGGGGAGTGAAGCTTAAGGAAGTGGTAGAAAGAGGTAATTTCACTAGATGTGGCATATGGAATGAAAAGTATGCTATAAAAGAGATTAGTAATGATGAAGTATTGTCTCCGTGGGTAAATAGGATACGTGAAGGTAGTAAAGAAACTTTTAGAAAACTTTAATGTGTCTACAGTCAACTTTAAGGTTCCAGAGGTTTTTTCTTACCATTATATCTGGAGCCTTAACAAAATTGAGCCATAGTAGAAAATATTATACGCATGGTTGTTTTCGTGGAAAAAAGTCTAGACTGTGAAGTAGGGGAAAAAGTGAAAAATTGGAGGTTAGAGAGAGGTTATACTCAGAAGGATTTAGCTGAAAAAATTGGTGTAAAGTACTGGGTAATACTGCAATATGAGAAAGGGAACCGTAGAATTTCAATCGAAAGGTTGTACGCTATAGCAGAAGCATTGTCAGTAAGTATCACTGATCTCATTCCTGCATCAAAGGAGAAAATCGGCTTTAAGAATGAGGAAGGAGAAATATTAAATCTAGTAAGAGAATATAAAAAGATTAACGATCAGGAGTTACGTAGAATGTTTTGTTTGCTAACCAAATTTGTCCAAGTCAGTGAAAAAAGTAGTAGAAAATCGGAAAAAATAAAAATTGCAAAGGATCTGGTTAAAGCAGGAATTTCTGTTGATGTTGTTGCAAAAACAATCGGTCTCTCTGCTGATGAATGTGTTGAAGAAAAAGTTGGTTCTATCTACTGCCAAATAGGAAAAAAGATAAAAGAATGGAGGCTAGTGAGAGAGTATACTCAAAAGGACTTAGCAGAGAGAATGAGCACAACACGTGACGAAATAAGTAACTATGAACAAGGAAGGACTGCTGTTCCACTTGATAAATTATATGAAATGGCAGAAGCATTATCGATTAATATTACGGATCTACTAATAGAGGAAGGGAGTAAAGTGAAAAATGAGCTACCTGATTTGATTAAAGAATACAAAGAAATTGAGAGCCAAGAACTACGTAATGCATTAAGAGAGTCTCTGTTTGAAGGTATAAGGATTTGTGAAGAAAAAGTGAGAAAAGCGGAAAGGATCAAAGCTGCAAAGGATCTAGTAAAAGGTGGAATTTCTATTGATATTATTTTGCAAGCGGTAGGTTTATCTATTGATATGGTTTTAGATGGATAGCTCGTAAAAAAATTATAGTAATAAAGTTTTTTTCTTAAAAGGAGGTATATGTGTTTGTTTCTGCAAGCAATGTTAGCTATGGAATAGGGCAAAAAATAGAAAATTGTAGGTTAATGCGAGGTCATACTCAAATAGGATTAGCAGGTCAAATAGGTTTAACATACCAAGAAGTGAACAGCTATGAGAATGGCTATAGCGCTATTCCAATTGAAGTACTATATGTAATAGCAAGAGTGTTGTCAGTTAATGTTGTAGATCTATTACCTAAATCAATAACAGTAAGAGAGTATGAAGATGAAGACGAGGAAATACTTTATCTAACAAAAATATACGAGAATCAAAAGTTAGGCAAAATAGTACCTTCATTAGTCAGGTTTGTTCATATTAGCGAAAAAATTAATCAAGAAGAGGCAAGGTTGGAAATAGCAAAAAATCTAGTGAAAGAAGAAGTTTCTACTGATGTTATTTCCCAGGCAACGGGTTTATCTATTTACGAGTATGATAGTACAGAGAGAGAAATCTGCACTGATTCTATATATTACAGAATAGGACAAAGAATAAGAGAATGGAGATTGATAAGGAGATACACTCAAAAAGATTTGGCTGATAAAGTTGGTTTAACACTCAAGGAAATACACGAATATGAAAGAGGGTATACTGCTATAACATTTGATAAATTATATAAAATATCAGATGCATTATCAGTGAATATTAAAGTTCTGCTACCTAAAACAAGAGAAAGCAAAAAGCTATTGAGTTTAATGGATGAGTACGGAGAACAAGAATCATTAGTCAAATCTCTATCTGAAGATATGAAAAGTGGCAAGGAAAAAGTTAAAAAAACAGAAAGGATCAAAGTTGCAAAAAATCTAGCAAAGGCAGGTGTTGCTATTGATATTATTGTGCGAGCAAGTGGCTTAACTACTGATGAGTTTGAAAATTGAATTGTGTTAAATAATATATTAAGATATAAGTAAAAATAGTTATGTATTTAATATATCTATTCTAAAAACTTGTTTAGCTCTGCAGAATTTGACGTATCAAGATAAAACATCACAGAATTTCTCTATCACTTTTTGATTATCCTCTATCATTGCCTTTGCCTCTTGCTGAAGAGATTTGATATTTTTTGATGTAATATTATCCATGTCAGCCGACGCTAGCTTCAATTGCGATTGTATTCTTACGTATCTATTGCCTATTACTTGATTCATCTGATAATTTACGCAGTCCAATCCAGAGGCAAACATCACATTTAACAAAGGTTTTATCCAGCCTATTTTTCCAAATCTCTTTGAATTGGCATACTCTATGCTTCTATCTGTTCTGCCAGTACCTATTGATAACAGTATAATCTCATCATTTGGAAATAACCTCTTACCACTTGCATATGCGCAAGCCGCAGGATTATTGGCAAATACCCCACCATCTACTAATACTCTGTCTATCTGATCAATTTTTAGATGTTTTGGTATGAAATAAGTGGGCGCTGCAGTTGTAGCTCTGAGTGCATCTTTTAGCCTGATAAAATTTCTGTCTTCTCTCCAGCTCTTAAAAAAGAAAGGATAGTTGTTGTTAATATCATAACTTGTTATCAGTACCTTACTTAATGTGTTTTTTAGAATATCCTCTCCAAAATATTTATCCAGTACAAATTCAATATTTTTATGTGGGTATTGTGTACAGTTAAACCAAGATAATATTGATCGCCTGAAGAATGAAGACTTAAAAATATATGGTCCATATTCCCGATAGAACTTGACTAAATCATTAGCAGAATATTGAGGTTTATCTTTTTTACATAATCCTGCTACAACAATCCCACCAGTTGAGGTTCCTGCCATAAGATCAAAGATTTCAGCTATCGGTTTCTTTGCCCTCTTTTCTATTTCTGCTAGAATAATGGCAGGTATTATCCCTCTAATGCCACCTCCATCTACAGATAAAATGTACTTTGTCACTGAAAATTTAGTTCTTATTTGTGTTTGTGAATAGCTTCAAGTTCGTTGACTTCTTCAGTGAGGTTTTTCACTCTCTCTTCAAGTCGATAGACTATTTCTATTAGTTCTTGGTTCTTCTCTACAAATTTATCATGGATATGTACACGTAGGTCGAGTGTTGCCAACCACCATATGAATCCTACAGTCTGTAGAACTATTGTTATTATTACCGCTATTGGGATTTTTTGCTTTTTCATGTGAAGGTATTAATCTATTATGGATAGCTTGAGAAGTTTATATATAGATTATAGAAAACTTACAGCTTTAGTGATTTCTTTATGTTATCAGTTCTCTGCTTCTGCAAGTAGCTTTATTATTTGATCGTAGGGCTTGTCTTTGTTTTGCCTTGATTCTATTACAGCTACATCTCGAGGGTTTTTTCCACTTCTATCTCTAACATTAGGATTTGCACCTCTTTCCAGTAAAAAACTCACTACTTCTAAGTGCCCTTCTAATGCAGCAAAATGTAATGCTGTCCATCTTTCATTTTCACCTAATGCACTAATGTCAGCTCCTTGGTATACTAAAAATTTAGTAACTTTCAAGCATCCTGAATCAGATGCATGATGTAATGCTGTTAATTTAGGAACTTGTGTGTTCACACTTAATAAATTTTCTACTGAAAACTTTACTACATCTAAGTTACAATTTTGAGAAGCAATGCGTAGTATCGTTTTATAATTACCTTCAGCTTTTGCCTTCATGTAGGAATAGGTAGCAATAATACATACTATTACTGTTATAAGCCACCAAAAATGCAGCTTGTTTTTTGTATCTTGACCCAATTTATCCATATTCAACATCTTTTTAATATTAAATAGATCATTTACTCATTTTTTATTAACATTACTTACTCAAAGATGCTGACAACATAGTAAGGTAACCTGAGCTATTTAAAGTATGCTCCGCTCTATTAACTATCCATTCACCATCTACTGCTTGATTAAAACCTATAAGATTAAGTTTAGCTTCTGCAAATAACTCCGGATTACCTGGGATTGTCATTTCTAAAGTTTCATTATTACGCTGTAGTTGCTTAAACTTAGCATTTGCTGCACTTAGTGCTGACTTTGCATTTGAGTGAAGTTCCAGCATAATATAACTTGGCTCGCCGCTACCAACTGTTTCTTTAATAGTTTCACCCTTTTCATAGCTGTGCCATTTTGCTACTACTGAATTATACTTATCACGTACGGTAAAATGCACTTTCCAATTAATTGTGTCTTGAGGTCTAATAGTCGTTGTTCCTAAAGCTTTTCCTGTGGCTGATTTTGCCATATTCTTTGAAATAAACAATATATACCCACCAGCTAATTTTGCCATTGCTTCACGCTCTGTTGCGATCTTTGTTAACAGACTTATATCACTTTCATCTGCCTGATTAATATGGAGTATTAATACATTCTTAAATTCCTCAGCAACTTTATATCCATATCCATGTTTTTGAGCTATTTCTTTCACTAAGTTTTCTATGGTAATTTGATGCCATTCTTTTGATACCTTTGCTTTTAAAGATATTCTTAAATTTGTTGCATGAGCTTTTATTAGTAGGGTCTTAGGTGGGCCTTGTATCGTAACTTCATTGACTGTATATACACCCATTGGAAAGATTCCCGTTTCCTTATAACCTAGTGCTATGTTCAATTCATTTGGAATTTCTACATTTTCATTTCCATAATCAACACATACCTCTGCGACATCATCTATAGTACCAGATTCATCAGCAAGATGCACCGATATTACATGATCTTTTATTCCTTCAATGCTAAATTCAGGTTTCATTTATTCCCACACTTTTAACTTCGATTTTTTTAATTGCTTTTGTATTAAAGGCAGTTTAATCCTTAACCCAGATGGCAAAGAACCACTATACTCCGCAAGACCAGGATTAGCCTCTAAAACTACTTCCACTACTCCTCTAGTTGCTCCATAATGCCTCCAGCAAATTAGATCTATCATCTCTCCTTCCTTACTCCAGTAATATGTTGCCATTTTTAGTTAAATCTCCTCAAACTTAAACTAAACTCAACCTTTTTTGGTAATCCACAAGGAAAAAATGATGTTTGTTTTTTCTCTATCCGTACAATCACAAACCTCCCTAAAACATTACCTAAACTGTCTACTAAAGTATGTGGTTCTTCTGCTTCTTTCATACTTTTTAATTGATTTAAATCATTGAGATTATGGAAATAAATTACTCCTTCTAAGTCTATATTTTCTGTGCCTTGGCCAATATTTTGTAATGAAGGTATTTTACCAATGCACTCAATAGTACTCCAACGATTTTCTTTACTGTACCTTACTCTTGTTGGAGAAAGCTTATGTTGACCAAACGATAGCATTAGTAAATCGGCTCTATTGAATCAAATAGAACGTCACGTGATTTTTCCCTTATTCTTTTTATTACTGCATCAGCAAGACTACGTACATCTTGGTTAGGTTCTGCTTTAATACTTATATTAAATGTAAAAGTTTGATTGAAAATTTTTTGTTCACACTTTTCAGAGTCTTTTAAAACTTTCTCTGAATTATTTCCTACAGAACTTTTTTCTGTAATCACGCTAGCACTTTCAATATTCGTTCTACTATTCGAAATTCCACTAAAAGCATTATTGTGCAGTAAAGGATTTCCTTTGCTAAAAACATTATTTTTACTAGTTGTACCGCCTATTTTTGCTTTTACTGGCTTCTCTAATGCTTTTATTGGATTATCATTAAACAATTTTCCCAAACTAATCCAATTTTCTATAGGTTTTGCAATTGATTTCCAGATACTTGAAAAAAAGTCCTTCACCTTTTGCCAATTAGAGATTACAAGCGCTGCACCAGCTGATAGTCCAGCAACAGCAGCTCCTATAGGATTGGTTAACGTTAAGGCTTTCAGTCCCATGATTACTGCTGGAATTACTCGAGCTGATAACGAAGTTAATACTGGCAAGAGTGTTCCCTGCAAAATAGCCTTAAAAGTTAATATTCCACCTCCAGCCAATGCAAATGCATAACCAAAACCTACCACTGCAATCTTGCCAATAATAAGAGCTGAAATTATGCTCATAACTCCTGTAGTTAAAATTGGACACTTCTCTGCGAACCAAGCTATACCTGTAGATATAGACCTCAAAATCTTACTTATCCAATTTAAAGGAGGTAGCATAACTGACCCTAAGTTCATTCCTAGCTCTGCTATTGTATTTTTAAGCAGCTGTAAATTATTTGCTGTAGTACTTGCACGGTTATTAAATTCCTTTTGCATAGATTTGTTATACTTTTCTTTATCAGCCACAAAATCTATTGCTTTTTTATATTCTTCCAAACTTCCAACTATCAATGCAATATCATCTTGATATTCTTGACCAAAGAGATTGAGAAGGATTTGTGAACGTTCCTGTCTATCTACTTTTTCTAGAGTTTCAAAAAAATAAAGTAGAGCGTTTTGCCCGTTTTCAGCAACCTTTTGTGACATTTCCTCTGCAGTGATACCTATCGATTCCAATGCTGCTTTGAACTCTTTTCCTTGCCCTTCAGCAGTTTGAAGTTTAGAAAGCAGAGCATTGACAGCAGTTGCTGCTTTTTCAGGTTGTTTACCTAAACTAATGAAGGCATTTACTAAACTACTTGTCTGATTAATATCTAAACCAAATTGTTTTGCATTACCACCCACTCTAGCAAGTGCTTCAATCATATCGTTTGCCTTAGCTGCAGTATTATCTGATAGGTAATTTATAACATCACCAACTCCTTCCATCTTCTCTACTGCAATTCCATAAATGTTAGCGAGTTTAGCTATGGAATCACCAGCTTGTTCGGCAGACATATCAAATGCTGTGGCCATTTTAGCTACTGTTGTGGTAAATTCAAGCAGCTTACCTTTGTTGATACCAAGCTGTCCACCACTTGCAGCTATTTGTGCTAACTCTGCAGCTGATAATGGTATTTCACGGGATAATTTCTTCAATTTTTGAGCAAATTCTTCGGCTTCATTTGTTCCATCCTTGAAATTTACTACCTTTTTAACATCAGCCATAGCACTTTCAAAGTCAATCGCAACTTTAATTGGTGCTGCAAGTGAAAGACCTAGTCCTATAGTTTCCATTACTTGTGATCTATAATGCGCTTTTTTTGCCAAAGCATTTTGCTGTTTTTGTATTACAGATCCTAATTTACTGTATTTTCCTTTAAGTACTTCAATAGATGAACCAAGTTTAGTTTGATCCCTCACTAAAGATTTAATATCCTTTCCACTTTTCCTGATTTCTTCATTCAATGTGTGAAGTGTATCTCTCTTTTTAATATAAGCCTCTTTTGCCTTTGATGCTGATGCTTTCAATTTTTCAAATTCATTTCTCAGTGCTTTGCTTGGCTCTTTTTTTTCCTTCTTCTCTTTAGCAATTGCTGCGGCTGATTCTTTTGCTTTCTTCTCCGCTTCCTTCCAATTCTTCATAGCTTCAAGGGCATCATGATTTAGTTGCTTAAATTTGGAAACCGATTTCATTGACGAATCAAGCTGCTTTATACTATCACCCAACTTAGAAAGCTTTGCTGCACTACCTGTCATTGCATTATTAAAACTGCCATCTAACGTTGCACCTATTTTTATTGAAAGCATTGACATTTTTTTGTTACTCCTTCACTTACTTCTAACCACTTTAGAAACTCTTTTATACTCATATTAATAATTTGCTCAATTCCACTTCCTGTTGTTGAGCTAAGTTTTAAAATATTGAATCTTAACTCCTCTGTTCCAGCGGCGACAAAAAACCTTTTAGCACCTTCTGTATTTCTACATAATCTTTAATACATAAATCTTCAACTACTTCTTTTGGTACTGATGCTAGATTAGCAATTAAAGCTACTTCTTTTAAAGCTTCGCCTTCTATGCGTTCTATAGCAAGTAAATCTCTTACTTTAGGTTCACGCATCGATAATTCTGAGACAGAAATCCCGTCAACTGTTATTGGGTTATTAAGTGTTATAGCTTGCATGTTCCTCCTTAAAAAGTTAATTAAATAAAAGTCTATATCGGCTTTTACATAACTAATTTCTTTGTATGGTGCTATAAATAGGATTAGCTTTGATAAGAATCTTTTCTGTGTTCAATTGAAGTAATAACTACTGTATGTTCTGGTACATCTATATAATAAAGTATACCTCACCCGTAGACTACGTTGTCCACTTAAGTTATGCTTTAATGGCTTTCCAAGTCCAATTGGATCAACTGTTAGACGCTCCATTATTGCCTTCTTAATCATTAACTTTACTTTTGCTGGAAGAGCCGGAATGTCTCTCTTTATAACAGATTCTGAATAGTCTATATTGTAAGGCTTAATCCCAGAAGGCATCTTGATGTTTAACCCTCTTTTCTTTATAGCGTTCGTCAGCAATCTTAGATAATTCCATATCTTCAATTTCTTCTTCCATTAATTCAGTTAATAACTTTAAAACGGACTTGTCCTGAGATTGTGCTACACTAACAAGTAAACCAGTTAGCTGCTCTATGGAATTTGTATGAGCTTTAGAATCCATATTAACTATATACCTACAACTTCTTATATTTTAACATTTTTATGTAATTTTGTCAACCATATTAGATCCCTAGAATCGTTTGTAGCAAGGCCATTTGATCAACACCATTTATCTTTCTTATCATATTTTCAGCATCGATCTCTATCAGTTCATTACCACCTATAGTAAGTTTATAGTAATGAGCAGCTACAGTACACTTCAGCGTTGCTTTTTCAGCAGGTTTCCAGCTACCAAAGTCAAATTCTTTGAATATGCCCCTGAGGTTGATAATTACTCCTTCAATATCATTGCTTCCGCTGCCTTGTAATCCACCTCTGAGCGTCAAAGATACCGAATTTCCATTTATCAACCCAAATAGCCGAAAGAGCTCTGTATCGTATTCAGCAAAAGTGAAATCTGCTTCTAACTTTTCCATACCCATGTCAATATTTATTGGAATATCCATACCACCAGCTCTATATTCATCTGTTTTAATGGTGAGCTTTGGCAAGGTTACTTCATCTATTTTTCCTGCATAACCACGACCATCAACGAATACGTTAAAATTTCTCAGTATTTTTGGTAACACTTTGCTTTCTCCTAACTTATATTTACAAGATGAGATCTGAATATTATTTGCTCAGCCGGATACGGTGGTGTAAACTCGAAGTCAAAATACACTTTCCCGCTTGCAATATTTGCCGGTGTATTGAGTTCGGGAGTTGCATAACATTTTCCACTGATAATAGCTCCTTGCGCTTTTAAATTGGCCAAATAAGAATTCACCCCCTCAATCACATCATCTATATAAGTTTTGGTGATATTGCGATCAACTGCCCATAAATGAGCTCGAAGTAGACTATCATTGATTAAATCTGCAGTCCTTCTCACTGACAGAAAAGCCCATTTTGAGTCATTTGAACATGTTCTATTTCCCCAAAGCCTATAGCCGTTTTGATGAATTATCGTTGTTACTTCATTTTCATTTAAGTGGTTTGCTCTGCAATTTGTATTACCGAGCGTAAAATCAATAGGCCTGCTTGTTCCAACAATACCATTTATCTCTTGATTTGAAGGTGAGTGCCAAAACCCATGCTCATTGTCAATTTTTGCAATTAATCCTGCAACAAACGGACTTGGAGGCAAAATTTCTTCTTCAATAAATACTTTAACCCATGGATCAACTACGTAAACTCTTGAGCTGCCTACACTTTTTCTCCATTTGATTGCTTCTTCATCAACAGTATTTGGTCCGTCTGCAACAATAATTGCTCTTAATTTTTCTGCTATGGAAATTAAAGCACTCACTACTGGATTTACTCCATCTATTTCAGGTAACTGATGAGTAAACTGAGGTGCAATTAATATTCTTGGAGCAACATGAACTATGCTTTCACTGCTGAGAAATGCCTCAATTCCCTGATATTCTCCGGTTTCTTTATCAACACCGCCAATTATATTCTTCAGCGTCTCTTCTTCTTTTAATTTTGGATCACTGTTTTCACTTTCTTTAACTCGAATTACTACTACTGTTGCACCAACTTGTGTAAAGATAGAGCTTACTGCTTGTGGAAGGGTACCTGTTTTACCAAGCTTCGCAGCCTCTTTTAAGCTTCCTGCAATTAACACTGGCTTTATTCAGTGGAAATTTTTGCTCATCTGCTTCAGGAGCAGTACCAATTACACCTATCACTGATGATTTAGCTGTACGTACTGTCTTTGCTCCTGAGGTTACCTCAATAACATTTACTCCGTGTAAAAATTCTTCAGCCATTTCTTTGTATTTTTTTCCTGAAATCATCGAGCAAAGTCTGTAGCTCATTTTCACTTTTGGCTTCTGCAATTTTCTTCTTGGTAATGTCTTCCAACTCTTCACATTTAATTATTTCTTTTACTGCTTTTTTTACTTTTTCTTCAATTATTCTTGCCATTTCGATAATTGTAATACCACGGACTTTTGCTAAAGGCTCTATAATTTCTTTATCCTTTTCATCTATAGATTCTGGTGCTGCTAGAATGCTTTTTGCGGCTTCCGCTTGAATCTCATAAGATTTAGCTTTTTGGTGAGAATAACCTGCATATTGGTGAGTATGATTATCATAATAGAAACGCATACTATCAAATGCACAAAGCTTCGCATTATCCAGTAACTCCTTTTGTATATCTTCTTTAGTACGCTGAGCAATTTCTCCTCCTTCTGTTAACTGATAACTCTTTTGCCAGTCGAAATTCTTTGGCGCTTCATACCAATCATTTCCAGTTGGCTTACTTTCAAGCGTTGTTGTTTCTACTTGTTTGTTATGTTCAAATCTAATATAAATTGGCATTGGTTTTCTCCGTTTTTAATTCCAAATTTTATGAGTGGCATCTAATCCTGGGCATTGCCACGCTCTTAGTGTTCTCTCTACATCTATTTCAAGTCCTGTAGTCAGAAAATTGCTGCGAAAGTTATATATTCCCCACTGAATAAATTGACCATAGATTGTGCTATACGTGTGCTCACTTGCAAAGAACTCAGGTGTCTCACCAACTCTTTCACCTTCTGAGTGAAGATTAGATGACGTATAAAGTAACACTGTAACGGTTTTTCCTGCTGGAATGATTATGTTACCTGATGCAATAAATTCAGGACTGCTAATTTCATGCTGGTAAATACGTGTCCAAGTAATTCTCGAAATCTCTGACTTCCTTGTATTAGTTTTATCAGGTGTACCTATAAATAATCCTGCTCCTCCATAATTAACTTCATCTTTATACCACATTGCAGATCCAACAAAGTTTAGAGTTTTACTTATATCTACATTACTTGTGTTTTTTACGAATATTACTCCCAATGCAGCATAAGGGTATTTCAGCATATTGAATTGCTCCGAAAATCCATCATACATGAATCTTGGGTATGATTCTCCATAGATAAATGTACCTTTACTTCCTTCTAAAAAACTGAGTTGTCTTGGCCGATAAAAACTAACATAGCTTGTATCATATGTGTGAGTACCTGCTAGTAGTTGTAGCATATAGTCTGTTTTTGTTACATCACTACTCCACTGACCAAGCTCAGTTGTAAAAGTTCCGTGGCCAAAGTAATTATTTTTTCTACTTAGTACACCAAATAAAAAAGGTAATGCTCCAGGTTCAATCATATGACGATTTCTTACTTCTTTCATGATTGATGAGCCGCTTGGTACATCATTAACAGTACGGAAGTTATTCACTAAACCTTTTAGACCATCTTTATGATCATTGCCAACACTGTTTATTGCTGCAATATTGGCATTCTTTCTTGTATCAAGTAGTGATATATGTGAATCTGATGATGCTTTTAAAGTATCCAAGGTATTAGTTTTTAGCGTATTGATCTCATTTACAGACTTTGTCTTTGCTACAGTTATCGCCGATATTGAATTTTCCTTATTGCTATTTATGTCACTTAAGTGCGTCCTTGCAGCGCTTAAAAGTTCATTTAACTTACCATCTGTCATCTGTACAATTTCAGAAACTGAACTTTTGCCGATTATTGATTCAAGTGCTTTAGCAAGATATGCTAATTGATCTGGTGTACTATTTGCCGCTAAATCCTTAAGCCTTCTCTGTAGTGCGTCAATTATTTCTTTTATTTTAGCCATTTGCACAATATTAGAAATAGCTTTTTTATCTGCTATCAATTCCAGCGATTTTGCAAGATATGCCAATTGATTAGGTGTGCTGTTTGCTGCTAAATCCTTTATCCTTTGGTATATTGCTTCTTTCATTTCCAAAAATTTAAAAAAGTCTCAAAATTAAACCGCTCAAAATTACTCTTAAGTTGATTATGCTCATCTTCTCTTTCGGTAATATCTTCATCTATTTTCTCAATTGTGGTACGGATACGAACAACATCCTGCACAGCAATATTTTCTGGATGTGGTAGTGTATATCCTCGTTTGCTTTGGTCATTTGGCATTGATTTAAGTAATAATCACTCGCAAATTTTTGACTTTAGGACGATAGACAACTGTTCCACTTAAAACTAATTTTATCCTTGTCTCATTACCATTAAAGTTTGTTAGCACATGAGTTCTCTCTACCCAATTTTCCCCTATTGGTTTTCCCGAGGTTAAATTTACTAGCTGCCATTCTTTGACGCTTTTCTGCACATATGCTTTTACGTCTGCAGTGCCAGGTATTAGCGCATCATATGTTATGGTAATCTTAGTGTTAGCTCCTGCTGTAATGCTTCTTGTAACATAATCTCCTTTTTCCCCTATATTACCCATAACTAGCTGTAACCCAGGATAAAGAACTGGACTTTTTTCTCGCCCTCCTTTTAGGCTTGCTTTTACCGTTAATTCCCCATTTATTCTTTCACGCAGTGCGAGCGGCAAATTATCAGACAAAAAATTTTCTTTTCCTTCTTCATCTGTTAAAATAAATTCCACATTGGTATCAAATGCTACTTTTTCGACGTTCGTCAAAACAATTAAATCTGATACGTTATTTGCAGTAACCTTGCCAAGATCAATAATGTGAGAAACTTCGCTAAATTTTGCAGCCAAAAGCCGAAACGTTAAATCTAAGTTCTGATGTGGAGTCCAGGTACTTGCATTGCTTGATGAAAGTAATACTCCTACTTGATATGGTTGACTTGTTACCCAACGAATATTTACTGTATCATATTTGCCAAGTTCTGCTATTTTTACTGCAGTATCTGCATCATCAGTGAGTAGCACTATTGCATACTCTTGTCCTGCATGGCAAAACACTGGTGACCACTCTATACGTGTTGCTGTGCCATCTATCTTTATATCTTTTGGCTCAACATAACTTTCAGCAATGACAGTCTGCGAGGGCATTCCCACTGCTGTTTCTCTAATCTGCACAACAACACGTTTTTTGCCTTTATTTACAAACCATAGTTCCACGCCTCCTATGTGCCTACTTTCATTTAAAGTAAATGTTTGCGCTAAAGGATCAACTCTTCTTGCCGCGATAACTCTTCTTCTTTCTTCTATGGTAATAGTTTTTTTACCAGTATAAGTTGCTTCTCCATAACTGCCTTTATCACCGAAGAACTGCACTAATTTAGTACCGGCTGGAATATCCGCTGGTATTTTTATTTTTCCTCTTACTTTTCCCTGATTATCTGCAATGAATGTTGCGTTCATGTTTTTCTTTCAAATATTTTCTATGCTTGAGGTTGAATAAAAATTCCATCAAACTTTATCTCTTTAAGCTCCTCACTTGGCTCAAAACCTTCAATTTCAAAATTCTGTACTGCTTCTCTCATAAATTCAGCTTCGTATGAGGTACTTGACAGCAGCTCTGTTGTTTCTTTAACATTAAATACTCTTGTTACTGGACTTTTCCAATTCGTGGTAACCTCTGTCCAGTGATCTATATTTTTATTTAGAGTAATTTGTGCCGGGACTGGATCAAAAGCTTGATATGGATTGATCTTTTCTCCTTTGGTCTGTAAAAGCTGCTCCAGTACCGGTTCAAGTTCATACGGCAACAAATAAGTTTTTTCTCCTCCATCAATATCAGCAATCGTTACATCTATTGGTAAAATTAATTCCTTGTTTACTATTGCTGCAGACTGTGAGATTCCTTGATCGCGCATATCATCATCAAAGAATGGATCTACAAATACTCCTTTTTTGGTGGTAGGTTCTCTTGAATTTGCATCACTGCGTAAACGTTCCTCTGCAACCAGCGCATAAAGATCATTTATTCCCTTCTTCATTGCTTCAAGCTCATTCATGGGCACTGCATGAATAGCATTATTCACTATTTTTACCCCTTCTTTTTCGCCTTCTTTCCATGTCTGATGAATATAGCAGAGCAAAAGTTGTCCGTTAGGTGCTTTTGGCATTGATGGTCGCCAAGGGTGAGAAATTCCTTTTATTCTTCTTACCACCCCTTTGCTATCGATAGTAATTAAATCATAGCGGGGCATTTTCCAGGTGTAATCAACCAGAACCAAGCTGTTATCAACTGCACCTCTTACTTTACATCCCTCTTCACTTATATCTTCAGGGCTTACATGAGTGCGGCAGCGATAGGTTATTTGATAACTACTTCCAGGAGCTGGTTCTTTGCCTGGTAATGACCAATCAACGTTTCCTGCATTTAACTTATAGTCTATACTATTTTCATAAATAACATTGCCTTGTTTAACTTGAATAATCTCAAGTACTGCAGAATCAGGTATCGGATCAATAGCTCCAGAATATGAACCATGAGTAATGGTAATGGTTTTTTGAACAGTTATATCTACTTTTTTAATTTCACTTATTGGAAAATCATTAACCTTCAGTTCCATTACTCTTTGGCTATTTGGCTGAAAAGTATGTGGTTCTGATTCAACTGATTTTATATCCGGATCTTCATCAAAAGAAACACGAATACTGTGAGGAAGTTCAATCTCATAGCCATCAACATGAGCTTTGCCCTCATTAATCACAAATATTTTTTTTCCTCTTTCTCCCACTTCCTTTTGCAGGAACATTACTTCAAGGCCATTTACGACATAGGAACCATTTGCTTCTTTGTCATAACGAGCAAGAGCAGTAGTTACTATATTTGCTTGTGGTGGCGGTGAATGTTCTATTAATACTCCATTTTCAATATGGTAAATTGGATAAAATTCTCCATTTACAGAAAAAGGGGAAGAAACACCATCAGATTGATAACCCCAAATGGTGGAAACTTTAAGCCTTGCTGCTCCTACTTCCTGATAGTTTCTTGTACCAACAGCAGGATCACGAAGGTTTTCATCCTCAAGTTCTGTAATCGTAGATTCTACATAATAAACACCTATGCGAACTGTGGTACTCAGTGGAATAAAAAATTCTTCTTTTTCGACTTTTCTAACTGCTCCACGAAGATAGATTTTTCCTGATTCAAGCGTAACTTTACCAGTTTCTCTATCTATAATACAATTGCTTCCTGTTATAACATCACCATCACGAAATATTGCATCGCCTATACCTTTAAGCTTAGAGAGAGCATATTCCTGAGTCTCGTTTAGTTCTGCAGACTGTAGACCTCTTCCTGCAAGAAATAAGCTTTTTTCGTATTCTTTGTCAGGATTAAAGCGATTATAATAGCTATTCAAAGTCATTCTTTTCCCCTCTTCAGAATGTAACGACAAAGGCAAAAGTTTCCCGGGTTGCTGCGGTTCTGATCAGTGGTACCGTGTGTTCTAAAACTAACAAAATTCCAGGATTTTCCACGTCTTTTGGCTCAAAATATCTCTGTCCAGGAGGTGCTTTCTCCTTTACCTTTGTACCAACCATAACCCCGAGTTCCCTGATAACTTGATTTGCTGCGTCCGTGAAATCGAAAGTAAATTTGAGAAAAAGATTATTAGTTGGTACATTTGAGGGCCTAAACCTTCCAGAAGGAGTTATAAGTTCGCCGTTTTCATCACCTGTGCAGAATAGCACTTCATCTGCAGTACGTCTGCCAAGCTCATTGAGCAGTTTTTGAGATGTAATGGACTCTGGTGGTGTGTCTTGAATGTATTCTATAGTTACTGTACTATTCTCTACAATAGAGCTGTTTTTCGTACGTTTTATTATACCACTACTGCTCTCAACTATATAGTCAATACTGGATTGATACACTGTTTGTCCTGTAAAAACCCTTACATCTTTAATAGTGTGGTAATCTAGAGCTATTTCACCCTCAATAAAAACTTTTTCGACCTGATGGCTACTTTCCCAGCTCGTATCACCTGTTCCCCAAGCAAGGTGGATAGACTGCTCTTTTATACTTGCTGCTATTGCTGCTCTTCCTGATTGTGTGAGTATTGACATTTTAAAGTTTGACCCCTGTATATATATTCACCAAAATTACAAAAACTGTTCAGTTTTTTTAGGAAAATTCTTCTTTTATTTCATAATAAATTTTTGTTGACTAATCTTTAATCTATTTTAGACATAATATATTTACTTTTAGATATATGATAGCTAGTGAGGAATTTTGGGAAAATAATTTAGAAATGCCAGTATCCTTTTTGCTTAAGGACTTTCAAAATCCAAGTTTACGTGAAAGTTGGCTTAATTCTCTTTCTGGTAGACAATTAAGTGTGATTTTTAACCACTATTTTCAGAATAAGCAAAATAGGCAATTATTTAAAGACTACGAAAAATCCGATGATATTTCAACTCAGCAAAAGCGTAAGATGCTTATTAAAATTTCTGAATCTCTGTTTGATTATTACTTAGTCAATCGTTTTAGTCGTGCAAAATCAGAAACAACTATAGCTGAAGTAGCACAGTCTGTATTAAGCCAAGATCTTCTGAAATCATTTCTGTTGCAAAATAACAAATATGACAAAAAGTCCTTGTTGTTTACTCTCTTTATAATTAATCATAACTTACTGAAACAAATTTTCTGCTTTAATCAAGTGCAGAAAAAAGGTTTTTTACCTTTCGTATTAAAAAATCCTCCAAGACAAAAGTCCACTTCATTTAAGGATTTTTTATCAAAAAGTACGATACAGGAAATATTAAAACAGCATGATCTATTCGAAAATGATAGTTTTGAAAGTCAGTTTCAAGAACTCTTTTACTACCAAAATAGTATTTACTTATTTATACGACGTGCTAGTAAAGATGAAGATTTGGTAATGAGTTCAAATAAGGTAATACACGGTTATAAACCTAGTAGAATTATTATTGACTTTGCTTTAAATGCTAACCAAGTAAATCTATCTATTCAAAGTTTTGATCAAGGATTAAAAATAGCAAATAGAATAGCAAGCTGTTATTTTCAACGAGAATGTTCATTTACTAACATGCGCCACCAAAATACAACAGCACAAGTGAGTACTTTTTTGAATGACTGTGTAAAACAACATGTACCTGATATTCGCCTATTTGAATTGAAATTTGGTCCATCTAAATCTAAAACTAATCTTACGTTAAACACGGATAATATTGAAGAGTGGTTGCAGAAGATAGAGCCTTCGGTTGGTAGTGTACTGCATGATGTTTCGCTTGTTCAGCATATCAAAGTATTGTTCAAAAGTAAAAAAGTTACTTTATCCTTTCAGACAGACACGCAATACGCAAATTATATAGAAATTGATTACTCAGAATATGTTCTCAATAGAAAAGAACGAGATGATTTTAAGTCTTTAATTAGAGATAGCTATGGAATTACCGTTTTGTCGAAAACACTCTCAAGATATTGATACTATGTTAGTAAATAGGTCCTGGGTAGATCCTGATGAGAACTATATAGATGCTGCAGAGTATCTCAACCAGATTGATTTTGTTAAACTTGAGAAGCATTACTTCGTTATTTGCGCTAATGATTTAGATCTTGATTTTCCAAATATACAAAATCCTTATTGCAAAAACGAGGTTATCATTTCTCATGATTTTGATGAAGAGTGTGATGATCTAGCTTGCGAGGATTGTGGTCGTGATATTTTTCCTGATACTTATAAAAAACAGCGTTATCTTGTGCTTTCAATTAAACTTAATACGGAAAAAATTATAAGTTGGTTTGAAAAACTATTAATAGGGCTCATATGGGAAAAGGCGGCAAATGGGATATATCATATAAGCTTTAAAAGTAAAATAGTAAGCGTTATTATACCAACTTTATGTACTGATAAGTCATATTTAACTGTAGATAGGTTAAGAACTAATGTTGCTGTTCTTATAACTTTTGGAAAGGCAGACTTAAAAATATTGTTAAGCCTATACACTGTTTCCATGGCTGATTTAATTTGTAAACATCAAACTCTAAATCAAATACTAAGCGAAGCAGTTGAAAAAGGAGTACCAGAGCTATTACCTAATGTTTCTTTTCAAGCATTCCCTTATGTTCCACTGCAAGAAACAACTCTTCCAGAAAAAAAGATACTGCGATTAAAAGTTGAAGATAATACTATTTATGTTAATGACATTGAAATTATAGGCAAACAAGCAATTTCGAGCATCCGCATCTTTAGAGTATTACTTAAACAATTTTTGCGTGACTTGGAAGCAGTTAAAGAATATAAATTTCTTAGTATCATTCAAATAGCAGATAGTTTAGGTATTGAAGACCCAGAACAGCAAGTACGCAGACCTCTTAACAGAATGCAAAAAACAATAGCAGAAAAGCTAGCTAGCACCTTGGGACTAAATATAAAACGCGATGATGTGATACAAGCGTGTAACTGGTCAGGCTATCGGCTTAATCCATCTACCATTAACTTAAGTGCTAGCTAGCCCTATTGCTAAAAACAGTCTAATGGTAACATAACTTTAACGCGTCTGTTATTTCTTGGTACTTCTTTTTCACGAAATTTTATATAACCTTCAGTAACTAAGGCATTAATATATCTAAGAATAGAATGATGACTCTTAAGACCATTCAAAAAAATAGCAAAATTGGGTTTTAGTAAAAAAGCGTCTCTTACTCGCTTCCTCATTAATTAACTGTAAAACAGTATCATATTCTCTCTTCCAGCGTATGGTTCCTTTATGTTTAGTAAGTAATTCTTTAACAAGGTTTATGTCACTTATAATTGAACTCAAAAATTCAGCTATATCCCCGTTTTTATCTTTAGAAACCTGTTGTTCAGCATTCATATCACTAATACCAGGCGATAAATAAGACAGACATTCTTTAAATCAATAGTGTTTTTTGGGATTTATTCATCTATAAAAATTGTTTCAAATAAACACAGCAGCTTTAGAAAGGTATCCAATCACGCTCAGTATTTTGATGTTGCTCTTGAGTAATAACCGTAGCAATCTTGTTTTTCTCTCCATATCGATCAGCCTCAATACCAACTTTTGCAGTAAACTCTAACCCATTAAAATCAGCTATAGAGTTGACTTTTCTAGCAATAACTGCTTTTTCTGAAGTGTCATTTGAATGAATGTTCCGTGCTGACTCTAAAATACTTCTAAGCATAGAACGACCCATTTCTCCCCAAGTATCTTCTCCTTCAACGCTTGCTTTGCCACTTTTAATACCAATTACTTGATAAATCTTACGTTTTGCATATGGACCTTCAGTGACAGTAAATTCAGCGTTTAAATAGATGCTACCAGTAGTGTAGCTTTTCGTGAACCAATTCTCATAACCTCCAGGCTTTATTGCCATTTTTACCTTGACTATTGTACCTTTCGGTATTAAACTGCTTTGCAGTTTTGCGTTATTAAAATCAGTTAAAAAATCTGCTAGCATATTGTCTCCTATAAATTAAGTAAAAAAAGAATCAACTCCATTGGTCTACGAGTTGCCAATTGCCATTTATCTTATCGACAAGTTTGTTTGGTACACGTTCACCATTACGAAGCTCAAATACTATTTGACGGGTAGTGCTTTCTTCATCATGAGAAAACATCACCATGCCAGTACTGTAGAATCCTCTTAAAGATCCAGCACCGCTTAAACCCTGAAATGGATCTTCTTCTAACATTTTTTTGGATAGTTTTTTTGTATGGTGGGTGAGTATTATGCCTGAATCTGGATTGATAACATTTCTCAGTCTTTCAAGTGTTTTTTGCAAGAAGAATAACATAGCGCTATTGTCGTTTTCATTGCCATATTCACTTGAGTTAAAAATGTTACGAAGAGGGTCAATCGCAATAATATCAGGTTTAAAACGCTCTTTGACAACATTTTTGATTTCATCTATTTCTTCACTGCTAAATGATAATTGCACTCTTGGCGTGATAATTAAGTTATTGGCAGCTATGTCCAAAAGCTCTTTATTCAGTTGAAGTTGTTGCAACCGTTCTTTCATATATTCATATTCAATTTCAGTTTGCATGTAGAAAATTTTCAAAGGTTTATTTGGTGTCATACCGAGAAATGATCTACCAGCAGCCATGTGGACGAGCCATGAAATTAGAAAATCGCTTTTGCCAATTTTAGGAGGGCCACCCAGTACTAATAGACCTCTTTTTGTCAGAATCCTTGGTGAGATTATATCTTCTGGTATCGGTGATTGATCATCCAAATATTCTTTCACACTGAAAAAGGGAACTTTTTGACCGATATTGAAAAAGCTTTGTTCCATAATAATTATTCTCCAATTTTTAATTAAGCAATAGGAGCCAAAGTTTTGGCTTTAATTTTCGCAAGTAATTTACCCAGATGCGGTTCTTCAACCATATTCAGGCAGCCACTGCGGTCTTTAGCTGGATATCCCCAAGAGTTAATAGTCTGACAGACAAATGAACGTTTCTCTGTGCCATCATCTTTCTTGATTCCAACCATACTAATTACTTCATCAACAATACCTGGAATTTCACTAGCAGTTTTAGCCCCTTCACATTGAGGTAACCAAGTTGGACGATTGCAGTCATCAAGATATTGACCTAATGTGCCAACTATGATAATGTCTTTATCTCTGATGTGTTGAAATTGATTGAGCCAAGCCATCATCTCTTGAGCAAGTGTGCCATAAGCAGCTCTTTTATCTTCTCTCCCTGATCTATCTGAAAAAGCTTCAGGTTGCATTCTTGCCCATAATAGACATAAACGTGAGGCAACGGTTATACTATCCACAAAGATGCATCGGTATTTAGAAACTTTAGAAAGAAGATCTTTGTGCTTGCTACAGACATGCTCATAGTGTTTTTGACTATACGCTTGATCAGACCTTAATGCAGGATTAGGACCACCAATAAGACAAGCAATGTCTCTGGCCTCATTCCAAGTGCGCATATTGATTGAATCTCCTTTCCAGTCTTGTACAGCTAGAAGTCCTGCTTCAAAATCAAGGCAAAGTGTTGTTGATTCATCGAGAGTTTTGAGTAAGCTAGTTTTACCAATTCCATAAGGGCCAAAGATTACTATCTTCACACCTGTGACTATTTTTGCTCTTTCTTCGCTGTTTATTATTTTCATGTTTTTACCTATATGCACTTATATATAAATTCACCAAATTTCAAAAAACTGTTCAATTTTTCTTATGCTTTTTTCCGTAAACAGGTGCAAATTTAGATCGCATTTTCTTGAAAATGTTGTACAAAGTAGTCCGTGACATATTGTTCATGTCTGCAACTTCAGCAATGCTGTGATGTTTAAGTTGTTCACATAAAACTTGCCACTTCTTTGGTAATTTTGAAATAATTTGCTCAACATCAATACGTAGTATCGTTTCATCTTCAAAGCAGTAACTTTCTTGTTGCACATTATTTTCAAGCTTAGGAGTAGTACGTGAGTGTTTACGGACTAGATTATTAATACGATTTTTAACAACTTGCTTAGCAAAGGTTGAAAGACTGCCCTTAGTTTTATCATACTGATCTATGCATGAAAGAAACTCACAGAAGAGGTCTTGTTCTATGTCTTCAATATCTTGATCAGTAAGCGATTTATAATATTTTGCGTAAAATTTTATTAAATTAACAACTTTAGGATCAATACCTGAATAAGAGTTTCGAGATTTCATAAGATGTGTCCTTAAATGAAAGACTTAAGGATGAAACTTTCTTAGTAAATATTGTAGGACATGAAAAAAATACCTCAGACAATCGTGAGTTTTTTACCCTCTGAAAACCTGGAATCTTTTTTCAAACCTCAGACACTCAAAACTTTGATCAGACAATGCACCTACGAACTGAACAGTTTTTGTAAATCCGGTGAATATATAGAACAAGACTTTCAACTTACAGGTAATTTCATGAGTGATTCATACAATGTTCAAGAACTTAAAGCACAACTTCTATTAAACTTAAGATCTTGTCTTTTGTACTTGCTACCTAACGGAACTTTTCACAAAAATGAGTTTCAAGTAGGTGATATATGGGGTAATAAAGGAAAAAGTTTAAGAGTAGAACTAAGTGGCAGTAGAGCCGGGTTATGGAATGATTTTGCAACTGGAGAAGGTGGTGACATTATCGACCTTTGGGCAGCTGTACATAGAAAGAATGCAAGGACAGAGTTTCCTGAGGTAATAGCTTCAATAAGTGAATGGCTCGGAAATAATAAAAAATACAGAGAGAAACAATATGTTGATGAAGACTTTGAGAAATTCATTACCCAAAGTTGGAATTATTATGATGAAAATGGTCAGGTGATTGTAAAAGTTTATCGTTCTGATCCTCCTGGAAAGAAAAAAGTATACAAGCCTTTTGATATCAAACAATCTAAGTTTGCATCACCAGAAATAAGGCCTCTATATAATATTCCAGAAATCTTAAAGTCTGATAAAATTGTTCTGGTGGAAGGGGAAAAATGTGCAGAAGCGCTGATAGAGAAGGGAATAACTGCAACAACAGCGATGTCTGGAGCAAATGCACCTATTGAGAAAACTGATTGGACTCCGCTAAAAGGTAAACACATTATTATATGGCCAGATAATGATGAAGCAGGTAAGAAATATGCTAAAAATGCTGAAAAAAAGCTTTTAGAAATCGGAGTTGAATCACTTGTTGTTCTTAATATTCCACAAAATAAAACAAAAGGCTGGGATGCTGCTGATTGTGTAGAGGAAGGTATAGATGTCAAAGAGTTTTTAACTTCAACTCCATGTATAAATTTACCTGCTACTGATATTCCAACTACTGATACTTCAAATATGAAAAGTTTAGAAAGACCCATAAAACAGCCACTTAATATTTTAGATTGGAGTGCAGAGCGCTTTGTAGGTCCAGTACCAGAGCAAAAATTTCTTGTTGAAGGGATATTTCCTTTGGGCGTTACTTCAATAGTTGCTGCTATGGGAGACACAGGAAAAGGAATGCTGCTACTTGATTTGGCTCTCAAAGTTGTAAATGATACAGATCAAATATGTGGTTTTGGTTCGCTTGTGACTGAACATGGATCAGTGGTAGTCTTTTTAGCAGAAGATGATGCAGGTGAAGTACATCGCCGCTTAGAACGACTTGACCCTAAATGTGAAAGATTAAAATATAAAGACAAACTATTTATTGTACCACTGCCAAACGTCAGAGGATCACTTACAATACTAAGAAACGTTCGTGGTAAAGTTGTCGAAGTTTCTCCTGAATTCGAATCTATAATAAAACAGCTCGAGAAAATTAAAGATCTGAAATTGATAGTATTTGATCCACTTGCTTCATTTATCCATGCAGATATAAATGCTGACCCAGCTGTAGGGGATTATCTGATGTGTCTATTGTCTGATCTAGCAAATAGTACTGGAGCTTCAATTGTTACTGCTCACCACATGAGAAAACCAAAAGGAGAAAAACCTATACTAACTGTTGAACAAGCAAGAGATGCAATAAGAGGTACCTCTGCTCTTGTTAATGGTGTTAGATGCTCATACGCTTTTTGGCCAATAGAAAATACAGCTAGGCTAGAGATCTTTAAGGCAGTAGGAGAAACACCAAGACAGAATGCTTTATTTCATGGGGCAGTTGTGAAGGCCAATGGGTTAGCTGATCGTACTGTAAGAACTTACCTAAGAAATCAGGAAACAGGGCTACTAGAAGATATAACAATACAACTAACAGTTAAAAATGCTAGTGAAAAAGACCTTAAAATATGTCTTATCGATGCAGTTACACGATCTGCTGCTTCAGGGCATCCATTTACTCACACAGGAAGCACAGGAGTATATAAGCAACGCCATAGACTACCTGAAGTTTTTCACAGCATGGGAAGGGATAGACTAGAGCGTATGGTACAGGAACTTTTGCAGGTAAAGCAGTTAGTTAAAGTGATGTCTACAGGTTCAAGAGAGGATAAGTGGCTTGACATTCCAACTGGACCATTTGCTTGTGGTATAGGAAAATTCACTCTTGGAGCTGAAGATTTTAGCTATATGGAAAATTTAATGTTAGGATAAGTCTTTTTTTATGGGTAAAAATATTTTAGAGTTTACCCAGTTTTCTCTATTGCCATTTCAATCTATATAGCTACTATCAATTTACATCCACTCAACTAGAACTTAGCACTTAAGAAATAGCACCATCAATGATTGTATTACATTCCTAATTCCTAGGTTCCTAAATCAGTAATTAGAAATCAGGAATCTAAATTCTGCGTGAGAGCTAGCTTTTTTGCCTACGTTCCTAAAAGCGTTCCTAGAAACCACATGTCTAAAGTCAGCCAGTGAGGCGGATTCTAGCTTCCTAAAACCCTTATATATTATATATATATAATAGTAATAAATAATAACAGTAATAATAAATATAAAATATATTGGATAAATAGAAATGAAGAAGACCTAGAGAGATTACCACAAAACATTACTTAAATTTAATGAAAAAAATACAACCTTGAGGCAATTGCATTTAGTGCGAATTTAAAGTGATTATACGACTCCAGGGTACAATTATACTACCAAGAACTAAGTTACTTATGTAAGGCAGCTTAAAACTCGATTATGAGGCATTTCTAAATTATCTTTTACCTTAAACTTTTACTTGCTACAAAAAACCTCAGCTTATTCTATCATATTTCTTATTTATTGTAAAATACTTTTTCAAAAAAGTGAACAGTTTTTGTAATTTCGGTGAATATATATCACCAGAGCTGGTTATTTTGGAGGTCTTATTGAAATATAACTATTTTCATCTAAAACTCTTAAGTTGAATTTTTAGGTAATCTCTATAAATAATTTGTAGATGAATCTAAAGGAAAAAAGTTTGGAGTTGCTGCTATAAAAGAAGAAACAGAAGCTACCTTAAAATGGAGACAAAGATCAAAATTTATTTATTTACGTCTCCAGGTTTATCTAGTATAATGGAGACAAAGACTTATATTTCTACTATATTATTGGTAGATAAAAAGCAGAGATACGGGGCTTTCTAAAGGGTGGGGACAATTTTTCACCCCCCTTGAAATTAAAACAAAAGGTGATAGACAAGATATCAAACACAGATAGCTCAACTACAAGCTGGTTTTTGTTGTAGTTATTTTCTCACTTTCTTTACTTAATTCATCAAAGTCAGATTCATGTTTGTATAACTCTATACTTTTCGTATTCTCCTTCAGCTAGAGCTTTTGCAACTTCAGCACTAACTTTACCAGCATCTTTAAGTACTTCATAATCATTGAACAATAGAAATGCATCCAACTTTTCAACCCAATTCTGCATTTTTATTAGCCGATGCTTTCTTGCTTGAAGTTCCGCATAATCTAGGAAACAATATGCACTCAACTCTTTTTCAGTCAAGTAGTTTTTTGCAGTACTCACATCACTCTTATGAATTTTGTTGCCAGAACCATCTTTCCATGTAGTTAGCCCAATATTTGGTTTTTTGTGGTCAACTCGAGAGCTCTGCTGCAGTTAGGCCATCAATATAATTTATTCTGTACTTTTGCATAAAATTGTTTTGTTATTTCTGAATTTGGATCATAGTCTGCAGAGCATTCAGCATAAATGTCAGTAATCTTCTGGTAAAACCTACGTTCGGATGCTCCTGATTTTTTCAAGTAATTCATTGAAGTAGTCTTTACCAAACTTTGGGCCGTTTTTTAGCCGTTCGCTATCTAATGCAAATCCTTTGATCTTTAAAATTTTCGTAGCCCATACTCTAAAAGATGTAGCCTTTTTAGAATTAACTCGATAACCAATAGCTATCCAAATTATAAAATTGTGTAGGGTACTGTTTACCATCTTCAGCAGTATTCCGGAAAATCCGGATAACTGAATCTTTATCTAACTCTTGACTAGCAAATATGTTCTGTAAGTGCTCACTAATTGTTCTAATGTTAACACCAAATAACTCCGCCATTCTTTTTTGTGTAAGCCAAATGTTTTCATCTCGATACAAAACATCAATTCTTACGTCTCCATCTGGAGTTGTATATAATAAAATTTCGTTCCCATTTATTGTCATATCTACTCTACCTTACTTCAAGTAGCATATGGGTTATTTGTAAAAAAGACAAGCAACTGTAAAACTCTAAAAATAGAGGACTATCTGCTTTATTCTTTAGCTGATAAGCAGTTTTAAAATTATTTTAACTTTTTTTTAGAAAATCCCGGAAAAAGTAGTAAGAAATCCGGTATATATATAATAGAAGGGCTATAGTTTGTGGATGCGCTTCAAATACAAAAGCTTTAAGTGTCAATTCAAAACTCGGCAAACAAACATTGAGCATACTTGTATTTTTTTAGATGAGGTAAAAACTTCATTTTAAAGATGGATGCTAAAATATAGCACTGCGTAAAAGAACGAGTGTAGCACCCTTTAAAACTTAATTAAATGGCATTCTTAGTAACCTTACTACTATAGAACAAATCTTCATGTAAGTCTAACACGATTTTTATCCTTTGCAAAAAAAATTGAACAGTTTTCGTAATTTTGGTGAATATATATAATAAGAAAACAACTTTCTGCAGTAGCACATAATTCTCGAATTTCCGTTGTTGGCCTACAAAAACCTATGAATTGCTAGTGTATTTTGCAGAAACCAGACGATATTTTGGAGTAAGTGCTACTTGTAATTTTAATAATAGCAAATGTCAATCCTAACACTCGACCTCGGCAAACAAACGGGCTGGGCAATTCTAACAGATGGAATAATTGAAAGTGGAAGCAAAAGTTTTCATGGTAGCCGGTTTAGCGGAGGTGGAATGCACTTCTTAAAATTTCGTAGCTGGCTAAATGAAATGAAGGAAAAGTTCTCAAACATTGAAGCAGTGTATTTTGAAGAAGTAAGAAGACATCTAGGAACTGATGCAGCTCATTGCTATGGTGGTTTTCTTGCAGTGCTGTCTGCTTGGTGTGAAGAGAACAATATTCCCTACCAAGGTGTTAATGTTAAAACTATAAAACGCTTTATCACAGGCAAAGGCAATGCAAGTAAGAGTGAAGTTATTGAAGCGATACGTGAAAAAAGTTTTTCACCTCGAGATGATAATGAGGCTGATGCTTTGGCATTAATGTTCTATGTTAGTAAAGATTTTAACATATTAAAAATACCATAAAAGTGGGTCCTTTCGGCCATAATGGCGGGTTTGGTGGGTCAGACCCTAGGCCTTCTCTAGCGTCAGATATATTTTGAATATTAACTTTTTAATTATTAAGATATGAATTTAGCAATCCACTACTATCCTACTCGAAACCTAGTTGAATATGAGCGTAACCCACGTAAAAATGACGATGTGGTCAACAGAATGTGTGCTTCAATCAGGGAATTTGGCTTTCGTATTCCAATAGTTGCAAAAAGCGATGGAACTGTGGTTGATGGTCATTTAAGACTTAAAGCAGCAAGAAAGCTTGGTATGGAAAGTATTCCAGTGGTTTTAAGTGATAATTTAAATGAACCACAAACCAAAGCTTTTCGATTACTGGCCAATCAATCAGCTAATTGGGCAAAGTGGGATGATGAGCTTTTGAAAGTAGAAATTCAAGAGTTAGAAGATTTACAGTTTGATCTTAAAATGACTGGATTTGAGCTAGAAAAAGTTCAACATTTCCTTGATGATTTAGATAGTGAAAAAGAAGATCTTTCTGACTTGGTTGGTGATGAAAAAAGGGTAGAAATAACAAAACCAGGTGATTTATGGATTTTAGGTGATCATCGAATCTATTGTGGTGATAGCTCTTTAGTTGAATCATATAAAGCGGTATTAGATAATAAAATGGCAGATATTACCGTATGTGATCCTCCATATAACGTTGATTACGTTGCGACGCGAAGGCGTCAGAAGTAGCTGTTTCTCAGGATTTTCTAGGTTTTCTTAGAAAGATCAAGAAGAAACCGTCCGTGTTGCCGGATGAATCTAGGGGCATGAATTAAGTAGCTGCCCTGACAATGTAACAAAGCATTATGCGGGATACAAATTGCAAAAGGCGTATTCTCCCTCAAACCATACAGAGGGTAAGTGCTAGATAGTGAATAAGGTGAAGGTAACTGAACCTGTGATAAAGACCGTAAACGTTGACAAGCGAAAGCGGTTGATACGCTTGGGCCAAAAGGCATTGGAAGCAGGAGGAACATCTCGTAGTTGTGTTCCCGTAACCTATAAGCTTCTCGGTCGACAGCAGGCACCTAAGTTCACAAGCTACTTTTGGGGAAGCGTGGAAACCCTGTACTTGCTCCCTACCATAGTGGGGACAGCAAACTGTAAGGAATGCTTATGGCAGTGCAGGTTTGGGATGTCGGAAAAAGCAAAGGTCTCACTGTAATGGTGGGAATACCAGTTGAAACATTACTGGACATAAAAGTGTGCCCACGTCCGATAGGTCTTTCTTTGTAAGAGATTTTGGAGAACTTTTTATATATGAGGAAAAGCAAATGACAACACTGACATATTCAGCGATTGGTGCATCCTCTACACCTACAATTACATGGGAATCTATTAATTGGACTAAAGTGATAATAGGTGTCAAAAAGCTCCAGATGCGTATTGCAAAGGCTGTTCGAGAAAGAAGGTACGGCAAAGTGAAAGCTTTGCAATGGATATTGACACATTCGTTTACTGCAAAACTTTTGGCTGTTAAACGAGTCACTCAAAATCAAGGAAAAAACACCCCTGGGGTTGATGGCTTAGTTTGGCGCACACCGCAACAAAAGATCAAAGCTGTTCAATCGTTAAAGCGTCGAGGATATTGCGTCCAACCGCTCCGACGAGTATGGATTCCAAAAAGAGCAGGAAAAAAACGTCCTTTGGGAATACCAACTATGAAGGATCGGGCAATGCAGGCTCTTTATCTGCAAGCACTTGAACCAGTTTCAGAATCAATTTTAGATCGTCATGCCTATGGTTTTCGGCATAAAAGATCAGCTGCTGATGCTATTGACCAATGTTTTAAAACGTTGTGCCAAAAAGTATCGGCACCATGGATCCTAGAAGCAGATATCAAATCTTGTTATGACTCCATTAGTCATGCATGGCTTTTAGAACACTGCCCTATGGATAAGAAAATTCTGAAAAAATGGCTGACAGCAGGATACATGGATAAGAACACTTTTTATATCATTAAAGAAGGTACTCCTCAAGGAGGGATCATCTCTCCTACACTGATGAATATTACCCTTAGAGGCTTAGAAAAGACAGCCCAAAAATCTGCCTTTTGGCGCGATAAGGTTAATACTACCGCCTACGCTGATGACTTTATTATTACAGGAAGATCGAAAGAAGTCCTTGAAAACAAAGTAAAACCAGCAGTGTGTGCCTTTTTGAAGGAGCGTGGATTGGAATTCTCAGTAGAAAAAACTAAGATTACTTCCATTGATGAAGGATTTGATTTTCTAGGATTTACGATTCGAAAGTATCGAGGAAAGCTCTTGATCATGCCTTCTAAAGCAAGTATCAAAGAGTTCCTAAAAATGATCCTGGAAACCATGAGACTTCACAGCACAATAACAACGGAACAACTTATCTACACCTTGAATCCTAAGATCAGAGGATGGACAAATTATTACCGTCATGTTGTGTCAAAGAAAGTGTTCAACTATGTCGATCATAAGATCTTTGGTGCGCTTTTGAGATGGATTAAAAGAAGGCATCCAAATAAAAATTTTCAATGGAGAAAGCAGAGATACTTTTGCACCATTGGCAATAATAACTGGACCTTCTTTGCTAAGTCTTCAAAAGATAAAGGACAAGGTAGCATGGTAACTTTAATGCAAGCTGCCTCAATTCCGATTGTGAGACATGTCAAAATAAGAGCAGATGCTAATCCCTATGATCCAAAGTTTAATTCATACTTTTTCAAGCGAAATCTTGAAAGAAAGAAATACCAACATTGTATTAAGGAGAAGTAATTATGACGAAACTTGAGAACCAGTCTTCTATCGATAACAGCCGGGCAAATAAATCTGCCTTTGAAAGGCTTGAGCCGTATGACGGAAAACTGTCAAGTACGGTTCTTAGGGGGAAAAGGAGCGGCAACGCTTCTCTTTCTACCCGGCGTAGCAGTCAAGATAAAAAAATATTAAACGATAATCAAGGTGAAAAGTACGAACTTTTTCTCTACGACATCTGTTCCCATATTTTAGCATATACGAAAGGTGCAATTTACATCTGCATATCATCATCAGAGTTTTCAACTTTGCAAAAAGTATTTGAGGAAGCAGGAGGAAAATGGTCAACATTTATCATTTGGGCAAAGAATCACTTTACGCTAGGAAGATCAGATTATCAAAGACAATACGAAGCAATGCTTTATGGATGGAAAAGCGGCAATAAACGTGAGTGGCATGGAGGAAGAAATCAAAGTGATCTGTGGTTTTATGATAAGCCAACGCACAATACACTACATCCAACGATGAAGCCAGTAGAGCTAATGGAGAGAGCAATAGTTAATAGCAGTAGACCAGGAGACATAGTACTTGATCCATTTAGCGGATCTGGAAGTACACTGATTGCATGTGAGAGAACAGGAAGAATTTGTAGGACAATAGAGCTAGATTCAAAATTTGTAGATGTAACGATAAAACGTTGGCAAATATATACCGGAAGAGAAGCTATTCTTTCTGGTACTGGTAAAACTTTTGCAGAAATTCAAGAAGAAAATTCGTAAAAAGGAGCGAAAAGAGAGGAGGAAAAGAGTGGAAAAGATCACACAAACAGAATGGGCAAGAGAGATAGGAGTATCAAAGCAATATGTCTGTTATTTAGTAAAAAAAGGAATAGTTGAGTTGGAGGATGGTTTGATCAATAGAGAACAAGCAAATGAAGCAGTAGCGGCAATAAGAGATCCAAGTCAGCCACTGAGGAGGAAAAATCCAGAAAATGAAAATACAAGTAACCTTTCCACGATGTTGCTAAAAACTAGAATAAAAAATGAAATGGAACGAGGTAAACTTCTTGAGGCAAAAGCTAGGGCTGAGATAGGAGAACTTGTGTCAGTAGAGGAGGTAAAAACCGAAGCATTTAATGTAGCAAGAGTTGTCCGTAATAATTTGCTTAATATTCCAAATAGAGTTTCAGCGCTGCTTGCATCACTGAGTGACACTGAAAAGATTCATATGGCGCTAACTGAAGAGATTACAAACTCATTACAAGAATTATCTAATATTAAGTTTTAAATAATGTCTGCTAACTTAAGTTTAGAATTAATAAAGTGTCTCATTAATCAACCAGGAGTGGATGTAAATGTTAGAGGATTAAATGGAAAGACACCGCTGCATTATGCAGTAGAAATTAACGAGTTTGGTATGGTTGCACTCTTACTGAACAGGAAAAATATTAATCCACTGATCACTGATGATGATGGTAAAAGTGCGCTCTCTTGTGCAAGAGAAGAAATATTACAGGCGCTAATTAATAACAAATACGGATCAGAGCAAGATAGCTTACTCCACTTAGCTGCGATGTTGAATGAAGCAAATGCTGTAAGGTTTTTACTCGACAAAGGGGTTAATGTTAATGAGCAGAATGCTCTACTACATACAGCATTACACTTAGCAGCAGGAGCTGGAAATGAAGAAATAGTAGAAATTTTAATTAGAGAAGGAAATGCGGATAAGAACATTCTTGATGCGAGAAATCACGCAGCAATTCATTATGCAGTAAACAACAAGAAAATAGGAGTAGTAAAAAAACTAGTAGACCTCGATGCAAATGTAAATAGGACCGGTAGTGGAGAAAATGCAACAAAGTTATCACCTCTTCACAATGCTGTAAGCGTTAGCAATTATGATGAACGAGATTTGTGTTTGGATATTGTAAGGTGTTTAACAAATGCTCCAAACTCCAAGGTCAATTTACAAGACTATGAAAATAAAACACCATTACATTATGCTGAAAGACTTAAAACAATAGAGGTTTTACTAACGCGAGAAGATATAGATCCTTTGATTAGAGATGATAAAGGCAAAACACCATTTTGTTATGCAAGAGAAAGGAATAAACAAGATATAGTGGAAATTTTAATGAGTAGTAAATATGGAGAAGATAAAAACAGTTTACTTCATTTAGCTGCAAAAAAAGGATATGAGGAGTTCCTAGAAGAGATTTTAGAAGAGGGAGTTGAAGTAGATATTTTAAACAATAAAGGAGAATCAGCGATATATCTTGCAGCAATAAATAGACATTTTAATATAGTAAAATTACTGCTAAAGAAAAGAGCAGATGCTACAGATGTTTTTCAGTACGCAATAACAACAAATAACGTAAAACTGATAAAGTTATTAAGCAAAGAAAAAGATATAGTTTTATTTGGAAAAAATGACAACTTTCCAACGTTTCATTTATTGAGCAATAAATATTTTGAAGAAAGGAAAATAGCAGACAAAAAAATAAAGAAATATATCAATATCATCTGTGTTTCTATAACAGTATGTGCAATAGCGATAGTGGGAATTTACCCTAACATTATAGCTGCAGTAATGGTGGGAATAGTTGCACTCATAGCTGCAATAGTAATGAGTAATTTAATTCAGAAGTATATAGAAGAAGCGCTTGAAAAGAAAATGTTTATTGAACTCGAAAGTGAGAAAACAAGTGAGAGCGTAAGTCCTAATTTAAGTGATGTTGAAGTATCATCTAATGATGGTGAAGAGCTAGCAATATGATATACGCCACATCATTTTCTGAAGGTTTAAAACCAGATCCAGAGCTTAAAGTATCAGAGTGGGCGAATGAGTATCGAGTTCTAGCACCAACTGCAGCATCAGAGCCAGGAAAGTGGAGAACGGAAAGAACTCCTTATTTAAAAGAAATCATGGATTCACTTTCTCCGTCCTCACCAGCAGAAAAAGTAGTATTTATGAAGGGAGCGCAGATTGGAGGAACAGAAGCTGGCAACAATTGGATTGGCTATATCATCGATCAAACACCAGGACCAATGCTAGTAGTACAGCCAACAGTTGAAATGGGAAAGCGTTGGTCAAAAGGAAGATTTGCGCCACTGATTGAAAGTACACCATGTTTAAAAAGTAAAGTAAAAGACCCAAGATCAAGAGATTCAGGCAATACTGTACAAAGTAAGGAATTTCCAGGTGGAATAGTAGTAATAACCGGAGCAAATAGCAGTGTAGCACTGAGATCTATGCCAGTAAAATATCTCTTTCTTGATGAAATAGATGCCTACCCAGGAGATTCAGGAGGAGAAGGAGATCCAGTACTGCTCAGTATTGCACGAACTAATACATTTGCACGGCGAAAGATTTTTTTAGTGTCAACGCCAACGATTCATGGAATAAGCAGAATTGAGAAAGAATTTGAAGCAACAGATAAGAGATATTTTTTTGTACCATGTCCGCATTGTAATTACTATCAAGTATTAAAATGGCCACAAATTAAATGGGAGAACAACGACTCAAGAACAGCACATTATGTCTGCACTGAATGTAGCGGCAAAATAGAAAATCATCAAAAGACAGAGATACTTGAGCGTGGAGAATGGAGACCTACTAATAGAGTAAAAGGTGAGAAAAAAGGATTTCATCTTTCAAGTCTTTACAGTCCAGTTGGTTGGTATAGTTGGCAACAAGCAGTAGAAGATTTTCTCCATGCCAAAGAAAGTGAACAATTACTGAAAGTTTGGATAAATACTACGCTTGGAGAAACTTGGGTAGATAAAGGAGAAGTACCAGACTGGAAGCAATTATTTAACAGAAGAGAATTTTTTCAGATTGGCACAGTACCAAAAGGCGAAGTAGTTCTCACAGCAGGTGTTGATGTCCAAAAAGATCGTTTAGAAGTAGAAGTTGTAGCATGGGGAAAAAGTCGTGAAAGTTGGTCAATAGACTACCGAGTATTTGAAGGAGATACAGGAGGTGGAGAAGTATGGGGAAAGCTTTCGGAGCTCCTCAATCATCATTTTATCGGTGAAAATGGGCTTGAATATATGATAAGTATGATGGCAGTAGATGCTGGATATGCAACGCAAGAAGTATACAACTGGGTAAGAGGTCATCAAGGATCTGGAAGAGTAATGGCAGTGAAAGGTGTAAATAAAGCTCTAGTACCACTTAGCAGTCCAAGCAGAGTAGATATAACAGTTGGTGGTCAAAAGCTGAAAAGAGGAATAAAGCTCTGGCCAGTAGGAGTATCGATATTAAAGTCAGAGCTTTTTCAATTACTTAATGTTTTAAAAGAAGGTGAAGAAGCTCCAGCAGGATATTGTCATTTTCCTGAGTATGTACCTGAATATTTTAAGCAGCTAACGGCAGAGCAATTAGTCAGCAAGGTAGTAAAAGGATACACAAAACAGGAGTGGCAAAAGGTAAGAGAAAGAAATGAAGTACTAGATTGCCGAATTTACGCAAGAGCAGCATCGATAGCACTGGGAGTAGACAGATGGCCAGAGAGTAAATGGAATAGTTTAAGTGAAAAACCGGAAAATAAAAAATCAAAGAAAATAGTCAAAAGCAAATGGATCAGCAAGCAATAAATGTATAACGAAGATTATTTAATTCAAGTTGAACAAGCAATAAAGAAGCTTCAGAGTGGCGAAAGAGTGGTATCAATTGCATATGGTGATCATGTTGTGAGATATGCTGAAGTTCAGATAAAGGATCTACTGAGCTTAAGACAACGCATCAAAGGTGAACTAAAGATTGCTGGAATGAAGCCTAAACGAAAGATTATTTTTGCAACAAATAAAGGAGTTATATGAGGGAAAATTTTCTGAGAAAAGTTGTAAAAGAGGAATATTCTGAATTTTTAGAGCAATTAAAAACTTTCATAAAACTATGGGACAATAGAGAGAGTTCAGTAAATGGAATAATAGATTTGTCACATTGGCAAGAAAATGTGGATTTTGAGTTAGCTAAAGAGAGTGGTATAGTTGGAGTAATTCATAAGGCAACGCAAGGAACAGAGTACATAGATTCAAAATACAAAGAAAGAAGAAAAGAAGCTGAAGACTTGGGTCTATTATGGGGTTCATATCATTTCGGTGTAGGGGAAGATGGAAAGGATCAAGCAAATCACTTTTTGAATACAGTGGGTAAAGCTAAAAATACAATTGTTGCTCTTGATATTGAAGAGAACGAAAGTGGAAAAAATATAGAACCAAGACAAGCAGAAGATTTTATTAAAAAAGTTCAAGAAGAAACAGGGCGTTCACCTTTAGTGTATGGAGGTGCTAATTTTTTGAAAGATTTTGCCACACCAATTTTGACTAAATGTCCATTATGGATAGCAAGATATGGAGATCAACCTGTTTTACCGCAAGGCTGGAATAAGTGGATTTTATGGCAATACACCGACGGTAAAAATGGTCCAGAGCCACATGAAGTAAGTGGAATCGGAAAATGTGACAGAAATAAATTTAACGGCACATTAAAAGAATTAAGAGAATTTTGGTTAGTATGATGCTGAAAAATTTCAAACAACTATTTAGCAAGCCAAAAATCAAAAGTTCAGCCTGGGATGCAGCAGGCTCAGGAAGAAGGGTAATGTATTGGCAAGGAGAAGCGGGAAGCATAAATAATTTGCTTTCTCAAAGCCTTGAGCACTTGCGTAGCCGCTCTCGTGATATGGTAAGAAAAAATCCATATGCAGCAAATATTATTGATACAATAGTAAGTAACTCTATTGGAACAGGAATAAAACCGCAATCAAAAGCAAGAGATGGAGAATTTCGAAAGAAGGTGCAAGAATTATGGCTAAAATGGACAGATGAAGCAGACAGTAACGGAGTAAGTGATTTTTATGGATTACAAGCTCTAGTATGCAGAAGTATGATAGAGGGAGGAGAATGTTTTGTACGCCTCCGAAATCGTAAACTCGAAGATGGATTTTCTGTACCATTACAACTGCAAGTACTTGAGTCTGAACATTTAGATAATAAAACAAATCAAACTTTAGGAAATGGTAATGTAATAAGAAACGGGATTGAGTTTAACAGGCTTGGGCAAAGAGAAGCATACTACCTATTTAAAGAACACCCTGGTGAAAATACCTTTGGAGAGTCAGTAAGAGTGCCAGCAAACGATGTTTTACATATCTATAGACCACTAAGACCTGGGCAAATTAGGGGAGAGCCATGGCTTTCTAATATACTGCTAAAGCTTTATGAACTTGATCAATACGATGATGCAGAATTAGTGAGAAAAAAGACAGCGGCGATGTTTGCAGGATTTATTACGAGACTCGATCCAGAAGCAAATATTTTAGGAGAAGGTGAAAGTAATGAGCAAGGAGTAGCACTATCTGGCCTAGAACCTGGAACAATGCAGCTTTTAGAGCCAGGAGAAGACATAAAATTTTCAGAGCCGTCAGATGTTGGAGGAAGTTATGAAGCGTTTATAAGACAGCAACTCAGGGCAATAGCGATTGGTACAGGGATAACATATGAGCAGCTAACAGGAGATTTAACCGGTGTTAATTATTCATCCATTCGAGCAGGGCTGATAGAGTTTCGTCGTCGATGTGCTATGCTGCAACACAACACTATAGTATTTCAATTTTGCAGACCAGTATGGAGTAGATGGCTAGAATTAGCAGTGCTTTGTGGAGAACTGAGTATAGATGAAAAAGTAGTAAAAGCAGCGAAAGAAGAAGTAAAATGGATACCACAGGGATTTGATTGGGTGGATCCGCTAAAAGATCAGCAAGCACAGCAAATGGCGGTAAGAAATGGCTTCAAGAGCCGCTCAGAAGTAGTATCAGAAATGGGTTACGATGTAGAAGAAATTGACCAAGAAATAGCAGAAGATCAAAAGCGTGCTAATTCTTTTGGACTTTGTTTCGATTGTGACGTTAATGTGCCATAAAGTACAATAAGGGGAGGAAGGTGATGTGGATAAATAAACCAGTAATGGTAGAGAGAAGAAGCTTTGAACTACTATCATTATATAACAGCAAACAACCTATCTTTAAGAACTTAAAGCATTTTCATATAAACCCAAAAGGAATAGCAATAATACGTATTTATGGAGTTTTGACTAAAAAAACAGAAGCTTTTGATCATATTTTAGATATGACTTCGTATGAAAACATTCATGAAGAGATAGAGAGCGCTTTAGAAGATAAAAGCATAGAGACGATTCTACTTGACATAGACAGTCCAGGAGGGGAAGTAAACGGTGTCTTTGACCTAGCTGATTTTATTTATGAATCAAGAGCAAAAAAGAGAATTATTGCAATAGCAAATGATGATGCATATTCTGCTGCGTACGCTATAGCCTCTAGCGCTGAAAAGATTTTTCTCACCCGCACTTCAGGAATTGGGAGTATAGGAGTAATAGCAAGTCATATAGATCAAAGTGGATTTGACGAAAAACAGGGAATAAAATACACCACAATTTTTGCTGGTAGTCGGAAGAATGATTTAAATCCGCATGAGCCAATGACGTCTGAAAGTTTAGAAAGCTTACAAAAAGAAGTAGGAAGACTATATGAAATGTTTTTGCAGCTAATAGCAAGGAACAGAGGTCTTTCAATTGAAAAGATTCGATCAACGGAAGCAGGGCTTTACTTTGGTGAAAATGCAGTAGAAATAGGTCTTGCAGATGGAGTTACAACATTTTTTGAATTTATCAATAATCATAAAAGTAGGAGTGTTAGTATGACAACTAATGAGTTAACTGATGAAGGCTACGAAAACTGTCGTAGAGAAATTTTAGAGATAATAAGATTATGTAATGTATCAAAGATGCCAGAAAAGATAGGAGAATTTATTGAGCAAAGCGTAAGTGTTGAGCAAGCAAGGGAAGTTTTAATGGAGTTACTTGCAGAGCGAACAGCAAAAGCTGAGATTTTCAGCGCTTTACCACAAAATTCATCAGAAGATTTGATGATACAAGTAGCTAAAGCTCGAGCGCAATCAAGTATTTAAGTTTTCTTATAACCGCCGCGTACAACAACTACAAACATGGCGGTAAACTAAAGGAAAAAAAAGGAGAAAAGAAAATATGACATGTATAACTGAACAAAATAATCTGGGTGACTTATTAAAGTATGAGGCATCAAGTCTATATTCAAGAGACCAAATAACTGTAGCGAAAGGTCAAAATATTAAACTTGGTACAGTAGTTGCCAAGAAGACAGATGATGGTTTTATTAGAGTGCTGAACCCCACTGGAACAGACGGCACACAAACAGCAGTAGGAGTAATTACAACCGATATACATAGCAAAGATTCTGATATGAAAGGAGTAATTATTACTCGCAGTGCAATGCTAGCAGATCATGCAATTGTGTGGCCAGCAAATATCACTGAAGAGCAAAAAGCTGCAGCAATAAAGCAACTTGAAGCACGAGGGATCATTATCCGCAAGGGAGCTTAAAAAAACTATTAAAAATACAAAAGGGGGAAAAGAAAAAATGCAAAATCCATTTACAAATACAGCATTTAGCATGACGGCACTAACAAATGCGATGAATATATTGCCGATAAATTATGGACGTGTTGAAAATTTAAATTTATTTCCAAATAGGTCAGTAAGATTTAGACATATTACAATAGAAGAACATAACGGAGTTTTAAGTTTACTACCAACGCAAGTTCCAGGAGCACCAGCAACAGTAGGAAAAAGAGGAAAAAGAAAGGTAAGAACGTTTACGATTCCGCATATTCCACATGATGATGTAGTGTTACCAGAGGAAGTACAGGGAATAAGGGCATTTGGATCAGAAAGTGAACTGAAAGCGCTGGCGGATGTAATAACCGATCATTTACAGCTAATGAGAAACAAACATGCAATAACATTAGAGCATTTGCGTATGGGAGCGCTCAAAGGAATAATTTTAGATGCTGATGGCAGTGAATTATTAAATCTGCATAATGAATTTGAAATAACACCAAAAGTAGTAAATTTTGCCCTTGGAACAGCAACAACTGATGTAAAACGTAAGTGTCTGGAAGTATTGCGGCATATTGAAGACAACTTAAGTGGTGAATATATGACCGGGATTCATGCCTTAGTAAGTCCTGAGTTTTTTGATGCACTAACTTCTCATGCTAAAGTAAAAGAAGCATATGAAAGATGGCAAGAAGGAGCAGCGCTAAGGAATGATATGAGGTCAAGATTTACATTCTGTGGAATAACGTTTGAGGAATATAGGGGGCAAGCAACTGACCCTGAAGGAACGGTTAGAAGATTTATTGAGAAAGATACAGGGCACTGTTTTCCAGTAGGAACAGCAAGCACATTTACAACATATTTTGCACCAGCAGATTTTAATGAGACAGTAAATACACTTGGACAGCCACTATATGCAAAACAAGAACCAAGGAGGTTTGATAGAGGAACAGATTTACATACGCAGTCAAATCCTCTTCCAATGTGCCACAGACCTGGAGTATTAATCAAAATTACTGCAAGTTGACGATTATAGAGAGGTTATTGAAGGATTGTTTTGATCATCTAGGAGTGGAAGCCATATATTGTAATAAAAATAAGGAGGCGATTCGAAAAATAAAAGTGCTAATTAAACGTCCTGAGACTACGTACTCTCTAGGTGCAGATGGAGCATTAACTCAGCAAATTGCTTCTATAGAAATACGTGATCAGGACGTTACTTCCTTTAGCATAGGCGATTATATCAAGATTGAAAAAAGGTTCTACAAGATTTTTGAACCACCGTTAAAAGATTCTTCGAGTGAAATATGGAAAATTGAGGCAATAGAAAGTGTTTGATATTAAAATTAGTAACAATATTAATGAAATAATCTCCAATATTGAAAGAAAAGAGCAGAAAATAAAACTGGCAGCTATAAAAGCGTTAAACAAAACGGCACTATGGTTAAAAGCGCAAGCAGCTAAGGAAATCAGTGAGGAAAAGCAGATAAAATTAAGTTTGATAAGAAAGAGATTAAGAATTTTTAAGGCGAAAACTAGCAGATTAGACGTGTTAATTAGAGCAAATCTCTATGACATTAGAGCATCGACAATTGGCAAAATACAAAAAACAAGAAGAGGATCGAAAGTAGGAAAGCATGAGTTTATAGGAGGATTTGCAGCAGTTATGCCAAAAGGAAATAGCGGTATGTTTAAACGTGAAGGAAGAGCAGCATTTCCAATAAAGGAAGTAAAACTACCACTGGAACCAGAGGCTTCAAGGATAATAGGGAATCTTGTTAATTATGAAGTTGAAGAAGTCTTTACAAAGTTTTTTGAACGTGAATTGAGCTATAAAGGATGAATTTGAAAGATTTACATGATAAAATTTGTACCACGCTGAAGAGAGAAATACCAGCAATTCAAACTTGTGAAATTTATCCATCGATAAGAAAAGAATTATTAGCGCCAGCGTTATTTGTAGAGCTTGTGAGTTTAGAATCGGGAAAAGATCCTGGAACAGAGGAATTAGCGCTGAAAGCAAGATTTGAAGCACGCATTGTGACTGATAGCACAATAGAAAATGCCCCTATTATTGTCAGAACATTAGCAGCAGAAGTAGCAAGAGTAGTAAATAAAAATACTTGGAATGTGGAAAATGTTTCACCAGGAGAATTTATCTCTGCAGAAATTGACGGATTTAGACCCGAATTAGATGCATATTTGGTGTGGATGGTTGATTGGAGTCATCAGCTTCATTTAGGTAAATCGATATGGACAGAAAATAAGATTAAGCCACATACGATTATAATAGAAGAAAATGTTAGAGAGTAATTTTGCTATTTCAGAGCTGCAAAGAAAGTTAGCAAACATTGTACGAATAGGAGTTGTAAAAGAAGTAGATTATGAGAAAGCAAAAGTAAGAGTGAAGATAGGAGAACTTTTAACAGATTTTCTTCCATGGATAACTTCTAGAGCAGGAGAGGAAAGAAGCTGGCTACCACCAAGCATAAATGAACAGGTAGTAATATTGTCACCATTGGGAGAGTTATCATTAGGAGTAGTACTAGCTGGAATATATCAGCAAAATTATTCTGCTCCAGAGAATAGTGAAATGATTAACAGTTTAGTATTTCAAGATGGAACAAAGTTATTGTATGACAAAGAGAGCAAGAATCTTGAAATTTCTGTAGTGGATAAATTAAATTTCAAAGTAGGAAAATCAGAGATAGAAATGACAAAAAGTGGAATAAAACTGAAAGCAGAAAGGATCGACTTAAATTGAACAAAGGAATAGTGAGGTTAGGAGACTACTGTGGAGAAGCTATACCACATTTCTGCATTAGCGGAAGTAATAATGTTTTTGTAAACGGTAAGTCATGTGTAGACAAGGAGACAGTTTTAGTGAAGGAAAAGTAATGATTCAAGGATCAAAAACAGTGTTTGCAAATGGTCTTAGTGTAGGAAGAGTAGGAGATATAGTTTCATGTGGGTTTAAAGTAATAAAAGGCAGTGAAAGCGTCTTTGCAAAATAGAAATGAAGGGTATGGATGCTAAAACAGGAAAGACGTTAGAAGGAATAGAGCACTTAAAGCAGTCGATAATTGATATACTGACCACTCCTATTAACAGTAGAATAATGAGGAGAGATTATGGCTCAAGATTATTTGAATTGGTGGATAAGCCAATAAATAGAGATTTAACACTTGAGCAGTTGTGTTAAAAGTCAATAGAAAAATTGATGTAGCTGTGAATAAGTACTTAAAATTTGTGTGGGCGTACTTATTCACAGCTACGCTATTACTGTATAGAAGCAGTCTTAGGACTATATTCCTCAGTAAAGATCCTATCATCTTTGACCAAAGAGTTAGCAAGAATAAGCAGTTTTCTCATAGCAGCAGTGGAAGCAATTTTATATGGCTTTTTATATTGACTATATAATCTAGTAAAAAAAGGTTTGATATAGGAATTAACTTTTTGTGCACTGAGAATACACATGTGTAAAACCGTTCTAACTTGTGATCTACCGCCCTGAATACATCTCTTTCCTTTACTGAAACCACTGTCTCGATTAAAAGGTGCAAGTCCTGCAAGGCTAGATATTTGCTTTTCTTGAAGGGTTCCAAGTTCGGGCAAATAGCAAATCAAAGTAATGGCTGTGATTTTGCTTACGCCTGGTATACTAGTTATTGATATGTATTTTCTTTTAAGCTCTTGATTTTGACCGATAAATGTAATCATTTCATCTTCTAAAGTTTTAATTTGATTACGTAAAATCGCGAGAAGCTCCTCTATTTGTTTGATTATAGATGTATCAGTTACCTGTTGGATTTGGGTTTTTTGTATTTTTGCTATTTCTACAAGTTGGTTTCTACGAGATAGTTTTTGTTTCAAGCAATCAATATTACCATTATCAACTGTTAAAGGAGTAACACGCATACCTGTGTTGTTGATATAACGTGAAATGATACTGCAGTCTATTTTATCAGTTTTTGTAGTAATACCAAGGCTTTTAGCATAGTCTCTAACCCATCTAGGTTGAATGACGTACACCTCAAAACCATTGCTTAGTAAAGTATAGGTACATAATTTTTCGTATCCACCAGTTGCCTCAAGACCAACTTTGGTTACATTATGCAAACGTAAAAAGTCCAGCATTTCATCAATGGATTGTACATTGTTTTCAAATATTTTATAATGCTCAAGTGGGTGAATGTGGATATCTAATTTACTTTTGCTAACATCAATGCCAGCAATAATGTTTGATGAATTCATAATTCCTCCGTAATAATAACATATACTGCATTTTCCAGCCTTATATACGAGCCTAAAAGCTCAGTCAGTTGTTCGGAACTTTCAGTATAATAAACCAGAGAAGAGAACCTTGCTCCAATACGGTCCTTATGACCAAGATCTATGCCGGTTCCTCTTCTCTATACATCTTTATATTACTACTTCTTAATACTTATAAAGACTTAATTTCAACATATAAGATATATGCAGCAACAGCAGAAGCTTTGGAAAAATGGGAAAAGAGATTTAAGTTAGAAAAAGTAAAAGTTGAAGGAGTAAAAGAAGGGAGAGTAACATTGAATTTAGAAGGTGTCTATCTTTCAGAAGGTAAGTTCATAAATATTAATGGAGTAGTTGTTTAAAAATGCAGCAGCCAAATATTATCGAACCACTGAACTTTGAAGAGATTTTTTCTCGGATGAAGGAAGAGTTAGTGAAAAGTTTTACAGCATTAGTAGAAAGCGACCCAGCGATGAAGGTATTAGAAGTAGCAGCATGGAGGGAATTGTTACTAAGACAAAGAATAAATGAATCAGTAAAGAGCAATTTACTAAAATTTGCGACAGGAGAAGATCTTGATAATTTAGCTGAGTTTTATGGAGTGGAGAGGCAAAAAGAAGAAGATGATGAACGATTTAGAAAAAGAATTAAAGCAAAGATAGTAGGCTCAAGCACGTGTGGAAGCAAGGAGTATTATAGGTATCATGCACTGTCGGCAGATAGTAGAGTAAAAGATGCATTAGTAGAATCACCTATACCAGGAAAAGTACAAATTTCAATCTTATCAACACAATTATCCACAACTGGCATATTGTCAGAAGAGCTACTAGAAATTGTAAAAAAGCAGGTTACTAGAGATGATATAAGGGTTTTAACAGATACAGTAACAGTGATTGGTTGCAATATTATGGAAATAGATATTCACAGCAGAATGAGTATAAGTCCTATAATATCAAAGGAGGAAATCAAGAAGCAGTTTATTAAGAAGTTTGAATTAGCAAAAAGATTAGGGTGGAGTGTTACAAGATCATGGATAATAGCGAATCTATTTGTAGAGGGTGTAGAAAATGTGGAATTAATCGAGCCAAAAGAAGATGTTGTAGTGCTAGGAAATGAATGTGCAAATTTGCGAAATTTAAAGATTGAGTTGAATTAATGTTACTGCCACCAAATGCAACAAAACAGGAAAAAGCGCTAGTAGATGCGATAGATTATAAAGTAGATCCAAGCTGTATCAGGGGATTTAAGTTTAGATTGGAAGAAGAAACATTGCCGTGGATAATAGAAGAATATGGTTTAGAAGAAATACTACGCTGGGTAAAAGATAAAAGAAGAGCCATAGTAAAAGGAGTAAAATTTCAAAGACTGCGAGGAACACCTAAATCACTTAAAATAGCACTCAAGTGGGCAAATATAGAAGACATTACAATCATCGAAGAACCACCCGGTAAACACTTTTTTGAGTTGCAAGTAGGGATAAAAGAGGTACCAAATGACTTCTTCGTAGATGCAGTAGTAGAGCTGGCAAAACTATCACTGCCTGTAAGATCCAGATTGATGAGGATTTTTAACGATTATTATAATGCGCAAAGATTTATATTGGATGAGAGTTTATTTGGAGATCTTCTTTCTGACTATTCAGGGGTAAAAATAGAAAAAGATGGACCGGTGTTATCGTTTGGAAGAGTAAATTTCTTCAGGTTTAGTGTTACGTCAATTAAGGTTATAGAGAGTTATCTACGCAACCATTATGAACAAACATTTAGTAATGACATATATCGATTAGATGTAGCAGTACTTGGAGAAACAGAGCCTCATACAAAAGATTACAAAGGCGTCTATGAAAGAAGTCATCAGTGGTATAACTTAAAAGCACTATATCCATTACCACAGAGTTTATTACCAGAAATTAAGTTTGCGAAGGCGCAAGTTATATTATCGGACAGTTGGAACTTAGAAGAAATAAATGCGTGCTTTCCGGTTGGTAGCATAGAAGAAGAAGGAAATAAATTTGTATTGGGAAACGATAAACTTTCATGGCAACGTTGGAATTTAAAACACAAACCAATTTTAGAAAGGTTTAGCGTTACTCACAACTATAAAGTAGAAAATTATACAGATCAGAAGGTCAGAAAATATGTTTTAGCAGAACACAACGTTTACTATAAAAATGATTTGGATTCAGAGCAAAAAGACTCAATACACGAATTAGAAAAGCACATTTTAGTATTTTACCCGGGAGTACTGAAGTGGCATGAACATCGACATTTGCACAGAAGTTGGAAAGATAGTCGAATAATATCTCTAATAAGTTAAGTACTTATATTTAGATACTCATATATTATATTAATAATAGGTAAAAGTGTATGAAATAAAAAGAAAAAGACTTGCTTTCTCATGCTAAAAAGGACATGACTTGAATAGCAGCAGGTAAATATAAGAAATTTATCTAACGCTAGAAAAGCTAGTTTTGTGAGGTAAGTATGAAGTTTAGCAAAGAATCTTTTAGTAAGTTTTTTAAAGAAGTATCAAGTAACGATATTAATAAAAGAAATGAAGAAGGAGAGACGATATTACATCAAGCAGTAGAAATCTCCAATTACAAAACAATAAGGTTATTAATAAAAAAAGGGGCAGAGGTTAATGCAAGAGATAAAAATGGTTATACGCCACTACACTGTGCAGTATTCGCAAAAAGTTTAGAAAATGTAAAAGTGCTGCTAAGGGAAGGAGCAGAAGTAAATGCCACTCAATATGTCACTGGATGTACGCCACTCCACTCTGCGTGCAAAATAGGAGGAGCAAAAGTTGAAATAATAAAAGAGCTAGTAAAAGCGGGAGCTGAAGTTAATCAACTGAATAAGTACGGTGCAACACCAATGTATTACATCTGGGAAAGTGAAAAGTATCGTCTATGTGATAGCAAAGAGAGTGAAGAGGCGAGTAAATTTCTGAGAGAACAAGGAGGAATAACAAAAAGTAGAGAACTGACCTGCTATGGAATAGAGAGGTTAGTGGGAGAAATAGCAGACATGTTGAATGGGAGTTATTTACCGGAGCTAAAAATAATAGAGATAGGAGAAATAAGGAAGAAAGATAAGTCACTAATAAAGGAAGAATGTCAAAATTTAGCAAGCAAGATAATAAGCCAAGTGAATGAAATGATAGATGAGGTAGCGAAAAGGAATGCTTAAAAGAAGGATTAAAATTTAAAGAAAAGGTGAGGTGGATTATGTTAAAGCTTGGCAAATTTAATAAGTCAGCAAAAGGATTATTAGAGAAATCATTTAAAAATATTTATGAAAGAGACGAAAAAGGAAGAACAGCTCTACATTATGCAGTAGAGGTAAAAACAGTGGAGTTATTAGTCGAAAAAGGAGCGAATGTGAATGCAGCAGATGTGAAAGGATACACAGCACTGCACCTAGCGGTAACGGAGAAACGTCTAGAAATCGTGAGGGAATTGATAAAATCAGGAGCAGACGTAAATGCTGAGGAATATGGAAATAAATGCATACCTCTACACCTTGCGTGCATGGTAGGTGAAAAAGAAATAGTGGAGGAGCTGGTAAAAGCTGGAGCAGAAATAGAGCAAGCGGATAAATTTGGAATGACAGCGATGGATTATGCGAAAAATAGTAAAGAGGTAGCTGAAGTATTGAAGAAAGAAACAGACAGAATTGAAAAGTTATTTATGAAAGGCTAAAAATATGGAGAAAGAAACAGAAAAGAAAGTAATGAATTTAGAGAGAAAACCTTTGGATGAGCTGAAAAAAATATGGAAGAAGGTATATGGGAAAGAAGCGCCTAGGTATTCAAAGAAATATCTGATACCAAGATTAGCTTATAGAATGCAGGAAAAAGCGTATGGAGAAATGTCAAGAAAAGGAGCAAAAAGACTAGAGTATCTGGCAGATCGGCTAGAGAAAGGAAAAAGAATAAGTAGTGACAAACTTCCAGTAGCAGGAACAGAGTTGATATTGGAGAGAGGTGAGGAAACGCATGCAGTAATGGTAACAGATAAGGGTTTAATCTACAGAGAAGAATTTTTTACGTCATTGTCAGCGGTGGCAGGCAGAATAATGGGAATGAGCTATAATGGACCTTTATTATTTGGAATGCGTGATAAAAATGGAAGTTGAAAATGCTAAAAGAAGTAAGATGTGCGATATATACGAGAAAATCAAATGAAGACGGTCTAGAACAAAAGTTTAATAGTCTTGATGCACAACGGGTAGCATGTGAAAAGTACATAAAAAGCAGAGAGGGCTGGGTAGTATTGGCCAAAAGGTACGACGATGGAGGCTTCTCAGGAAAGAATTTAGAAAGACCAGCGATAAAGGGATTATTTGAAGATGTAAAAACAGGAGAAGTAGATTGTGTGGTAGTATATACGCTAGACAGGTTGTCAAGGGAAACAAAAGACAGCATTGAAGTAACATCATTTTTTAGAAGGCATAGAGTAAATTTTGTAGCAGTAACGCAGATATTTGACAATAATACGCCAATGGGAAAGTTCGTACAAACGGTGTTATCAGGAGCAGCACAGTTAGAAAGAGAGATGATAGTAGAGAGAGTAAAAAATAAAATAGCAACATCAAAAGAGCAAGGAATATGGATGGGTGGAACTTTGCCTCTGGGATATGATGTAAAAGAGAAGGAATTAATAATAAATGAAAAAGAAGCAAAGTTGGTAAAACATATATTTGAGAGGTATATAGAGCTGAAGTCAATTGCAGAATTGGCAAGGGAGCTAAATAGTCAAGGTTACAGAACAAAATCAGATATCTTTAAAAAAGCGACGGTAAGGAGAATAATAACAAATCCAATATATGTGGGAAAGATAAGACATTATGACAAACAGTATGAGGGAAAGCATGAAGCAATAATAAAAGAGGAAAAATGGCAAAAAGCACAAGAATTGATAAAGAATCAGCCATATAGAAAGGCGAAATACGAGGAAGCGCTGTTAAAGGGAATAATTAAGTGCAAGAGCTGTGGTGTAAATATGACACTAACGTATGCAAAGAAGGAGAATAAAAGATATAGATATTACGTGTGTAATAATCATTTAAGAGGAAAAAATTGTGAATCAATAAACAGAACTGTAGTAGCAGGAGAAGTAGAAAAAGAAGTAATGAGGAGGACAGAGCAGCTATATGGAAAATGGGGAGAAGAGTGGAAAAATTTAAGTTTTGGAAAACAGAAAGAAGTAGTGAAAAAGTTAATAAGAACAGTATTGGTGAAAGAAGATGAAATAGAAGTGTGTTTAGAGGATAAGGTGGAATTTATACCAATAAAAAAGAAAGGAAATAAATGCACAGTAGTAGAGCCAGAAGGGAAAACAAATAATGCACTACTGAAAGCAGTGGTGAGAGCTCACCTATGGAAACGTCAGCTAGAAGAGGGAAAGTATAGAAGTGTTAAAGAGATGAGTGCCAAAATTAATATAGGTACAAGACGTATACAGCAAATTTTGAGATTAAATTATTTAGCTCCAAAAATAAAGGAAGACATAGTAAATGGGAGACAGCCAAGAGATTTGAAGCTATCTGACTTGAGGGAAATACCGATGTTATGGGGTGAGCAATTAGAGAAGTTTTACGGCTTAGAATCTTAATTTACAAAAGCAATAGGCAATGGAAAAGACTATGTGCCAGAAAACCAATACTTTAAAACAAAGAATAGGAGGTAAACTAATGTTACAGGAACTGACACTTAATTATGTAATAAAAATAGTGATAATCTTAAACATATGTATGAAACGATTCCAGAACTCCCAAAGTTATTGCGTAAGAGCTAAATGTCCCTGACCGCTCTTCTCCCGCTGAATCATGTGTTGGGTCTGATAAAGGAAATTCTGTAGGTATCAAAAAAGTCAATTCAATCAAACACAAAAGGCTATACCTATAAAAGAATAAGGATCAAGAAAGAAAAATAATTTCTTTAGAAGAATCTCTAAATTATTAATTCAACACTTATCTCCCTACTATTTCTTCTCACCTTGAGAGTATGGCTTATACTTCAAAAAATCTTACTTTGAAGATACATCAATTTTTTTACCCCTCCAAGACCTTTCTTTTGTTTACTAATTTTAGTTGACTTCATTAACACACTACTATTTCTTTCGAAGCTCCCATCTTTTGCAGCTGGTCTAAACTATCGATTGGCTTCATAAGAGTAGATGGAACACCTGATTCTTTCACTACAAAATTTGATTGTTTAATAGTTTCAGCTGACTCTATAAGTATTCTACCGTTTCTTTCAAAACCTTTATCGTTAACAGCTTGTAGAACACTTTTTCCTCCTAAAAAGCAGCTTTCCCCTAAACTTGATTGATCTTTTAATTTGTCAAACTTCTCCTGGTTCTCTCCATCAAGCTTTACTTTTATTATATTACTATCACCAGGACACAGATGAATACTAATCTCTCCTACTTCAGTGGTAAAGGACATTTCAATGCTATCTCCTAAGACATCTGTATAATTTCTTTTTTTTCCTATGCTTTCAACTCTTATTATACTTTCCCCAATCTGTAAGATGCTACTTTCTATACTGAAATTTTCATTCACCTTACTATTCATAACCTTTGCAACTTCAACGATACTGTTTTGTGGCCACATGAAAAGAACAAGATTGTTATCTATTTCTACTTTCAGATCATTATCTTTAACTTGTTCATTTTTGTTTACTAAACCTCTGTATGCGATACTTTTTAATTCGTCCTTAATTTTTTTACATTCTGTAAAAATAGGTTCATCACTTCCGTACATAGCTTCATCTATCATTCCGTCATTGTAAAAATCAGACTCTATTTTTGCACCTGCTAATAGTAGCTTATTGACAATATTGAATAAAGGTTCTAAAGCCTCTTCCCACTCATCTATTGGCTCCTCCCCATTGTCCTTATAACGTGATCTAGTAGTAGGAGTTATACGCATAACACTGCTAGCATTAGCAATGTCAATTATTTTTTTTAATATAAAATTCGACACACTACATTCATAGTGATCACAGCGTAAATTTAGCTTTATTTTTCTTTTCAAATATTCATCTATTAAATGTTCCATCTTTTCTAGAGTGACCTTTGCAGGATTTTCATATCTATTTTTATGAAACTCTTTCATTATACTTTCCATATTGTCATGAAATTCATCAATCGAAGCTTTTTCGCTCTCAGTTAACAGATTTGCTAAATTCATTAAAATTGAGTTCTCTGGAATAAAAGAACTTTCAACAACAGTATTGTTGTCTTCAACAACGGACTCATTCCAGTCATCATTTTGTTCTTGGCTTAACGATGATGTGCTTTCTTCAAGAGTGTGCTGACCAAAACGCTCCGTATGCTGTTCTTCAGTAGCTAACCTACCATTTGCACAAACCTGCTCATTCCTTAAAATATATTCTAACACCATACTCCCTCCTTAATCTATAAATACATTATGTACAATAATTAGCATGAATAAAAGCCAATGCAAGTATAATTTTTCTAATTTTCATATTGCAAACTGCCATATAAATTTGGCCAGTATAATCTATTGTACACCTAATTTGATATGTAAATTCTCAATAACCCTCATCTGCCAGGAAGATCATCTGCAGAACTGTGTCCTAGGTTGTCCTTTATACGAAGAACATCCTTAACTGATATAAGAGTATCTGGCCTCTGCGCACGATCATTCCATATAGCGTACGATAAAACTACTGTGTCTCCATCGGTAATACGCTTATAACCTCTACAATGCATATAATCATCTAGTTGGTTATTTGCTTCACGCTTTTTACTCTGTAATTCACCAGTACCAGCAAACTTCAACTCTATTCCTATCGGGTGAACACCATCTCTACTATCTGGAGACCGTAATAATACCAGATCTAATCTCTCTCCTCCTCCCAGTTGAAATTCAATAATTACCCTAGCTGGATTATCACAGGCATAAAATAACCCATGCAGTATGGAATGAAATCCAGCCTCTCTAGCGTTATCCCTATTTACTATCCACCTTAACGGAAATAGCACATGAGAAATTGCTTGAAATATTTGTGCATGACGATTTTGTACTTGCCAACCAGTATTCATCATTATATCTGCAGTGCTGTGTACGTTACTGACACCACCTATCTGTGAAAATTCACCTAGAAAAGATCCACCTACTTTACTTTGTAAATAGAGGGCAGGTGAGTCAAATGGTGTTACACCAACAGTTAAACCAAGATCATCCTCGGCTCTTCTTGTTGGGTCCAATCCACATACTACCTCATACACTCTAGCGTTTGGCCAACGTGATAGATCTAGGCCTCGTTCTGGAAATTGGTGAGTTGCTAGTACATGACGTATATTAAGTATAATAACCCTTTCCTCTCTTCCTAATAATGCATGTAAAATCATGGTCAAGGCACGATTTCCAACATTTATCTGTGTAACCCCTCCTTGCAGGTCTAGCATTTTATCGTCATTGTGATAATGGAATAAGTGTTTGGTTACATCTACCCAAATTCCTCTTGTTAACATAATTCTTTTCTTTGCAAATGTAGCATTCCCAAAGGTAAAGCCGGTTGTATAGAGAAATATTCTCCTATCCCTAGCACTAACACCATCCCTATTTCTAATGCCTGGTACAGCAGGTACACCAAACGCTGGGTATAGTAAATAATCTCTAACGCTCTCTTCAATTTCGGCTATTGGTCCATTAAATAGCCTTTTCAATAAAGAAGATTCTCTTTCCAAAAAGCTTTGAGTACTAAGCTGTAAACGTTCATTGTTATCTAAATCAAAATTTAATCCTACACAAACAGCATCCTCCGACGAGGTGTGTATGGATATGGAAGAAACGGGACATCTTGTAACGTAATTTTCAGCTTGCGCCAATGCTCGATCAGCATATCTATCCCTTGCTTGTCCTGCCTTGAGTTCAATTATAATAGGAACAGAATCCATCAATCGTTGTACACCACGTACAAGAAAGTAATATCTGTATATCCACCCCCCACAAATAACTCAAGGTAAATACCAGCTGTATGACGATACCTAAAATTCATCAAAAACCCTGACAAAAAACCATGATAGTCCGACTCCTTGCTATTGAAGTTCAGTTGCTGATTATACCTATTGTAGAGATTAATTATGTACTGCAAAACATCATCAATAGTATCAACAACATCATCTGCATTATTACTTGCCAAGTCTCCTAATAAACCTGACAGAAAACCTTGTTGTATACCAAAGTTCCTGGTGATCTCTTCAAAGCCATTACATAGAGATGCTGAATTTCCAGTAAATGCGTTTCTTTCACGAATTTTTACACATTTTATTGCTTCCTCTTCTTCGTCTTCTCCCAGATTTTCTGCCCATGCAAATGTTTTATACTCTTCCCATGCAAACCGCCCAGCCCGTGATGCAACATTCTGCTGTTGTAAATTATTCTCTATCCACAATTTCTCTTGCTGACTAAATCTTGAACCAAAACTATTTTGTCTATCGGCAATAGTAAAACATCTTACAATTCCGTAGCCTCTTCTATCTCTGTCATTAGTTAATACAGCAACCTTTAAGTTTCCTTTTCTAGGTTCATTCGGATTGTTGTCAAAACGAAAATAAATTTTTTCATTATCTGCAACATCAGAATCAAACGCAGTAGCAAACATACCAAAAAAGAATGCAGGAAAAAAGCGATCCTTACCCACCGAGTGCAAAAAAGATGGACACTGATCCAAGAAAGATTCAAACCTTTCTACAAACTCTTGGCAATTTCCGTTTAACAAACTTCTAATCAGTCCAATATTTTCACCATTGTTATGCATAAAACACCTCTATTTACTACGACCAGATAAACCGCTAACGCCAGGAGATCCTAACATAGACTGCGGGTCACCAGAGCCACCAAAGTCACCGCCACCTCTATGAGGAATAGGTAACTTATCTAGCTCAGAAAACAACTCCTCTGCCAGCTTGCCATAATCAACACCACTCTTCATACCAGGTCTACCAACCATTTTTAGGTTGCTAATTAAATAATTTTTAAAATTCACAAAATCCTCCTGTGTACAATACTCTTTTGCAAACTGTAAAATCTCTAACAGCTCGTCTTTCTTTCCAGTATCACCTTCACCTAAAGCACAACCGCGCTCCCAATCTACAATTAATCCAGCAAGCATGCGTTTGATAGGGACTCTACCATTTGAAAAAACAGCAGCCTTTTTATTCTCATTAAAGCGATTGCACCTCCAAATATCCATAGTAATTGATCTAGCTTGAACACCTGACTCAGGACTTTCTAGCATTACATTTGAAAGTGAGGAAAGAAGGAGTGTATAATCATGATGTGAAAGTATTTTGTCTGCAGGTACTGAAACTTCTTCATAGCACCAGCTCTTCACCATATCTCGAACTGTACCAAGAAAACTCCAACGTATCAAACCATTAAGAAGTGAATATACTCCTTGATTTTTTTCTAACAACTTAAGCAATAGCTCATGTTTTGCTGGATCATCCATTTTATACAGGCAAAAATCTAAAACGGTAGCACGATTGTAGTTACATTGAATAGTGGACAAGGTAGTAACTGCACTAATAGCTTCCTCCTCTCTTTCTTGCCGGCTTAAAAGGTTATAGAAATATTCTACCCCCTCGCTCCATTTAAGATCTACAGCTTCTCGGAAGCCATCTACGTTATTATATTCCTTTAATGTTCCAGATTCTCTATTAATCCAAAAGCTAAATACAGGATCATAACTTCCCATAGACTCAAGCAAATTACTTCTTATATATTTGTCATCTACAGGATTACCATCCATGTCTACTGCACCGGGAGAGACTCTACCTTTGTAAGACTCAAATTGCTCTTGAAACAACGGATAAATTTTATCTACCACACAATACCTACAAGCCATGTTATACCTACAAAATGGATTCTCTATTTCATCTATTTTTTTCTCAGTTAGCTTCTGTCCTAGGATGTGATTATTTAATTTTGTATCCGACCAGCAACTTTCATCGCGAAATATGTTGTATAAGAATTGCAACTCACTATCTTCTAAATACTCTATTTGTTCAATGTAGGTTTTCACCCATCTTTCAATCGCTAAATGCCTTCCAGCAGCAATTTTAGAATCTGTATGTTCAATAACACTTTGTAACTTATTAAGTACTGTAACATGACGTTCTGTTTTTCTTGGCATTTGATCTCCTAAAAAAATACTTATGGCATTATGTGAAAGTTAGAATTAAATAGCAACCTAAAATTACTAGGGATAAAAAAACTTCATGAAAAACATTTTCTATATTGAACGGATACAAAAATTCTATTGGAATTTACAGACAATACCTTAATTTCTCAGCGTCATAAAAATTTTAAATGTTTACTTTGTTTAAAAAGAAAAAAGATCTTATATTTGTGAGAACAAGCAGCGTAAAAATAAGGTTATAAAAATAGAAGATTTAAATTATTTTAATAAGCTTAGGTAAAACAGTTCGTATGTAGATATGGATCAAATGGGCTAATATGGCTAGTTTTACCGTATAGTAAAATTATTATAAATAAAAGTTCGTATGTATCACATGGTAGACCAACTGATCCCAAAAAAACTTGTTCTCACGCTTGTTATTTTAAGTTGCTGAAAGTGGTTGTATCGGTTAGGTTATTAGTAATATATTTTACTAAATTAATACCAATTCATTTGAGGATAAAAAGGAAAACTAAGGTAAATTTATAGCAAAAAAGGTTTGTGCTCATCTTATGACAAAGATGCAATAGAAACTCTCATGGAAAAGAGGCAAAGATTGTGGAAGTATATAGAAAAAGCTTTATGACGCTCAACGAAAAAAGGGAGGCGTTTGGCTTGCTGATGTTGCAGGTGATGATGAATTGAATTAAAAATTTTATATATAATGTAAGTGTAGTAATATTAATAAATATCAAATATTTATACTGCATTATCATCTAGCATACTAACAAATTAGAGGTAATTTATGAACGAAATACAACAAAGAGAGTTAAATGAACAACTTTTTAATGCTGTTGTACAGGGTAATATAGGGCAAATTGAGGAGTTAATAGTAGCTGGAGCAGAGGTTAATGCGGTAGATGAGGGTGAAAAAGCTTTTTCACGTCTTTCTGCTTTAAGTAATACAAGGGAAAGAGGGGTAGTAGAGGCAGCGAATATTCAGCAACTTAGACTCACTCCTTTACATTATGCTGTTTTAAGTGGCAGAGAGATGGTAGAGCTTTTAATCGAAAAAGGGGCAAATATTAATATGGTAAGTGAAGATGGACCTACTCTTTTACATTATGCTGCTGCTTTCAGTGACAAAAGAGAGGTGGTAGAGCTTTTAATCAAAGAAGGGGCGAATGTTGATGCGGTGGATGATAATGGCAATACTCCTTTATTTTCTGCTGCTTTAAGTGGCAAAAGAGAGATGGTAGAGCTTTTAATCGAAAAAAGGGCGAATGTTGATGCGGTGAATAAGGTTAAAAATACTCCTTTACATGCTGCTGCTTTAAGTGGCAAAAGAGAAGTAGTAGAGTTCTTAATCGAAAAAGGGGCGAATATTAATGCGGTGAATGAGAGTAAAAATACTCCTTTACATGCTGCTACTTTAAGTGGCAAAAGAGAAGTGGTAGAGCTTTTAATCGGAGAGGGGGCGCATATTGATGCGATAGATGATAATGGCAATACTCCTTTAAGTTGGGCTGCTGAACATAGCCAAAAAGGTGTGATAGAGTCTTTACTTGAAAAAGGAGCGAATATTGATGTGATAGATGGTGATGGCAATACTCCTTTAAATTGCGTTATTATCTCGAATAAAATAGACAATGCTGAGTTAATAGTAAATCACATAGCAAAACTGGAAGCTACTGGCTTATATGTCAGTCCAGAGAATATACAACTTAAAGCTCAGATAATGCCAGAAATAGAAAAAAGAATATTTCTACATAATCATAAACCATTGATTGATGCTTTATCGACGCATTATGGAAGTAATTTTCAAGCAATGACATTTACTGGTATAAAGAACAGGAGTACGAAATAATACACTAATTTACTTTGTAGACTTCGAAGATGTTACAACAAGACATGTTCCTACACTGAAAGTCAAGACATTTGCAGAGATGGTTAAAAATAAAGATATAAATAGTAACCTTGAGTGCCCAAGCACTGAACAAACTCAAGGAGCTAGTCATTCTCTTAATTAAAGAAGGATACATGGAGACCTGCTGCGAAAACAAGAAGAGGTGTTCCTCGCTTGTATGAAGTATTTTTAAACGTGGTTTTTTTAAAGATCATAATTACCACAAAAACTGGGCTTTCCTTTTGCAGCAGGTCTTAAGCCTCCGCAGCGGACCTTCCGATTCCAAAGCAACTTCTTCTCTGTTGCATTTATTGGTTTGTGGAATAGTAGAAATATTGTTTTAATATCTACATAAAGACATACATATAATTAAGAAAAAGACAGAAGAAAAGAATATAAGAAATTAGAACTGACAAGCAAAAACTTGCTTTTTTATTAAATACGTGTACAATTTAGGCATGTGTTTTTAATTTTGAGGTATAGGTATGATAGACTTTATGAAGAATGAATTTGAAATAATATTGCAGGGGATAGAGGAAAATCCAAGTATATACAGCAATAACACAACTACAAGAATAGCAAATGAATTACAAGAATATAATTCAAGAAGGTCAAGCGAAATTAATGAATCTAGTGAATCTATTCACCACAAAATGCAGCTATTGGATGAAAACTATAACAGAGAGACACAGTTATCGAGTGAAAACTATGGCAGAAAGATACAGTCGTTAAACTACCAGTACAATAGTAAATTGTTACAGGAGCTGCATAACAATGCCAATAGTAGTAAATCCAATTATGATTCTAGACATGCTATACCTGATTATGATTGGGAATATGAAAGGTATAATAATAGTTTGAAAGATAGCGAAGCAAAATTTAATATGGAATTCAAGAAATATGAGAATGAGCTCAGAGAGTTAGAGCAGGAGCGTTGTAGTATAAAACATATAATGCATGAATGTAATCAGTGGAAAAAACATGGGTTTGATATAAATTACATTTTCAAAGTACAAGATGATTCTAACCATACAAAAGAATATACATTATTACATTTTGCTGCAAATTTTGGGGATATAAATGTTACAAAATTACTGTTAGAAGGAGGAGCAGGTGTTGATATAAAAGATCAAAACGGAAATACTTCTTTGCACTTATCCGCATCCAATGGCTATATAGACATAGTAGAACTTCTAGTGAAAGAAGGATCAGACCCTAATGTAGTGAATAAAGACGGAAATACTTCCTTGCACTTAGCTGCTGCAAATGGCCATATAGACATAATAGAACTTCTAGTGAAAGAAGGATCAGACCTTAATGTAGTGAATAAAGACGGAAATACTTCCTTGCACTTAGCTGCTGCAAATGGCCATATAGACATAATAGAACTTCTAGTGAAAAAAGGATCAGATCTTAATGTAGTGAATAAAGACGGAAATACTCCTTTACATAGTGCTTTCTATAATAATTGCACAAAGGTAGTTAAGTATTTAATAGGAAAAGAACCAAGTATGAAAGAAGTTGTAGAGCATCTAGTGAGGTGTGTAGTAGAAGATAGAGCACATACGTTACTAAAAGGTCGTACTCCTTTACATTTAGCTGCTATTTATGACTGCACAGAAGTAGCAGAGTCTTTACTGAAAAAGTGGGAAAATCCTTTGTTAAAAGACACTAATGGTAAAACTCCAAGAGAGTTAGCCACAGATGAAAGTTTAATACAGCTTTTCGGGGAAGCAGAAATAAAACAACAAGAATATAATGCAACCAAGTGGGGTCTTGTTAGTGGCGGATCAACAGCAGTATTAGGTATAGCTGCGACAACCATTTTTGCAACAGTATTTACAATTGGATTTCTGCCTATAGTAGGGGCGGTTGCTGCAGCCACAACACTTGCGTTAGCGGTTGGTGGGACTACATATATGATATTAAAGCCCAGTGCTAAAATAGAGAGAATCGAATGTGAAGAAACATACATCTGCAGAACTTAGGCTTGTTGAAGTTTAGCTCCTTGTGTATGGAATATGCAACTACTATCGGCTTGATGTGCATCCCCAAAGTGTAGTGGTATGGGCGGTATCTGACTCATAGACGTCGTTTCAATTATTAAATATGTTAAAGTACAAACATGAATGAGTTAGAAAAAGTTTGTTCAAGCTATATGAAAAAGTGAAAAATCTAGGGGTAGTGTGCTGCAAAACCTACCCATTCCAAAAAAAAATTGTTCTCACGCTGGCTGGTTTTGGTTGCTGGAAATGGTTGCATCGTTTAAATTTATTAATGTTATACACTACCAAATTATAAGAACCTCCTTCAACTTTACCCAACTCGACACATATACTTTTTGAAACATTGCTGCAAGTAGAAAAAAACAGGTTACCCACCTTAACTTCTTTAAATTTGCTCACAATCTTTACTTGATGCATAAGGTTTTTGTTACACTCCTTTCATCTACCGATTACCTCTACCTACCGCCTTTACCTTTGCTAAGGTCAGAAACACGACTAGCTTCAGGACCTTCTAAACTCGACTGTGGCAGGCCACCAAAATTACTGGAATCACTAACACTAAGCGATATAGGTGCTTCTACTGGTCCACACCCTCCTCCCACTCTGTGATATCCTAATTCTAGATAAGTACGTAGTAATGGATCAATTTGTTCTCTATTTTGAATGTATGCTTGCAATTGCACACTTTGAAATCCCGGATCATTCCTGAATAATTGTGAAATGCCCACTCTTATGTTCTGAAAGTAATTTCTATCTCTGTTTGGGTGGCCTCTTCCAAGAAAATCGCGTATTATATTTATGATATTCTGCACTTGCCCAACAGGATTTTCGTTTAGAACTCGATTAATATCACTAGCATTTTCTAATGCCCATAAACCACAATTCCAACCATCTGTTTGCTGACTAACAGAAACATTATTAATCCTGATATTATTTCCTAAGTTATTTTGAATGATATCAGTAATACCACCTGGAACAGCAGTAGCAGTTGAATCAGCATAGTACCCAACATAGTTCCCATTTTGACGTTCAATCACTAGTGTAACCCAATGAGTATTATTTAAAGTAATGATTAAAGTTAAACGCTGTTGTTTTTCATTTTCCCTAAATTGATTTAATACTCTAACAATGTGCTCGTTACCGTCATTCCTTGCCAAATTAGCTACTTCAAAAGTGTGATTACCTTCAGTACGAAGCTGATATCGCAATCTTCCAGCGTGAGCTATATCAATTTGTTGAAGCCAGTAATCATAATGTCCATTTCTCGTCGCAAATTCTAGCGTAAGTAGATCATTTACTTCTATCCCTTGATTTCTAAGAATATCTCTTATTTGTCTTCTTATCTCTTGTGCTGTAGGAATGGAATTATCACCTCTCCTTATTCTTGACTTTAATGTTTCTATTACCTGTGCTCTAGTACCTTGCAAGTAACTAAATGGAACGTGCAGATTATCATCTATATCAAGCAAAAAAATCGAGTTCTGTCCTGGTTTTCTTTCCGTGTAAAAGCGCCTGAAATTTTCACGAGTCTGATCTGATAATAGACCCTCTGGTGGATTTTCATCAATAACACTTTCAGGTCCCACTAATACTCCTGGTCTTGAGTCACGACCACCACGATCAAGTCTATATAGATATAAGACCTTCTACTCTCTCTGCACCTGCATTAAATATAAGAGGAAGTAAAACCACCTCATTTCCAGAAGTAATAGGCACATATCCTCTCTGCTTGTTTATAAGTTCTTTTATTTGATCTTTTGCGTTATTCTCCTTTTGTATTATTTCTTCTGCATTACCAGCAAATCTTAATATATATCCAATTGGATGAGTATCTGCTGTAGGTTGCCTTAATAATAAAAGGTCTAATCTCTGTTCTGTAATTCTTGTGAGTATTGCCCTTTCTCCTTCTTCTTCCTGACCCCTTTTCAAACTATATGTTTGACCAACTTTATACATAGCAAGCACTTTATAAGGATTATCACTAGCATAAAATGTACCATGTAGTATAGAACGAAACTTATCCTCACTATTAACATTTATTGCGTCCCTAAGTGGCATCAATGCTCCAGAGATCTCTTGAAATAGTTCTCTATGCTGACCTACATTTTTCCAGCCATCATTCATAACCCTTTCTGAAATACCATGTACATTTTCAGCATTAGGTACTTGTACAAGATCACCATCAAGAAAATTATTTGCATTATTATTTTGGTAATCGTGATATAAACCAAGGTCATTTGGTTGATCAATATCTAGCTCAAATTGGTCATTAAGTGTGCATGAAACTTCCCATACATGAACATTATTTCTATTAACATTAAGAGCTTGTAAATCGATAGCTTCTTGCTGTTGCGCATCGTAAGCTCTAATATGAAGTGTAACTATATTATAACCCTGAGCATAAGAGACCATAGTTAAAGTATGTCTTCTTAAATCTCCATCACCGTATCTAAATATATACTTTCTTACACGTACTCGATCTTCTCCTTCTTCCAGCTCTAAATACTCTCTATCAAAAGCACTACTTCCAAAAGCAAAACCAGTTATACAATCAAATATTCTGTTATAATTCTCTGCATTTCTTGGTATTTCACCAGGAAGATGTTGAAGCAAGAAATCTCTAATATTCTCTCCAACCTCTTCATCTTCTATATACTCAAACAATCTTTGTACTAAAGGAAACCTGCCCTGTTGAAGCCCTACTGTATCAACCCTAAAAGGAATTCGATTTAAATTAAAATTTAATCCAACACAGACAGTATTTCTTGATTCAGTATGGATAGGTATAAATGAAGAATTGTGTAACCTTCCAGCGTAGCCTATGGCACAGTTTAATGCAACATCTGACGGTGTGTCAAATATAGCAAGATTAATAACAATAGGAATATTTTCTCTTTCTGCTTGATGATGTATAAGAAATGCAACATGTGAGTTTCTAGGAGATAAGTCAAGATCGATGCCTATTGTGTAGCGATGACTAAAATTTGCTAAAAAACCTAATAAAAACCCGTGACTCTCAAATTTTTGATTGCGATTTTCAATATTATTTTCTAGCGCTTGTCTGCAATTATCATAGATGTCAGTTATATATGGCAAAACTTCCCTGTGCATTCTACGTTCTACATTTTGTCTTTGGTTATTTGCTAGTATTTCCATAAAGTTGTCAATCCTTTGTTGACCTTGTGCTACCTGTGCAAAATTGACTGATCTATCAAGTTGTCTGAGCTGATTTTGATTGAGTTGTCTTCCTTTTATTTCCTGAATTGTCAATCTGTGATCTCCTAAGAGTTGTCTAAGAAGACTAATCTCAGATGCTGAATATTTGGCAAATTTATCTCTACCCCTAAAATCCTTTTCACGAATCACCTCGAATACTGTTGCAATTGCCTCTCCCTGACTCTTGCCTTTTCCATGCATGCATACTTTATATTGCTCAAAATCTAGGTCTCCTTCCCTTAAATCTGGATTTTGCTGTATAATCTTTTGTATTAGAGCATTTCTCTCCCTTGTACTAAACCTTAACCCATCACTGTTAGGGCGATCAGAAATGCTGTAACACTTGACAACTCGCTGTCCGTCACGACTACGAGTTAAAACAGCAACCTTTAAGTTTCCTGTATTTCTATTCCTACCACCTGTATCAATACCATGATTATCAAAACGAAAATAGACTCTCTCATTTGCATCCAAGATATCAGCATCATGTGCAGTAGCAAACATGCTAAAAAAGAATACAGGAAGGAAACGACCTGCACTTACATGATACAAGAAAGATGGACATTGATCTAAAAAAGATTCAAATCCTTGTCTGAATCCTTCAAGATCTCCATCCACCAAACTCCTAATAAGTCCATCACCATTACTCATACAAAATACCCCTTATTTACTACGACCAGAAACACCAAGAGTTCATAAGTAGATTACTTATTACCACTAAGCGTAAAGACGCTTTTTTTCTTATAAGAAGAAACACCACTTACACTAGGAGTTCCAAGCTCAGACTGCGGACCATCATCAACTGGCAAAGTTGTTTCCTTACTACCATGAGCTTTAGATCGTGACCGTAAATTATTCCAAGGACCATCACCTACAGGACCAAGAGGTAGAGTTGTTTTCTCTAACTCAGAGAATAACTCTTCTGCAAACAAACCGTAATCTACGTAATCCTTCATTCCTTCCCTACCGCATAATCTAAGGTTTTTTATTATCTTTTCCTTAAAGAACTCAAACTTTTCAGGAAAGCAATCTTTAGCAAATAATATTACATCTAATATTTCTTTTTTCTCTACTTCTTTTTCCTCATCAGACTTATAAATGTCTTCTCGTTTCCAGTTAATTATTAACCCTGCAAGCATGTCCTGTATAGGAACTATACAATTAGAAATATTAACAGAAATCTTTCTGTATTCAATAAAGCAGTCACATTTCCAAATCTTCATAATAAGAGATCTAGCTTGAACATTTGATTCAGGATTTTTCAACATTACATTTGAAAGTGAGTAAAGAAGGAGGTCATACTCATCCTGTGAGAGTATTTCCTTTGAATGATCACCTCGTGCTGAAGCTTCCTCATAACACCAGCACTGTACCAAATCATGAACCGTATCAAAAAAACATGACTCTATTAATTCAGCAAAAAGGGAATATATTCCTTTATCTTTCTGCGATAATTTCTGTAAAAGAGTATCTTTATCAGCTATATTCCTTACACAAAAATCTAAAATAGGAGCATCTTTCTCAACAGATTGAGGACGAGAAAGAGCAATAATAGCTTCTGTAAGCTTCTTCTCTTTATCTTCTTCTTTTAAATGATTATAAAAATACTCTACTCCCTCACTCCACCTAAGTTTTACAGCACTGTCAAAGCCTTCTACTGCATCATACTTCTTTAATTCCCCAGATTCTCTATCGATCCAGAAATCAAATACAGGACCTTTCCTTCGAATGCCACCCAAAAGCGAGTTTCGTATGTACTCATCAGTTATAGGATTACCTCTACTATCAAGTTCATCAGAAGAAAATCCATTTTTGTAGGATTCAAATGCTTTTTGAAAGAGTGGATGAATTTTATCTACCACACAGTAACTACAAGCCATCTCATATTTGCGAAGTGGATTATCTATTCCACCTATTTTTTCTTCAGTAAACCTTTGACCTAAAGCAGCATTATCCAACCTTACACCTGACCAGCAACCTTCATCTTGGAATACATTGTGCAAAAACTTCAACTTATCACCCTTAAAGTATTTTATGTGCTCCATAAAGTTATCTTGAAGGACTCCCACCCATCTCTTGATAGCTGACTTCCTCCCGGCAGCAACTGCTGGATCTGGATGTTTAATAGCTTCCTGTAATTTTTTGGACATCGTAGCCCGAAGCTCTTTCTGTGTTGGCATTAACCCCTCCTATTAAGTATTTATATAAAAAAGGCATTGTACATACATTAGAATGGATTGCAACATAAAAATTACTAGAATAGAGGACTTAATAAAAAAAACGTTATGGCTAAAACTTTTCTTCTTGAATGTCCTTAATGTAATCAATAGAAAGGCCGATCATTTTAGCTATAACATCTATAGAGACACCGGCCTTAAGTGAATTCTTTGCAACTTCGATTTTCTCTGCTTTTCTGCCTTCGGCTCTGCCTTTTTCATGTCCGATTTGGATGGCTTCTCTATTTATGAGCTGTATTAGCTGTGGTGTTGTGTAGCAGATTATCCAATCTGGTGCTTCTCTGCCATTTTCCCACTTAGCAAATCTCATCTTTTCCTTGAGATAATATCTCCTATAAGCTTCCACAGCACTGCTGCATTTATACTGATCCGGCAGTGCTTGTATAAAAGCTTGCATATCAGTTGATCGAAAAATGAGTAAATCCTTATTACTATCACACCAATTTATTACTTCCTCTGATTTATGCTTCCTTTTGTATCGCTGTGTATACTCTTTACACAATTCTTTTCCATACTCTATCAACCAACAAAAGTTTCCTTTCGATTGCCTAGCCCACAAAGAACAAGGATGATTGCTGTGAGTGAGTTTATATGGAACTTCTATATCCTGATCTATGACACTAACAAAAGGATTTGGCGCTTTTAATGCTATTGAAAAAACATTACTTAATAACTGAGCAGTTTCTAATGGCATTTTTACTATATGCTTATCACATAACATTTTTGCCGCAATCTCTGGGTTTTCATCTAGTACAAAGATGTTCATCTAAACATCCAAAGATAGAATCAGCTTAAGTCTTTAATTTCATTAGCTGTAAGACCAGTAGTTTGAGCTATAATATCAATAGAAACACCTGCTTTTAGTAGATTCTTTGCGACCTCAATTTTCTCTGCTTTTCTGCCTTTTTCATGTCCGATAAGGATGCCTTCTTCTCTACCTTTTTCAGTAGCATCATCAAGTTTTTGAGCGAGGACAGCCTGTTCATCAAGAATACGTTTTATTTCCTGTTCATAGGCAATAAATTCTTTTTCTGACCAGTTAAATCTATTTAGTTCTTCATAGGCCTTTTTAATTATTACATCACTACCTATTATTTTTTCCAGCTCTTCTTCACTAGTCTCATCTGCATATTTAAAGAAGTAGATCCATTTTTCAACTATATTTGAAAGCTGATCCTCTTTGGTTTTTGGAAATTTTGGCAATTCAATAAATATGAAGTAAAAATCTTTTAGATCGTGTTCATTAGTATCTTCATCCCGAATAGTATGCTTTGATTTATACTCAGACTTGTCCGGAAACAGGATACAATCTGCTATAGCAATGAAGATAATTTCCTTAAGGTCTTGGTATTGATCACCTTTATCGGCTTGTCTTGAATACGCTTTAGCTGCATAGTATTGGGCACGTTTTTCAAAGCCTTTAGTTTTAGCGACCTGCATCTCGACGATCACTTGCACCCCATCTTCATCTCTACAGAGAACGTCAACAATACTTTGCTTTTTAGCAGCAATATCAGGGTCTTGAATAGTACTTAGAAACTCTATATCCTTTATTGCACTTTTGTCAGTGAAGCCAAGGATATCATTGAGGAAGTGAATAAGAATATCTTTATTTTTTTCAGTACCGAAGATACGGCGAAAAGATATATCATTTTTGGGGTCGAGAAACTTCGAAAGAGCCATGAGAAAAAAACCTAAAAAGCATTAATAATTATACACAATTGTGAAGAAATGTTCAAGTTTTTTATTTTTTTAAGTTTTGAATGCGTTGATGAAGAAAACGACTGTCAGAGATCATCTTAGAATAGCATCCTCTACTTTAGACGTCCTTTTGTACATCTTTTATCAACCATGCTGTAAAGCACCTTACAAGCCCAGGAAATGGATGACAATGAATTTGGAGCTGTAGGAGACATCAAAGATACGCTTTTTGGTGTATAAAAATACGAATCTACAACGACATCGTTTAAAGAAATTAGCAGCTATTAATATCTTCTACTTTTTCATAAAAAAATAAACAAAAAAAAATTGAAAAATTGATTTGACTTCACCCGTAAGCTATGGCTTCATGCCAATACTGCTAAGAAAATAATAGTAAACATTTAAAAATAATTTATTATTAGTGAAGGGTGTATTATATGAATAATTAGAATAAAAGTAAAGAAGAAAATAAACGTAAAAAAGAAATAGAATTCAGAATCTTGGAAAGCAAAGGGAAGGCTCTGCTTGATCGTGAAATAATAGAAACATTTCTGAGTGCAGTGCATGATAGGGCCCAGGCTCAAGCAATTGCTAAAAACCTAGTGGATACTTGTACAGGGATAGGAAGGATTTTAGGTCGCGAAATGGATGAGCTGAAAAGTATAGAAGGTGTAGCAGACTCTACAGTTTCAATGATTTTTTGTGTCAAGGAAACTTTGACTAGGGTATTAAAGGAAGAGCTAAAAAAAGGGCCGATACTAGATAACCTAGATAAGCTTATAGAATATTTAAGGGTAAGTATCGGCTATTCAGATAAGGAGAATATTACAATAATGTATTTGAATCAAGGGTGCCATTTGATAGGGGAAGAAGTATTTGCTGGCAGGCGCCTGTCTATACAAGGGAAATAATAAAAAAAGCATTATTAAAAAATACAACATCAATCGTAATTTCACATAACCATCCCGGCGGAAGTGAAAAACCATCTGAAGCTGATAAAACCATGACTAAGAGTTTAGCTTTAGCGTGTCATAGTGTAGGTATCAAATTTCTTGATCATATTATCATTACAGGCGACGATTATTTTAGTTTTCGACAAAACGGATTGTTGTAGAGTTTTGGGCATCTGCTGTAAGCCTCTTTTTTATGTACATTTTTCTCGCAGTTGAGCTGCAATCTAACGAAAAGAAAATTGCTACTTGTTGATTTGAGGCTTTCAGTGATGAAGAAGGTATAGGAAATAATAGCGTTTATTTTTCTCTCATGATTAGTTTATTAAATTCCTCCTCACTTAAAATTTCAACACCTAGCTCCAAAGCTTTGTGATACTTTGACCCTGGATCTTTACCTATAACCACAAAATCCGTATTTTTGGACACACTAGAGCTAACTTTTACACCTAAAGATTCGGCTTTTGCTTGCGCTTCCTTTCTTTTCATTCCTGATAATTCTCCTGTGATGACCACTGTTTTGCCGCTAAGAGGGGAATTTAGCACTTACAGGCTCAATCTTTAGTTGAGAGGCGAGATTCTTTACCATTTCAACATTATCCTCATCAGAGAAAAATTCCTCCAAGGAAGTTATGGTCTCTTCGCCTACGCCTATTATCATTAATTTATCAGGAGCTTCTCTATCATAAGGTAATTGAGCCATCCAATTTTCATAAGATTGATAATGTTTTGCTAGTAATTTTGCTACGTGTGGTCCGACCAATTTAATTCCCAAAGAAGTTATAAACTTTTCAAGCGTTACAGTTCTTTTGCTGTTGATAGAGTGCAATAAATTAAATATGGATTGTTTATCCCATCCCCTTTGTTCACTTAAGTTGAAATTTTTGAGTTTTTCTTCGAGAGCAAAAATATCAGATATTTTCCTTATCAAACCAAGGTCATAAAGGAACTCCACTTGTTTACCGCCAAAACCTTTAATGTCAAGAACTTCCACAAAATGTTTTAACTTTCCTATTCGCTGTGCTGGGCAAACGTTTTCTCCGGTACATCTAATCGTAGCTTCCCAGTCATCAACTCTACTGCCACATTCCGGGCAAATATCAGGAAAAACAAACTTTGGTGCTTTTCGAGAACGAGCACTTTTATCTACATCTATAATTTTAGGAATCACATCTCCTGCCCTTTTGATTGTTACAATATCTCCTTCCCTTATGTCCTTACGCTTAATTTCATCCTTATTATGCAAATTTACCCTTGTAATGAGAACCCCTCCTATATTTATTGGAATTACTTTTGCAACCGGATTCAATTTACCCGTTTTGCCTACTTGTATTAATATTTTAACTATCTTAGTTTTTCCTTGAGCTGCAGGAAATTTATGAGCTATAGCTCCTCGAAGTAGTCTTTGCCAAACTTTTTCCCGTTTTTTAGTCGTTCACTATCTAAAGCAAATCCTTTGATAATAAAATCCTTCAAAACTTTTGTAGCCCATACTCTGAATAATGTTGCTTTTTTAGAATTAACTCGATAACCAACAGCTATAATTGTATCTAAATTGTAAAGTTGTGTTGGGTAATTTTTACCGTCTGCAGCGGTTACCTCAAAAGTGGAAACAACTTCTTTTTCCTGTAATTCACCAGATTCAAATATGTTCTTGATATGCTTACTAATAGCTGGCAGTTGTACATCAAATAATTCAGCCATCCTTTTTTGCGTAAGCCAAAGATTTTCATCTCTGCATAAAACTTCAATTTCTATATTTCCACCTGGAGTAGTATAAAATACAATCTTATTCTCATCCATTATCTATCTCCTATAACTTACAAACAAACCATTGATCATCAATAGGAATTTAACCAATTAATTGTCTCTACTGCAACTAAATTCTTTAAAACGTCTTTAGAGGGCTATTATAACTTATTAATGAGCTAGATAGAGGGGAAGTATCTGTTTTATCAAAAATTCATGTGACCTCTTCTCAGCTCCAGTAAACAGTTATTTCCAAAATGGAAACAACTCAAATAGTAAGGTGTCTAGGAGGTCGGACTTCCGTTTAGCGGGTTCTTAAAGTTTAGGCTCTTTTTAATTTCTTAGCTGCATTCAAATTATTTTAACTTTTTTTCAGAAAATCCCGGAAAAAGTGGTGAGAAATCCGGAGTATAGGGGCATTGAGTGTAGATGTGCTTCAAACACAAAAGCTTAAATTCGGCAAACAAGAAAAGATTGAAGAAAGCAAAAGAAATTTAGGTTTTTGGTAAGTTACGTAATTGAGAAGAAACAGCTTTATATTTTTTTAGATGAGGCAAAAACTTTGTTTTAAAGCTAGATGTAACTTTAGGGTACTAAAATACTACCATTACCAAAGAACGCATATAATGCCCCTTAGAACTCGAATAAATGGCATTCTTAGCAATTCTATTGCTGTATAGTAAACTCACAAGTGAGTTTAGCACGTTTTTTACGCTTTGCAAAGAAAAATTAAAAAAAAGTGAACAGTTTTTGTAAAATCGGTGAATATATATAATAGCAAGTCCTAACTAAGGTAGTAGCATAAGATTCTTGTCATTGGCCAATAAAAACCCATTCATAGCGTATTTTGAAGGAACCAAATGATATTTAGTGCTACTTGCAGTTTTAAATTATAGCAAATGTCAATCTTAACACTAGACCTCGGCAAACAAACCGGCTGGGCTATTCTTACAGATGGAGTAATTCAAAGTGGGAGCAAAAACTTTCATGGTAGCCGTTTCAGCGGAGGTGGAATGCACTTCTTAAATTTTCGTAGGTGGCTCAATGAGATGAGGGAAAGATTTTCAGATATTGAAGCAGTGTATTTTGAAGAAGTGAGAAGACATTTAGGTACTGACGCTGCACATTGTTATGGTGGTTTTTTTGCCATTTTAACTGCTTGGTGTGAAGAGCATCATATACCATACAAAGGTGTTCCGGTGAAGACGATAAAACGTTTCATAGCAGGCAAAGGCAATGCAAGTAAGGGTGAAGTTATTGAAGCTGTAAGGGGCAAAGGTTTTTTCCCTCAAGACGATAATGAAGCTGATGCTTTGGCATTGATGTTCTATGTTAATAATTTTAGTAAAGATTTTAATATGCTAGATAACACATAGGAAGTGGGTCCTTTCGGCCAGACTGGCGGACTTGGGAGCGAAACCCCGGGCCCTCTCTAGCGTCAGACGTATTTTGATTATTAACTTTTTAACAAGTTATTAAGAATTTAAACATAGCAATTATATGAATTTAGCAATCCACTATTACCCCGTTGAAAATCTTGTCGAATACGATCGTAACCCTCGCAAGAATGACGATGTAGTAAACAGAATGTGTGCCTCTATTCGGGAATTTGGTTTTCGTATCCCAATAGTTGCAAAAAGCGATGGCACTGTGGTTGATGGTCATTTACGCCTCAAAGCAGCAAGAAAACTGGGTATGGAGAGTATTCCCGTAGTCCTCAGTGATAACTTAAGTGAAGCCCAAACCAAAGCTTTTCGTTTACTTGCCAATCAATCAGCTAACTGGGCAAAGTGGGACGATGATCTTTTAAAAGTGGAAATTCAAGAGTTAGAAGATTTGCAGTTTGACCTTAAAATGACCGGATTTGAGCTGGAAAAGGTTCAACGTTTTCTTGATGATTTAGATGGAGAAAACAGTGAAAAAGAAGATTTTTCCGACTTAGCCGGTGATAGCAAAAAGGTAAAAATAACAAAACCAGGGGATCTATGGATTTTAGGTGGTCATCGAATCTACTGTGGTGATAGTTGTCTGGTTGAATCATTTAAAGCGGTATTAGACGATAAAATGGCAGATATTACCGTGTGTGACCCTCCGTATAACTTAGCATATGGTGACAGTCAGGAAAGAGAAGACAAAAAAATACTAAACGATGATCAAGGTGAAAAATACGAACTTTTTCTGTATGACATTTGTTCTCACGTTTTAGCGTACACCAAAGGTGCAATTTACATCTGTGCATCATCATCCGAGCTGGCAACGCTGCAAAAGGTATTTGAAGAAGCAGGTGGTCGTTGGTCGACATTTATAATTTGGGCAAAGAATCATTTTACGCTAGGAAGATCTGATTATCAAAGACAATACGAAACAATATTCTACGGTTGGAAAAATGGCAATAAGCGTGAGTGGCATGGAGGACGTAATCAAAGTGATCTCTGGTTTTACGATAAGCCAACGTACAACTCACTGCACCCAACGATGAAACCAGTGGAGTTAATGGAGAGAGCGATAGTAAACAGCAGTAGACCAGGGGACATAGTTCTTGATCCATTTAGCGGGTCTGGGAGTACGTTGATTGCATGTGAGAGGACAGGAAGAATCTGTAGAACGATAGAGCTAGATCCTACGTTTGTAGATGTGACCATAAAACGTTGGCAAGTATACACGGGAAGAGAAGCGATACTTTCCAATACTGGCAAAACCTTTGCACAAATTCAAGAAGAAAAACGGTAAAAGAAAGGAGAAAAAAGTGGAAGGAGGAAAAATCACGCAGACGGAATGGGCAAGGGAACTGGGAGTTTCAAAGCAATACGTCTGTTATTTAGTAAAGAAAGGAATAGTTGAGCTGGAGGATGGTGTATTAAATAAGACTTGACCTGACACTTTAAAAAAGTAAGTTAAAAATAATAAAAATAAAGGAGTGTTAGATATGAGTACAATACAGACAAAAATATTAAAACCAAAGCTAGGATTATTAGAACTAGCAAAACAACTAGGAAATGTGTCTCAAGCATGCAAAGTGATGGGATACTCAAGAGATACATTTTATCGCTTTAAGGAGTTATATGAAAATGGAGGAGAGGAAGCATTACATGAAATAAGTAAGAAAAAACCGCTATTAGCAAACAGAGTTTCCGACGATATAGAAAGAGCAGTGATTGGTATAGCAACAGAATTTCCAGCATATGGGCAAGAAAGAGCTGCAAATGAACTGAGAAAAAGAGGTATAATAATTTCTCAGGGAGGAGTAAGGTCTGTATGGCTAAGAAATGACCTTGAAACTCTCAAAAAGAGACTTAAAGCACTAGAGACAAAAGTAGCTCAAGACGGAATCATTTTAACTGAAGAACAACTTGCAGCTTTAGAAAAAGTGAAAGAACAAAGGGAAGCTCATGGTGAAATTGAGACGCAACATCCAGGTTATTTGGGTTCTCAAGATACCTATTATGTGGGCAATATCAAAGGTATAGGGCGCATTTATCAGCAAACTTTTGTTGATACTTATTCCAGAGTTGCAATGGTTAAACTTTACACGGACAGAACAGCTATTACAGCTGCAGATCTTCTCAACGATAGAGTTATTCCATTTTTTGATGAGCAGAAAATTCCATTATTACGCATTTTAACTGATAGGGGTACGGAGTACTGTGGCAAGCCCGAAAATCACGCTTATCAGCTTTATTTGGGCATAGAAAACATCGATCATTCTAGAACTAAAGCCAACTCTCCACAGACTAATGGCATATGTAAAAGGTTTCATAGAACCATGCAAGATGAGTGTTACAATATCATCTTTAGAAAGAAAATCTACAGTTCTTTGGAAGATCTACAGATTGATGTTGATCATTGGTTGCGTTCTTATAATGAGACAAGACCTCACTCGGGTAAATATTGCTATGGCAAAACGCCTATGCAAACTTTTCTTGATAGCAAATATATTGCTTTTCAGAAAAATATTAGTAGCATTACACAAGAGCCTGATATTAGTTTTGACTACCTCAATTCTTCTGTCAGTTAATTCTTGTCTGTCAGATCAAATCTTGTCTTTTACAGCTGATAAACCGTTCAGATAATCCCTATAACCTTGATCCGACCTTATTCCTTCCATAAAATTTAACTTATCTAGCGCTTGATTCAGGTAATCAAAGACTAACTGTAGCTTTATTCCTGATTTGGTATTATTCTCACAATCTCTATAGCTACTGCCATATCCTTTGTACATATCTTCCATGCTACTGGGCAGGCTAATGTAGCTGCTATCCAATAATTTAACGCTTCCAAATTGCTGTAAAATTTTGCAATCAATCTGTAGACTTTTTTTAAATAAACACAAAGCTTCGTTATACATTTTTTTCATGAACTCAACTGCTTCTTCACTAAACCTAAAATCTAAACCCTGTTTTGTAATTTCTATCGAGTCTTCATTTAGCAATTGGCACATTGTTTCTATGCTGCAATCATCAACTCCTATGTTACCAAAAACCATAGCTTTTATGAATGATGAGCCATTAAGTTTTCTCTTTCTTTTTATAAAACCTACTGCAATTGATATTTCGTCTGCTTTTTCATTAAAGAATTCATTGAGGTCTTTTGATAAGCAAGCTATTCTGTCCATTGTAAGTTCTCTCATTCATATATCCAAGAGAATTTATACCTTATTATTTTCCTTCACTCTATCAACTTTACTTACACTTTTCCTTAACTTGACGCGTATGGTTTATTTAACACTCCCAAAAAATTTCTATATATTCAAATATAGCAGTTTTGATATGCTGTTTAGAGTGCCGAGAGGTGTCTATTGGTAACTCCCTTTTTAGAGAACTGAAGAAGCTTTCCACAACAGAATTGTTGTAACAACAACCTTTATGACTCATCTATGTTTTTTATGGATAAGAGATATTGATAACCTTGCGAAGTATATTGTGAACCTTGATCACTATGTAATAGTAGATTTTTGGCAGGTTTACGCTTGTTAACGTCCATTAATAAAGAGTCCATAACCAATTGTTTATTTATTGAACTGCTCATTAACTACCATGCGTGAATATAGATCGATTATTGTTGCCAAATATAGTCATCCTTCTTTGGTTTTTATATAAGTAATCCCATACTTTATTTGGTTGATCGACAATAAAGTTTTGGTCTAATATATTGGGAGCTACTGTCCGTTTGTTGTTTCTTAATTTTAAATTTTCTTCTCAATATAGCCTGAATACCATTTTTCTGCATAATACTTTGCACTGTTTTTAAGTTGCAACTTTTACCCAAAGCCTTTAATTCAGCATGAATTTTAGGAGCTCCATATCTACATTTAGAAGCTTGATATATTTTTTGAATATCTGCTAATAACTCTTTATTTGCTGATTCTCTACTGCTTATTTTCCTTGTAGTCCACTTATAGTAGCCACTAGCAGAAAACCCTACATAATTCCTGCACTTTATAGTGTTTACTATGCTCTTTTATGAAAAAATATTTTACTCTTTTTGACTGGCCAGGGCTTTTTTTAAAATGTCTCTTTCTCTTGTTACTTTTGCTAACTCTTTCTGTAAATCAAATCTCTCTTTGTCATAAGGTGCTACATCTGGAAATGCATTTGCCGCTGACTTTTTTTCGTTATATTTCTTCATCCATTTTCCTAATACACTATCCCTTATTCCTAGATCTCTTGCTACTTTTGCAACTGGTTGACCTACCTTTCTTTGTTCATTTGCCAGCTTAACAGCTTCCAATTTGAATTCTGCCGTATATTCTCTTGCCATTTCTAATCCTCCAAAATTTTATTTTACCCAAAAAAACTCTTTTCTTTCTCTCCACTTTTTCTGGGTAAGGTCAGTATGGGAAAAGGTGAAAGATGTACTAAAAAACCCAGAGATGATAAAAAAGGAATACCAACGTAGAGTATTAGAAAATAAAAATGATGAATCATCAGAGAAAAAGTTTGCAAGAAGAGAAAATCAAATAAAAGAAGGTATCGAAAAATTAATGGAAGATTATTATAGTCAAGAAAATGCAGGAGAGAAAGGATATATAAGCGAGGAAGAATTTAAACAGACAATGAGAAAAATGAAAGAACGCTTACAAGGGATAGAAGAAGAGAAAAAAAAGGTAGTTGATCAGAAGGCAGTAGAAAAAGGAATAAGTCTTATTATAAATAGCATAAAGAATTTTTATTCTAGTGTAAAATCGAACCTGGAACAGCTAGATTGGCAAACTAAGCGCGGCATTATTAAAGCATTAATAGGACAAATTAACATTGGTTGTGATCAGGTAGAAGTAGGATTTCAGATCGAAGAACCAGCACAGGATGGGGGAATTCTTAATTTGTATCATTGTACTACACATCATAATAAGGGGGTTGGCGAAGGGTGTCAAGCAAGTTTTTTCGTTTCTATAAATCTGGATTTCAGCGTTATGCGCTGGAATGACAACGTGAGGTAAATTTTTCAACATCCCAAAATTACAGAATTCAGTCTGTTTAATTAAGTGTGAACTGTTACACGAAAATTTTGTAAACAGATTAATATACCCTGTTTTTGCTATTCATCTAAAAATGGAACCATAGAGTACGTTGAGGAGCGTAAGCAAATTTTAATGCAAAAATTACTATCAAAAAATAGATTATGCAAGAGGTCTAATTATTCTGCCGCAATTTTGCTCTATCACACTTGCCACATTTAATATTCCAGCTTCATCATAATAATTTCCAATCACTTGCAAGGCAAGTGGTAAACCCTCATTGGAGAGCCCAACAGGAACAGAAATAGCAGGCAATCCTGCCAGACTTGCCGGCACAGTAAACACATCATTGATGCACATAATTAGCGGATCTGGCTTTTCATTTAAGCCAAAAGCTTCTGTTGGAGCAGATGGCACAAGTATGTAATCTATTTTTTCAAACGCTTTTATAAAATCATTTCTGATTAATGCCCTAATGCACTGCGCTTTTTCGTAATATTCATTATGATGACCTGAAGAAAGCGCATAAGCGCCAATTAAAATTCTTCTTTTCACCTCTTTACCGAAACCTTCTGCTCTTGTTAGTGAATACATTTCTTCAAGGGTATCAGCATCAACCCTGAACCCATAACGCACACCGTCATAACGAGCAAGATTGGATGAAGTTTCAGCAGAACAAATTAAATAATAGACTGGTATTGCATATTTAGTATGTGGCAGAGTAACGTCAACAACTTCAGCGCCATTTTCTTTTAAATAGGAAGCAACTTTCTCCCAATTATGGACTATTTCCTCTGAAATTCCATCCATCCTATATTCTTTTGGTATACCAATACGCTTACCCTTAACATCACCATTTATAAAGCTGGAAAATTTAGGTGCTGGCTTTCTACTTGATATTGAATCTTTTGTATCATAGCCACAGATTGCTTCCAGCATTAATGCTGAATCAGAGACAGAACGAGTAATGACTCCTGCTTGATCTAGAGAACTCGCAAATGCAATCATACCAAAACGCGAGCATCTTCCATAAGTTGGCTTTATTCCAACTACTCCACAGTAAGCTGCTGGTTGGCGTACAGATCCACCGGTGTCACTCCCTAGTGCTCCAGCGCATAAAAATCCAGCCACCGATGCTGCAGATCCACCAGATGATCCACCAGGAACAACTTTTTCCCCATCACTTTTTCTAATCCACACATTTTCGACAGGGCCAAAATAGCTGTTTGTGTTCGCAGAACCCATAGCAAATTCATCCATATTAAGCTTACCGAGCATGGCTGCTCCACTTTTTAAAAGCAAGTCAGACACCGTAGATTCGTAAGTCGGAACGAAATTTTCCAGCATTTTTGAGCATGCTGTTGTTTTTATTCCTTTTGTACAGAATAGATCTTTGATGCCAACTGGTACACCCATGAGCGGCGAGATTAAATCATCCTTTTGCCTAGAGAAATATTCATCTGCAGCTTTAGCAGCTTTCATTGCTATCTCTGGGGTTTTTGTTATAAATGCATTTAATTTCTCATTTTCAACCGCACTGATGTGCGCCTCTACGAGTTCAACGGCAGAAAAACTCTTTTTTTTGAGCCCGTCATGCATTTGTGTAATACTTAACTTTCTTAGTTCATTCATCAATATTTAATTTTTAGCAAGACGTTAATTATAACATGGCACGATAAAAAATCCATACATTTATAGTTACAGCTAGAAATGTAGCTAAGGTAACTTAGATTCACCGACAATCGTCATCCCGCTACTTGTTAGCGGCTAAGAGATACCGCAGCGGTATGACGTAGAAGCTATACTTTTATACTCACCAACTCAGTATCCAATCCGGATTGTATCTTAAAAAGGTCAAAAGACTATAATAAGCAAAGGAGTGATACTGTGTCTGAGTGAAAATCGTTGAGATCCCAGTGTCTGCTGCTTGCATAGCATTTATTTACAAAAAAATAGTCATGCAAGAGACTTTGCTTGGATATTTGATATAATTTAGGTCTATTAAAGCAAAAAATACTAACATGAATGAAGTGATAACATTTGGTTGTCGTCTAAATTTTTACGAGAGCGAGTTAATCAAAGAAGCATTAAAAAAAGCAAAGAGAGAAAATGTTGTTGTGGTGCATAGCTGTGCAGTGACAAACGAAGCAGAACGTCAGGTAAAGCAAAAGATACGTAAGATTTACAAAAATGATCCAAATAAAGAAATTATCGTAGTTGGTTGTGCTGTTCAGTTGGATCCAGAAGTTTACAGTAGCATTCCTGGTGTAAGTAAAGTGCTCGGTAATCAAGATAAGCTAAAAGCTGAAAATTACTTACTAAATGACGATAAAATCTTGGTCAGTGATAACCAAGTAGAACCTGTTCTAATTAATGGATTTGAAGATAAGTCAAGGGCATTTATTGAAATTCAAAATGGTTGTAATCATAGCTGCACATTTTGTTCAATTACTGAGGCAAGAGGGAATAATCGATCTGTGCCAATAAACAGTATTATAGAGCAAATCAGGATCTTTGTAGAAAATGGATATCAAGAAGTAGTGTTTACAGGGGTTGATATTACTGACTTTGGTACAGATTTGTTGGGTAAGCCATCACTTGGTTCAATGATTAGGAGAGTTTTAAAGGATATACCAGAGTTGAAGAGGCTAAGACTTTCCTCTATCGATGTTGCTGAAGTTGACGACGAATTAATGGATTTAATAGCTAATGAGTCAAGACTTATGCCTCATTTACATTTGAGTCTACAATCTGGTAATAATTTAATACTAAAGAGAATGAAGCGTCGTCACAACAGAGAGCAAGTGATAGAATTTTATCATAAAATGAAGAGCTTGAGACCTAATATAGCATTTGGCGCTGATATTATTGCTGGATTTCCAACAGAAACTGATGAAATGTTTCAGGATACGGTTGATCTACTAAAAAAAATAAATGTAGTTTACCTACATGCTTTTCCATATTCAGAGCGGAAAAATACACCTGCTGCACGGATGCCGCAAATACCAGAAAATGTACGTAAAGAACGGGTAAAGCACCTAAGAGAGGTGAATAAGGAAATGATGAGCAGTTTTTATCAATCTTTGCTCAGCACCGAGCAAAGCGTTCTGGTTGAGCAAAATCATATCGGTAGAACAGAAAATTTTGCATTAGTAAAGCTTGAACCAAAAGCTCAAGCCAAGAGTATTGTGAAAGTTAATGTTAAAGGAGTGGAAAATAATTATCTAATCGGAAGTATCTTACCTTAATTTTTTGTACATTAAAGAAATATATGATATAGTAGTTATACTATAAATGATAATTATGGGTTCATTTGTGATAACTAAAATATCTATTGCTTTATTTTTAATTTTCATTCCATGTGTCTATTTTTTTATTACTTATATTAGTAATAGTACACACATTGAGCAAGTACAACCCTTAAAATTAGAAACAGACAATGATGAAAGTGTGATACGTTCTGAGGAGGTTACTGCAAAAGAAATACCAATAAAATATCAAGAACTTGAAAGTAGTCCACCTTCTGTTTTCCAAGTAGCTGATCAGAAAAATATGTGGTCACGTATTGCAGATCAAGCTGAGCCTACAAAAGAAAAATCAAAAAAACTTGATTTTTATGTTAGCGCTAACGGTGGTAAGGTATACCATGATAATTCAGAAATATTTGTAAAGGGTATAAAGGCAATAGGGGAGAGAGTCCTAACTTTAGTTGAAAGTCATTATGGTTTTATAATAAAAAATATAGTGGCAGATGAAATTAAAAGTATACAGCAATTTGATGGTAAAATTGATTTCCAGTGGTTTAGCAGCATGTCTTTAGGTTACTATGCTGGAGAAAATGGTAAAATTGATTTTGAAGCCGCGTATTCTATAGCCAATATTGAAGATAGTAATTCTCCTCCGGTATTTGATAAATCAGCAAGTATATTTGCGTTTTTGTTAAACTTCTATTATAATCCCAGCGTTCAGGATACACAATTTGCTCCGTACATCGGTCTTGGTATAGGACCAACAGTTTTTAGATTAAAAAGGATTAATGGGTCACCCCAAAATTCAATGCCACTGAATGTTCCTTGGTTTGCTTATCAAATAAAACTTGGTGTTGATTATTCAATAATCCCAGAAATCAAAACCTTTCTCGGCTATCGTTACTTTAGCGTTCCGATACCTGTTGCAGATGACATATCTACTCACAATATTGAAGTTGGTTTGATATTTAATTTTTAGTGATAATTTAATATATATATAAATTCTTATCTTTTCTATCTAACAAACCAAATGTTGGTACGATTGTTGCTTTTAAAAAAATGACAGTTTCTACTGTTCTAATATTATTCGCTAGCCTTTTTGATTTCTGATGCAATAAGCTTTGCTTATCTTCTCTATGTTCTATAAGCCCGCCGATTACCATAATTTCACCGCTCTTAATTTTTAACATAGAGTTCATTTCTCTGATTTCAACAATTGGAATGTCGCTATTTAATTTCATTTTACTCTGCTGTGCGACGTACTCTATATCTGGATCTTTAGTGTAGCCGTTAATTCTTGATAAAGTTGGATGTATATCCATGAATATTTCACTAGTATCAATGTTAATGCTTGGGTGGATTATTAGCACAACACCTATTGGGACGCTATTCATCTTGGTAATTAAGGTCTGATTAGAGTTTCTAGTATCTTTTTGTATATCGGAGGTAAAATAAATATGGTTTTTAGTAAATGAAATCATCGCTTGCTGATTATTTATAGCATGTACTCTGGGGCTTGAAATTACAGTTGAAGTGCCAAATTTGTCTAAATTTTTTACTAAATCTCCTAGATCATTTGCACCAAAGTTCATTGCTAGGTTAATAATGGAGTTATCTTGATTTATTATAGACTTAGTTCCATCTTGTAAGTCATTTAAGTTCATACCAGAAAGGTATTTGTCATCTAGCACAACTTCAACTATTTTTGCCTCTATCATTACTTGAGAAGACGCTAACTTCTTAACCTTATTAATATATTCTTCAACAGCTTTGTGGATATCTTTTCTAGCATTCAAAATAATAACACCAGCTTCTCTGTTGGATGAAAGGAATTCGCCATCATCCACCCCGTTAACATCCATTATTGCATTCAAGCCTTTTTCTAATGAATTCCATAAGTCACTACTGTATTGAGACTTCATAACATTGTTATAGTCCCTATCAACGTTACTTCCATCACTGTTAGTAATATTGTTATTAATGACGAAACTGCTTTGAGCAGAATGTTGAATATTGATGAAGTCTACGTAATAATTTTGTGCGTATGGCAAGTCCTGCTCAATTCTAATTACACCATTACTTGTTGAGTAACGCAGTTTGGCGCTATTTGCTATACTCTGAATTACTTCGTTTATATCCTTATCTTTTAGCTTTAAAATAATATTACCTGATATTTTTGGGTCCATATCCAAGTTAACGTCAGAAAGTTTTCCTATCTCAATCAGCAAATCCTTTACTGATACTTCTTCACTAACATTAATAGAAATAAGCTGATTACTGATTGTGAGATCGGGAAACTCTATTGGTAAAGGCATAATTTCTGGTATTGCCGGTTCATTAATCTCCAAAGAGGTGTTATATTGTTGCAACGGATAATCGTGCTTATAATTGTCTATGTTAATAGGATATTGCTTGGTAGGTAGATGTGTGCAAGAAATAATGAAGAGGAGTATTAAGCATTTAAAAATAGCCATTAGAACAGCATATAGATCTATACTAATAGATTTCTATAAAAATATTAAAAATGTATTTAATTTCGTTTTCATCGAGCAGATAATTGTCATATATTAGCTTTGGCTATGTATTTTTTGTATACTCTTCTTGTACTTAAATGTAGACCAGCATAGCCTTAGTTTTTTTATATATTTTACTTCTTTCTCTATATTTAATAATAGGCTTGAAAATAAATGGTAAGCCTATAATTGTTAGGCTTAGAGCTAGGGTTGAAAGTATACAACAGGCTTTGTGTTTACTATGTAGCTCTTTCAGGTAAAGCATCAAAAATCTGCAAAATTTTTTGTAATTTTCTTCGATGTTTTTTTTGCTATGAGCCTTGCTAATGAACATATCTATTGCGGTATGACCGTTATTACACTTAATGTTAAGGTCTGCACCTTTTTCTATTAATAGCTGAGCTATATCAAAATAATCCTTTTGAACAGCAAGATGTAGAGGTGCAAAACCTTGTTGCTCACAAATGTTCATATTGGCTCTAACTTCCAATAACATTTTCACAATTTTTGTATGGCCTTTTTTAACTGCCAGTAGCAAGGGAGTTCTGTTACATTTAGTAACAGCATTAATGTTTACCTTAAGCCTCAATAAGAGCTTAACTGTTTTAGTGTTACCATTATGGCTAGCTTTATGCAGCCTGGCGTTGCCATTAAAATCTTGATCATTTGCATCTATTCCTTTTGATACAAGAAATGTTACCATTTTTCTATTATTATGCTCAATAGCGCAATCTAATGCATCAAAACCATGATTGTTTTTTGTGCAAAAAAACTCTTTAAGTTTAATTTTATCGTTACTTGCTTGCTGTTTTTTTGCAATAAGCTTTACTATTTGCATTTTGTTGTTATACGCTGCTAGGAAAAGCGTAGTGTTATTTTCTGCATCTTTGGCTTCTATATTTGCACCTTTCTTTATCAGATATTCTATAATTTCTGCTCTGCTGTCATAATGTGCGGTGCATTGATAAATGGTTAAAAACAAAGGAGTACGAAAATTGTTATCTTCACATTCGAGATTTGCTCCGCTATCAATTAAAATTTGGACGCTTTTTTTAGAACCGTATAGTGAAGCTATATGAAGAGGAGTATAGCCCTCTTTGACATCTTTTTCATTAATTTTTGCGCCTTTTGTTATCAAAAAATCTATTAATTCCGTGTCATCTTGTAGTGCAGCAAGGTGCAGTGGAGTAAATCCATTTTTATCCTTGGAATTAATTGTCAGTTGATTAACAAAAAGTTTAGCAACTTTCTTGTGTCCATGCATAATGGCATAATGCAGTGGATTTCTATTTTCGTTGTCTACGACATTGAAATCAGCTTCGTGCTCTAGTAATGACTTTACTCCAACTAAATCACCTTCTTTTGTGAACTTGTGCAAGAGAGTGATTCCACTTGCATCTTTTGAGTTAATATCAAATCCATTTTCTACTAATTGGTTTATATCTTCCTCACGCGCCATATCACTTAAATCTCTAATTAAACTCTTTTCGCGTTAATAATACTCCTACTTGATTAAGTTTAAATGAATCTGTGAGAAATGGCTAGTGCATTCTTGCATAACAAACTTTTGGCAGCGCATTGGATGAAACGAAAAACTTACTTGACAAACTCCGCCAGCCCTCTTATCATGAAACTGAAGCTATTTATTTATCTTCGCAATCTCTGCAGTGGATTAATGACAAAAAACTTAATGTATTTGGCGTAAATCATGCTTAATTTTTTGCACTATGTGCACCTCATGTCTTTATAAAACTTTTAGGTTTCTACCTATACAAGCCGAAACGCGCTTATAAAGTGTTTAAGACAGTAAAAGACGTCAAATAGACAAGGGAGAATTTGAATACTAGCTACCCTAGGGTTTCTTTGCCTTTTTTTTTATTTGGTAAATTTCTTAATATTTATAGCTAAACGACAACTGTCATTCCTGTAAAGGTCAAGTATCCCGCTACTTGTTAGCGGCTGAGATACCGCGAATGAATCGCGGTATGACGGTTAGCGGCGGCATGACGTAGGATTGCTGTCATTTCGCTACTTGTTAGCGGCTGAGATACCGCGAATGAATCGCGGTATGACGGTTAGCGGCGGCATGACGTAGGATTGCTGTCATTTCGCTACTTGTTAGCGGCTGAGATACCGCGAATGAATCGCGGTATGACGGTTAGCGGTGGCGTGACGATAAGCTCGTCATTCCGCTACGTGTTAGCGGCTAAGAGATATCGCGGTGGTATAGCTATAAATTGTTGATATCTTTTTTATATCACATTTTTAACTTACAATAGTTAGCCAGCGTTTCTGACATTAACCAAATTTTTCAAATTCTGCACTCACCACTACCTATAACTCACTTTCACGCAATATTGATCGTTCTTAAAAAGCAATCTAACATTTTTTATTCCTTGATTGCGAAGCTTTGATGCAGCTGATTTAGCAGCCTGAGCACTTTTAAAAAATGCAACATATCCCTTACTTTCTGCACTGTCTTGTTTTGGGTGACGTTTCTGTATTTCTTTTTCATACTGCTTTCTGTAATGAGGAGTATTTTGTATCAATTGTTCTGACATCTTTCTTAGGTATTGGACTTTTACTTTTGCAAGCCCAGATTTATGAAATCCTAAGACTTGAGCTGCTTTTTCTGATAAGTCTATTATTCTACCTTCAATAAATGGTCCTCTATCGTTAACCCTTGTAACAAGCTTTCTTCCATTTTCTAAATTAGTGACAAGAACAAAGCAGGGTAGGGGCAAAGTCTTATGCGCTGCAGAGATCAAGTGACGGTTAAACACTTCACCATTTGCTGTAAGCGTGCCATGATCTTCTATTCCATACCACGACGCTGTCCCTATCTCTTCATAGTGTTTACAGTTTTTTGGATAATAAGTTATACCATTTATTGTGTAGCTGCTGCCAATTTTGTAATGACCTGCAGTGCAATTAAACCTGTTGCTAAAACTGCAACTACTCATCAAAACGAATATTAGACATAGGAAGGCTAGGTTTTTTATCATTGTATTCGGTAAGAGGGTTCGATACTATGAGGATTTTAAATTATACTATAATAAATTTAGTAATGAGTAAACATCTACTGCTAAATATTAACAAAACTCAAGAAGGAATAATACATATTATTGGTATAGGTGGAATCGGAATGAGTGCCATTGCTGAAATTCTTCACAATTCCAATTACAAAGTTCAAGGCAGTGATGCGCAGTCAAACAACAATGTAGATAGATTACAAAAGCTGGGTATAGAAGTTTACATTGGTCACAATGCTGATAATATAAGCCAAGCTCAAATAGTTGTATATTCTTCTGCGATAGAATCTGATAATGTGGAGTTAATTGCGGCAAAAAATAACAATAAAATCGTTTTGCATAGATCAGACATGCTTGCTGAACTTTTAAGAGATAAATATGTGATAGCGGTTTCAGGTTCAAGCGGAAAGACAACAACAACCGCTATGATTGCTTCCATTTTTGATCATTCTAGCATTGATGCGACTGTAACTGTAGGAGGGATATTAAATTCCTATAAGAGCAACTTCAAACTTGGAGGGAGTGACACTTTTCTGATCGAGGCTGATGAGTCTGATGGAACTATGCTAAAAATCCCTGCAAAGATTGCTGTCATAACAAGTATCAACAATGACCACATAGATTATTACGGCACATTTGATAATATCAAAAATGCATTTTCCCAATTCGTGAATAATGCAGGTTCTGCAGTTTTACCTGATTCTGTAGACATCGATTATGATGCGGGTAATTCTATAACGTTTGGGTTTGAGAATGGTAGCATAAGAGCCAGCAACATTAAACAGCATGCTAACAGCATAGAATTTGATGTGTTGAACAACTGGATTCCAGCATTACGTGCTGGAATGACAAAAGGAAAGTGTACAGAGATGTCATCCCAGTGCGTGACACTGGGATCCAGCCCTTTAAAAAACATAGTACTATCAAATGCAATTGGAATTCACAAAGTAAGCAACGCCCTAGCTGCAATATCAGTTGCGATAAAGCTCGGAATTAGCGATGCAGAGATTAAAAAAGGCCTTTTGGAATTTCAAGGAGTAGCAAGAAGATTCTCTTTGATTGACGATATTAAAGGTGTTAAGTTAATTGAGGATTATGCCCATCATCCAAATGAAATATATGCAACTTTAACGGCTGCACGTTCGATTACTAAAGGAAAAGTAATAGGAATTATCGAACCACTTCGTTTTGCCCGCATTCGTAATTTTTTTGATGAATTCATACGAATTTTCATGATGTTTGATTATGTCATCCTCACTCCTGTTCATCCCCCAGAAGACAATCCTATTCCTGGTTGTGGGATTGATGATATACAAAAAGCTTTAATCAGTAATGGATTTAATAACACAAAAATTATGAATGATGCTTTGCTCATTTCACATTTTATTAGTGATTCGACAAGTCCAAGTGATATAGTATTATTTATTGGTGCTGGTAGTAATATAGCTAAGCTAGCAAAAGAAACTGCAGCACTTATTGCGGAAGTTAAGGTTTAATGTAATGAATAAGATAATCAATAACGTATTTGCAAGAGAAATTTTAGATAGCAGGGGTTACCCCACTATTGAGGTAGAAATTGAGCTCTGTGATGGCGCAATAGGCAGGGCATCTGTACCTTCTGGAGCTTCAACTGGTAAATTAGAAGCCTTGGAACTCAGGGACCAAGATGAGAAAAGGTATTGTGGTAAGGGAGTGCTGAAAGCTGTTCAAGCTGTAAATGGGATAATAGCAGATGAAATCATTGGAATGAATGCAGCGGACCAAAATGCAATTGATAAAGCATTAATTGAACTGGATGGAACAAAAAACAAATCAAAACTTGGAGCAAATGCAACTTTGGGTGTGTCTCTTGCAGTTGCAAAAGCAGCAGCAAACAGTTTCAAAATGCCGCTATATAGATATTTGGGAGGAAAGCAGACGAGTGTTATGCCGGTTCCACTCATTAACATAATTAATGGTGGAGTACATGCAGACAATAAGCTCGATTTCCAAGAATTCATGATTCTTCCGGTCGGTGCTGAGACTTTCAGCGAAGCGATTAGAATATCTGCGGAGGTATTCCACAACTTACGTAGCATTCTTAAGAAAAAAGGTTATAGCATAAATGTAGGGGATGAAGGTGGTTTTGCACCAAATATTGAAAGTACTGAAGAAGCACTTGATTTGATCATATACGCTATAGAATCAGCAGGTTATTCAGCGCAAAGTGATTTTGCACTAGGCCTTGATGTTGCTTCATCTACTTTTTATGAAGATGGAATTTACGAATTTGAAAGTAAGGGGCTTACTTCAGAAGAGTTAACCGAATATTATTGTAACCTTGTGGAAAGATATCCAATAATTTCTATAGAAGATGCAATGAGTGAAGACGACTATGAAGGCTGGAAATTGCTTACTGCAAAACTAGGGAATAAAATTCAATTGGTCGGGGATGATTTATTTGTTACAAATTGTGAACTAATACGTAAAGGAATAGAGGAAAAAATGGCAAATGCTGTACTGATCAAGCCAAATCAAATAGGGACGTTAACAGAAACGTTTAATGCAATTGAAATGGCAAAATCAAATGGCTATAAAGCTGTTGTTTCTCATCGCTCAGGTGAAACAGAAGACACAACAATATCTCATATAGCAGTTGCGTCAAATTGCGGGCAAATAAAAACCGGGTCGCTATCGCGTTCTGATAGACTCGCGAAGTATAATGAGCTAATGAGAATAGAAAGCACGTTAGGAAAGGATGCTAAATATTATCGTGGGTTAGCATGGGTTTTATAGACGAAGTAAAATTGTGTTTAAAAGCCGGTGACGGTGGTGATGGCTGTGCAAGTTTTCGTCGAGAAAAGTTCGTTGAATTTGGTGGTCCAAATGGTGGTAATGGAGGAAAGGGTGGAAACATAGTTTTCATCAGCGACGCTAATCTCAACACTTTGCTTCATTTTCGTTATAGAAGACACATTAAAGCAGATAGTGGAAAAAATGGTGCAGGCAGGGATAGATCTGGCACAGCAGGGAAAGACGTTATACTTAAAGTTCCAGTCGGTGCACAAATAATTGATGAAGAAAGTGAAGAGATAATAGTAGACCTTGACAAGCCTGGTATGGAATTTCAAGTAGCACAGGGTGGAAAAGGTGGACTTGGAAATACTAATTTTAAATCTTCTACTAATAAGGCACCAAGACATTTTACTTACGGTCAGCCTGGCGAAGAAAAACATGTATTATTAAAACTAAAAGTTTTATCAGATGTTGGAATTATTGGCATGCCAAACGCAGGTAAATCAAAATTTTTGACTCGCTGCTCAAATTCCGATACAAAAGTAGGCGATTATCCATTTACCACCGTAAGACCTCATTTAGGCATGGTAAAAGTGGATGATAGCGAAGTTGTAATAGCAGATATTCCTGGAATAATTACTGATGCTCACCTTGGAGTTGGGCTCGGGCATAAATTTTTAAAGCACATAGAAAGGTGTCAAATTTTACTTCATTTAATCGATGTAACTCACGATGACGTTGTTTCGGCTTATAGTTGTATCCATAATGAATTGGAACTTTACAATAGTGATCTTGTTGAAAAAGAAGAGATTGTAGTATTAAACAAATGCGACTTATTGAGGGAAGCAGAAATTCTGGAAAAGAAGAATCACCTAGCTAATTATCTCAATAAAGAAGTGCTGTGCTTATCAATTAATGGTGATTTACAGCCTATTTTAAGATTATTAAGTGAAAAATTGAAAAAGAGTAATTCTAAGGAAATCGATGTATATGATCCTTTTAAGATGTGAATTTCATTTATTTTATCATATAACTAGAATATATTTGTACGAACATTTGTTTTTGTTAAACACAACAAATCCCAGTGTCAGCTACTTGCATCTACCACACAACTGTACGAACATTGCAATTTGCAGGCAATTTGCGTGGCAGATGGTGTCATCCCAGTGCCCAGACACTGGGATCCAGCCTTTTCATAATCATCAAAACGTTGTATTTTAACATAAAACGGCTACTTTTATGCTTACCAACTTAATAAAATTTCTGGATCCAAGTGTCAAGCACTGTGATGACATCATAGGGGCGCTGGGATGACACCCTCCTGCTAGACAATGTTCGTACAGTTGTACATCTACCATGCAAGTTACCTGAAAATTGCAATGTTCGTACACTTGACTACTTGGATCTAGTATGATTTAATTAACCAAGAAGTAGGCATGAAAAAATTATGTAGTGAACCAGTTTGCATAACACCAGGAGGAAAATATGGATAGAAAGACGAGAATAGAATCAGACAGCTTAGGGGAAGTAAAAGTACCAAGTGAACATTACTGGGGAGCGCAGACTCAGCGTTCTTTAGAAAATTTTAAGATTGGCACAGAAAAAATGCCAGAGCCTCTGATTAAAGCATTAGCAATAGTAAAACTTGCAGCAGCACATGTTAACATGAAGCAGGGTAGCATAGATAATAAGGTAGGGGACGCAATCTGCGCAGCCGCAAAGGAAGTAATAGATGGCAAATTTAATAATGAATTTCCGCTTGTTGTTTGGCAAACCGGATCCGGAACGCAGACTAATATGAATATGAATGAAGTGATCAGCAATCGCGCAATAGAGATTTTAGGTGGTAATTTGGGTAGTAAATCTCCGATACATCCAAATGATCATGTGAATTATGGTCAGTCGTCAAATGACACCTTTCCAACAGCAATGCATATAGCAGCAGCAGACCAGATAAACCGCTTGCTTATTCCAAATCTTGAAAAATTGCATAAGGTGCTGGATAATAAGGTTCAGGAATTTAAAGATATAATAAAAGTAGGACGTACTCATCTGCAAGATGCAACGCCCCTAACACTAGGACAGGAGTTTTCTGGCTATGCAGCCCAGATTAAAAAGGGGATAGAGAGAGTAAAATCAACTTTAAGTGATATATATGAGCTTGCACAAGGTGGCACTGCGGTTGGCACGGGACTCAATACTAAAAAGGGTTTTGCTGAAGATTTTGCAAAGCAAGTTGCAGGAATTACTAACCTTCCATTTACTTCAGCAGGCAATAAATTTGAAGCGCTAGCAGCAAATGATGCTTTAGTTGAGCTCAGTGGAACACTCAATACAGTAGCAGTCAGTTTAATGAAAATTGCAAATGATATAAGGCTGCTTGGTTCTGGTCCAAGATGCGGAATTGGGGAAATAATGTTACCGGAAAATGAGCCTGGTTCTTCAATTATGCCAGGTAAAGTGAATCCAACTCAGTGTGAAGCGGTGACTATGGTATGCACTCAAGTTATGGGAAATCATGTTGCTGTAACCATTAGTGGTTCAAACGGTCATTTTGAATTGAATGTGTTTAAGCCAGTGATAATTTACAATGTTTTGCAGTCTATAAGACTTTTAGCTGACGCAAGTTTAAATTTTACAGAAAAATGTGTAGTTGGTATTAAAGCAAATGAAGAGAGGATAAAAGATTTACTGAATCAGTCGTTGATGTTGGTCACTATATTAAATACGCATATAGGGTATGACAATGCAGCAAAAATAGCGAAGCTTGCTTATAAAGAAAATATCACTCTAAAAGAAGCAGCAGCAAAACTTCAACTGCTCACTGAGGAAGAGTTTGAAAGGATAGTGAAACCAGAAGAAATGGTAAATTATTTGTAACCGCTCACACTTAATTCTTCAATCTCACTAATAGAAAGGCCAGTAAACTTGACAATAGTGTTAACATCAACATTATTATCTTGCTTTGTCTACCTTATTTTGCCGCTCCCCTGAACGGATACGGTTTAAGACATAAGATCCTTTTTCATAGCTATACTACGTTATCCAGCGTCTGGGCACTGGTTTCTTGGTACTTATTCCGCAATAATTTTTTTTTCCTTCAATAAACTTTGCAGTTCGCCTTTTTCGTACATCTCGCGAGTGATGTCGCAACCACCAATAAACTCTTCCTTTATATATAATTGTGGAATTGTTGGCCAATCAGAAAACTTTTTTATAGATTCACGTATTTCATCATTCTCCAACACGTTAATATACTTAAACTTCACGTTCAATTTTTTTAGGATTGACACGACGAGTCCAGAGAATCCGCATTGAGGAAAATCAGAAGTGCCTTTCATATACAATACCACATCATTTTCTGTTATATCTTTTTTTATTTGTTCAAAATTGCTCATAAATTCACCTTATTTTAAAGTATTAGTTTCCAGTTGCAAGGCGTGTATAGACTGACCTTCCAGAGCTTTATATACCATTTTATGCTGTTCTATTTTTGTCTTTCCAAGAAAACACTTGGAGTTTATTTTTAAATGATAATGGTCATCATCTCCAGCAAGATCATGAATTTTTATATCAGCGTCGGGGAACGATTGTTTGATGATCCTCTCTAATTCGTGAATTGCAATAGTCATTGATTTGCTTTAAATTACAATACTTTCATTATAAATCTAAAACGATTGAGCGCAATAAAAAGTTGCTATCATAAAAAATAGAAGCATACTATAATAATGGAATGACAAGTTATGCAGGGAGGCTTTGTGGTGGGCGAAAGATTTAAATTCACATATCTTTGGTTTTGCTAACTTTTTCATTTAGGTGCTTATCTTACGATGATAAAATAAATAACTTAGAGAATGTTTACATCAAAGCTAACTATTTTGGAGCATTCTTCAATGCAATAGGTTCTCTAGAAGGAAAAGAAGATGCAGGTGACAATATAACAGAGGGGGTTTTTAGTTTTAATAAGAAGGAGCGAATTGAAGCTGGATACAGTCCTAAATATGTTCCAGGGTTTGCCGGTAGTGCTGCAATAGGGTATTTATTCAAAAATATGAGAGTTGAGTTTGAAGGCTTATATTCTCAGACTAACTTATATGATGAAGATTATTCAGATAAGAAAAAAGCAAGATATATTGAACTTCGTCGTCACAATGATGCGTCTACTGGAGCGGAATGCAATTCACCTTGGAGAAGTGGAAAGGTTGATATTCACATTCAAGAAAATTGTAGTGTTGAAGCAGAGTTCAGAGCTGCATTTAAGATGAAAAATGAAGGTTTTAATAACTTAGCTGGAATGGTCAATGTATATCGTGATTTTAATATAGCAAAAATGCCATTCACCCCATATGTTGGTATTGGTGCAGGTGTAACTAGGGTTAAATTTCTAGGAAAAACCAGATATGCCTTGGCTTACCAAGCAAAACTTGGTATCAATCACCAACTTACAGCACAAACTCAAGCATTTGCTGGTTTACGCTATTTTGGTATCCTTGATAACCAATTTAAAGATATTGTACCAGGAATAAAGATACTAGCTGGTGAAGGATATATTCCTGCCGGTGGAGGAAGTAAAGTTGATGAAACTGCACGTGTTGAATCAACAACTGCAACCATTACCAATAGGTTTGGCATATATGGCTTAGAGTTTGGGTTGGTTTATCACTTTTAACTTTATCCAATAAATTACATATGTGAAGATAGTAAATTCAGCGTGCTGAGAACATTAGAAAGACGAGATTTTAATTGATTTTCATATTTACTCCAATCTTGTATTGCCTTTCTTGCAACACCTGAATCAACTGCGGCTTTTGCAACAGCAGGAGCTACTATAGAAATTAATCTTGGGTCAAATGGAGTAGGTATTATATATTCACGTCCATAGCCCATTTTACGACCGCCATAGACTGCAGATATCTCACCTGGTACTGGCTCACGGGCAAGCTTTGCTATTGCATCTGCAGCTGCAATTTTCATTTCATCATTTATTGTTGTTGCATGTACATCAAGTGCCCCTCTAAATATATAAGGAAAACCCATTACGTTGTTGACTTGGTTGTTGTAATCTGACCTACCAGTTGCAATTATTGCATCTGGCCTCACAGATTTTGCAAACTCAGGCCTTACTTCTGGATCGGGATTGGCAAGAGCAAAAATAATCGGGTCTTTGCCCATACTCTTTAACATCTCTTCATTTAACACATCTTTTGCAGATAGTCCGATGAATACATCAGCGCCTTTTATTGTATCAAGTAGAGAACGTTCGGAAGTATCAATTGCATATTTTTCCTTCCACTCATTCATGTCCTCGTTTCTACCTTTGTATATTACTCCTTGCTTATCACACAGCACTATATTTTTAGCGCCCATGGACTTTAGTATTTCTAAACATGCAATACCGGCTGCTCCAGCACCATTCATAATGATCTTAACGTCCTCTAATTTCTTTTCGACAATATCAAGAGCATTTTCTATACCAGCTGCAACAACCACTGCAGTTCCATGCTGGTCATCATGGAACACTGGAATATCCATCAGTTCATTCAGACGTTTCTCTATTATAAAACAATCGGGAGATCTTATATCCTCTAAATTTATCCCCCCCCAACTTGGCCCAAGGTACCTTACTGCATTGATAAAATCTTCTATATTTTCTGTACCAACTTCTATATCAACTGCATCAATATCAGCAAAACGCTTAAATAAAACAGCTTTGCCTTCCATGACAGGTTTTGCAGCAAGAGGACCGATATTACCAAGTCCAAGCACTGCAGTGCCATTTGAAATGACAGCAACACAGTTGCTTTTTGCCGTATAATCATAAATAACCTCAGGATTTTTAGCTATTTCAAGGCACGGAGCTGCAACGCCAGGGGAATAAGCAAGTGACAAATCATACTGGGTAGATAAAGGTTTTGTTGGCATGATTGAAATTTTACCAGGCTTACCACCTCTACTGTGATAATTAAGTGCCTCTTGTTTTGTGGTACTATCTAAATCATCGTTCATCATTACATCCTTATATTTTAAGCTTATATTTTTTAAGTATATGGAGTTTTTATAAATGTTCAATTGTAAACTATTAGCTTGTGAACTCTGGTGTACTTCTGTATAAGTTTACCTACTACGTAGAATGGTATTACATGCTTAAGAAAAACGTGCCTAATTTGCTTACAATTTCTCGTGCGCTTGCAGTACCAGCAATAATATTAAGTTTTTATATAGAAAATAAATATGCAGGCCTGATAACAATATCAATCTTTGTGTTTGCGTGCATTACGGATTTTTTTGATGGTTACTTGGCGCGTGCGTGGAAAGTCCAATCAAAATTTGGCAAGCTATTTGATCCAATTGCTGATAAATTAATAGTGGTTTCAACGATAATTATGCTAGTTTATAAGCAGAAGATAAATGATTTTACAATAGTACCATCGATTATCATCATCTGTAGGGAGATATTAGTCTCGGGTTTGCGGGAGTTTTTGATAGCTACAAATGTTAGTCTACCTGTAAGCAAAGCTGGCAAAATTAAAACATTTTTGCAGATGGTTGCTGTAGTAGCGCTAATAATGAACGATTATTATATGATTCAATATACAGGTGCGATTTGTTTATGGGTTGCAGCTATTATAACTATGTGGTCAGGCTATAATTATATCCTAGCCGGCATCAAACAGATTGGTTAAATCTCCTAGGAAATAGTTAATAGACAAGAGTAGTTAATATCTTAGTGATATTGACTCAGAAAGCAAAAAGGTGTATAATTGTATTAACTTACAACTAATTAGGTTAATATTATGAAAATACCTAGTGGCAAATTTTCTTCTACCAAAAAGGTTCCAGGAAAGAATAAGAAAAAAAGAGATTTTGAACCATTAGAAGAGTTTTTTTGGGATTTTTGGCCAACAGTTGATAAAGAAGTCAAAAGAGAAAGGCTAGAACAAGAACTATTAGCACTAAAAAAAAGAGAGCTATATAGACAATGTGTATCATTGGTAACAATGGTTCCATTTGCATTATTTATGGCTATTGAACTGGAAAAAATATGTAGCGATCAGGTATTACTTGGCGTGATAAGTGGCGCGCTAAGCCACACTATATTACCTTTTACAGTCTTATCTCTTATTTGTACGCTATATTTAATTTACAATAATAGGAAGATAGCACAAAAAGAACGAGAGTTGGAGATTATTGAAAATGGAGAGGAAGTAAAGGAAAAAGAGCACAATATTTCTGATATAGGTCAGTGTTTGATCTATATTGAGGCTATAACAACTGCACTGGTTATTGTAGGTATGATAATGGGTGAAACATCTTCACTTGAAGCAGCAGAGGATGCAATTTTATTTCTTGCCAATGCAATTGCTTTTCTTGCAACTCTTGTTTCTTATATTGATAAGCATGAAAAAAATAAGAAAAAGGAAACAGAAAAGTCTGATCTTGATGAGAAATCTAGCAAGAAAACTAGCAATATATCTGTAGCCGGATTGGCGCTTGCTGGTTCTTCTATATTTTTAATAAGAAGGATAATGTTAATGGCATTAGCATCGTCCTTAAATCCTGCTGTTGGACCTACTTTAGGCTTGATAGGTATTGCAATTTTTATGGCTGTACAGATCTTAACTATACATTCCTACAGCAAGACGCTGAAAGATCCAAAAGTGGAAGGACGAGGTGAATCAAGAAATGCAGGTAGTTCTGACCGTAGTTATAAAGAAGAAGGGCCGGCTATTGCCTAAGAAATTTATTTATTTAAGTAATATTTAGGTCTATACTTTATTTTGATCGAAAAAAATCTTATGTATAAGACTTTAATCACGTGCTTTATTTTCCTAATTTGCTCCTTTACACAATCGTATGCGGATGATCTTGAAAAAACTGAAACTGAACTATATGAAGAAGCAGTTGAACTTTTTGACCAGAAAAAATATAAACAAGCTATTAGGGCATTTCACAAGATAGAGGATTTGTATCCTTTGTCTTATTGGGCAATGAAAGCGAAATTATTATCTGGAGTTTCTCACTATAATATGGGTAACTATAGCAGTGCTGCAAGTGATATGGCTGATTATATATATGTTTATTCAAATGGTGAAGATTTACCATATGTATACTACTTAAGAGTATTATCTTATTACATGCAAATTAATAAAGTGCAACTTGGACAGCAAACTGCATATAAAACTTTAGAGCTGGCTACAGAATACATTAATCTCTTTCCAGGCAGCGAATATGTAGACGAGATAAAGGAAAAAACAAAGCTAATCACAGAGCATATATCAACAAAAGAGTATTCTATCGGTAAATTTTACCTGAGGCGTGGTGAATATTTAGCAGCAATTAAGCGTTTCCAGAATATGGCAAGCTATAAGGATTCTAAATATTTTTCTAAATCTATTAACTATTTAATAGCAGTCCATTCAGCTATTGGCCTTGACTTAGAAGCTGAGCAGTATGAAAGTATGTTATTAGCAGAAAACCTACAAGATGCCAAGCCGGAGGCTTGAAAATTTGCTTTAGCTTTTTCTATGCTTTGATATATAATTTAGATTTTTAACTATTTGAATATGGCTGGTCATTCACAATTTTCAAATATAAAACATCGGAAAGGCGCTCAGGATGCAAAGCGCTCTCAAAAATTTACGAAGCTGATTAGAGAAATAACAGTTGCTGCAAAGCAAGGGCTACCCGATCACGAACTCAACCCACGCCTTCGTTCTGCTATATTTGCTGCGCGCAAGGAAAATTTGCCAAAAGATAAAATAGAAACAGCAATAAAAAATGCAACTGGTAACGTTGCTGGAGAAAATTATGAGGAAATCCAATATGAAGGTCATGGGCCTTCTGGCACTGCACTCATTGTCCATGCCTTGACTAATAACCGCAACCGTACTGCTTCTGAGGTACGTTATATCTTTTCTCGTAAAGGTGGAAATTTAGGAGAAACAGGAAGTGTTAGTTACCTTTTCGATCATGTAGGCTTAATCGTCTATAAAGCAGAGGGTGTGAATTTTGACGATTTATTCAGTCATGGAATCGAATTAGAAGTATTGAATATTGAGGAAAATGACAAAGAAGGATTACACGTTATAACTTGTGAAATAAAAGATTTTGGTAAAGTACGCGATGCCTTTTATGCAAAATTCGGAGAACCAGAACTTGCTCGTCTTTCATGGCAGCCAAAAGATCTGATTGAAATTAGCGATAAAGAGTTGATTGATAAATTATCTGCATTGGTTGAAGAGCTGGAAGATAATGATGATGTACAGTATGTGGAAGGTAATTTTACTTTTGTTGATAAGCTATGAGGCTGGTAATATTTGTATTGCTTTGTATTTTACCAGCATATGCTACTGAAACATCAACAGATCTTGCACAGCCATTCCAGCATGGAATCAGAAAAAAAAAAGCTACTTTGACGACAGAAAGTGATAGAAAGTTGTTATTCATATCCAGTACCATAAAATCTTCCTTTTTTGCCACGGAAGGGTTGGCGCCAAATACAGTGGTGAAATTGATCAACATATATAAAGATTTTGGTGTTGATTTTAAAAAAGACATTGTGCCAGAGAGTAAATTGGAGGTTCTTTTTGAGAGATTGCCTAATAATCAGAAGACTGAAGAAAAAATTTTATATGCTTCACTGACAATAAACAAAAAAGCTATTAGTTTATATCATTATAAATCACAAGACGGCAAAGAAAGGTATTTTAATAAAGAAGGAATAAGCTTAAAAAATGGCGAAATTTTTGCAAATCCTTTAAATGGAGATTATCGCATATCCTCAAAATTTGGCAATAGAAAGCATCCTGTTCGCGGTAAAATTGCTTTTCACAAAGGAGTGGATTATGCAGCTAAACTTGGCACTCCCATATACGCTGCTGCAGAGGGTGTGATAGAATATATAGGAAAGAATGGTGGCTATGGAAATTACATCAAAATAAAACACAAAAATGAGTATTCAACCTGTTACGCGCATATAAGTAGATTTAGTGGCGATATAAAGTTAGGCTCTAAAGTAAAGCAGGGGCAGGTCATCGCCTATGTTGGTAGCACTGGTGTTGCAACAGGACCTCATTTACATTACGAAGTTATATATAACGGCAAACACATCGATCCGCTTACGATAGCGCATAAAACTGAAGTAAAATTGCCTGATCATGAATTAAGAGAGTTTAAACTATTTGTAAATAAGATAAATAAAACGATCAACAGAGAGGGTTCAAGTGAAAAAGAAGTTTAAAGACAATATGGATAAGAATACGATAAACGATAGAAATTTAAGTCAACTCCGGTTTTTTCCTGTACTAATAGCGCTAGGATTAATTTTATCGCTGCTTTTTTTGGCATATGACAGCACAATTGCACTTGGAGTTGCTGCCGTTTCAATTTTGACTTTTCTTCAAGGATTTTTTATTAATGACCCTAATGAAGCAAGAGTGATAGAGTTTTTTGGTCATTATATTGGAACTTATTTTAAGTCTGGAATATGTGTAACGCTTCCCTTTTCAAGCAAATATATAGTTTCCCTAAAATTTCAAAATATCAACACAGAAAAAATAAAAGTGAATGATGCCAATGGAAGTCCAATAGAGATTTCAGCAGTGATTGTTTGGAGAGTGAACAGCCCGGCGAAGGCGTATTATAATGTTAACAACTATCACGAATTTGTTTTTGTACAAAGTGACTCAGTAATAAGAGAATTAGCAAGCAATTATCCGTATGATAGCGAAAGCGATGAGGAGTCTTTACGTAAAAATTCTGATAAAATTTCAGATGAATTGCGGTCAATGTTACAACAAAGATTAGATATTGCAGGAATTGAGATTACAGAAGCAAGAATATCGCATTTGGCGTATTCGTCCGAGATTGCACAAGCAATGTTAAGGCGTCAACAAGCACATGCTATCACTTCGGCAAGAAGGCATATAGTGCAAAATGCAATAGGAATTGTCGAGGAAGTAATAGCTCATTTTGAAAAAAACAAAAGCTTACAATTAGATGGCAAGCAAAAGGTTCAATTGATAAATAATTTGTTGGTTGCCCTAATCTCTGAGCAAGATGCACAACCGAAGATTAGTTTAGATAATAATTAGCATAGGAGCCGATTGGGTTTCATAAATGCAAGTCACTATTAATTTCTTGATTAATAGACTAAATGATGTTATAAATTACACGCATTAGGGGTGCTCTAGAAAAGCTGAGAGTACATAAAGTACAACCCTTTGAACCTGATATTGTTAAAGCAAGCGTAGGAAAATGTATGTATATAAATATTGAAGAATGCTTCGGCTTCATTGCGTTAATTGCATCTCTAATTGGATTATCACCTCAAGTATATAAAGCATATATCACTAAAGTTACTCGTGATGTATCGATGTTAATGTTAGTAAACTATCTTATTTGTTCATTGTCTTGGATTGGCTATGGTCTTTACCAGAGCTCAATTTTTGTGGTGCTTAGCAATATTGCTGGATTAGTGATTAGCATAATATCAATTATTCAAAAATGTTACTACGATGCAAAACCTGCACCATGATCATGTGCTGCACTGCAGTACACAACAACAATATCGTTCTATTGTAGTGCTAAATGGAAAAATACCGAGCTCATCGTTTTTTAAACGAGATATACCTATTATTGCTGTAGATGGAGGAGCAAACAAGCTTCTATCAATTGGCGTAAAACCTGATCTTGTAGTAGGAGATTTGGATAGCGTAAATCTGGATTTACGTGCTAATTTGAATACGATATATCTACCTGATCAAGATTATTGCGACTTTTCTAAAGCAATGGCTCACTTAAAAACAGTAAAGTTATTGCCATCAATAGTAACGGGTATTACTGGAGGAGCAATTGATCACATACTACAGAATATTAACATTTTTCTAAGTACGGGCAGTATCTTTTACACACCTTCACCTCCCATGGTAGGTTACACTTTACAAAAAGGTATTACCCATTTTTTTTCTTTGCCAAAAAATACTAAAATATCTTTACTTGGTATACCGAGAGCTCAAATATCAACTAAAGGATTAAAATGGGAACTGCACCTTAGTAATCTTGCTTTTCCGGGAAAAAATTCTTGCTTTAATCGAAGTTTAGGCAATAAGGTATCCGTAGAAGTACACAGTGGTATATGTCTAGCAATGATTTATTTAGAGACATTAGATGATGCTGCAAGACATCATGTGCGTCAAGTTAAGAAGTAAATAGACTTCTTGCATAACCCAAACTAAGTAGAAAAAAGGTATCATCCAAGTAGCTGACACTGGTTCCTTTATGACGTGTCATTCCAGTTTCAGCTACTTGAATGACAGCAGTCCTACGTCATACCGCCGCGGTATCTCTTAGCCGCTAACAAGCAGCGGGATGACGAATTGCTTAACCGTCATACCGCCACGAACCGTCATACCGCCGCGGTATCTCATCCGCTAACACGTAGTGGGATACTTGATCTTTACAGGGATGACGGTTGTCAGGCTAGCCTGTCATCCCAGTGCCCAGACACTGGGATGGCTTTGTTGCATCGCTCAAGTGAAAAGAACTGGCAGTTACTGACAAAATTCATTATAAATAGCCATTTAACTGTTGAAGAAAAAATATGCCACAAAAAATGAGAGTCAGTAACTGCCATGAATATAACAAATTTCTCCAAGAAAGAGGAAGCATTTTTTGTTATATCAATGACGCCATAGAAAATTGGTACGAGAATTGTCCAAAAATGCAGGGCGGCAACTATATTTATAGTGATAAAGTTGTGATTTTGGTGCATATAATCGTCAGTTTCTTTAGAATTGGTTTAAGACAAACAGTCGGGTTTATAAAAGGGTATTTGCAACAAATAGGAAGAGATTTGGCAGTTATCAGCTATTCACAAGCATCAAGAAGGTTTAAGAAACTTAATATTAAGATAAATGATTGCAGAAAATAATATGGAAGATATCGAAATTGCTATAGACAGTACAGGAATTAGTATATACAACAACACTCCTGGTCACAGCAAGGAAAATAGCACTGACAGAAAATATCGTGGCTATGAGCAAACGAGAAAATTGCACGTAATGTTGAATATAAACAACAAAAAAGCCATAGCTGTAAAATACAGTAACGGTGTCTACTCTGATCACTATGGAGCTTGTGATTTGCTAAAAGAAGTTGATTTTCAGCATGCCATAAAAGCACTATATGCAGATAGAGCATGTGATAGGCACAAGTTTTATAAGTTGTGTAACGAATATGATATAAAGACAAAAATTCCACCAATAAACAATGCGGCAGAACATCCAGAAATAGATTATATGTCTGACAGGAATGCTGCTATTAGGTTAATAAAATTATACGGTGAAGATGGCATGAAAGAATGGAAAAAAGAAGTAAATTATGGGAAAAGATCTTATATTGAAGGGTTTTTCTCAAGATTAAAGCAAATATTCGGATTTAGTTTGAGGAATAAATCTGAGATAAATCGAGAAAAAGAACTGCTAATCAAATGCTATTTGCTTAATAAATTCACTGATATTGGTATGGCTAAATTTGAGATAGTTACATGAATTTACCATAAATCACCATCTCATAAAGTGTGATGCAACAAAGCCCACTGGGATCCAGGAATTTTATTAAGTTGGTAAGCATAAAAGTGTTATGTAAAATACAACGTTCTTGATGGGATTGCGTGAAAGGCTGGATCCCAGTGTCAAGCACTGGAATGACATCATAGGAGCACTGGGATGACACCCTACTTAACCGTCATACCGCGATTTATTCGCGGTATCTCAAAGCATAGATCCCGCTAACACGTAGCGGGATGACGATTGTCGTTTAGCTATAAACATTAAGAAATTTACCAAACGAAAAAAAAGGCAAAAGAAGCCCTGAGGTTATTATCCGCTTTAAAATATTGGCGTTTTTTATGTTTTAAACGCTTGACAAGCGAGATTCAGCCGCTTTTAATTGCAACTAACCTACGCTGCAAATGTTTAAGAAATTTACTAAGCAGAAAAAAAGACAAAGAATCCCCGAGTTAGCTAGTCTTTTACTATCTCTGTCGAGTATTGGCATTTTTTGATGTCTTGTAACGCTTTATAAGCGCGTTCAGCTTATTTAGATAAAAATCTAGATGTAGATGAAGTTTTGTAAAGACATACAGTATCTATATACTGCAAAAAATTGAACATAAGACGCCGATACATTAAGTAATCCTTACCTTTTAATCTGCAGATTGGCGAAAGCAAATACAATAGCTTCAGTTTCATGATAGGGGGGCTGGCGGAGTTTGTCAAGGAAGTTTTTGTTTCTACTGAATGACAGTTGTGGCTTGGGAGGTAGTGCAAGAAGTCTATTGTATTACTGAATCATTAATAATTCAGTAATAGTGCCTGCTATGTAGCTAAAATTTTCCTTTAACTTAAGCTATATGTAGCTAAAATAACTTGGGTTTACCGACGATTTGACAAACGACAAATTCGTCATCCCGCTACTTGTTAGCGGGATCTAGAGATGCCGCGGCGGTATGACCCTGACTTGCATTAGCTATGTATAATAAAGGGAATCTATGACAAAAGAATCATTGGTAAAAACTGATATAGTGAAAGTTGAAGACAAAAAGGCGGTAAGAAGCTTTTTTAAAATACTAGGTGGAGTGGCAGATGCTGTAAGATCGTGGATTGGTAACATCAGTCCTGATTTAAGCAACAGTCGCGATATCGATAGTTTAGTCTTGAAGATGAACGAGTGCTTAAATCCAAAGGGAGGGGAGGTTTCAGCACGTAAAAACGCTGTATCTCTTGGTAACTTGTACTTAAGCTTATCAGAGAAAGGTAAAATAAAATTTCTACAAACCCTGGCAGAAAAATTTAATCCGAATAAAGCGGAAATAGATGAGAAAATTAGAGAGTATAAGAAAAACCAAGATCCCGAGTTAAACTATAAATTTGAACAGGATTTAATAAAAATTCTTGAATCACCGCGTTCTAAAATATTAAAGCAATTTATTTCTTTACCAGAAGGCATTAAGTTTATTGTTGATATGCGTTCTGATGTGCTTAAGCTAAAGAACCAATATAGAAGCTTGAATCCACTAGAGAGCGAATTAAAAAATATACTCTATACTTGGGTTGATGTTGATCTACTCGATCTTCGTCAAATCACCTGGGATTCACCTGCATCATTGCTAGAAAAACTTATAAAATATGAAGCTGTGCATAAAATTTCCTCTTGGGGCGACCTAAAAAACAGACTAGACTCTGATCGTCTCTGTTTTGCTTTTTTTCATTACAAGATACCAAACGAACCTCTAATTTTTGTAGAGGTTGCATTGGTGGATAAGATTGCAGATAGCATTCAACACCTTTTAGATGAGTCAGTACCTTCAAATGATCCGAGTAATGCGAGCACTGCTATATTCTATTCAATATCAAATACTCAAGCAGGGTTATCTGGAATCAGCCTTGGTAATTTTTTGATCAAAAGGGTTGTAGAAAAGCTATCACAGGAGTTTAAAAGTATAAAAACATATGCAACTCTTTCTCCAATACCTGGCTTTACGAAATGGCTAAAAAACAATCTAAACCAAGATGTCACTTTATTGGGCAAACTAAATATAAAACAATCTAGTGCAGAAATTTTAGAAAGTGCAGAGCAATTAAAAACTAATGTTGAATGTACAAATGAAACTAAACAATACATGCTTAAACTATGTGCATATTATTTACTAAAAGTGAATAATAGTAATGGAAATACTTATGACCCGGTGGCGCATTTTCATTTAAGCAATGGCGCATCAATAAAACAATTAAACTGGATGGCGGATACTTCTGAAAAGGGTATTAGTCAGTCAGCCGGGATGATGGTAAATTATCTATATGAGTTGCCTAAAATAGATAATAATCATGAAAACTATATGGTTAATAAAGTGATTTCCTGCTCGAAAAAAGTGTCGTCTATGTTGAAGGAGTAAATAGTCTCTTAATAAAGGATTGCCCTCACAACACTTAAAATGTAAAATAGTTTCACTAATTAAGTATAGTGGGCCATAAATGAACAACATAAGGAATTTCGCAATAATAGCGCATATAGACCATGGTAAGTCAACGCTTGCTGACCGTTTAATAGAGGAATGTAACGGCCTTGAAGCAAGAGAAATGACCAATCAAATACTCGATTCAATGGATATAGAACGCGAACGTGGGATTACAATTAAGGCACAGACGGTAAAACTCAATTATACGGCAAACGACGGTAATCAATATTGCCTAAATCTCATGGACACCCCAGGTCACGTTGACTTTTCTTACGAGGTAAGTCGAAGCTTAGCCGCATGTGAAGGTTCACTTTTAGTGGTAGATAGTAGCCAGGGCGTTGAAGCACAAACCCTTGCAAATGTATATAAAGCTATTGACAACAACCATGAAATAATAGTTGTGCTCAATAAAGTTGATCTTCCTGCTGCAGATCCAGAAAAGGTAAAACTCCAGGTTGAGGAAGTAATTGGCATTGACGCAAGTGAGTCAGTTTTAATATCAGCAAAAACTGGACTTGGAATAAAAGATGTACTGGAAGCAATAGTAGCAAAACTTCCAGCTCCTCAAGGTGATGTCAATGCTCCATTGCAAGCAATTTTAGTTGATAGTTGGTATGACACTTACTTAGGAGTAGTAATTTTAGTGCGAGTTAAAAATGGAGTGCTAAAAAAAGGCATGAAAATTGTTATGATGTCTAATAATGCTACATATCAGATAGATAATATCGGTATTTTCACCCCTAAAAAAGTGATGACGGGTGAACTTTCAGCGGGTGAAGTTGGTTTTATAACTGCTTCAATGAAGGAAGTAGCAGACTGCAAGGTAGGGGACACTATCACTGAGGAAAAGAGACCTTGTAGTAAAGCACTTCCTGGATTTAAAGAAGTGCATCCTGTGGTATTTTGTAGCATTTTTCCTCATAAAACGGATGATTTTAAATATCTAAGAGAAGCTCTAGAAAAGTTACATTTAAATGATGCAAGTTTTACCTTCGAAGCTGAAACTTCAAATGCACTAGGCTATGGATTTCGTTGTGGTTTTTTGGGAATGTTGCATCTTGAAGTTATTCAAGAAAGGCTCGAGAGAGAATTTGATTTAGACCTAACAGCAACTGCACCGAGTGTTATATATAGGGTTACAACACGAAGTGGTGAAGTTTTGAATATTCATAACCCAAGTGATATGCCAGATCCAACGAAAATTGAAATTGTGGAAGAGCCGTGGATTACTGCAACAATAATGGTCCCTGACCAATACTTGGGAGAGATTCTATCTCTATGTGAAGAAAGGAGGGGAGAACAGGAGGATTTATCTTACATTGGTAACACAACAACAGCATTGTTAAGATATAAATTACCACTATCTGAAGTTGTTTTTGACTTTTATGATCGATTAAAATCAATTTCCAAAGGATATGCAAGTTTGGATTGGGAAATTTCCAGCTATCTGGTAAGCCAAATAGATAAATTAAGCTTTTTAATTAATGGAGAGCCCGTAGATGCACTGGCTTGTATCGTTCACAAAAGTAGGGCAGAAAAAAGGGGGCGTGAAATATGTGCACGCTTGAAGGATCTAATACCACGTCAGCAATATAAAATCGCGATTCAAGCGGCAGTGGGCGGAAAAATTATTGCCAGAGAAACGATTAACCCATACAGAAAAGATGTAACAGCTAAACTCTATGGTGGAGATGTAACGCGAAGAATGAAACTACTTGAAAAGCAAAAGAAGGGTAAAAAAAGGTTACATTCTATAGGGAACGTAAATATTCCACAGAATGCTTTTATTCAAGCCTTGAAGATAAGTGATTGATCTTAAAAGACTTCTTGTATAGTTTTTGGCAACAACCGTTAGAAACGAAAAAACTTACTTGACAAACTCCGCCAGCCCCCTTATCATGAAACTGAAGCTATTTATTTATCTTCTCTGTACAGATTAAATGACAAAAAAACTCACGTATCTGGCGTCTCATGTTTAATTTTTTGCACTATGTGCACCTTATGTCTTTATCAAACTTCTACCTACATAAGCTGAAACGCGCTTATAAAGCGTTTAAAACATAAAAAAACGCCAACTTAAAAAATGGATAGTGAATAACTAGCTACCCTAGGGTTTCTTTTGCCTTTTTTTCTGTTTAGTAAATTTCTTAATGTTTCTAATTTAGATTAGTTGCGGTTTAAAAGCAACTAAATCGCGGTTATTAAGCATTTAGAATAAAAAAACGCCATACTTGAAAGTATAATGTAAGTAATTAGCCAACCACGGGGCTTCTTTTGCCTTTTTTTTTATTTGGTAAATTTCTTAATGTTTATGGCTAAACGACAACCGTCATCCCGCTGCTTGTTAGCGGCTAAGAGATACCGCGAATGAATCGCGGTATGACGTGGGAAACCTTTCTTGGGTTAGCTATAGAGTTGACTTTTTTATTATGGTATGTGATAATTGCAGTGTTATTAAGTTTAGTGGTAAAATGATAATGGATATAGCCTATTTAGCAGCACTTATATCAGCAGCTATAATAAAAATAGCAGCAGTAATACTTTGTGCTATAATGTGTATAAGCGTTTTCTTTATATTATTTAAGGGAATTAAAGAACACTTAGATTCAAAAGGATTTCTATCTCTTCTGAAAACAGTAGGTGTAATTTCTATAATACTATCAATTATATCTCTCCCACTTATTATATTAAGCCTTACTACTCCGTCACCTCTGGTAGTAGGTATAGTAGGTGGTATCGTTGGTGCTATTTCCATAATACCATTAATAGTAGCTTACATTTTGCTTTCAATAACATCGAAAGGATTGTCTCAACAGCCTGAAAATTATCAGCACTTGTTCTTAACTTCTCTTTTACTGTTTATTGGAAACATCATAGCTGGAGCTTTTATCGCTGTAAGTGGTGTTTTTCCAATATGTAAAGTAGATTCCTTATCATCTTTATCAGCAGCACTAGAGTCCTTACCTGCAGTAGGAATACATGCACTAGCACTTACGATTGCAACTGCAATTGGAGTAGTTATTGTAATCGATCTCGCTAAGCAAGCTAAGGAGTACATATCAGGTAAAATAATGCAAGCAGAAAAAGAATCTGTGACTGATACACATAAAGAACCAGACTCTAAAGTGGATGAAGCAAAAGAAGGAAATGTTAAAAATGAGCGGAAAGTACCTCTTTTGCCCTAAATATAAAGATGTCATCCCAGTGCTCCTTTTTTTGTCATCCAAGTAGCTGACACTGGGATCCAGGTTGCTCACAAGCAAACTAGCATAGAAAGTGGTTACAACGTTTTCGATGAGATTGCAGAAAGGCTGGATCCCAGTGGGCTTTGTTGCATCGCTACTTATGAAAGGCTAACTATAATTAGGATTATAAGCAACTTATTGAAAATCTTGTTTTTTTGCAATCAATCTGATCAAATTTAAGAATAGTAATTTGTTATTTATATTAATAAATTTAATTCTATTGAAAATAGCTAAAGCATTGAAATTCTTGAATTTTAGCCGGATTAGTGAGTGGTAGTGAAATTTCTTTTACTCAAATTTAGGTATTCACTGACCGTTCTTGTTATAAATACCAGAATAATAAGCTACTGATATTCTCCACCTTTTTTATCTTTAATCCATCATAGCTAGCGATGCAACAAAGCCATCCCAGTGTCAAGCACTGGGATGACAGGGGAGTTGGATGACACCGTCTTGGATGGAAATCAGTGTCAGCTACTTTCATGACAAAAAGAGGGCACTTGGATGACAGGAGAAGGAAGCATTGCCCTCCTGGTAGCACAATGTTCGTGCAGTTGTGTGTCAACTACTTTTGTGGCACCGTTTGTTATTCAATCTTTATGCTAGTTTTACTAAAAATTATACTATTTTAGATATAATTACAATATCTAAGTTTAAGGTATAGAGATGAATCCTACAATCAAGAGAATTTTCAATATTTTTCTTATAGTATTATTTATTTCTTTTTCTCATGTTGGGAGTGCTGCCGCTGACACTAATACTGATACAACTGCTCAAGTAATATGTAACATTATTGGCTACGTTTGGGGAATAGGCGGACCGCTTATGACCGTAGTGATAATAGGTGCAGCTTTGCTTGCGATATTTGGTAGAATGCCATGGCCAGCTCTTTTTGCACTCGGTATATTTTGTGCTGTATTTTTCGGTGCTAAAACTATCGTCATAAAAGTAATGGGTGGTATAGGCGGCACTGGAAATACTTCTTTGATGGACCAATGCGGAACAGGAGACACAAAAAAGAACTATTTTTTTCTAAAACAGACCTGATGCACGGCTTCAACTATATCTTCCACTTGCGGTAATGCTTTTTTTTCTAGATTTGCAGCGTAAGGTAAGGGGATGTCCTTGCCAGTTACACGTACAACTGGAGCATCAAGGTAGTCAAATCCTTGTTCCATAATAACGGCTGACAGCTCTGCTCCTATTCCTGCAAATGGCCATCCTTCTTCTACACTAACTAACCTATTAGTCTTCTGAATAGAGTTAATAACAGTTTGAGTGTCAAGTGGTCTTAAGGTTCTGAGGTCAATAACTTCAGCTTCTATACCTTCACTCGAAAGTAAATCTGCTGCATTTAAGGCATCCATTAATTTTAATGAAAAAGCAGTGATAGTTACATCCTTTCCTTCCCGTATAACAGCAGCTTTGCCTATCTCAAGTAGATAATCTTTGTTTGATAGCTCAGAGTCAGAAACTTCATGCTCATGTCCATAAGCTATTTCGTTTTCTAGAAATATTACCGGATTAGGGTCACGAATTGCAGCTTTAAGCAGACCTCTGCAATCTGAGGCAAAATAGGGTGCTATTACTTTTAACCCCGGTATATGCGAATACCAAGCTGCAAAGCATTGAGAATGTTGTGCAGCAACTCTTGCTGCAGCGCCATTTGGTCCACGAAATACTATAGGGCATCCAAGTTGTCCGCCTGACATATAATTTGTTTTTGCTGCGGAATTCACAATTTGGTCAATAGCTTGCATAGAAAAATTAAAAGTCATAAACTCGACTATTGGCTTTAATCCAGCAAATGCCGCTCCAACAGCAAGGCCAGCAAATCCATGTTCGGTAATAGGCGTATCAACTACTCTGTTTTCTCCAAACTCTTTCAGTAATCCTTTCGTTACTTTATAAGCACCATCATACTCTGCAACTTCTTCACCCATGATAAGCACATCAGAGTCGTTTTGCATTTCTTCTCTAATTGCTGTGCATAAAGCTTCTCTTACACTTAAGGTTGCCATTTATAAACTTTTATAGACTTTAACTAAAGTAACTATATCAGAATTACTGGGGGTAAGTAAAGTGTACAAATTAAGTTTTACAAACATCATGACCAACTCATTCCAAAAAAAAATCTTCTCACGCTTGCTGGTTTTGGTTGCTAAAAATGATTGTATTGCTTGTGTTTTTAATAATATATACTGCTAAGTTAATAATAATTCACTTGGGAATAACAGAAAAATACATGATAATTTTATATTTCAAATAGAATAAAATCCTTTTTATTGATACTGTCTTTTTTTGTAAAAAACATTCCTAACTTTTCCACCACTTTTTCTGGCTAAGGTCAGTATAACTTTTGCTTGAAATAACTGTTTATATGGTGCAATTTACAGCTTTTAGTTGCTAAAATTATAACTCTTAATTTAATAATTTTAATCCAATAAGCTTTCAGGTTAATAAAATTAAATTATTTGAGTAAATGCAATACCATGTCTTTATTTGTGGGTAATAATAAGAATAACGAAGGTTGGCTCAGCTACACTTCTATAATTTCAATTTTTATGTTTACCGTATAAAAGAAGTTTCTTCTATCTGTGTCTTCGCGTTTGAAACTAACTTTATTCTATCTCTTTCTTGTTCTGGACTTAACCTGTGAAGCGCGTAACTGAAATCTTCCTCACTCACTATAAGCCGTCTTTGCGCACCAGCGCTAATTTTTGCTTCATTCACTAATTGCTCTAACTCAGCCCCAGAATAGCCTTCAGTCTTGTCTGCAATGTCTTGGAGGCTTAGCTTTTCATCAGTTTTTGTACCTCGCATATAAAGTGCCAATATCTTTTGTCTCACCTCTATGTTTGGATTAGGGACATAAACCTTCTGACCTAAACGTCCAGGTCTAATAAGTGCTGGATCTATACCACCGATAAGGTTAGTTGCACCAATTACTATTATATCTTTTCTGCTCTTAAATCCATCTATTTCAGTTAACAACTGTGTTAAACTCTCTCGACAATGGTAAGCTGAGTTATTAGCGGTACTTCTTTTTTGAGCAACTGCATCTATTTCATCTATAAAGACTATACAAGGAGAATATTTTTTTGCTATTTTAAAAAGCTCGCGTACAGCATGTGCACCATGACCAATATATACTCCAATAAGTTCAGGACCTGAGATGCTTATGAAATTCATATTTGATTCACCTGCAATTGCACGAGCGATAAGTGTTTTACCATTTCCAGGAGGGCCATATAATATGTAACCTCTTAGTGAATTAATACTTTTATTTCCAAACAGCTTGCGCATTTCTTCTGTCATTTGGTCACAGCAAATCATCTGCAACCGTTGTTTTAAGGAGTCATCAATTATAGCATCAGCAAATGTTATTCTTTTATCATCTGAATTAGCTAATTCTATCGATATAGGCAGCTCTACTTCCTTTAGTTTGCTGAATACTTGATCATATACAAACCAAACAATAAAAAGGGGAACGACAAGTAACACACAAGGCATAGCTTCACTAACATAATGTGCAGCTAACTCATACCCTTTACTAAGCAACATTGTATGCATATAGGCAAACAAAAAAGCGATAGAGACAATAGTTGCCACGCATAGTAAACAGATTGAAATTCTTTTTAGTAATTCTGAAATTTCAATTTTTTTCATCTTAATACCTTATACCAATTTTAAACTAAGAATAATTTTATCTAGCTTACCTATTTTAGCTTGATTAGAGCGTTCAGAAAAATTATCAAGTACGTACTTTAATTTATTAAATACTAAAAACAATATATCACCATATTGTCACATACATCTTTAAAGTTTACCAAATTCATTTTCAAAAAACAAGATTTTATTATTAACCAGAATTCTGGATTAGATTTTAGGTAAATTATTGAAAGTCTTGAATTTTACTAAATTAGTAACTAGTCTTAAAATGCTTACTGCTTTATCGTAAATGCTAAAACAATAAGCTATTGATATTCTTGTTTTTTTTAATCTCCAATCCAGAATTCGGGTTAAAAACGCTAACTTGTATCTTCAAGAAGTAAGACATAATAGCTCTAAAATGTCTTGCAAGGAAAGGTAAAGCTGAACGCTAACTTATGCCAGAAAAATACCGTATTGTTTGCCTTTTTGAGTAGTATCATCTTATTTTTCCTGTAAATTTTGTTTATAACGCCTAAGATTTACGATATTTTAATCCCGGTAGAATATCTTATAAAATCAGATTATATGTTATACCTATGGAAATAGATAACTTTCAGCAATATTACAACCAAGAAGAAATGAAGACAGTAACATTAGCTCAAATTTATAAAGACTTGGTAATAAAGATATTCGATATAGCCACAAGCAAAATGTAAGCTACTATTAATGGTATTATGGAAATAGCACCAACGATACCACCTACTATACCTACTACCAGAGGTGACGGAGTAGTAAGGCTTAATATAATAAGTGGGAGAGATATAATTGATAGTATTATATAAATTACACCTACTGTTTTCAGAAGAGATAGAAATCCTTTTGAATCTAAGTGTTCTTTTTCCCTTAAATAATATAAAGAAAATGCTTATACACATTATAGCACAAAGTATTACTGCTGCTATTTTTATTATAGCTGCTGCTATAAGTGCTGCTAAATAAGCTATATTCATTGCAATTATCACACACCATAATAAAAAAGTCAACTCCATATGTTTAGGTTGTAAAATCCCAAAAAGCAGCCAGAATAGAATAAGCAAACATTTACGAATTGAATTTAGTGCAAACAAGGGTGTTGATATCAACCATACTCTGCAGAATCGCAATATGGTATGACTACATGCTTTTTATTGATTTGATTAACATAATCAGCAGAGAGTTTTGTTTTGCAAAAGATGTCTACAGTAACATACTGCAATTATTTGGAATTGTAGGGCTAGGTGCAATTGTAAGGCCACTTGGTGCATTCATATTTGGTCACGTTGGTGACAGGTATGGAAGGAGGATAGCATTAATAATTACTATCTTGCTAATATCGATACCATCAAGTCTCATTGCATTTATTCCAAGTCACAATCAAGTAGGTATAATTTCTACTATATTGCTTCTTGCAATCCATATAACACAAGGAATTGCACTTGGTGGTGAACAAGGAAGTTCTGTTTATCTTATAGAGCATTTATCCAGTAGGAAAGAGAACTTAGGGATGTATTTTGGAATGATGGGTTTTGGTCGCTCCATTGGCGTCTTGCTTTCTGCGGTGATAGTGATTATCTGCAAAAAAACTACTGATTTTTGTACCTTGGGTTGGAGATTGCCATTTATTTTCTCAGCTATTTTAGGATTAATTAGCGCGTATAGCATATACACATTGGGAGAAACTCCAGCATATGAAAAAAATCGAAAACAAAGAAATTTACCTGATTTGCCAATAATAGAGCTTATAAAACGCCACAAGAGAGCTCTTATACTTGCTATTTTAATATCTGTACCTGTTAATGTTGCTGTTGGATTTACCATATTTCTTCGAACTCTCGCAAAGGAAATAGCATCAGTGGATGTTTATGTAACAACATATATCAACGAAATTGTATTGATTATAACCAGTGTATTAATGCCGATATCTTCAATAGCGTTTGGAATGTTGGCTGATAAAGTTGGAAAAGAGCGCACTGCAATCTTATTTATAGCAATTACAATGGCACTGTGTTGTCCTGCGTTATCTATTGCATATTACTATAAAAATTATCTTGTGATTGCGTTGAGCGTAATGGTTCTCTCTATAATAGAAAGGGGTATAGTTCCCATAGGAATAGTTGCATCTGAACTCTTTCCTACCAATGTTAGATTTAGTGGTGTGAGCTTATCACGCAATATCTCTTATGCGTTACATGGAGGATTTACTCCTATGGTTTGTATTTGGTTGACTGTAACATTTCCTCAAACAAACCTTGCTGCTGGGCTTTATATAGTCTTCTGCTTGTTGATCAGTGTGGTAGCAATATTGCAAATAAAACCGCAAGATAAGAAATTTGATTGGTCTTAGTTTTCTCCTATGTGATTTGATAGACCGGGAAAGGGTTTCATCTAAGTAGCTGACACCCTGACAACCGTCATCCCGCTGCTTGTTAGCGGGATCTAGAGATACCGTGACGGTATGACGTAGGACTGCTGTCATTCCAGTCTGGAATCCAGAGAAAAGGATGATGTCATCCCAGTGTCCCTGTAATGTCATTCCAGTGCTTGACACTGGAATCCAGCCTTTATTATGCAGCCACTTGGTTAAAATTAAGTCTTCTGGATCCCAGTGTCTGGGCACTGGGATGACAAAGAAGGGCAGTGTCAGCTACTCGGATGACACCCTGCTGGTGGACAATGTTTGTATAGTTGTGCGTCACGCGCTGGAATGACGAATTACTTAACCGCCATACCGTCACGGTATCTCCTAGCATAGATCCCGCTAACACGTAGCGGGATGACGATTTTGTATCGGAAAACAAGTAGCATGACGATTTATCAAATGTTCCTTAGTTTCTCAAAAAAATCCTTTAACAAAAAAGAGCATTCTGTTTCTAATATCCCACCATAAACTTCAGGTATATGGCTGCAAAATTGAAATATCTTAGCACCATTTTCAATTCCTCCACCTTTTGGATTATAAGCTCCAAAGTACAATCGTTTAATTCTGGCAAAGGAAATGGCTTGAGCACACATCGGACATGGTTCTAATGTTACGTACATATCAGCATCACAAAGCGTGGGAGTTGAAAATGCTTGTCTGATCGCTAACATCTCTGCATGTGCAGTTGGATCGCTGGATATATTGTGTGCAGAAGAAATGATATTGTCTCCACTCACTATTACAGCACCTATGGGCACCTCATCATTTTTTTGAGCGAGTTTGGCTTGCTCTATGGCAAGCTCCATATATTGATACTTAAACACTAGGCACTTATTTCTTATCAATTGCTGCTTTAACGAACGACACGAAAAGAGGATGAGGAGAAAACGGCTTTGATTGAAATTCTGGATGAAACTGCACACCAATAAACCACGGATGACTCTCTAACTCCACTGCCTCTATGCACGTTCCATCTTCTGATATGCCACTGCATAACAGCCCATTTTTTTCTAAGTCATCTTTATAATCTGAATTGATTATGTACCTATGCCTGTGTCTTTCTGAAATAGTAGTGTTACTATATGCATCCATCATTTTAGAGTTTGCATTTATATTACATTTGTATGCCCCAAGTCTCATGGTTCCACCAAGATCGTCATCTTGATCGCCAGCTAACTTAACGATTGGATGTTTACAGTTACGAAATTCTTCAGAGTGTGCATCTTCAAGCTTAACAACATTACGAGCAAATTCAATAATTGCAAGCTGCATACCAAGGCAAATTCCGAAAAATGGGATATTATTTGTACGGGCATAATTTATTGCTAATATTTTACCCTCTACTCCGTCATCACCAAACCCCCCTGGAACAAGGATTGCATGAGAATTCTGTAACTTCTCCCCTATAAGCTTTTCATTTATAGGTTTTTCTTCCTTCTCTCTTGAGTTAACCCAATTTATCTTTACTTTGACTTTATTACTAATCGCACCATGATTTAATGCTTCAACCAGTGATTTGTATGCATCAGGGAATTCGGTGTATTTTCCCACTATAGATACAGTAACTTCCTGTGTTGGGTGCCTTATGGAATGCACTATTTGATCCCATTCAGTCAAGCTTGGTTTTGGCTTACTTAAATGAAAGTGCTCCAAAATTTGCGTATCAAGCCCACATTGGCTATACAACACCGGTAACTCATATATATGACTCACATCAGGGGCAGGTATCACATTGGATAAAGAAACATTGCAAAGCTTAGCTATTTTCTCTCTTTGATTATCGAAAATTTCTTTCTCACTGCGGCATAATATAATATCTGGTTGTAACCCCGCGGAATTTAACTCTCGAACTGAATGCTGCGTTGGTTTTGTCTTTAATTCTTGCGCTGCGGTAAGATATGGTATTAAAGTTAAGTGAATCAGGATAACTCTTTGTTTTCCTAATGTGTAGTTAACTTGGCGTATAGCCTCCAAAAATGGTTGGCTTTCAATGTCACCTACAGTTCCGCCTATTTCACATATTACAAAATCTAAACCTTCCGTACCATTAAAAATGAACGATTTGATCAAATCTGTTACATGAGGAATGACTTGCACAGTTTTGCCCAGATAATCACCACGCCTCTCTTTCTTCAATAACTCATGATATATCTTACCAGTTGTTATATTGTCATCTTTTGTTGCTTTAATTCCAGTAAAACGCTCATAATGCCCAAGATCCAAATCAGTTTCAGCACCATCTTCGGTAACAAATACCTCTCCGTGCTGAGTTGGGTTCATTGTCCCAGGATCAATGTTGAGATACGGGTCAAGTTTTCTGATACGGATCTTAAAACCGTGAGCTTGAAGAAGCGCACCAACACTCGAAGCAACTAAGCCTTTACCAAGCGATGACACAACTCCACCTGTGACAAAGATAAATTTAGCTTCCTTCATTAATTTTCAAATGGAACAGAAGTAGATTCACTTTCTTGCTTTTTTTCTAATATAATTTTTTCTGCGATCGATTTTTTATGTACGTCTTTTGAACATAATCCTGACAATAGCAATGTGTTTATAATAAACAATCCAGCAACAATAGCCGTTATTCTGCTGAGCGGGTTTTCAGAAGATTTCACCGGAATCATCGAATTGACCCCCTGTTGTGTATTACTAAAACCACTTAACGAACTACTTCCAGGCGGCTGCAAGAGCACTAAAATTACTAACACAACAACCAATATTATTTGAAATATACTTAATACCGCTACTGACATTATAGATAGGGCTGAAAATAAAAATTTTAGCAGTACAAAGCACGTAAGTCAAGAACATCTGTCACCCAAATAACTTGAAATCTAAGTATGTATTTACTGCTTACCTTATTTTGATTAACATATGCATAAAACTTTGGGCTTAATATGTATCACATTTTAAAATACAAAAATTATGAACCAAAAATAGACGAAAGTGCTTTCATCGCAGGTGGTTCGCATATCATAGGCAAGGTTGAAATAGGAAGAGATGCAAGCATCTGGTTTAATTGTGTAATCAGAGGGGACGTTGGATCAATAAAAATAGGTAATGGAACAAATATTCAAGATGGAACGGTAATTCATGTGGATAGAAACCCAGGTGGTGACACAATTATTGGCAGCATGGTAACAGTGGGACATTTTTGTGTGTTGCACGCATGCACGGTGCATGATAAGGCGTTTATTGGTATGGGCTCTACCGTGATGGACCATGCAGTTGTGGAGCCTGAAGCTATGGTAGCTGCTGGCTCACTGGTAACACACGGAAAAGTGATAAAAAGTGGGGAAATATGGGCTGGCAGGCCAGCAAAATTCTTCAAAAAAATGTCGAATGAAGAAATTAAACATATTACACAATCAGCACAAAATTATATTATGCTAATGAATGAATATAAAAACTGAAGCTCGCGTCAAGTGTTTTACTTGACACGTACATTTCGGCTTAACCCTTGTTACTTCTTTTTCCCATTCTCATTTACTTCTTGTGCTTTTGCCCCATCTACTTGAGTACTATGTAATACTGCATATGTAATACCACCGGCTACGAGTGCAGATGCTACTGCTATACCAATCATTACTAACATCTCTAACTTAACTGTACGTTCAAGTGCAGTAAATGCTATCAGTCCAGCAGCAAGACCCATACCAACAGTAGCAGTGTACCGTGCTCCATTGCCTTGTTTTAGTTGTTGAATTTTTTTGTTTTCAGCTTCTAATTCTTTATTTTCCTTCTTTAGCTTGTCAACTTCTTTCTCTTTAGCTGTTAAGTCTGCCTTCAGTTTGTCAACTTCAGCATTTGGCTGTTGTTGTTTTAGTTGTGCTATTTCTTTCTCTTTATCTGCTAATTGTTGCTGTAAGTCCGCAACTTCTTGTGTATTTTGTTGAGCTTTTAATGCTGTTATTTCCTCGTCTTTAGCTTGTAACTGTTGCTGTAAGTCCGCAACTTCTTGTGTATTTTGTTGAGCTTTTAATGCTATTATTTCCTCGTCTTTAGCTTGTAACTGTTGCTGTAAGTCCGCAACTTCTTGTGTATTTTGTTGAGCTTTTAATGCTGTTATTTCCTCGTCTTTAGCTTGTAACTGTTGCTGTAAGTCCGCAACTTCTTGTGTATTTTGTTGAGCTTTTAATGCTGTTATTTCCTCGTCTTTCTCTTTTAAATGCTGCTTACTCCGTTGTATTCTTTTACTTTTTGATCTTTTTCCTTTTCCTTTTTTTGACTTAGTAACACCTTCTTGCCCATTAACAGAACCTTCACTTAATGTCGTGCTATCACTAGAAACAACACTTCGATTACCTTTATTGCCCGACGTAACCTCATTATCATCGGCAACCTGCATTGTATCATTAATCCCTTCAGACACAGGCGTGCTACTCGCATCAACATAATCATTTAAAGACTCTTGATTACCAACTAAAGAACCTTGTAACGACTGCTCTGTTCCTGATTCAATAGAGTTTTTATTTATAGTTCCTTCTTGATCAGATGTTATATCAGTTGGTGAAGTTGCTCCAGGTGAAAGATTTTGATTTGAATTATGCATATTTAACCTCAATATATATAATTAACATTACATAATACCCTTAGAACCTAAGGTCAAGTAATATTTTTATCATAGCATAGAAAATTTATGTTCGTAAACAAAAAATTTTGGCGTAAAATTGCCGTATTTACTTAATTGTGCTATAGCTAAAGTAATTTAGGTTTACCGACCATCGTCATTCCGCTGCTTGTTAGCGGGATCTAGAGATACCGCGGCGGTATGACGTTGCTAGCTTAAAGTTTAAAATTGAGAAATATTTATGTTAAAAGAAAAATACGGCTTTAAAGAAGTTGAAGACAAATGCAACATATTATGGGAAGGTAGTAAAGTTTATAAATGGAATGGTGAAAAGGATAACACTTTCACTATAGACACGCCTCCACCGACAATATCAGGAAAACTCCATATCGGCCATATATTTAGCTATTGCCACACGGACTTTATTGCAAGGTTTCAGCGCATGCTGGGAAAAGATGTGTTTTACCCAATTGGGTTTGATGATAATGGGCTTCCCACTGAAAGATTGGTTGAGCAAACCTATAAAACCCGCGCAAAAGAAGTTGGCAGGGAAAAATTTATAGAGATGTGCCATGAGGTTATTGAAAAATCAAAGCAAGAATTCAAGGAACTATTTAAATCGGTCGGCATTAGTTATGACTGGGATTTGGAATACCACACGATCAGCAAGGAAACTGTGACGCTTTCACAGATGTCGTTTATTGATCTATATAATAAGGGATATGCATATAGAAAAATGCAGCCCATCCTTTGGGACCCGGTTGATAAAACAGCAATTGCACAAGCAGAAATAGAAGATAAAGTTTTTGAGTCATCCTTAAACACGATAGTTTTCTCTACTCAAGAAAATGAGCAGATCAATATTGCAACTACGCGGCCTGAGTTACTTCCCGCATGTGTTGCAGTTTTTTGTCATCCAGAGGATGCGCGCTACACCCATCTGATCGGAAAAACAGCCGTGGTGCCGATCACAGAGACAAAAGTTCCAATAATAGCTGATGATAAGGTTAAAATAGATAAAGGCACTGGGCTTGTTATGTGTTGTACATTCGGTGATGAGCTCGACATATATTGGCAGCAAAAGCATAATCTGCCGATGAAAATTATCATCGATCAGGATGGGAGGATGAACCTTCATGATGTCATTCCACCACACCCCGGCGTCATTCCAGCGCGTGACGCTGGAATCTATGAAATAAATGGACTAAAAATTGTAGCAGCAAGAAAGAGGATGATCGAAATCCTAACTGAAAAAGGACTTTTGGTAGAAAGCACTAACATTTCTCATTCTGTTAAGTGCGCAGAAAGATCTGGTGCACCACTTGAGATATTGCCTACTTATCAATGGTTTATCAAGACTTTAGAGCAAAAAGCTCAAGTATTAGATAAAGTAAAAGAATGCAATTGGCATCCAGCTACTATGCGTAAACGTATGGAAGTGTGGATAGAAGGGCTAAATTGGGACTGGTGCATCTCAAGGCAACGTTATTTTGGTGTGCCATTTCCAGCGTGGTATTCCAACCGTAAGGGAGAAGAAGGTAAAATTATTCTAGCTGAGATAAAGGACCTGCCTATAGATCCATTGAAAGATTTGCCAAAAGGGTATAGCAAAGAAGAGGTTATCCCAGATCAAGATGTAATGGATACCTGGGCCACAAGTTCAATTACTCCTCAACTAAGTGCACTAGCAGTAAACAGTGAGTTTAGCTTACCAAATCATCGCTATGATACGATATTTCCTGCAGATCTGCGCAGCCAGAGCCATGAGATAATAAGAACTTGGGCTTTTTATACTATTTTAAAGGCACATTATCATGCAAATTCTTTACCTTGGAAAAACATTATGATCAGCGGTTGGTGTTTAGCAGATGATAAGAAAAAGATGAGTAAATCAAAGGGTAACATCATTACTCCTCATGTAATACTTGAAACTTATGGAGCTGATGTAGTGCGCTATTGGGCAGCGAACTCAAGGCTTGGAGTTGATACAGTCTACTCTGAAAATATATTCAAAATTGGCAAGCGCCTCGTTACAAAACTTTGGAACGCTAGCAAGTTTGTTTCCATGTTCATGGAAAAGCATCAAACAGTAAGCATAAATTCCATCAGTGAGACGATGGATAAATGGATACTGTCTAAGCTGTACAAAGTAATAGGTAAAGCAACGAATAACCTATTACAGTTTGAATACTGCGAAGCTTTGGGCGCAGTAGAAGAATTTTTTTGGAAGGATTTTTGTGATAACTACTTGGAATTAGTAAAAAAACGCGCGTACGGAAGCAGTGAAGCAACCTTAAGTGCAAAGCAAAGTTTGGCATATGTACTGAATATTATTTTGCGGTTATTTGCACCTTTCTTGCCTTACATTACAGAAGAGATATACCACCAGTTGTATAGTTATAATTCTGTACACAATCAAAGTAATTGGCCGAGCAAAGAAGAACTTATCTACGATAAATATTCAGAGGAAATGGGAGATAATGTTATTCAGATATTAAACATTATCAGAAAGATAAAGGCAGATAATAATGTATCAGTTAAGCATCTGATAAAAAAGTTGATGATAAAAGCGAGCGTACAAGAGGATAAGTTAGATCAATCTGCACAGGATGATTTGCAGGCAGTGTGCAATGCAGAAATGATAGAGTGGATGCAGTCTGAGCTTGAAACTGAAGACGGAAAATACATAGTGAATATAGACTTATACTGATTTTTATAGCTTTACTTCCTTTAATATCCATGCTATTGTAATCATTATTAGTATGAGGGAATAATGAGGGATTTGTATAGTAAAACCAATGCACCATATCTTATAGCTGGTGCTCTTGCTACTTTGGTATTGCTTGCGTCTGGGACACTTCCTGTTGCCCCTTATGTTAAGTTCTTGTCTTCAGTTGCAGCCTTTAATGTAGCTCTTCCTGTTGCTTTGAGTTTGTCTATACTTTCTATTTTGGTGCTTGCACTTTCATGTAAAATAATTAGTAATAATAAGAAAATAGAGGTTGAGAAAAATAAATTTGCTGAAAAAGAGCAAGAGTTAGAAAGCGTAAAACAACAATCAGAGAGTAAGGTACAAGAGTTAGAAAGTAAAATAGCTCTGGGAGAAAAAGCTAAAGAAGCTGTAAATAAAGAAGTGAAGGAATTAAAAGATCAATTAACTCGAGAAAAGCAAGATTTGGAAAGCGAAATTGCAGGGTTAAATAAGGAAATAGAGCAGTTAAAGACACAACAAGATGATGCACAGCAAAAATTAGATAATGCTACAAAAGAGTTAAATAATAAAGGTAATCAAATCCGAGAATTAGAGGGTAAGATAGGTGCTCTTAATAATAAGAACAAAGATTTACACGATGAAAATACAGAATTGAGTGCAAAAGTACAAGGTCAGTTAGAACATAAGGAGAAGATGCTTTCTCTTGAATACCAAGAGTTACGTGATGAAAATGTAAGATTGAATGAAAGAGTGGATTCTTTAATGGAGGAATTATCTCAATCTCAAAGAGAAATAGATTCCTTAAAAAGGCAGTTAGATGAATTAAAATATGAAGGAATTTTAGCTCTTTCATTAAAAGAAAGAATAACAGAATTGGAAACATGTTTAGAGGAGAAAAGGAAAAAAGTAGGAAAATTAGCAGTGCAGTTAAGAAAAGAAAAAGGCAAAACTTCTTGTTTACAATCTGATTTAGATGATGTATTAGAAGAAGAAGGACGATTGAAAAAAGAGTTAAATAAAAAAGCGCAAGAAACGATCCAGCTAGCTGCAGATTTAGAACAAAAAGAAAAACTATGCAAGAAATTAGAAGAGGAAAACAAGGAATTAGAAGAGGAAAACAATGAAAATCTTGATAAGATCGGAGAGTTAAAAAAACTTAATGAAAAGTTGCGCGATAATAACAGTGAGTTGAAAAGTAGCGAAAAAGAGTTGGATGACGGATGCGAGGAATTAAGAGAACATAATTCTGATTTGAAAAGACATAATTCTGATTTGAAAAGAAAAGTTGAACATCTGCAAGCAGTAACTGGGCAGGAAGACGAGCAAAGTCATTCCATTTCTTCAGATATAAGCAGTGAACATTTATCAGAACTTGAAGGAATAGGTGAAAATGAGTCTGTTAATAAACAGTTCCCGAAACCAAAACCACCTTATATATCCACTCCAATAAGACCGCCATATAAAAAGCTGAATGATGCTTCATGTGATTCTGGATATACCAGTGGATGTTCTACCCCGACCAACAGCTGCCACACATTTTGAGTACAGTTGTACACTGGATACATAAAACCTTAGCTATTTTTAGCTAGCAGGCTGAAAAAGGAAAGTTTGTTGTAGGTGCAGCACTATAATTCCTCCACAGATAAGAGAATTTTAATAAATATATACAAGACTGCTGAACGTGGGGGGGAGGGGAGTAATGAGCAATTTGCTTAGTGAGGCTAATGCATTTTATTTTGTAGCTAGTTCCTTAGCTACTCTTACGTTACTTACATCTTTAGCGCTTATTGTAACTTCTAATGTGCCTCTTCCTCTAATTCTTGCTTTAGCTACATTATCTGTTTTGGTGCTTGCACTTTCGTATAAAATAATTAGTAATAATAAAAAAATAGAGGTTGAGAGAAATAAATTCGCTCAGAAAGAGCAAGAGTTGGAAAATAAAATAACTCTAGGAAAGGAAGCTGAAAAAGCTGCAAACAAAGAAGTGGAAAAATTAAAACATGAATTAACTCGAGAAAAGCAAAATTTAGACAAGAGAGCAAAAAAATTGAATCAGAAAGTAAATGAGTCAGAAGTTGAGAGAGAATCTCTTCTTGAAGAAAAAAAATCTTTAGAGAAAAAATTAGAAACAGCAAAGAATCGTACGTTTGAAATAGACAATGAATTGGACAAAACAAGAAAGGAAATAGGTAAGCTTAATGAGCAGGAAGAGAAATTAAAACTTGAAATCTCATGTTTAAAGAAACAGTTGGAAGAAAGAAGTAGATTTATTGCAAAGCTGAAGATGGAAGTGGATGATAATAAACATTTAGAGCTAGAGAATAAGGGGTTAAATGATAGAATAGAAACGTCACGTGAAGTACAAAAGGCACTACGTGAGAAAAAACATGAACTTAGTGAAAAAGTAGAGGCATTGAATAAGGAAAAAAATAGATTTTCTAAAGAAGTAGAGGAATTACGTGAAGAACAAGAAAGACTGCATGCAAACTTAGATAAGCTACAATGTAAAATTAAAGAGGTCAACAAAGAAAAGAAAAATTTATCTAAAGAATTAAAAGAGAAATTTGAAGAGTTAGATGAAGCAAATGGTTTAATTAAAAATCAATCTTTTGAGTTAGATGGGATAAGAAAAGATTGTAATAATGAAGTAAAAAGTTTAAGAAATTCACTTTTAGAACGAGACAGTCAAATAGAAGATTTTTTGAAAGAGAAAGAAAAACAAGTGAATTTTGCGCAACTGTTGATAAGATGCGTAACAGACAATATAGAAGAACCAATAAGAAATAATGATGGAAAAGCAATATTAGATACGATTCAAATATTAAAGTCTGCGTTACAAGGAGAAATTGCACGGCTTTTGCCAGACGAAACGCCTTCTTCTTCGCTGGAAGATCTTGGATATGAATCATTATTTGTCAGTCGCTCATCCACCCCGACCAAGTTGCCAAATTCACTATTGACAGAATCTTATGAACGCAGTCAGTTCAATCAGAGTGAAAGTATTTGCAAAACACAACAATGAGTCTTATTATAAGATAAATCATGCAAGATAATGAACCCAATAATATGCGCACTGGATACACAAGACTTAAATAAGGCTATTTCTCTAGCTAATGCTCTGCGTGGTAAAGTTGGCATGGTAAAGCTGGGATTAGAATTTTTTGCTGCTCAAGGTCTTTCTGGAGTGCAAGAAGTTGCAAAATGCAATGTACCAATTTTTTTAGATCTGAAATTGCATGACATTCCAAACACTGTAGCCAAAACAGTTGAAGTAATAAAAGTTCTGAACATTGAAATGTTAACTCTGCACATCAGCGGTGGAACAAAAATGCTTGAAGAAGCGCTAAGTGTAGTGCAAGGCACAAAAATAAAGCTGATTGGGGTGACAGTGCTAACTAGTATGAGCAATGAGGATTTAAACGAGCTTGGAGTAGCAAGAGAGGCAAAATCACAGGTAATTTTGCTTGCAAAGCTTGCAAAAAAGATTGGACTCCATGGAGTAGTCTGTTCTGCACTAGAAGCTCAAGAAGTGCGCCGAGAATGCGGTGAAGACTTTAAAATTATTACTCCAGGAATTCGTATAGATCCAGGTCATGACGACCAAAAAAGAACAGCAACACCAAAAGAAGCAATAAATTCAGGAGCTGATTATATCGTCATTGGCAGACCCATTACAAAAACTACAAGTAGTGCGGAGCTAATATTGAAATCCATGAAAGAATTTTAATATAATAACTTAATTTATAAAAATACTAACATATTAATTAGGAATAAGCATGAGTAATATCAATAGAATAATACGCGAAGTAATCAAGGAATTCCGCTCAAAATTACCAGATAAGGAAATAGAGGAATATTCTGGCAAATTGAATAAGCTACATATCTACCAGTGCAATAAGCATATAATAGAAAATAAGAAGCTATATCATTATACAATAAATGGGAAAACCCATGCTATGGGTCAGCATGGGCATAATTTTGTCAAGAGTTTAGAAGTTATCTTGAGGAATAAGCCACAAATTTCCTTAGAAGAGGTAATTGATTTTATGGAAAAAATAATTAATTTTGGTATTGATAGTTGTTATGGAGCATTTGAGATGATATTTGAATCTCGCTCTGGTGTTACAATAGATGATGCAGTTAATTTTGTAAAAGATAGCTTATCTAGTAAATTTTATAGATTCCATGGCAGTGGGATTTTCAAAGTAATATTAGAACTTAATCCAGAGAGCTCTCTTGAAGAGATAGAGAAACAATTTAGCAAAGTAGTAGATCCTTACTTTCTTAATGCTTGGAGTCGAGAAAGTGAAAGGGCTTTTGCTAAGATATGTAGGTTATGTAGAGAAGGACATGTGGAGAGTATGCAGAAATTTGATTTTAGCAATTTTAATTTAGATCAAGATAGTGCTGGAGCATTAAGAGCACTGTTACAGTATTGTGTTGACGTTTCTAATCAAAAAGCTTTAGGTGATTCACATGAATTGCATAGAGAAGAGATGGAGGGGATATATAAATTTGATGATAATTACGATTTAAATTTAGATAGTGATCATAATGATAGTATCTGGCATTGAAATTATACTACAATAATAAAATAACTGGATAAAAATTATCACCAAAAAAATTCAAAAAAGTGCTTGACATAAAAGAACGAACATTATATAGTGTCATTATCTTTTATTTTACCTCGCTTAATTTAATTACTGGATTAAACTTACAGTACTAAGCGTGGCACAAAGTGCCACGCTATTTTTCGGTTTACATTTTCAACAGATAAAAAATGATGCCATTTCAGTGCCAAGCACATAACTGTACGGATATTCATTTTTAAAGGTAAATTGCACAACAGATGATGTCATTCCAGTGCTTGACACTGGAATCCAGAAATTTTGCTTATAACTGAGCTGATGAGCTAAAGGTAGTTGTCTTACGCTAAAACAAACGTTTTTAATTAAGTTGCATAGAAGCTGGATCCCAGTGTCAAGCACTGGAATGACATCGTTTACTATGTACCATATTGCAATATTCGTACAACTGTGGGAAACATCTATGGATGCCATTCCTATTACCTTATTTCCATTTTTATTTCATTTTCAAAGGAGGCTATTATGTCACTTACCGATATCGCTCACCGTATCAATGAACTCGCTTCATCATGGGAGCAATTTAAATTAATAAATGATCGCAAACTAAAAGAAATTGAAAGCAAAGGGCGTGCTGATTCTGCAACAATTGAGCAGCTATGCAAGGTAAATAATGCCATTGATAGTTGCAAAGAGCGTTTAGACTTGATCGAAACTGCAGCTCAACGCCCAGAAGTAAATACAGATTTTAGCACAAGCGATAAATATTTTTCTGATTATATCCGCAAGGGAATGGAAAGCGGTTTATCACACAAAACCCTCAGTGGAGATGACAGTGATATCGGAGGGTATCTAGTTACTCCGCATATTGTAAAACGCATAAACAAGCGCGTAACTGATTCGTCCCCAATGCGACAAATATGCTCCAGTCAAAGAATCTCTACTGAAACATTGGATTACATTATAGAAGATTTTGACCGCGCCGGTGCAGGTTGGAGCAGTGAAACAGTAGATGATGAGAACGGTGGCAATAAGTCTAAGTATGATTTTGCAAAAGATACGGACACGCCCAAAATCCAAAAGATTTCCGTCACAACTTACGAGTTATATGCTCAACCACAAATATCACAAAAGTTACTCGATGATGCGTTTGTCGATGTTGAGAGTTGGCTGGTGGAAAAGATTGCCGAGACTTTTAGTAAGGAAGAAAGCGAAGCCTTCATTAAGGGTGAGGGCACTTTTCAACCAAAAGGAATTTTAGCTTATGAAAATGGAAACAGTTATAATAAAATAGAGCAAGTTAAAACTGAAAAATTAGATAGTGATTCAATAATGATGTTGTATTACTCTCTGGACGAATATTATTCCAAAAATGCGTCATTTTTGATAAACAGGAGTACGTTGAAGGATATCAGGCTGCTAAAATCTCAAACAGGTCAGTATCTCTGGCAGCCAAGTCTGTCGCTTGAAGCTCCAGATACTTTAATGGGAATACCAGTATATCAATCTGCCGATATGCCACCAGCGCCAAACAATCAGCTACCAGTAATTGCGATGGCAGATTTCAAACAAGCTTATAAGATTGTAGATAACAGAGGAATGAGAATATTAAGAGACTCTTATACGAATAAACCTTATGTGAGGTTTTTTGTCACTAAGCGTGTCGGCGGAGAGGTTGTAAACACCAGTGCTATTAAATTGTTGAAAGTTGCGAGCAAGTACTAAAAACTTCCGCAGCATCATCTTTATAGCTGATCAAAGCAACACGTCATACCGCGATTCATTCCATAACTGTACGAACATTGTGATTTTGGCCCATCAGGAGGGTGTCATCCCAGTGCTTGACACATATAGCTAAACTGACTTAGATTTACCGACAGTTTGAAAAACAAAAATTCGTCATTCCGCTACTTGTTAGCGGAATCTATGCTGAGATATCGCGGCGGTATGACGTAGGAAAACCTTTCTTGGGTTAGCTATAGTTTGCTATATTATGTGATTTTATTTTTAGCATTGCTTCTTACATTATGTAATTTTGTTTTCCATAATGTATATTATGTAATTTTCGATGCTAAAATCTGTTATAGCTCTCAGTATGATATGAGTGATTCTCTTTTAATAATTATTTTTTAAATAGTTTGTTGGTTCATCAATTTCTTTAGGATTGATATCTACAATTATTTTTCCGTTTTTTAACAGAATAATCCGATCTGATATTTTTGTTAAAAAATCCAAATTGTGAGAAGCGATAATCATAGTAATACCCATATCTCTAACTGATTGTAATAGTTCCACAACGTCGACTATTGTTGCTACGTCTAAACCAGACGTTGGCTCATCGCATAATAGAATCCTTGGATTCATCATTAAGCTTCTGGCAAGCGCAACCCGCTGTTTTTGCCCACCGGATAGATTACTAGGGTAATCATTTTTTTTAGAGGCAATACCCAAAGACTCAAGTAGTGAATCACTTTGATCCTGAGTTTTGTTTTTAAGTTTGGGAGCATATGTAAGATTTTCCCAGACAGTCATATGTGAGAAAAGTTGAAAATCCTGAAATACAAAACCAGTACTATCATTGCATTCAATGCTACCAGAATCTAAAACTTCGAGTTTTTGTATACAACGTAACAATGTTGATTTACCACTACCAGAAGGACCAGCAAGACCAACTATAGATTGTTCTATAATCAGGTTAATATTATTAAGTACTGGAACATTATTAAATAATTTACAAACATTATGCATTTTTATCATATATACCTTTCTGTTCAATCTTTTTGCCTATATATTCAATTAGTAATACAAGAGCGTAATAATAAGCCCCAGCAAGACAAAGTGGTATAAAATAAGTAAATTGTTCTGCTGCAAGCATTTGCGCAGAGCGCATAATATCAACACCACCAATAGTAGAGATTAATGCCGTTTCTTTAAGGAGTGCAATGATCTCATTTATCATTGCAGGAAGAATATTTTTAATAACTTGTGGTAATATAATATCTCTCCACATATAGAAACTAGGTATTTGTAAAGTTTTAGCTGCTTCAAACTGGTTTTTTGATATAGTTTCAATACCAGCTCGTAAAATCTCAGCAATATAAGCACAGCTATTTAGACCAAATGCTATAATGCCAGCACTAAATATGTTTAATTTAATTCCTGCAATGGTTGGAGTCATAAAATAAACAACACTTAACTGTAATATAAGGGGGGTGCCACGTATTACAGATATAATTCCATTAATTAATGGAATACAGATCTTATTATATCTGAGTACTGAAAATAACCCTCCTAGACTCATACCTAAAAGCAGTCCTCCAATCAATAATTTTAAAGTAAAGGCAAGGCCTGTTCCAACAAACAAGAAATTAGAAATTAATTCCTGCATCAGTTATCTCCTAGCCATTTTTCTGCTATTTTTTGTATTACACCTTTACTTTCTAAACTTTTTAATGCCTCGTTTATTTTATCCTTTAAAGCAGATCCTTTATTCACAGCAATAACATAACCACCATCTAACTTGGCAGTGGCTGACCATGATAGACCAGGATTTTTTTTGCTAAATACTTTACCTTGGAATTCATCAATTAGGACGCCATCAACATGACCAGACTTTAATGTTTCTACAGCTTGATTATTATTGTCTATAGCAATAATTTGAGCTGTTGTAGGAACATGCTCTTTTAGCCAAATTTCCATGACAGTTCCTAGTTGAACGGCTATCTTCTTGCGAGTTAAGTTGTTTATACCGGCTATGGGTTTATTTTTGTGATATAGAATACCAAATTCCCCTGTATAATAACTATTTGAAAAATCAAAATTTTTTTCACGCTCTTCTGTGCTACCAATAGTAGATATAGCAGCATCTACAGAATTACTTTGCAATGCTGCAAATATAGTACTAAACTGCATATCTTTAAATATCGCTTCTTTACCTAACTCTTTTGCTACTAATTGAGCAAGCTCAATGTCAAAGCCAGTAAATTTACCATTTTCATAATATTCAAAAGGTGGATAATCTGCAGAAATTGCAAATCTAATGATATTATCGTGTTTATTTTCCTTGCATCCTGTTAATAGAATACTTATCACTATAATAGCATTTAAAATATATTTTTTCATATTACTAATTTATATTCATATTTTATTCATCTTATGAATATAGACATTAAAAATTGAATAGTCAAGAAATAATGAATATAATTTCAAATATACTTATTACATATTCAATATGAGGAAAATGCATAATGCATGACAACACACTAGGTGAACATATTTTAAATATTATTCAAAATCACGAAATTTTAGAGCAGAGCGATTTACAGATCTTGCTTAAAGAAAGAGGGCACAACATTCCTCAGGCTACTTTATCAAGAAAATTAAAAAAACTTAAAATTGCCAAAGTTGCTGGTATGTATAAAGTAATTGACATCAACCAATATCGATTACCATTAATACTTAATATGCAAATTTCGGATTTTGGTTTAATAGTACTACACACTCAACCAGGACAAGCTAGCAGCCTAGCTTACTTTCTAGATCAGAAGTATGTTATTTATTCATTAAATAATAGCAAAAACATAGGAATTATAGGAACTATAGCAGGTGATGATACAGTATTATTGATCATCAAAAGTAAGGCTGAACTTAACAAAGTATTACAATCAATTTATGAAACATTTCCATATTTAAGTCCTGAATAAGAATGTTGTAAGTTAAAAATGTGATATAAAGGAGATAAGAGGGATTTCTTTGTTTAAATCTTTGTCTTCTTTTTTTCAATATACCTACATATCAGAATGGACAATTCATATAGAATCAGCATAGGTATTGCAAGCCCTACTTGGCTTAATACATCAGGTGGAGTTAAGATTGCAGCGATAATAAAAATTACCACTATTGCAATTCTACGTTTATTTGACAAACTTTGTGCAGTCAGTAGCCCAACTCTCACCATTAATGTGAGTATTACTGGAATTTGAAATGCAGTGCCAAAAGCAAACATAAATTGGAGAACGAGGTCTAAATATTCGCTAACTGATGGCATAAACTCTATTGGTATACCGAAAGATTTCCCACTATGTTCAAAAGTGATGAAAAACTTCCAGGCTAAAGGAAATATATAGTAATAGACTACAGTAGCTCCCGTTACAAATAAAACCGGTGTTGCAATCAAGTATGGCAACAACACTGCCCTTTCACTTTTATATAACCCAGGTGCTAAGAACATATAAAATTGCCATGCAAACACAGGAAAAGAAAACAAAAGTGCGCTCATTATTGCAACTTGGAGATACACAAAAAATGCCTCTGTTAAGTCTGTGTAAATTAAAGAAAAACCTTCGCTACCTTTTGTTGCTTCTATTAAAGGTGCGAGTAAAAAACGGTATATATTTTCCTTAAAGTAATAACAAAAACCAAAAGCAACGCAAAAAAATAGAAAGCAAAAGATAACTCTTTTTCTGAGTTCCGCAAAGTGCTCATAAAATGAGGCGTATTTGCTTGAGTTCCAGTTCATACTTTACTATAGCTCAATAATGCTATGTCTAACATTCTCAGCGAAAAAGCCCACTCATTGTCATACCACGCTGCAACCCTGCATATATCACCTGTAACATATGTACCAGTTAAATCCACAATTGCACTATAAGGGTTATGCACAAAATCTATTGAGACTAAAGGTTCCTCGCATATAGAAAGTACATTTGACATTGGATAACCCTCTGTCATCCTAGTACCCTCTGATGTCATCCGAGTAGCTGACACTGGGATCCAGAAATTAGATTCCAGCGTCATGCGCTGGAATGACGTAGAGGAGAGAGCTGCATCCTTAAATATTTCATTGATTTCTTCAACGGTCGCTTTCTTATCAGTCGTAAATTTAAAATCAACCATAGAAACATTGCTAACTGGAACTCTGACGGCAGTGCCATCTAGTTTTCCTTTTAATTCAGGGATGACAGAACCAATTGTTTTTGCTGCCCCGGTTGTAGTTGGCACCATAGATAATCCGCAAGCCCTTGCTCTACGCAAATCTTTATGATTACCATCAAGAACATTTTGATCATTCGTGTAGGCATGTATAGTAGTCATAAAACCGCTTTTTATACCTAAACTGGAGTGTAGGACTTTCACAATCGGAGCAAGGCAATTTGTAGTGCAAGAACCTGCTGATATCACTTTATGCTCTTTTTCGAGCATATCGTCATTCACACCATAAACTATAGTGACATCAGCATCCGGAACTGGAGCAGAGACAATTACTTTCTCTGCATTGTGCCTTATTGCTTCTTCACGTTTATTGAATGCACCAGTACATTCAAGTATTACATCAACATTCCAAGGAATATTTTCAGGATTCCGCTCTCTATATAAAGAAAACTTTTTGCCATTTATAGAAATCCAATTTTGAGACTCATTAAAATCAATATCACCACTGAATTTGCCATGAACAGAATCATATTTAATCAAATGTGCATGCTGCTTTGCACTGAGCGATCCATTGACAGCTACAACTTCTATTTGTTTGCTATATTCTTCTATTTCGAAAATAGCACGCAATACGCCTCTGCCTATTCTACCCAGACCATTAATTCCTACGCGAACCGTCATCTCTTCATTCAAAAAATTTAATTATAGAGGATATCACTTGATATTTCATTTTATTCTTTTGACTGCTAATTGGCAGTTTTAACCTTAATATATTAATATTCACCTTGACTAAAGAACTATAATACTGTATCATTTTATCAATAGTATTGAAACTTTAATAGGAGGCTAATTATGTTATTACAGAGGATCATTATAGATCAATTAGAAAAAATTTCAGGCCAATCATTTCTACACAAACTTGCTACCGATAAAGAATATTTTAAGGAAGTGTCAAGGTATTTGGAAGAAAATCATAAGATGAGCTTAGAAGAGTTTATAATTAGCGTTTATAGATCAAGTGGAGGAGATGTCAATTTTCGTGATTATAAGGATGAGACAGCATTATATTCTGCATCAGAAAACGACAATCAAGATATGGTTCGTATTTTAACATCATGTGGTATAAGCATTGATGACTTTAATTGTGAAATTAGTAATAGAATACAGGAAAAATCTGAACAATCTAGGAGAATTTCATTAAGTAATAATGCTAATGTTTCACATATCTACGAAATAATACGCAGAATTACTAATATAAGAGATGCTTTCCAACATTTGGACCCTTAGACACAGTGATAAGAGACCTTTTATTGTTGGGTGTATTACTAGCTTTGTGAGTTTGATGGCTATTAATGCTATTAAAGGTAATTACTATAATGGTCCTGGTAGTCTTACTTGCATTCCTGTTTTCCATGCCAACATGTCAAACTTTTCTGATTTTACTACTGATAGAATTAATACCTTTGCTAGCTTTATTATTGGAACAATAGCATATAAGGCCGCACAAAACATTTCTACGTTAGTAAGAGATGTTTCTAGTTTACTCCATAATAGATTGGAAGTGCAAAAAAATGAATCAGAAATCGCTAGATATAAAAAAATACAAGAGAACGTTATCTCTATTCTGTCAGAAGTAAAAGTAGGATCAAATTTGTCTAGAGATATCAATTGTTGATGTTACCTGAGTACAGATTTTTCTCATATCTCAATACTTTCTAGACTGTTATTGAGTGCTTTCACATCTGAGTTTTCCTACTGTCATCCCAGCGCGTGACGCTGGGATCTTTATTGCTTTCATAGTCTCATTTATTATTTTGTAACTAAAAAAAATACTTTCCCTTTTTAGAGAACTGCATATAATAGATTTGACATTGCAGTGCGTTGTGCAAACAGAATTCCCAATACTATAACCTACAGGAGGCCTTATGAATAAGAAATTTCTCTATTCACCATTGTCAATAAAAAGTATAGGAGAAAACGGTGTATTTTCTGGTTATGCGAGCGTTTTTAACATAGTTGATAAACAAAATGATCTGATATTGCCCGGAGCATTTAAGGAAAATTTAAACAGAAATAAAATAAAACTCCTTTGGCAGCATAATCCTGACGAACCTATAGGTAGCATCATAGATATTTATGAAAATGATGTTGGCCTGTATATAACCGCACATTTACTTTTGGGTATTCAGAAAGCAGAAGAAGTGTATTTGATGCTCAAAACTGGGGCAATTAACGGACTTTCCATCGGCTATATACCTATAGAGTATGATGTTGATCATAAAAGTGGAGCTAGAGTGTTAAAACAAGTGGAATTATGGGAAGTCAGTTTGGTCACTTTTCCTGCAAACTTGGCTGCTCAGGTAATCAATGTGAAAAATCAGAACAATGAACAGGAAGTGTTAGCAAGAGCGATAGAAAAAGCAAATGCTGTACTTGCAGACATGTACATTTCTGCTTAAAGTGTATTAGGCGGGCAAAGACTTTACCATAATTTGACACCTGTGTTAGTATTTGTTTAACATTTATACTAATATATATAACTTTATTACTATTAAAATTTTCTGTAAATTAAAGTTAAAAAATAAGGTAATTTTATGCTAAATATTAATAATAAGGTTAATTATGAAATTAATATTAAGCGAAAGGAAAAAAAATACAGCTGGTCTACTGTATTTGCTTGGTTATATCTAAAAACGATTGGACGAATATTGCCCAAGAGATGGAATATAGATGGGCAGAAAATATTTTGTACTACGATAAAACTACTGCAAACAATGAAGTTCAAACTGATGCTTTTAAGACAATAGATGGAAGTGTTCAAGTTGACTTAAAACCTGAAGTTGTAGAGAAAGAGAGCCAAAGTGTAGTGATAAACAAAGATGGAGGGGTTCAGACTGATGGAGTAGCATTGATAACAGAGGAAGATGATGAAGCATTAGAAGAACAGCTGGAGGGCATAAATCAGGAATTAGAACTTGAACGTTTACAAAATGCTTCCTTAAAAGAAGAAAATAGAGAATTACGATCTGCAATTGAAGGACTTGAAAAGAGTTATAAGGGACTTACAGAAGATGCAGGCGAACGAGAAGAGGAACTAACCAAATACAAACAAGATAAAAAAGCAATGCAGGATAAAGTTGATGAACAACAGAAAACTATATTTGATCAATACATGATAATAAGAGAGCAAGGAGAAGAAATTGAAGCTACTAGGAAAGATAATGAAAGTCTGCAAGCACAAATAATAGAACTTAAGAGTAGGTTAAAGGACAAGGAGGATAAATTAATTGAATTGAATCAACAATGGCAAGCTAGCAAATTAGTGGCTTTACTTAAATCACAGACTGATAAATTGTGTCAGGCTAAAGACAAAAATACTGAATTAGAAAATAAAGTCAGTGACTTAGGTCATGAAAACAAAGCTCTACGATTAAGTGTGAATACATTGACTGCTCAATTGGGTGAAATGGAGAACTTGGGGAAGCAATTACAAAGTGTTCAAGAATCTAAACAACAATTGGAGATTGATTTAGAAGGTCAATTGAAAGCTGACACTAAGAAACTACAGGAAGCAAAAGAAGGTCAATTGGCTAAAAAGGCAGGTGCAGTGAGTACAGTATCTACTGCAAAATCAACTCTTTCAAAATTACGAAACTTGCCCAATAAGCTTTCTAGGGACAAGGGTCTCAATAACTTTTTATCTGGGAAAAACGAGGAGTTAAAAAAAGGTTTTCCTGAATTTAAAGAGAAACACTTTTGCCATAACGTGCTTAATGAAACTATAAAGTCTCTATCAAATCAAGATGATGGCAAATTTGAAAGCAGTAAGCTGCTTGAATTATTAGAAAGTAATTTGAAACAATCCGCAAGGGAGATCATAGAAGCTAAGGTTAAAGAAGTTGTCAACGAACATTGTAACATTGGAAAAAATATGGGTAAAGAACTACGAGATGACACGTTAAAAGCCAAGTTGTCACCTTCTGTTAGAAAATGCGTAAAAAAATTAGAATTTAACAAACAAGAAGGGGTAAATAAGATTGTAGACTCTATCTTGCACAGCTTTAATAGCAAGAATAATAATAATAACGACTCAGGAGAATTGCTTAAAGAAATTGTTACAGGAAAATTAACAGAGGCTAAAATGAAATGTTTTTCAAATAAGATTCAAGAGTTACAACTGGCATTAAGCATAAGAGATAAATTTTTATCTCCAGATCAGGGAATGTGTAATCAAACTCAAGGAGGAGTAAACGAATATCAATTAACAGAAAAAGCTAAAAAAGAACATATACCTAATTCCTCTATGAGTTCCCCTAATATTGCAAGCATACATTCATTGAACAGTCAGAAAGCAGTTAGAATAGGCTCTTAGCATAAAGCACCAGCTCCTCTTTTGTTAAAGTGTAGGAGCTATCTTCCCAATGTTGTTTTAGCAATTCCAAGTTTCTACCTAAACTTTTTCCTGGCTGGTGACCTATACCTATCAAGTCATCACCAGATAAAGGAAATTTTGGAATATTGAATGTATTAGCAAATGAAATATATTCATCAACATTTTCTCCAGACTCAACACCACAAATTCTTACTAAATCACAATATAATTCTCTACCAAATAAAGATATGTATTTTTTTTGCTCTTTTTCTGAAAGTTCTGTTTTGATATCGTTGGATAGTAAAAATAGCAGCTTTTTCTTTTGCTTGTTCGAAAGACGTAGAAACATGATTATGTATTCTCCAAGACTTAGCCTGTCATTTTTTTTAGTAGTCCTAAGGAGTAACGCTAATTTTACTAGCACATCAGTGCCGAAAAGAAGTGACGAAGACAGAATTTCGCATTTTACTTCTTTTGGGATAATCTTTTGCAAAACATCAGATTCTTGCATGCTCTTAAGTGTTGGAAAAGGATCATTGCACTCCAGCAATTTAAGTATTTCATCTCTTATTCTCTCTCCAGAGAGGTTTTGGATCATATGCGAATGCTTTTTGCATACGCTTAGTATTTCATCACTCAAATCTCCGGCACATATTTTTGCATGAAAACGAAATGCTCTTAAAATACGTAGATAGTCTTCTTTAATTCTATCTTCAGCGTTGCCTATAAAGTTTAACCTTCGCGCCTTTAAATCCTCAATGCCACCAAAGTAGTCATATATATGGCCATGCTTATCTGCATATAGAGCGTTAAATGTAAAGTCACGCCTTGAAGCATCAGCTTGCCAATTATTGGTAAATTCTACTTTTGCATGCCTACCATCACATTTCACATCATGCCTTAGTGTCGTAATTTCAAAAGACCTCTGATTTAAGATTGCAGTAATAGTTCCATGGTTTAAGCCAGTTGGAATAGTTTTTATATTACGGAGTTTTAGCGCTTTCATCACCTGATCAGGAAGCAAATTAGTAGCTAAATCGATGTCGTGGACATCACGTTGCAAAATTGAGTCTCTCACACATCCGCCGACAAGCCTAGCCTCACCACCAAATTCCTCTATGGCATCAATAATTAAACTAGTCTCCTGGTCAACTTGCATTTAGGTTAGTACATACTGCAAGTTCATATTATATGAAATGCTTGCACAAACCCCTATATAAAAATATACAGGGCTATGAAGATTTATTTTACACTTCCAATTGTGATATTTGTTGTTGATGAAATATTTTTTCTGTTCTTGATTCCTCCATACTACATCTTGGTAAGCTTGAAGGGTTTTGCTTTTCAGAGCGCTCTATGCGCTGCTTTATATCACTAACGCACTGCCCTACAACATCACCAATTTTTCCATCAGCATTTTCTGCCAATAACTCATCAAATCTCTTCTCAACCTCTGCTCTCTCAGAGATATCCTTTGAAAGGTTACAATACTCTAAGATCTCATCTAACTGAAGCTTTTTTGCTAATAGGAAATCTTCTTGTTCTTGTTTTGCTAAACTTTTATTTCTATCAAGCAATGGTTCAAAATGAGCATGTCCTTTGTTTATTACATGCAAAACACTACTGTCGTCATAATTAACTTTATTGTATTCACCTGCACTTTTTGAACCTGAATTGTCTATTAATTCATGCAAAAACAAATCTTGGTTATCAACAGTCTGGTTCTCTATAACATGCAATTTTACATCATACTTCTGACAAAGTATTCTGCCTTCAACGTCAGGATCACCCCACCTATCGTTACGCATAATGTTTGCTGTATAATCATCTACAGTTTCACTACGGTGCTGGCCATTGTTATCATGACTATTGACAATTGCATTTGTAAACCACTTTGGTGGATTCTTTTGTGCAAATTCTTTACAGTCTTCTCGTAACTGCTCAACAGTAACTTCTATCCCCTTCTGCTGTTCTAGACCTTGTCTGAATGAGTCAAAAAAGCAGCTTCCATTACCAATTGCTTGTCCTACATGGAAATTGTCAGGGTAAGGATTACTATTTAAAAGAGTTATTTCTTGTCCAGAGCTCTTGAACCTTTTCGGACTTCCAGTATCGTAAAAATCATTTGATAGTTTCCGTTTCCTAGGTACATTCATTTGCCCTGAGATCTTGGGCCTTTTTATTCCAACCTCAACATCATGAAAATCACTTGGTAGCTTCCGTTTCCTAGGTTCAGCCATAGTTTTTACCTTAATTTAAGCTATATGTTACTATACCAACAAAATTATTAATAAAAAACTAATTAAGTATAGCAGAAATTTTTAAATTATGCAATAGTTATAACTTTAAATAGCAAATATGAGCTTTAACTGCGGTATAGTTGGGTTACCAAACATAGGAAAATCAACCTTATTTAATGCGCTTACAGAGTCAAGTGCAGCCGAAGCTGCAAATTATCCTTTCTGCACAATTGAGCCAAATATAGGCAAGATTTCGATAAAAGATCAGCGTTTGAAACAAATCGCAGCAATTGCAGGCTCAGAGAAGATAATTTATAATCAATTAGAAGTTGTAGATATTGCAGGTCTGGTAAAGGGTGCGAGCAAAGGTGAAGGGCTCGGCAATAAATTTTTAAGCCATATCAGAGAAGTTGATGCTATCGTTCATCTGCTCAGGTGCTTTACGGATGACGATATCAGCCATGTACACAGTAAAATAGATCCAATATCAGATGCTGAAGTGGTAGAAATGGAATTAATCCTAGCTGATATTGATAGCATAGAAAAAAGGCTTCCTCAATTGGAAAAGAAAGCAAAGCAAGGTGATAAAGAGCTAAAGAGACAACTTGAATTAATGCAAGAGGTATTAGCTACTTTAAAATTAGGTAAACCTGCAAGAAGTTTGGAGAATATCAATGAAGATGAGATGAAGTTGCTTCAATTGCTGACAACAAAGCCCGTTATGTACGTTTGCAATGTTGAAGATACAAATGTTATAACTGGCAATGAATTATCTAAAAAGGTAGAGAGAATGGCAGAGGAAAATAAAAGCAAATTTTATTGCATTTCAGCAAAACTCGAAGCAGATATTGCAAATCTTGATAGTGAAGAGGAAAAACAGAGTTTTTTATCAGAATTTGGCTTACAAGAATCAGGCCTTGATGGAGTAGCGCGTATTATGTATGAAGTGCTGAGTATGATAACTTTCTTTACTGTGGGCCCCAAAGAAGCACGGGCATGGCCAGTAAAAATAGGGTCAACAGCCGATAAAGCAGCAGGTGTAATCCACACTGATTTTGAGAAAGGCTTTATAAAAGCAGAGACAATAAGCTTTGCAGACTACATAAAGTATGGAAGTGAATCAGCTTGCAAAGACGCAGGAAAAATTCGCTTTGAAGGCAGAGATTACATCGTGCAAGATGGTGATATAATGCACTTTAGGTTTAATGTGTAGTTTATTATGCAGCCACTTATTTAAAGTTAAGTTTTCTGGATCCCAGTGTCTGGGCACTGGGATGACAAGAAAGGGAGCACTGGAATTTTTGTTTCAATATTTGTACATTAGCCATGCATCTGAACAGATACCTCCCCTAAACGGATACACTGTAGAAGGATAGTTTCTTCTCCCCAGTAAAGACTAAATTCCAGACTGGAATGACAGCAGTCCTATGTCATACCGCGATTCATTCCATAGCTGTACGAACATTCATTTTTGAAGGTAAATTGCACAGCAAATGGTCAGTGCTTGGCACTGGAATAACGTCCTCCTTTGTCATCCCAGTGCCCAGACACTGGGATCCAGTTTTCCATATAATCTCATCGAAAATGTTGTAACCACTTTCTATGCTAGTTTGCTTGCTTACAAGCAAACTTTTCTGGATCCAAGTAGTCTGGGCACTGGGATGACAGGAGAAGGAGGCTACTTGCATGACACCATTCTTTTTTCTGGATCTCAGTGTCTGGGCACTGGGATGACGAGAAAGGAGCACTGGGATGACATCCTCCCTAGCGGAGATTGCTCTCAAATCACAATGTTCGTACAGTAAGCACTGACCACTTTGCTTCAATATTTGCGATGCCCCTGAACAGATACAAAAAATCTATTATTTTTTTATAAATTAAATCCTAAGGCATTTTTTACTGTAGATTAATCATTTGATTATAGTATCATTTTAATTAAGCTTATGTTTTGAACATTTATGAAAAATATTTTATATTTCATACTATTAGTTGTTGTATTTGGATCACTGAGCCTGTTTGCCATAGAGCAGCGTGAAGAAAAGAAAATTGGGTCAGTTCATAAAAACGAAAATGTAGGTGCAAGAAAGCAAGATTTACTGAGCAGTACAAATCAAAAAGATGAGTTGAAAAGCAACGTCGATGCTAAACAAACACAAGAGGCTGAGAGCAAAAGATTAGACGGCACTACCGATAAAGAGAAGCTGCAACACAACGAGAACAAAGCTTCCGTGGTTGAAAAAACTATAAGTGAGGGTGAAAAGATTGATAAAGATTTGCCAAATGACCAGCTAGAAGGAAGCACAGACAAATTTGCTCAAAATTTACCAAATATGGCCAATAAAGAAGTGAATAAAGATTTGAAACCAGAGCCTTTGCCTTTAAGTGCTGATTTAAATGAGAATACAACTGACCCGCAAAAAAATCTACAAGCTGATCAGAAGATTGATATAAAAGATAATGAACTTTCAAAAAGTGATGCGAGTCAATTATTAGAGGGAAAAAAAGAAAAAGTAGAGAATCAGTCTGAAGAAAAAAAAGTGAAAGAAACAAACAGTAATTCCAAGGACCGCAATAGAGTAAAACCTATAACTAAAAAAGATGAAAGTGAAAAGAAAAATTTACAAAAATGGACAAAGCTAAACAGAGAACCAATAAAAGAATGGGGTCATAAAGACATACAAAGCAAGTCAATATATAAACGACAATATGATAGCCTTAATGAGCATCTTCCTACAACTGTGTTTATTGATGATTACAGTAAGCAATTTTTTTACTGCATTAAGAAGAACAACTTAACTTGCTTAAGAGGAGTAATAAGTAAGCTAGAAAAAATTGGATTAACAATTCAAGAGATACTAAGGTTTAGAAATAAATTGGGTGATACTCCTCTCATTTATTCAGTTAAACAAGGTGAGGTAGACATAGTGCGCTTTCTCTTATTACAAGGTGCTGATCTTAGAGTAGTTAACAATAATTTTCAATCCCCAATTGATATAGCAATCGAAAAAAAGCAGATCAATATAATAAATGCGATTGCCGAAATGATGCCACATCTTTTGGAGGATAGAAAAATAGACAATAAAGAAAGCTCAGCAATGTACGATTGGGCTGTGAAAACGAAAGAAAACAATGAGTCGCAGTGTGATAAGCAAGATGATTAGATTTTTGATATTAATTTTAGTTGGTCATTTATGTTATGGAAACGAAACAAATGATGAAAAAAATCAGATTAGTGATTTTTTAAACGCTCTGCATGATGTAAAATACGTATCTTACAGTAAAAAAGACTTTGCTGAATTTTTGGTGCAGTGCCACAAAGAGGGCGTGCCAGAAGATTTTAAGAAAGGTTTTGGTTCTAACTTAAATGGAGCTAATTTTAACCAACTGTACCTAAGTAAATCTGTTTTTGATGGAGTAAGTCTGATTGGTGCCGATTTTTCTAACACCGATTTATCCGATGTGTCTTTCATTGATGTTGATTTACGTGGTGCTAATTTTTCCAATGCTAATTTACATGGCATTAAAATAAAAGGTACAAATTTGAGTTTTACAAAATTTGTTTCTGCAAACTTAACAGATATCGTATTTGATCAGTCTAATGTTAGTTATGCTGATTTTATCAGTTCCGATCTCAAAAAAGTAAGTATGCACAACGTAATTGGTTTGCATACTAATTTCTCGAATGTGAAAATGAATTTCTCCAACTTATCAAACTCGAATGTTAGCCACGTAAATTTTAGTGATAGTGAAATAAACGATACCGTTATGCAGAAAAACAACCTTGATAATGCAAGTTTCTTTGGAGTGGATGCATATAAATTAAAGATACAATTTTCTTCATTAAAAAATGCTAACATATATGGTGCAGAGTTAAAAGAATCAGACTTTACAGGTAGCAATCTTTCCGATGCTTGCCTTAATTCTTCTATCATAATTAACAGTAACTTCGACGAAACTAATTTAAGCAACACACAAATTTCCTATGTGAATGACGATAATTCAAGTTTTGTTCAATCTATACTAAATGGTTCCAAGATAAAACATGCATATGTTTCTGAAACAAATCTTCAGGATGCTGATTTATCCAATATTGATTTTAGTTTTAGTGAACTGCATCAAGTTAATGTCTCTAATGCTGACATTCGTCATGGAAAGTTTCATAATACTAAAGTTGCGAATTCTAACATGAATGGCTCATTTTTTGACCATTCACTATTTACCTCTGCAAAGATAGAAGATTCAGACCTTTCTACAACTTCAATGTATAAGATAAAAATCCAAGACTCTCAAGTTTATAACAGTACGCTTTCTCGCCATAATATTGATTCCAGTGAAATAGAAAATTCAACATTCTTTAATTTATTAGCTGATAATTCGAGCTGGTCTAATTTAAAAGTAACTAATTCAAATTTTATTGAAAGCGATTTCAGATCTTCTTTGCTTCACGCTAATGCCTTTAGGAAAACTAGTTTTTTTCTTAGCAATTTGAGTAATTCAACAATTAGTGATATGTCTTTTCTCTCTTCAAGCATATATAAAAGTTCAGTTGCTAATTCTCATTTAACAGGTTGCAAGTTTGATAATTCAATTTTGATTGACAATCAAGGGCAGAAAAAACTTGCAGGCTTAGAAAATGCTATAACTTCAATTGAAGATTTGCAAGAGAAAATATCACAGGGTGAAAAATTTAATGTAAATTATTCTTACTTTGAATTTAAGGATATGAATTTAGAAAATGCCGATTTTTCTAATTCAACATTGAGTAGAGCAAAGTTTGTAAACGTTAATTTGAATAAGGCAAATTTTGAAAAGACCGATTTGCGCTATACTGTCTTTGATAACTCTTCTCTCATTGGCACCAACTTATCAAATTCTAATTTAGAAGGTTCTAGCTTTTTAAACTCTGATCCAAAAAGCACCATGTTAAAAAATGCAAAGAAAAATGACCGTAAAAAGTGAGGGCGTATTATTGGTTCTATCCTCCCCTTCTGGAGCTGGAAAAACTACTATATCAGCAAAATTACTTGAGCAATCAACTAATTTAGTTAGGTCTGTTTCTATGACTACACGCAAGCCTCGCCCCGGCGAAATAAATGGAAAAGACTATTTTTTCGTTACCGAAGAAAAATTTCACGAGTTATGCAAAGCTGGCCAAATGCTTGAATACGCCAAAGTTTTTGAGAATTTTTATGGTATACCAAGAAATTTTATAGAGCAAAACTTAAGCAATGGAATAAGCGTTTTACTCAGCATAGACTGGCAAGGAGCATTTCACTTATTCAAGCTCATGAGAAAAAAAGTTGTAAGTGTTTTTATACTTCCCCCTTCAATGGAAGAGCTTAGGTTGCGTTTGCAAAAGCGTAATAGTGATGATGCAAGCGAAATAGAGCGCAGATTAGCCGAAGCTCAAAAAGAGATAAGCAAACGTGATAAATATGATTATGTAATAATCAATGATGATATTGATAAAAGTGTAGAAGAGATAAGCTCCATACTAAATAAAGAAAGACTTAAAAAACTAAAAGAAAAACCAAGTCTGGAAGACTGATAAAAACATCAATTTGGATATTTGCAGCTATAGTTTCTTATCCTATTTTAGCCAGTAGCACGTTTCGCAGTTTAGCTATATTTATTATTTTTTAAGATTAAATGGTTAAAATAGTAGCAACTGTTCAAGTGAGGATTTGACTATGATAACAGATTTTCTAATAGAAACTAGTTTTCTGCCTTTCCACCTATACATATACAACGTTTAGCTCAATTTAAAAGTCAAACTTCTTGGTTGTTAGTTTAGTGCTGACAACTTAAATAGCTTTTAATATTGAGGTTTTAGTATGGGTATAGATATAACTGCACTAACTACTAATGCAGATAAATTAGGTGAATGCATAGATAAAAATAAAAAGCAAGAGCAGGATAGAAAAGACGAGCAATTGTATGGCATTATAAAGAGAAAGGTAAAAAAAGAAGAACACAAGCGTGAAAAACCAAGAGGTCAAGATGGAACCCTCAAGAAGTGTAAAAGGTTATTTGAGAAAGATGCTAGTCCTGAAGTATTAACTAAATTAGAAGAATCACTTAGAGAACAAGAAAAATATTATAGGTATTATGTCCAATGCTTCCTTCCAGTGCTAGATAAAGCAATAGAACGATCGAAAAAAATATCAAATGAAACAAAAGAGCGAGTAAAGCAAGCAATTTCAGAAATTACTTATAATAGCAAATATTGTAACCAAAATGATCGTAGGGACAGTGGAATTGAAAGTGACTACAGTAGCGATGCTGGTGATGATTATGAGAAACATTCAATCAGTAACCCTAATACAGCAAATGAAGATCAAGAAGTAGAGAAAAGCAACGGAACAACGCATAATAATGTTCAATTACTAAAAGCGATCAAAAATGGAAATAACAGGAAATTAAAAAAATATCTAAAAGATTGTACGGATATTAGCAGCATAAAAGCTGAAGAAGGGAAAAATATTTTACACCTCATTGCGTCGTTGGAAAAGAAACAGAAATGCAAGTTTCTGGGTACCCTAATAAAAACGGTCACCAAGGAAGATCTAGCACAACTCATTAATAGTGAAAATCAGACCCCTTTTCAGGTAGCACTAATTAACAAGGTAACAAAAGAAAAACATGAGTCTAATACAATTCGAAGTAACGATAACACACTTAAGTTTCTTACAAAATTGTTAGAGCATGGAGCCAGCTCTGATAATTTAGAATTATCTACAGAAGAATTACAAAACTTAAAAGAGGAGCAAAAGACATACTACCGTAATTTCTTAGAAAAATTAGCAGAGCAAGGAAAGAAATCTAAATTAAAGCCAGAAATAAGAATCAATACAGAAGCAAAAATTAAAGAAATTATACCACATACCATAAATACTCCAGATAGTAATGATAATTATCTATTACATCCAGTAATTAAAAATAGTGATAAAAAACTTTTTAAAGAACTATTGGAAAAAGGTGCGGATATTAGCCTTAAAGACACAGATGGTAACAATGCTTTACACTTGATTGTTAAACCTGAAACAAAACAAAAACTTAAACTTCTCAATATATTGCTAGAAACAGGCCAAAAAGAACAATTTATAAAAGCTGTAAATGATAAAAAAGAAGGGCAAACACCGCTCCATCAGATACTCCAGCGCATACAAGAAAAGAGTAAAGAGCCTTCATTGAAAAATAAAATAAAAAATGTAGTAAAAAATGTAGTAAAAAAAGAATTTAAGGATACTGGCAGGTATAAAACCTTAGAGTTATTTCTACAAAATGGTGCAGATATTACTGTGCAAGATAAAGATGGAAAAAATGCTCTGCACTATATTGCTTCATTCAAAGGAGAACAAAAAGTTACATGTTTAGAGTTGATTTCAAATAAAGATGATGCTGTAAATACTACTAACAAGGAAGGGCAAACACCGCTCCATCAGGTACTCCAGCGCATACAAGAAAAGAGTAAAGAGCCTTCATTGAAAAATAAAATAAAAAATGTAGTAAAAAATGTAGTAAAAAAAGAATTTAAGGATACTGGCAGGTATAAAACCTTAGAGTTATTTCTACAAAATGGTGCAGATATTACTGTGCAAGATAAAGATGGAAAAAATGCTCTGCACTATATTGCTTCATTCAAAGGAGAACAAAAAGTTACATGTTTAGAGTTGATTTTAAATTCGGTGGAAAAAGAGAAATTTAGTAAAGCTGCAAACGCCGCTAACGAAAAAGAACGCACACCACTACAAGTAGCGCTAATTACTAAGACGACAAAAGATAAACATAATTTGGTCAATCCTAAGAGCCGTGATAACACGATCAAGTTCTGTGTAAAATTATTGCAAAATGGTGTTGACCCAAAGCAGTTAATACTACCCGAAAGATTATGGAGCAAAGAGTATTATAAAACTATAAAAGGAATAGAGAAATCAATGGGTAGAGCGCTTATTCCAGATGATATGAGAACTGAACTGAAGTGCAACTTTGGCAGGAAGTTAAAAGCACGCGATATTGTGAAGTACATCAATAATGTTGCTTGTAAAGCAGTGACAACGCTTGTATTTGCTGCTTTAGCCTGTGCAGCAATATTCAGTGCTTCTCAAGGAATTATTACAATTGCAACTGCCTCATCTATTATAGCAGTTATTGGAGTTTGTTATCTTATTTACTTGAATTTAGAAAATATTTATGAAGGATTTGGAAAAATTAAAGGAAAGTTTACTGAAGAAAAGCAACTTACACTTCAAGATAACGCACCAAAAAATGATACACAATGCAATAACTCTGTTAAAGATATAGAAAATAAGTCCAACGATTTAGAAGAGCAAGAGGTGCAAAAATCATCAAATCAATCAGAGCATACTGAGAGTCCTCCAGACACTAAAATGAGTGCCATATCAATAAACTCGTTGAAAAATTGTGTAGGGATAGTGTAACTAGTAAACCCTCTTCTCTGGCGCTATGAAATCAATCTCACCGCTCAGAGTTTTTTCAGCCACTTTTTTATAATCAATTTTTACGTTAATTTGCCCTTTCTTTTCTTCAAGCCACGCTATAGTGTGCTTCATCCAGTTTTTGTCATCACGTTCAGGAAAGTCTTCACGAGCATGGGCACCTCTGCTTTCCTCGCGATTAGCTGCGCATTCCATGGTAATAACCGCTTGTGGGATCATGTTAGCAAGCTCCAGTGCTTCAACTAAATCACTATTCCACATCATACTGCGATCCTCAAGTGAAATATCAGGCATCATTTTTGCTACCTTTTTTATAGCTTTTTTGCCTTCTTCTAAAACTTCAGCAACACGGAACACTGATGCGTACTTTTGCATAGTGTTCTGCATTTCGCTGCGTATTTTTGCTACTTTTAGCCCACCGGAGGCAAATCGCATTTTATTAAATCTATCTACTATCCAGTCTGTGCAGTCTGAATGCAATTTTTTATGTGGTGTACCGGATTTTAGTTTCTCTCTTGCTCTGAGCGCTGCAGCTCTGCCAAAAACCACAAGATCAAGAAGCGAGTTAGAACCAAGTCGATTTGCACCGTGCACAGAGACACACGCAGCTTCTCCAATTGCAAATAGTCCATCTACCACTTCTTCCTTACCTTGCTTCAGCGTGATCACTTCTCCATAATAATTAGTTGGAATGCCACCCATGTTATAGTGAACAGTCGGAATGACCGGTATTGGATCTTTAGTGACATCAACTCCAGCAAAAGTTCTTGCGGTTTCGCTAATGCCCGGCAATCTGAGTTTTATTACTTCCGGATCAAGATGTGCTATAGTTAAATACATGTAATCTTTTTTCGGTCCAACTCCCCTTCCCTCTCTAATTTCAATTGTTATTGCGCGACTTACCACATCACGAGAAGCTAAATCTTTTGCTTTTGGTGCGTAACGTTCCATAAACTTTTCGCCCTGAGAATTAACGAGGTACCCCCCTTCACCACGGCATCCTTCTGTCATCAGGCACCCTGAGCCATATATTCCTGTTGGATGAAATTGTACAAATTCCATATCTTCAAGTGGTAATCCAGCCCTTACTACCATGCCATTACCATCACCTGTGCAGGTATGCGCACTTGTTGCAGAGAAATAAACACGTCCATATCCACCTGTTGCTAACACCACTCTATGCGCACGAAATCTATGTAATGTGCCGTCGCATAGCGACCAAGCAAGAACTCCGCAGCATGTTTCGCTATCCATAATTAAATCAATCACAAAGTATTCAACAAAAAATTCAGCGTTGAATTTAAGACACTGCTGATATAGAGTGTGAAGGATTGCGTGCCCAGTCTTATCTGCTGCCGCACAAGTGCGCTGCGCTGATTTTCCTTTACCAAAGTGAGTTGTCATTCCACCAAAGGAACGCTGGTATATTTTGCCATCTTCTGTACGAGAAAAAGGTACGCCAAAATTTTCAAGTTCAATAACAGCTTTAGCAGCGTTTTTACACATATATTCTATTGCATCTTGATCACCAAGCCAGTCTGAACCTTTTATTGTGTCATATGCATGCCAGCGCCAATCGTCTTCACCGATATTACCTAAAGCTGCACTAATTCCGCCTTGTGCTGCAACTGTATGACTTCGTGTAGGGAAAATTTTAGAAATGCAGGCAACTGAAAAATTAGTTGCAGCCATCCCAAGCGTTGCTCTGAGCCCTGCTCCACCTGCACCTACTACTACCACGTCATACTCATGTTCTATGATCTCATACGCTGACTTATCCATATTTACTTATTTTATCATTACAGGCTTATGATATCACAGAAGTAGAAAAAATCTATACAAGTTTTCTATAGCTATACCACCGCGAACCGTCATACCGCCACGAACCGTCATACCGCCGCGGTATCTCTTAACATAGATCCCTTACTTAACCGTCATACCTTAACATAGATCCCGCTAACAAGCAGCGGGATGACGGTTATCAGGCTAGCTGTCATCCCAGTTTGGAATCCAGGAAAAAGAATGGTGTCATCCCATTGCCCAGACACTGGGATCCAGGAAAGTTTGCTTGTAAACAAGCAAACTAGCATAGAAAGTGGTTACAACGTTTTCGATGAGATTATATGGAAAACTGGATTCCAGTGTCAAGCACTGGAATGACATCACAGGGGCACTGGAATGACACCTCTCTTGGGCTCTTTTAGCTATAAACATTAAGAAATTTACCAAACGAAAAAAAAGGCAAAAGAAGCCCCGTGGTTATTATCCGCTTTAAAATATTGGCGTTTTTTATGTTTTAAACGCTTGACAAGCGAAATTCAGCTGCTTTTAATTGCAACTAACCTACGCTGCAAATGTTTAAGAAATTTACCAAGCAGAAAAAAAGACAAAGAATCCCCGAGTTAGCTAGTCTTTTACTATCTTTGTCGAGTATTGGCATTTTTTGATGTCTTGTAACGCTTTGTAAGCGCGTTCAGCTTATTTAGATAAAAATCTAGATGTAGATGAAGTTTTGTAAAGACATACAGTATCTATATACTGCAAAAAATTAAACATAAGACGCCGATACATTAAGTAATCCTTACCTTTTAATCTGCAGATTGGCGAAAGCAAATACAATAGCTTCACTGTCATGATAAAGGGGCTGGCGAAGGATGTCAAGTAATTTTCTTATTTCATTTAAATTGCTTGTAACCTTCTTATACACTCATCTTTACCAAGAATCACCATGATATCAATGATTCCAGGTGCATCCATTACTCCAGTTATAGGGGCGCGTAATGAGTGGTATACATCGCTTATTTTCATATCGTGCAATTTTGCACATTCCTTGATCTGAGAAGATAAAAAACCCTTATTCCAATTTTCATCACCGATCTTTGACAGAAATGACGCGAGTAACTTAATTATATTGAGGTTAGATTTGACAATTTGCTCAGCCTCTTCACTTAAATCAAGTGGCGGATCTTGAATATAAAATTTTGCTAAATCCAATAATTCGGTCAGGTAGTTTGCTCTTTTTTTTAGCTCTGTCAGTCCCTGCAGTAAATAGCCCTTTTTTTTGTCAGTTAGAGTATTTTCTCTAAGCATTAGAGTCAGAATATCTTCATTGCTCATATTACTAATATAGTGGTTATTCAAATGCTCCAGTTTTTTGAAATCGAGCCGTGCAGGTGAACGACCAATACTTTCTAAATTAAACCACTCTATTGCTTGCTCATCGCTAATAATCTCATCGTTGCCGTGACTCCAGCCAAGTCTCAGCAAGTAATTACGCATCGCTTTTGGCAATATTCCCATCTTTTCATAATCGCAAACGCTTGTGGCACCATGCCTTTTGGATAGCTTATTCCCATCTTCCCCATGGATAAGCGGCACATGTGCAAAGCGTGGAATGTCAAAATCAAGAGCCTGGTATATTAGCAGATGTTTAAAGGTATTAGTGAGATGGTCAGAACCGCGTATTATATCAGTTATTCCAGCATCATGATCGTCAATTACGACAGCAAAAATATATGTTGGAGTGTTGTCAGAGCGTAAGATCACTATATCATCAAGCTGGTTGCTATTTACTTTGATTTGGCCGTATATTTTATCATCAATAACGATCTCTTGCGAATCTGGCACTTTAAAGCGGACAACTGACCTCACACCCGATGTCATTCCAGCGCGTGACCACATATTTTTCCAGTGTCGGCTACTTGGATGACAAGAAGGAGGTTTTGTAGTACATTTATGCTTGTATATCTTGCTCTCTTCTCTTGCTTTTATTTTCTTTTCTGCAACTTCATCCTCAGGGCAATAACAGTGATACGCCCTACCCTTCTCAACTAAAAGGTTTGCTACTTCTTTATGCCGCTCTATTCTTTTTGACTGATATACTATTTCCCCATCATAGCTCACACCGAGCCATCTTAGCCCTTCTATAATTACATCAATTGCTTCTTTCGTTGAACGTTTTCTGTCGGTGTCTTCAATTCTCAGCAAAAACCTGCCACCATGATGCTTTGCATAGAGCCAATTGAATAAAGCAGTACGAGCTCCTCCAATGTGCAAAAATCCTGTTGGTGATGGAGCAAATCTAGTGACTACGTCTGGCATATTTGTCTATTACAGTAATATAAATGATGATAGCTAAAATTTATGTTTGTAACAATTTAGAATTTATTTGTTCTGAGAGATAAAATTTACTTGTTTTTCATAAATTGTGTTGTATAATTTAGTACTGGTTGAATATAGCGAGGTGAGTTATGGATGGACTTGTAGATATAGCAAAATTGCTTTCAGATAATGAAGCTAATATCAATTGGCGTTACACCGGCCCTTTTGATAAAACAAAACAAAGAGTACAGGCAGATAATCTCCTGCATTTAGCTGCAAGAATACAAAACAAAGGTAAATTTGTAGACATTTGTAAGAAGAACATTGCTTCTGTAACTGCGCATAATGAATATGGAGATAATCCATTTCATGAAGCAGCAAGAAGTGGAATTTTGCTGCCTGCAGTACAAGAGATTGTGAATGACTTAGAGACGGAAGCTGATAACAAAATTACGAAAGCAGAAGAAGCTGGAGATCGGAAAGAAGTAAGCAGATTGAAAGAGGAACTCAAATGTAATAAAAAATATATTAAAGATGCGCTCTGCAGTAAAGACTATGCTTTTAATAAGAAGAGGGAAACTCCTTTTTATTACTTAAATGCTGCACAACAGAAAGAAATTAAGCAAATCGCAGGCATAAAAGACAGCTTTATATGTAACCAGAAGTTTCACCTGTGCTTATATATAATAGGAGCGATAGCATGTATCGCTGCTTTATGTTTGTCTTTATACTTTTTATTTTTAGTTTCTCAATCTTTTGCACTAAGCTCGATGGTTGCAATAGCTTCTGGCGGAGTCACATACCTGTCAGTTAAAGCATGTAGCGAGATACATGCCTTGCATAACGAAAGCACTTTAGTGGAAAATGCTAATGTACAACTTGCAGGAGAAAGTTTGGGTGTTTGATGAAGCTAGAAATTACTTGCAGGCAATGATATAGAAATTTACTTTCTTAACTTCAGGAAGTATACTCATACGATGATAGAAAAGAAGTACAGTAAGATTTTAATAGCAAATAGAGGAGAGATTGCCTGCAGGATTATCAGAACTGCCCATAAGATGGGTATATCTTGTGTGTGCATATACTCGGATGCAGATGTAAATTCTGTGCATGTAAGACAAGCAGATGAGTCAAGATATATCGGCCCTTCGCCATCTTGCCTCAGTTATTTAAACATTGAAAAAATATGTGAAGTAGCAGTTGAAACAGGTGCGCAGGCAGTTCATCCTGGCTATGGTTTTTTAGCAGAAAATCCAGATTTTCCACGTGCTTTGCAAAAACACAATATAGACTTCATCGGCCCCAGTGCAGAAACAATAGAAGTTACAGCCAACAAAATAACAGCAAAAGAAGCGGCAAAAAAAGCTGGAGTGAATGTAGTGCCAGGATATATGGGTAAGATTAGCGACGCTGCCCACGCAGCTCAAGTTGCTGAAGAAATTGGCTTTCCGGTTATGCTTAAAGCTGCATCAGGCGGTGGTGGCAAAGGAATGCGAATTGTAAACTCCAAAAAAGAAATTGAACTAGCATTTACATCAGCCACAAATGAAGCAGAGAAAAGTTTTAAGGATGGCAGTATCTTTATAGAGAAATATATAGAGTTGCCAAGACATATTGAAATACAAATCATAGCAGATAAATATGGCAATATAGTTTGTCTTGGAGAAAGAGAATGCTCGATACAAAGGAATAATCAGAAAATAATAGAAGAAACGCCAAGTCCATTCATTAGTGAAGAAGTAAGACAAAAAATGTATGTTCAATGTGTTTCTCTGGCAAAGCAAGTTGGCTATTTTTCAGCAGGCACTGTTGAGTTTGTTGTAGATAAAGACCAAAACTTCTATTTTCTTGAGGTAAATACGAGATTGCAAGTTGAGCATCCAGTAACAGAATTTATAACTGGAATAGACATAGTAGAAGAAATGATTAGAACTTCCTGTGGAGAGAAATTGAGATTCAATCAGGATGATATTAAACTTACTGGTTCTGCAATAGAAAGTAGAATTTGCGCTGAAGACCCATCGAAGAAATTTTTCCCTTCCAGCGGAAGAATAAAATATTACGATAAACCGGGTGAAAATGATTATGTAAGAATAGATGATGGAGTTGCTGCAGGTTCAGAAATTAGCATGTTCTATGATTCGATGATTGCCAAAGTGATAACATATGGAAAAGATAGAGTAGAAGCGATCAGCAGAATGCAAAAAGCATTGTCTGAATGCTATATAGAAGGAGTAACAAATAATATAGAATTTCTAGAATCCATCTTCCATCACCCAAATTTTATCGCAGCAAAGCTCCATACGAGATTCATTCCAGATCATTACCCTAGTGGGTTTCACGGCGATTTTGTTACAGAGGAGTATATTAAAATATTTATTTTCACTGCGTTATATGTTCATTTGGAAAATGAAGAAAGGTACCATCATAAAGCAGTGAATGAAACATCTCAGGTGTCATTCCAGTGCGTGACACTGGAATCTAGTAAAAAAGAAGGGGCACCAGTATCAGCTACTCGGATGGCAGGTGACCGTGCAAGAGATTTATTCATAGTGAATATAAATGACAATGAGTACTCCGTAAATGCAAAATACCAAGATAATATATTAATAACGGTATATAATCACAATAAATACTCCGTTATAGGCAAGTGGAAATCAAGTTATAGATTGCTATATATCACAATTAATGACGATACCAATATAGCACTTAAAATAGAAAGACAAGGCAGCAAGTACTTCATAAGACATGCAGGCATGAAAGCTGAGTGTTGTATATTTAAGCCTCATGTAGCTGAATTAAGTAGGTTAATGCTAAATAATGAAACAGAAGGGATTTCAGCAGATGCTGTAAAATCCCCAATATCTGGCTTATTAGTTAAGTTGCACGTAAATGTAGGAGATCAGGTGGAAATAGGACAACCTTTATTTGTGGTGGAGGCAATGAAAATGGAAAATATCATATGTGCTGAAGCAGCAATGGTGATAAAAAATATTCCCGTTCAAGAAGGAAAAAATGTGCAGATTGGTGATGTAGTCTGCTTTCTTAAATAACACAAGAAGTACAAACTTGACCCAAACAAGATAAATGAAAACACTTGATGAGCTATGGCAATGGCTATTGGTATGTGTAACAAAAGAGTAACCACTCCTAAAATTATCTGAATGATGATGGAGAGCAGCATAATATATACCGGTTTTACGCTAGCATTTTTTACTGTGAGTATTACTACCAAAGTTAGTATTAGCAATGCCAGTGCTCGATGTATAAATTGCACTGTCGCTCTGTTCTCAAAGATATTCAGCCATATAGGCTGTAAGAAAAATAAATCTTCTGGAACGACTTGTCCGTCCATTAGTGGAAAGGTATTGTAAATCAAACCAGCATTTAATCCCGCAACAAATGCGCCGAAAATTATTTGTATTACAATTAGGACCAAAATCATCCTTGCGTAGTATATAGTGTTACCACTAACCTTAAGTTTTGTTTGTTGTGGCCTTATCTGATAATCAAAAAATTGATATGACAATAATGCAAAGATAATTAATGCTAATAATAAGTGAAGTGCAAGCCTATAGTGGCTAACATGAGGTTCAGTTACTAAACCACTTTTAACCATATACCAACCAGCAAAAGCTTGTAAAGCTCCAAATAATAATGCCACAAATAGCTTTATTACTACCTTTTTAGATATTTTTCTTCTTAATGTAAAATATATAAATGGCAGGACAAAAACTAAACCTGTTAGTCTTGCCACCAATCTGTGTACATATTCTATTAAGTATATAGCGCGAAACTCCTCCATACTAATACCATAGTTAAGTGCTTTATATTCAGGTGTAGCTTCGTATTTTAATTTTTCTTGTAGCCAGTCTTGTTTACTCAGTGGTGGTAATGTTCCAGTAATAGGTTTCCACTCCGTGATTGACAATCCCGCTCTTGTAAGTCTGGTAAATCCACCAATTCCTACCATAAGAATTACCATAATACAGCAGAGAAAAAGCCAAATGGCTACAGGTTTTGCTTCCATAAACCATGTTTAGTTTTGTTCCATCGCTCAGGGTAAAGAATAAACTCCCACAAGGCAAGAAAAGCTGCAACACTATGTAGCAGACTATAGACCGGAAAAAATATCGATACTATATAAAAATAAAAAGGCATCTTTTGCTGTTTGACAGCTATTACCAAAAGAATCAGGTTAGTAACGTATACCACTACAAAGTAGTACAAAAATAATTCATTTAAAACTTTAGTTAATATCAATGAAAGCAGTAAAAATGGAGTAGTAAAAAATATAAAAGCTGCAGAGCCAACAAAAAGATTCAATAGCAAAATTCCCTTAAATCCAGTGTGTTTATAAAGTGACTTTATATTTTTTAAATGAACAATATAAGTTTGCATATAGCCTTTGATCCAGCGCGCTCTTTGCTTAATCCAAGCAAATACAGCAATTGGTGACTCTTCCAATGTTTCTGAGTCAATCATCCTGGTTTTATATCCCATTTGCGCAAGTCTCAAACCGAGGTCAGCATCTTCGGTAACACTATAAGCATCCCAGAAAAACACTTTTTTTAGAATTTTTACTGAAAAATGATTACTGCTACCACCCAAAGGCATCGGCATGTTCATTTTTTGGAATCCAGGCAATAAGTATTGAAACCAGTTCATATACTCCAGAGAAAAGGATTTTGTGAGAAAATTATAATCACAATTATAGTAATTTAATTTCGCCTGTACACAGGCAAGCTTATCGTCGCCCTTATTAAATTCAATCAGTGCTTTTTTTAACTGCAATGGGTCTGGTTTATCGTCCGCATCATATATTACTGCATACTTTCCTCTAGCAAAGCTCATAGCATAATTGCATGACTTGGCTTTTGTTCTAGGCAAAGAATGAGGCACTTTTATTACTTCAAAATACTGTGGTAAAGTGTACTTTTCTATAGCTGCTAGCGTTTCCTGGTCATCACTTTCTACCAGAAGCTTTACATCTAATTTCGACTTTGGATAATCCAAACTTTTAACGCTTTCAATTAATTGCCCTATTACTGCACTTTCTTCAAATACAGGCAGTAAAATAGTATATATAGGTTCATTCAACTTACTATAATCCACTTTTTGATTAGAGATTTCACATAAGCTAAAAACTGTAGCTATAAACTTGAATAAATAACTAGAACATCCGATTATAAATATCAACATCAAAGCAAAATATGTACATTTCTCTGTGAGTGTTAAAATTGAAGTTACAATAAAGAAAGAAGCAAAAAATATTGAGCTTAGTTTAATGCTTTTGGCTGAAAAATTAGGATTCTTGTAATATAAGTAGTTGCTTGCAAATTCTGAAATACCAAAGTGCGAGTTAAGAAGATTTAAAATCTGTTCGCTATCCACTTTTATTAATACATAGTCAATACCGTAATGAGTTTCGACCCAACGGGTGATATCTAGACTTGTGTCTTCAACCATAAAAAAAGTAGTATCATTTAATTTTTGCCAAGGAATTATATTAAATTTATAGTAAAAAAGTTTCTCTTGCTCTTTGCATAAACTAGAATCAAACTTAATTTTTTCTACATTATCAGCTTGAAGTATAGGCATTAAACCTAATGCAATTTTTTATTTAAGTCACGTGAAAATGAAGATATGACCTCGCTACTACGCTTATCATCTTTACGTTCATGCATTATTTTTTTTACAGCATCAGCAGCTATACTCGCTGTGTTAGCCTGTAAATCTCCAAGAGCTTTTTCAACTTGGTCAGTGACTTTCTTCAAGTTAGAATGGGCATTGTCATCTAATGTCTGATCTAGCTGCTGTCTATTGTGCTTAATGATACTATTAGCTTTATCAAGTGCTTCATTCATCATTTCATTAACTTCTGCATCTAATTTTTTGTATTTTTCAGAAGATTTTTTGTAATACTCCAACATATCTTTCCTGAATTTTTCAGTTTCTTCACTTGAAAATTTGCTTTTGTTACGCTTATTGTTAAGCGCATTTTTTATCACTTTCTTCAGCAATTTATACGAAAGGACAAAAATTACCAAAAAGGCAAGACCGATAATCAGTGATGTAGACATAAAAACCCCTAAAATTCTTTGGACACCAAATCAGCAACAAACTCCTCTTCAATTTCAGAATTGGTCAATTTAGTATAATAAATTAAAGCAATACTAGTAGCCATTTGTTTTAACTGATCAGTATATTCAGATTTAAATTCTGCCACTTTTTCTTCAATAAGCTTGCTCTTTTTTTTGTCTTCCTCTTCTAATATATTCTTTACATTAGCTCTCATTTCTTCTACCTGAGCAAGTGCATCATCTATGATTTTTTTTGCCTGTATTCTAGCTTGGGTTAAAGCTGCGTTATACTTGGCAACCTGATCTTCCGTGAGTCTTAAAAGATGAACAGAACTATTAAAAGAATCCAATACTTCTTTACTTCTAGTGCTTATTATTTCATCTAACTTTGGCAAAAATAAACAACTTACTACGAAAAAAAGTGAAGAGAAAAAAATTAAAAACCAAAAAACTTGAGAAAAGAAGGTTGAAACATCAAGCTGTGGCATCTGTTAAGCAGCAAATATTAATAACATTGCAAGTACAAACGCAAGCAATCCCATGATTTCAACCATGGCAGCACCAATATAAACGTAACTTTTCATTTTACCTTCTGATTCAGGGTTCCTCGCAATCCCATTTAACATAGCAGAGAAGATATTAGCTATACCTAAACCAGCGCCGAGCATTCCAAACACAGCTAAACCAATTGCTATAAATTTTAAAGCTACTAAATCCATATATTACCTTTAATTATTTCTTTATAATATAATTGTAAAATATTCTACAAGGAAGTCAATTACTTTACTGCATCTGACAAATATACACATGTTAATATAGTAAATATATAAGCTTGTAAAATTGCAACAAATACTTCAAATCCTATCAATGCAATTATGAACAAAAACGGCGCAGGAGTGAAAAATATGTTCATATTTACAATAAACCCTGCTATCACTTTGATGATTGTATGACCAGCAATCATATTTGCTGCAAGCCTTATTGATAGGCTAATCGGTCTTACTAAATAAGCAAACAACTTAATAATAATTATTATAGGTGCAAGCCACGAAGGAGTTCCTTTTGGTAGCAATATGCGTAAAAATTCTACTCCCCTTTCTTTAAATCCAACAATCGTTATATAAATAAAAACCACCATCGATAAAGCGAAGGTGACTATCACATGACTTGTGACCGTGAAACTATGAGGAAGAACACCAACTAAATTACACGATAAAATGAAAATAAATACTGTGAATATCAATGGAATGTGCTGCAAGCCTTTGCTTCCAGTGTTATTTTCTATTATTGAAATAACAAAATCATATACATACTCAACTGCAGCTTGCAAATATCCTGGTATTACTGACCCCTTCTTTATTCCAAAAAGCAAAAAGAGTATCATCAATATCACCGAAATCATCGTGAAAAAAGATGAATTGGTAAAGCTTACGTCATACCCAAATAACCTAGGTAACTCTATTATTGTATATACCTTAAACTGTTCCAGTGGATTTAGTGCCATTTTAATCTGAATTATAAACAGTAAATAAAGTATGAATTTTATAGGACAAAGTCAAGAATTAAGATAAGGCTCTGTATTATTATAACATTAACATATTAACAAAATATGTAATTAGAATGTTAATTACAGTCAGCTCTGTATTTTAAAATTTACTAATCTTGTTAAATTATTCAATATCTTGACTTAATATCTTATTTTGATTATAATTTAATTTTTAGTGAGGTATATAATGAACGAAATAGATTTTATTAACATTAATCATCTTTTAAATTTGGAGCAGGAATTTGGTAACGGATACATCGAATTTGTAGATTGTTTCCTTGACGAAGATACTCGCGATTATTACATAGGACTCAACGTACTAGATGAAAGCCATAATGCAATAAAACACTTCGTTTTTGATGGTAACATTGATGAGGATGCCTGGGATTATGGAAGTCTTAAATTCTTTCCGGAGATAGATTTAAAAGGTGACATAGAAAAAATTCTTTCTCTTCGCAAGAAGATATAAAGTTACAAAAGCTTCTACATCATTGTTTATGATGTAGAAGTATTCCACTACAACAAGCTTTAAAAGCACTACATTTTATATTACAATAACTTTTTTATTTCTTGTTAGATCGATGAAATTCACGTTATCTTGGTTACTGGAGTATTTAGAAACCAATGCTAGTTTAGAAGAAATTACCGATAAATTAACTCACATAGGGTTAGAAGTAGAAGATGTGATCGATAATTCCAGATTGACTGGGTTTATCGTTGCAGAGGTATTAGAAGTCGTACCTCATCCAAATGCTGATAAATTAAAATTATGTAAAGTAAATGATGGAAGTAAAATTCTACAAATAGTCTGTGGAGCAAACAATGTTAGAGAAGGTATGAAAACTGTACTTGCATCTCTTGGTAGCACGTTGCCAGAAAGTGATCTCACAATTAAGTCCACAAAAATACGAGGAATGCTAAGTGAAGGGATGCTCTGCTCTGCTTCTGAACTTGCGCTGGTTCAAGAGAAAAGTGAAGGAATAATCGAGCTTTCCGATGATTATAAAGTAGGGGATAAATTTTTCAATTGTGACCCTGTAATTGATATAAATGTTACTCCAAATCGTGGAGATTGCTTAGGCATTTATGGAATAGCTCGCGACCTTGCTGCAACTGGAATTGGGACATTAAAGACTTTAAGCATTCCACAACTTACCAGCTCCATAAATTCACCAATCGATGTTGAAGTTACTGACGGGGAAAGTTTTATTAGTGGAATATACATCGCCAATGTAAAAAATCAAGAAAGCCCAAAATGGTTAAAAGATAGGCTGGAATCGATAGGAATGCGCTCCATTTCTGCAATAGTTGATATCACGAACTATATTATGATATCTTTCAGCCGCCCAATGCACGCGTATGATGCAAAAAAAATAGAAGGAGAGCTCACAGTACGCAAAGCAAACGACGGAGAAAAATTTGCTGGTTTGAACGGTAAAGAATACTTATTAAACAAAGACATAAGCGTTATTGCAGGTGATAAAAATATTCATGGAATTGCTGGAATTATAGGTGGTAAGTGCAGTGAATGTACTCTTGAAACTACTGATATCTTTTTAGAGTCTGCTTGGTTCGATCCCATCTCTATTACTAAATCTTCAAGGCAGCTCGGCATCTCCACAGACGCTAGTTACAGATTTGCACGTTCAGTTGATCCTGGATTTACTTTTGATGGACTCAACCTTGCAGCTAAAATGATTCTGGACTTATGTGGTGGAGAAACCTCAAGCGTAGTGTCTGCTGGCAGTTTAGATAGTGCTGACACCAAGGTGAGCTTTGATTATCAGGATGTGAACAAGTTTGGAAGTGTGTCTGTATCGCCTGATGAGGTGCTTGATATCTTAACGAAACTAGGGTTTAGTATTGATAAAAAAACCGAAGGCAATTGGAATGTACAAGTACCAAGCTGGAGACCGGACGTGACAATACCGGCTGACCTAATCGAAGAAGTAACAAGGATATACGGCTATGACAAAATAAAAGAAGAACCACTACCAAATAATGTTGAAGAAGTAGATAGTACATACGACAATTTGCGTATTTTGATGACAAACAGAGGGTTTCATGAAGTGCTAACCTGGTCGTTTATGAGTGAATCAACAGCTGAAAAATTTGGTTACTCGAATAAGTTATTTATCATCGATAATCCGTTTAACAATAGCTTTAATATAATGAGACCAAGTATTATGCCAAATTTATTGCAAGTTACTGCTGATAATATTGCCCATGGAATATCTGATCTTGCAATCTTCGAAATCGGGCCGATTTACGATGGTGAAGCTCAGTCTAAGTATGTTTTAAGTGGAATTAGGTCAGGAAATAATTTACCGCGAAACCATTATAATACTGATAGGAAAGTAGATGTTTTTGACGCAAAGGCTGATTGCATAGCAGCTTTGGAGTTTTTTAACGTTAATTGTGATAATTTAACGATAGAGAAAGCAGAAAAAGAACATTACCACCCAGGAAAGTCAGGCACTCTCTCTTTTAAGAATAAAGTAGCAGGTTATTTTGGAGAGTTGCATCCTAATATATTAGATCTTTTTGATATCAAGCAAAAAGTTGTAGGTTTTGAGGTAATACTAGAAAATATTGAAAATTTACCTGTAAGTAGAAAGAAATTTATCGATTATAAATACCAAAGTGTAAAACGTGATTTTGCATTTATAGTAAATAAGGATGTGGAAGTAGGTAACATAATCAATGTGATAAAAAAAAGCTCAGAGCTCATCACAGAAGTTTTGATATTCGATGTATACCATGGAAATAATATAGAACCGAATAAGATGTCTATAGCGTTGTCAGTTACTTTTTGCTCTCCAATCCACACTTTAACTGAAAAAGAGATCCAAAAAGAATCAAGTGCTATAGTTAATTTAGTATGTGAAAATACCGGAGGAACTTTGAGAACTTATCGTTGAGTCACAATCATAGTTTCCTGCCGTTGCTGTGTCACACTTACTTCATCCAATTTATTTCCAATATTGAATTCAATATCCTTGAAAAATCTATCCCACATTCCATGCAAATGCTCTTCTATTTTAGGCCACACATCATTTTTAAATGTTACCCCATCATCAGAAAATAAATTACCTAAAAAGGCTCCAATACCTTCATAATTTGACTGAAAACATTGAAGAAATGTCTCTCCTTCTTTATAAGTATTATGTGCCACATTTAACGCTTTTCTCTCTGTAGTCTCTTTATAAGCATTTGATGCTCCAATCTTTATTGCACCAAACATAACTTTACTCCAGTTCTTAACTTTCTGTATACAACCTTCACTATTTCCTGGTATATTATTTATTATATTTTTTGTCAAATTGTCTATCAAAGGAGACAATAAATTTTGACTAAAATGTTTGATATTATCTTTTGTTTTAATTACAGGATATTTGATGCGTTTTTCTGCTAAACAGTACTCCAGTTCTGCTCTTTCTAATAACTTCTTGATTTCTTTTTCATCAAAAGTTTCAAGCTTGAATACCTTCAGTAAATCATCTTCTATTACTGCAAATTTTATTTTTTCACGAGACGTTAGTTCTTCTTTATAATCATTTTTTGTTTCTTCATTTATCAATAATTCTTTTTTGCCTAATTCTAACTGTTTTAATGCTTTCAGAATTTCTTCATTCCTTTTTAAGAGCACTTCTATTGATCTTGTACCCGGATGCCCTTTTTCCCTGTTATTTTGTTCAGCTTGTAAACGCTTATTTTGATCTTTGAGTGTTTGTTCTAATGTAGATTTTTCTAAATGTCCTTCATCTTGCACGCGAAAAGCTTCAATTATTTCTGCTAGACCTGATTCACCATATTTTCTTAATTTCTTGCATAAACGTAAAACACCCTTTTTTTGTTCTCGAAGTAACCTTTGCACTTTATATTTTTTTATTTCTAAATACATCTTTTCTATAAAGTCATTTATTTTAGCTGAAGCTTCCTTATCCGATGGAACCTTTACTTTTTTTTCTAAATCTTCAAGCTGCTTCCTTAGGCTTTGCTTCTCCTTATCCGGTATATCTGATTGACTTAACTTACCTTGAACTTTTTTCATTACTGATTTTATCAGCCTGCGCTCAATCTCTTGATCATGATATTCGAATTTAAAAAGGTCTTCTAACCCCCTTTTTAAGGTGTCATTTGTTAAGCTACTGTTTTCATGTATTTCTTTTAATTTCTTATATATATTGTTACACCTTGTTTGACCTATTCCTCTTAAACGTTCAATTTCTTCTTTCGCATTACCTAAGGCTTTCTCTGTTGCTTGGAGATGCTTATTTTTATAAATATCAATTACTGTCCTTTTAACTATTTCGCCTTCCTTTATAAGCTTTTTCCATTCCGCCTCATGTACAGAAAATTCATCATCTTTTGAGTCTTCTACTTCCATTCCTGCGTTTTTCAAATCTTCTATTATAATCTCTTTTCTACTTGGTAATTCCTTACCTTGGCTCTCTAATTCCTGTCTCACTAAAGAATTTTTTATCTCATCTTCCAGCGAAAAATCTTCTCCCCGTCTATCTCGCTGAAACTTAATTGCTTGTATAAAGGCAACTTGATAGGCGTTGTATATTAAGTGAGTTGTCAACTTAAAATCTATGCTACTTACCACTTTTAACCTGAATTCGTCCAACAATTCCTTCAATTTATCATATGTAATCTCTTTCTTTTCTAGTTTTATCAGTTCTTCCATAGTCTTCGCAAATTCTTGAATAGAAGTTGCAAGCACATTCTTGATCTCATTACGTAAAGGCTTAAGACCATTTTTTAAGTGGATATTAGCTGATAATTTCAGTATGGTATTATGTTCTGAATCACGTGCAACATTAAACCAACTACCATCTTTATCTTCGTATAAATCTCTAACTAGTTGTTTAAATTGCGGTGGAAACTTAACTTCCATATTCCACTTAATGTCTGCTTCAATAGCCTCTATCTCATGAAAAGACACCTCAATATTTTGGTGTTCATTTTGACATAACCCATTACTTATTTTAATAGCAGCAATCAAAAAATGAGATAATTTTTTATTTAAAAGATAAAAAGTAGCCAAAGCGAGTGTTGCAGGAATAAGTAATGCTACAAGCACAGCGATATTAACAAGAATCACTATTGCAGCAAGAACACCATATGCCAATCTTTTTGCTGTACTTTCACTTACTTCACTTTTTTTTGTTTTATTCTCCTCTGAACTGATTTGTGTCTTATCATTTGTTTTTAATTTATTATATACGGCTAATCCTAACGCAGTGAAAACTATATAAGGAAACATTAAAACTGATAGAGCTAAATTTAATACTTTCTTCTCCGGGCAAGCTCGATTTACCTCTTTAAATATTCTACTTGATATATTATACCAAGAAGTAAAAAAATCAGAGTTATAATCTTTATAATGAAATATACTGAGTGGAACGTTAAAATTAGCTAACGGCTCTTGTTCTTCCACAGCATCAAAAAATTCTTCTTCCTCCTCCAAAGTAGCAACAGATTCTACTTTACCTAAATCATCACTATTGTTATTCAAATCAACAACTTTTTCATAATCATCTGCAACAGCCTTATTCATATTATAACCTTACCTCAAGTAACCTAAGTATAGCATAAACAATGACAACTTTCAACTACTAATAATTTAACCTAATACCAACACTTAAATCCTGATATTCCTTAGAATAGAAGTTAGTTCCAATTTCTGTATTAATGTCCAAAGATAAGGCAAGGGTCTGCTCTTTTATATATTCAAACCACGTATTTATTGCTTCCTTAATTTTCTCTTCTTCTGTTTTGATTATTACTCTGATTCTATCTGATATATGAAAATCAGCTTGTTTTCTGGTTTCTTGAATGAGCCTCACGACATCTCTCGCTAACCCTTCTAGAATTAATTCATCATTTAGTTCAGTATTTAGAATGACAACTCCTTTGTTGTTATCAAACACAGCAGAATATCCACTATTTGCTTTTAACAATAGTTCATATTCGCCTTTTTCTATGATGTAATTTTCTGACTCATTACCTAAAAAAACTTGCTCATTTTCAACTTGCTTCCATTTTCCCTCTTTGACATATTGAACTAGTTTCTTAATTTTATCTGGTATTCTCTTTCCAAGCAGCGGAAAACTTAGCTTTAACTCTAGTGATGCAATATCTTCAAGTCTGTTTACTAACTCCAGTTTTTTTACATTTACCTCATCTTTTATCATCTCTTGATATTCATTCATGCTTGGTGTCATTCCAGCACTTTTTTCTTTCTGGATCCCAGTGTCAGCTACTCGGATGACAGGAGAGAACTCTGGGATGACAGAAAACGGCTCACCTTCAAGAAAACTACAGGAAGACTGATGATAAATGATCATACTGCCAAGTGGCTGTCTGATACGTATGTTAAAAGTGTTTCTAATAGAGAGTGCAGAGTTGCATATCTCTCTCACCAAATCCATCTTGGCAATGAGCTGACTATCAAACTTCTCTAATTGTGGAAAATTAGCCAAATGAACAGATGTTTCTTCATACTTAAGCCCTTGCCATATATTCTCTGTTATAAGTGGCAACAAAGGAGCTGCAGCTCTTAGTATGTAATAAAAAACCGTATATAGAACATTATAAGCATCAGTTTTATCCTGATCCAAATCACTTTTCCAAAAACGCTCGCGACTGCGACGAATATACCAATTATTTAGCACTTCAAAAAAGTTCATTAAAATTTTGCAAGCCTCTTGGGAGTTATAGTTGTTCATAGAAGCTTGGATACCTTCTACAGCTTCAAAACACTTGGAAATCATGTAACGATCAATAGTGCTTTGATAATCCTTACAAACTTCAGCTTTAATCCCATCTGCATTTGCATACATGGTAAAAAAGTGATAGCTATTCCAAATAGGTTTTATTACGTTTTTCAGAACATCTCGTATTGAGTTTCCTTCTTTATCGAGTAGCAAATTACCACCACAAACAATAGATCCAGAAAGCATAAGAAAACGCAGTGCATCAGAACCGTATCTATCAAAAACCTCCATTGGATCTGCATAGTTATTCAAACGTTTGGACAATTTTTGCCCTTTTACATCCAAAACAACACCGTGGCATATGCAGTTCTTAAATGGTTCCCTATCAAACAAAGCAGTGGACAATACAAAGAGCGTATAAAACCACCCCCTGGTTTGCGCTATGTATTCAGTGATAAAATCCGCAGATTCAAACCACTCCTTATTTTCAAACGGATAGTGGATTTGCGCAAATGGCATCGAGCCAGATTCAAACCAGCAGTCAAACACGTCAGGTACACGGCGCATAACTGATTTTCCTGTTGGATCATCAGGATTTGGTCTTGTTAAAGTATCGATAAATGGTCTGTGCAAGTCGTCTATTTTAACATTAAAATCTCTCTCCAGTTCTTCTATTGAACCATATACATCTACTCTTGGATATCTCGCATCATCTGATTTCCATACAGGGATTGGCGTACCCCAGAATCGATTGCGTGAAATTGACCAGTCGTGTGCCCCTTCAAGCCATTTTCCAAATTGACCATCTCTAATGTGGTTTGGTATCCAATTAACTCTCTTATTTAGCTCTACCATTCTGCTTTTGAATTTTGTAACTGCAACATACCAAGAAGGCATAGTGCGATAGATCAAAGGAGTGTCAGTTCTCCAGCAGTGTGGATAATTGTGAATATATTGCTCAGTTTTAAACCAATTCCCTTGCTCTTTTAATTTTTTTATTACTGTATCATTGGTATCAAAAACATGAACCCCTGCCAAATCTGAAACTTCAGCAGTAAATTTTCCACTGTTATCAATTGGACAAATAACTGGAATATCATGGCTTTGGCAAAGGTAAAAATCTTCCTCACCAAATCCAGGAGCAGTATGCACAACGCCAGTACCATCTTCTTCTGTCACATAATCAGCGATGAAAACGCGGAATGCATTTTTCGTATCTTTAAAGTAATCAAATAGTGGTTTATAAGGAAGACCTGCAAGATCATTCGCTTTAAGTTTTATATTGCAGTTTTCATATGGAATATTGTTTTGTTCAGAGTGGCTGATAAATTTCTCTAGGTAGCTTTCAGCAAAAATATAAATTTCACTGTTCACTGAACTCCTTTCATTAACTTCTGTCATCCCAGTGCTTCGACACTGGGATCCAGAAATAGATTCCAGCGTCACGCGCTGGAATGACATCAAGGAGTGAACTGAAACTGCACAATACTCAATATCTTTCCCTATCGCCAAAGCCAAGTTGCTCGGCAACGTCCAAGGAGTTGTAGTCCAAGCAAGTAATTTACACTTTCGTTTAACACTTTTAAATTGCTGTGGGTTTTCTAAAAGCTCAAATGCAACAGTTACAGCTTTGCTAACTTTTTCTCTATACGCGTTATCAAGCCTTGTTTCGAAATTAGATAATGGAGTTTCGCATGCCCAGCTATATGGTACAACGCGCATTGATTCATACACCAGACCCTTATCATAAAGCTGCTTGAATGCCCACATGACCGACTCCATGAATGATTTATCCATAGTCTTATAGTCATTGTGAAAGTCTACCCACCTTGCTTGCCTATTTACATACTTCTCCCACTCTGATGAAAATTTCATCACAGAAGTACGGCAATGATCGTTAAATTTATCAATACCAAACTTCTCTACCTCAGTTCTGCCAGATATTCCAAGTTCCTTTTCTGCTCCCATCTCAGCCGGTAATCCATGGCAATCCCAGCCAAATCTACGTTCAACCCTTTTTTGAAGCATAGTTTGATATCTTGCAAATGCGTCTTTGATGAAACCAGTGAGTAAATGTCCATAATGCGGAAGTCCATTTGCAAACGGAGGCCCATCGTAAAAGACAAAACAATTATCCTTGGAACGTTCTTCAACTGACCGCTCAAAAACTTTGTTTTCCTGCCAAAATTTTATGATTTCCTTTTCTAACGATGAAAAATCAGGACTACTTACTGTATCAGGATAATGCTTTGACTTCATGTTCGCTATGTAAAACTAAAGAATATAGGGCTTTCTGAAAAATTACAAATTCAAAAATATTTCCGTAGCTCACACCCCAACAAACTATTCTGCCGAGCTTCCAATACCTTTTTTTAAGTTTTACTTGCAGTTTTTATTGTTTTACTTAACATTAACCCAAGCTTTAGGGGTATTTTATGGATCAGAAGACAGATAAGTTTCCACAATTTTTAAAAATGTTGTGCTTTGTTGAAATGTGGGAACGTTTCTCTTACTATGGAATGAGGGCACTTTTGGTCCTATTTTTGACTTCTCACTTAGGTTTCACTGATGAGAGGGCCTTTACTATTTACTCATTATTTGCTGCAACAGGTTATGCTATACCAATACTTGGAGGTTTTTTAGCTGATAAGTTGATGGGATTCCGCAACATGGTGTTGCTTGGAGGGATAGTGATGATAGCAGGTCATGCTTGCATGTCATTGGTTAAGTTTGAACCAGGTTTATTATATTTAGGTTTATCTCTAATAGCCATAGGTACTGGTATGTTTAAAGGGAACGTAACTAACTTACTTAGTTCATGCTATGGCAAAGACGATCCTGAACGTAGCAGAGGCTTTACTTTATTTTACGTAGGTGTGAATATTGGAGCAATATTGGCTTCTATTTCATGTGGTTATGTAGCCCACTTGTTTGGCTGGCACTACGGCTTTGGTTTAGCTGGTATTGGGATGTCTATAGGGCTAATCTTTTTTCTCAAATTTCAGAATCTTTTAGGAGATAGCGGCCTTTCTCCTTATCCAGAGCTTATGAATAAGCGCATATTAGGGATTAAAATTTTTGGTATAGTATTGATAGGAAGCTTTTTGTCATCATCAATAATTGCTAAAATGCTTATACATAGTGAATTTTTTACTAATATGCTCATATTTATTGGAATAACAGCTCTGGGCATATTTATTTATATAATATCTAAATTATCAGCAGAACAAAGACGAAAATTAGTGGCATTATCTATTCTTGTGGTATTTTTCTTGTGTTTTTTTGCTTTAGAAATGCAGCTTGGCTCTTTGGTTAACTTATTCACCGAAAGAAACGTTATTAACAATGTATTAGGTATAACAATCCCAGCTTCAGTTTCTCAAGCCATAAATCCTTTGTCAATTATAATATTTGGCTTTCTTTTTGGAACATACATGAAGTTTAAGCAAAAATATGCAACTTCCATGTTTACCCTTGGCCTTCTGACAATGGCTATGTGTTTTTTCACACTGTACATAGGATGTTTAAACTCTAACATTGAAGGTAAAGTAGAATACTTATATTTAATAATTGCTATCTCCTTTATGGGACTGGGAGAATTATGTATTGCTCCATTAGTCCAAGAACAAGCAACTACACTAGCCCCCAAAAACCTTAGAGGAGTAGTGATGGGTATAGTAATGCTGTCATTAGCGTTTTCTAACCTAGCCGGAGTTGCAATATCAAAATTTATGTCAGTTCCTTCAGTAAATGGTAAAATAAATTATTTAGAATCTTTAGAAATATATAAAGAGGGTTTTTTAAAGGTGGGAATATTTAATTTAATGCTCGTTATTGTATTTTTATTCTTCTTCAATTTTATACATAAAGTTGTTACTAACTCATCTTGTACAAAAAATTGATATAGGTAAGCTCAAATTTGTAGGTTTAAGGTACCCGTTCAGCAGAGGTAGCAATTAAACTTTGTAACTTTTGAAAAAGATTATGATTGCATTTTTTCAATACTCTTTGCTTAAGATTTATATTTAACGCTGCTTAAAATCAGTGAAATGCACACCCCAGCAAACTACTCTGCCGAGCTTCCAACACTTTCACATTTACTATTTTGTCCCTGTATTTATCTTCAGAATCATCAATGCACACTGATTGCATATATGGGCTTTTACCAATAATTTGGTTTTGGTGTTTACCTTTTTTATCGCTAAATAGAACAGGTATAGTTTTACCTACCATACTCTGGTTAAACTCAAGTTGTTGCTTACTAATTAATTTCTGTAAACGAAGAAGGCGCTCTGTTTTAACCTCTTCTGGTACTTGATCTTTTCTTTCCGCTCCCGGTGTGCCTGGTCTTGGGCTGTATTTAAAACTATAAGCCTGAGCATATCTAACTTTTTCTACTAATTTCATAGTTTCTTCAAAATCTTTTTCGGTTTCTCCAGGAAAACCAACAATAAAATCAGAAGAAAATTCGATTTCAGGTTTCAATTTGCGAAATCTGTCTATTATTTCCAAATACTCCTCTGCAGTGTGTTTCCTGTTCATCGCGTGCAATATTTTATTCGAACCAGACTGCACAGGCAGGTGAACAAACGGCATGAGCTTTGGCTCTTCCGCATGTGCCAAGTAGAGAGATTCATGCATATCTCTTGGATGAGAAGTTGTATAACGAATCCTCTCTAGCTTTTCAATTTTAGCAATATGACTAATTAATTTTCCTAAATCCCACACTTCCCCTTCGCACTCCCCATGGTAAGCATTGACGTTCTGACCAAGCAAATTGATCTCATTTGCCCCATTTGCAACTAATTTCAATGCTTCACGAAATATTTCATTCACTGGCCGTGAATACTCAGCTCCACGAGTATAGGGCACTACACAAAACGTACAAAATTTATCACAACCCTCTTGTATGGCAAGAAACGCAGAAGACCCCTGGCTATTGCCATAGCATTCATCTGGCAATTTATCAAACTTTGCAACTTCAGGAAAATCAGTGTTTATTACATGACCTTTACTTCTGCTTGCTTTGACTATCAGCTCCGGTAAGGTAGCGATACTCTGCGGACCAACAACAATATCAACAAAAGGAGCCCTTCTGAACACTTCTTCTCCCTCTGCTTGCGCTACACACCCAGCCACCACTATAGTCATTTCTTTTCGTAACGAATGAATCTTCCCAAGCTCTGAGTAAAGTTTTTCTGCTGCCTTCTCTCTAATGTGACAAGTATTCAGTATCACTAAATCGGCTTTCCCTGCATCACTAACAACGTTGAACCCCAAAGGTTTAATTACATTTTCCATTAAAACGGAGTCATAAACGTTCATCTGACAGCCGTAAGTTTTAATATATAGGCCTTTCATATTTGGTATGTCTTTTTCAAAATTTCTTCACCCTACACGTAAATGTCTAACAGACCAGCGCGTGACGCTAGTGAACTTGCTAGCACAATAGATTTTGACAAAATTATACGAAAAACTGGATCTCAGTGTCAAGCACTTGGATGACAAGTTCTCGGCAACCCCTACGTCATACCATCACGGTATCTCTAGATCCCGCTAACAAGTAGCGGGATGACGGTTGTCAGGGTGTCATGAAAGTAGCTAACACTGGCTTCCATCCAAGAGGGCAGTGCCCTCTTCTTGTCATCCCAGTGCTTGACACTGGGATCCAGGAAAAAGAATGGTGTCATCCGAGTAGCTTGACACTGGCATCCAGGAAACTTAATTGCAAGTAATGCATTGAGTTTGGTGAGTATGGGTTTTGCGTTATAGAATGAAGCACTTTTGGTGAATTTGTAAAGAAAGCTGGATCCCAGTGTCAAGCACTGGAATGACAAGAAAGGGAGCACTGGAATTTTTATTTCAGTATTGTACATTAGCCATGCATCTGAACAGATACGAGCTTTCTGCTTTTTTTGGGTAAGGTCAGTCAAAAAGGTTTTACAACAACCATAATAACTATAACTATTATCAATACTGTAACTGCTTCATTTAAAACGCGAAAATAAATATGTGACTTCTTATTCGAACCCATTGCAAAATTTTTCCTATATTTTGCAAGTAGCATATGAATAATTAACATCAAAAGTATTGCAAATGCTTTTACATGAAACCATCCTTCACGATATGCTTCCCTAATAACCATTAGTGTAATTCCAAGACCAAGTGAGAAAAGCATTGCAGGGTTTATGATATATCTAAGTAGCCTCTTTTCCATTGTTTGAAGCAAGCTATCATTTTCCGATCCCGGTTTTACAGTTGCATGGTAGACATAAAGCCTGGGTAAATAAAGCATACCTGCCATCCACATGATAACAGAGATAACGTGAAAAGCCTCAAGCCAGTGGTAATAGTTCATTAGCAAAAATTTAAAATTCCTGGTATTGTGTTAGTTTAATGAAAAAGAAATCGATATGAAAGCAGAAAATTTCACTAAAGAACAGATAATTGGATTCTACAGGAAAATGCTACTCATACGCAGATTTGAGGAAAAAGCAGGACAATTATATGGGATGGGATTAATAGGCGGGTTCTGTCACCTATCAATAGGACAAGAAGCAGTTGCAGTTGGAACTCAAGCTGCATCAAAATTAGGTGACGCTTTTATCACAAGTTATAGAGACCATGGCTTAATGCTCGCATGTGATTCTGATCCAAATGTTGTAATGGCAGAGCTTACCGGCAAAGAAACAGGATGCTCGAAAGGTAAAGGTGGTTCGATGCACGTATTTGACGTTGAAAAAAAATTCTTCGGCGGGCATGGAATAGTGGGAGCACAAGTTCCAATTGGCACAGGAATAGCATTTGCTAATAAATATAAGAAAAAAGATAATGTGGTATTTACATATTTTGGCGACGGTGCTGCAAATCAAGGACAAGTATATGAATCGTTTAATATGGCATCTTTGTGGGAGTTGCCTGTGGTTTACATCATAGAAAATAATGAATACGCAATGGGAACCTCCGTGCAAAGGTCAACTTTAGTAACAGAGTTATATAAAAGAGGAGAAAGTTTTGGTATTCCTGGAAAACAAGTTGATGGAATGGATTTTTTCTCTGTTTATGAGGCTACAAGCGAAGCAGCGGAACACACACGCAGCGGAAAAGGGCCTATCCTGCTTGAAATGAAGACATATCGATATCGCGGTCACTCAATGTCAGATCCTGCTACTTATCGCTTAAAAGAAGAAGTTGAAGATATGAAGCAAAATCATGACCCTATAAGCACTTTAAAGAAATACATGACAGATAATAAAATGGCTTCAGAAGAAGAGTGCAAAGTAATTGATAAGGAAATACGTGATTTAGTAAAAAAGTCGGAAGATTTTGCCAAAAATAGTAAAGAACCAAGCGTTGATGAGCTGTATACTGATGTTTATAAATTTGTTAGCTAATTTTTTTATCCAGAACTGTACAAACATTGTATAGTAAACGATGTCATCCAAATAGCTCCTTCTCCCGTCATCCAAGTGCCCTCCTTTTTTTGTCATCCCAGTGCTCTGACTACTTGGATCCAGCTGAGTTGGTGAGTATAAAAGTATAGCTAACGCAAGCTCTACGTCATGCCGCCGCGAACCGTCATACCGCGATTCATTCGCGGTATCTCTAGATCCCGCTAACAAGCAGCGGGATGACGGTTGTCAGGCTAGCTGTCATCTCAGTAGTCTCCTTCTCCTGTCATCCGAGTAGCTGACACTGGTTCCTTTATGACGGCAGTAACCCCTTCGGTGTCATTCCAGTGCTTGACACTGGAATGACACCAATAATTGACATTTCACTAGATATTCATTATAAATAATGGAATGCTACAAAGTATAAAAACCATATTAATAGAAGACGATAACGTTAGGCTGGATAGGTACATCAGAAGAATCTTTCCTGATCTAAAGCAATCTGTAATTGAAAAATCTTTAAGGAAAGGATTAATCAAAGTTGATGATTGCAAAGCAAAGTCCAGTGATAGAGTAAATTCTGGGCAAACTATAACGCTGAAGCACTTGAATTATATTGAAAACGCTAATTCTGATCGCAAATATAATGAAAAGTTAGTGAATCTACTAAGAGAGAACATATTATATGAAGACGAATATATACTAGCTATAAACAAACCCGCAGGGGTCATCGTTCAAGGTGGCGTAAAAGTAAAGATTAGCATGAGTGATTTGCTTGACCAAATAAGAGAGGGAGAAACATTTAAAATTGTCCATAGGCTAGATAGAGATACGAGTGGAGTGATAATATTCGCACGCAACGCTAATGTTGCCAGATACCTTATGGAAGAATTTAAAGGACGAAGAGTAAAAAAAACTTATTTAGCATTAACTTCTGGCATACCGAGCAAGGATAGTGGAACAATAGACTATCCATTGGTGAAAAAATATGTTTCAGGTCAAGAAAAAGTGGTCGTTGATGAAAATTCACCTCAGAATGCCACTACGCATTTTTCAATTATAGCAAAATCCAAACACAATGTTGCTTATTTAAAATTACAACCAATTACCGGCAGAACCCATCAGTTACGTGCACATTTAGCTCATATAAATTGCCCTATTCTTGGTGACGGTAAATATGGTGGTAAAAAAGCTTTTATTGATGGGATAGCAAATAAAATTCACCTTCATTCGCATTCTTTATCTTTAAAACTGCCAAACAATAAAGAAATCACTATCACCGCTCCTATCACTAAACACATCGAAAAATCCATTGAAGCGCTATTTTTCGACTGAAACGATTTCACCAATCAACTTTTCTGTCTTTGGCTTTAATTTGAAGCACAGATATTAGGCTAATTAATGTGCAGGCAGTAAGATAAATGCCTGCTGCAAGTTTTGTTTCGGTTTTTTCTATAAGCCACATGCATATGTATGGAGAAAGGCCACCAAAAATTCCTGCAGATATATTATTTGCTAAGCTTACGCCAGTGCATCTTACTTTTGTTGGAAACAGTTCACAAATAACAGAACCATATATTCCAAAAGATGCACCTACTGGTATAGTAATCAATAAGTAAGTTATTATTACGACATAGTGGTTAACGGAAGATAATAATGGTAATACACATGTACCAATCAGAGATAGCATAATCAGTACAGGAATCATTACGCGTTTTCTTCCAACTTTATCAGATAAAATTGCAAAAAGTACCGCAGATGCTGCAAATACAACCTGTATTACTATCCTCATTAAATCTTTAACACTAATAGATAAAATAACTAGCTCTTTTATTGATATATTATAAAACATTATTGCTGCGTAGACAATTGCATTCTGAGCAATTCCCAGATTGATTGAAATAATAAGCGGTCTTTTATAGTTTCTTACTAGTTCTAACAATGGTGAATGTGCTAAATTATTAGCGTACTTATTAGTTTTATATGCTAAGCTTTCTTTTAATATGTACCTAGTTAAAAAACCTATTGTCCCCAAAAAAAAGCAAAAATAAAAAAGCAACTTCCATCCCCATATTTCATAGTTCTCACCTGTAACTCTTTTGCAGATAAATATCATTGTTATGCATAAGAGCGTTCCAAGGGCTCCGCTAAAGGGCTTCATACTTCCTAAGAAACCTAGATTTTTTTTATCTTTTGAATGCTCTATCGTAAATGCTGTATTAATGCTTGTTTCACCTCCTGCAGTTATTCCTTGCACTATTCTACAAAACACAAGCAATACAGGTGAAAGCAACCCTATTTCTTTATACCCAGGTATAATTCCCATAATTGTGGATGATATTGAAATTAATATTACTGAAGTAAGTAAAGTCTTTCTTCTGCCATACTTATCTCCCATATAACCAAAAATTACTGCACCAATTGGTCTAAACGCAAAACCAATTGCAAAAACACCAAGGAATTTGAGTGTACTCAAATAATGATCTTCTGATGGGAAAAAAACGTTGATGATTGTATCTGTTAATACTCCAAAAAGAGTGAGTTCATACCACACAATCATGTTACAGATCATGCCCGATAGTATTGCTTTTCGGATATTATTCATGGTCTTTCAATTTAACATAACCTAATATATCATTAACCGGTGCTCCTTGCTATAAAATTTTTCATTCAATAACCTTCAAGGATAATTCACGTAAATGCTTATCCTCCACCTTGGAAGGAGCACCCATTAGAACATCTTCACCTTGCTGGTTCATAGGAAAACAGATTACTTCACGAATATTTGGCTCATCAGCAAGCAGCATAACTATTCTATCAACTCCTGGTGCTATTCCACCATGAGGAGGAACACCAAATCTGAATGCACGTACAAGTGCACCGAATCTTGTATCAACTTCTCCCCGGCTATAACCTGCAATGGCAAAAGCTTTATACATGATATCCAGTTTGTTATTACGAATCGCCCCACTTGACAGTTCTATTCCATTGCAAACAAGATCATATTGGTAAGCAAGGATATCCAGTGGATTTTTGTCCTCTAAATCTTTCAGACCACCGTGTGGCATGGAGAATGGGTTATGAAAGAAATCTATTTTTTTACTTTTATCGTCATATACAAAATATGGAAAATCAATGATCCAACAAAACTTGAAGATATTATCATCTATAAGACTGAGTTCTGACCCTAAAAGAGTGCGTACTTTTCCTGCAATGTTTGCCGCCTCATTCTCTTTGTCAGAAGCAAAAAATACACTATCTCCTGGCTCTATGTTTGTTGCTTCTCTTATGTGGTTTAGCCTATTTTCATCAAGAAATTTAGCAATTGGGCCTTTCGCAGTTCCATCTTTATCAAACGTTATATATCCAAGACCCTTAGCACCGAATTCTTTTTGCGCATGTTCTATCTTTTTATCAAAGAAGCTGCGTGGTTCCTCTGCTGTTTTAGGTGCAGGGATGGCTCTCACTACCATACCACGCTCAATATTGCTTTTGAAAATATTGAACCCTGAATCACGAAAAATTTCTGTAACATCGCTGATTAATAGTGGATTACGCAAATCTGGCTTGTCAGAACCATACTTAAGCATTGCCTCTTTGTATGTAATGCGTGGAAAATCTTTATCGACAGACTTGCGAGAAAATTTGGCGAACACTTTATATAAAGCAGATTCAATAACGTCAAATATGTCCTCTTGAGTCACAAAAGACATTTCAAGATCTAGCTGATAAAACTCTCCCGGAGAACGGTCAGCCCTTGCGTCTTCATCACGAAAACATGGTGCAATTTGGAAATATTTATCAAACCCTGAAACCATGAGCAACTGTTTGAAAATCTGCGGAGCTTGTGGCAATGCATAGAACTTGCCAGGATTTAGCCTGCTTGGCACTAGGTAGTCGCGTGCTCCTTCAGGAGAGGAAGCAGTGAGTATTGGAGTTTGAATCTCTAAAAATCCTCGCTCTATCATGAGCTTGCGGAGCTCTGCAATAATTTGTGAGCGCAAAATAATATTGTTGCGGACTTTTTCACGTCTTAAGTCAAGAAATCGATATTTAAATCTCATGTTTTCTGGGTATTCTTGCTCGCCGGTAATGCTTGCCAATATACTTCTTTCTTCTTTTGCTATTTCTTCATCAAAGTGGAACTCAACTTCCGACTCAACGCGCAAATTGTTGACTATCACCTCGATTTCTCCGGTAGAAATAGAGCTGTTTACCGTATCTTCAGTTCTAGCTTCAACTATTCCTGTAACAGTAATTACACTCTCCAATTTTAAATTTGATATCTCATCAAAAAAGTCTTTGTCATTATTAAATACTAGCTGAGTGATTCCGTAGAAGTCCCTTAAATCAACAAAAATTAGGTTACCATGGTCGCGCTTACGATATAACCATCCAGAAAGGGTAACTTCCTTTTCTACGTCGTTCTTCCTCAGTTCATTGCACGTATGAGTTTTATAGCAGTTCATATTTGTTTTACTTCTAAATTCTTTAAGAAGTATAGAAATAAACCTTATTACATACAAGCCCGTTCGTCAGATATTTGCGCAATTTTCGAAATAGAGCAGTACTGCTTTTATATTGTCTTTACCCGCAAAAAAATTGCACAATTTCTATAATTATGGTATAATAGCAAGGGTATTTTTAATGAATTAGATACAGGAAATGCCACTTACACAGATCATATTATATAGCGTAACATTACTTGCTGTAGCTGCAGTATTTCTCTTTTTGAGAAAAATATACAAAAATCGCATTAGAAAAATCATATTTCCTAGAAAAGTTTTTAAAGAAGAGTGGGAAGAAGACAGAAAATTCAATGAATTATATCAAAAAAATAAGCAAAAAGAGTTGCTGAAACAACAAGAAACGCTACGCGAGAAACAAAAAGATGTGCAAGTTTATAAAGAAGATCCAGAAATAGTTGACATAGCAAAACCGGTAGGTAAATGGACAAAGATGGTTATGATGGGTAATGGTTTAATGCAGCGTTTTGCACAATTGATACATAGAGAAGGCGGACAGAAAGGATTTTGGGAGCTGTTTGTAAAAGCTCAGGCTTCAACTCAAGGTAAACATAAGGGAAAGGGCAGATAATCCATGCTTGAATGTGAAAATTTATCCTGCACTCGTAATAATAAGGTACTATTTAAGAATCTCAGTTTTAAAGCTGAGCTAAAATCAAAGATTCTAATCACTGGTCCAAATGGTAGTGGTAAAACCAGCTTAATTAGAAGTTTATCTGGACTTTTACCGCCGGTATCAGGCAATATAAGGCACTGCGGAAAAGATATATATGATGATCCAAAATCCTATATATCTTCTATGGTCTATATAGGCCATAAGAATGCCTGTAAAGATAGCTTAACTGTTGCTCAAAACGTAGAATTCTGGGCAGGAATACGAAATACTAGAGAATTGATTGTGGCAGCTATTTGTTGCTTGCAGTTGCAACCTGTACTTAATATTAGATATGGCGAACTTTCTGCAGGCTGGAAAAGGAGAGTTGCGCTTGCTCGCCTCTTGATTTCTAATGCAAACGTTTGGCTGATAGATGAACCATTTTGTAATCTTGATAGTGCAACGTGTGAATTAGTGCTGAACTTAATCTCAATACGCTCTGAGCAAAATGGTATAGTAATTATTACAGGGCATAGCTCTACAGAGCAATTGTGTGATTTTACAACGATTGATATACGCGATTTCAATAGACTTCTTGCATAGTTTTTGGCAGCACGTTAACAACCATTAGAAACGAAAAAACTTCCTTGACAAACTCCGCCAGCCTCCTTATCATGAAACTGAAGCTATTTATTTATCTTCTCTGTACAGATTAAATGACAAAAAAACTCACGTATCTGGCGTCTCATGTTTAATTTTTTGCACTATGTGCACTCTATGTCTTTATCAAATTTCTAGGTTTTTACCTATACAAGCTGAAATACGCTTATAAAGCATTTAAAACATCAAAAAACGCCAACTTAAAAAATGGATAGTGAATAATTAGCTACCCTAGGGTTTCTTTTGCCTTTTTTTCTGTTTAGTAAATTTCTTAAACATTTATGACTAAAGGTTAGTTGCATTAAAAAGCAGCTAAATCGCGGTTATTAAGCGTTTAGAATAAAAAAACGCCATACTTGAAAGTATAATGTAAGTAATTAGCCAACCACGGGGCTTCTTTTGCCTTTTTTTTTATTTGGTAAATTCCTTAATGTTTATGGCTAAACGACAACCGTCATCCCGCTGCTTGTTAGCGGCTAAGGGATACCGCGAAGGGATACTGCGAATGAATCGCGGTATGACGGTTAATTATTCTGCGGCGGTATGACGTAGAGCTCGCGTTAGCTATACTTTTATACTCACCAACTCAGTATCCAATCTGGATCCAAGTAGTCAGCTACTTGGATGACACCCTGTTGAGGCTGCGCTTACACATTCCACTTTCTATGCTCACCAAACAAATTTGCTTATTCGCAGCAAAATTTTCTGGATCCAAGTATTCAGCTACTCGGATGATATCTTTGTGTTTGAAGCAAAACCAGCTATAACATTTCTTCGCAAACAAATGTTCGTACAGTTGTGCGCGTGATGCTGGAATCTAGACAACAATTAGATCCTATTGTCAAGCAATAAGCTACATGTGCTATTTATTTAGTAGATTAAATATGAAGTTTAAAACTCTGCTATTGACTTCCTGTAGAACTAGTGAAAACCAAACTTGCTTAAAACCACTTAATTAGTTATAGTTATAAGTTTAGGTACAGCAAAATGACAGCTTTTGTCCCCTTGATTATTTTTTTAATCTTGTATCTTGGAAGTGGTGCTTATTTTTCTTTTATCGGAACTGATAATCCACTTCATCAGGTTTCACCAGTAATCTGCTTATTACCAGCACTATTTTTTGCTGTCTCACGTGGTACAAATAAAATTCAGCATAACATCGATACTGTTATCAAGGGCATGGGTGACAAAAACACCCTTACTATGTGTTTAATTTTTTTATTTTCTGGAGCATTTTCTGCGGTGACTCAATCAATCGGTAGCGCAGACACTGTTGCTAATTTAATTCTTAATTTCCTTCCAGCAAGATTACTGCTGCCTGGAGTATTTTTGGCTTCTGCTTTTATTTCAACTGCAATTGGCACATCTATGGGAGTTGTTGCGCTGATGGTACCTATAGCTGTTAATCTGGCAAAAAGTGGAGCTTTTGGTCTCGAAATAGGAACTGCAACTGTAGTAGGTGGTGCCGTGTTTGGCGATAACCTTTCGATGATATCTGATACCACCATTGCATCTGTTTCTTCACAGGAAGCTTCAGCAAAAGATAAACTTAAAATGAACTCTAAAGTTGCACTTATTGCCAGCATTATAACACTCATCTACCTAGCAGTTGCCTCAAATAGTACAAAAATTATTTCTATATCAAATTTAGATTATTATTCTATAATAAAAATTATTCCTTACATTTCTTTAATGATCATGGGGCTGCTTGAAGTCGCCACTTTAGTAACAATAACTATAAACATAATTATTGCTGGTGTGCTAGGAATAACTTTTTTTGACTATGCTATCATTCAATTTCCTCATGACGTGTATGACGGTTTCAAAAAAGTAAACGAAATAGTGATATTTGCTCTATTTATCGGTGGATTGAGCCATATAATGTACAAGCAAGGTCAAAAAGCGTTGCATAAACTCATCGATGAAAGCAATATCACAAAAACTAAAGCTGAATTTGTGATAGCAGGAATTGCGTCTATGTTTACTACCTTAGTTGCCAATAATACCATTGCTATTTTACTAAGTGGTGGCATTGCAAAAAGGCTTGCACAAAAACACAGTATTGCGCCACATCGCAGCGCATACTTATTAGATGTTTTTGCTTGTGCTACAAAAGGTATCTTACCTTATGGTTCCCAACTATTGCTAGCAGGTAGCATCGCCTCTGTATCACCTATTTCTTTATTAACACAGGTATATTATTGCTTTATTCTAGCGGCAGTTACAATAGGCGAAATAATCATCAACAGCAGAAAAGAGAAACATTGTGCGGCTGCAACTTAGAGTTTCTCTTTTTTTACCCATAAGGAACGGAATTACTTGACACCCTTCGCCAACCCCCTTATTATGATGTGTAGTACAATGATACAAATTAAGAATTCCCCCATCCTGTGCTGGTTCTTCGATCTGAAATCCTACTTCTACCTGATCACAACCAATGTTAATTTGTCCTATTAATGCTTTAATAATGCCGCGCTTAGTTTGCCAATCTAGCTGTTCCAGGTTCGATTTTACACTAGAATAAAAATTCTTTATGCTATTTATAATAAGACTTATTCCTTTTTCTACTGCCTTCTGATCAACTACCTTTTTTTTCTCTTCTTCTATCCCTTGTAAGCGTTCTTTCATTTTTCTCATTGTCTGTTTAAATTCTTCCTCGCTTATATATCCTTTCTCTCCTGCATTTTCTTGACTATAATAATCTTCCATTAATTTTTCGATACCTTCTTTTATTTGATTTTCTCTTCTTGCAAACTTTTTCTCTGATGATTCATCATTTTTATTTTCTAATACTCTACGTTGGTATTCCTTTTTTATCATCTCTGGGTTTTTTAGTACATCTTTCACCTTTTCCCATACTGACCTTACCCAGAAAAAGTGGAGAGAAAGAAAAGAGTTTTTTTGGGTAAAATAAAATTTTGGAGGATTAGAAATGGCAAGAGAATATACGGCAGAATTCAAATTGGAAGCTGTTAAGCTGGCAAATGAACAAAGAAAGGTAGGTCAACCAGTTGCAAAAGTAGCAAGAGATCTAGGAATAAGGGATAGTGTATTAGGAAAATGGATGAAGAAATATAACGAAAAAAAGTCAGCGGCAAATGCATTTCCAGATGTAGCACCTTATGACAAAGAGAGATTTGATTTACAGAAAGAGTTAGCAAAAGTAACAAGAGAAAGAGACATTTTAAAAAAAGCCCTGGCCAGTCAAAAAGAGTAAAATATTTTTTCATAAAAGAGCATAGTAAACACTATAAAGTGCAGGAATTATGTAGGGTTTTCTGCTAGTGGCTACTATAAGTGGACTACAAGGAAAATAAGCAGTAGAGAATCAGCAAATAAAGAGTTATTAGCAGATATTCAAAAAATATATCAAGCTTCTAAATGTAGATATGGAGCTCCTAAAATTCATGCTGAATTAAAGGCTTTGGGTAAAAGTTGCAACTTAAAAACAGTGCAAAGTATTATGCAGAAAAATGGTATTCAGGCTATATTGAGAAGAAAATTTAAAATTAAGAAACAACAAACGGACAGTAGCTCCCAATATATTAGACCAAAACTTTATTGTCGATCAACCAAATAAAGTATGGGATTACTTATATAAAAACCAAAGAAGGATGACTATATTTGGCAACAATAATCGATCTATATTCACGCATGGTAGTTAATGAGCAGTTCAATAAATAAACAATTGGTTATGGACTCTTTATTAATGGACGTTAACAAGCGTAAACCTGCCAAAAATCTACTATTACATAGTGATCAAGGTTCACAATATACTTCGCAAGGTTATCAATATCTCTTATCCATAAAAAACATAGATGAGTCATAAAGGTTGTTGTTACAACAATTCTGTTGTGGAAAGCTTCTTTAGCTCATTGAAAAGAGAAATACTTATTGATACTTCACAACACTCTGCTCAACAAACTAGAACTGCAATATTTGAATACATAGAAATTTTTTATAACAAACAACGTCACTATTAACTATTGCATTCCTGAGCATTTTGATTCATCATTCTCTTTGTGAAAAACATTCCAAACTTTCTCTCCACTTTTTCTGGGTAAGGTCACATGTCAATGGCTCCATAAGTTCACATTCTATTCCCAAACTTTTTTTAACTAACTTTAAAATCATAGAAAATACTGTCGAAAAAGGAAGTTTTCTTGTTCGTGTAAAACTCAACACAATGGATTTTCTGAAAAGTTTTCGAGTATATTATATTTTTAATTTGTAGAATAAGGTTTTTTCCTTTTTGCATATTTCACCTAAAAAGGACACATTTTAGACTTCTTTGTTGAAATAAAACAGAAACAAAAGTGCTGTCCCTTGCACTCTTTGGATAATTTAATGATAAAAAATTTGGAGAGAAATTTTATACACTATCGCTGATATTTTTCCTTAAGTTGACGCCATTGCCTGAACGGATACATGACAAATCTATCGTTTATCAAATCGTCGGTAAGCCTAAAGCTATAGCCATTAAGCACGATAAAGAAAATCATTCATAATCGCTATAGCAACTAGTGTAGACACTTGACGTTCCTTGTGATTTGATAAATAGAGGTTTTTATCTGACTTCACAACAAGGGCTTCTGGATGACTTTGAAAGTGAACATTACCATGCTTATCTTCAATAGCCTCTATTACCCCCTCACTGGAAAATGCTGCAACTTTATATCCAAGTGACTCCAATTTTCTTCTATTTTCTGGTGTATTACTTACTGCTCCTGAATGAGCATCTGGAAAATATGTTGAAAACCAGCCATTTTCATTAGGTATTAGGAATTTGGCTACTACTTCTGCTAAACGACTATTTGGAACGATCTTTATCTGCTGGAGAGGTACATCCTCTTTCTGTGGATTAGGTGCTGATTTTAAATGAGATCTTCGTTTCTCTTCATCACTCACAACACTCACTACTTCAATTCCCTTTGCATTCATTATGCCTTCACATATGCCAAGCAAATGAATTACAGGGTTATCATCCACTATTTTTACAATTGCTTCAGTAACAAGCTGGCGACAAGGAGTGGGTGCTGAGTGTAAATTATCCGGAATAAATATTCTATTTATTTTGTGCTCTTTAACAAACTTTGCAACTTCAACTTTTATTCGGTCTAATGTTAGCTTCTTTGCCAATGTTTCATCTTGTTTTGCGAGATTAAGTGACTCTGTCTGAATTTTTTTAAGGCTAATTATCTTATTATAATCAATCAGTACAGTCTTAACCCCAAAGTTATTAAACATCTCATAGATATTTTGAGATAGCCCAAGTTCATGTGCTTCTTCCGTTTTCAACAAACCAACAACTACGTCATTATTTACTGTATTTTCTGCCGTCAAGACAGTTGACACTGGTTCTTCTTTTCTGGTTACATGTTGAGATGCCGGTTTTTCACTAACGCCAGCATAAGTAATATTGCTTAATAATAGAACTATAATTAATAAGATATTAAATAGTTTATTATAATATTTATATACTATGACTTGCCTCCCTAATATTTATATTACGATATAGAGTATTTTATAACAAAAAGGCAAGTTTGCCAAGAAAGAGAAGGTGGCCTGAGCAGGAATCGAACCAGCGACACAAGGATTTTCAGTCCTTTGCTCTACCAACTGAGCTATCAGGCCAACTGTATACTTTTATTTTTAGATAAAAAATGTTATTATGTCTATCAAAAGTTTTTAAAGTAGTTTATAAAAATAAAGGATGAACATTAATGACAAAATAGGAATCTACCCTGGCACATTTGACCCTATAACTTTTGGGCATATTGACATAATCAAAAGAGCGTGTAAACTAGTCGATAAATTAATAATAGGAGTTGCAGAAAACGTTAATAAGCATACTGCCTTTGACACAAAGCTACGCACAAGCATGGCTGAAAATGAAATCAAAGGACTAGGAATTGATGCAGATGTTATATCTTTTAATGGGTTGCTAGTGAAGTTTGCCAAAGAGCAGAATGCTTCTGTTATTATTAGGGGATTAAGAGCAGTATCGGATTTTGATTACGAGTTTCAAATGAGCTGGGTAAATTATAAACTTCTTCCTGAAATCGAAACCATATTTCTTCCTGCTTCTGAAGATACTCAATTTATCTCATCAAGTTTTGTAAAGGAAATAGCAAGATTAGGAGAAGATGTTAGCAAATTTGTATCAAAAGGCGTTCAAAACGAATTGATTAACCTGAATAGGATAAAAAATGGAGAATAGTGCTTGTTGTTTTTTATTTCTGAATGGGTATATTCAATATATAAAATGTTATAAGCTAAAGGAGCAGCATGTCAAAAGTGAGGGTTAATAATAGAAAAGTTTGTTGTCATGGTGATGAGAATGATGAGGGTTCTGGCCATCCATTAATATATTTAGATATGGGAGAAGAAGAGGAAATAGCCTGCCCTTATTGTGAAAAGACGTTTGTCCATGACTGCACTGTAGAAGCGGTTGGGGAGCTGACTAGGGATGAACTCTAATGGCACTTCTGCAGACTTAGCTTATGTAAATAGCAATAAGAGGGGCAGTAAAAATGAAACTGTCCATACGGTCGAGCACTCCCCCATGGCCAGGTATCATATTTCCACTATCTTTAACACCGTAAGCTCTTTTAACAAGCGACTCAGTGAAATCGCCAAGTTGCGCTAGAATAGCAATTGCAAGGCCAATGATTGGAGAATAAAAAATTGAAAATAGACCAAAAAATATTGATCCAAAAATTGTGCACACTACTCCAGCTAAAATCGCACCAAGAAGTCCTGTCCAAGTTTTTCCAGGGCTAAGAATTGGGCAAATTTTAGCTCCACCAAAATTCTTACCAAATAGGTAGGCAGTAACGTCAATTCCCCAAATGGTTAAGACGAACCATACTAATGCGTATTTTCCCTGTGGTAGATTATATAAATATATTAATGAGGCGCTTGGTAGTGCAATCAATAATAATGCAAAAACGTATAAAATTTTATTTCCTTGGGTTAGATTATACCATTCAAAAGAAGATAAAACTGCTATTGAAAAAATCAATAGGTAAAACGATAAATCACTGAAATATGTAGCAAAGGAAAATATGAATAATATTACTATTGAGGACAACATTCTAATTATAAAATTATTATCTACCATATTTTTTCTCTCTTTTTGTATAATCTTCTAATGCTTTACTCAAATCTTGACAAGAAAAATCAGGCCATAAAGTATCACAAAAATACAATTCAGCATAAGCTGCTTGCCATAATAAAAAGTTGCTTAACCTTTTTTCGCCGCCAGTGCGAATTAATAAATCCAATTTTGGCAAATCTTTAGTATACAGAAATTTTTCAAATTCCTCTTCTGATACATAAGCAATATTTTCTTTTATAATATTGCTTATAGCTTGTGTAATTTCTTGCTTTGCTCCGTAACTGACTGCCACAGTGAGTAATAAACCATCGTTCTTATGTGTCATTTCTTCTGCTTTTTTAATTTGATCCAATATTTTACTGGATAACAGACTTAAATTGCCAATAAAATTCAACTTAATGTTACAGTTGCAAATGAAATTGACTTTATCTTCATTAGTTAAAACGGAGTAAAATAAATCAAATAGACAGTCAGTTTCGTTTTTGGGTCTAAGCCAATTCTCCATAGAGAATGCATACAAAGTTAAGTAGGGTATGGTTAGGTCCGTACAATACTTGGCAATATCGTATGCAACTTCACTGCCCTTTTTATAACCATCAATTTTTACCTTTCCTTGATTGTTCGCCCATCTACCATTACCATCCATAATAATTGCTAAATGTTTCGGTAAAGATTCTTGATTCAACATTTAAATTTAACCTAATTTTGACTTGAGTGAAATTTTTTGGATTTCAATGGACACCTGGAAGGTGTCAGCTACTTGCATGACAGGAAGAGAGTTACTGTAGTGACACCAATAGTTGATACTTGAATGCAAAATTGGTGTCATCCCAGTGCTCCGACACTGGGATCCAGGAAATTTGATTTCAAACAAGTGCATCAGATAGTTGTATAGTAAAGACTGGATTCCAGTGTCAAGCACTGGAATGACATCATTTGCTATGTAAGCTTTCTCCATATCATTTAGTGATTCAGTATATCCTTTTCTTTGATGGACAATTCACCATCAATTTTTTTTATATTATTATCAGTAATATTTTGTATTTCCTTTTTAGCACCATGAAAATCATCTTCTGAGATTTCTTTATTTTCCTTCATTTTTTCTGTTTCTTCCATAATATCTCTACGTATATTTCTAATGGCAATCCGTGCATTTTCAGCAAACTGATGCAATAATTTCACTAATTTTTCACGGGTTTCTTGTGTTAAGTCCGGAAGAGCTATACGTATGGTATTGCCCTCAACAACAGGATTTAAATTCAAGTTGGCATTTAATATAGCATTTTTCACTTCACCGACAACATTAATATCCCAAATTTTAATTGATAGAGTTTTGTTATCTATAACCGAAACACCTGCAACCTGATTTAACTTTTGATGTCCACCATAGATATTTACAACTATACCATCAAGCAACGATGCGCTAGCTCTACCAGTGCGTACGCCTTTAATATCATCATGAAAGGACTGAATAGTTTTTAGCATTCTTTCTTTTGTTTTAGCTTTTATTTCATTTAACATAAATTACCTAATGTTTACAATCTGAAACTATAGTATAAGTACCTTGACCCTTAATAATATTGACTATTTTTTCTCCCTTCAAAGAAAAAACTATAATTGGAATAGAATTCTCACGAGCAAGTGAAATTGCTGATGCATCCATAACTTTTAAATCACGAGTCAATAAATCCGTGTAAGAAAGCCTATCATACATTACAGCATCCTCATTTTTTTTCGGATCAGCGGAGTATACACCATTTACTTGCGTACCCTTTAGAATAACATCACAATTCATTTCAACAGCACGTAAGGCTGCAGCTGTATCTGTAGTAAAAAATGGGTTGCCTGTGCCTGCTGCAAAAATTACCACTCTACCTTTTTCTAAATGACGAATAGCTTTCCTTCTTATGTAAGGTTCACATACAGTGGCCATGGGTATTGCAGATAATACCCTAGAAGCTATTAAATTTTTTTCTAAAAAGTTTTGTAAAATTAAAGCATTGATTATAGTTGCAAGCATTCCAATATAATCACTACTTGCTCTTTCACAGCCACTTAAAGACGCAGATGTGCCACGAAAGATATTACCACCACCAACAACAATACATACCTGAACTCCAAGCCTGTTAATATCAGCTATATCTTTGCATAATTGGCTTATTATTCCCATATCATAGCCAAAAGACTGTGACCCCATTAAAGCTTCACCAGAGATTTTAAATAACACTCTGGAATATTTTATTTCGCTTTTTTCATTTGTTGAGGGAAACATTTTTTACCATTTAGTTTGCACCACCCAAAACAAGTAACTTGTAATTAGATAATTTAATAGCACTCACCTCGCTTGACTTTATAAAATCAGAAACTTTCATTTTATCATCCTTTATGAACTTTTGTTCTAGTAAAACAACTTCTTCATAGTACTTAGCCATTCGTCCATCTACTATTTTTTTTGCTACTTCTTCAGGTTTATTTAAGCCCCTCACTTGCTCTTCAATTATAGAACGTTCATTTTTCAACTTCATTTGATCTAAATCATCTATAGACAAAGCTTCAGGCTTCATAGCAACTACATGCATAGCTATTTGTTTCCCAATCTCTTGTAGCTTCGCCTTATCACCAGATGATTGCAATGCAATTAAAGCACCAATCTTACCTAAGCCACACACATCACCATGTACGTAGCCAGCAATAACTCCATCCTTAGCTTCTAAGTAACAAAGCTTGCTTAACTCTAGCTTCTCACCAAGAACTGACGTACCATTCATAATAGCTTCCTGCACTGTGCCAATGCTTTCATACTTGGCATTTTTTAACTCATCAACGCTAGTACAGCGTTCTTGATGAGCAATTGATGCTAAATTTGAAACTAACTCTATAAATTTCTCATTCCTTGCAACAAAATCTGTTTCGCAATTGAGTTCAACCAATGCACCATAATTTTCAGTCAAACACATAACAACGAGTCCATCTGAAGCTACTCTATCAGATTTTTTGTCAGCTTTAGCAAGACCTATTGTACGTAACTTATCAACGGCTTTCTTAATGTCACCATCACATTCTTCTAATGCTTTTTTACAGTCACTTAAGCCAAGCCCTGTTCTATCACGTAATTCTCTTATATCATCTGGATTCATCTTCATTTGTTACTACCTCCCTTTCTTCTTCTTTGTAAACTTTACTACGTCTCTTTTTAGTTTGCACAATACCGTCTTCTTTTTCTTGAATAAACTCATCACCCCTTATATCATCAATCTTAACTCCAGATTTTGCTAGACTAGACTCTATTCCAGCTAATATAGAGTCGGTAGCTAATTTACAATAGAGCTCTATTGATTTTCTTGAGTCATCATTTCCAGGTATTAGATAAGTAATACCATCTGGATCAGAATTAGTATCAAGTATTGCAACTATTGGAATTCCTAACTTCTTAGCCTCCTTAACCGCTATATGCTCTTTATTAGTATCAATGATGAATAAGATATCAGGAATTGCTCCCATTTCTCTAATACCGCCAAGCGCCTTATCAAGCTTTTGCTTTTTCTTTTCAATGTTTCCCAATTCTTTCTTTGTTAAAATGCTATCCTCGTCATTTAATATTTTCTCATATTGCATCAAGGTTTTTATCGAAGAAGAAACAGTGCCCCAATTAGTAAGCATACCACCAAGCCAACGATGATTCACATAATATTGACCACAACGAATCGCTTCACTTGCAATAATATCAAAAGCTTGAAACTTTGTACCAACAAATAGAATGCGACCACCTTGAAATGCAACGTCATATAAAGCCTTCATGGCCACCTGTAGCAATGGTAATGTTTTTCGCAAGTCAATTATATGTATACGATTTTCTTGATGTACCCCATATATATATGGAGCCATTTTTGCGTTCCAGCGACTAATTTTGTGACCAAAATGTACACCAGATTCAGCTAAATCACGCACAGTGACTTTAGGCAAATTTGTCATATATCATTCCTCCAAATAGTTTATCTTCCATGGCATAACCCTAATGGGACTACTTGTACAAGCCATGTGTGAAATTAAATTATTTACATAGTAATAGAAAAGACAGCAAAGCGCAAACAAAAAATATTGACAAAGGGCAACATGTTTATTAGCTTTAAAGTTGAAGCCCGAAAACGCTAAAAAGAAATTAGGGGGGTGTAGCTCAGTTGGTTAGAGCGCATGCCTGTCACGCATGAGGTCGTGAGTTCAAGTCTCATCACTCCCGCCATATTAGTTTTAGCATAACTTAGAATTCGCAACCGATATTGAGAAATGCTTCCACCAAACTTGACATGGCATGGTATTGTAATTAATACTTAAATAGGTTTGTTTTTATCATTAACAATTAGGATTAAATATGCTCATTTCTGAAGTTTTTGCAGCAGATGCAACTAGCAATACATCAAGTATCGGCGCATCTTTTGCTAGTTTTACTCCATTGATTTTAATATTTGTGGTATTTTATTTTCTCATTATTCGCCCACAACAAAAAAAACTAAAAGAACATAGAAAGATGATAGATCAAATAAAACGTGGTGATACAGTCATTACTTCTGGTGGAATAATAGGTGAAGTTAATAAAGTTGATGAGGCAAATGCACAATTTATAATAGAAATAGCACCAAAAGTTGAGATAAAAGTTCTAAAGTCCGCTATATCTGAGGTTTTAAGCAAAGAAACTCAAAAAGTAGCAGCTAAACCAATTAAAAAGGTAAAATCGAAAGAATGATAAAAAGAATATAAATCAACCAGTAATAAAGGCAAAAATGCTTAACATGTTTAGAAAAAAGTTTGTTTGGTGATCCATTTGTGTGCGGAATATTTGGTGTAGTAAGTAGCGGTGATTCAGTAATACCAACCTTACTAACTGGGTTACAAAAATTGGAATATAGGGGATATGATTCCTCAGGTATAGCAATCATAAATAACGAAGGTAAGATAGAAGTCAAAAAATCAGAAGGTAAAGTCGAAAGGTTATGTGAAGTTGTTGATGACAGCAAGATGTCTCACAGTACAGTTGGTATAGCACATACTCGCTGGGCTACACATGGAGTTCCAGGCCTTAAAAATGCTCATCCCATTCGTACAAATAATGTTGTTGTTGCTCATAACGGCATAATTGAGAATTACAATCTGCTAAAAAAGGGTCTAGAAGAAAGGGGAATGCCATTCCATACTGACACTGACACAGAGATCATACCAAACATGCTAACCTTATATCTTGATGAAGGATTGTCGCCAGTTGATTCTCTATTTAAGTGTTTAAACAACCTACACGGCTCATTTGCCTTGGTCTTATTATTTGCAGAATATCCAGACGCCTTATTTGTTGCGAAGAGAAATTTGCCTTTAGCAATAGGCTATAACTGTAACACAGTGTTTGCTGCATCTGACTCTAATGCTTTAAGTGCATTTGTGGAAAAAATATCGCATTTGGAAGATGATGACATTGCAGTGATAAAATCTAGTGGAGTTAGTATATACAACAATGGTACACAAGTTAAACGCAGTATAGAAAATAGTAGTCCAAGTGATTTTCTAATTAGCAAAAATGGTTACCCTAGCTTCATGTTAAAAGAGATTTTTGAGCAACCTTGTGCATTAAACAAAACAATAAACCAATTTTACAAGCAATATAAAGAGGTCAACAAAAAATTATTCTCTGAACTGAATCACATTACTATAGTTGGATGCGGGTCATCTTATTTTGCTGGGCTAATAGCAAAGTATTGGCTGGAAAATGTCGCTCAAGTTCGAGTATATCTAGAAATCTCATCAGAATTTAGGTATAGCAACGTCAAGCTGGAAGAAGGCAGCATTGGGTTATTTATCTCTCAATCTGGCGAAACTGCAGATACCATAGAAGCGCTGCGTTATGCGAAATCACAGAAGCAAACAATCATAAGTATAACTAATACATTTAGCAGCAGCATTGAAAAGATCTCAGATATTGTGTTACATACTCTTGCTGGGCCAGAAATTGGTGTTGCTTCAACAAAAACCTTTTCTGCGCAACTTGCAACTTTAGCATGCTTTGCCGTGGAGCTTGGAAAAATAAAAGGTATACTGGGTGGAGAGAGAATAAAACAGCTAAGCAGTGCTATCAATTCTATTCCCGAGTATGTTGAGCACGTTTTGAATGTGATGAAAATACAACATATATCGGGCAGTATATTAGAACACAATAACGTTATTTTAATCGGCAGAGGAAGTTCATACGGAGTTGCAATGGAAGGCGCATTGAAAATAAAAGAGCTTTCATATATCAATACAACTGGTATTGCAGCGGGAGAAATGAAGCATGGTTCTATTGCTTTAATAGACTCTACTGTGCTTGTTATAGCAATTATCCCTTATGATGATTTATTCTTTAAAACGCTATCTAATATACAAGAGATTATTGCAAGAAAAGGCAAAGTAATTGCCTTCAGTGATAAACAAGGAGCGCCATTCCTAAGGGGAGTTTGCGCAGATGTGGTGCAACTTCCAGACACTGATAATTTTATCTCTCCAATCATCTACAGTGTTGCTATGCAATTCCTTGCTTACTTTACTGCAGCAAAAAAAGGGTTAGATGCAGATTGTCCAAGAAATTTAGCTAAGTCTGTCACGGTTGAGTAGTCCATTTAAAGTTAAAGCTAAACTTCTAATAAGGTAACCAGACTGCATTCTGTGATTTTTAGCAAAACACGATACACAATCGTCATTCCGCTACTAGTTAGCGGAATCTATGCCGAGATACCGCGGCGGTATGACGGTTCGCGGTGGTATGACGGTTAAGTAATTCGTCATCCCGCTGCTTGTTAGCGGGATCTAGAGATACCGCGGCGGTATGACGGTTCGCGGCGGCATAGCTATCTTCAAAAATATGGTTGAATAATTGTTAATAATAGTGTATAATTATTAATATTTTTAAGCACTTTGGCTATGGCTTTATCTAAGTTTCTCGACCCTAAGCTGGATTTGACCTTCAAAAAAATATTTGGCACTGAAAAAAATAAGAATATTCTCATACATTTTTTGAATGATATTTTAGGGTTTACTGAGATAAATACTATACAAGAAGTGGAATTCCTCAGTACTATAATGGATCCTGAAATTGCATCTGATAAACAAAGTATAGTTGATGTTCTTTGCAGGGATTCTAGTGGGGCCAGGTATGTGATTGAAATGCAGCTTACTCGCGATAAAGGCTTCGAAAAACGAGCTCAACTATATGCTGCTAAGGCTTACTCAAGGCAAGCTGATAAATCTGGTAAGTACATTGATTTAAAGAAGGTTTTCTTTATTGCTATCTCTAATTGTAATTTATTTCCTGATAAGCTTGATTATATATCCAGCCACACTATAAGAGATGAGAAAACCAATGAGCATGACTTAAAAGATTTTCAATTTGTATTTATTGAACTACCTAAATTTCCTAAGAATAAGGAAGAACAGCTAGAAAGCATAGTGGATCGTTGGTTATTTTTCTTCAAATATGCAGATGAAACTACGGAAGAAGACTTAAGGAAAATAGCAGAAAAAGCACCAATAATAAAGTTAGCCTACGATGAATTAGACAGGTTTAGCTGGAATGAAAAAGATTTAGTAGCTTATGAAGAAAGAATAATGGATCTACGGAAAGAAGAAGCCATTCTTGAATACAGACTTGACCTTGCTACTGAAAAAGGCATCCAAATTGGCGAAGAAAGAGGCATCAAAATCGGTAAAGAGGAAGGGAAAATTGAAGGAAAAATCGAAGGAAAAATCGAAGTCGCAAAAGCAATGCTGGCTAACAATGTTGATGTCAACACTATTGTCAAATTTACTGGCCTTTCTATTAGTGAGATTGAAGAATTAAGTGTGAACGGTTACTAATTAAGAACTTTAATTATCAATCATAAATCACTGAATTTCGCTAGTAAATTTGTTGCCATTGTCCATATTGCACAATTGTATATAAGATATAGTATAACAATAGTGTCCGTTCAGCTAATACCAATTCCCACTGCACAATAAACGGATAGATAACAATGGAAAAAAAGCCATACTATTGCCTTTCTTTCTCACTCCACAATTAAATAACTCTACAATATCGCTTATTTGATTCACTAATAATGAGAATTGGTATAACTTTGCTATTTTTCTCTCTAGATTCTTGCAAAGTTCTACAAGATTAACCACATTACCTCACGGTTTCTCTATGATTATTTTTTTAGATTACTTGTTTACCTTATTTGCCGTTCTCCTGAACGAATATACATAAGCTATAAAAACTATCTAATAGCTACCCAAAACCCTTATTTCCCACTCAAGTTCAACATTAAATTTATCCTTTACTGCATCTTTTACTTTGTTGCCAAGGTTTTCCAAGTCAGATGCAGTTGCATTATCGTAATTGAGCAAGAAGTTACAATGTTTCTTAGAGATTCTAGCTCCACCAATATTTAACCCTAGGCAGCCAGATTTATCAATTAACTCCCATGCTCGGTAGTTTTTTGGATTTTTGAATATGCACCCAGCAGTTTTTCCTCTTATTGGCTGGCTTTTATTTTTCCTCTCAATAACTTCCTTTAACCTTTGCAGTATAAGCTCATACTCTGAGTTTATTCCTTTAAACTCAGCTTCAACAAAAATCCAATTTCCTTTTAGGCTATGTCCACGGTAAAAATACCCCATTTCTTCGCTGGAGAACTCATATAGGTTTCCATCCTCTAGATTCACTGCTTTTATGGATTGTACAACACTTGCGATATCACTACCATATGCACCTGCATTCATTTCTATTCCGCCACCAACTGTTCCTGGAATTCCAACTAGAAACTCCAACCCACTAATCTGCTGATTTCCCGCAAAGTGAGCAAGGTTGCTGAGCAGCACAGCTCCCCCAGCTACAATAGAGTTGTTACCCTTACTTTTAATATATGCAAACTCCTTACCTAATTTTACTGTTATTCCTCGAATGCCACTATCTCGCACTATTATGTTGGATGTTGCACCAATAACGCTAACTGGCAGTTCAGTATTTTTAATCAAGTATGTTAAATCTTCAATATCACATGGTTTAAATAATACATCAGCTCGTCCACCAACATTTAACCACGTCGCTTTAGACATTAAGACATCATAACGATAGATTCCACGTACTTTAGGTAAGCTTATAAGCATTTTGATTTCAACTCTAATCCTGCATCCATACCCATTTTCTCCGCATCTTCTATAAATGAAGTGCGCTCAGTGAAGTATATATTTTTTCCACTTGCTAACATACAACGAAGGTGTAGCATATTTTCGCTCACATATTCAGCCAAAGCTGCAAGTGGTGTAAAACATGAACCATTCACTGTCTTCATAAAACTGCGCTCTGATTTCACTCCTATAAAAGACATATTATTATTAATTTTCTCTAAAAGATTGATAATTTTTACATCATTCCTTCTACATTGAATACAAACCGCCCCCTGCCCCACTGCACTTAACATAACTTTTGGTGGCAATACCTCTGTAATCAAGTGATGTTTTTCTAATCTTATGAGTCCTGCTTCAGCTAGAATTATTCCATCAAAACTTTGATTTTGCAATCTGGTTGTTACATTTCCACGTAGCGGTACTATATTTAAATCTGGTCTAACATTTAATAACTGAACTTTTCTTCTTATTGAAGAAGTGGCAATAGTAGCCTGCTGTGGCAAAGACTCAAGGCTATTGTGTTTATGAGAAATAAACGCATCGCATGAACTTAGCCTTTCTAAAACACAAGGAATTGTTAAACCCCCTGAGAAAAACGCAGGCATATCTTTTAGCGAATGAACTGCCATGTCTATATTATTTTCGAGCAATTCAGTCTCAATTTCTTTAATGAATAATCCTTTGCCTCCTATTTCAGCAAGATTTGCGTTTGCATACTTATCTCCAGAAGTTTTTATTTTAACAATTTCAATAGATAAGTTAGGAAAAGAATCCAGCAACTTTTGTTTTGCTTCCAAAGCCTGGGCAACTGCAAGCTTGCTTCCTCTGGTACCTATTTTGACTGGCATGTGTACGACTGTTTGAATACCAAACCTTAACCTAATTAATTATTTAAACACTTTGGTAGCGTGTATCGCATGAACCTCGGTTACCCTCTCTCTGATGTCATTCAAGTACTTGGATCCAGTTTATATGAGCCTTTGCATTTATTGTACTTTAACTTAAAACCAAAAGCAACTTTGACTTTACAAAATAATAGCCTTTTACATGCATAAATAAGCTTACTGGATTCTAGTACTTGCATGACAAGGTATAAACCTTATCGTCATACCGCCGCGAACCGTCATACCGCGATTCATTCGCGGTATCTCAGCCGCTAACAAGAGATCCCGCTAACAAGCAGCGGGATGACGAGCTTATCGTCACGCCGCCGCATACCGTCATACCGCGATTCATTCGCGGTATCTCTAGATCCCGCTAACAAGTAGCGGGATGACGATTGTCGTTTAGCCATAAATATTAAGAAATTTACCAAACGAAAAAAAAGGCAAAAGAAGCCCCGTGGTTGGCTAATTACTTACATTATACTTTCAAGTATGGCGTTTTTTTATTCTAAACACTTAATAACCGCGATTCAGCTGCTTTTAAACCGCAACTAATCTAAATTATAAACATTAAGAAATTTACTAAACAGAAAAAAAGGCAAAAGAAACCCTAGGGTAGCTAGTTATTCACTATCCATTTTTTAAGTTGGCGTTTTTTTATGTTTTAAATGCTTTATAAGCATATTTCAGCTTGTGTAGGTAAAAACCCAGAAATTTGATAAAGACATAGAGTGCACATAGTGCAAAAAATTAAACATGAGACGCCAGATACGTGAGTTTTTTTGTCATTTAATCTGTACAGAGAAGATAAATAAATAGCTTCAGTTTCATGATAAGGGGGCTGGCGGAGTTTGTCAAGGAATTTTTATGGCTGCGCTGGAATGACATTTGGGAGTTGTGGTCCACTTCTAAATGATAAGAGCCTCAATGAATTTATTAGTTTATTACATGTCTCTTTTCATGTATAAATCTATAGAAAGTTTTATACGGAAGTTGTTTTATGAGCAAAATTATAGAAATCAGAGCACCAAAAACTCTTGGTGGTGAATCAGTTACAGAAGGTATAGTAAAAATAAAGAAGGGTATTGGAGAAGCAGTAAAAGTAGATGACTTGATCTTTGAAATTGAAACTGACAAAACAGCACTCGAATTAACTGCAGAAGCTTCGGGGCAAATAACTGAATTTCTTGTAAAGGAAGATGATGTAATAAGCCCTGATCAATTGTTAGCGAAGCTTTCCGTGGGAGAAGTAAAAGAGGAAGCGAGAAAAGAAGATAAAAGCGAAAGTGCTGCTAAAAAAGATGCTCCATCAGCTCGTAAAATTATGGAAGAAAATGCAATCAGTGCAGAAAGCGTCAAAGGAACTGGCATGGGAGGCAGAATAACAAAAGCAGATGTGATAGGCCATATGAACAAAGCTGAACAACCTGCAATAAAACAATATGAATTGCCAAAAAGTGTAGTAAGTGGAGAGCAAAGAGAGGAACGAGTAAAAATGAGCAAAATAAGACAAGTAATTGCCGCTCGTTTGAAAGCATCGCAAAATACTGCTGCAATACTGACCACGTTCAATGAAATTGACATGAAGAATGTCATGGATCTAAGAGCAAAATATAAGGACGCCTTTGAAAAAAAATATGGAATAAAACTTGGTTTTATGTCGTTTTTTATAAAGGCAGCGGTGCAAGCATTGAAAGAAATTGCTGAAATTAACGCTGAAATCTCAGGCGATGAAATCATATATAAACATTACTATGACGTAGGTGTTGCTGTTGGCACCGATAAAGGTCTTGTTGTACCAGTTATTCGGGGTGCCGATCAGATGTCATTTGCAGAAATTGAGTTGACTTTAGTTGCTCTTGGCAAAAAAGCACGAGAAGGTAAATTACAAGTATCAGAAATGGAAGGTGCAACATTTACCATTTCAAATGGCGGAGTATATGGTTCGCTCCTTTCTACTCCGATAATAAACCCTCCGCAATCTGGAATACTTGGAATGCATTCAATACAAAACAGGCCAGTTGCCATGGGCAACTCAATTGAGATTAGACCTATGATGTACATTGCCCTCTCTTACGATCACAGAATAGTTGACGGCAAAGGAGCAGTTACTTTCCTCGTTAAAATAAAAAATTATATAGAAGATCCAAATAGATTAGTTTTGGAAGTGTAGCTCAAATGAATTGTTGTTAATCCAGTATTGCTAAAAACCTAAATGTCATCTAGTTCTGCCAGCAGTTTAGCAACTTCCGGATGATCAGGGCCATAATGTTTCTTAAAGATGGATGAAGCCCGTGCAAACAACTCCTTTTGTTTCTTATGGTTACCTAGAGCACCATAAGCGGGGCCTAGAATTTCCCATAGTTCAACAACTTTAGAAGTAATCATGGACATGATGCTTCTCAAGAATAAATGAGGCCTGCTCAAGCAACTCCTTTGCTTTCTGAGGGTTACCTAAATCCCCATAGGTAATACTTAGGTTTGCCAATAGTTTAGCAACTTCAAGATGATCAGGACCGTAATGTTTCTCAAAAATAGGTAAAGCCCGTTCAAACAACTCTTTAGCTTTTTGAGAATCACCTAAGTCTCCATAAGTTCCGCCTAGGTTTTTTAGTATTATAGCAACTGTAAAATGGTTAGGCTCATAATGTTTCTCTTGAATTGCTAAAGCCCGTTCAAGCAACTCTTTTGCTTTCTGAAGATTGCCTAAATCTCCATGAGCGTTACTTAGGTTTGTCAATGTGATAGCAACTTGGAAATGATCGGAGCCATAATGTTTCTCTTGAATTGCTAAAGCCTGTTCAAGTAACTCTTTTGCTTTCTGAGGATCACCTAAAGTCCTATAAGTGGTACCGAAGCTCACTAATGTTCTAGCAACTTCGAAATGATCAGGTCCATAATGTTTTTCTTGAATTGCTAAAGCCCGTTCAAGCAACTCTTTTGCTTTCCGAGAATTACCTAAATTCCCATAGGCATCACCTAGATTGGCCAATGCAATGGCAACCTGAAAATGATCAGAACCATAGTATTCTTCAAGAATAGGTAAAGCCTGTTCAAGCAACTCTTTTTGCCTACTAGGATTACCTGAATCCCCATAAGCATTACCTAGATTTGTCAGTGCAATGGCAACTTGAAAATGATCAGAGCCATAGTGTTTCTCAAGAATAGGTAAAGCCTGTTCAAGCAACTCCCTTTGTTTCTGAGGATCACCTAAAGTCCTATAAGTGGTACCGAAGCTCACTAATGTTCTAGCAACTTCGAAATGATCAGGTCCATAATGTTTTTCTTGAATTGCTAAAGCCCGTTCAAGCAACTCTTTTGCTTTCCGAGAATTACCTAAATTCCCATAGGCATCACCTAGATTGGCCAATGCAATGGCAACCTGAAAATGATCAGAACCATAGTATTCTTCAAGAATAGGTAAAGCCTGTTCAAGCAACTCTTTTTGCCTACTAGGATTACCTGAATCCCCATAAGCATTACCTAGATTTGTCAGTGCAATGGCAACTTGAAAATGATCAGAGCCATAGTGTTTCTCAAGAATAGGTAAAGCCTGTTCAAGCAACTCCCTTTGTTTCTGAGGATCACCTGAGGTACCGTAAACAATACCGAGGTTTATCAATGCAATGGCAATTTGAAAATGATCAGAGCCATAATGTTTTTCTTGAATTGCTAAAGCCCGTCCAAGTAACTCTTTTGCTTTCTGAGAATCACCTAAAGCTCTATAAGAGGTACCTAGACCTACTAATGTGCTAGCAACTTGGGAATGATCAGGCTCATAATGTTTCTCTTGAATTGCTAAAGCCCGTTCAAGCAACTCTTTTGCTTTCCGAGAATTACCTAAATTCCCATAGGCATCACCTAGATTGGCCAATGCAATGGCAACCTGAAAATGATCAGAACCATAGTATTCTTCAAGAATAGGTAAAGCCTGTTCAAGCAACTCTTTTTGCCTACTAGGATTACCTGAATCCCCATAAGCATTACCTAGATTTGTCAGTGCAATGGCAACTTGAAAATGATCAGAGCCATAGTGTTTCTCAAGAATAGGTAAAGCCTGTTCAAGCAACTCCCTTTGTTTCTGAGGATCACCTGAGGTACCGTAAACAATACCGAGGTTTATCAATGCAATGGCAATTTGAAAATGATCAGAGCCATAATGTTTTTCTTGAATTGCTAAAGCCCGTCCAAGTAACTCTTTTGCTTTCTGAGAATCACCTAAAGCTCTATAAGAGGTACCTAGACCTACTAATGTGCTAGCAACTTGGGAATGATCAGGCTCATAATGTTTCTCTTGAATTGCTAAAGCCCGTTCAAGCAACTCCTTTTTTTCTTCATAGTTACCTAAATTCCCATAAATGATACCGAGGTTTGTCAATATAACAGCAACTTGGGAATGATCAGGCCCATAATGTTCCTCTTGAATTGCTAGAGCCCGTTCAAGTAACTCTTTTGCTTTCTGAGGGTTACCCAGACCCCCATAAGCGTTGCTTAGGTTTGTCAGTATAATAGCAACCTGGAAATGGTCAGAGCCATAATGTTTCTCAAGAATAGGTAAAGCCTGTTTAAGTAACTCCTTTTGTCTCCTATGATTACCCAGATCCCCATAAGCGATACCTAGATTTGCCAGCGCTATAGCAACTTGAAAATTATAAGGCCCATAATATTTCTTAAAGATAGATAAAGCCTGTTCAAGCAGCTCCTTTTGTCTTCTGGGATTACCCAAGTCATGGTATCCATCGTTCATCCATATTAACAAATACACAAGATAATCCTTTTCTATTGTTTGTTTTTCTGAAGGATTTTTTGCTAGCCAATTATCTATATGTGATAAAAACGCTTCTAAGTGCGGCAATAATTGTCGCTTCTTAGCATAATCTTCTAATTTATCACTGTCGTCAGGGAAGCTTTCTTTTAATAATTGAAAAACGGTTTTTATATCTTTTTTAATTTTTCCACTTTCCTTTGACTTTAGCCTAATTACATCTTGTACTAAACAGTGAATAGAAACACTACTACTCTGCTCATTGGACACTAGCATCGAATATCTCAATAATATACCTAATACTTCTTCAAAAGGTTTTTCTTCAGAATTGTTCTCTACAATCTCAGGAAATATTCTTAACAAATCTTTAGGAATATCATTGTCTAAATATGCACAAGCTACTAACAACTTGCTTGCTAGTTTAGACTCATTACGAATTGCGTCCATTGTAATATCCCAAGTAATAAACACAGGCTCATGGTTAGAATCCTTAGGTAGTGTTTTATGAGATAATAAATAAAGCTTCCTTTCTGCATAAATTTCTAAGTAACGTGAGATAGTCATTTTGTTTTCTTTGATGTAAGCGCAAGCCTGAGCTAATGCCAAAGGTAATCTACCTAACTTTTCTGCCAATATACCTATATTTGGCCTATCGCTTTCTGAAACCTGGCCTAGAATTTTCTTAACATATAATTCTGATTCTGGGGGAGTAAAAACGTCTACACCTATACTCCCTTGTGGCCATTCAGTATTACGAGACGTAACTATTATTTTGCCGCCTTTTGTAGGTCTGAGCTTAGAAATGACTTCATAATTTGATACATTATCATAAATCAACAACCAGCCTTCACGTTTAGAATCTTCTAGCCAGTTTTTCACATAATAAGCTCGCTGTGCAATAGAAATGTTGTCTTCATCGTGAATAATATTTAATTTTCTTCCTAAATTAACATATTCACTGAGTAGTTGATCTTCATCTTTTGCATTAAACCAACATATTGCCTTGTATTCTTTCCCATGTTTTTGAATAAAATCTAGCACTGACTGTGTTTTACCTACTCCACCTAACCCGTACAAAGCAGTTAATATAACTGGCTCATTTTTTGTCTTTAGATGATTTACTATTTCTTCATTGAGATATTCTCGTTCAATGAAATTTCCACTAGCTATTTTAGGTGGAATGTTCCACCGTTCAAATAGATCTTCTCTAGGTTTGAGACTATAAAGATGTTCTATAACTTCCCTAAAATAATCGTCTTTTCTTGTTAGATAAGAAACTTTGCTACCCTGTTGTGCCCACCATTTCCCTACCTTATCATATACACGGACAAAAACTGTATCAATATCTTCTTCCCCTGATATTTTGTATATATTCCCTATTTCTTTCTTAATAATATCATCTAATTTTGAATGATTAGGTTGATCAACTACAAACCTTATTCTAAGTAAAAAATCTTCTATTTCATCGTCACTACCACAACTGAAGTATTTTTTCAGTTCAGTATGATTTTTTATTTTGTAGCACGTTCCTTTTTGACCTTCATAAATATTTAAAGTGTTATCATTTGTTAACTTTGACTCTTCCAGATACTTCTCTAATGTTTCTACGCTTCCTTGCTTCTCTGTACCTTTTTTTAGGTTCACATTGACATTAGTATGAATGACAAGCGTAATATCACTGTTCTTACACTCAGGGTTTTGCTTAATCTCAGGATGAGATTCAAAATATTTGTTTAACCCGAAATCTTCTTTCTGTTGCTTTCTATCATTTCCATCAATAAACAAATCTTCAAAAGTAATATTCTTCGAAGAGCGATGTGTATTGCAGTGCTTAGCTTGAACCAAGATAATTCTCGATTTGTTCTTCTGATCTTTATACTCAAAAAAAATATCATCAAAGGCTCCAAAACCTTCTATGTTTGATGCTAACCAAAAGTCAATTTTACTACTTAACCCATGAAGTAGATACAGCATTAATAATTTTACTTCATACTTGCGACCATGATCACCTGTTGATGTGCCATCTCTCTTCTTAAATGTACGATTACTAAGTACTTCAGACTGTTTGTTTTCTACATTCATACCCTACTAAACCTACGAATAACTTCTTTCTATAAAAAATTAAAGTCACCAAGTGCCTAAGATAATGCAACAGATTCTTTAACATTGTAATAACAGTGCCGAACAGGGTCAATTTTGTTTGCTGTCTTAAGCATAAAGACTCCCCAAATCTAATATGTAATTGCTGTAGGCTGCATTTAGTAATATAATCTCATATTAAATAAGACTTTACTTAAGTTTATGCTAGATTCTCCGCTAATTTTGACAGCCATTCTTATATTTTTCATTTTTACGTTGTCATTCTTTTTTATAAGAAAGATATTTGGGTCAACAAATAAGAAGATAATAAAATCCTTTAGGAAAATTGTTCAGCAAATAAATGCATTAGAAACAGAAATGCAGAGCTTATCTGATGAGGAGCTTGCTGGTAAAACTGAAGAATTCAATCGAGAATTGAAAAATGGGAAAACGTTAAATGATCTTCTCGTACCTGCATTTGCAGTTGTGCGTGAAGCCTCTCGAAGATTTCTTAACATGAGGCACTTTGATGTTCAACTGATTGGTGGAATGGTGCTCCACAATGGCATGATATCAGAAATGAAAACAGGAGAGGGAAAGACACTCGTTGCAACTTTAGCTGCATACCTTAATTCTTTAGAAGGGAAAGGCGTGCACGTCGTAACTGTTAACGATTATCTTGCAAAACGAGACACAGAGTGGATGAGCAAATTATATAATTCTCTTGGGGTTTCTGTTGCGTTTATTACGAATAACTTGACAGACGAAGAGAGGAAAGAGGCTTACAGTGCAGATATCGTGTATTCCACAAATAACGAGCTTGCCTTTGATTACCTGCGAGACAATATGAAATTTTCTCAAGAAGACATGGTTCAGAGAGGCTTTCACTACGGAATAGTTGATGAAGTGGACTCAATACTCATTGATGAAGCTCGCACTCCGCTTATTATTTCTGGCCCGGTTGAGGAAAACAATCAGATATATAAGCATATCAATAAAATAGTAACCAAATTAGTTGACTCCGATTATGAAGTAGATGAAAAAGGTAGAACGGTATTCTTGACTGAAGATGGTATTTCACGAGTGGAGGAACTACTAAGGTCATACAATCTCATTCCTGAAAATTCCTCGCTCTATGATACTGACAGCATGATAATGACTCATTATATAGACCAAGCATTACGTGCACATAAGCTGTTTACTGCTGATAAAGATTATATAGTAAAGAATGGCAAGGTAGTGATTATTGATGAATTTACTGGGCGTATGATGGAGGGCAGGAGATATTCCGATGGTCTTCATCAGGCACTTGAAGCGAAGGAGAATCTTGAAATTCAGCATGAAAACCAAACTTTAGCATCGGTCACATTTCAGAATTACTTTCGTATGTACAATAAACTTTCCGGAATGACTGGAACAGCAGCAACAGAGGCAGAAGAGTTTAGTGATATATACAGATTAAATGTAGTAAAAATTCCAACCAATGTATCTGTAAAAAGAGTTGATATTGATGATGAAATTTATGGCACAGGAAAAGAAAAATTTAATGCTGTGTTAAAGTTCATAGAAGAATGCCATAAACGCCTTCAACCGGTCCTTGTCGGCACGGTAAGCATCGAAAACTCTGAGAAGCTTTCTGCGCTTTTGCAAAGCCATTCTCTTAAGCATTCCGTATTAAACGCTCGTTATCATGAACAAGAGGCGTACATAATAGCACAAGCTGGAGTGCCAGGCAGTGTCACCATAGCAACTAACATGGCAGGACGTGGAACTGATATTCAGCTTGGTGGAAATGCTGAAATGATTGCAAAGGTGGAGCTAAAGAAGATAAAAAATGCTGATGAAAGAGAAAAAAAATACCAAGAAATAGTTGAAAGAGTAAAAAAAGATAAGGAAATTGCTATAAAAGCTGGTGGTTTATGTGTGGTTGGAACCGAAAGACATGAAAGCAGGAGAATAGATGATCAATTACGCGGCCGTTCTGGTCGTCAGGGGGATCCTGGACTTTCTAAGTTCTTTTTATCGCTCGAAGATGACCTAATGAGAATATTTGGCTCTGATAGAATGAGAAGTTTTTTACAAAAAGTAGGGCTAAAGAATAACGAAGCTATTCATCATCCATGGATCAATAAGGCACTCGAAAAAGCACAAAAGAAAGTTGAAGCTAGAAACTATGACGTGCGGAAATCTCTACTTAAGTTTGATGACGTAATCAACAACCAACGTAAAGTTATTTTTAAGCAGAGAAACAATATCTTAGGCAACGAAATTAATGATTTACTTGAAGTATATAGCGAAGTAAATGAGAGCGTAATAGAAGGTATAGTCCAAAGTGGCTATTATGAGGATTATATTGAAGATATAGTCAAAGAATTCCATACAAGGTATGGAATAACGCTTGATAAAGAAGATTTAGCAAAGTTTTTAAACAAACAAGAAGTTTTGGATTATATAAATGATAAGATACAAGAATTTTTTACTGAGAAAGAAAAATATTTCAACAGTCAGCACACTACAGATTTGTGGAATACGATCGTGAAGCAAATGATGATAATGACACTTGATCATTTATGGAGGGAACACCTTTCAGTTCTAGAGAGCCTAAGACAAAGCATAAGCCTACGTGCCATGGGGCAGAAAGATCCACTGAATGAATTTAAACGCGAAGCTTTCTTGATGTTTGAGTCAATGCTTGAAAAATGGAAGGAACTCACCATTCACCGCCTAGCGCACTTTAAGTTGGCAGATAACCAAGAGATAGGCAATAGGTTACATTCTGCTAGAAATAGCAGACTTCCCAAAGTCTCAAGAAACGACAAGTGCCCTTGTAATTCTGGAAAGAAGTACAAACACTGCCACGGCGCGGTTACTGTGGTGAATTAATAATTATGGTTGTACAGTTTGTTTATTTCCATCAACATTACTGCAGCTAACCTCACTTAGCTTACTGTTTAATGAATGCTCTGATGACTTATATGCAACCCCATAGGAAATTCCACCAACGATCAGTGCAGATGCCACAGTAATTACAACTATTGCTAGTGCAGGTAATGCAGTAGCATAAATGAGTGCTAATGGAGCAACAATGGCAGCTAATATACCTACAGTAATTCCTGCTGTTATAGCTTTAGGTCTATGAATAAATGATGGATCTGCACCATAATTTAGCAGAAGTTTCGCTACTTTTGGATGTTGATAATTTAGTCTTGGATGTTCACCATGAGTGTAATAAACAGCATAATATAAAGGAGTTCTTCCGTCTTTATCTTGTGCATTAACGTCTGCTCCCTCTTCTAGCAAAACTTCTACTACTTGTGTGTATCCATTCTCAGCAGCATAATGTAAAGGACTTCTTCCATATCTGTCCACTACATTAACATCTGCCTCTTTTTTTATAAGATGTTTTACTACTTCTATATGACCACTATAAGCAGCATAATGCAAAGGAGTCCCTTTATCTTCATTTTGTGCATTAACGTCTGCTCCTTCTTCTAGCAAAACTTCTACTACTTGTGCATGCCCATGCTGAGCAGAATAATGTAAGGAGGTTTTTTCCCATTCATCTTGTACATTAACATTAGCTCCGTTTTTTGTTAAGTATCTTACTACTTTTTCATAGCCATTTTCAGCTGCTATAAGTAATAAATTGCACTTGAGCACTATAAACGTGTAATTTATATCAAATTCGTTTTTTTTCCACTCATCATATATAAGTTGATTTTCCTGCTGCAGCTTATCTTTAATTCTATCAATTAAATTTTCCTTACTCAGATCTGGACTACTGTTGACTTCTTGTAGTATTAACCTTAATGTCATTTCCTTCTCCAAGATATAAAATTTTATTATGGCATATGGAGTGGATTATGTCAATGAAAAACTAAGAAACTGGTTCTTCTTTTTTTCTATAGCTTTAGGTTTACCTACAATTTGAAAAACAACAAATTCGTCATTCCGCTACTCGTTAGCGCCTCGGCGGTATGATGTAGGGAAACCTTTCTTGGGTTAGCTATAAAGTTAAGATTCGACCAGGGCAGCCGCAATAAGGTAGCAAACGCCATCATGTCTTTAGGAGAGTTTGCTAATGAAGGCTCTTAAGTTGACGCCATTGCCTGAACGGATACGCCAATTTTTATGTTCATTTGTAACCGTTTATTATTTTACACCCCAGTCTTTTTCAAATATTGCTAGCCCTTGGTCAGTAAGTGGGTGATTAATTAATTGTCTAAGTACTTTTGCTGGCACAGTAATTGAATCAGCACCAAACCTTGCAGCTTCTATTACATGCGCTGGGCTTCTCACTGATGCAACAAGAACTTTAGTATCAAAACCGTAATTAGAATATATAGTACATATATCTTCTATTAGCGATAAGCCATCATAGCTTATATCATCAAGGCGACCAACAAAGGGGGAAATAAAACAAGCACCGACCTTAGCGGCAAGCAGTGCTTGTCCAGGAGAAAAACATAATGTGATGTTAACAGGTATTTTATGCTCTGTCCATAACTTTTTACAAGAAATTAATCCTTCATGTGTAAGAGGTAATTTGATCACAACATTATCAGCAATTTTTGCTAAATTCAGACCTTCTGTGATCATCTCTTCATGGCTATCTGCAACAACTTCAACACTAACAGGCCCTTTTATAATAGAGCATATTTCACGCACTAAATCCTCGTATTTATCTTTACGCCCGGACTTTGCTATTAAAGAAGGATTAGTTGTTATGCCGTCAATGAACTCCTTTAGTCCTTTAATTTCATTTAAATCAACGCTATCAAGAAAAATTTCCATGTTAATCTCCTATAAAAAAAATACCCTTGCAAAATCTTGTCATCCTACCGCTTGACTTACAACCGTATGAACTTCCTGCGTTGTAAACATCAAACAGCCGATAACACAACTGTACAAATATTGAGACATAAGAGTAATTTGTACCAAGAAAAAAGATGTCATCCCAGTGCCCAGACCCCTTAGACAATGTACCATCTTTTGATTTTGTCCATTCTGGGCGGGGTTTTCAAGTTCTTTGATCTTAAATACTACATCTACTTTATCAAGATCAATGTTGACTTCTTTTACTAATGTCCTAATAAGACTACGTTTGGCTTGCCAATCTAGGTCCGATTTAACACTAGAATAAAAGCCCTTTATGCTATTTGTAATAAGATTCATTTTCTGCCGTATTCCCTTTTACCTTTTTCTTCTCTCCTTTAATCTCTTTTAAACGTTCCTTCATTTTTTTTATTGCCTGCTTAAAGTCTTCCTTACTTATAGTTAGTGCATACTTTGTTGCCGTAAAAACTTCTGGTACCCAAACAATTGTAATAAGTATACACAATCTTTGTCAACTATTTTCGGCACTGGTATATAAATCCAATTCTCTTCATCTGTACTATAAATAGAGTGAGTTCGCCGGCTGTTGCTTTTTTTTGGTTTGACTTCTAGCATTACTGAGCCCGCCTTTGACCTTACCCAGAAAAAGTGGAGAGAAAGAAAGGAGTTTTTTCGGGTAAAATAAAATTTTGGAGGATTAGAAATGGCAAGAGAATATACGGCAGAATTCAAATTGGAAGCTGTTAAGCTGGCAAATGAACAAAGAAAGGTAGGTCAACCAGTTGCAAAAGTAGCAAGAGATCTAGGAATAAGGGATAGTGTATTAGGAAAATGGATGAAGAAATATAACGAAAAAAAGTCAGCGGCAAATGCATTTCCAGATGTAGCACCTTATGACAAAGAGAGATTTGATTTACAGAAAGAGTTAGCAAAAGTAACAAGAGAAAGAGACATTTTAAAAAAAGCCCTGGCCAGTCAAAAAGAGTAAAATATTTTTTCATAAAAGAGCATAGTAAACACTATAAAGTGCAGGAATTATGTAGGGTTTTCTGCTAGTGGCTACTATAAGTGGACTACAAGGAAAATAAGCAGTAGAGAATCAGCAAATAAAGAGTTATTAGCAGATATTCAAAAAATATATCAAGCTTCTAAATGTAGATATGGAGCTCCTAAAATTCATGCTGAATTAAAGGCTTTGGGTAAAAGTTGCAACTTAAAAACAGTGCAAAGTATTATGCAGAAAAATGGTATTCAGGCTATATTGAGAAGAAAATTTAAAATTAAGAAACAACAAACGGACAGTAGCTCCCAATATATTAGACCAAAACTTTATTGTCGATCAACCAAATAAAGTATGGGATTACTTATATAAAAACCAAAGAAGGATGGCTATATTTGGCAACAATAATCGATCTATATTCACGCATGGTAGTTAATGAGCAGTTCAATAAATAAACAATTGGTTATGGACTCTTTATTAATGGACGTTAACAAGCGTAAACCTGCCAAAAATCTACTATTACATAGTGATCAAGGTTCACAATATACTTTGCAAGGTTATCAATATCTCTTATCCATAAAAAACATAGATGAGTCATAAAGGTTGTTGTTACGACAATTCTGTTGTGGAAAGCTTCTTCAGTTCTCTAAAAAGGGAGTTACCAATAGACACCTCTCGGCACTCTAAACAGCATATCAAAACTGCTATATTTGAATATATAGAAATTTTTTATAACAAACAACGTCACTATTAACTATTGCATTCCAGAACAATTTGATGCATCATTCTTTTTGTAAAAAACATTCCAAACTTTCTCTCCACTTTTTCTGGGTAAGGTCATTCAAGTGTATCGCCTAAAACGGACTTCTTGGTTGTCGGCGAAAAACCTGGGTCAAAGCTCGAAAAGGCTAAAAAGCTGGGTATTAAAATTTTAACCGAGGAGGAATTTAATATGAGAGAAAAATAAACGCTATTGAAGGGTATCTTTGATGGCCATTACAGTTGCTAAATTCATGACATCCATTTGCTGGCCTTTTAAGATACTTTACAGAATGGTTGATAAAAGAGTACAAAAGGAGTCTAGAGTATGAAATGCTATTCTCAGATCATTTATGGAAGACATTTTTTTCATCAACACATTCAAAACTTAAAAAATAAACTAAAAATAAAGAAGTTGAATATTTCTTCAGAATTGTGTATAATTATTAATGCTTTTTAGGTACTCTCGCTATGGCTCTTTCTAAGTTTCTCAATCCAAAATTAGACTTAACCTTCAAAAAGGTCTTTGGTACCGAAAAAAATAAGAACATTCTTATTCACTTCCTCAATGATATCTTAGGATTTACCGGGATAGATACTATACAAGAAGTTGAGTTTCTTAGCACCTACATGGATCCTGAAGTCGCCTCTGATAAACAAAGCATCGTTGAAGTCCTTTGCAAGGATTCTAGTGGGTTCAGATATGTAATCGAGATGCAACTCGCTCGTGATAGGGGCTTTGAGAAACGTGCTCAGCTATATGCTGCTAAAGCTTACTCAAGGCAAGCTGATAAAGGTGACCAGTATCATAACCTTAAGGAAATTATCTTCATTGCTATAGCAGATTGTGTACTGTTTCCTAATAAATCTGAGTACAAATCAAAGCATACTATTCGAGATGAAGACACTAATGAGCATGATCTAAAAGATTTCTATTTTATATTTATTGAGTTGCCTAAATTCGCAAAAAACAAAGTAGAGCAGCTAGAAAGTACAATAGAGCGCTGGTGCTTTTTTTTCAAGTACGCAGAAGATACTACAGATGAAGACCTAAAAGATATTGCAGAAAAATCGCCAATAATAAAGCTAGCATACGATGAGTTAGACAAGTTTCGCTGGAATGAGAAAGATCTGATAGCGTACGAAGAAAGGATAATGGATCTGCGGAAAGAAGAAGGCATCCTCGCTCAAAAACTTGATGATGCTAGAGACGAAGGCATCCAAATCGGACATGAAAAAGGCAGAAAAGCAGAGAAAATTGAGGTCGCAAAAAACCTACTTAAAGCAGGAGTTTCTATTGATATTATAGCCCAAACTACTGGTCTTACAGCTGACGAAATCAAAAACTTAAGCTAATTTTATCTTTGGATGTCTAGATGAACATCTTTGTACTAGATGAAAACCCAGCAATTGCGGCGCAAATGTTATGTATATAGTAAAAATGCCATTAGAAACTGCTCAATTATTGAGTAATGTTTTTTCAACAGCATCCAAATCCTTTTGTCAGTATCATAAATCAGAATATAGAAGTCCCATATAAACTGACTCACAACAATCATCCTTGTTCTTTGTGGGCTAGGCAATCAGAAGGGAACTTTTATTGGTTCGGAAGAGAATTATGTAAAGAGTACACTTGGCGATACAAAAGAACGCATAAATCCGAAGAAATAGTAGATTGGTGTGATAGTAATAAGGATTTGCTAATTTTTCAACTTTTATACAAGCACTGTCTGATCGCTATAAATGTGGTAGTTCCATAAAAGCCTATAGAAAGTACTATTTACAGGAAAAGATGAGATTTGCTAAGTGGGAAAAGAGCAGAAGATTGGACAACGGAAAATTTAATGCTACAGGCATACAGCTCATAGGTAGAGAATGCATCCAAATTGGATATAAAAAGGTAAAATTGAAGTTGCAAAAAATTCGGGAGTGTTAAATAAACCATACGCGTCAAGTTAAGGAAAAGTGTAAGTAAAGTTGATAGAGTGAAGGAAAATAATAAGGTATAAATTCTCTTGGATATATGAATGAGAGAACTTACAATGGACAGAATAGCTTGCTTATCAAAAGACCTCAATGAATTCTTTAATGAAAAAGCAGACGAAATATCAATTGCAGTAGGTTTTATAAAAAGAAAGAGAAAACTTAATGGCTCATCATTCATAAAAGCTATGGTTTTTGGTAACATAGGAGTTGATGATTGCAGCATAGAAACAATGTGCCAATTGCTAAATGAAGACTCGATAGAAATTACAAAACAGGGTTTAGATTTTAGGTTTAGTGAAGAAGCAGTTGAGTTCATGAAAAAAATGTATAACGAAGCTTTGTGTTTATTTAAAAAAAGTCTACAGATTGATTGCAAAATTTTACAGCAATTTGGAAGCGTTAAATTATTGGATAGCAGCTACATTAGCCTGCCCAGTAGCATGGAAGATATGTACAAAGGATATGGCAGTAGCTATAGAGATTGTGAGAATAATACCAAATCAGGAATAAAGCTACAGTTAGTCTTTGATTACCTGAATCAAGCGCTAGATAAGTTAAATTTTATGGAAGGAATAAGGTCGGATCAAGGTTATAGGGATTATCTGAACGGTTTATCAGCCAATGATTTGCTAATATTTGACTTGGGCTACTTTGTGCCTAGTTCTTTTAAACAGATTGATGAAGCAGGTGCATATTTTGTTAGTCGTTATAAGTCTGATACCAATATATATGATATAGAAACAAATCAAAAAATAGAGCTATTGGAGTATTTGGAAGGTCAATTATCTTCAGAAAAAGAAGTATTATTAGGAAAGGAAGTAAAAATTAAGGTAAGAATTATATGTCAAAAGCTAACTGAAGAACAGTCTATGGCTAGAAGAAGAAAGGCTAATAAATTAGCAAAGTCACATGGATATACATCTTCTCAAAAGAATCAAAAGTTATTAGATTGGTCAATATTTATAACTAATGTTCCAGAGAGTAAAATTAATGCTGAACAAATATTGACGGTTTATAGAGTAAGATGGCAAATCGAATTACTATTTAAACTATATAAAAGTCATATCAATCTTGATAAACTAAAAGGAAAGACAAATCCATTTAGAGTATTGTGCGAGCTATACGCAAAATTATGTGCTATTCTCGTATTTCACGGAATGATTGGCTGTGTAAAACTAAAAAAGAACACGGAGCTCAGTTTAACAAAGGCATTTATTGAATTGAAAAGGCGGGTTAGAGAGCTCTTTTTGATATTAAACAATATTGTCAATAATTTAAAAATTTTTCTAAAAAAGCTTACTATAATCTGGTCAAAGTTTTCTTTGAAAGACAGATATAGGAAGACCAGGGTATCTACTTTAAGCTCTCTACATTCCTTAACTTGACGCGTATGGTTATGCAAGCTGTGCGCACAGGAGTACATGAATCCATACGTGGATACGAAGAAAAATTGTAAGTCATAAAAATCCTTTAAAAAGCAACTATTAGATTATTATAGGATAAAAAAGTTAATGATTTAATAATTTTAAGGCTAAAATTAGCATATACAAAGTCCTTAACCTACAGTACATTTCAAAATACGACTTTAATGTAGCAGATATTAGAGTTAAAAGTTTTACTATGGTAGAATAATGATAAGATTCCAAGAAGAAGCTGTCAGTAGTCAAATTAGTCGTGTTGCTGAAATAAATTGTAATATATGGTTACTGTGAATAACAATTGCTTATCTTCTCAAGCAAAACATGAAACACATGGGTTGAATAACACCCATGTGCTCTTGGAAGCACGTATAGCTAGACGTGCGTTTATGAGTTGTTTAAAAACAATCTTCTAACAAAGAAACCCAAATTCATCACAAGGATTATGACATGTGTCATAATAATTATGATATGAGTTAAAATGATTGTGGCACGAATTAGTAGCACAAGGTGCGTATGCAGGTGCACAAGCTTGTGCACAGTTCGATACTGGTGTTGGTGAAACTGATGCTGGCGAATTAAAAGCCGTACATGGTAGTTTTGGTAAATGACTATAATTATAAACCATAATGATCCTTTAAAAAATACTATGAGATTATTATAAATTAAAATAATTAAAAATTTAATAATTTAAATTATAAATCTAGCATATCAACTAACGGTATGATTTAAATTTTTTTTCAACTCCACTGTATCTTCGCCAGTTTTGCATACATCCCGTCTTCACTTATTAGAGAGTTGTGAGTTCCTATTGGCAACCGTAGCTCAGTTGGCAGAGCGTTAGTTTGTAGTGCTGAATGTCGCCAGTTCGATCCTGGTTACTCACTCTATTTTTCTGCAAAAATGCCATCTGGGCTGAAAAGCCCAGAAAGCATTCAGTCTTATATAAAATTAGTATCAACAGAAACAAGACTATCCTCATTATCATAATAGTAAGGATTTGTTTTTTCCGTACTATCAAAAACAGTTTTTAATAGTACTTCCTTATCACTGTCCCATGCAACTTTCTTCATAATTTTAGCAAAATCTTCACACTTTTTGTCAACTCCACAGTCCTTTATTTTGCCATTAGCCTTTAGATAAGGCTTTAATGAACTATACAATATCTGAGTGTTATTGCCCTCTTTATCTATCATTTGTCCTAATGTGTTAACAAGTATCAATGGTGCAATTTGTTTTGCTTTCGCAACAATTGTTCGATCGGACTCTCTAATGAGATCAGGACATGATTCTCTCATAAAAAAGCTTTTGTTGTATTCTTTATTATTATGATAACCGGCAGGGTAACAGAAACTCTTAATTTCATCGTCTTGACAGGCTATCTCTTGTGGATTATCCATACATTTTTTACATGACATATTACTAAAATAGTGTGCTGAATCAAAAAGCTCTGTAAAGGCAAATTTAAAATTTACTACACCGTAATAACCCTCTATTCCCTTTTCTATATATGTCGCAATTTTAGGATTACTATACATCTCAGGATACAATTCCTTTAGTAAATCAGATGTATTAAAACCTTGATGACCTATCTTATTATAAGCTGTATACCAAGAAGCATATGCTCCACAATTTTCAGCTTGGGAACAATCTAAGGTTATTTCTTGAGATGTAATGACACTTGCTTTTCCAGTTTCATCTTCTTTCTCATCAGTATCAGGTTTGTTTGTACCAGTTTCATCTCCTTTTTCACCAGTATCAGGTTTGCCTGTACCAATTCCTTTCTCTTTTTTGCATTCTTCAGCTTCTTTTTTATACCACTCAACCTCTGCCTTTGCCATTCCAATTTTACACTTTACAACTTCTTCTTTGGCTTTCTCAACTTTCTTTTCACACTGTACAAATGCTTCTTTTATCCCTTCAGCCTCCTCTTTTGCTTTTCCAGCGTCTGCTTTTGCCTGTTTAGCTTCTGCTTTCACTTTTTCAATCTCATCTTGAGCTTGTTTTATTGCTAAATCGGCTTTTGCTTTAGCATCATCTTTTGCACGTTCTATTGCCTGTTTAGCATCATCTTTTATCCTCTCAGCATCTTTTTCACATTTCGCAAACTGCTCTTTTGCTTCTTTAGCTTCACCATGTGCTTGTTTTACTGCTTCCGCAGCTTTTGCTTTAGCATCATCTTTTGCACGTTCTATTGCCTGTTTAGCATCATCTTTTATCCTCTCAGCATCTTTTTCACATTTCGCAAACTGCTCTTTTGCTTCTTTAGCTTCACCATGTGCTTGTTTTACTGCTTCCGCAGCTTCTGCTTTAGCATCATTCTTTGCCTGATTGATTGCCTTTCCAGCGTCTTCTTTTATCCTCTCAGCATCTTTTTCACATTTCGCAAACTGTTCTTTTGCTTCTTTAGCTTCACCATGTGCTTGTTTTATTGCCTTTTTAGCATCATCTTCTGCACGTTTTACTGCCTTTTTAGCACCATCTTCTGCCTTCTTAGCCCTGTCTTTGCACTCTTCAAGTGTTTCTCTGGTAAATTCATCATCCTTTTTCTCTTTTTCGATCTGATCTCTTAGACCCGTAACCTGATCCTCAGTTACTACCTTATCATCAGTTACTACCTGATCTTCAGTTGTGATTTTATCCTTGATCGTCTCATCTACACCCTCATCACTATAAGAAAATTTGTTAGTATATGAATAGCGATTATTGATTTTATCACTATAGTTATGTTTTAACATAGAGACCTCCTATACAGTTAAAATTGGAATTACATTAAGATAGAACAAGCTATGAATATAACGTGAATGAAAGAAACCACAGGTCACGAAATTTCCGGATAACTATGGAACCATTATAAAATAATAAAATTAAAAAATTAATAATTTTAATTTTAATTTTAAATCTAGCATACTCATTAAATCAACAACGATATAGCTTAAATTCTCTTTTAATTTACACAATATTTCATGCCTACTGTATCTTCGCCAGTTTTGCATACAGCCCGTCTTTACTTATTAGAGAGTCATGAGTTCCTACTTCTTCTACTTTTCCATGATTAATTACTATAATCTTGTCAGTCTTGAGTGCGGTTGATAGCCTGTGTGTAATTACGATTGTTGTTCTGTTTTGCATTAACTTGCTCAAGGCTTTTTGCACGAGGTTCTCACTTTTGTAATCAAGGGCAGAGGTTGCTTCATCCAGTATTAAAACCTGAGGATTGTTGAGTATGGCCCTTGCTATTACAATACGTTGTTTTTGTCCTTCAGAAAGTTTTAATCCTCTTTTTCCTACAAATGTATCAAATTTATCAGGCAGCTTATCAATAAATTCCATCGCATAAGCGCTGATGGCTGCTTGCTTCACTTCCTCATATTCGGCACCTGGTTTGCCATATAGTATATTTTCCATTATTGAGCAAGAAAATATCATGTGATCTTGTGGCACTAAGCCAAACAACGATCTGAGGTCATTTAGCGCAATTGACTTAATATTGTGCCCATCGATAGTAATGCTACCTTTGTTTGGATCATGAAAACGGAGCAGAAGCTTTAAAATGGTGCTTTTACCACTGCCAGATGGTCCAACAATTGATACTGCTTGACCTGCCTCTATAGAAAATGATACGTTATTTAACGCTGGCTTATCAGACTGAGATTCATAAAAAAATGTTACGCCATTAAACGAAATTCCCTTTTGAACACTACAAATTTTTATAGGATCATCGGGATCTGCTATAGAGCTTTTCATATTTTTAAATTCAAATAAACGCTCTACTATTCCAAGACCTCGTTGTAAATCACTGATATTATCGCTCAAATTATTTATAGCTCCTGCTGCGAGCGCTGAATAAAACACAAATGAGGAGAGTTTTCCAATAGTTATATTATTGCTTAAGACTTCTTTAATACCAAAAAAGAGCAAAACAACTAGTGAACCTATCACACACGTGATAACTAGAGTTACTAAAATAGCACGCAAGAGTACTAATTTTACGTATGATTTTGATACTGAGTTTAAATGTTCCTTAAAACGGATTTTTTCGTTTTCCTCGAGTACAAACGATTTGATAGTCACTATAGATCTAAAATTTTCCTCACTAAATGACGCAAGCTCACTTAATTTATCCTGGGCAAAGCGTGCATAGCTACGCACTTTTTTTCCAAGTGAGGTCATGATAATGAGTAGTATAGGTATTATTGCGGCTGCATACGCAGTTAGTTGTATATTTGTATACAATAACATAGCAACACTACCAATCAGAATCACAAAATTTCGTAATATGGTTAGTAAGCTGCTGTTTATTATTGATTGCAGCACAGAGGTATCAGTAACTAACGCTGAAATAACATCTTGTACGCCTGTGTTCTCAAAGAAACTTGGTTGCAAGTTAGTGATACTGCTATATAAGTCATATCTGATTCTTGCGATAACTTTCTCGCTGCCAATGCCAATGAAATATAACCGAGTAAATGCAGTGAGAGAAATGGCTAAAACTATAAGTATTGCAACTAATAGTTTGGTAGTAAAATCGTGCTCTGTGCCAGAATCAATTATATTGCTTAAGCCTCTGCCAAAGAGGAGGATCATTAAGGCTGAAAATAAAACTGCAATAAAAGCTATGATGAAATAAGATAGATTAGGCTTTATATAGTAAAATAACTGCCTAATATTAGATCGCATCTTATTTTAAAGTTTCTAAAGTTAAGTATATAGATTCTAGTTTCAGGGGAAAGGGAAAAGGTGTAGTATGAAGCAATTTAGGTTCTGCAGCTGTTGTGATTTTAGTCCACCAAGAAAGGGTAGTAGCTCGCAGAAACAAAAAACTTGCTTGACAAACTCCGCCAGCCCTCTTATCATGAAACTGAAGCTATTGTATTTGCTTTCGCCAATCTGCAGATTAAAAGGTAAGGATTACTTAATGTATCGGCGTCTTATGTTCAATTTTTTGCAGTATATAGATACTGTATGTCTTTACAAAACTTCATCTACATCTAGATTTTTATCTAAATAAGCTGAACGCGCTTATAAAGCGTTACAAGACATCAAAAAATGCCAATACTCGACAGAGATAGTAAAAGACTAGCTAACTCGGGAATTCTTTGTCTTTTTTTCTGCTTAGTAAATTTCTTAAACATTTGCAGCGTAGGTTAGTTGCAATTAAAAGCAGCTAAATTGCAGTGTTTAAGACTTAAAAAACGCCAATACTGAAAATAGACAATGACTAGGGTTTCTTTTGCCTTTTTTTCGTTTGGTAAATTCCTTAATATTTATAGCTAAACGACAATCGTCATCCCGCTACGTGTTAGCGGGATCTCTTGTTAGCGGCTGAGATACCGCGAATGAATCGCGGTATGACGGTTCGTGGCGGCGTGACGATAAGCTCGTCATCCCACTACGTGTTAGCGGGATCTATGTTGAGAGATACCGCGAATGAATCGCGGTATGACAGTGTAGATAGTAATTCGTCATTCCGCTACGTGTTAGCGGGATCTAGAAATACCGTGAATGAATCGCGGTATGACGGTTTGCGGTGGTATGACGATAAGCTCGTCATCCCGCTACGTGTTAGCGCCGCAGCGGTATAGCTATACTTAAAAATATGGTTGAATAGTTGTTAATAATAGTGTATAATTATTAATCTTTTCTCAGTATTTTTACTATGGCTCTTTCTAAATTTCTCGATCCAAAATTGGACCTAACATTTAAAAAAATATTTGGTACTGAGAGAAATAAGAATATTCTTATTCATTTTTTGAACGATATTTTAGGATGTACTGAAGTCAACACTATACAAGAAGTAGAATTCTTAAGCACCATTATGGACCCTGAAATTGCTTCTGATAAACAAAGCATTGTTGATGTTCTTTGCAGGGATTCTAGTGGGAACAGGTATATAATTGAGATGCAGCTCACTCGTGATAAAGGCTTTGAAAAACGTGCACAACTTTATGCTGCTAAGGCTTACTCAAGACAAGCTGATAAATCTGGTAAATACGTTGATTTAAAGAAGATTTTCTTTATCGCGATTTCAAATTGTACCTTATTCCCTGATAAGCTTGACTATATATCTAGCCATACCATAAGAGATGAGAAAACCAATGAGCATGACTTAAAAGATTTTCAATTTATCTTCATAGAGCTGCCAAAATTTCCTAAGAGTAGAGAAGAACAACTAGAAAGTGTAGTAGACCGTTGGCTATTTTTTTTCAAATATGCAGATGAAACAACGGACGAAGATCTCAGAAAAATTGCGGAAAAATCACCAATAATAAAGCTAGCATATGATGAATTAGATAAGTTTCACTGGAATGAAAAAGATCTAATAGCTTATGAAGAAAGAATAATGGATCTGCGCAAAGAAGAAGCCATTCTTGAATACAGACTTGATCTTGCTAAAGAGGAAGGTAGAAAAGAGAGGGAAATTGAAGTCGCAAAGAATCTACTTAAAGCAGGTGTTTCTTTTAATATTATAGCTCAAACTACTGGTCTTTCTATGAGTGAGATCAAAGAATTGCAGAATTAAGTGTGAATGGTTACGAAAAATATAAGTTTTTGCGATAAACGACATAGTGATGTATTTGTTGTTCAGCATGTCAGTGGAATATTTTCTGAAAAATTTCCACATAACTCTTTCAGATTTCATAATATCTCTTGCCACTCATCTGAACAGATACCCATTTTGGAGGGATACCAATAATAGTTGTGAGCGGTACAAGTTTAGTCCATATACCTTCCAAGCATAATACGCTCACGAAACTTTAATGCAATAGCTTGATTTCTACTAAAAGACAGCATTATGCCAAGTGCGATGCTCGAAGATAAAAGAGAAGAACCACCATAGCTAAGTAACGGCAGGGTTATGCCGGTGGTTGGAAAAACACTCAATGTTACCCCTATGTTTATTATGAATTGTGTGATGAATTGCATTGAGATACCGAGAATCACTAACAGATTAAATAATTCATTTTCCCTATATGCAACGTAAAGCAAACGGGCGGAAATGATGCCAAATAACATCAATGTGGCTAAGCACGTAATCAAACCAAATTCTTCTGCTAAAACAGAAAACACAAAATCTGTATGACAATCAGGAAGAGAGGCTTTTACGCTACCTTCACCAGGTCCAACCCCAGTTAATTGACCTCTTTTGAATGCTTCTAATGATTTTGTGACTTGAAAGTTATCGCGCTGCGTAAAAAAGACAAAATTGTAAATCCTTTGCTTTATATGTGGGAGGCATAAGTAAGCTATTGTAGTTCCAGTTGTGGCCATTCCTATTATGCATAGAAAGTATAAAAATGGTATACATGCAATAAACATTTGACCAATAAAAGAATATGTTAAAAGCATAGACATACTGAAATCAGGTTGCAAAAGTAACAACACAAAAACTAACAGAAATATTATGATTGATATGTGTATTTTAAACTTCATTTCGCTGGCCAAGATACTAGCTATAACAACAGAAAAAAATGGCCTTACAAACTCAGATGGTTGAACTGAAATTTTGACAATATGTAACCATCGTTTCGCACCTTTTACCTCTATACCAAGTATTATCGCAATTGCTACTAGAATAGTAAATAAAATGAAACCTGCGAACGAGAGGTTAAGTATAGTTCTTGTGTTGAGAAAAGAAAATGTCACCAAGGTAATTAGTGACAGGACTATATAAATTGTGTGACGCCGTATAAAATAATCTTGTGGTAAAGAAAGACGCTGCGCAATTACAGGGCTTGCTGAATAAACAAGAATGAAGCTTATAGTGAGCAAAAAAAACACTGGAAGGATGAGATAGTAATCCAGCGTTCTATACCAGAGTTTAATATTCATTTTGTTCCAATGTGTAATGCCACTATTCCATAGCTCATATTATGAAACTCAACATTCTTAAAGCCTACCTCTTCAATTTCCATTTTAAAATCAGCCTGAGTTGGAAACTCTCTAATGCTCCTCACTAAATATTCATAAGAACTCTTGTCTTTAGCAACTATGCTGCCAATTTTAGGAATTACTTTAAATGAATATAAGTCATAAAGTTTGGTAAATATCTCATTTTGATAGTGCATAGGGGCAAATTCTAAGCAGATAAATTTTCCATGTGGTTTTAATACCCTGTGCGCCTCATTTAAAGCCTTCTTGCGGTCAGAAACGTTTCGAATGCCAAAAGCTATTGTGCAATAATCAAATTCGGAGTCTTCAAATGGTAAACTTTCTGCACTTGCACATACCCAATCAAAATTAATTTGGTTTGAATTTATAGCTTTATCACGTCCTCTGTTTAGCATGTTTTGATTTATATCGCATACTGTAACCTTAGCACTTGGCTCTTTTCTTACTACTCTTATTGCTATATCTCCAGTTCCTCCAGCAACATCTAAAACCTTAGAGTTTTTTGTAAAATGCACACTATTTACCATCTTATCTTTCCATAATCTGTGCATTCCGAGGCTCATTATATCATTCATGGTGTCGTAGCGACTTGCCACGGAATCGAATACCTCTTTAACTAATTGTGATTTCTTCTCGATTTTTATAGTAGACATTACGTAAAAACTCCTTTATAATTAGTAAAAATTAATTTGAATTAACACAAATGTCAACGACAGGCCTTGAGCCTGTTAAAATCTTCTTCAGCGTGGTATGATGACCGAGTTAGTGGGCTTGATGCAACCACTAGGAACCCTTTGGAGTAAGCGATATATTTATAATGCTCAAATTCCTCTGGGGTAACATACCTATCAAGTTTTGCATGTTTTGGAGTTGGTTGTAGATATTGACCAATTGTAATAAAATCAACCTCAGCACTGCGCAAATCGTCCATAACCTGAAGTATTTCCTCTTTTGTTTCTCCAAGACCAACCATAAGCCCTGACTTTGTGAAAACTTTAGAATTAATCTGCTTTACCATCTTCAGTAAATATAGTGAATGAAAATAGCGAGCTCGTGGTCTTATTTTTGCATACAATCTCGGCACTGTTTCAATATTGTGGTTATAGACATCAGGTGATGCAACAGCGATTGCTTCAAATGCTCCTTTCTTATTTAAAAAATCAGGAGTTAAAATCTCTATTGTTGTTTCTGAAGTTATCTTTCTAATTTCTTCTATGCACTGTATAAACTGATTTGCGCCACCATCTGGTAAATCATCACGATCAACGGAAGTAATAACAACATGCTTTAAGTTTAACTTTTTTATTGCTTTTGCTAAATTTTCTGGTTCATGAGGATCTAGTTTATCAGGAATGCCAGTTGCAACGTTGCAAAATGCACAAGCACGAGTGCAAACAGAACCAAGAATCATCACAGTAGCATGACGTTTATTCCAACATTCACCAATGTTTGGACATGCAGCCTCTTCGCACACTGTATGCAAGTTATGCAGTTTAACGATGTTTAAGGTCTCATTGAACACTTCACCGGTCGGAGCTTTTGCTCTGAGCCATTGAGGTTTGCTATGCATCTGAAACTGCTAACTCTACCTCTTGCTTTACTAAAACTTTTTTCAACCTTCTTTTTATCTTCTGCGCTTTCTCACTTAGTTTAATCGTTCTTGTGTTGAGCAAAAAAGCATCTAAATCACCTTTGTAATCTATAGTTCTCAAAGTTCTTGTTGCCACACGAAATCTAAACTTTTTATTCAATATATCACTTGTCAACGTAACCTTATGTAAATTTAAAAGAAAGGTACGCTTTGTTTTACGATTTGAATGTGATACCTTATTACCAAAAGATTTTTTTCTATTTGTTAATTCACAAACTCTACTCACTTCAATATACCAAATTATTCTATGTACTTAGATTACCTTATATAGTCAAATAGTCAATACTCTCTTGCTTAATTTTTATACCATATACTGCTTTATAGCCAAAAAATATCGTAATTTTTTCTATTATAAGAGAAATCATATGCTGAATTTCCAATGCTTTGCTGCCATTTGTTACTACCAGATGCAACACACCCGAATTTATATTCTGTGCATATGAGATCTTTTTCGGTTTTGTACACTCTGCTATTTCTTTCCCTACTATATTTCGCCAGTTTAAAATAAGACGTATTTCATTTTTGCTAATTTTATTTTTCATGCATTTTAATGCATAGTTTTCTATTATAGACTTTAATTTTTTTGGACCGCTACGTTTGAGCATTTTTCTGTTTTTTTAGTAGGTAGATAATATAAAAGTATACATATAACTTGAGATTTTGTCATTACTGCTACATGTTTGTGAGATACCGTGACGGTATGACCATAATCGTCACTCCGCAACGCATATTGCATAGTCGTCATTCCGCGGCGTGTTCGCGGAATCTAGCTCTGGTCACGCTACTTAGATGACAACCTTCTAACTGCTTTACAAACCTCTAGCCTCACACCGTAAAAGCAGTATTTTTATGCAAAACTTATCTCAACGTAGCACTTGTCAAGATCGTTCCATTTACCAAATTTTGTGCTGTCATCTTTGCCTCATAATTAACCTTATAGCTGTTTTAATTGTAATTAGTTAAATTATTATTAACTTGCCAGGCTAGATCCAAAAAATAGCATAATCCATATGCAAATTGTAATAGAAATCACGTTTGCGTATGGTTTATTGCTATGCGGTTAATCTTTCCTCAATCCAAGCTGCCTGAATGGCTTCGAGTATTTTCTCGTTACAGCGTTTTTCATCATCATCAAATTCCTCTAAACTCAAGACCTTTTTTTTAAGCTCAGTGAATCTGATACTAATTATATTCTCATTTGGAAATTTTTCCTCCAGAGCTTCCACAATATCTTCTATATCAAGCCATTTCATACTTTTTTGTATTTATCTGCTAAGTTAAATTGGTGCCCATGGGGAGACTTGAACTCCCAAGGTCGCAAAACCCACGGATTTTAAGTCCGCTGCGTCTACCGATTCCGCCACACGGGCTTTTTTTATCTATCTAGAGTAAAACTCTACTACTAAATTGACTTCCATGTCTGCTGAATAAGGAACCTCAGAATATTGAGGTGACCTCAAATACTTCACTGAATGCTCTTTACTATCTGCTTCTAAATAATCCGGAGCCTTGCGCTCTTGTTTTTGTTCAGCCTCTACTACTACAGGGATTTTTGCTGCCCTTTCTCTTATTTTTATTATATCACCTGGCTTCACTCGATAACTCGATATGTTAACCACCTTATCATTAACTGTAACGTGCTTGTGAGATATGAGCTGCTTTGCTGAGTAAATTGTTGGAACAAGACCAGAGTGGTATAAAACAGAACTTAATCTCGATTCTAAGATACCGATAAAATTATCAGCCGTATAACCCTTTCTGTTATAAGCATCTAAAAATGTACGTCTGAGCTGCTTACTTGAAATCGCATAGTAAAACTTAAATTTCTTATGCGCAGCAAACTGCTTACCAAAGTCGGATAACTTCTTGAATCCAAGAATACCATGTTGACCTGGAGGGTATTTCCTTTTGTTTACTGGGTCTTTAGCTCTACCCCATAAATTTACACCAAGTCTACGGCTAATCCTATACTTTCTAGTGATAACAGTTGTCATATAAAAACTCTCACGATTTAACTTTAGATTATTAAGGATTTTAGCACTCAGTGTCAACTTGTTTTTGCTGATATAATCTTTTATACTTCATTTTTAAGTTTTTCTATTAACACATGAATCATTCACATTTGGAATCTATGGCAAACGCCATCCGTTTTTTATCAATTGATGCAGTACAAAAAGCAAACTCTGGACACCCAGGTATGCCACTTGGCATGGCAGATGTTGCAACTGTTTTGTTTGCTAAATATCTGAATCATAATCCTGATGATTCTAAATGGTTCAATAGAGATCGCTTTGTTTTATCAAACGGTCATGGGTCAATGTTACTATATTCAATATTATATTTGACAGGTTATATTAGCATAGATGAGCTAAAGAACTTCAGGCAAATGGGATCCAAGACCCCAGGTCATCCAGAGTTTGGCTTGACTTCCGGAGTAGAGGCAACAACAGGCCCTTTAGGGCAGGGGTTTGCCGCTGCTGTTGGCATGGCACTTGCTGAATCGATACTTGAAAAGCAGTTTAGAATCAATCACTACACTTACGTGATGCTAGGGGATGGCTGTCTTATGGAAGGAATAAGCCATGAAGCAGCATCACTTGCTGGGCATCTTAAATTGAATAAGCTTATAGCTCTTTTTGATGATAATGATATTTCTATAGATGGCGCTACTTGCCTTTCCTGTTCTGACGATGTAGAGAAACGCTTCTTAGCGTATGGATGGAATGTTGACAAAATTGATGGCCATGATTTTGATGCCATATCCTTTGCAATAGAGCAAGCAAAAAAGTCTGATAAACCTACAATGATCTGCTGCAAAACCATTATCGGAAAATTTTCAAGCCGTGCTGGCACATCCTCTGCTCACAGTGGTGCTTTTTCGGAGGAAGACATCAAACAGATGAGAGAGAAATTAAACTGGAATTATGAACCATTCCATGTACCAGAAGATGTGAAAAATGCCTGGAAGAAAACTGTTGAGAGAGCAAAACAAAATTACAATTCATTGTCATTCCAGTGCGTGACACTGGAATCCAGAGAAAAAAATGAAGAACTAAAAAGAAGACTTGATAAGCGTTTGCCGGATAATATCGCTGGTGTTTTAGCTGACCTGAAGAAACAAATATGTGAGCTAATGCCAAACGAAGCTACTCGATCTTCTTTTGGTAGGGTAATGGAACTTTTAACACAACATATGCCGGAATTAATCGGCGGTTCTGCTGATCTTACCGGGTCAAATTGCACTAAATATAAGCACATGCAGGTAATAAATAGCAATAATTATAGTGGCTCTTATGTCCACTATGGAGTGAGAGAGCACGCTATGGCAGCATGTATGAATGGTATGGCACTTCACGGCGCGATTCTTCCTTATGGCGGCACTTTTTTGGTATTTTCCGACTATTGTCGTCCTGCTATACGTCTTTCAGCTCTGATGAAGCAGCAGGTTATGTATGTCATGACTCACGACTCAATTGGAGTGGGAGAAGATGGCCCAACTCATCAGCCAATAGAGCATTTAGCCTCTTTGCGTGCTATACCAAATCTATATGTTTTTAGGCCAGCCGATGCAGTTGAAACTCTGGAGTGTGTTAGCATTGCACTCGAAAAGAAAGAATCTCCAGCACTGTTTGCGCTCTCAAGGCAAAACGTAAGTTACATGCGCAAGTTCTACTCTGATATCGATCAATCTGCTAATTTATCGAAGTTTGGTGCATATATTTTGTGTGAATGTTCAAAAGAATTAAAAGTGACGATATTTGCTACGGGGTCCGAGGTTGAAATTGCAGTTGAAACAAGGGAGAAATTGCAGGAAAAGGGTATAGGTACAAGGATTGTTTCTATGCCATGCTGGAGGCTTTTTGACGAGCAAAGCGATGAATATAAAGCGGCAATATTAAATAATGACAGCATTAAAGTTGCAATTGAAGCCGGAAGTGAAATGGGTTGGCATAAATACATAGGTTCAAACGGTATATTTATTGGCATGAAAAGCTTCGGAGAATCAGCACCTTATAAAACACTTTATGAGCATTTTAATATCAACGCTGATCATGTGGTAAAATGTGTGTGTGAGAAACTGGTTTACATTCAGTAGACTTCTTGCATAACCATATGAAAGCCCACTCTTCTTTGTCATTCCAGCGCGTGACGTTATTTCCATCCAAGATGATGTCATTCCAGCACTTGACACTGGCATCTAGTTTTCTTTACAAATTCACCAAAAGTGCTTCATTCTATAACGCAAAACCCATACTCACCAAACCCAATGCATTACTTGCAATTAAGTTTCCTGGATCCCAGTGTCTGGGCACTGGGATGACACCTCTGGGCACTGCCGTCATAAAGGAACCAGTGTCAGCTACTTGAATACATACCACCATGTCATTCCAGCGCGTGACGCTGGAATCTAGTAAACCTCTGGCTATATTATGTCATTGCCTTCTGAACTACTTGGTGATTCTAATACAACTGGTTGATCAAATTCAGATGATGATTGTGTTGGCTCATCAGACCCAAACAACCATGAAAAAAACCCACCAAAAAATGATGCAACTAATGAAAAAGGCTTCATAAGTATACTAAACAAACTACCAAAAAAAGAGCTCGGCTGTTCTTCTGTTTGTGCAGGTTCTGTGGAAGCAACATAATTTACACCGTTGTCTTGTACATCAGTTCCTTGTCCTGCACTGGTGGTCCCCTGTTGTGTTTGTGGTGTTCCACTCCCCGAATTTACAGTTTTATCAGCTTCTTGCTTTGTAATGTCTGATCCTGATTGAGCATCACCTTCTTGTTTTTCTTTCTCTCGTGTACCAGCATCTTCCTCTGAATTTTCTTCATTGTCCGTCGATGGCTTAGAACCGTCGCCAGGGTTTTTTGCATTCCTTAATAGAGCTTGTATTTCTTTATCAGTGGCTAAATTTAAGGGAGTTTTTTCATTTTTATCTTTTATATTAACATCTGCCCCTTTATCCAATAGAGCTTGCACCACCTGCTGATAACCACTTTCAGCAGCAAAGTGTAAAGGAGTCTTTCCACCTTGATCTTTTGCATTAACATCGATTCCTTTTACTTGCAGTAGGGCTTCTACTACCTCTTTATGGCCCCATACAGCAGCCAAATGTAAAGGAGTCTTTTGCGACCAATCTGTTGCATTAACATTGATCCCTTTTACTTGCAGTAGGGCTTCTACTACCTCTTTATGGCCCTTTTCAGCAGCCCAATGTAAAGGAGCCCTATCTCCATCTTGTGCATTAACATCGATTTCTTTTGCTCCCAGTAGAGCGTTCAATACATTTATGTCTATATTGCCCTTTTTAAGAACCAAATGTAAAGGAGTTTTGCCATATTTATCTTGTGCATTAACGTTGATTCCTTCTGCTCCCAGTAGAGCGTTCAATACATTTATATCTATGTTGTCCTTTTTAAGAACAGAATGTAAAGGAGTATCTTTCTTGTTATTTGGTAAATTAACATTGATTCCATCTTTTCCCAATAGGGCTTCTACTACCTCTTTATGGTTCTTTACAGCAGCTAAATGTAAAGGAGTTTCTTGCGACCAATCTGTTGCATTAACATTGATCCCATTTACTTGCAGTAGGGCTTCTACTACCTCTTTATGGCTCTCTACAGCAGCCAAATGTAAAGGAGTCTTTTGCGACCAATCTGTTGCATTAACATTGATTCCATTTACTTTCAGTAGGGCGTCTACTACCTCTTTATGGCCCTTTTCAGCAGCCCAATGTAGAGGAGTCTTGTTATCTTGATCTTTTACATTAACCTTTGCTCCTTCACTTATTAGACGGGTTACTTCCTCAATATTACCTTTTCTAGCAGCCTCAAGTAATTTAGCTGTGTTTTCTAATAGAGTTTGTATTTCTTCGTTAGCAGCTAATTTGAAAGGAGTCTTTCCATCTTTATCTACTGCATTAACATTTGCCCCTTTATCCAATAGGGCTTCTACTACATCTTTATGGCCCCATACAGCAGCAATATGTAAAGGAGTCTCTCCTCTTTATCATTTTCTACCTTAACATCTGCTCCTTCACTTATTAGACGGGTTACTGCATCAATATCACCTCTTTCAACAGCCTTAAAAAAATTATCTCTACTTTGTGAACTACTCATCCTACACCTCTTTGTAAAACTATATTGTTATGATAAAGCCGTTAATAATCTATGAGCTCTCACCCCCTGTAAAATTATATTATCATGATAAAGTCATTAATAACCCATGAGCTCTGGATCACGCAAATAATGGTTATTCCCTGTGTTTTTCAGTACATTTGAGCTGGCTGTACATAAGAATTGCAATTGTAGAGCATGCTATTGTTAATAGTAAATTTGGTAAAATACCATAGCGAAAAAATTTTCCTACTATATATATTCCAATAGCCCCAAACATCATATTGCAGAATGAGAGAACTGCACTACCAAGCCCTATACCTTTGATCGTTTCTAAAGCAGAAGTTACGTTATTGCTTATTATTAATGCAAGTCCGATATTGGCTGGAATCCAAACAGTTTGAAGAATTAATATATTTAACTTGTCCGCGAAATAAAAATATACCAATAAACTATCGGATATTATCGGTAACACCAAACCTATTATTAGCATTTTGCTAACCCCTACTTTTGGTACATACCTTCTATTAATTAAAGTTCCAATTATGTAAAATATGACTATGATCGATATGAGGTAGCCAAAATACTGTACTTCAATGCCCATCGATTCAAATATGAAAGGGTAGTTAGCAATGTATGCCCAAAGCCACATGAAAGTTAATCCATGAATGGCTGAAAACCCAAGGAAACGATAATTTCTAAATATTGATATATATTGCTTGCAGATATTAGTAGTTATGTTAGTTATACTGGTTTCATTTTTATTTACAGTGAGTGTTTCTTGTAACTTAAAGTAGATAAAAATAAGTATAGCAATTGCTGCAAGTGATATAATAAAAAACAAAAATTTCCAACTATACCCATGTGAAATTATATAACTGCCCACCACTGGAGCTATTCCAGGTGAGAGTGCCACAACCATATTTAATTTTGAAATGACTCTCGAGTATTCACTACCCGAGTACATATCCCTTATTGCTGCATACCCAACAACACCTGCAACACCAGCCCCTGTTCCTTGTATGAAGCGAATTAGTATCAAGAGCGCAATACTGTCGGCTATATAACACATGACACTTGCCAAAGTAAAAATTGTCATACCAATCAGCATCATTGGACGCCTACCATAATGGTCCGATAATGGACCATAAATTAAGCCAGATACTGCAAATCCAACTAGATTCAAGCTAATTGTAAGCTGCACTACACTGCCTTCTACTTTAAAATAATTGGCAATGCTTGGTAGTGCAACTGAGTATAGGTCAGTTGCCATATCGACAATTGCTACAGACAATATCATAATAAGAGAGATGATATTTTGCGGAAGAGCTGTTTTCACTTAATGATTTACTGGATTAAATATACTTAATTATAATGTATTTTTTTCATTAGTATAAGTACAATGTTACATAGTAAACGATGTCATTCGAGTAGCGGACACTGAAATCTTAAGCTAAAATCATGAAAAGCCTGAATTTCAATACCTTATCTTTGATTATTCACTTTAAGCTTTAAGTCTTCAACAGAAGATGCATTTGCCTCACTTACTACCTTTAGTGGTTCACCAAGATTATGCTCTATTTTTATATTACGCTCAGGATCGTACTCTATTCTTGTATCAAACTCAAAGCCCAATTTCTCACAAAGTTTTTTGAAATACTCAATAAGCTTATTTATAATATAAGTAAGCTTATCAAACAAACCGTCATCACCAGCTTTATAGTCCTCTAACTCTTTAGGAATGGTAAGCAATACCTTACCGTCTTCATACGTCACATTTTCATCCTTACATTTCAGCTTAAACTCCGCTGAACTGCAAAAACCTGGTGTTTCGATATATGTACAATCATCATAGTTAAGCATTTTTGTATATTTCATGCTAAAACTAAGCTTTATACAATTGGGTTCACGACAATCCATAATATACTCTCTTGTCATACAGTTGCCTTGCGTTGACAAATGAAAAGATCCAAGAGCTTGATTCATATCATTAGGAAGAAAATGAGTATATCCGCCCTGATAATAGTTATTTATTAACTCCTCAATAATAGAGTTATTGGGAATTGTTGCACCAACGTGTTTAAACATTTCTGTAAAAATTTGTCTGAGAAATGGACGATAATTCCCTTTTCCGTTTTCATCCCGTAGAATTAGATTTTTATGGTTTGAATACAGATTGTTAATAAATTCGTTAGTTATTTTTTGTCCGTTAATAGCAAGGCCGTGTGTTCTATTAAGATCCTTATATGTTCCCTCACCAGAAATTACTTCGTCCCAAGTGTTAGCTTTGAAATCAGCATATTTGAGCTTCTTCACTTCAGCTTTCAACGCATTGACCATTTCCTTTGACATGTTATATCTCTACCATTAATACCTGTATATTAATTTTAGCACTTACTTTATTAAATTTCAATTACTCAAGACCTTCGCTTCCGTATTATCCAATGAATCACCATAAGTCACTGCTTTAAGGAAAAGTCGTTTTCCTGGTTGCACTTCAAAAGATATTATTGAATCATCAAGTAGAACAAATTTTTCACCTGTGGTGTGCTGATACTCTTTGGTGCCTTCTTGCCCTCTAATTAGGTTGCTAAGCTTATATTTATTTTTATCTATTAGTTCAGCACTCTGGAACTTTATCACCTCTTTTCCAACCAGTGCTAAATTGCTTACATTTATAGTACTAACGTTAGTGCTTGTAAAACCCTCTTCCGTCATCCCAGTGCCCAGACACTGGGATCCAGGAGAAATATAGTCAAGCGCTGGGATGACACCATCACTTAAATAATGGTTATATGAAGAACTCAATATACCAAAACGTAGCACTACTATAAGCCCCTCGTCGGTAGATTCCATTACATATCCGTAAGTAGACTGCTTGTTTGTGCTTGCAATAGGCTTATAATCCTTATCGTTGTACGAAATAAAGAGTGTTGCTCCCTTCCAATTCTTTTCCTCACTAATTAAAGTAAAGCTTGCACTATTACCTTTAATATCCGGTAAATCTATCATTTCTACGATGGTTTTGCTAATGTGAGAGGGAGGGTATTCCTTCAGCATAAGTGACCTTGTTGAAGGAAAAGAAAGCTTATATATAGAGTGATCATAACCAACGCCAATTACTTGAATGGACATGCTTTCGAATTTTGTTTTTATAATTCTCACCGTATGCTTTTTCTCACCGTCTAAAATCGTTATTACATCACTTGGCACAAGCCACGCATATTTTATCGGCAGCTTGAAATTGTATATATTTCTCTCTTGCCACGAAGAATAAAGTAAAACCTCAGCTATATTTTGCGCCTCTCCCTCCTCCATAATGAGCGGTATTTCAACTGTTATAGCAGCGCCTTGCTTTGGCAACTCAGCATATTTAACATCAATTGGATAGCCAAAATTGCGATTAAAATAAACGACGTTAACTTTATTGTTTAAATCTAATTGACTGATATTAGCAAGTTTTGAATTGTTACTGAAAACCATTTCACCAATTGGTATTCCAGTCGTAACTCCCCTGCCCTTTTGGACAAATTTCAGTTTAGAGTCCTGTTCAACCACATCAAAAAAATAGCAACTTTGCAGCATTTTAATAATTGAACGTACCGATTGCTGGTCGTTTATCACATACCCAGACAATAACCCTTTGACGTTGCTTGCATCGAACTGATCGCTTTTTAAACCTGTTTTTTGTAACAGATCCGATAAAACATCGGAAATATTAAGCTGTGAAAGCTTTCCCTGAATCCAATGTCCTGTCTGCCAATTATGGCAGTCAGTCCACATATCACACAAATTGGGGAAATAAGGAAATGGCCTTGCATCCCATGCCCAGAGAAACATTTTTTCTACCATTTCTGAACTTTGCCACTTTTTTAGCGTTCCTTCAATTGCAATTTTTTGCGAAAGAAAGCTCACCTCTCCGTTTGAATATCGTGGATATTTGCTCTCTATGCTGCCTTTGTCAACAAACACATTTGGCTCATTAGTGCAGCCGTTCATACTGGGAAATCCATATTCAGTAAACCATATTTTTTTCATTTTTGGTTGCCATTTTGTTTTACTACCACCGGGGTTTATGTGAGTTTCACTCCACCATTTCTCTATATTTTTCCACGCATACCTGCTGTCGTTATACTTTACTTTTTCAGACTCACTCTTTGAGTAATCATAGAAATAATCATACCCCACTCCACTGCTCCAACCACCCATTACATCTTCCGCAGAATAGCCAAAAGGAGGCTCTGGACCATCAGTCAGTGGAAAATAAGCATCTATGCCAACAACGTCGATGTACTCTGAAGACCACAGTTCATCCATATTATACCAACCATCATATGAATGGTATTCGCTCCAATCTGCAGCGTAGGTAACTGTTACTTCTTTTCCAAGATTAAGTTTTATTCGCTTTGCAAGCTTGACCAGCTCTATAACGGCAGGGTAATTCCCTTGTTCATCCCTGATTTTGGTAAGTTGCGCAAATTCAGAACCAATGATAAACCCTTCCACTTTAGTTTGTTTGGCAATGCTTGCATAATGCTCTATAAATTTGTTGTACTGATTCTTAAAAAAATCACTTATATCTTCAGGAGCCCCACTCAATCTTCCTCGCCACTCTTTGTTCTTTGTATCAAGTAAGGGCATTGGATAGAGCATCACCTTATAACCTCTGCTGTGCAGCTCTTCTATATATCTAGTTAACGCTGCATCACTAACTGTGCCACCATACCTTGGGTTTCCACTCGCATCTTTTGAAATTAGCTGAGCATTATCTCTGGTTACACCCCCTACTTGCCAATCATCAGGTAATATCGCGGAATCATCTTGAAATTCAACTGCAGGGTATATTTTACAATCTTTAATGTTCAGATTATTCACAAACCAATTGACTACCACCGACACCAACTCAACATTTGGCAAATCTTCTTTTAATTGATCCAAAGAAAGCATTGCATCGCTCTTTTTAGTGTGGTTGTTGTGATTTACCCTTTGCGCCAGCCCATATGGGATATATTGGTTGCTGCTTATTTTCTCTTGCGCGATTTTCTTCTGTATTTTTGTATCATATACAAACTCACCTGAACCTGGTATGATATTGATATTCCGAATATTTTTTGCTACTGAAAATTCATTTGACTTTACTGCAGTTTGCACTTCAAACGTAAATACCGGAACATGATTATTATAGTCTGCTAAAGGAAAATTCTTGATGACTATGTAAGATATTCCCCTATAAGCCGGCACATTCCCCTCTCCTTCAATTGATGACATAAATGGATCAGGATTTTGGTCTTCTCTGCCGCTGTAAAAAGTATAATCTATTTCATCAAAGCTAAGTGATGTTGTATCTGCCCAGATTCTGTTTAATTTTTCTACTTTCCCCTTGCAGATCGCAATTGCAAGCGTTGCATAGTAATTATATGTAACGTTCATACCTCTTCCAATTTTACTTTTGGTGGTTATCGCCTCTTCTTTTATTGGCTGTGCCCAAATAATATTCCCTGCAACACGAGCAGTGCCATAGATAATTGGGATCGTTCTGCCGTAGGTTGAGGTTTGAACTTGCAGATTTTTTAGCCTTGCCCCATGCGTTACTTTTTGCTCGGCTTCAAGGCCGAACATTGCCCCATCTAGCTGTGCACCAAGAAGAGCACCAAGTTCTGAGCCGATAATCCGGCCAATTGGCCCAAAAATGCTGCCTGCTTGACCAAAAATTGATGATAAAATTATTGTAGACATGGTAATCCTCCTTTTTGTTTCTATAGTTAATGTAGGCTCTACGTCATGCCGCCGCGCCGCTAACAAGCAGCGGGATGACGAGCTTATCGTTATGCCGCCGCGAACCGTCATACCGTCACGGTATCTCTAGATCCTGCTAACACGTAGCAGGGTACTTAACCGTCATACCGCGATTCATTCGCGGTATCTCTTAGCCGCTAACAAGCAGCGGAATGACGAATTTGTCGTTTTACAGCCACTTGGATGACAATTTGCTACTAAATAGTAGGAAATTCAATAATTTACAATGAATAGTTGAAGTTTGTAATTAAGAAAAGCACATGGTGTAGCTATAATCATTGTAAGCAACAATAAGAAAGTGCGGAAGTAGAAATTTGAGTTGACAAAATAAGAAAAAATATAGTATATTAATAATATTGATATTAACTTAAACTAATTATGCCAGCAGTAGTAAATACACCAGACAACATACAAAGACCGTCAAAATTAAAAAAAGCAAAAGAAATTCTGCTAGCTCCTGTAAGGTGGCTAATCATAGGTTTATCTGTAGTACTTTTGATAATATTTGTTATTTCTTTCCTGGTGTTTCTCTCAATCGCCAATGTATTGAGTAAGCTATATCTTTTTGCAGGAGGCAAAGCACCAGAATGGCTAGAGCAAAGAGCTGAAGCATTTATGGAGGCAGCACGTATTCCACAAACAACGCATGATACTGATGTAAATGATGCAATTAATATTAACGTTCAAAAGCTAAAAGAAAACTACGGTGAGCCTGATATTGATGATAAGTTTATAGAGGAAATAGAAGGATTTATTGATCAGTTAGAGTGCATAGCAAATGGCACACAAAAAGCTGCAGATAAAGATCAACTTACAGAAGATGAGAAAAAACATGCACTTGAGTGCTTGAAGCGTATAAAAAATAACCCTGGTACACATAGTGGAAGCGGGTTAACATTGAAGCAAGTTTTAAATTTAGTTTGGAAGGCTTGCAACGATCAAACTAGAGCAAATAATATAGCTATTAATACCCGCATATCACAGAGAAAATATCAACTGGTTAAACATTTAGTAGAATCGCAAACAGAATACGGAGTGCGTGGTGGTCGTGGTTCAAGTGCATGTTTTACTGGCACATTTAACAGTATTGTCTCTTCCTTGTACACTTTTGAAGAGTTTTCCTTCTTGCAAAAAGCAGATAAGAATACTATAAAGCAGGAATTTGAAAATGAGCTGCAAAAAAAGGGAGAAGAACTATTTAATCAGCTTTCCAATGATAAAGAAAAAAAAGAAGTTGCAGAAGCTTTAAGTAATCCTTCTACAAATTTCTTTTCAAGCTATGTAGAGTCATTTAAAAACCACTCTGCACGTGCAGTTTTAGGTGATAAAGAATGCGACAAATTAGTTAAAACTCATTTTAGTAATCTTCAGTACAATAAAACAATATCACGCTTTACCTAAAGTAATCACTTAACTAACGGCAAAGTGATACCATGCTGATTCATGTATTTTCCTTTCATATCATCATATGATTTCTCGCATTCACTTTCGCCGCTTAAAAATACGAATTGGCATGCGCCTTCATTAGCGTAAATTTTTGCAGGAAGTGGAGTGGTGTTTGAGAATTCGAGTGTGACATGACCTTCCCATCCAGGTTCTAAGGGAGTAACGTTTACTATAATTCCACATCTTGCGTAAGTTGATTTACCAACACAAATGACCAGTACATTCCTTGGTATACGAAAATATTCCACTGTACTTGCAAGCACAAAGCTATTTGGTGGAATTATGCATACGTCTGTTTCTTTATCTATAAAACTATTCTCAGAAAAATTTTTAGGGTCCACGATGGCTGAATTAACGTTAGTAAAAATTTTAAATTTATTATCCACTCTTGCATCGTAACCGTAAGATGATAGTCCGAAAGATATAACACCTTTGCTGCTTTTGTGATTCACAAAAGGCTCTATCATTCCAAAGTTTTCAGCTTTTTCTCTTATCCATTTATCTGGCATAACTGCCATAACTGTTCCTTAAAGTTGTGTAATACTTACAATAATATAAAATAAAATTTAAATGTAAACTGTAGCTTTTGTCATGCAATTAAAGCTTTTCAGTTTGATGTTTTGTTACAATAATTAGATTTATGTTCTTAACTAAAAATAATGCTTAGAAACTTTCTCCTGATTTTTGTATTCGTATTATTCACGCCGCCGTCAAATGCTGATGCCAGGAAATACATCAGAATTGTTGGATCTTCAACTGTTTTTCCTTTTATCTCGTTTATAGCCGAGGAGTTCAATCGTGTATTCCCTTTTAAGACTCCAGTTGTGGAATCAATAGGAAGTGGATCAGGGTTCAAAATGTTTTGCTCAGGAATAGGGGAAGACACGCCAGACATCACCACTTCATCTCGCCCTATGAAGGAAGTAGAAAGAGAACTATGTAAAAGAAATAAAATTAATGAAGTGATAGAGATCATCATTGGCTATGATGGAATTGTCATTGCAAATTCAAATCAAAGCCATAGATTTGATTTCACAAAGAAGGACTTATTTGAAACTTTATCTGCATATTCTCAAGAAAATGATAAATTAGTAAAAAATAATAAGAAGTTTTGGTCTGATGTAAATCAAGCCTTACCAAAAACAGAAATTGAAATTTATGGTCCACATCAAAATACAGGCACATACGAAACTTTGGTTAATTCTATTATGCTTGATCAATATTCATGCATGAACTCGAGAATTTTCAAAGAGAATTATAAAGATCAGGAAGAAAGAAAGAAAGCATGTGGTAATATAAGGGATGACGGAAGGTATATAGAAGTTGGAATTAATGAAAACATAATAATACAAAAATTGAAAAGTAACAAGAACGCTTTAGGGATATTTAGTTTTAGCTTTTTAATGAGGAATCAAGATAAAATACAAGGGAGCACAATTGCAGGAATTGAGCCAACTTACGAAAATATATCATCGGGAAAATATATATTAGCAAGACCTCTATACCTTTATATAAAGAAAGAACACCTGGATACTGTTGATGGATTAAGAGAATTCATAAAAGAAATTATAGATTCGATCGGCATTGAAGATGGGTACCTATCTAGGCTTGGTCTAATTCCACTTTCAAGTGAAGATATAAAGAAAGCTTCAGCAAAGGTTTATGATATAACGTGACGGCAACGTTTCTTTTATATTCTTTGTTCTAGCGTAGTCAGACCCAGCGCGGCGCGCTGGGATGACAATGGATTACTAATTAGACAGTTCTGCGTTGTTGCAACACCCCAGAAACAACCGGGTCCGAGCTTTTCGTATTTGGGCTTTCTGATTTCTCACAAACTCCTCCAATATAAGCTAGTACAGCCAATGCTGAAACTGCTAAAACTTCTAAAACTAATGCAACTACAGGATATGCCAGCACATAGGCTGCAATAGCACCAACTACGCATAGTTCAACAACGCCCAGAGCGATCTTCCCTTTGTGTTCACTCCAGAAGTTTGTATCGTTTTTTTCTGGGGTTTTGTTGTCTGCAGTTGGTGCAGAGTTTACGGTGTTTTGATCTAGATCAGTGTCATCTATAAAGTTAAGATCATCATTCTCAGACGGATCCTGATTGATTTCTTGTGAAAATCGAGTCGCATACTCTTTATCCCATGCTATCTGATCATTAATCTTGGCATTATCTAGTTCATTTTTACTAAGTTTTTCCTCAAATTCTTGAATCAAATCTTGAAAGCATTGCTCACCTACTCCAGGTATTTTAGCAAAACGTTTTTGTGCACATGTAAGTTTATCCATTACATAGTTATTTCCATTGGGCTCGAACCCAAGGAGCCCTGGAGAAGCAGCATCAAACATTAATTTAAAGCTTTCTTTTATCTTTTCCACATCTTCTTGGTTCAATTCTTCACTATATTCAACTTTCAGAGGATAAACTAAAAGGGCATCTACTCTTCCACTACTCCAATATACCTCTCGCTCTAAAACCCTTTCTACATCTTCACCACAATTCTCTAATGCTGCTTTAACTTGATCAATATCAAGGTTTTCTATTGCTTCTTGTAAGTTGGAATCAAGATCCATTACCCACTTGTGATCTTCTATTTTTTGAACAACTTGTACAAGAGCAAAATATTCTGTGCTATGAGGGTCAAATTTTCCTTGAAAGCGTTTAAGATCATCTATTGTATCCGTAAAATATGGTTGATCTTCAAAAGATTTTGTTACCTTGTAATCACACAAAAAATCACGAGTTTTTTTGATCAGCTTCCTTCCAAATTAGTTCAATGATCCCTACTTTAGTGTTAACGCTAGTTTTAGTACAGCCAATAACATCATTTAAATGGTACCTTTGTCACTAGTCAGAGTCCCCTCGTGGCTCAAAACTGCTTGTATATCATTATGTTCCTTATTGTTGAGTACGTTCTGGACTTCTTGAAAATTGTCATTCCTGACTGCCTGTCTTAATGAACCTAGAATTTCTTCTTGTGCATCAGTTAATTCAACTATATCTTACCTCTAATAAAAATTTAATTATCATACATATTTACAAGTAAATCAAGTATATTGTTAATAACTGTTAATAAAGGCCAACAAAATGCTTGACGTTAGAGTAGCTTTTATGGCTTTGTATAGCGAGGAAGTAACTCTATGAAAAATCATCAACGTTTACAAACTTTACGTTCAATTGCATTTATTGTGGGAATATTCCTATTGCTATTTAGCTTAGCAATGCTTATTCCTGCTATTACCAATAAGTATCTCAGCTACGAATGGAAAAATTTTTTCGCTGGATTCATAATTACCTGCACATCTGGCGCAATTTTTATTTTACTCGGTAAATTAAGTAGATTGCATGGAATGCCAGCAATTTTTGCGATTACTAGTTGCACCTGGATTGCCTTGTCTCTGTTTGCAGCTATTCCTTTCTATTTTGATAATCTGAGCTATGTTGATGCATTGTTTGAAACGATATCTGGCATCACAACCACAGGGGCAACTATATTTAATGATATTGAAAAACAATCTCCAGGAATACTGCTGTGGAGAGCAATGCTACACGGCATGGGGGGTTTTGGTGTAATCACTTTAGGAATTGCAGTTTTTCCTATGTTTAAGGTTCTCAGCCTAAATAATTTACTTTATTCTGAATATTCAGATGCTACCAAAAGGAAGTTGCCGAACACGCGAAGCGTAGTGATTCATGTTACGGCAATATATTATGGCTTAATTTTGTTATGCATATTTTCCTATTATCTAGCTGGTATGCCACTATTTGATGCAATATGTCACGGAATGTCTGCTGTATCAACTGGTGGATTTGCTAACTATAATGATTCTATAGGGCACTATAATAATCCCATACTAGAAGCCATAACGATCGTTTTTATGATTTTGGGTTCTCTGCCTTTTCTTAGCTATTTAAAAATTATAAGACGGTTAGACATTTGCTATGATGAACAGGTCTCTTACTTTGTTAAGATAGCTACTATCTCATCTTTATTTGCTTGTTTTTGGTTGTATAAAAATGTTGATTTAGGAGTGTCATTATCATTTAGATGCAGCACATTTACCATCACTTCCTTGATTACGTCAACTGGTTATGCAATCTGTAATCATATAGATTGGAGTTTCATTTCAGTCTTAGCTTTTTTTCTAACCTTTGTTGGTGGATGTAGCGGTTCTTCAAGTGGTGGTGTCAAAATCTTCCGCTTGATTGTTCTTTTAAGGTCTATAAGAAATTACTTTTACCTTTTATTAAACCCTGATGCAGACAATGGAGTAAAATTCAATGGAAAAATTCTGGAGAATGATGAAGTTCACTCTGTCTTTATATTTTTTGCAATTTTCATGTTAACGTTTACCATTTCATCAATAGTGATGTCTTACTTAAGCAATGCAGACTTTATAACTAGCATCAGTTCAGTCTCTGCAACGCTTACAAACTCTGGCCCGAGATTTAGTAATTTAATAGGTCCTTCGGGTAATTATTCCTCTTTCAGTAATGAAGTAAAATTATTTCTATCGTTTTTAATGCTGCTTGGCAGACTTGAAATATTGCCAATCTATTTTTGTATAGGTAATTTATTCTTATTTAATAGAGAGAAATAGTTGGTGAAACTTGATATTATAGCTAAACTGACTTACGACAATTTGAAAAACCGTCATTCCGCTACTCGTTAGCGATATCTATACCGCGAATAAATCCACAGATGTACGAACATTGTGATTTGTGCACACCAGGAAGAATGTCATCCAAGTAGCCCCTTTCTCGTCATCCCGCTACTTGTTAGCGGGATCTATGCTAAGAGATACCGCGAATGAATCGCGGCATGACGGTTCGCGGCGGTATAGCTATAGATAGTATTAGCTATTTAATAAAAAGATCGTAGCTAAACCAAGAAATATAAAAGCTGAGAGAATATCAGTTGTTGCCGATGTTAGGATTGAAGAAGAAACGGCAGGGTCAGACTTTAAGCGATGAAGCATTATAGGAATGAAAGTTCCGATGAACGTTGCAATAATTGACATCATAATCATGGAGACCACAAAAATCATCTCCACTTTGAAGTTGTGAAACCTTATTGCTAACACTACTAATGAAATAGTAGATAAGATCACCCCGTTTATAAGACCTATTAAAAATTCTTTCATCAGTATTCTTTTTGCATTTTGCTCAGTTAGATATTTTGTTGCGATTGCCCGGATGGTTAGCGTTACTGTTTGGGATCCTGCATTTCCGCTCATTGATGCAATTATCGGCATGATTATTGGCAGCACTATAAAACTTTTTATTACATCATCGAAAAAGCCAACTACTATGGAACACATTGTTGCAGCTAAGAGGTTAAACAGTAACCAAGGTAGCCTTTTAATTATAGTTTTATGTATAGGGGCATTTATATCGGCTTTAGAAGATACACCGCTTATTTTGAGTACATCCTCTTCTGTTTCTTGTTGAACAACTTTTATCACATCTTCAATTAAGATCACACCAATAATTTTACCATTCTTATTTACTACCGGAGCCGATAATAGAGAGTAATCTTTAAATATTCTTGCTACTTCCTCTTGGTCTACTCCAGTTTTAATGATTTTTATGTCATGATCCATTATCTCTTTTATTATTGTGTCTCCTGAGTGAGATATTACCTTATTTAAATTAACACTGCCTATAGGCTCTAATTTTGAGTTGATAATGAATATCTGGTGAAATTTTTCTGGTATTTTTTTATAGTTGCACACAAATTCTGTCAGTTGATTTATTGTCCAATAATATGGAGCTATAACCATATCTTTATGTATTAACCTTCCTGCACTTTCTTCTGGATATGATAGCAACTCCTCTACCGATTTCTGAGTTTTGCTGGGCAAATAGTAAAGTATATTTTCTACAGACTTTCTATCTAAATCTTTCACTATGGTTACTATATCTTCTACATCAAGGAGCATTAGTAACTTTGCTGTATTTTCTATTCCCAATGTTTCTATGATCTCTATTTGTAAATCTGGCACTACATGCACTAGGGCATCACTTAACAAATGTTGATCGAGGATATTAACTAATTTCTCCCTGTGATCACTGATTGAAGTAGATAAAAAATAAGCTAACTGAACGCTATCTATCGTTTTTACAATACTACAAACATTCTCTAGCTCCTCGTTATCAAGTGACTCTATTAAGTCATCAATAGCCTTTTTGTCTAAACCATAATGAGAACTTATTTTAATATTCATTACTTTACCTTATTTTTTAATAAATATACGCGCTTGATTTCCTTAAACATTAAAGTATAATGAAATTATTTAAATTAACTATCATATGGTTAAATTTCTATTTTGTTTACTGTTATTGTTATTGATAGTAAATATATTAAAATCTAAAGTATAATGAAAACTTATCCAGAAATTCTTGAACACTTTCAAAGCTTAAATAAAAGTATTTCTCTTATCAGGAGGTGTCTTTGACATAGAAAAATTAAAGTTGCGCCTTGAAGAGCTTGACTCCCAAGCGTCGAATGATGACCTATGGCAAGATAACCAAAAAGCACAAGAAGTTTTAAAAGAACGTTCTAAAATTAAGAATGACGTAGAGTCGTTTTTAAAGCTGGAAAGCGATTACAACGATGCCATCAGCTTAATGAAGTCTGCTATTGATGAAAATGATGAAGAATTTTTCTCTGAAGTTGAAAATGAATTAGCTAAGCTAGAGAAATTAATCAAGTATAAAGAAACAGAGTCCTTATTTACTGGTGAAGCAGATAATAATAACTGCTTTTTAGAAATCCACTCAGGAGCTGGCGGAACCGAGAGCAATGATTGGGCTGAAATGCTGATGCGCATGTATATAAGGTGGGCAGAAATTTATCACAACTTTAAAGTTGAAGTTGTAGAAAAATTAGAAGGAGAGTCAGTTGGTATAAAGTCTGCAATGATAAAAATCGTTGGAGAAAAAGCTTATGGGTGGGCAAAAAGTGAAAGTGGAATTCACAGGCTGGTTAGAATATCGCCGTTTGATGCAAATGGTAAACGTCATACCAGTTTTGCAAGTGTAGGAGTAACTCCAGTGATAGAAGATTCAATTGATATTGCTGTGGATGAAAAGGATCTAAAGATCGACACCTACCGAGCTTCTGGAGCAGGCGGTCAGCATGTGAACAAAACTGAAAGTGCGGTACGCATTACGCATATTCCAACTGGTGTTGTAGTTCAATGCCAAAATGGTCGTTCTCAACACAGAAATAAAGATGAGGCATTGAAATTACTTAAAGGACGTTTATACCAAATTGAACTGGAAAAAAAAGAACAGAAAATGGCTGAAGAATATGGTAAAAAATGCGATATAGGCTGGGGTAATCAGATCAGATCGTACGTTATGCATCCATATCAAATGGTGAAGGATTTAAGAACCGGACATGAAGTGGGCAATATAAATTCTGTTTTTGATGGTAATATAGATTGTTTCATAGTTAGTGTGCTTACTAAGCAAAATTAGGTAGGGTTGACTTTCTTGCCATAATATATGATAATTAAAATATTGTTAAAGTAGGAGTAAAGTTATGGCGATTAAATATGATCAGTGGAAAAGTGACCTTACCCAGAAAAAGTGGAGAGAAAGTTTGGAATGTTTTTTACAAAAAGAATGATGCATCAAATTGTTCTGGAATGCAATAGTTAATAGTGACGTTGTTTGTTATAAAAAATTTCTATGTATTCAAATATTGCAGTTCTAGTTTGTTGAGCAGAGTGTTGTGAAGTATCAATAAGTATTTCTCTTTTCAATGAGCTAAAGAAGCTTTCTGCAACAGAATTGTCGTAACAACAGCCTTTATTACTCATCTATATTCTTTACAGCTAAGAGATATTGATACCCTTGCGCAGTATATTGTGAACCTTGGTCACTGTGCAGCAGTAGATTTTTAACAGGTTTACGCCTATTAATGGCCATTAATAAAGAGTTCATAACCAATTGTTTATTTATTGCACTACTCATTAACTACCATACGTGAGAATTATTGCTGCCAAATATAGCCATCCCTCCTTGGTTTTGATGTAAGTAATCCCATACTTTATTTGGTTGATCAACAATAAAGTTTTGATCTAGTATATTGGGAGCTACAGCTCTATTATCTGTTTGTTGTTTTTTAATTTTAAACTTTCTTCTCAGTATAGCCCTGATGTCATTTTTCTGCATAATACTTTGCACCGTTTTCAAATTGCAACTTTTACCCAAAGCCTTCAATTCAGCATGAATTTTAGGAGCTCCATATCTACATTTAGAAGCTTGATATATTTTTTGAATATCTGCTAATAACTCTTTATTTGCTGATTCTCTACTGCTTATTTTTCTTGTGGTCCACTTATAGTAGCCACTAGCAGAAAATCCTACATAATTCCTGTACTTTATAGCAGTTACTATATAAAAAAATATTTTACTCTTTTTGACTGGCCAGGGCTTTTTTTTAAATGTCTCTTTCCCTTGTTACTCTTGCTTTGTAAATCAAACCTCTCTTTGTCGTAAGGAGCCATGTTACCTCTACCTGGAAATGCATCTGCTGCCGACTTTTTTTCGTTGTGTTTCTTCATCCATTTTCCTAATACACTATCCCTTATTCCTAGATCTCTTGCTACTTTTGCAACTGGTTGACCTACCTTTCTTTGTTCATTTGTCAGCTTAACAGCTTCCAATTTGAATTCTGCCGTATATTCTCTTACCATTTCTAATCCTCCAAAATTTTATTTTACCCGAAAAAACTCTTTTCTTTCTCTCCACTTTTTCTGGGTAAGGTCAGAAATTTAATGATCCAGGATATACTCCTTTGTTAAGGGAGATTGAGCATTTTCGAATATTTCTTGAGTGCTTCCAGACTCAACAATTCTGCCATTATGAAAGAAAATTACACTATCAGATAACTTTTTAGCTTGCTTCATTGAATGAGTCACCATAATTATAGTAAATCTTAATTTCAGCTCTTGTATAAGATTTTCGATTGCATTGGTTGCCATTGGATCAAGAGCAGAGCACGGTTCATCCATTAATAAAATAGTTGGCTTCACTGCAATTGCGCGAGCGATGCATAGCCTCTGTTGTTGGCCACCGGATAAATTGAGTGCGCTATCTTGCAATCTGTCCTTCAATTCTTCCCATAAACCAACCTTGGTTAAACTATTTTCCACCATCTCATTCAATTTTTGCTTATCCTTCGCCATACCATGCAATTTTGGCCCACAAGCAACATTATCATATATTGATTTTGGAAAAGGATTTGGCTTTTGAAATACCATACCAACTTTTGCTCTAAGTAGTACAACATCCATATCGCGTGAATATATATCACCCAGCCCATCGATATCTAATTCACCAACAGTTTTGCAACCTGGTACATAGTCATTCATACGATTAAAACAACGCAAAAATGTTGATTTACCGCATCCGGATGGTCCGATAAAAGTAGTAACTTTTCTTTTATAAATATTCAAATTTATATCGAATAAAACTTGCTTAGAGCCGTACCAGAGATTTAAATCTTTAACAGAGGCACGTGTATTGCTCATATCACATCCTGCATTGAATAGAGCCCCGGAATTTCTCTTTTATTTTCGTATAGCCATACTGCTGCTTGAACAGCTCCTCTAGCAAATGTTGTGCGATCAATTGCTTTGTGGTTTAGTTCTATCCGTTCATCAGAATTAACAAACATCACGCTGTGATCTCCTATTACTCCACCTCCACGAGATACTGCAAAACCTATTCCCCCCTTTTTCCTTATGTTTGAACCACTATGTAAATATTGATTGGACTGAAAATCCACTTTTGAAGCGTTAGCAATTGTTTTGCCAAGTTCTATAGCTGTTCCAGATGGTGAATCCTTTTTTAAGTTATGATGCATTTCCCAAATCTCAACGTCATATTCATTACCTAAAAGCTCAGCAGCTTTTTTTACCAATTTCAGCAACACATTAACCCCAACACTCATATTTGCTGACCATAATATTGGAACTTCAGCAGCATATTCTTTCAAATCGACACCTTCTATTCCAGTTGTGCCACTAACCAGCGGTGTTTTAAATTTTACAGCTGCTTTAAGGCAGTCTAACATACATTCTTTAGTTGTAAAATCTATTACAACGTCAGATGACTCAAATATGCCACTAATAGAACTTGTAACTTTAATTCCTAGATTGGCTATAATTGGTCCAATATCTGAATCTATGTACTTACTACCTGAACGGGCAACAGCACCTGCTATTTCCACTTTGGTATTTGTAATTAATTCATTGAGTATTTTTTTGCCCATTCTGCCTAAGCAGCCTATTACTCCAACTCTGATTTTCATAAAGCTTTTTACGTTTATTAAGAATGTTAGGCCTTTTTTTAAGCTCTGTCACTTCTGATCTATATTCTATAGCTGTACGAACACTGCAATTTCAGATCCCAGTGCCTTGACCACAACTATTGCAATATGGTACATAGTGAACGATGTCATTCCAGTCTGGAATCTAGCCTTTCTGCAATCTCATCGAAAACGTTGTAACCACTTTCTATGCTAGTTTGCTTGCTTACAAGCAAACTTTTCTGGATCCCAGTGTCTGGGCACTGGGATGACAGGAGAAGGCACTGGGATGACAAGAATAGGGCACTGGGATCTAGTGGGCTCAAACTACAATGTTTGTACAGCTGTGATCTATATTCTATAGCTGAATAATTTAACAATTCAAAATGAATACATATCCTATTGAGCTCTATATTACATACCAGGTTGCTCTGCCTTTTCCATGCTGAGTAATGTGATTACTCTTTACGAGATTAGATACGTGCTTCTTTAAGGTATTGCAGTTTGCTTTAGTAATATTTTCCAAATCCTTAATTGTAAGACGTCCATGTTTGCTGAGTAGTGCTAGTATTTCAGCAGAAAGTGGTGGTAAATAGAGATTTAACACTTTTTCATGTGACACCTTTTGTTCAAGATAAAATTTTTGCTTTTGTAGTGACCTTAAAAAGAACATAAGCCATGGATTAAAATCATTGCTGCTCGTCTTCAAGGATTGTTGAGTACGACGCAAAGCTAAGTAGTAACTCTCCTTATTACTTTCAAGGGAACTGTAAGGTACATAGATATACCCTAACTTTAGTAACAAGAAAGTTGTGAGAATGCGTGATAATCTGCCATTTCCATCCTGGAAGGGATGAATAGCTAAAAAAGTAACTATAAAAATGCCAATAATTAATAGAGGGTGTAACGATTTCACCTCTAATTGCTGGCTAGTCCAATAAATAAGTTCTTGCATTTGTGTTGCTGTCTCAAATGGAGAGGCTGTTTCAAAAACTATGCCCAAGCTTTTTCCAGATTCATCAAACGCTTCAACATGATTGGGGAATTTTTTATATTCTCCCATGTGCCTTTGATCTTTATATGAAAATTGTAAAAGCCAGATGTGAAACTGTTTTATAGTGTTTTCTGTAAATGGCATCTTGTTAAAGTTTTGAAATACTTCTTCACACACATACGCATATCCGGCTATTTCTCGTTCATCTAGAGAACGAAATGAGCGTGTATCAAGTTTGGATAGTAATTGCTCAACTTCACGGTCTGATAATCTTGCCCCTTCAATACGAGTAGAAGAACCAATACTTTCAATTGTTGCAATTTTCTTGAGCATTTGTAAACGTTCTGGAGCTAAATTACCAAACAATTGCCATGCTCCTTTAAATTCATCAATTTCAGCAACTAATTTTAACATTTCAGGTGTTATTACAATTTTTGAAATGTCAAACATATCTGTATTTTTATCTAGTTATATTCAATTATATTCGAAAATATCCTATTAGCAAAGAATACTTGTGAGACACACACTAAAGAATGAATTTTGGTAGGCATAAAAGCAGCTATTTTATGTTAAAATACAACATTTTGATGAAATTATAAGAAAGGCTGGATCCGAGTAGTCAGCTACCCGTCAGTGCATGTTGAAAAATCATTTTATGATCTAAATCAGTTTTTTTACAGGTAACTTCTAAGCTTATCAATTTTTCCAAGATCTTCTTAAGTTCTGAAAGTTGCAAACTTTTCAAATGAGATTTAAAACTCTGCAATTGTTTAAAAAACAATGGAGGGCTTAGCTGATCAATCGCAGCCTGCTCACTCATTCCACCTTGCACTGACAGCAAAACGTTTTCAAGGCGTAGGAAATAATTTGATATAATGCGAATTAGCGCTATCGGTGAAAAATTTTCTTGCGATACCAATGCATCAGAAATTCTAATGAAGCGCAACATATCTTTACTTGCTATGGCAGAACATAAATCATCAAGTGTAGCATAGTCGTTGCCGGAAGTTGAAAAGCATAATTCTATATCAGTAAGTTTTAGGTCTTTTCTCTCCCCTAAGTATAAAACTAACTTCTCAAGTTCTGAACATATAGGCAGCTTGCTATGATTAAAGTAAGATTGCAAATGGTAGATTATCTCATTTGTGCATTTTATATCATTTTGTTTTAAGTAACTTGATATAATGTCATAAAGATTGCTGTTGCTGTCCTTATAGCAAGCAATCACACCAAAAATTTTTGAACTCTCCATATAACTTTTAGTCGCAGAATTATATGGAAGATCACTTGCTACCATCATTACATAGTGACCACTTGCGTTATAATCCAATACGTTTTTTAACTCTTTGGATATACCTCCACTCACATTTATCAGCTTAATTAATTTTTTGCTGGTAAACATCGAAACGTTTGCCAATTCAGAAAACAGTAAACTGGGTGACTTATTCACTATTGCAAAATCCATCACCTGAACTGAATACTCACCCAAATTAGCAATTATTTCTTGTACATAAAAATCAACCCTACTGTTATCACTTCCATGAATTAACACACCACGTAAAGCATCAGGTTTCTCTAGGAATTTTTTAACTTTGGATGGTGTGACCCTCATGCTATCTATATGATATCATTCTCATTTGACTGTACATGAGTATCCAAAGACTCTGAGTCTCCTTGTGCAATATTATGCACATCACCTGCTACATCATCTGACTCTTCTGTTTTTCCTGTAATATAATTATAAAATTTTTTCACAGGTTGAGATATATATTTGGAAAAAAATCCTTCTTCGCTCATATTGCTTACTCCATAAAATTAACAACTTATCATTAGCATATAAATAATAGTATAGCAAAAACTATTTTGTGCTAAGATAGTGATGTTTTATAATGAGTATATTACAAAATTATTAACATTCGAGATCAAAATTAAGCCAACCTGCTTAATACTAGCCTTATAAAATAAGCGATAATTAAATATACCGCTGCAACAAGTATAATTGCAGGTCCAGTTAACAAATCAAAACTTGCAGATAACATGAGACCTGATATCCCAGAGATCACAGAAAAAACTGTTGCAACAATAATCATCTGCATTGGAGTTTTCGAAATGAGCCTTGCAGATGCTGCTGGTATTAGCAAAAATGCAGCAATGAGTAATATTCCTATTAGTTGGGCAGCAATTGCTATAAATATAGCAAGAGTGATTAAAAATTCTAGTCTAACAAAGGTAACATTAATTTTTTCAACTACTGCTAAATCTTGATTAATTGAAATCATTAACCAATAACGCCATCTAAATATTAATATCAAAGTAACTACTGCAGAGGTTAAAAAAATCAATACTATATCACTTTGATCGAGCGTTAATATATCACCAAACAGTGAGCTAATAATACTATTATTGCCAGATGGAAGAAAAGACATAAGTATTAAACTCGATGATAAAACTACATTGGTAACAATGTTCAATATCGTATCAGCAGAATATAATCTGTTAAAATTAAGAGAAAGTAGTATAGCAAATGTAATTGCAATGAGCATTATGCTAAGCGATGGGCTAATCTTAAAGATTAAAGCAAGTGCAACACCAAGCAACGAAGAATGGGACAAACTATCACCAAGATAAGATAACCTTTGCCATATCATAAACGATCCTAAAGCGCCTGTTACTAGGCTAATTACAACTACTGCAACTAGACTATTGATGAAAAAGTCCTGGGTAAGCATGCTATATGGCTATTAGATAACTGACAACAAATCTATCTTCGGATATTAAAACGTTATGGGTTCTGCATGCAGAACCTGTTGTCATAAATTCAAAATTTAAACCTTTTTGTTCCATAAGATAGGACTTCACTGAAGAACTTAGTATATTGCGTGTTTTACCAGTACCTATTATCAAAATTTCTATTTCCTCTGTTAAAAAAGATTTAAAATGTTCCTTGCTATTTATATCACTTTCTTTCAATTTAATCACCTTTTCAGGAAAAATTATAATTGAGCCGCAATATTCTCTATTATTCACCAAAAATTTTCCTTCCCTGTAACCATTTATAAGATTTTTATTCTCGGAAATTAAGGGCATAAGTCAAACTATTAATTGAGTGTCACATACCCACCATTCTGGTTGCTTTTTTCCGATATTAACTGCAGCAGCTTTTGCATTTTCCTCACTATCGAATATTCCAAAACATGATACACCACTGCCTGACATGCGAGAAAGTATAGAGCCTTCTTGTGACTCAAGTGTTGATATCACATCCTTAATTTCAGGTACAAAGCTTATTGCTATTTCTTGAAGATCGTTTCTCGTCTCTTTAAGAAGCTTCAACAAATCCTTTTCAGCGTCATCGCTCCATTTAATTGGCTCAGAAAATTTTCCTTCATGTTTGGAAAATACCTCTGGTGTACTCAAAAACCTTTTTTTCGGTTTCACAAGCACCACATTTGTAGGTAAAGAGAATTTTTTAATGTGGCATAATTCTTCGCCAATACCTCTAACAAAAACTGGCTTGCTATCTACGCTTGCGGGAACATCAGCACCAACGTTTAAGGCTATTTCATTTAAAATCGTCCTATCAATCTCCCACAGCTTCCCTAGCGTACGTACCACAGCTCCAGCATCTGAGGATCCGCTACCAAGTCCTGCAGCAATTGGTATGTTTTTTACAACCTTTACAGTGACTTTAGTGCGTACAGGAGCATGCCTAAGCAGCAGATTAACCGCTTTCATTACAGTGTTATACTGGTTATTTATTCTAGACTCGGAGTTTATAAATTCAACTGTAGAGTTATCGTATCTAGAATCCTTCTCACCTACTTTTATTTCCAAAAAATTAGAGAGATTAGCAAAGACAAATAAACCTTCAATCAAGTGATACCCTGTTTCTTTTTTGTCTACAACATGCAAAAAAAGATTGATTTTTGCAGGCGCCTTTACACAAAAACTTTTCATTATATATCTTCACTAACACTATTTTTACATTATATGTATAATGCTATTCTAGTCAACTTTTATAAGGTTCTCGCACTTCTGATGAGATCAAATGCCATAAATCCTAATTTCTCTGTGTGGGTAAATGCGTCCGCTGGTACAGGCAAAACAAAAATCTTAATAGACAGAGTATTGAGACTTTTATTAGAAAACAAAAGAAATATTCTTTGCTTAACATTCACCAATGCTGCAGCAAACGAGATGGAGAATCGCATTCACAGCATACTCAGTAAGTGGGCAATATGTTCAGATAGTGAATTAATAATGGATCTGGAACAACTAGATTTCTTTCCGATGTACCCCTACTTGTCATCCCAGTGCGTGACACTGGGATCCAGAAAAAATAAAGATTATTTAACAAGAGCAAGAAGGCTTTTCTCTGAACTGGAAAATCTTGGTCTAACTATACAAACCATACACGCTTTCTGTTACAAATTAATTTCCAGCTTTCCCATAGAAGCTGGCATTGCTCCAAATTGCACGCTGAGTGAATGTAAAGAATTACATTCCATCATATTCAATAAAGTGCTTCATAACGAAACTGTGCAGGATGATATCAACCTTATTGCAACTGAAATTGATGAAAATAAACTACGCGATTTGCTTTATACTTTATGTGTAAAAAGATCGATGTCAGCAAATGATTCGAAATATATCAAAGATAAATTGAGCGCCCCAGATGGAATTCATGACTTACAGAGTGAAACAATTGAGCACGTGGGAAGACTAGCCGAGATATTAAGTGAAGGCAGTAAAAGAGATCAGAGTTATAGTGAAATACTTTATTCTACTGTCATCCCAGCTGGGATCCAGAAAAAAAGAACCAGTGTCAGCTACTCGGATGACACCGGAATAAAGTGGAATGACACCAAAATAGAAAACCTAGCCAAGGTATTTCTAAAATCAGAATCGCACGAAAAAAAGAGCATATCATCCATTGCAACAAAAAGTATTTTGGAGAAATTCAAAGATGCAGAGCAAATAATAGAGAGCGTTCAGAATGTAGTATTTACCCATATAAGAGACATGAACTCTTATCAAATATTCAAGAGAACCAGTAGCTTACTTGGTATATTTAAAGTATATGTTGATCTATACAGTAGCGAAAAATCAAAAAATGCACTGCTTGACTACAATGATATAATTGGCTTAGCAACAAATCTTCTCAGCAATCCAAACTATAAAGATTGGATATTGTTTAACTTGGATCAAAAAATAGATCACATCCTTGTTGATGAGGCACAAGACAATAGCATCAGCCAGTGGAAAATTATAACAAATCTCTGCGATGAATTTTTTGCCGGTAATGATGAAAAGCGAACCTTATTTGTAGTTGGTGACGTAAAACAATCAATATACAGATTTCAAGGAGCAAATCCCCATCTATTCAACTATATGCAACAATACTTTCATACGAAAACTGGTGGTAGAGATTGGATATCATGCCAACTTGAAAAGTCATTTCGCTCAACTCCAGAAGTTTTGATGCTTGTAGATAGAATATTTAATAACTTCCGCGCAGAAATATCTTTTAATGATAATGAAATAAAACATGTTCCACATAGAGAAAATGACCAAGGATATATTGAAATTTGGCCAGCGTTACCAAGGCGCAAAGAGAAAGAACAGCGAGCTTTACAAATTCCTCTGACATGCAAGGAAGGTTATACAATAGCAGATCGATTACTTGCTCAAACAATAGCTAACAGAATTCACAATTGGTTAAACGAAGGGCGGATTTTAGTCGCTAAAGATCGCCATATAGAGCCAAGAGACATTATGATTTTGGTGCGACAACGAAACGTGTTAGTTGATTACATAATAAGCGAACTTAAAAAAGCAAATGTGCCAGTTGTAGGCCGGGATTATTTTAGAATTATGGACTATATAGCCGTGCAGGACTTAATAGCTTTGGCCGAATTTTTACTCCTCCAGGCAAATGATTTAGCTCTTGCAAATGCTTTAAAATCACCGCTATTTAATTTCACCGAGGATGATTTATTTAACATTGCATACGACCGTAAAGAGCATTCACTATGGGAAAGAATTCAGGATTATTCTGTGGTTATCTATAGTGAATTAAACTATCTCATTAACTTATCTCGCATAGAGTCTCCTCTTGCACTATTTACACATATATTGCGCACAGGTAAGAAGAAATTTGCTGCAAGGCTAGGTCTTGAGTGCTTTGAGGTTCTAGACGAATTTATGAACCTTGTGTTGCAATTTGAAAACCCATCTCTTCAAGCGTTTGTTCAATGGATCAAGGAGAATAATCCGGAGATTAAGAATGATATGCAATCAGAACGCAATGCTGTGCGAATAATGACGATTCACAAATCAAAAGGTCTGCAAGCTCCCATAGTATTTTTGGTTGATACAAATACGGTGCCAAGAAGCAATGAAAGTATCATCTTTGATGGAATGGAAGTGCCATTTTGGTGTGGAAAAAACAACAATGCTTATTGTGATCAAGTAAAAAGAGAGAAAAAACTAGAGGATTATAATGAATATTTGCGTTTATTATACGTAGCACTCACGCGTGCTGAAGATGAGTTATACATCTTAAGCAAAGAGCCAGTGCAAAAGGGCTCTTGGTATGATTTAATCACTCAGTATGGAACATCATATGAAAAGAAACAAGCATGCTTACAGCCAATATTTAAAGAAAAAGTTGAAGTGCTATGTGTGAACGCAAACTACCCTTACATTTATAAAAAAAGTGATTACTTTGACGTTCCGGTCATTTCTCTTCCGCCAAACCTATCAATGTCATTCCAGCACGTAACGCTGGAACCTAGAGAAAAAAAGCCAGTGTCTAGCTACTTGAATGACAAAAAAAAGAGCACTGGGATGACAGATGGTTATGCAAGAGGCCTAATAATTCACAGCATATTGCAGTATATGCCCAAGATAGAAAAAGAAAGGAGAAAAAATTGGGTCAGAAAATACCTTGATAACATCAACACCAGTGAAGATAAGGATGAAATTTACAGTAAAATATTGGCCTTTAATGAAAAATATGGCTATTTGTTTGACTTAGGAGGCAAATCAGAGATTACACTGAGTGGAATAATCGATGGCGAACCAGTATTAGTACGACTAGATAGGCTATGCATAACGCAAGATAAAGCAATCATAATTGACTACAAGTCACACCGTAACGTTTCTGTTTCCTTATTAAATGAAATAAAAAAACAGATGTTAATCTATAAAACCTTAGTACAAGAAATATATCCAAACAAGCAAGTAGAGTGCGTGGTTATTTGGGTGGAAGATTTAACCATTCAATCTGACTTTTAACGAAACTTGATTGCAAGAAATAGCTACTACGTCATACCACCGCGAACCGTCATACCGCGATTCATTCCACAACTGTACGAACATTGCGATTTGGGCCTACCAGAAGGGTGTCATGAAAGTAGCTGACACTGGTTCCTTTATGACGGTGTCATCCCAGTGCCCTGACTACTTGGATCCAGGAAACTTAATTGCAAGTAATGCATTGGGTTTGGTGAGTATGGGTTTTGCGTTATAGAATGAAGCACTTTTGGTGAATTTGTAAAGAAAACTGGATTCCAGTGTCAAGCACTGGAATGACAAGTTCTCGGCAACCCCTACGTCATCCCGTCACGGTATCTCTTAGCCGCTAACACGTAGCGGAATGACGATTGTCGGTAAATCTAAGTTACTGTAGCTATAAAGGCTTTCACAACAACCTATTTTCCTTGAAACTAAAATAGCTACTGAATGTAATAATAATGTGGTCTATTAATTCTATTCCTATACTTTGGCAAGCTTCTGCTAGTTGTCTAGTGAGAGATATATCGCTATTTGAAGGTTGTGTATCTCCGCTTGGATGATTGTGAGATATTACAATGGATGTTGAACCAATCAAAAGTGCGCGCTTGATGATCTCTCTGACATAAAGAGGAGTTTGATCTACTGTACCAATATTTTGCAGGTCTTCCGCTATTAGACGATACTTTTTATTCATATAGATGACACGAAAATTTTCCTTATTGAGGCTTCCTATACTTATTCTTAAATAATCAAGCAATTTTTCCCAGTTATCGATTACAGGCAGGTTTTTTATTTCTTCTCTTGCAGAACGAACAAAGGCTTGTTTTACACAAAAGATGGCAGATATCGCTGCATTGCTGACATCATCAACGTTTTGCAGCGCTTCCAGGTCAGCATTAAAAACTTTATTCAAACTGCCAAAATTTTCTATCAAACTCTTTGCTATCGGCTTTACATCAATTCTACTGTATGCTGAATATAAAATGTGCTCTAAAACCTCATAATCAAGTAATGATTGTCCATTATCTAAAATAATTTTCTCCCTTAGGCGCTTTCTATGCCCCTTTTTGTAATTTTTCATCATCAATGAATTGCTTATCTCTTGTATAATAAGAAATTAGATTTTTAAGTAAAATATTTAATAAAGCGCATGACGCACAATTGTAAGAACATTCATTTTTAAAGACAGCAAATGGTGTCATGAAAGTAGCTGAGACACTGTCCTCCTTTGTCATACGAGTAGCTGACACTGGTTCCTTTACGACGGCAGTGCCCAGAGGTGTCATCCCAGTGCATGCACATAGTGCAAAAAATTAAAAATAAGACGCCAATACGTAATACTGTTGTCGTTTAATCTGCACAGATTGAAGATAAATGAATACCTTCAGTATCATGATAAAGGGGCTGGCGAAGGGTGTCAAGTAGTTTTTAGCTCTGCCTTCTAAGGCTTTTACTCGTGACAACCACTGTGGCTGCGATCTTATCGTGCCAAGTTTGACAGCGTTTGTTGAAATTTGACCATAAAAAGCCCAAGAACAATGGTGCAACTGACAATATAAAGGAAAAAAATCTCTTTGTTGCTTGTTTTAGGGTCATCTTTTCGAAAGTTTGTGCATCCACAACTCTAAGCCCAAATAATAGTTTTCCAGGTGTAGTAGCAAACTTTACCCACATATATATTACATAGCAAAAGAGCATAATAAACTGGACTATTTGATTTAGGATTAGTAATTTTATAAGTCTACTCTGCGTTGTCTTTTCTTCCGCAGACAGTGGTGCTTGCATTGGGGATTTTGCAGCAATTTGACTTAATATTTTGCTATCCTCTGAGTTCATAAAGAGCTGATTTAAGGCTTGGCTGCAAAACTGCAAGAACAAAACGATAATAATCAAATCAAGCAATACTGATATATAGCGCCTGAGGCCGGTTACATAACATATCCCATTTTCATCTTTCTTTACCTTTTGAATAACATTTATAGAAGAAAAAATAGAAAATAAACGATTAAAAAATTTATGTAACATATATATACTTTCCAATATTTAACGTGCCCCTGGCCGGACTTGAACCAGCATGCTTTTGCAAGCAACAGATTTTGAGTCTGCCGTGTCTACCATTCCACCACAGGGGCATTAAGTTTTAATGCTATAGGCAACACGGAATTAGTCAAATTTTTTTGCCTTTACATCTTTCAAATGAGGACTAAATATTCTACAATAATCAACAGTTACTCTCAAAACTTAAAATGAATGAATTAGCCAATCTCCTCAGTTCAAGAAGTGTAGATAAGGAAATATGTAAATTACCGCATAATTTAGAAGCTGAACAGATGCTTATTGGTGCAATGATTCGTGATAATAGAATCTGTGATGCAGTTGAAGACACAATTACAGCAGAAAATTTCTATGATCCACTGCATCAAAGTATTTTTACGCAAATATCTAAAACCAGGAAACACGGTATAGTTGCCAATGAACTGAGCCTCAAAATGTTTTTTGAGAACGACCAAGCGTTTACCGAGTGTGGCGGGGTAGAGTACTTAGCAAAGCTTGCAGCGAAGGCAAGTATTGCACTTGATATTTATAGTTTGACTAGAATAATCCGTGATACTTACTTAAGGAGATGTTTAATTAAGCTCGGGCAAGAAATAGTTGGTGATAGCTACAACTACGATATTGAAAATCCTGCACAGGCGCAAATTGAACAAGCAATGACAAAATTGTTCAATTTGGCAGTAAAAAAACAAGGTGAGAAAACATATATAAAACTTGCAAGTTCAATTAAAGATGTAGTTGAGAAGATCAGCACACTGAAAAATAATCCAGAAGCGCTAGGCGTTACAACCGGACTTCAAGATCTAAATCAGCTTCTTGGTGGTCTACAAAAATCTGATTTATTAATTTTAGCTGCAAGGCCTTCTATGGGTAAAACAGCATTGGCGCTAAACATTGCACTTAATGCTTGTAAGATGTTGCAAAAAAGAGCAGATAAACAACACCATGTAGCGTTTTTCTCACTTGAAATGTCAGCAGAGCAATTAACTGCAAGGCTGATCACTATAGATTCAGGGATTAGTTATTATAAGGCATTAACCGGGAGAATTAGTGATTTTGAATTGCATGAATTTATCAATACTAGTACAGAATTATCTGAACTGCCTTTCATCATAGATGACACCCCTGCGCTATCAATTAGTGCCCTTCGCACCAGAATACGCTTGCTGTATCAATTATATAATGTAGAAGTGGTATTCATTGATTATTTGCAGCTAATCAGAGGAACAACAAAAAGGAGTAATGAAAATAGAGTGCAAGAAATCTCGGAAGTGACGCAGGGTTTGAAAGCAATTGCAAAGGAGCTAAATATTCCCATTGTTGCACTATCTCAGCTCTCTCGTTCTGTTGAGCAGAGGGATGATAAAAAACCACAACTTTCTGATTTACGTGATTCAGGGAGCATAGAGCAAGACGCAGATATAGTAATGTTTCTCTATAGAGAAGAGTATTATGAACTAAGAAAACAGCCAAATGAAGGAAACAATAAACATCGGGAATGGCAAGAGAAAATGGAAAAAATTAGAAACATTGCAGAGCTCATTATTGCAAAGCAGAGAAATGGACCAATTGGCAGTGTGAAGCTATATTTTGACTCTAACAGAGGTGCATTCAAAGATTACACGGAAAGGCATAGTTCATAGCTTGGCAGCAATCTTCTTGTTCCCAAGTTCATTGATTATTTTTTTTATGTAAAGATAGCTTGACAATTTCTTAAAAATCCTTTTATATATGGTATTATATTTTATAATACGTGAGATGATGAATAAAAACAATGTACCCTATTATATAGCTGGAACTCTGGCTGCTTTAACTTTATTAGCATCTGGAGTGTTTGCTGCAGCTCCTTATATTGGTTTCTTAGCTCCAGTTGCAGCATTAAGTGTTGGCCTTCCATTTATTATTGGTGGTGCTGTATTTTCTGCTGTAGCTATTGCACTTTCGTATGCAGCAGTTAGTAAGAACAAAACTATTTCTGAGAAGGAAGCTCAGCTTTCTGATGAAAAAAGTAAAGTAGAAGCTAAAGGTAAAATAATTTCTGAGAAAGTAAAAGAAATATCCGAAAAAAATACTCAACTGGCTAATCAAGCAAAAGAGATAGAAGATAAAGATAAAACTATTTCTGAGAAAGATCGGGAGATTTTTAGAATGAAAAATGAGTTGGCTGCAACCAGAAGGATTAATGCTTCTCAGCCAGGTAATGCGGTAGAATTTGATAGCATAAACCAGCAGCTTACTAAGAGAGATTTCGAAGTACAAACTCAAGAGCAAGCCATTATTTCACAAGCAAAAGGGACAATTAGTAGTGTTGGAAATAAATTAAAAAATGTTTATGATACTATGCCATCAACTAAAATAGAATTTTCATGGGTCTCAGAAAAATTTTCACCATACTGGAATAGTGTTAAAAACTTGATGTTTGGTAATAAGGCAGATCAAGCAAGTGGTGCTAGTCAACTTTCAAGTGAATCTCAAGGTAATGGTATTGTTATTCCAGAGGGGGCAAAGCTAGAGCTTTCTCCAATATTATTTGATTTTTTGTTTAGAGAAAAACAGAAGATGGTAAGGCAATTTTTAAGAGAGCAAACTGATGAAAAAAAGAATGTGGCTACACAAGAAAATTTAAAAACTGAGACTCCTAGCCAGGAAAATCAGATGAATATTGATAACGTTCCTAAGCAACCTGATCATTTAAATGTTGATGCTGCTAAAAGTTATTTAATGAGTCTTTCTGAGGATCAGGATGTATTTTATGATGCAGAATCTGGTGATGAAAAAGGTACTGAGATTTCTAGCCCAGAAAGTCAGCCAACTAAAGAAGAAAATGGTCAAGGCTGGTTTGCATGGAGCCTAGGAAAGGTTAAGTCGGCAATGACTGAAGTAGTAGTGATAGGTGCTGATGTTACTAAACCATATTGTGCTAAAGTAACTAAGGCACTTGCCACCTAACTTGAATATGTAGACAGCGGTGTGCACCGTCGTTAACTAAAGATAATCCCATCCAGGAGAAATAGTTTTTACACTATTTCTCCTCTTTAGCATCAACCCTCAAAAAAACCGGCGTAGGTTTAGGCAATGTTATGCCTGAACTTACGCACGCGTCGCACAAAGATTTTAAATCTCGTTGTTCTTTCGGAATTTGCAGTTGATTTAGTATCATCTCTGCTGACTTGGGAACGATTGGCTGCAATAAAATGCCTATTATCCTGATATATTCCAGTAACTTGTAAATTACTAAATTCATGCGCTCTCTGTCAGTTTTGCTTAGTGTCCAGGGTGCACTTTTGTCTATGTAGGCATTTGCTTCAGAAGAGATGTTGATGATTAGAAGTATGATATGGTTAAATTCATACTTTGATAGGTGATTCATCACTTGATCGAGTATAGCTTTGCAACCTGGAAGACTTTCTTCACCTTTAAGTAGGCTTTGATCGATTGTTGGTACAATTCCAGAACATTGCTTGTGTAAAAATGAAATTGTTCTTTGCACTAAATTGCCTATGTTGTTTGCCAGTTCTGAATTTATCCGGCTGATCATATTTTTCTTACTAAAGTTGCCATCTTGGCCGAAGCTTGCTTCCCTGAGGAGAAAATAGCGTAGCTGATCAACACCAAACTCTTGAGCGAGGCCAATTGGATCTATGACATTACCAAGGGACTTGGATATTTTCTCTCCCTCGTTCAACCACCAACCATGAACTGCAATTTGTTTTGGCAGTGGTAGGTCTGCTGCAAGGAGAATCGCTGGCCAATATACAGCATGAAAGCGCAATATGTCTTTACCGATTACATGAACGTTGAAAGAGTTGTCAGCTAGGTTTGCAGCGCTTGACACTGGAATCTGCGTTTTCCCTTGGTTTGGTGTCATTCCAGTGCTTGACACTGGAATCTGTGTTTCTGGTTCTGCCCAAAACCTCTTATATTCCTCACCTTCAGTACTAGGTAAACCTATTGATGTAAGATAATTGGTTAATGCATCTATCCAGACATAGATTACGTGTTTGTCATTACCTGGTACTTTTATTCCCCAGTTAAAACTAGTGCGAGAGATTGAGAGGTCAATGAGCCCTGATCTTACAAACGATATCACTTCATTTCTTCTGCTCTCAGGAAAGATAAAACTTGGCTGATTTTTATAGAGTTCCAGTAATTTGTCTTGCCAGTTTGACAAGCGAAAAAAGTAGCTCTCTTCTTTTATCCACTGAACTTCTGCGCCTGTTGGTGCTTTGCCATCTATCAGCTCTGATTCCTGATAAAATGCTTCATCACGAACTGAATACCAACCCGAATAGGAATCCAAATATATTTGCCCTCTCTCTTCAAGTCTATTCCATAAAGCTATAACTGCTTTTTTGTGACGTTCCTCCGTAGTGCGAATAAAATCGTCATACTCAAAATTCATGAACTTAGCCAATTCTTTAAATGAAACGCTCACATCATCTGTAAATTCTTTTGGCTGCATTTCCTTTGCTTTAGCTGCTTTTTCTATTTTTTGTCCATGTTCATCTGTACCGGTGGTAAATTTGACATTTTTCCCAGCTAGTTTCATGAACCTTGCCACCACGTCACACAAGAGAGAAGTGTATGCATGACCAATATGCGGCTTATCGTTTACGTAATATACTGGCGTGGTGATGTAAAAGTTCTCGAATTGTTCCATGGTTTAGCATTTTGATAAAAATCAACTGAGTTAATTATAGTATTAAAAAGGCAGTAATAAATAAATATTGATTGGGTTAAGCATAATTTTTGAAAAAAGCTATTTACTGAAATTTTATTAAAATAAGAAACAATCAGGCATGATTATTGAAAGAACAATGAGAAATTTTCTTGTAATTCTATTTATAGTTTTCTATGCATTTGATGCACACGCTGATGGAGCAACAGATGTAATGTGTAATGTAATAGGTTACGTTCATGGAATAGGTGGACCAATGATTACAGTGGTAATAATTGGTTCAAGCTTACTTGCAATATTTGGCAGAATGCCTTGGCCTGCACTTTTCGCACTGGGTATGTTTGTTGCTGTGTTTTTTGGTGCTCCTCAAATTGTAACAAAGGTAACAGAAAAAGAAGTTTGTTGTCTTTTTAAAGGTCAAACCTTGGAGAATGGAAAGTGTGTTGCTGCTCCTGGATATGAACGTGTAGGTACAGGTTATGCTTGTCGTTCCGGTTGGGCGCTAACTAATAAAGGCTACTGTATAAAAGCTGGCCAAGATCCTTCAAAGTATTGGAAGTGAAAATGGTGCTTTTATAGAGTTAAATCTAACAAACCGCAGAGTATATAATTAACATCCACGCCTTTAGTTAGATTCCACTCACGCTTTATTACGTTGTACTCCATGCCAGCCATGTTTTGCAGCGTTACATTATTTTCTCTTAAGTGATTTGCAATTTCTGACGGCTTGAGAAATTTATTCCAGTTATGTGTACCTTTTGGCAGCCAATTTAATATGTACTCTGCACCAATTATTGCAAGGCAGAAGGATTTGATAGTTCTATTTATTGTGGATATAAAGATTAACCCCTCCGGTTTTAGCAGTTCTATCGCTTTTTTCATGAAAAGCTCTAAATTATCCACATGTTCAACTACTTCCATCAACAGAACCACGTCGTACTTCTTGTCATTGCTTAGCTCTTCAATGCTGGTGTGTATATATTCTATATTTAACCCTACTTTTTTTGCATGTGAATGCGCTACTTTTATGTTTTCTTCACATACATCTATTCCCACAACGTTAATGCCAACGCGTGCCATTGACTCTGACAAAATGCCACCACCACACCCGACATCAAGCAATGATAATTCTTTTAAATTGCATTTTTTTAACTCTTTTATTTTCTCAATAATGTAAGATACTCTAACAGGATTCATCATGTGCAATGGTTTGAATTTGCCGTTCTCATCCCACCACTGGCCTGCCATTTTAGCGAATTTTGATATTTCATCTTCGTTATAAGTTTTTGTTTTTTTTTTCTTAGAGGTTATATTGCTGAGTTTATCAAGGCGTTTTTTATGTCTGCTTTCTTTTGAAAATTCTGTTTCGAGGAATTGTTTGACTATGTCTTTTGCTAATCCACTCGCAGTAAACCCTGCACCAAGACACAGTACATTTGCGTTGCCATGCTCGCGAGCTAATTTTGCGATCTCAACACTGTTACATAAAGCAGCGTAGATTCCTTCAAAACGATTTGCCACAGTACTCATGCCCAAACCTGTACCACAAATTAATATCCCATAATTTGCTTTTTTGCTTGTTATATCTTCTACAACTTTAACAGCATAGTTTGGGTAATCTACACACTTTTGCTTAGCAGTGCAGCCTTGATCTACTACTCTGTAACCTAGGGCTTCCAGGTAAGGTTTTATTTCTGATTTTAATTCATAACCAGCATGATCTGAGGCAATTGATACTATACCTAACATATAAGAAATAAGGACATTTTATATGGGTTTGAACTTTCTGTCAAGTCATTCAATGCTTCTGACCTTTTGGGAGTTCTAAAGCTATAGCTAAGGTTTTCCTACGTCATACCGCAATTCATTCCACAACTGTACGAACATTGTGATTTGAGAATAATCTCCGCCAGGAAGGGTGTCATCCCAGTGCTTTGGCACTGAGATCCAGAAAACTTAATTTTAAATAAGTACACCAGATAGCTGTATAATAAGAACTGGATTCCAGTGTCAAGCACTGGAATGACACCTTCTGTATAAATATTAAGAAATTTACCAAACGAAAAAAAAGGCAAAAGAAGCCCCGTGGTTGGCTAATTACTTACATTATACTTTCAAGTATGGCGTTTTTTTATTCTAAACACTTAATAACCGCGATTTAGCTGCTTTTAAGCTGCAACTAATCTAAATTATAAACGTTAAGAAATTTACTAAACAGAAAAAAAGGCAAAAGAAACCCTAGGGTAGCTAGTTATTCACTATCCATTTTTTAAGTTGGCGTTTTTTAATGTTTTAAATGCTTTATAAGCGTATTTCAGCTTGTGTAGGTCAAAACCCGGAAATTTGATAAAGACATAAGGTGCACATAGTGCAAAAAATTAAACATGAGACGCCAGATACGTTGAGTTTTTTTGTCATTTAATCTGTACAGAGAAGATAAATAAATAGCTTCAGTTTCATGATAAGGGCGCTGGCGAGGTTTGTCAAGGAAGTTTTTTGTTTCTGTGGGCTACCTGGATGACAGGATTGCTCTTGAATTTGTATAGCTACATTGTCGGTAAATCTAAATTGCTTTAGTTATAGAAATAAATTTCGAGTCAGATGTGTATAAATTCTATATAATTTTTATCCTACTACTAATTTAACAAGATGGATCATATAGATATTATAAAATCAAAATTATTATTATCCGACATAGTAGGTAAAAAAGTCAGATTAATAAAAAGAGGAGATAGTTTTGTTGGGCTCTGTCCATTTCATAACGAAAAAACCCCATCTTTTTCGGTGAGCAATACTAAGGGGTTATATTACTGTTTTGGTTGCTTGGCTAGTGGTGATGCATTTGAATTTATTTCACAAACTGAAGGATTAAGCTTTAAAGAAGCATTGGAAAAATTAGCATCGGTTACAGGTGTTGAACTGCCCAAAAATCTTAGTATTACAAAAGAGGACAATAAACTATTTTTAGCGCTTGATTTAGCTGCAAATTGGTTTGCACAAAAAAATCAAGGTGTTGTAGATTATTTAAAGCAGCGTAAGATTTCACCTAAAATCATAGATAAATTTAAGATAGGTTATGCACCAAGCTCTGGTTTGAAAGAGTATTTAAACTCTTCAGGTATTGAAGACAGAATTTTGATTGATATTGGATTAGTAAACAAAAATTTTCATGATTATTTTTATGACCGGCTGATATTTCCTATACAGAGCATTGCAGGGAGAGTTATTGGTTTTGGCGGACGTGTGCTAAGTTCTGAGCAACAGCCGAAATATTTAAACAGTCCAGAGAGTCAGCTCTTTAAGAAGAGGGAGAATTTATACGGATTAAACTTTGCTTTAAGCGAAATACGTAAAAAACAGCACATACTCGTTGTTGAAGGATATATGGACGCTATAGCGCTACATCAAGCAGGAATTAGTAATGCAGTTGCTCCGCTTGGTACCGCAATTTCTGCAGAGCAGATAAAAAATCTATGGAGATTTGCTAAAGAAATCTCCATCTGTATGGATGGCGATAGTGCTGGACGTCATGCTGCTACTCGAGTTGCAGAACTTGCTCTGCCAATATTAGAGCCTGGATACACGTTAAAGTTTGTGACTTTGCCAAGTAATAAAGATCCATACGATATATGTAACGAACTGGCATACAAGAAAGAAGACGTGTTGACTGCTCTTGACCATTCAACAAAACTGCATTCTGAATATTTATGGCATCACATAATCGATAGCAATTTGCAAAATTATGAAAAACTTGCTCCGGAAAAATATTCAATTCTTGAGCACAAGTTCATGGAATATGTAAATACTATTAGCAACAGCAGTATTAGAAGGTATTACAGAGATTATTTTTACAATAAGGCTAGTGAACTAAGAAGTAGCTTCAAAAAACAGATTTTTAATAGTAAAACTGGAGCAACAAAAGGTGAGTATCTTCATAACAAATCTCCAGAGCTAATTGAAGCAGAGCAAAATCAGGCCGTAATTTTGCGTATAGCCGTAGAATTTCCTGAAATTTTGAACCGTCCTATATTTTTTGAGCAATTTTCTCATTTTGAATTTACTAATGAGATGAAAAGATTACAACAGCGTGTAATTGATGTAATAAGTAACAAAAGCAAACTCGATAAAGAGGCTTTGTTACAAGAATTGAAACAGTTTAACGTTATAAAGTATGTATTTGAAAAAACTAGTGTACTAAATAGCCAACTGAACGAGAGAAAATCTGCAGAAATTGTGTGGAATAATATAGTGTTACTAAAAGAATTAAATGCATTACGAAAAGAAAGAACCGAAGCGAGGCTGAGCGGTAATCTTGACTTAGAAGAAAGGTTAATAGAACAAATAGAGCAAATAGAAAGTAGTATACAAGAAATGCAAATGGAGTTTATTGAAAAGTAGATATCGTCTCGTTAGTCAACAAGAAAATTACAAAATAAGACAATATTTTACATAAGATTGAAATTTTTAACTAATTAAGCCTTCCTCCAACAGCTTTGCCCTGTAGTTTTTGATATGGTTAGGATCACTTGAAAATGTATAATTTTTGTAGTTAGCTCTGCTATGCATATAAAGCTTACTATTGACTTTTATCACATTATCTCACATTATCTCACATAATATGCATGTGAGAAGAATATGAACTGGAAGAATTTTCGTCTTAGTACACGTCTCAACCTAGAAGGGCCTGTAATTGAACAAGTGTACGAGTTAATTACTGCAGTTGATAGTGTTAAAAATAGCTGGCAGATAACGAAAAAACTACTACCACAAACAATTGAAAGATTAACTCATTCAGTTATTGTTACATCTTCTGGCGCTTCTAACCGTATTGAAGGAAATCGTCTAACCGATAAAGAAGTTGAGGATCTATATAAAAACCTACGTGTCAAAAAATTTAAAAATAGAGATGAGCAAGAAATTGCTGGCTACTTAGAAATGCTTACACTAATATTTCATGATTATACGGATATTCCAATTAGTGAGTCATCAATATTGCACATTAACAACCAGATGCTACTTTATAGTGAAAAAGATTTGTATCATAGAGGAAAATACAAAGCAAGTTCTAATAGAGTTGAGGCAAAAGATCAGAATGGAAAAGTTGTTGGTATAATTTTTGATCCCACACCACCTTACCTTGTTAGAAAGGAAGTACAAGAGCTTATTGATTGGTATCACTGGTCCTTAAATAATAAATTTAAGCATCCTCTTATTATTGTTGCTAACTTTGTTTTTGAGTATCTGGCAATACACCCTTTTCAAGATGGAAATGGCAGAACTAGTAGATTGATGACTAATTTAATGCTGTTGCAGCAGGGTTATGATTTTGTATCTATTGTATCACATGAAAAGATAATTGAAACTAACAAACTTGATTACTACTTAGCGCTTAATAAAACACAAAGTAGCTGGAAAAGTGGCAAAGAAGATATTTCCCCGTGGTTAATATTTTTTCTTAATGTACTCAAAACGCAAGCAAATGAGGCGCATTATATTCTTGAGAGGGAGAATACTGAATATTTATTATCAAGAAAACAATTGTTCTTCTGGGAATGGGCACTTAGCCTTGCAGATAAAGAATTTAGTAGAAAAGATGCTATAGAAGCTCTAGGATTTCCTCCAAGAACAGTAGAGGCAATTACAAAGAAACTGCTAGGGATGAAATACTTACAGCGTCTTGGAGAAGGCAAAGCCACTAGATATAAAGTTATTATTTAAAAGTTTTAGTATATTTTTCAAGATTTTTTTAAATCCAGTCTTATGCACAACTTTGTTTGCAATTTTACATTTTTATTCGATTAAAAATTGCATTTTAGCAATAAAAAACTTACTTATTGTAGGAAAATCTTGTGTTTGTTCTCATATAAAACTATTTATGGAGTGACAATGGTACATGTATTATACTTACATTTCTGATTCGAAAATTTATGCAGTTGTTTCTAACAAGATTGGTCAACAAATTCTATTGTTTAAAGGTGAGAAACAAAGTAATCATCATTTCCAGTATTGCTTTTATTCTACTGTTTTTTATCAGCAGTGCATTTTTAAAAAAAGATCAGGCGGTTCATAGCGATAATGCAACTAGTAGCTTTTCAGTAAAAACTCAAGAATGTGCGCCGCAAAACCGCACTATATATTTAAATTTTTCTGGTACAGTAAATCCCTTACATAGAGCTAGCCTTGTCTCAAAAATAAGTGGTAAGATTATTGCTATTTATTTACCTGATGGTGAAAAGGTAAAAAGAGATGATGTAGTGTTAAAGATAGAAGATTATGACAGGATTGAGCAAGCTCAGAAAGCCAAAGCTTTATTAAAGCAGCGTGAAATTGAGTATGATTCCTCTCACAAACTGAATAAAAAAGGCTATGGGGCACAAATACAAGTAGAAGCAGCTTTTACTGCGTTACAAAGTGCAAAAGCTGACCTAAAAAGGCTAGAATTGGATTTAGAAAATACTGCAGTCACATCTCCTATAGATGGTTATATTGATAAAATCAATGCAAACGAAGGGGATTTTGTTAATGCTGGGCAAAAAATAGCTGACGTGGTTAATTTCGATCAAATTCTTGTGGTGTTATACGTTTCGGAAAATGAAGTAAGTAAAATAGAGCTAGGCAGCACAGCTCAAATTAATTTACTGGACGGAAAAGAATTGGCAGGTGAAGTAAGTTTTATTAGTAAAATTGCTGAGCCTAAAACTGGGTCTTATAGGGTAGAGGTAAAGGTAACTAATAATAAAATGATATCCTTGCAGGGATTAACTGCCAACGTAAGACTACCTTCAGGCGAAAGATTTGCATATAAAATTCCTTCTTCAGCCCTGAGCTTAAGTGACGAGGGTGCTCTTGGAATAAAGATTGTTGATGACAATAATTATGTAGTATTTGCACCAATAGAAATTGTTGATCATGAGAGCGATGGGGTTTGGATAGTAGCAAATAACGAAGATAAACCCATAAAGTTAATAGTATTGGGCCACCTATTTGTTAAGCCTGGTGATAAGGTTTAAGACATAAGATCCTTTGACCTTACCCAGAAAAAGTGGAGAGAAAGTGTGGAATGTTTTTTACAAAAAGAATGATGCATCAAATTGTTCTGGAACGCAATAGTTAATAGTGACGTTGTTTGTTATAAAAAATTTCTATGTATTCAAATATTGCAGTTCTAGTTTGTTGAGCAGAGTGTTGTGAAGTATCAATAAGTATTTCTCTTTTCAATGAGCTAAAGAAGCTTTCTGCAACAGAATTGTCGTAACAACAGCCTTTATTACTCATCTATATTCTTTACAGCTAAGAGATATTGATACCCTTGCGCAGTATATTGTGAACCTTGGTCACTGTGCAGCAGTAGATTTTTAACAGGTTTACGCCTATTAATGGCCATTAATAAAGAGTTCATAACCAATTGTTTATTTATTGCACTACTCATTAACTACCATACGTGAGAATTATTGCTGCCAAATATAGCCATCCCTCCTTGGTTTTGATGTAAGTAATCCCATACTTTATTTGGTTGATCAACAATAAAGTTTTGATCTAGTATATTGGGAGCTACAGCTCTATTATCTGTTTGTTGTTTTTTAATTTTAAACTTTCTTCTCAGTATAGCCCTGATGTCATTTTTCTGCATAATACTTTGCACCGTTTTCAAATTGCAACTTTTACCCAAAGCCTTCAATTCAGCATAAATTTTAGGAGCTCCATATCTACATTTAGAAACTTGATATATTTTTTGAATAGCTTCGAGTAGCTCTTTATTTGCTGATTCTCTACTGCTTATTTTTCTTGTAGTCCACTTATAGTAGCCACTAGCAGAAAATCCTACATAATTCCTGTACTTTATAGCAGTTACTATATAAAAAAATATTTTACTCTTTTTGACTGGCCAGGGCTTTTTTTTAAATGTCTCTTTCCCTTGTTACTCTTGCTTTGTAAATCAAACCTCTCTTTGTCGTAAGGAGCCATGTTACCTCTACCTGGAAATGCATCTGCTGCCGACTTTTTTTCGTTGTGTTTCTTTATCCATTTTCCTAATAAACCACCCTTTATTCCTAAATCTCTTGCTATTTTTGTAATTGTTTGACCTGCCTTTCTTTGTTCATTTGCCAGTTTAACAGCTTCCAATTTGAATTCTGCTGTATATTCTCTTACCATTTCTAATCCTCCAAAATTTTATTTTACCCGAAAAAACTCCTTTCTTTCTCTCCACTTTTTCTGGGTAAGGTCATGCAGCTTTTGGGTAATTTAATGGTAAAAATTTTAGAGAGAAATTTTATACACTATCGCTGACATTTTTCCTTAAGTTGACGCCATTGTCTGTTCAGCTAAGCGGTGTGAGAGACAATATAGCTAAACTGACTTAGATTTACCGACAATTTGAAAAACCGTCATCCCGCTACGTGTTAGCGCCGCGGCGGTATGACGTAGGGAGATCTCTACTGCTATTTCACGTCAAGAACAACCATAAGTTCATTAGGGTTCACATAACCTAAAGCATTTTTTGCTTGCTCATCAAGCAGATCTAAATCTAAGCTTTTTTCATATAAGCCAAATACTTTGTTGTCCAACTTTTCCTTTTCAGAAGAGACATCCTTTAGCAAAAGTTTATTGTACTCGATTTCTTTTTTTAAATCGATTAACGTCAATAAGCCACGTTTACCTGTAATTGTGCTAATGCTGAAATATAATGTAAGGGAAGAAATGAGTAAGGCTGCGCTTAAACACAGTAACTTTTGCTTCTTTTTAGATATAAGCACCGTACTTTCACATATAAAAAATATATAACATGAAAAGGTGAACAAAAAGCTAAGAACCTTGACGCGCTTTACACCTTGGCTTTACCTTATTTATAATGTAAATCTTACCACCCCTTTTCACAACTTTACAATTTTTATCTCTGTTACGATGAGATTTTAGCGACCCTTTGACTTTCATATCTATAGTAAGAATTAAATTACTTTACATTATAATCACTTATCAAGAGTTAGTCAATTGATAACATTTTATTAAAATATTGTATAATTGTTGCTGATACTTCTTCGATCGACTTTTGCGTGACATCGATAATTGGCCAGTTATTCTGTTTAAAGAGCTCCTCTGCTTCTTTAATTTCCTTTTCTACTTTCTCAGGGTTAGCATATATATTATTATCTTCGTTGTTAATTGAAGTAAGTCTATTTTTGCGTATTTCTATTAGCCTACTTACGTCTATTGTTACCCCTATCGTTAGTTTATTTTTTAATTTTGCCAAGTCAACATAAAAGGGTACTCCACTAACAAAAGGAATATTTGCAACTTTATAGCCTCGGTAAGCTAAATACGTACTGGTGGGAGATTTTGATGTACGTGAAACTCCAACCAAAATTATATCTGCTTTATCAATATCTTGAATATTTTGTCCATCATCATGATTAATAGTGTAGTTTATTGCCTCAATGCGCTGAAAATATTCGTTATTTATCTCAGTATGCAAGTCAAGCTTTTCGTCTTTTTCAATTTCAAGATAGGACGAAATTTCTCTAATAATATGTGATAATATTGCTCTATAGGGAATTTTCAACTTTATACAGTTATCTTTTAAATATTTTCTTAGCTCATCATCAGTAATAGTGCATATAACAAAATTATGCTCATCACTTTTCCTATTAATTTCCTCCAGAATTTTGTCAATCTGCTCCTCTTTTTTCACAAAAGACCAAACATATTCGATCGTTTCTATAGAACGAAAGTGTTTCAGAGCTGATTTTGCAACTGATATAACAGTTTCACCACTTGAATCTGATACTAAGTGTAGATTAAGCTTTTTAAGGGTCATATACTAAAAATAATAGCTAGCAATCTGCTACTGAAATTATGCTAATTTGTTGACCTACGTAAATATAGAAAAACTATCCTGTTGATAAAACTCAAACTAATTGGTAAATTCTTAACACAATTATTCTCAAAACGAATGTTTTTATTAAAGCCTACAAATTTCTCTTATTTTTCTAAGAAAGCTCTACCTTGGCTTGGGGTTATTTGTTTCGCATGTTTTTTAATTGGAATGTCTTTGGCGTTATTCTTCTCTCCAGAAGATTATAAACAAGGAGAAATTGTACGAATCATGTACATTCATGTGCCTTCTGCATGGCTTGCTCTTGGAATATATGGATTAATTGCATCACTCAGTTTCATTTCATTGGTATGGAACAATAGCGTTGCTAGTGTCTTGGCACATGCTGCTGCTCCTGCAGGGACAATCTTTTCGGCAATATGTTTAATCACAGGCAGCATCTGGGGAAAAGGAACCTGGGGCACTTGGTGGGTATGGGATGCAAGACTTACTTCAATGCTGATTTTACTTTTCCTATATGTTGGCTACCTTTCATTGTGGAGCGCTTTTGATAATGAAGCGAGGGCAGAAAAATCAGCAGCAGTATTTGCCATCTTTAGTGCTATAAATATTCCTATAGTAAAATTTTCCGTGAATTTATGGTCCACTCTCCATCAGCCAGCAAGCATTTTGAGAAAAGGTGGAATAGCAATAGAAAGTTCCCTGCTGTTGCCACTGGTTGCAATGTTTATGTTTTGTGCCACATTTTTTTTAGTAGTGTGGATACTGTATTCACTTTACTTAATTAATTTATATAAGATAAAGAGAGAAATCAGTATGCGGTATTAGGTAGCTTTGTAAGTATACAGGTAAATATGCTAGAGAAAATTAGGCAAAATATCTTTGGTCACTTTAAATACTTGCCTGCTGAAACTGAAGAACGTGCTATGTTATGTGATCTAACTAATTTTAAAAGCAGCAATGACCAACTAACTAGAATAGATCAGGTATTGAATCGAGATCAACTTGAACATTTTACCAACGTTCTTGAAACATATGATGCAACGGCACGTAGTTTTTACGATGAGGTGCGCTGTAAAATAGCAACCGTTGCAACCATGAACTCTAAAATATTTAAAGAGCCTACTAATATCTTTAAGGTAAATGTTCATGTGATTCCGCAGAATAATTCTGTTTTTTGATTCTATCTGTCCATTTATCATTTTCTATATCTTGTTTGTTGGTTGCTTTTTTTTCTTGCTCAACAATTGCCTTATCTATCTCCTTATGAATTGCATTAATCGCACCTCCTTTTTTGTATACTTCGCTTTTCCCTTCAATAATTAACTTAATAAAAGTATTTACAACAGACTGCACTTGATTATGATTAACCTGACCTTTTATCAAAGAAGGTAAAGAGCCTAATTCCATCAATACTTCTGGTGCTGTTTTATCTTGAGTGGAAAGTCCTAAATTATCTGCTACTTTACTTATTAATAACTCTCTGTGTTCTTTATTATCTTCCAATTTAGCATAATCACTCAATAGATCTATAACGGTAGATACTCTGACTTCAACAATATCATCAACATCTTCATCTTCTAGAGCAACTCCTGACCCCAATAACCTCTCTCTGAGATTTTCGCTTAAAAGATTGATAAATTCTTCATTTGCATCTGATCCTGTGGTTGATATTGTACCATCTAAATAGTTACTTTGAGCACCGAAGCCATGCTCTATTTGTATTTTTGTCTCAGGTTTAAATCCTAATTTTGCACAGAATTTCTGAAAATATTCTTTAATAATGTCAAACAAGCTCTTGCCATTATCTTTATAATTTTTTAACTCTTTAGGAATAGTAAGTGACAATTTACCATCTCTGTATGTTACAAAGTCTTCACCATTGTGAGATTCAATTGTAAATTCCAATGAACTAGACAGATTACATATCTTATCGCCATGCATAACTTGATTTTTAACAGAGAGTATTGGTAGCCTCATATCAGATCTAATTCTCACATTATTTTGGTTAGCACAATCAATGTTTATTACTTTTTTAGGATTTTCTACTATGAACGACTGTCCAAGTGCAAGTTGGGTTTGTATAAATGGAGCAGCCTCATACCCTGCTTGATTACAATTGGTAACTAGCTCTTCTAAAATAGCATCACTTGGAACTTCTGCCCCAGCGTATCTGAACATTTTTTTGAAAACTTCTTTTGCAAAGGAACGGTAATCCTTGTTTTCATCTTTCTCTGTTGGTAATAGATGGATATACCTTTGGCCAGCATTGTAAAATTCTTCAAATTCTTTCTTATATGAATCGGTTTTTTGATGATTGGCAGTTTTGGAATTTTCACAGTGATTTTTCCATAGCTCACCCAATGCATTACTTACAAGCTCTTTCTCAATATCTTCGAGTACTGAAGCAACAAAAGCTTTGCCATGATCCGTATCTATTTCTCTTGTTCCTTTTTTGTTAAATATTTCGTCATTATATATATCATCACTATTAAAAAGTTCGCTTTTGCGGTGCTTAGCTCCTTCCTTAAATGCAATAATAAGATTTTTATCTATTTCTTTTCCGTTAATAATAAAATTCATCCTTTGAAAATCTAAGAACATTGTTTCACCGGAATTCGCTAATTTATTATCTTGATCTGCTCTTAATTTACTAAAATTGAACTCTTTAGCTGTGGCCTTTAATCTAACTACTGGACTCTTATTATTTTTTCCTTTTGTCTCTTTCATAAATAACACCTTACTGTAAATATGCTGTAAGTTATATCATATAATGATGAATAATTTGGTAATATATTAAGAAAATCGACAGTATATTTCTTTATTTAAGGGGTGTAGGAAAGGCGTAGATTTCTCTTTTCATTTGTAGCGTACTGTATTAATATTTATGTATTAATTTAGAAAATAATGATGAATAACATTGTAATTATTGGTCTGCAATGGGGTGACGAAGGCAAGGGTAAAATAGTAGATTATCTTTCTGAGAATGCAGATGTAGTTGTGAGATTTCAGGGAGGAAATAATGCAGGGCACACTATAGTAGTAGATGATGAGGTTTATAAATTAAATTTACTGCCCTCTGCTGTTTTGAGGCCAGGCAAAATATCTATTATAGGAAACGGTGTTGCTCTTGATTCGCATGCTCTAGTTTCAGAAATAGAGTCATTGAAAGTTAAAGGAGTGGACATAAACTATAACAACTTGATGGTATCCGAGAGCTGTCCATTAATACTTAGCGTACATAAGGACAAGGAAAAGCTATTTGAAGATTTAAACGGAAATCACAAAATTGGTACAACAAACAAAGGGATAGGGCCATGTTATGAAGATAAAGTTGGCAGGAGAGCTATACGCCTTTGTGACTTAGAAAACGCAGATGAGCTCAACAAAAGAGTGGATACTCTTCTGAATTACCACAATGCTATCAGAAAAGGCCTTAACTACCAGGTGGTTAAAAAAGAAGAAATATTAAAGGAAATTCAAGAGATTTCAGAAAAAATTCTTCCATATAAAAAACCTGTATGGAAGATATTAAATGACTTGATGAAAGAAGGTAAGAAAATAATATTTGAAGGTGCCCAAGGCGCATTTTTAGATATCGACCACGGAACTTACCCTTTTGTTACTTCAAGTAATACCGTAGCATCGCAAGCAATAACAGGCTCAGGATTATCCTCCAATGCTTACATTATTGGTGTGGTAAAAGCTTATACAACAAGAGTGGGCAATGGTCCATTCCCTACTGAGCAAAAGAACGAAGTGGGGGACAGCTTATTTACTATAGGCAAGGAACTTGGAACAGTGAGCAATAGGAGAAGGCGTTGCGGATGGTTCGATGCAGTTTTAGTGCGCCAGGCCGTACAACTCTCTGGAGTTTCAAGCATTGTATTAACCAAATTAGATGTGCTTGATTCTTTTGATACAATTAAAATATGCACTGGTTACAAGTATAGCGGAAAAATGTATGATTATTTACCCGCATCGCATTCAATACAAGGGGAATTAGAGCCAATATATGAAGAGTTTCCTGGCTGGAAAGAAAACACTCAAGGTAAAAGGTCGATTAAAGCATTGCCTATCAATTTAATAAAATATATAGACAGGTTAGAAAAATTAATAGGTGTACCAATTCATCTAATCTCAACTAGTCCAAAGAGAGAGGATGTTATTAAGCTTAAAGATTTCTGAAAACGTCTTTGTATCTTAGAGCCTGTACGTAATCTCAAAAAAGAGATAAAGTGAGAGGATAAAGTATATAAAGTAGGATATGCGAAGTTTATAACCAAGTGACATAAGTCGAGAAAAGTTTGAGATTATTGTAGCAGATCTGGAATCTTGCAGAAAGAAGACAAAACCAAGAACACTTGATTTACATGATGTATTTTGTGGAGTGTTATACGTGTTAAAAAGTGGTTGCCAGTGGAGAATGGTATCAAAAGAGTTCCCAAAATGGCGCAATTGTTACGACTATTTTAAGAAGTGGAGTGAAAAACCAGATGCAAATAAAGAAAGTGTTCTGGAGCTGGTATTAAAAAAAAATAATTGCGACAAAACAATGGTCGGAAAAGCTTCTGCATAATTGATGCACAGAGTATAAAAAATGCAGATACTGCTGAAGCTATGATGCAGGCAAGAAGATTTCAGGGCCGTATTGCAGTAGATACGCAAGCATGCAATTTATACAACAACAGCAGAGATAACTGACCGTAGCAGTGCTGTGAGAATGGTCGAAAATGCAAAAGAAAACCTCTCGGGAGTTAAAAATGTACTGGTTGATGCAGGCTATACTGGAAAGAATTTTGTAACTCAAATAAAAACGATTATTGGTGCAACCGTTGAAGTGATCAAAAGAAATGAATTACGTTCCTTTGTTGTATTGCCCAAAAGATGGGTTGTGGAGCGATCTTTTGCTTGGTTAGAAAAATGTAGAAGATTGTGGAAAAATTGTGAGCGAAAACTCAATACTAGCCTACAAATGGTAGTTCTGGCTTTCACTGCCTTACTTCTGAAAAAATTATGAACAGGCTCTTACTAACTCTTATCTAATAAAAAAAATACTTGTGTAACTTCGAATAGTCTATTATGCAAGACAGCAGTATAAACATGTAGTAAGAAATGTATAATGAAAAATAAAAGCTCAAGTTTAACACTTGCAGTTATTTTTACACAATTAAGTAATCATAAAAGTTAGTGTAGGACGAGGTTATACAGTTTGATTTCTTTTAATATATGTTAATTGGTATAATATAAATATAGTTAAGGAGGTGTATTATGATTGGAAGTTTGGCTAAAGAAGAAAAAACAGCAGAGGCAGGAAAAACAGGTGATCAACTTGAAAAGTGTATTGGACCAACTTCACTGAATAGGGAGGTTTATTGCTCTACGCTTATCTACTATACATTAAAAGAGTTATATTCACAATTAGGTGATATCTCTTATGCTAATAAAACAAGATCAGAAAAAGAAATAATCAATTTTTATGTTCTACCTCAATTTGCACGTTTTAAAGAAATTATTGATGAAGATATAAAAAAAGATCCTTCGTTTGCAAATTCTGCTATTGTAAAGTTTTGCTCCTCAATTATAAAAAATAACAAATTACTTAAAGAATTAGAAGAAGTTAGTATTCCTGCCAAAAACTCTAGTGTAAAGGCAAGGGTAAGCTTTCAACTGAAAAATCTGAAAGAAAAGGTGTGGTTCTTAAGAGAACTAAAGGAAAAAAAGAATTTCACTTACGTGCAGGGGGCTTTTGGGGATGGGTGGAGTTTTTATGACCTAATAAACGATAGAGATTTTAAACAAACGTACATAGATAAAGCAGTAACAGAGTCTGCTAATAAGAGCTTTAAGGAAGATATAGATAAATGCATAGAGTTGGCAGAGCAGGGAAAAAAAACTGCAAGTAAATATTTTGAGAGGAAAGACGTAGAGCTTCAAGCTTATTACACAGAAACTGATAATGCTCATAGAGTTTTGAATGTTAACCTTATTAATTACAATAAAAGTGAGCCAACAAGAATTAGTGACATTTTACAGCAAGAGAAAGATATTAAAAAATTGAATATCTATTGCAATAAAAAACATGAAATATACGCTTATCAAGAAGATAAGAAAAGATATTATGAATTTAAAGAAGGCACATGTTATGAAATGACAAGCACTTGGCCTATAAAGGATGAGTTCGGGAATGTTTCAATTTGTACCATGATTATGAATGTGAGTAGCGGTCGCATAACTGAAGTACTAAAATTTAATGGTGAAGATTTTGTTTCATCGGAGGAGATCTTAGAATTGATAAAGCAAAATGATGAATTATATATTCAAAGTCTCTCCTTATATGATGCTGTACTAGAAAAGGGTAAGGCTGCTGATGTTGTGCCTACTGCTAATAACAATTTTCAAAATGAATCTATAGTGGCCTATCGCAAGGAACCAGAGGGGGAATTAGACCCTAAAGTTGATGCTGACAATAGCCTTCCTCCTTCTATTAATAGCAATGCATCAACTCAAACGGAAGTCAATTTACAACACACTGAAACTCAAACAGAAGTTGCTTCACAACAAATCGAAACTAAAACGGAAGTCAATTTACAGCACACTGGAACTCAGACAGAATTTGCTTCACAACAAATGGATGAATTGATTTTAAATAATCAGATGCTGTCCGAAAAAAACGTTGAATTGAAGCAAGAAATGTCAAATTTGAAAAAAGAAGCTGTTGAATTGAAGCAAGAAATAGAAGCAGGGTTGCAAGTGATAAATAAAAAGCACCATGAATTAATACAAGAAAATCAGCGACTACAGGAGAAACTAGAAACAACCCAAGCAGAAGCTAATCAAACAATTGTAAAGTTAGAGAAGCAGAATAGCGATTTACAAGACAGGTTTGAAAAAGAGGAGCAAAAAAACACGGAATTGCAAACTGAACTGGCACAAAAAAATGAAGAATTAGCAGGTGTGTTAAAAGAGCTACAAGGGAAAGCACAAGAACTTAAAGGTGTATATGAAGAAAAAAGAAAGCTAAAGGAAGAGCTGAAAATTGTTAATGCAGGAAAGAAGAATTTGGAAAAAGAGCTAAATCAAGCACGAGAAGATGCGGAACAGATAATGGTTGAACGACGCCAGCAGAAAGAGCGCTTGAAAGATCAGCTAAGAGAATTAGATCAGGAATATAAGGTACAAGTAGAAATTGGGCAAAAGATTAAAGAATCAGATAGGCAGGATAGCGATTTACAAGATACACTTGGAGAAGAGAGACTAAAACTCAACATTGAAGAACTAGAAAACGAGTACGAGGAATTTCCAGGAGATAAGGTGCTTACACTTGAACTCACTAAAGATGAAGATAAAGTCGAAGAGTTAAGAAACGAGCTAGAGCGTGAGAAAGAAAAGTGTAAACAATTATTAGAAGAAGAAAATGAATGGGGTGATGAATTGGTAGGAATGCTTGATGGACTGGAAGAAAAAATTCGTGCTGATGAACAAAGGAGCTTCAACAATCAATTAACGGGAGAAATTTCTAATGAGTCTGGTAATGCTCCACGACAGAAGAAAAGGTTATCCAAATCTTCAAGCGTTGATAATGAGTCTTATGTTCCACTGAGAGAGAAGACAACATTACTCAGATCTTTAAGCGTTGATAGTGGACTTGATAGCGATGAAGAAAATTGTGATAATGATTTATCTTTCAACATAAGTCCTATAAGTTCTATTGAGAAGGTGGCAGAGAGTAGAAACGTAGGTAGGGTATCATTGTGAAGATGGTTGGGGTTAAGTTGCAACTTAAGTGGGGCGCAAAAGGTCTTTTGTGTTGATAATAATTTAAAATCTATAGTAGACTAAAAAAGATTATTAAATTATAATATAACATATGATAAAAGACGAGAAATCGAAAACAATTTTTGAAGTGGAAGGGGCAGTAACTGCTTTACTACCTGCAGCAGAATTTAGAGTGAAACTGGACAATGAACATGAGATTATCTGTCATGTATCAGGGAAAGTGAGAAGAAGTAAAATACGCATCATTATAGGGGATAGGGTGTTAGTTGAGATGAGCATTTACGATAGGAATGCGAGAAAGGGTAGGATCATTAGAAGGCTTAAAGGTACAAGTGACAGAACGATCTCTAAATAATCTTATTCTTGCTTCATCATCGAAAAGGCGTATAGCTTTACTAAAACAAATAAACATTGAGCCAGGTTTAATTTTGCCAGCAGATATAGATGAAGCCCCTTTAAAAAAGGAACTTCCGAAGGATTACTCAATCCGTATGGCAAAAAGTAAAGCGGAGAAAATACAAAGCTCAAATCCAAATTACTTTGTGCTTGGTGTTGATACAGTTGTTGCTTGTGGTAGAAGGATATTGCTCAAAGCTGAAAACGTTGAGCAAGCAGAAAAATGTATCCGCTTGTTATCAGGAAGAAGGCATAGAGTATACACCAGTGTATGTCTATTAACTCCCGATCAATCTAAACAACATATCAGGACTGTGGTTACAATAGTGAAATTTAAACGTCTCAGTGAACAAGAAATTAAGTATTATTTAGCATCAGAAGAGTGGAAAAATAGGGCGGGGGGATGCAATATACAAGGCCTAGCTGGAGTGTTCGTATTGTTCTTACGCGGCTCCTACTCTTCCGTTATAGGGTTACCATTACATGAAACCTATTGTTTGCTAAGCAATTATTTTAACTTCAATTTATATTGAAATACCTTTATTAGTATCTTTTTTTTGTTGTGACTCAGCAACCTGTTTAGCCCAATCTAGTGGTCTTTTATTTCTGTTAGCTAATGCAATTCTATTGCGATCATAACCATCAGTGTGTTCTGTTAAAGTATCTCCTCTTTCTTCTTCTATTACTCCAGCTTTCAGTTGTGCTTCATCTTTCTCTAGTAATTTATATAGTTCGCTATTTTTATCTACAGTTGGATTAGTGTCATTATTTTCTCGTTCTGCCACTGTTTTTTCTAACCACTTACGTATAGGGTCATATTGTTTACCTTCTCCTATCTTTTCTAAAATGTTTTCTGAGAATGAATCTTTAGGAATATTTTCTTTAGTAGCCTGTTGTGCCGGTTCTCTTAACCCTTTATCCGGGTTTCCCAATGCTCCTTTTAACTCACTCGTATCTCCGATTTCTTTTGGTTCAATGTTTTCTAAGCTCTTCTTTAACTGTTCAGGATTTACTTGAGATTGTTCATTATTGTCATGAGTTGGAGATGAATAGCCCGAATCGTTTGCTTTTATGTCTGTTGAGCTGTCTTTTAGCAACCCAACTTCTCTCAAGCGTTTTTTAGTTTCTTCGCTAATCTGACTCTGATCAGCTGGTTTTAACCCGAGATTTTCTTGACCTAATGTATTTTTAAGTTCTTCAAATAGAGTTAGATTACTTTGTCTAATATGTTCTTCTAATTTCCTTCCTACCTGTTTTAAATCTGTTTGAGATTTACTATCACTATTAGTTGGAGATATATAGCCTGAATCACTTATACTATTTGGTGTTGAAGCAGAGACACTAACAGTTGGACCTTCCACTATTTTTACATCTGCTAAATCGTCTTTTTGCAATCCATCTTCTTTATCTTGTGACAGTTTATCAGTAGGATCAACTTGCCTTAATCCTCTATTATCCTGCTGTGATCTATCTCTGATTTCTTTAAGAAGATTTTCAGGTGGAGTTTGATCACTTTGTTCAATGTTCTCTAAGCTCTTCTTTAACTGTTCAGGATTTACTTGAGATTGTTCATTATTGTCATGAGTTGGAGATGAATAGCCCGAGTCACTTTTATTATTGAGTGCTGTAGCAGAGAGCGGCTGTTCACTTTCTTTCCACTTAGCATCACTAGCATCTTGGTTATCACTGTTATCTGGAGAAGATGAATAAGGAATTCTGTCCTTTAATGTCTCTAACGGTGATGGGTTATTTTTTCTACTTCCTGCAATTGATGCTTTTCTATCATCAACATCAATGTGCCGTAAGTTGTTTTTCTTGAAATTTCTGATGTCTTGTAACAGATCGCCTTTGCTATTTCCTTCTTGTTGCTGGGTTTTAGGTTGTTGCTGATCATTAGGTGTTTGCTCACTTCTATCTGGTTTTTGGCTTCCAGGTACAGCATGTCCAAATGTAGGATTGTCATACCGTTCATCTTCTTGCCTATTATCTTGATTGTGGCTTACAGACTTGGTGAAAGTAGAACTATCTGAAGAATCAGAAGTTGCACCTTTTTGCTGATTATTAGGTGTTTGCTCATTTTCGCGCAAGTCATCTGGTTTTTGGCTTCCAGATTTGGCTCCCCCTTGCTCATCGAAAACACCTTTTTTAGGTGGTAGTGAACTAGTTCTAGGTGGAAGTGGCGGAGGAGTTTTTTTGTTCTGAGGATTCTCCTCAAAAAGCGATTGTAGGTTATAAACTTGACCTCCCGAATTTGCTTCTCGTGCTGCTTGTCTAAGCTCACGCTTTTCTTTAGCCTCCTGAGAATTAATTTTATCATCAAAATCTTTTCCAATTCCGCTATCGTAAGACTGCCTTCTGCTGTTAGATTGTGGTCCAAAATGTGAATGGTGATCTTCTTTTTTTCGAGTTATATCAGTAGCTTGAACGCTAACATCTCTATTAACATCAATTCTTGTTGTAGTTTCAGATGATAGCTCGTTACTGTCTTTATTATGTTGCACCTCATTCACTTTTCCTTGTCCTTTCTCCCTGAATTGTATTTCATGCAAGAATAAACCACCTATTTTTACATCTCTGTTTACTTCTAACCGTTCTAGAGAAAAATCATCACCTTTAACAAGGTCTACACCGTTAGCATCAATCTTAATTTTGATCTTACATTCCTTCCCCTCCGCATACCACTTTAAAGTCATTTCATATGAACCATCAGTTACGACATAATGTCTTATTTTTTTCCCTTCTTCCTCGGCAACAAAACCATGCATTCCGCTCTTTCCATCACTATGCAATGTTGAAAATCCCGAGATTTCATTCTTCTCACAAAAATCACTGTTTAAAAATTCGCTGATTTTAAACTCTTTTTTGTTATTTCCCAGCGTAATACTTGCGTGATTACCGTATATTGAAACTCCTGCAACATCATCAACATACTCTTTCAACCTTTCTTTAACTTCACTTTCAAGGTCTTGTCCAGCTTTCTTTGTCTTGTCGCATTTCTGAAGAATAACTCCATATGCTTTATCTTTGTTTTCTTCTTCGTCCCAATTCCAGTTGGCGTGTTTTGTTAAAAACTTTACTGTGTTAAAATCAACTCTAGCATTATAAATTGGGTCGTCTTCCTTTCTTATTTTATCAAATAAAGGAAAAATTTCTTGAATGCGCTCATTATAAATGTGTTCTTGTTGTGTATCGTTAGTGCCCATATATCCCTCACTAATAACCCTCTGCCTTTAGTTCTAGCTAATACTAGCTAATATAATTATCACAAGCATTGGTTGAATTTTTATTAAGGAAGGTTGTGTTACTAATGTGATGACACAAGCTATTTTATGGTAACATCAAACGATTTAAGTTGTCATTCCAGTCTGGAATCCAGCCTTTCACGAACCCCATCAAAAATGTTGTGTTTTAACATAAGATTAGCTACTTTTATGCTCACTAACTTAGTGCCAATCAAGATTCCTGGATCCCAGTGTCTGGGCACTGGGATGACATCCTTCTTGGCGGAAATCACTCTTATATCACAACAGCTGCATAGCCTAAATTGCTTTAGCTATAGCTCTGTTTTTGCAACTTCAAATATCTGCTACTCATAGTAAACACTTCTGGATCTTGAGAGGTTAGCTTGAGTATAGCGAGTATGTTGATAAACAACAAAGCAGCAATCGAGATATCAGCAACATCCCATAGCAACCGGACTTTACCTATCGCACCAAGCGGAATGATCATGGTAAAAATTACAATCCAGATTTTAGTGTATTTATTATCCATAGACACATAGCGTATTGTCTGTTTTGAGCAAAAAAACCAAGTAAAAATAGTAGTAAAAGCAAAACAAAACATTATGGCCATAATTAAATAGTCAATATAAGGCCAATTCATTGCCTTTCTAAAAGCAAATATGCACATGTTAGTGCTCTCTAAATCAGTAATCCAAGAATCTGTGACAAACAGTACCATTGTTGTAATAAACACTATAAACGCAACTATAAAAGGCGATATTATCGTAATTAGACTCTGCTCAATAATAAATTTATTGTTATTTTTCTTAGGAACAATTGAAGAATGTACGATTCCTTCAAGGCCAAGCCCTATATCTGTTGCAAAAATACCTCGCAAAGTTCCAACTTGAATAATAGTCAACATTTCTAAAATCAAACCTAAAGATAAACCAGAGTTAAAGCTACTGGTTGTAAAAAAACTGCTTGTTATTAGTTTTAGAGAAGGAAGAATATTTTCACTAAATTTAAATAATATGATACCGCAAAGTGTGAGGTAACTTACCGTCATTATCGGTATCATAGCCGATATAAAAATTTTAATTTTTTTTAAGCTGAGAGCTGCAACAACAAAAAATATTATGGCCATTACAATGCCACCAATGACTACAGGCACATCTATCATGTTAAGTGGTATTGATAGAGAATTTACCTGAACAAGGTTACCAACTGTTATTGAAACCATTATCATAACAACTAGAAACACAATTGTAGCTTTTCTAGAGTTAAATGCATCAGCCATGTAGGCTACAGGGCCACCTATAAACCGTCCGTTCTTTTCCTTTCTGGTTTTTATACTTAGATAACAAGTGACATATTTTATCACAGAAGTGATAACAATAATTATCGCCATCCACAAAATAGAGCCCGGTCCTCCGGTTTTTAGAGCAACAGCAGTTCCTGAAATATTTCCTACTCCCAAATTTCCCCCTAAAATTGTAAACAGAGCGGCTATAGAAGAAAATTTATTTTCTCCTTTTTTAGCTCCAAGGAGTGAAAGGGCGTATGGTAATCTAAATACCTGTAGCCATTTTAGTTTAATCGATAGGTAAACACCAGCAACTAGCATGAGTAATATTGTTGGCAGTAATAAAACAAACTTTACTGTATCCATCTGTAAAAGTGAGATTTTTATTTGAGTATACAACAAAAATTGAAAATACCTAACCTATTTTCTATGTATGACTTCGTTTCCGTCATTCTAGAAACCTTTTCTTGTCATCCAAGTAGCGTGACATATAACTGTACGAACATTGTAATATGGTACAATGTTAAGACGATGTCATCCCAGTGTCTGGGCACTGGGATGACATCTTTTTTCTTGGTACAAATTACTCTTATATCTCAATGTTCGTACAGTTAGTGCGTGACACTTGTATCTTTATGATGTGAGGCATTAGAGCTAAAATACCTCACAGGGAGGGTGAAGCTGATGCGACACTAATGCCATTAAGCCAGATTTTGCTTCCCTCCCATAGAGTTAAAGACTGAACAGTATCTTTTGGAATTATATCCCGTATTACAAGGTTAGTCTAAACTCTCAGTTTATTTATAGTCTTGGAGGCAATTTTATGCAAGTAAATGCTATTTTGGGTGTGGATATTTCAAAAAAGAAATTTGATGTTTGTTTGTTAGTGGACAGTAAAAAACGACACAAAGTCTTTCAAAATAATCAAGATGGTTTTGCAAAACTTGTAGTTTGGTGCAATGGCCATGGAGCAAATCTTACTCATTTATGTCTTGAAGCAACTAGTTGGTATGGAGAAGATTTGGCTACTTTTATGCATGATTTAGGACATAATGTCAGTATAGTAAACCCAGAAAGCTTTTGGCAAAAGTGAGCTGCTCAGAAATAAGACAGATAAATCAGATGCAGCTATGATAGCTAGATTTTGTATCGCCAACAAACCTGCTCTTTGGAAGCCCATTGCACCTGAAATGAGGCATTTGAGGGCGTTGCATGCAATCGCTAAAAGATGATAAGGTGCAACAGACAAATCGCTTGGAAAACAAAAATATGCATTCCAGTTGCAAAGAAGCTATATCTAAAGTAATTTTGGCAATAGAGGAGCAAATTATTGTTCTCGAAAAAGAAATTAATGAGCATATAAATAACTATCCACATCTAAAAAATATGGTGGAAAACCTTAAGACTATAAAAGGTATAGGATATCTTACTGCTGTTGCTGTTGTCGCAGAAATGCCATCAGTTGATAACTTTGACAATGCTAAACAATTTACAGCTTTTGCTGCCAGGACATTATCAATCGGGATCGTCAGTAAGTAAGAGAAGTTGCATATGCAAAATAGGATCTGAGCGTATTCGAAAAGCTCTTTATATGCCAGCTATAGTAGTCAAAAACCATAATAATCATTTTCAAAAGTTTTGTCAGCGTCTAGCAAGTAAAGGCAAATGTCCAAAAGTCATAGTTCTTGCGTTAATGCGAAAATTAATGCATGTCTTTTTTGGTATTCTTAAAAAGAATCAACCATTTAATTGTAATTTTGTTGGATAATTTGTTTGACAGCAGAGACAGTATCTGGGATCTAAATTTTTTATGTGAAACCATTATGTTTATATACTTGTAGGCCCAAGTTCCTCACATAGTGAACAAAAAAGTAAATGAGATTCCAGTGTCACGCGCTGGAATGACACCTACCCCATGAGAACTCTATTTTTCATACCACTCATTTATAAGTTTATTGATATCAGAATCTATAAAATCCTTTAATGGTTGCCTGATTTTTATCTCAACATTTTTAGGGATGCACCTATCTTTACATATCGCATAATTTATATGGAAGTTAAGGTCAATATACCCTTGATTTAAAAATATATTCATCTTAAAGGGAAATAATACCATATCCTCATATACGTTACTTACAAACGTCTCTCTCCCTACTTTATCTTTATGTTCCTTTGGAATAGGCCAGTGAATATTTATATCTGATGCATTACCTTTGTAACTAATAGACGTGGGAAGGCCAAAATCTCCAGGATCTTTATAATATATGTGCCAGCCTGGTTCTACTGTAACCTTTATTGCACCTTTAAGAGTGAAGCTTGCTTCATTTATCTCGCCAATAAGTAAATCAAATTTTGCAATTTCCTCGTCAGCATATAGTTGAGCGCAAGAAAAAAATAAAAATAATATTAAATATATATATATTTTCATTAAGGTAAATTTCTCCTTTTATAGAGAAAGTGATTTAGATTTTAATTATTACATTTAATAGCATTATATAGATTATTTATTAATATAGCATTATGCTATAGCTAAACTGACTTACAACAATCTGAAAAACGACAAATTCGTCATTCCGCTACTTGTTAGCGGAATCTATGCCGAGATACCGCGAATGAATCCACAACTGTACGAACATTGTGATTTTGGCCCATAAGGAGGGTGTCATCCCAGTGCTTGACACTGGGATCCAGGAATTTTATTAAGTTGGCAAGCATAAAAATAGCTGTTTTTTGTTAAAATACAATGTCTTGATGATTATGGAAATGCTGGATTCCAGTGTCAAGCACTGGAATGACATCATCCTTTTTCCTGAATTCCAGTGTCAGCTACTTTCATGACATCGTTTACTATGTGCCATATTGTAATGTTCGTACAGTTGTGGAATGAATCGCGGTATGACGTGTTAGCTATAGTATAAATATACTAGGGATTATAGTTCTTTTATGCTGCCTTTTTGTTATTAGACAACCACAATATAAAGGCATGAAACGGATGCAAACAGTAGTGCATTTCTGCACCAAACGTATTACCTTTAACGAATAGTAAAATGTGAGATTTTTTGGAACTACCGTGGAGCAATTGCTCCACGGTTTCATTCTACTTAGAATCCACCCATGCCACTCATTTCTCCTGCACCCATAGGAGATGAAGCATTTTCTTTGCTTGGTACATCAACTATCATAGATTCAGTAGTTATCAGCACACTCGCAACAGATACCGCTGTTTCAAAAGCAATACGCACCACTTTTGCTGGATCAATCACACCAGCTGTAAATGCATTAGCGTAATTCATAGCCTCAACGTTGTATATAAGCTCTTTATCATTCTGCTTAATCAAATAGTCAATTATAACAGCAGATTCAAGACCAGCATTTTTGACTAACCTTCTAATTGGAGCACTGAGAACTTTCTTGATAATGTTTATGCCTATTTGTTCCTCGTCACTTGCACCTTTTAATTTGTCGAGAACAGATGAAGCATAAAGAAGCGCAACCCCACCACCTGGAACTATACCTTCTTCAATTGCAGCTCTTGTTGCATGCAGCGCATCTTCGACTCTATCTCTACGTTCTTTAACTTCCACTTCAGTTGCTCCACCAACTTTGAGCACAGCAACGCCACCTGATAATTTTGCTAAACGTTCTCTTAGCTTTTCTTTATCATAATCAGAAGTTGAAGTTTCAATTTGAGATTTAATCTGCTCGATTCTAGCTTTCACACTGTCAGAATCGCTATTTTCGCTGACAACTGTGGTATTATCTTTAGTAATTTTAACATTTTTAGCCGTACCAAGATCATCAAGCGTGAGATCTTCCATCTTGATTCCAAGTTCATCTTTTATGACGTACTTAGCACCAGTTAAAGTTGCTATGTCTTCGAGCATCTCCTTTCTTCTGTCACCAAAACCTGGAGCTTTTACTGCAGCAACTTTTAAACCACCACGCAATTTATTGATAACTAAAGTGCTTAATGCTTCACCTTCGATATCCTCTGCAATAATAACCAAAGGTTTACCAGATTTAACAATAGCTTCAAGAATAGGAAGTAAAGGTTGAATAATATTTAATTTTTTCTCTGTAATTAATAGATAAGGATTATCAAGCTCCACGATCATTTTTTCATTATTTGTAATAAAATACGGAGAGAGATAACCGCGATCAAATTGCATGCCAGTAGTCAGCTCAACTTCTAACTCTTTTGAACCTTTACTCTCTTCAACAGTTATTACACCCTCTTTTCCAACTTTTTTCACGGAATCAGCAATACTGTTACCTATATCCTTATCACCATTTGCAGATATTATTGCAACTTGTGCCACTTCGTCTATTTTCTCTAGAGAAATTGTACGAGACATTGACGTAATTTCCTTTAATATTACATCTTTTGCCTTCTGTATTCCGTTTTTAATACCAACACGATCGTTTCCAGCAGCAATTGATTTTGAAGCTTCCATTATCATGTTGCTAGTTAGTATTGAGCACGTTGTTGTACCATCACCAACTTTATCGTTACATTGAGAACAACTTTGTGCAAAGATGCTTGCTATTACAGCGTTTAATGGTTTTTCAGGCTTGATACCCTTCATCACCTTATAACCATCTTTTGTAATTTCTGGTGCTCCATAGGGCTTATTAATCCCTACTGTTTTTCCTCTAGGTCCCGCAGTTATTGCCACCGTTGAGTCTACTATTGCTGCGACTTCACGAAAGGCTTCTTGCAACTGCTCACCTGATACTACTACATTAGTCATTTTTATCACCTCTTGTTAATAAAAAATTTAGAAAACTATAATAAAATCATTCACAATGCGTCATGTTGCGCTTTGTTTAAGTTTAGTAAAATAAAGACTGCTATTTAATGACAGCAAGTATATCGGACTCTTTCATCACGATAAGCTTTTCATCATTATGTTCTATTTCTGTACCAGCCCATTGACGATAGAACACTTTATCACCAGCTTTCACAGTTAAAGTTACGCGTTCGCCACTTGAATTGCGTGAACCTTCACCAATTGCTATAACTTCACCTTTAGTAGGTTTCTTTTCAGCACTTGATGGAAGCACAATTCCACCTTGCTTTTCTTCGCTAATAGGCTTGATCAGCACGCTATCATCTAATACATTTAAACTTATACTTGACATTTGTTTTTCCTCATCAACAAATTAACTTATAAGTTTATATATATATACTCGTAAGTTAGATTTCAAGGGCTGGAGCTTGTAAAATATGCACGCCATTATAAAATATGCACGCCAAAAGCAGTTTCTAAAAGAGCCTAATGTTATATAATAAAATTTAGATTTATTTATAGAGATTTCATGAGTTATATACCATTTTTAAGTCGTGGTGTGATAGTGCTATATGGGCCTGACACTAGAGATTTTCTGCAGGGTATTATAACCAATGATATTAATAAGTTGGATAGCCAAAAAGCCATTTACTCTTTATTGCTTAGCCCTCAGGGAAAATATCTATATGATTTTTTTCTTATTGAATATGGTAAATACACCCTCTTAGAGTGCGAAAACATGCACTTGCAGCAAATAATCGAGAAACTGGATTTGCTTAAAACTTACTTGAGAGTGAAGATTAAAGACGTTAGCGCACTATATAAGGTTGGAGTTTTGTTTAATACTAAGTTGGCGGAGTGTAGTGGTAAGTCACAAGTTATTTTTCAAGATCCAAGGCACAAGCTGCTAGGAATGAGGATCATACATAAAGATGAAATAAAAGAGCCGGTTGGGGATTTTACTCAGTATGAAAAAGTTAGAATTCAAAATCTCGTTCCAGATGGAGCGAAAGATATGGTGCAGAATTCATCGTTTCCGCTGCAATTTTTAATCGATAAGGTAAACGGTATAAGCTTTAATAAGGGGTGTTATATAGGTCAGGAAGTTGTAAATCGAATGAGCAGACAAGAAATATTCAGAAGAAAACTTTACCTTGTTGAGGGGGATAACGCACTTCCAGATATTGGCACTAAAGTGACAAATGAAAACAATGAGGAAATAGGGGAACTGCGCTCTAGTGTAGACAACATTGGATTTGCATTGCTTAATACTGGAAAGAGCCATGCAAATTTATATGCAGATGGAGTTAGGTGCGTTAAGACGTTGAAGTCTTAAGGTAGCGCATATAGAAACGAAAAAACTTACTTGACACCCTTCGCCAGCGCCCTTATCATGATAGTGAAGCTATTGTATTTGCTTTCGCCAATCTGCAGATTAAAAGGTAAGGATTACTTAATGTATCGGCGTCTTATGTTCAATTTTTTGCAGTATATAGATACTGTATGTCTTTACAAAACTTCATCTACATCTAGATTTTTATCTAAATAAGCTGAACGCGCTTATAAAGCGTTACAAGACATCAAAAAATGCCAATACTCGACAGAGATAGTAAAAGACTAGCTAACTCGGGGATTCTTTGTCTTTTTTTCTGCTTGGTAAATTTCTTAAACATTTGCAGCGTAAGTTAGTTGCAATTAAAAGCGGCTGAATCTCGCTTGTCAAGCGTTTAAAACATAAAAAACGCCAATATTTTAAAGCGGATAATAACCCCAGGGCTTCTTTTGCCTTTTTTTTCGTTTGGTAAATTTTTTAACGTTTATGGCTAAGCGACAGCCGTCATCCCGCTGCTTGTTAGCGGGATCTCTTGTTAGCGCCGCGGCGGTATGACGGTTCGTGGCGGCGTGACGATAAGCTCGTCATACCGCTGCTTGTTAGCGGGATCTAGAGATACCGCGAATGAATCGCGGTATGACGGTTCGTGGCGGCGTGACGATAAGCTCGTCATCCCACTGCTTGTTAGCGGGATCTAGAGATACCGCGAATGAATCGCGGTATGACGGTTCGCAGTGGCATGACGATAAGCTCGTCATCCCGCTACTTGTTAGCGGCTAAGAGATACCGCGAATGAATCGCGGTATGACGGTTAAGTAGGGTGTCATCCCAGTGTCACGCACTGGGATGACATTATAGGAGCACTGGGATGACACCCTCTTGGATGGAAATCAGTGTCAGATAATTTCATGACACCAGTTGTTGTAAACTCACTTTTTCTCGATTTTTTGGTTTATCTTGTCTACCTATTTTGCCACTCTGCTGAACAGATACACTCAACTAATGGTCAATACATCTTCTATTAAAAATTGTACAAATTCATTGCCATTCCAGTAATTCATAGAGATTTTACCCAAAATAGCTTTAACATTACCCTGCATGATAGCAGAGCCAAGATGAGTATTTGCAGAACGAAATGCAATAGCTCTTACCATAACATTATCATCAGCAATAAAACATTTTATATGGTCAACTCCTATAACTTCAGGCTTTCTTATCTTTGCTCCTTGGATAATAAACCTTGGTTCAGGATTTCCAACTCCAAATGGTCCCAAGCGTTGCAATTGATTCCATAAAGACAAATTTATTGCTTTAGCAGTTACTATACTATCAGCTTTTAAAGTTTTCTCATTTATAGAGTTTGAAAATCTTTCAGTAAAAAAATCATGCAAATCATTTATTTTGTCTTCTTTAATTGAAAATCCTGCCGCCATACTATGGCCACCGCCTTCAATAATCAAATTTATAAACTTTGCGGAAAGGACTGCAGCACCGATATCAACTCCCAAAATTGATCTACAGCTTGCTTTTCCTATTCCATTATTTAAAGATATCACTACTGTTGGCAAGTGAAACTGCTCCTTTAGCCTTGATGCAATTATACCAATTATTCCCTGGTGCCAATTGCCACTTATCATTATAAAATTCGCACCTGATTGGGCAGACTTTTCCGCTTGTGCTGTAGCTTCCAAGAGAGCCTCATTTTCTAACACTTTTCTTGCATTATTCAAATCTATTAATTTTAGCGCGATTGAATGTGCCTCTTCATCATCATCGGTGGAAAGCAACCTTGCACCAAGCGATGCTTCTCCAATTCTTCCTCCAGCATTTATGCACGGTCCAATGCTAAACCCCAACCGCGAAACACTTGGTTTTTCAAGGATTCCCAAAGCATCAAATAAAACACGCAAGCCAACGTTTTTTCTTGTTGACATAACTTTTAATCCTTGTGAGACAAGTGCTCTATTGAGGCCTGTGATCTGCATAACATCACAGACAGTTCCCAGGGCAACCAAATCCAACAGATCAAATAAATCTGGTTCTTTTTTGTTGGTAAAAAATCCTTGCTCACGTAGGCTTTTATTAAGAGCAACAATTAGCAGAAATGACACTCCAACTGCTGCTAGGTTATTATAAGGAGAGCTCTCATCAAGGCGGTTTGGATTCACAACTGCTACGGCGCTTGGTAATTTTTCCGTACCAAGGTGATGGTCAACAACTATAATATCAAGACCAAAAGCCTTTGCATCTTCTATTGGTTGATATGCAAGCGTACCACAATCAACGGAAATACATAAATCAATTCCATTCTTTTTAAGTTGTAATAAAGCATCTGTGTTTAATCCATAACCCTCATCAACACGATCTGGAATGTAGATTATAGAGTGTATATCGATTGCTCTCAGGTACCTGTTAATCAATGCTGACGACGTTGCACCATCAACATCATAGTCACCAAATATTGCAAGGTTTTCATCATTTTTTATTGCCCGTATTATACGAGAAACAGCTTTATCCATATCAAGAAGGTGAAAGGGATCTGGTAATAGCGATCTGATTAGTGGATATAAGAAGTCGCTTGCATTTTCTATGTTAACACCACGAGTAACCAATATTCTTGCTAATATTTCTGGTAACTCAAATCTCTGTGTAAGAGTTAAGATTTGCCTTTGATCTGCTTCTTGCAACTTCCACAATGCATTTGTTATGCTGCGCTTTTCAATTTCAAGTAGCATATTCTTTCTTTGTAAATAAAACTACTTTACCAGAATTTTTAAGCTTGTTCTATAATTGTATTAGACTTCTGCATAACCTAAACTAAGTAGAAAAAAGGTATCATCTAAGTAGCTGACACTGGTCTCCATCCAAGAGGGCAGTAGCCCCTTCGGTGTCATTCCAGCGCGTGACCAGGTCTTTTTAGCTATCATAGGATGACAGAAGCAGACACTCCACTTTGTCGTTCCAGTGCCTCCTTTTTTTGTCATTCCAGTGCCTTGACTATGATGGCTTTGTTGCATCGCTAGCTATGATGGATTAAAGATAAAAAAGGTGGAGAATATCAGTAGCTTATTATTCTGGTATTTATAACAAGAACGGTCAGTGAATACCTAAATTTGAGTAAAAGAAATTTCACTACCACTCACTAATCCGGCTAAAATTCAAGAATTTCAATGCTTTAGCTATTTTCAATAGAATTAAATTTATTAATATAAATAACAAGTTACTATTCTTAAATTTGATCAGATTGATTGCAAAAAAAACAAGATTTTCAATAAGTTGCTTATAATCCTAATTATAGTTAGCCTTTCATAAGTAGCGATGCAACAAAGCCCACTGGGATCCAGGAATTTTATTAAGTTGGTAAGCATAAAAGTGTTATGTAAAATACAACGTTCTTGATGGGATTGCGTGAAATGCTGGATCCCAATGTTTGGGCACTGGGATGACAAAGGAGGACAGTGTCAGCTACTCGGATGACAAAAAAAGGAGCACTGGGATGACATCATCCTTTTTTTGGGGTTCCAGCGTCACGCGCTACCTTCCGTATAAATATTAAAAAATTTACCAAATGAAAAAAAAGGCAAAAGAAGCCCCGTGGTTGGCTAATTACTTACATTATACTTTCAAGTATGGCGTTTTTTTATTCTAAACGCTTAATAACCGCGATTTAGTTGCTTTTAAGCCGCAACTAATCTAAATTATAAACATTAAGAAATTTACTAAACAGAAAAAAAGGCAAAAGAAACCCTAGGGTAGCTAGTTATTCACTATCCATTTTTTAAATCGGCGTTTTTTGATGTTTTAAATGCTTTATAAGCGCATTTCAGCTTATATTAGGTAAAAACCTAGAAATTTTATAAAGACATAAGGTGCACATAGTGCAAAAAATTAAACATGGGACGCCAGATACGTGAGTTTTTTTGTCATTTAATCTGTACAGAGAAGATAAATAAATAGCTTCAGTTTCATGATAAGGGGGCTGGCGGAGTTTGTCAAGGAAGTTTTTTTTGTTTCTATGGGTCAGTTGGTACGCGCTTTGCCTTTTAACAGATGTAAAAGCACAATTATTACGAACAACATTCCACCAACAACTGATATAGCGCCACCTATAATGAAGCACGTGCGTGCTAACATTGATGAAATACTTGGCAGATCTGCAACCTTCCTTAAAGCACCATATCCACCAAGCCACACAAGACCAGTGATATGGAGAAAATGCCCTATACTGTAGGCATAAATCTGTAATCTTACCATGGAACCTTTTATCTCTTTAAAGTTTAATTTGGGTAACAGCCAATAAATGAAATTCATAAAAGCTATAGTGATCCCAACTACAGAACCGTGATAATGAGCGGGAATGGTGACATTTCCTTCAATAGTCAACACTCCGAGCACATCTCCATAAGTGAACAACAAAAATGAATGTAATAAATAGTTGCTTTTATCATTAATAAAAGTTCTGATGTTGCAGCACACTAATATTATCAAAAAGCACGGCAAAACTGCTCCAGCAATCCTCATATGCCAAGTAAAAAACTGTATTAACTTGGCACTATCAACTGGATAAACAAAATATACAAACGGTGCGCCTACAGCTAAAATCGTGTTTATAAATAGTGGTAAAATAGTAATTTTATTGCTTGAAGCTAAACTAACATCACTGATCATTAAATAGACTAAAAACATTCCTTGAGTAAAAGCAAACTGCAATAAATGTCCGCCTCCCCAAAAGAGATATTCGTAAAATAAATTATTATCTGAGTGATATAGACCTGGAGGCATATTATTATATGCTAAAACAAAGCAAAGAAATGACGATACAAGTATAATAACTAGCCCAATTTGCCCAACAGAGAGAAATGAAACCTCTTTTTTTGATGTGTATGCTAGCATTGTATTTACTAATATACTGGCAATAAATAAACTGAGTCCAAACAAAAATAATTTGTTTTGTAACACGGGAATATAATTACTTTTGATAACTTCAGTGTTTGGAACGAATGCGGATATAAACATGAGCAGCATCGAAAGGGTTGATAGAACCCATGAAAAGTTAAACCAACTATTGGTATTTTGTAGGTTTATGATAAAGAGCAGAGATATTATAGAGCACATCCACACTAAAATTGACAAGTTCACGTGTATTACCAGCGCATTATCAAAAATATATTGTGCAGAAGGAACAAGAGAGGAGATAAAAGGCAATCGTAGAAAAATAACAATTATTGACAGTAACCCAGAGCAAGCAAGAGCACATACTGCCAAGAACATCCATTTTCTACAGAGCGGAGCGTTGTCTTGTATATTAAGCACAATCTTTTTTCTCAATTTTGTTCAATACAATATATAACACTGCAATAATACCTAAAACATAGCAATAGTATACGTGTGGCACGACTGCCAAAGGTGAAACTCCAGCAATAGTGCTAGCCAAAAGCAATTGAGCGCCATACGGTATTAATCCTTGAAATACACAAGAAAATATGCCTAGCCATGCTGCACTATAGTGAGGCGGTATTTCATATTTCTTAGCAATATCTCTAGCAATTTCACCACTAAAAATTATAGCGATGGTGTTATTTGCAAGTAAAATATCAAATATGCTGACTATTTTTGCAATAAATAATTGCGCAGTTTTTTGTCCACCACGTTGTATCATAACCCAAGATGAAAGTTTATCTGCAAGCTCCTTAGAATTTTTACCTACCAGTCCTGAAAGCCCGCCAACCATCAATGACAGTAGCATAATTTCATGCATACTCATAAACCCCTTAGTGATGTTTTGGCTTAAAAACAATAAACCATAATTGTTGTTATTTATAAATCCAATGATTCCAGCAAAAGTTATGCTTAAAACCAATGCCGTAAATACATTTATTCCAAAGTTTGCAAGCAATATAAGTATTATGTAAGGAGTCACAAGCAATAAAGAATACTCCTTAACTGAAATAGCAGCACTATTGCTTGAGCTATAAAATAATATAATTATTGTGAATATAGAAGCAATTAGTGCCACTTTTGCATTCAGTTTTAATTTTTTCTTTATATCAGCCTTTTGAGACATCACAGATGCAATTGTAGTATCAGAGATAATAGATAAATTGTCGCCAAACATTGCTCCTCCTACAACGGTTGCAACTCCTAAGGAAGGAGAAATCCCAGCTTGTGTCAGTTCAACTGCAATAGGAGCAATTGTTGCAATGGTGCCCATTGATGTACCAATAGCAGTGGAGATGAAAGCTGCTACAAAAAATAATCCTATGAGTAAAAATTGTGTTGGTATAAATGAAAGAGCCAAATTAACTGTGGCATCAGCACTACCGATTGCTTTAGTTACTTCACTGAATGCACCTGCAAGTAAAAAAATGATGCACATAGTGATAATATTACGATCTCTTACCCCATCTAGAAAGGCATACATTTTTTCTTCAGTATTGCCCTTGTATAAAACCCAACCCAGAGCTATGGCAGGAACAATGGCTACTAGTGGAGATAACTGATAAAAAGCATTTGACACGCCAAGAACAGTAAAATATATGCCGCTTCCTACAAAAAGAAATAGGAACAGTAAAATAGGCAAAAAATTTGTAAAATAAAACATACCTCAGCTCTGATAAACGCAAATCAACTATGATATAATTTATATTATTATAAACCACAGTTGGCACCTTGACCAATGTTTTTCTAGAAAGCAATCCACCAGAAAAGGTTTCCATGAAAAGGACTATTATAATATATCATCTACTTGAATTAAACTGGGAGATAGAATAAGTAAAAAATATGAATGACATAACAACAAAGCAAGTCATATCCTTATGGGATGCACAAGTTGGTGGATTCTTGCCAGATAAAAGAGAAATGGAGATTGATAATATTTTTTTAATCTAATGCTTCAATGTTTCCGACATAGGAAAAGTATCATCTTTACTTTCTATAGAGGAAGGCACACTATTTTGATTATCATCACCATCAATTGGAGTAGTAGGGTGCATTAAAGCAACTTTCATAACTTCATCAATATTCTTAGCAAAAACTACGTTGATCCCCTCTTTGATGCTTGCCGGAATCTCTTGCATATCTTTCTCATTTTCACTTGGTATAATCACAGTTTTGATTGATCCTCTGAGCGCTGCAAGCAATTTTTCTCTTAAGCCCCCAATAGCTAAAACTCTACCACGCAATGTCACTTCGCCTGTCATAGCAACATTTTTGTTAACTGGTATATTCGTCATAAGAGAAACAATAGACGTACATACCGCGCCGCCAGCAGAAGGGCCATCTTTTGGTACTGCACCCTCAGGTACATGTAAATGTATATCATTATTTTGGAATTTTTCGGGCTTTATACCAAAAAACAAACAATTTGATCGAATATAACTATACGCAGCTTTTATAGATTCTTGCATAACCTCTCCAAGCTTTCCTGTGTATTTTATTTCTCCCTTGCCCGGAATTAGGACTGATTCTATCATCAAAATATCACCACCTGTTTCAGTATAGGCGAGCCCAGTTACTATTCCTACTAAACTCTCATTTTCCGCAATGCCAAAGGTATATTTACGTACCCCTAAATAATCTTGTAAATTGTCAACCCCTACGGATATTTTCTTATTTTTATCAGTCAATATTTCTTTAACTGCCTTTCTCATGAGCTTTGCAAGCTCCCTTTCCATACTCCGCACACCACTTTCACGTGTATATAAACGTATCAACTCGTATAACGCCTCATTAGTTATGTCCCATTCCTTCTGATACAAACCATGCTCCTTCTTTAACTTCGGAATAAGGTGGTGTGTAGCAATACTGATTTTTTCATCTTCAGTATACCCGGACAATTGTATAATTTCCATCCTATCACGCAAAGGATGTGGTAAATTTAAGCTGTTTGCCGTAGCTACAAACATTACACTTGAAAGATCAAACTCAACTTCCAAGTAATGATCCGTAAAGTGTTTATTGTGCTCAGTATCTAAAACCTCAAGTAATGCAGATGCAGGATCGCCACGCGAATCAGAACCCATCTTATCTATTTCATCAAGCAGAAAAAGCGGGTTGCATGAATTAGCTTTTTTCATGTGTTGAATGATTTTACCAGGCATTGAGCCAATATAAGTTTTCCTATGCCCTCGTATCTCAGACTCATCACGCACACCACCAAGAGCTATGCGAACAAAATCTCTTCCTACTGCTCTTGCCATAGACTTAGCTAAAGAAGTTTTACCAACACCTGGCGGTCCAACTAAGCAAAGTATAGGACCTTTTATCTCTTTTACTCTTTTTAATACCGCTAAAAATTCTATTATTCTATCTTTTACTTTCTCTATGCCATAATGATTTTCATCTAAGATTTTCTTAGCTGCATTTAAGTTAATTTTTGCATCTTTGTACTTTCCCCATGGCAACTCAAGCAACCAATGCAAGTAACTAGATATAACTGTAGCTTCAGGAGAAATGGGATTCATTTTCTTGTATCTCTTCAAATCAGTTATAGCTTTCTCTCTTGCTTCCTGAGAAAGCTTTGTTTCATTTATCTTTTTTTCAAATTCATTGAGTATATTCCCTTCATCACCATTCTCAAATTCGCCTAATTCTTTCTGTATAGCTTTCAATTGCTCGTTAAGGTAGTAAACTTTCTGAGTGCTTTCAACTTGCGATTTAATTGTCTTATATAAACGGTTTTGTGCGTTCAAAATACTCATTTCTCTCTCAATAAAAGCAAAAGCTTTTTTTAAACGCTCTTCTGGGTCATAAGCCTCAAGTATACTTTGTTTATCTGATACTTTTATATTTAAATGTGAAGCTACCGTGTCTACAAGTTGATCAACTTCTTTGATTTGATCAATGGAGTTAATGGCAACCTCGGGTTGATTTTTCTTGTTTAGCTTACACCAGCTATCGAACGCGTCTACAACAGACCGCCTTAAAGCTTCTAAATCAATATTGTCTTCATCTTCTTTATAATGATTGTCTAACTCTACCCTGGCTTGTAATAAAGTATGAGAGCTAATATATTCTACAACTCTTCCCCTTCTTATCCCCCGGATTATAACTTTTACTGCATTGTCAGGTAATTTTATTAACGGTTGTACAATGCTTGCTAACACACCTACTTCATAAAGATCTTCAGGCTCTGGATTATCAACAGAGCCATCTTTCTGTGCTACAAGAAAAATCTCATTTTGGTGATTACTACTACTTATTGCATACTCTAGTGCATTAACAGATTTTTCTCTGCCTATGAATAAAGGCACCATTATATTTGGAAAAATTACTACATCTCTTAAAGGTAATACTGGCAATGCAGTAAAACTAGAGCTTACAGCACGTTCAATGTTCATAATATATGCCTCAAATTAATCATTAACCGTTATAACATTGCCATTGTTATTATGATTAACCGTTGCTTTTCCTAATTCTACCATTTTCTTAGTGATTACTATAGTGCTACCTTCAAAGCCTCCGTTTCCAGATGTATACATAATGTCAAGCAAAAGTGACTCCAAGATAGCACGTAACATTCTTGCACCTGTTTTGTAGCTTATAGCCTTTTTAGCAATAGCTGATATTGCTTCATCTGAAAACTCAAGGTTTACTTTGCTAAACGCAAGCAATGCTTTGTACTGTTTTATTAGTGCATTCCTTGGCTCTGTCAACACATGTATTAAATCTTCATGATCCAGCTCATCTAAAACAGCAGTTATTGGAACCCGCCCTACAAATTCGGGTATTAAACCGAATTTGATTAAATCTTCAGGTTGAACATCATGTAAAGCATTCTTTTTCTTTTGCTCTTTAGACTGACTTATATCTGCTCCAAAGCCAACTGACGTTCCCTTTTTTCTCGCTTCAATAATTTTATCGAGGCCTTCAAAAGCTCCTCCACAAATAAACAGTATGTTACTAGTATCCACTTGTATAAACTCTTGTTGCGGGTGTTTTCGCCCTCCTTGTGGCGGAACATAAGCAACTGTACCCTCCATAATCTTAAGCAGAGCTTGCTGGACCCCTTCACCTGAAACGTCACGGGTTATTGAAGTGCTTTCAGATTTTCTTGTAATCTTGTCTATTTCATCTATAAACACTATACCACGCTGTGCTTTTACAACGTCATAATTTGCAGCTTGTAATAAACGCGACAACACGCTTTCTACATCATCACCCACATAACCTGCCTCAGTTAAAGTTGTCGCATCAGCCATAGCAAATGGCACATCTGAAACTTTAGCAAGTGTTTTGGCTAGCAAAGTCTTACCAGAACCAGTGGGACCAATAAGCATTATATTTGACTTCTCGATTTCAATATCACTTATAGCATGAAATTGTACCATGGATTGACAATGGTTATACATAGCTACAGATAAAACGTGTTGCGCGTGTTCTTGACCTACAACATGCTTGCTGAGAAAGTTTTTTATATCCTCAGGTTTCTTTAGTAATAGCTTCATATCAGATATACGATCTGAATTAAAAGATCTATCTTTCTTTTGACTTATTGCTTTATGGGATAATTCTATGCACTCATTACAAATAAACACCTTTAAACCATCCGAAGAGTTAGTAATCAATTTATCTACTTCATCTTGCGCCTTGTTGCAAAAAGAACAGTAGTGTAAATCATTATTGTTATCCATTAACCCACCTTTTGTTTAACTTTAATATTTTCAATTTCAATATCTGTACGCTCAGCTATCACCCTGTCAATTAAGCCAATTTTCCTTGCTTCTTCAGGATCCATGAATTTATCTCTTTCCATCATTCCTTCAATTTTCTTCAGTGAATTTCCAGTATGTTTTTCATAAATTTGATTTAGTTTTTTCTTAACTCGCAAAATTTCATTAGCATGTATTTCTATATCAGTTGCTTGACCATGATAACCACCAGATGGCTGATGTATCATAATTCTTGAATGAGGTAGAGAGTAGCGCTTACCTTTTGTACCAGCTGCAAGCAATAAAGAACCCATAGACGCAGCTTGACCTATACATAAAGTTGAAACGTCTGGGTTTATATACTGCATTGTATCGTAGATCGACAAACCAGCAGTTACAACACCACCTGGTGAGTTGATGTACATACAAATGTCTTTATCGGGATTTTCCGATTCTAAAAATAAAAGCTGTGCTACTATTACACTGGCCATATTGTCTTCAATAGGACCTGTTACAAAAATTATTCTTTCTTTCACTAGTCTTGAATATATGTCATAAGCGCGCTCACCGCGACTAGTTTGTTCAACTACAATTGGTATAAGAGTCATACCTTTTCCTATTAAATATTATCAAATAATTCCTTTAATTCTTTCACAGAAACAATCTGCTCTTCTTTACTAACTTTTTCTATTATATAATCTGTCACTTTATACTCAAGCGCTTGCCCTCTAACTAATTCTTGAAATTGTTTATTTGATTCAAAATGCTTAATTACTCTGTCAAATTGCACATCTTTACTGACATATTGATTTACAATAACACTCAAAACATCATTTTGAGTTAATGATATTTTATGTTCTGCACTAAATTTCATAAATAACATAGCAAGCTTTACACGTTTTTCAGCTTCTTTACGAGAATCATTTTGAGCACCCAATTCTCCTTCCATTCTTTGTTGCTCCTGTTTTACTATGTCTGTGGGTAAATCAAAACTATAATTAGCATCCAAATAATCAAACAGCTCCTTTTTAATTAAGAGATTTCTCATTTCGGTGCACTGATCACCAATCATTTTTTTTGCATGATTTATTAGCAAAGAATAATCTTTAAACCCAATACTCTTAGCTATTTCATCATCATTTTCAAAATCTTTGGCAATTTGAATCTCATTAACTCGCACAGAAAAATCAGCTTCCTGTCCTGCAAGGGAAATGGCTTGGTAATTTTCAGGAAATTTCAACTTAAAGTTCTTTGTTTCTCCCTTTTTCATACCAGTTAATTGATCTTCAAAACCATTAATAAATGTGCCAGACCCTAAATTAACGGCAAAATCTTTGCTACTTCCACCTTGAAAGAGCTTATTCCTAATCCGCCCTTCAAAATCAATTATCAATTTATCCCCATCTTTCGCTTGATAAGAAGCATCATCAACAGAGGCAAAATTGGGGAACTTTGTTTTGATAGAATCAATAAATTCTTTTATATCTTCCTCTTCAATCTTTGCTTCAATTTTCTTTAAGTTTATTTTGTCAAGATCTATCATCGGTACTTCAGGCATCGACTCAAAAGATAGCTTGTATACAAAATTGCCCTCCTCATTTTCTTTGCCCAGATCTGGTAATGATATAACATCAACCTTAGGATAAATGTGAGACTTGACTTCAATTTTTTTCATCAAATCACTTGAGCAATAATCAATTGTATTATTTATCACATATTCCAAAGCCTCGTTTTTATAATTTGCAACAACAAGGTCATAGGGCATCTTTCCAGCCCTAAATCCAGGTGATTTTGCATTTTCTGCTATCTCTTGCAACCTGGAATTTACCTTTTGTTTTATATAATCACTACCAACTGTGATTTCATACTCATACTTTAGTTTATCTATACTAAGCTCTTTGTAGGTATATACGCTACTTACTTCGACTGTATTTTGAGGTATATTATTAGACATCATAATTCATTTATTAACATTTTAATTCATATCTTAATAGAGTCATTTTACCAGAATTTAAGTTAAACACAATCCTTAAGAACAGGTTTTTACACAAACAAAAGTGTATTTAGTGATTATAAATTTTCCCTTAAAACCTAAGTTACATGACTTTAAAGTGCGGATAGAGGGACTTGAACCCCCACGAGCAAGCTCACCAGGACCTAAACCTGGCACGTCTACCAATTCCGCCATATCCGCAAGAAATTTTCAGTACCCTATTATAGGTATTCCATTAAAAATATTCAAGGTTTAAAGTCTTACTTAATTTATGGTATTTACACAATCAAAAAAGCTTATTAACATTTCTTAATGAAAGCTCTAAACCATGAAAATCAATAATGAGATTAATAACAAGCTTCTTACTCGCAATTTTTTTGATTACACAAAGTGGTTGCACAACCCTTATAATAGGTGGTGTGGTGGCTACAGCGACAGCAACAGCAATAACAATGCAGGACAAATCCTTGGGAAATATCATTGATGATACGACTATGGTCATCAGAATTAATAAGGGGCTCTTAAAACATGGGCTATTTTCATCCATAAAGGTTAAAGTAAGTGAAGGAAGAGTATTGCTCATTGGAAGTGTTGACACTCCTGAAAAACAACTTACAGCAGAAAAAATAGCTTGGCAGCAAAAAGAAATTAAAGAAGTGATAAATGAAATAAGAGTAATACCAATTCAAATGGCTTCCATGCTAGACACCACTGTAGATGGCATGATAACAGCGGAAATAAGAACAAGACTCCTGGGAAAAAGAAATATTAAGTCAATTAATTATAGCGTTAATACGGTTGATAGAGTTGTTTATTTGATGGGTATAGCCCAAAATAAAGCGGAATTAAAAGCTGTAATAGCAATTGCAAGAAAAGTAAAGGGAGTAAAACAAGTTGTAAGTTATGTACGATACAGGTACAGTAAGTTACGCCATTAGGCAAAAATCGCTTTCAAATTATAACATTTGTACAGTTGTGACAATAGGTAGAGAACATAAATGAAAATTGCCTTTCAGATGGATGAAAATATAAATTTTGAAACTGACACTACATTCGTGCTAATAAAGGAAGCACAAAGGAGGAAGCACGAAGTTTTTGTCTATGCTCCTAACAATTTAGCACTAAAGCTAAACCATCCAATTGCTCTGGCTCAGAAAGTCAGCGTTGATGATTTTAGTTTTATCTCTAAAGAGGATGTAGCAATCAACTTGAATGAAATGGACATCATATTTATCAGACAGGATCCACCCTTTGATATGCGTTATATTACAACAACATATATCTTAGAAAAAACCAGCGCATTGGTAATTAACAATCCAACAGAAATAAGAAATTGTCCTGAAAAATTGATAACTTCATTATTTCCAGAGCTAATTCCGCCAACTTTGATTACTGAAAATATATCAATGATTAGAGATTTCTACTACAACTATCAAGATATTATTCTGAAGCCATTGTATAGTTATGGAGGAAACGATGTGATAAGAATACAAGATGAGAATAGTATTCAAGTAGTAGTGGATCTCATGATAGCAAAATACGAATGCCCTGTGATTGCACAATCATTTTGTAAAAACATAGATAAAGATAAAAGAATATTGCTACTTTATGGCCAACCAATTGGTGTAATGAAACGAATTCCAAAAATCAGTGGAGAGATCAGAACAAACATGCGACTTGGAGCAAGTTTTGAGCCCGCTCAAATGAACGATAGAAACAATGAAATATGTAACAAAATTGGTCCTGAATTAAAGAAAAGAGGGCTAATATTTGTTGGTATTGATATTATAGATGACTTCCTGCTCGAAATTAACACAACTTCACCCACGGGAGTAGTTTATATCAATAAATTGTATAATATATCGCTAGAAAAGGATCTTTGGGACGTGTTTGAAGAAAAAGCAAGCAGCCATCAACTAAACCTGTGAACAATCACCTTAACAAACTCAGTAGTCCCATTCTTTATCCCTGTTTTTTCTGTACTATTGGTCATATCACGCAATTTTTGAGAATTATTTAATAGATCAAATAGTACCTCTGTTAGATTTTTTTTTGCTTCACTATTCTGCTCAACTATTATAGCTGCTCTCGAGTCTTCAATATATTTTGCGTTATAAAATTGGTGATTATCTTTTGAGTAAGGGTAAGGAATATATATAGCAGAACGCCTAGCAAGAGTGATCTCTGCTATTGAAGTTGCTCCTGCTCTGCTAATTACCAAGTGAGCATTGGCCAGTCTATTCTCCATATCATCAAAAAATTCACTCAATTCACAATCGATCTTTTCACTTTTGTATAGACTTTTGACCTTGTTTACATTTTTCTTCGTACATTGCTGCGTCACTCTAATTTTCTTTTTCATTTTAATAGGTAAATCACAAATTACGCTGCTTACTACATCATCAAAAAAATTTGCACCTTGGCTGCCTGCTATGACCAATATATTTAGGATTTTCTCAGTGCTAGAATGGCTCTGTGCTTTTATATCAACAAAATTTCCTGTAAAAATACATTTATTGCCCTCTGCATATTTAGTCTCCGGAAAGCTGGTTGCAATTAATTTTGCACTCTTGAAAAAGAATCTATTTACTCTCCCTAAAACTGTGTTTTGTTCATGTAAAATTATAGGTATAGAAAGAACTCTTGCTGCAAGAAGAGTTGGAAAAGAAGCATAGCTACCAAAACCAATGACCGATTTTGGTTTTAATTTTCTTACTTGATACAGTGCTAACATAGAGCTGTATATCAAGAAAAGGAAAAACTTAAATTTGTTGCTGCTTGGTCTACGTAATGGTAAGGTGTAGCTTTCTATGTCGGTATTTTTATTTGTTTTTTTATCAGTGAATAATATGCAATTGTATCCTTGTGTCTTTAGTGCTTTTGCTAAAGCTATGGCCGGAAAGATATGCCCACCTGTGCCACCTGTTGCTAAAATAATATCCATCTGTAAATAATAAATCCTAGATTGTTAACTGTTATTTAACAATTTGCACGTAGAATTTTATTAAGCGTTATGATAGTTGAGTTAAAAATGCCTAAAAGTAATAGTAAAAAAGAACCTAATGAGAAAAATAAACCTCAAGAACAAAGAGAAGGCAGAAGCGGAGGTTTTTTAGAACTGCTAAAAAATATAATAAAAATTCTTTTCAATTCGGTCGTTGACCTACCTGAGCACGAGCAGCATAATAAAATGAAAAGCACTAATCTACAACAAGGTTTGGATACTAAAGGAAAAGGCCCAGAAGATCTTCATCCAAAGGCAAAGCTTGAAGTTAAAGAAGCAGCTAAGGGATTGAAAGAAGAGTTACAGAATTCTGATGCTGGTGGTAATCAATCTATTGAAACTAAAGTGCCTAATCAAACTACTACTCAAGACATTGACAACTCTAAAACGATGGAACGTTAGTTCAACTATTTAACATCTGCAGCAAGCACTGATTCATGTATCATCTCTGAAATGGTTGGATGAGGAAAAATCGTAGATTTTATGTCGAAGTCTGTTCCTTCTAGTTGCTTTGCAAGAGCAAAATTGCTAATTAACTCCGTTACTTCTGCACCTATCATGTGGCTACCCAGAATTTCTCCGGTTTTTTTATCTATAATCGTTTTCACTAACCCTTCAGTTTCACTGAGTGCAACAGACTTACCATTAAAATTAGAGTGAAATTTTCCTATTTTTATATCATACCCACCTTTTATTGCCTGTTCCTCAGTAAGGCCGATGCTCGCTATTTGTGGATGAGAATAAGTGCAATTTGGTATGCATTCTTTTTTTAACGCATGAGCATTTTTACCAGCAATCTTTTCAATGCAGATCACGGCTTCATGGCTCGCTTTATGTGCTAAACATGGTGGGCCAGCTACATCACCTATTGCATACACATTTGATTCACTAGTTTCATACCATTCATTCGTTTCAATAAAGCCAGAAGGGCTTAATTTAATTTTTGTATTTTCTAAACCTATATTTTCAATATTTGCTTGAATTCCAACCGCAACAATCACCTTATCAAATTCTTTGCTTTCACCACTACTTAGTAGCACTTGAGCAGAGTCTTTACTTTTAGTAAGAGCTTTTACGCTACTGTTTGTATATATTTTTATCCCCTGTTTTGTGAATATTTCTTGTGCTAAATCTGAAATGTCCTTATCCTCCAGCGGCAAAATAGTGCTCTTTATCTCTATGATTGTTACATCAACCCCCAAAGTACTATAAAAACTTGCAAATTCTATTCCAATTGCACCAGACCCTATAATTAGTAGCGATTTTGGTAATCTCTCTGGAGTCATAGCGTGCTGCGCATTCCATATTAAATCTCCATCTGCCTCTATTCCAGGCAGATTCCGTGCCCTCACGCCTGTTGCTAAAATGATATGCTTGGAAACAATTTCTTGTTCTTCCTTATCGCTAACGACTTTTATAGTACCATTGCCTGCAAGTTTACCAAAACCTTGATGAACTTTGATATTATTTTTTTTCATCAAATATGCAACACCGCTTGACAATTTATCAACAACGTTTCTTGAGTATTTCACTATTGATTGTATATCAAAATTCGCTCCCTTTACTTCTATACCAAACTCTTTTGATCTTTTTATTAGCCTATAAACCTCAGATGCTCTAAGCAGTGATTTTGTTGGTATACATCCCCAATTTAAGCATATACCGCCTAAATTTTTTTCTTTTTCCACAATTGCAGTTTTAAACCCAAGCTGTGCCGCCCTAATTGCCGCTATATAACCACCAGGACCGCTACCTATAACCGTAATATCATACTCATTCATCAGTTTTCTTCGTATTCAAAAAGATTATATATAACAGATGGAACCCATACAATCAATGGTCTGTCATCTACCGTCTTAAGAGTCAAGATAAAAGTTGTTATTTTTTATCATGGCATTTAAACAAACGATAATTTTTCTCATGACAGCAACTAATGCAACCTTAGCAGCTTTGCCAGAATCAACCAAACGCTGATAAAACGCTTTCATTTTTCTGTTGTGGCGCATAGCAACAAGAGCTGACATGTATAGTGCTTTCCTTGCATAAAACCTGCCTCCTTTGATTTGAGCTTTGCCAACTTTTCTTCCACTTTCACTAGTTTTAGGTGCAACTCCAACTAAGCATGCAATTTCTCTATTCTCTAATCTACCAAGCTCAGGCACCTCTGTCAGTAGAACGCTCGCCGTCTTTGACCAATACCTTTATAGCTGATTAAAAGCTCATTTTTTCCTTTCAATTCAGGGTCAGAATCTATTGTGTCTTCTATGTCTTGCCTAATTTCTTTCAATTGTTTTTCAGCAAACCCTATCTGTCTTTCTATGTATTCTCTAGCTTTTCCCGTCGCACTTTGCAGGCGACACTTGTTTGCATGAATTGCATCATTTAAATTACGCTCAACTGCCCCCAGCTCCTTTAATTCCTCTTGCTTTTGTGAAATTATACATCCTTTTACTTCACCGTCTTTACTGACAAATTCAGCGTATTTTTCCAGTAATTTAGCATCTAACTTGTCAGTTTTTGCAAAATGATTGCAAGCTTTGGCAAATGCATATACCCGATTCGGGTGAGCTTTATGGACAGTTATCTTGCAACAATTTTATAATGAGCTTTTCATAGCCACCAGTTTACATATAACTTGATGGGTAAATCGACTATATTTGTTTCTATAAACTTAGATATAGCATCACTCACGTTTGCTATGCGCTTATGCTTGCCATTAATTGAGATGTCCAATGCTTCCTTGGAAACATCTACTCCCATGAAAATTATTCTAGCCATTTTTGTACCTATAAATATAATCAAACAATAATGCAAAATGCTGTATACAGGATTGTAATTCGATCTTTTAGATCCACCTACCGTTCGTACTACATTTTGCTTTAAGCCTTACTATTACCCACAAATAAAAACATAATATTGTATTTACTCAAATAATTTAATTTTATTAACCTGAAAGCTTATTAGACTAAAATTATTAAACTAAGAGTTATAATTTTAGCAACTAAAAGCTGTAAATTGCACCATATAAACAGTTATTTCAAGCAAAAGTTATGCCATTAAGAGCTATGCAACAAACATTTATATTTGTGGGTAATAGTAAGATCTAAATCCGATAGAGCATTGTTGGCACACCATCAAAAGTCGCCTCAGACCTCTAATGCATCAATGTACAAACTTACACCTTTTAGTTGGTAATACCATTTTAGACGTTTATCATTCGTTTTAGAAAATACTATAGTAGCGGAATGACGAATTTTTGTTTTTCAAATTGTCAGTAAATCTAAGTCAGTTTAGCTATATAAAACATAGTATAAAAAGAGCTATTTTAGCAAAATTTTAAACAAATAAAGTTAATTACTTCACAATTGATACCTTACGAGAAAAGCACATTTGATACAGATTTAAAATACAAGTTAACGAATTATTATGATTTTTACCAAGATAATAATATAGTAAGGTTTGGTAGTGAGGTATCAAAATGGAAAAATACACCAACGCATGGTTTAATAAGAAAGATAATCATGATTGTGCAAATGATGGCACTTGCGGGCAATCTATAAAGGATTTTAGGATTGGTAATTCTGATATTTCTTTTTTTGATAGTAACAAAAACTTAATTGCCAAAGTACCTAAACTACCAAAGTATTCTAGTGATAAATATGGGCATCAATTGTATAAAGAAGCCGAGTCAAAGCAGTTCAATTATTTTTCCACAAATATACATGATGTTTTGTCTAACAGCTTTACCGTTAAATACGGGTATATAAATTGTACTATAAAATACGACAACTTATCTGAGCAGGAACAAAACCAAATAGAAACAGACATTAAAACTGCCTATGAGGCATTTAAAGAAAAGTTTTGCTTCAAAGATAGTAGCATAAGTAAAAATATAACGGTTTACATTTTCAATAATAGAAGCGATTATACAAAGTATAACAATCTTCTCGGCATAGATGAAGATGGTAGTCCAGGATATATTACACGAGGAGTAACAGATTGTCAGAATACTCTGACATATAAGCAAAGTGCCATGGATTTTGTTCTGGGTCATGAGCTAGGCCACATATTTCAATTGTGTTTTTCACCATCGGCAACAGTCCAAACTTTGAGTATTCTGGATACTGAACTCATAGCAAATGTTGTTGGACGAGAAGTAGAAGAAAAAAATTATAAAGCTATTTGCAAGCAGATGGGTGTAGATGAATATAAATACGATGGATGGAGTTTTATTTTTAAATACATAGGTACAACTGGTAGTGTATACCGCCTAAACCTTTCAGAAGAAGAGAAATTTCAAATTATACAACGTGTCAAGAGTTCTGGACTAGATGAATATGAAGACCATGGATGGATGTTTAAATTTAAATATAAAGATACAACTGGTAGTATATACCTCAAGGACCTTTCAGAAGATGAAAAATTTCAAATTATACAACGTGTCAAGAATTCTGGACTAGATGAATATGAAGACCATGGATGGATATTTAGTTTTAAATACAAAGGCACCACTTATAACGTAAGATACAAGGACTTTTCAGAAGATGAAAAATTTAAAGCTATACAAAATGTCAAGAATATTCATGAACTAGTAGATGAATATAAAGACCATGGATGGATATTTAGTTTTAAATACAAAGGCACCACTTATAACGTAAGATGCAAGTACTTTTCAGAAGAAGAAAAATTTCAATTTATCAAAGACATTAAGAACTCTCATGAATCGCTCGTTAGTGAATGTGATGGATTGGGGAATGAGAATACAGTTTTATCGATTCACGTTGATGAAAATAAGGAGATAAGTCGAATGTATTTTCGAAACTCCGACAAAAATATATTCAAACAGCTAGATAAGACACTTATAAGCAGAAGTAAGTCTGAAGAAGAGGTAAATGAAAACCGCACGAATCCAGAGCCAGAAGAAGAACAAAAAGGTGATGACTACACAGAGGTTACAGGAATGTTGCAATTTAAGTACAAAGGGACCAATTATGCTATACAACACAGAGGTTACCTTTTAGTAGAAGAAGAAAAACTTCGATTGATTCAAGATATAAAGAACTCTCATGAATCGCTCGTTAGTGAACGTTATAGATTAAATGAAGGGTCATTAAGTCAGAATGCAACTGTAGTAATTTTTGTTGATGAAAACAAGGACATAGAGAAAATGTATTTTCATAATCCAGACAAGAATATGTCCAAATGGTTAGATAAGACACTCATAAGCAGAAGTAAGCCTGAACAAGATGTGGATGACACAGCAGGAAAAGAGCCTGAACCAGAATCAGCCGAAGAGGATACTCAGCAACCCAGTAATTTCTTATCCAATATTTTTTCAGCAATTAAATCCATTATTGATTCTATCTCATCACTCTTTTCATGGTTATTTGGGTCGAAAGAGAAAGAGTCTAATCAACAATCTGATGATAATCCTTCTTTGTTTAAGCTCGATGCTAATGAGTTAGATCACGAAGTTAAGCCTGATGCCAATGAGTTAGGTCACGATGTTAGAGATCACTTATCAGACAATTATAACCATTACAACTCATCTGATGGGCTAATGTAATATAGCTAATTTACAGTATCTGTTCAGATGCATGGCTAATGTACAAATATTGAAACAAAAATTCCAGTGCCCCTGTGATGTCATTCCAGTGCTTGACACTGGGATGGCTTTGTTGCATAGCAACTGAAAAAATCTGGTGGCTACTGACAAAATTCATTATAAAATAGCCATTTAACCTTGAAAGAAAAAATATGCCACAAAAAATGAGGGTCAGTAACCATAGCGAATATAACAAATTTCTAGAAAAAAGAGGAAATATTTTTCATTATATCAACGAAGCCATAGAAAAGTGGTACGAGAATGGTCCAAAAATACCAGGTGGCAACAATATTTATAGCGATAAAGTTGTAATTTTGGTGCACATAATAACTTGTTTATTTAGAATAGGCCTGAGGCAAACAGTTGGGTTTATAGCAGGATACCTTGAGCAAATTGGGAAAAATTTGCAAGTTATCAGCTATTCACAATCATCAAGAAGGTTTAAGAAACTCAATATTAAGATCAATGATTGCAGAAAATAATATGGAAGATATCGAAATTGCTATAGACAGTACAGGAATTAGTATATACAACAACACTCCTGGTCATAGCAAAGAAAATAGCGAAGATAGAAAGTATCGCAGCTATGAACAGACAAGAAAATTGCATGTAATGTTGAATACAAACAGCAAAAAAGCCATAGCTGTAAAATACAGTAACGGCTGATCACTATGGAGCTTGTGATTTGCTAAAAGAAGTCGATTTTCAGTATGTCATAAAAGTACTATATGCAGATAGGGCATATGACAGAGAAAAGCTCTATAAGCTGTGTAATCAATATGGTATAAAAACGAAAATTCCTCCGAAAAACAACGCAGCAGAGCATCCAAAGTTAGACTATATGGCTGAGAGAAATTCTGCAGTCAAGCTCATAAAGTCATATGATGAAGATGGTATAAAGAAGTGGAAAAAAGAGATGAGTTATGGAAAAAGATCTTATATAGAAGGTTTTTTCTCGCGATTAAAAAAGACATTTGGATTTAGTTTTAGGAACAAATCTGAAATGAATCGTGAGAGGGAACTGCTACTCAAATGTTATTTGCTTAACAAATTTACTGAAATAGGCATGGCTAAATTTGAGATAGCTTCATAAATTTATTGTGCGTTACCTACTATCCGAAGAGCGATGCAACAAAGCCAAACCAGTGTCACGCACTGGCATGACACCCATTTGTTCCTATAGTTGTCTTTTCTCGTCTACCTTATTTTGCCACTCTGCTGAACAGATACAATTTACAACCACCCCCCTACCCTTTTTAGTTGTTCAGCAAATATAGAGAGGTTAAAGGGAGTGGTATTACTTAAACAACTAAATAAAAAACCAGGTAGATCATTCTGAAATTCTTGCATTTTTGTCCATAATTTTGTTAAATAACTTCCCTTTTGGTCATATCGAACCAAATTTCTTTTTCACACCACCTTTTAAGCCACTTTCGTTAGTTTTTGTCATAATGCGATCAAACACTCCCAATAACCTCTTTAATAGGTTTGGAGTTAGCGAAGAGATAAGATCAACAGATACGTTATTGTTTTTGTCATCACCACTTGCTTTATAGTCTATTGAAACGATTCCCCTACTTTTCCCACCAGTAAGAAGTTTTCCAATTATAGGAATTTTTAACAAAGATTTATTAATTGAATATGCTGGTATTACTTGTCCTGCAACCTGGAATTTATAATTTCTAATATCGAGCTTACCACCAGTGCTAATACCTAACTCCGCCCCTTCAAGCCAAGATTCTTCAATTTCAATAGTGCCATCTTTGTATGAAAAAGGTGCATTACATTTGTAAAAGTATACACCTTCATTTTTTATGGCATTTACAATGCCAGGCAATGAAGACATCGACAATAAAGTAGTAAGTAGTGGAGCATCTTTGATGTAGAAATTGCTAATGGATAACGTACCATAATGTTCTCCACTTTCTCTCTGAGGAGAGAGATAAAAAGACAATTTGCCGTTTTTAATTGATTTACTAATGCCTAAGGAACGCAAAAGCATACCTGAATTATCCGCATATATTTCGAGCCCTATTCCACTGTATTCTGCTAGTATGTTGCTGCTATCTTCCAGAAACTGCCCTGTAAATTGACTTCCATTGCAATTACCTTTAGTACAGGTTACATTCAGCTTAGCATTTTTGATAACGATGCCTTCTTTCATAATTACATTGTCAACATTCATACTAATCTCTATATCTTTATTTAATCCATTACTGTTTTTGCCAAGCAAGCCTAAAATATCACTTAAGTTAATTTCCTCACCATAAATAGTTATGGCATTTTTCTCCTTACCTGATTCAATTTCTATACTAAAATCATTATCAGGCAATTTAAAGCTACTAGAATTTAAATATAAATTTCCATTTTCTACTCTTCCGCTGAATTTTATATCTAGGTCATTTCCTACAATGTCTAATTTATCTACTAACAATTCACCTGCTCCTTTTAACCTTGTAGAAAACAAAATTTTATTGTGATCTTCAAAGCGATTTTTCCACCCTAAGTAGCTTGAATGTGATTCAAATTCTGATAAATCTATATCACCATTAACATACCCCGTCTTATCTTGATTTATCACTGACTCTAAATTTGCACTGACATAGCCACTATCAAAATTAAATATTTGAGCGGGTAAATCTCCGGTCAAATTCCAGGCGAAACTTTCATTCCTATTGCTACTTTTCAGGTCAAATAATAGCTGTGTGTTATTCACCATACCACTACCATTTAAATCTATAAAGTCACTGCCAAAACTAAGCTTAATATCATATTTACCAAGACTTGCATTATAGACGGCCAAATTGTCAATTTCAGAATGAAAATTTGCTGAGAAGTCTACTTTTTTGTCATCAGCATTTAGATTAAAAATGCGAAAATTAAATACGGATTTTGCCATTCCACTTACTTTATCCCTTTCAACCTTCACCACATCATCCAGCTTAAATCTTATAGGCTCATATAAACCATACGCATCACTTACAGCTTTGCCATTAATGGTTAGAACTGAATCTTCCTTATTTAGAGATTTCATTTCAATATCACCACCATTAACAGTGAAATTCTGAAACTTAGCGCTATTTACAGTAATTTCAAGATCGTTATTCTTGATGATCAAATCACCCTTTAATTCCTTTACTTGCTCAAAATCTTCATCAAATTTTACGCTACCGTTTTCTATATCAGCAACAATTACAATGTCTGACAGATCGTCATCAACCAAATTGTTAATTTTGCCATTGAAACTTACAATGGTATTTAAAACATCCCCATCAATATTATCACAATACCAGCTTTTAAATTTACTATTTACTACACTATCTGGTATATAAGTACATAAATCCTTTGCAGCAAACTTACTAATATTAATTCTAAGCAAAGCATGACTTGTACCAAAGTTCATTTTGCCTATTAAAGAGAGATACGTGTCATTTAACTTAAAATGGAAGTTTTTTACACTAATAATTCCATTACTATATGTTAAATTTATATTTACATTAGTTAAGGCCAAATTTTTGTTCAAATAATTTTCTGTATTCAATACGTATATATTTCCATCTACAATTTCATCCTTTTTATTAATTTTCACTGAGAAGCTTCCTTTGAATCCTATATTTTTGTCCAAATTGTAGCTTTTAACTAATGTAGAAAACTCGCTTAATAGTCCCAATTTTAGATCATAAAATGTCCCGTACACATTTAGCAAATTGTTGCGATTTTTTATCGTAATTGATAAATCATCCAAAAATCCCTTTTCATCTTTTGTATTCACATGAATATCTAAAACATTAAAATCTTCCCCCTTCCCTATATACAATTTATCAATAAAAAATTCATCTTCCGTGCCTTTATTAATAGCGATGTTAGTAAATTCAATTTTTGAATCCGCATTTAAGTCAAAAAAAAATTCCCTTATTGTTTTTAATAGATTTTTTGCACTGCTTTCTGTCATCTTGAAATTCTTCCCTGTCATCCCAGTATCTTTTTTTCCTGTCATCCCAATATCTTTTTTTCCTGTCATCCAAGTAGCTTGACTACTTGTTTCTTTTTTTCTAGATTCCAGCGTCACGCGCTGGAATGACACCGAAGGAAGGCGGTTATTACTTAAATAATGATTATCCAAAAGGTCTAATGAGTTTTGCGGATTAACATTAATTTCTTCTCTCTTGATATATACACGCACATTATCAGCTAAAACTTGAGAAAATTTTATGTTACCTTTAAATAAGGAACTTAACTTAAAATGTACAAAAAGCTCAGGAACTTTTATAGTAAAATTAGGGTTTGCTATTGCCAAATCTGTAATGACTAAATACGGATCTTTGCTACCTTTCTGCCAAACAACTGAGGTATTCTCCACATTAACGCTTGAGCCAACAAATATTTTTGATATTTTATGTTTAACATAAAAATTAACATAATTAATATTGATTTCTAAAGGCTTTAAAAAAATAAAGAAGCACAATATGAACAATAAAGCTACGGAAAATAATACAGTAATTTTTTTAAGCATTGATTATTGCTTTTCTTGCTAAACTATCAGCCTCCTCATTATACTTATCGCCACTGTGTGCTTTAACCCACTTCCAATCAATTTCGTGTTGTAAAGCAACGTTGTCTAACTCTTTCCACAATTCCATATTTTTTACTGATTTTTTATTACTTGTTTTCCAACCATTCATTTTCCACTTATTTATCCACTCTGTTATGCCATGTTTAACATAGAGACTATCCGTATATAAATTAATATTACAAGAAAATTTCAATACTTTCAGCCCATTGATCACCGCTGTTAACTCCATTTTATTGTTTGTGGTATTTTCTTCTCTACCATAAATGTCTTTTCTATAATCTTGAAATAATATGATAGCTGCCCATCCTCCCGCTCCAGGATTACCAGAACACGCCCCATCCGTATATATTGTCACTTCCTTTTTGCTCATCTTTAACTGTAATGAATTAATAAAGTATATAGTTGCTTCTATGAAAGCACAATTTCTAAAGGTAGTTTAAGCTGCACCTTTAAATTTTATTATAGAAACAAAAAAAAGTGTGACAACGAGCATTACCAAAAGGAAAAGTAAAAAATAGTTTTTATGCTTCTGCCGTTCTTTCATAATTAAAATAAATCAATAGAACAAAAAATAATACTGGCGAATAGGGAAAATAGATAAGAAATTGAATAAGAAAACATTTTTTTCTGTGAGCTGTGGTTCTTGAATCTGAGAATTGATATAGCGTACCAAATAAAAACGCACCCTTCAAAGGTTGCCATGCTTAGATAAAGTAAAGCCTTTTTCAAGAATAGAGCTGGAAGCAAGCTAGTTAGCACCAGCAAAACACTATAAATTAATATATATTTTCTTGTTTTCTTCGGACCATAAACAATATTGAACATTGGAATCGATGCCTTTACATAGTCTTCAGACTTATTTAAAGATAGGGCCCAAAAGTGTGGTGGAGTCCACATAAAAATTACTAAAAATAAAATGAAACTTTCCCAACTTACAGAATTAGTCACAGCTGCCCAGCCAATCATTGGAGGGAAAGCACCTGCTGCACCACCGATAACGATATTCTGCGGAGTGCGTCTTTTGAGCCAGATCGTATATACAAAAACGTAAAACAATATGCTGATTGCAAGTAAAGCAGCAGAAATATAGTTTACTGCTATTGCCATGATAAATACTGATAATATTCCAAGAGTGATACCAAATTCAAGCGCGCTTTCTGCAGAAACTCTACCTGAGGGTATAGGGCGGTTTTTTGTCCTTTCCATGAGCAGATCTATATCTCTGTCATACCACATATTTATAGCACCTGCAGATCCTGAGCCAAGAGCAACACATATAAGAGATATTAATGCTAGAAAAGGATGCATACCACCTGGTGCAGCAACCATACCGGCAACTGCAGTAAATACCACAAGATACATTATCCTTGGCTTCAGCAAACGCCAAAAATCCAGTATTGTTGATTCAACATTTAGCAAAACACTTGTGTACATTCTATTTTACCACTGGTGGCTTTTCGAAAGTATGAAAAGGCGGTGGTGAAGATACCGTCCATTCCAAGGTGTCACCTTTCCAAGGATTATCTCCAGCTTTCTTGCCCCATTTGAAGAGATGTATAACTATAAACACAAAAAACATAACTGAAACAAAGGACATATATGAGCCAATTGAGGATATATAATTCCAAGGGATAAACGCATCAGGATAATCAGGTATACGTCTTGGCATACCAGCTAATCCCAAGAAATGTTGAGGTAAAAAAGTGATATTGGTGCTAATAAAAGTAAGCCAAAAGTGGATTTGACCTAAGCGCTCATTATATTGTTTACCCGACATTTTACCAATCCAATAATAAAAGCCAGCAAAAGCTCCAAATAATGCAGCAAGTGACATGACATAATGGAAGTGAGCAACAACATAATAGGTGTCGTGCAAGAGCTTATCTATTCCACCATGAGAAAGAATTATTCCCGTTATGCCACCGCCAACAAACATGAAAATAAAACCTAGTGCAAATAGCATAGGGGTCTTAAACTCAATTGCTCCACCCCACATAGTTGCAATCCAGCTAAAGACTTTTACACCAGTTATAACACCGATAAAAATTGTGGTAGTGCTAAAAAATGCAGCAGCGTCAGCACTAAGCCCAACAGTGAACATATGGTGAGCCCAAACCATAAAGCCAAATACTGCTATACCTATCATTGCATAAACCATCCCTATGTAACCAAATACAGGTCTGTGAGAAAAAGTTGATACAACCTGACTTATGATGCCAAATGCAGGAAAAATAATTACGTAAACTTCTGGATGACCAAAAAACCAAAATAGATGTTGAAATAACACAGGATCGCCGCCACCGGCAGGATCAAAAAAGGAAGTACCAATATTGCGATCAGTAAGAAGCATAGTTATAGCACCGGCAAGCACTGGTAAGGCAACAATCAACATAAATGCTGTTAACAAGACAGACCAAACAAACAGTGGCATCTTAGTTAATGACATGCCTTTTGCGCGCATGTTAAATATAGTAACTATAAAGTTGATCGCCCCAACAATTGACGACATACCAGCAACGTGGAGTGCAAGTATAGCAATGTCAACTCCTGCACTTGGATGGGACATTACCTGTGATAAAGGTGGATATAAAGTCCAACCTGTACCTGGACCTTCACCAATAAACACTGAGAGAATGAGCAAAATAAAAGATGACACTAATAACCAGAAACTCAAATTATTCATACGAGGAAACGCCATATCTGGTGCGCCAATCATGAGAGGTACAAACCAGTTACCAAATCCTCCCATGAGGGCTGGCATTATCATAAAAAACACCATTATCAACGCATGCCCTGTAACCATTACGTTATATAATTGATAGTTATTGTTAAGTATATTAATGTGCATTAGCTGAGTGCGAATAATCACCGATAATAATCCACCAATAATTCCAGCTAATATGGAAAAAATAATGTACAGTGTCCCTATATCTTTATGATTGGTGGAAAACAACCAACGCTTTATGCCCTTTGGTACGTCACTCATATCTATACTCCAAATTTAACTCACTAATTTTCTATTTTCAATCCACTTATTAAAATCTTCTTTGCTTACTGCTTCAACAACAATTGGCATAAATCCATGGCCTTGACCACACAATTCGTAGCACTGCCCATAATAAACACCAGGCTTTTTGATATTAAACCACGCCTCATTCAGCCTACCTGGTATCGCATCAATTTTTACACCAAAAGCTGGTACTCCCCAGCTATGTATAACATCTCCTGCTGTAACTTGTAAACGAACGTTAGCATTAACGGGTAAAACGATGTTGTTATCAACAGAGAACAGCTTTAAATCTCCTTCGATAAAGTCTTCTTTTCCCTTAATATAACTATCAAATGACACACCTTGATATTCTGGATATTGGTAACTCCAATACCATTGATGGCCAATAACTTTCAGTGTTATATCAGCTTTCGGTATTTCTTCCTGTAGCTTCAGTAATTTAGCGTTTTCAAAGGCTAATATACCAACAATGATAGTTGGTATAACAAACCAAATAATTTCTAAAGGAACACTATGGGTAGTTTTACTTATGTTTGTTACTTTGCTTTTACGAAAGCGAAACGCTATATAAGCAAGCAGCGCCCACACAAAAAGCATTATTGTAACCATCACAAGCATCACAAACGAATGTGACCTAACTACAGCCTCCATTACTTCAGTTGCAGGAGCAGGAAATCCAAATTGCCAGGAAGTAGGAGCAGAGGCAACAGATATATTTGAGTAAAATATTATCAATAGTGCAAATAACTTCACCATATCTTTTGTTTGTTTGCTATAAAACTAAGTGATATACTGTATAATAGTATATATAAACTTACTATGCAAATAGAGATTAGTGATGGTTAATAATTTTTTAGCATTCAACAAGTATAATAGTACAATACTAATTGAGGAAAAAAGCATTTACATAAATCTATTGTAAGTAAAAATATTATAATATTTTAAATTAAGTATTTACTTTAAGTAAATTTTATAATAAGTTTAATAGTGTCTGTTACTGCTAATAACCCTCTAGCCTCACACCTAAAAGCAGTAACAGACACTATTAAACTTTATGACAAGTTTATAATCTGTAAGATCAAAGTCTTACAAGTTTCTTTATTTAATTATACATTGCAGTTTGTTAATTAACTTTTAATGCCTATGGTGGCATTTACAGCTTGGACCAAAGGTTTATGTATTATAGAAAATAATTATAAAAAAAACACACTATTTGTATACCATACAAACTTTTTTTATTCTGCATAGCTGAGTTACTAGATTCTGTAAACGAAATCTTTAGAGAAGCCAAATGGGCAAAGTTTCATGAAGGTCTTTGGCATCTCTTAGCATAGATCCCTTACTTAACCATCATACCGCGATTCATTCGCAGTATCTCAAAGCATAGATCCCGCTAACACGTAGCGGGATGACGATTGTCAGGCTAGCTGTCATCCCAGTGTCAAGCACTGGGATGACAAGGTATAAACCTTATCGTCATGCCGCCACAAACCGTCATACCGCGATTCATTCGCGGTATCTCTAGATCCCGCTAACAAGTAGCGGGATGACGATTGTCGTTTAGCCATAAACATTAAGAAATTTACCAAATAAAAAAAAGGCAAAAGAAGCCCTGGGGTTATTATCCGCTTTAAAATATTGGCGTTTTTTATGTTTTAAACGCTTGACAAGCGAAATTCAGCTGCTTTTAATTGCAACTAACCTACGCTGCAAATGTTTAAGAAATTTACTAAGCAGAAAAAAAGACAAAGAATCCCCGAGTTAGCTAGTCTTTTACTATCTCTGTCGAGTATTGGCATTTTTTGATGTCTTGTAACGCTTTATAAGCGCGTTTCGGCTTATATAGGTAAAAACCCAGAAATTTTTAAAGACATGCGATGCACGTAGTGCGAAAAATTAAACATGAGACGCCAAATACCCTAAGTTTGACTCGCGACATAATGTTGAACATTTTTTTTTGCATTTCCAGAGCAAGTTCTTGAAACCTAAACATTATATGTACATCATCATGATCAATTCTAATGCATCTAACTAATGCTATGATGACCTTACCCAGAAAAAGTGGAGAGAAAGTTTGGAATGTTTTTTACAAAAAGAATGATGCATCAAATTGTTCTGGAATGCAATAGTTAATAGTGACGTTGTTTGTTATAAAAAATTTCTATATATTCAAATATAGCAGTTTTGATATGCTGTTTAGAGTGCCGAGAGGTGTCTATTGGTAACTCCCTTTTTAGAGAACTGAAGAAGCTTTCCACAACAGAATTGTCGTAACAACAACCTTTATGACTCATCTATGTTTTTTATGGATAAGAGATATTGATAACCTTGCGAAGTATATTGTGAACCTTGATCACTATGTAATAGTAGATTTTTGGCAGGTTTACGCTTGTTAACGTCCATTAATAAAGAGTCCATAACCAATTGTTTATTTATTGAACTGCTCATTAACTACCATGCGTGAATATAGATCGATTATTGTTGCCAAATATAGCCATCCTTCTTTGGTTTTTATATAAGTAATCCCATACTTTATTTGGTTGATCGACAATAAAGTTTTGGTCTAATATATTGGGAGCTACTGTCCGTTTGTTGTTTCTTAATTTTAAATTTTCTTCTCAATATAGCCTGAATACCATTTTTCTGCATAATACTTTGCACTGTTTTTAAGTTGCAACTTTTACCCAAAGCCTTTAATTCAGCATGAATTTTAGGAGCTCCATATCTACATTTAGAAGCTTGATATATTTTTTGAATATCTGCTAATAACTCTTTATTTGCTGATTCTCTACTGCTTATTTTTCTTGTGGTCCACTTATAGTAGCCACTAGCAGAAAATCCTACATAATTCCTGTACTTTATAGCAGTTACTATATAAAAAAATATTTTACTCTTTTTGACTGGCCAGGGCTTTTTTTAAAATGTCTCTTTCTCTTGTTACTTTTGCTAACTCTTTCTGTAAATCAAATCTCTCTTTGTCATAAGGTGCTACATCTGGAAATGCATTTGCCGCTGACTTTTTTTCGTTATATTTCTTCATCCATTTTCCTAATACACTATCCCTTATTCCTAGATCTCTTGCTACTTTTGCAACTGGTTGACCTACCTTTCTTTGTTCATTTGTCAGCTTAACAGCTTCCAATTTGAATTCTGCCGTATATTCTCTTGCCATTTCTAATCCTCCAAAATTTTATTTTACCCAAAAAAACTCCTTTCTTTCTCTCCACTTTTTCTGGGTAAGGTCAATTCGGAACTCTATTTCTTTTTTACGATCTTTACTTTTATTCTTATTGTTCATATAATATACCCTTCACTAATAATAAATTATTTTTAAATGTTTACTGTTATTTTCTTAGCAGTATTGGCATAAAGCCATAGCTTTTGGGTGAAGTCAAATCAAATTTTCAATTTTTTTTTGTTTATTTTTTTATGAAAAGGTAGAAGATATTAATAGCTGCTAATTTCTTTAAACGATGTTGTCGTAGATTCGTATTTTTATACACCAAAAAGGGTATCTTTGATATCTCCTACAGCTCCAAACTCATAGCATCCATTTGCCAGCCTTTTAAGGCGCTTTATAGAAGGGTTAATAAAAGATGTAAAAAGGACGTCTAAGGTGCGTAGTAGCATTCTAAAGCCATCTATGGGAGACATTTTTTTCATCAACGCATTCAAAACTTAAAAAAATAAAAAACTTGAACATTTCTTCAGAATTGTGTATAATTATTAATGCTTTTTAAGGTTCTTTCTTATGACTTTTTCTAAGTTTCTTGATCCCAAAAATGATGTATCGTTTAAGCGTATCTTCGGTACTGAAAAAAATAGAGATATCCTTATTCACTTCCTCAATGATATTCTTGGCTTTACTGGTAAAAATGAAATAAAGGATATAGAGTTTTTAAGTACTATTCAAGACCCCGATATCGCCGCTAAAAAGCAAAGTATTGTTGATGTTCTCTGTAGAGATTCTACAGGTGCTCAATACATTTGCGAAATGCAGGTCGCTAAAACTAAAGGCTTTGAAAAACGTGCCCAATACTATGCTGCTAAAGCTTACTCAAGGCAAGCTGATAAAGGTGACCAGTATCATAACCTTAAGGAAATTATCTTCATTGCTATAGCAGATTGTGTACTGTTTCCTAATAAATCTGAGTACAAATCAAAGCATACTATTCGAGATGAAGACACTAATGAGCATGATCTAAAAGATTTCTATTTTATATTTATTGAGTTGCCAAAATTTCCAAAGAATAAGGAAGATCAGTTGGAAAATATAGTTGAAAAATGGGTTTATTTTTTTCGATATGCAGATGAGACTAGTGAAGAAGAGCTGGAAAAAATAATAGGTAGTGATGTAATAATTAAAAAGGCCTATGAAGAGCTAAATAGATTCAACTGGTCAGAAAAAGAATTTATTGCCTATGAACAGGAAATAAAACGTATTCTTGATGAACAGGCTGTCCTCGCTCAAAAACTTGATGATGCTACTGAAAAAGGTAGAGAAGAAGGTAAAGAAGAAGGCATCCAAATCGGACATGAAAAAGGCAGAAAAGCAGAGAAAATCGAAGTGGCAAAGAACTCACTTAAGGCCGGTGTCTCTATTGATGTTATCGCTCAAATTACCGGCCTTTCGATAGATGAAATTCAAAAATTAAGGAATTAATACTTTACCTTGACCTCTAGCTTGAGTTAAATGACATTGAACAGAAGTATTATTTAGATAACTTTTAGGCTCCAAGCTTATTTGTTGTTCTTTTACGTCACTCACTTCTAATCTGCTTAACATTTGTTGCATTAATTGATTTATTACTGGGTCTATTCTTCTATTAAATTCAGCCATAAACTTATCAAACTTTTTCGGACTTAATCTACCGGGATCTCCGGGTTCTCTACCAGGCAATGCTTCCTCTGCGTATGATTTTAAAATCCCTGAAATTTCATTAAATTCACCACTCCTAATTTTTTCATTAATCTTCTCAAATAATTTCTCAAAATTAATATCTAAGCGGTGCATTTTTATACCACCTTTCGATTCAGCTTGCTTCTCTAATACTTCCTTGAACGACTTTATAATATCCGATGTGTAAAAAAGAGCCTTTACAGGATTAACATCAGAAAACTTAGGAAGAGGACACTTTTTATCTAGAAAAGCTTGTAACAAGAAAAACATCAAGCTAGCATTATTACTCGCACAAACTTCACGACTAAATTGGCTAGTATATTGGATATTTGGGTTTCTTACTGTATCAGAATGATTGGAGCTACTTCCTGCTGTACCAGAACGGCTAGAGCTATTTTCTGAAAATGAAGGCAACGCAGCCCTTAAAGGGGAAGAGATAAACTGAAAAACACCTTTAACAGCATCTATCCATGAAGACGGCTTACTTGCTCCGCTTGTAGCTCCTATTTTGTTATAGCCTATTTCGTCACTTTGCGATGAATTGTCTGATGCATTATCATAAGATAGATCACACTTAGCTTCTTTTGTAATACTATATTGTACATCACGCTTCTTGCGAGTAGATCCACAATCCTCAATTTTCCATTGACATGGACTATCTTTGCCCCTGGCCTCCAAGTAAATACTCTCCTTCTATCCCTATCATGGCTAAGATAATCACTAGCAGGATATAAATACTCATTAAAATAAGTGCTTTTTATATATATGTTGTTACCTTCAGGTTCAAATTTCCATTGACATGAACTATCTTTGCCCCCTGGCCTCCAAGTAAATACTCTCCTTCTATCCCTATCATGGCTAAGATAATCACTAGCAGGATATAAATACTCATTACTATAGTAAACACTTTTAATACATACCTCCGATGAAAATACTGCATTCTTTACTGACTCTGGTAATTCTCCTTTTATCCTTTCAAGCTCAGATTTTTTTCCGAATGAACATTATGGTAATTACTCATCTCCATAATTCTTTTTACATAACGGGCTAACCTAAACTCCGCATTTTCTACACCTTTAACTTCAATACTAGCTCCAATATTGAGAAGATTTGTAACTTCACTAACATTCCCACTTTCTACAGCAGCAAATAAAAGTCTATCATACTCACTTTGCTTTGGTCCTAAAAAGTTTACTACTTCTGACTGACGAGAGGTATTTGCTACATCTAAAGGTTTTCCACCATTCTTATTTTTAGCTCCAATGTTAGCCCCCTTATCTATAAGAAATCTAATTATCTCTAAATGACCTCCTTCAGCAGCCCTATGCAAAGATGTGTAACCATCACTATCTCTAGCTTCAATATTAGCCCCTTTCTCAAGAAGTTCTCTAACGTCACTAAGGCGTCCTGCTCCTGCAGCACTAACTAATAAATCATCATTGTTTAAAGTCATTTGTCCCTCCACATTTATAAAAACTTACCTAACTTAACTAAGCAATCACACTATAACAAGCCACTCTTACCCTGAGCTTTTTTCTTTCCTCAAGCAACACAGAAAGGACCATCTTCCCTCAAACAAGAATTCTGGAATGCCCTCACATAACATAGCCCGCTCACAAAAGTAAAATTACCTTAGCCATCACACACTTACATACCATAAAAAATTAGTAATCTAATGTATTTCAGGAATAGTACTCCACTTTTAAAACTTGTCAACCCCTAATTTAAAATTTTTTTGAAATAATTTTTGATGAAAATTTTTAATGAATTACTATTAATTTAATATTAAATATTACTAAGAACCTAAATAATACAACCACTTTCAGCAATAAAAACCAGCTAGCATGAGAAGATTTTTTTGGAAATCGATTGGTATTGCAAATGTGCTTAAAATCTTCGTTTCAAGCCCTGGATGTAAGTTTGTTTGCCTTTTTTTGACTATTTGGGGTTCCTTCTCTATCTCTTGGTGTTAAAAGTTCAAATGAATCTGCACTTGTACGTAAAGCCTTTGCATTTCTCCCATTTTTTCTATTATTTTCTTCACTTTCAGCCAATAAGTGGTTTTCTATTTCACCTTTTTATATCAATTTATTACTTTCTTTTTGATTTGACACACTTTTTTGAACATCTCTATTGTGGAACAAACTTTCTCTTGGTTCTCCAATTTAGACACATGAGCAAAGATTGTGAGCTTTCTCCTCTTACTTCAAAAACCAATATCTTCTTTAATATGATTACTTCTATGTACTTACTAAATTAGGCTACTTAAATTCCTTAGGCAGGTTATAAACGGATACCTTTGCTGAGCTTTCAAAGCTCTTTATAGAGGTAGGTGATTCTAATGTTCCAGGTACGTCATCATAATCAGATAGTTGCGTAGAAATTGAATTCGTCCTAATACCCTGAGATGTACCTTCTTGAAAATGAAGTAATTTATTTTCCAACTTATCTCTTGCTTCTCTAAAACTGTCCAATTTTTTTTGCAAGCTAACACTTTCTTCTTTATACTTTGAAAGTGTTAAATCGATAAAATGATTACACAACACTATTAGACCTGTAGCACTAGAAAATAACAACAAGAGAGGATGAATGGTAACACCTGGCATATCTCCACTTCTTGCATCATGAAAATTTTTATACATATTAAGACAAGAGCCAAAAGCTGCAGAGCATACAAAAGCAAGTTTTGTTCTGCACAGGAAATACTCGACTTGCGCTAATTTTTCATTGCAATGTGCTAATTCTTTACGCAAATCATTAATTTTATCACTATAATACCTAATAAACAATTGTTTTGTTTCTTCATTATTAACATATTTCCATGCTCTGTAAGATCTTCCATCTATGAGCTCAACGTTTACATGCTCTGATTTTAGAAGCGCACTAATTGCGTTACTACTTCTAGAACGCACAGCTTCATGTAGAGGTGTGTAATCGCTTTTAACATCTTTCCTTCTGTTAATATTTTCATAAGTTAAATACTTGAAAAGAGCCGAAATACATTCTGGGTCATTACCTTCAATAGCCAGAGTAATTGCATCTTTTCCGTCTTTATCCTTAGAATTAATAACTTTAGAAAGCGGCTTTTCATTTTCTTGCTTATCTTCAAAATACTTGCACTTATACACCTTATTCGAACGATATGGCTCCTTAAGAATACACAAAAGTTCTTTTACAAGATCAACCTGATTTTCTTTAATAACCACATGCAAAAGTGTGTTTTGATTTTCCTCATCTTGTAACAGTAAAACATCATACAAATAAGCATTTTCATGTAGATAACTAATCTCTTTATTGAAACGTGTTTTATCTATACCTTCTCTTCCTCCTTTACAGATACTGAAGAGTCGTAAACTACCTTCCAAAGCATTGTGATCAATTGCAGAGGCACGTTGCCTTCTGTATAAAATTGGCGCTCCTTCTACGCAAACACTTCCGAAGTAACGAGCAATAGGGGAATGGATACATGCACTTAAAAAATTAGTAAGAGGGTTACAAGTGTTCACACCATTCCTACCTTCAAGCAGTCTAACTACATCTAATTTATTATACGAATCAGCATAATATAAAGGATCCCGATCATAACAGTCCTTAGCATCAATTATAGCATCACATTCAAGAAGAAGTTTAGCTACATCTAAATGACCTTCCCTAGCAGCATAATGTAAAGGTGTTCTAGCTTTTTCATCCATGGCCTCAACTTTAGCACCTTGGCTTATAAGAAAGCTAACCATACCCTCTCTATTGTAGTAAGCAGCATAGTGTAGAGGAGCTATACCCAAACGGTCTTTAGCATTAATTATAGAATCATGGTCAAGAAGAAGTTTAGCTGCATCTAAATGACCTTCCCCAGCAGCATAATGTAAAGGTGTTTTATCTTCTTCATCCATGGCCTCAACTTTAGCATCTCGGCTTATAAGAAAGCTAACCACATCCTCTCTATTGTAGCAAGCAGCATAGTGTAGAGGAGTCATACCAAAACGGTCTTCAGCATCAATTATAGCACCACGGTCAAGAAGAAGTTCAGCTACATCTAAATGACCTTTCCCAGCAGCATAATGTAAAGGTGTTTTAGCTTCTTTATCCACGGCCTCAATTTTGGCATCTTGTTTTATAAGAAAGCTAACCATATTTTTTCTATTGTGGTAAGCAGCATAGTGTAGAGGAGCCATACCAAAACAGTCTTCAGCATCAATCATAGTACCACGGCCAAGAAGAAGTTCAGCTACATCTGAATGACCTTCCCTAGCAGCATAATGTAAAGGTGTTTTTCTACTATCATCTTGAACGTTAACCTTAGCATTTCTACTGAGAAGAAGTTTAAGGACATACAAATTACCCTTACAAGAAGCTACACACAAAGGCGTTTGATTGTTTATACCTTTAGCCTCAATATTAGCACCTCCATCAAGAAAATCACTAACCTTTCTAATATCCTTTCTTTCTATAGCAGAAAATAAATATTTATCTAGCTTTGCTCTCAAAAAGTTTGCTACTTCTGTGTTACCAAGCTCATTTACTATGCGTAAAGGTGTCTTAACATTATTATCCTTAGCTAAAATGCTGGCACCTTGATCAACAAGAAATCTAACCATATCGTATTGACCTGCACTAACAGCATAGTGTAGAGGTGTCCAATTTTGGTCACATCTAATGTCAATATCAGCACCAATACTAAGAAGAAGTTGAGCTACATTTACACTATTTTTACAGGCAGCCCAGGACAGCAAAGGCAACTTATCTAAAAGTTCACGATTAACATTATATTTATCAATATGTTGATCAATATATTCCTCCAACCGTTTAAAGTCGTCATTTTCTATAGCATGCGTAAAATCCGTTGTAAGGCTCGTTTGATCTTTCATAAACTATATAAAAAAAACTATTTTCCTACTCAGTACAATACTCCATTTTTAAAACTTATCAACCCCTATTTAGAAATTTTTTATGGAATAATTTTTGATGAAAGTCTTTAATATATTGCTACTAATTTAGCAATACATACTGTTAAAAACCTAAACAATATAACCATTTCCAGCACCCAAAACCAGCAAGCGTGAGAACAATTTTTCTTGGAATCGGTTGGTCTAGCAAAAATTACATTACTAATTCCAAGAAAGCGGAGCATTTGGATCATCTGGAATTTCATAAAAAGGCAGCCTATCAATTAACAGACTTTCTTCATCTCTACTAAGATCTCTTGTTACAATATTGCAAAAATCTCTATTGCTCCCAAAATTAGCTGTTACTGCAGTCCTTAAATCTTGATTTCCTGCCACAGCTTCCTGAAAGCTGCTGTTATTGGCAAGATGAGTTTCCAGCACAGGTTTTGCGTCATTACCAAATTTGTTTTTCACATTCAGAATAGCTTGTCCCAATTTATTTGTGTTGCTACTAATTAATTTTTCTGCCACTCCTTCCTGCAAAATACGACTACCTGCTAAGATCTCTCTATTTTCATTATCCTTCACAACCGCTTTCCCTATTTCATCTACCTTGGTATTCAAAAGGTGCTGAGTTACGTTATTGACTAACGTCTTCGACTCATCTATATTATCGCCTAAGCCACTTGCATTAAACAAATATTCAGCTAATTTTTCAGGGCTAACCTTCCCTTCAGTAATTCTTTTTGCTTCACCTTTCTCTATACTGCCAGCATTAAATAACAACTCAGCTAACCTAGAAGTGCCGACATTTTTTATTATATCTTCAATAAAGCTCTTTTGATCCCACTGATAATTCTCTGCTAGTGCATTCTTAGCATCGTTAAATACTAGTTCAGAAATCTTATACGAGCTAACTTTATCTTCGGCAATCTTTTTGGCTGCAAGTTGATCTAAGTTACTTTTATTAAAAAGCAACTCAGCGAGTTTTATTGGATCAGCTTTATTTATAAAATCCTGCGAATTAAGATTTATTTTATTAGCAACATGAGTAGCAAGATTTTGACCAGTGCTATCAGTTATATCAAGTACTGTTTTTCCCAATATATCTTTATTTTCATCAGTAAGTAGCTGTACAGCGACTTCCTCAATTGATGGGCTTTTTCCATCTCTACCTGCCGGACCTTGAGGACCATCTGCACCTTTTGATCCCTGCACCCCCTTGTCTCCTAAAAAAGCTTTTGCTATCTTACCATCATAAGCATTTTCGTTATCAGCAGTTTGATCAAGAAATCTGCCTAATTTCTCCACTAAAATTGATTTCTTTTTCCCATCTCCTATATCCTCTGTTGCATCAAGTATTTTTTTCGTGAATTCTAAAATTTTTATATTAGAGCCATCAGCTTTAGCAAAATTACCCTTTTCTGCCAAAAAATCTTTTGCTGTTTTATTATCACCATATATTTCATATTTTTCATCAAGAAGCTTCCCTAATGTATTAACTAAAATTGAAGTTGCATTGGGATCATGTTTATAAAATAATTCCCTTGCTAATCTATTGATTCCGTCACTGTCACGAGAAATAAATCCTCTATCTGTATCTTCCTTAGTATATACATTTTCAACATCAACCTTTTTATTTAATCCTTCATCTACTTCTTCCTTAGTATATACATTTTCAACATCAACCTTTTTATTTAATCCTTCATCTACTTCTTCCTTAGTATATACATTTTCAACATCAACCTTTTTATTTAGGTAAGCAAGCAGAACATCTCGCCTAGAAAATGTACTATCTAGTATCAAGTTAGAGATTCTATCACCCTTATCAAAATCTTTTGCATAAAATATCGCCTCCACTATGGACTTTTCTGCTAACTTCTCTTCAAGTACTGTATGTTCATCATTGTTAGTACTTTTCATATCAAGTAGACTTTTAAAAGCTGCCGCTAAACCTCCTACTTTATAGCTTATTTCACCTTGACCATCTTGTTTATATTTTAATTCCAGACTACCATTGCTTGCATCTAAAGTATACTTATTACCTTTCTCATCGCTCAAGGTTATAATTTTAACATTTTCCAAATTTGATATCGATGTGCCGTGATTATCTTTAAACTCTACATTAGGTGTCATATCACTTCATATTAATTAAAACGAAAGGATACGCAAAAAAATATATTTTTTTATTAATACATGATGCAAAAAGAGCTTTATTCTATTTTAAATATAGAATTGCAATGAATTTTCCTTTTATTTCCAAATAAACTAATTTTCACTCTTTAACATTAATTACCACTAACTCAAATAACACAACCATTTCCAGCATTCAAAACCAAGGGTCGTGAGAAGAGTTTGTTTTGGGATGGATTGGACTACCACGTGATCCATACGAACTTTTTAATATAGTGGTTCTGCTATACGATGAAACTAGCCATATTAGACCATTTCATCCATATCTACATACGAACTGTTTTGCCTAACTTTGTTGCAAAGATTTCAAAATTCTATTTTTATAACCTTATTTTTACGCGGCTTGTTCTCACAAATATACGATCTATTTTTATCTTTTTGAATAAAGTAAACATTTAAAATTTTTATGACGCTGAGGAGTATTGTATTTCCTGTAAATTCCAATAAAATTTTTGTATCCATTAATATAGAAAATGTTTTTCTTGAAGTTTTTTTATCCTTGGCAGTTGTTAGGTCGCTGTTTAATTCTAACTTTTACATAATACCACATATGGGCCAAGAACGTCATGCTACAGAGGTTGTCCAGAAACGGTTTTTTGTTGGATAGCAAAGATATATGAAGTGATAGTAGAAGAACACAACTCTCTAAAAAATATAAAAGTTAGAAAAATTATACTTGCATTGGCTTTTATTCATGCTAATTATTGTGCATAATATGTTTATAGATTGAGGGGGTATGGTGTTAGGATATATTTCAAAGGATGAGCAGATCTGTGCAAATAGTGGGTTAGCCACTGAAGAACAGCGTACGGAACCTTTTGGTCAGCACACTCTTGAAGGCAGCGCATCATCGTTAAGTCAAGAACAAAGTGATGATGACTGGAATGAGTCCGTTATTGAAGACAACAATACTGTTGTTGAAAGTTCTTTTATTCCAGAAAACTCAATTTTAATGAATTTAGCAAATCTGTTAACTGAGAGCGAAAAAGCTTCGATTGATGAATTTCATGACAAGATGGAAAGTATAATGAAAGAGTTTCATGAAAATAGATATGAAAATTCTGCAAAGGTCACTCTAGAAAAGATGGAACATTTAATAGATGAATATTTGAAAAGAAAAATAAAGCTAAATTTACGCTGTGATCACTATGAATGCACTGTGTCGAATTTTGTATTCAAAAAAATAATTGATATTGCTAATGCTAGTAGTGTTATGCGTATAACGCCTACTACTAGATCACGATATAAAGACAATGGAGAAGAGGCAGTGGATGAGTGGGAAGAGGCTTTAGAACCTTTATTCAATATTGTCAATAAACTACTATCAGCGGGTGCAAAAATAGAGTCTGACTTTTACAATGATAGAATAATAGGTGAGACTATGTGGGGAAATGATGAGCCTATTTTTACAAAGTGTAAAAAAATTAAGGACGAACTAAAAAGTATCGCATATAAAGGTTTAGTAAACAAGAATGAACAGATTAAAGATGATGATCTGAAAGTAGAAGTAGATAACAATCTTGTTTTTTTCAGATGGCCACAAAATAGTATCGTTGAAGTTACAAAGGTTATGAATAGTAAGGTGAATGAAAATTTCAGTATAGAAAGTAGCATCTTACAGATCGGGAAAAGTATAATAAGAGTTGAAAGCATAGGAAAAAAAAGAAATTATACAGATGTCTTAGGAGGTGGCATTGAAATGTCCTTTATCACTGAAGTAGGCAAGATTAGTATTCATCTATGTCCTAGTGATGAAGGTAGTAATATAATAAAAGTAAATCTTGATGAAGAGAACCAGGAGAAGTTTGACAAATTAAAAGATCAATCAAGTTTAGGGGAAAGCTGCCTTTTAGGAGGGAAAAGTGTTCTACAAGCTATAAAAGATAAAGGTTTTGAAAGAAACGGTCAAATACTTATAGAGTTAGCTGAAACTATTAAACAATCAGATTTTGTAGTGAAAGAATCAGGTATTCCATCTACTCTTATGAGGCCAATCGATAGTTTAGATCAACTGCAAAAGATGGGGGCTTCGAAAGAAATAGCAGTGTGTTAATAAAGTCAACTAAAATTATTAAACAAAAGAAAGATCTTGAAGGGTAAAAAAATTGATGTATCTTCAAAGCAAGATTTTTTGAGGTATAAACCATACGCTCAAGGTGAGGAGAAATAGTAGGGGAATAAGTGTTGAGTTAATAATTTAGAGATTCTTCTAAAGAAATTATTTTCCTTTCTTGGTATTTATTCTTTTATAGGTATAGCCCTTTGTGTTTGATTCAAAAAAGACTGACTGCTCCACACTTTCTACTTTCTCGAATTTTGTGTTTGATTGAATTGATTTTTATGATATCTACAGAATTTCCTTTATCAGACCCAACACATGATTCAGCGAAAGAAGGGCTATTAGGTTCTTATGCAATAATTTTGAAGCTCTGAGGTCGTTTCACATATAAGTTTAAGATTGTCACTATTTTCATCATATAATTAAGCTTTTAATTTTGAAGTATTTTCTGGCACATCGATCTCCTGTTGCTTTTACAAATTAAGACCATAGAATTTCTCCATCTGCTCATTCCATAGCATCGGTATCTCCCTCAAGTCAGCTAACTTCAAACTCCTTGGCTGCCTCCCATTTACTATATCTTCTTTAATTTTTGGTGCTAAATAATTCAACCTTAAAATTTGTTGTATACGTCTTGTACCTATATTAATTTTGGCACTCAGCTCTTTTATATTTGCGTATTTTCCTTCCTCTAGTTGCCGTTTCCACAGGTAGGCTCTTACCACTGCTTTCAGTAACGCATTATTTGTTTTTCCTTCTGGTTCTACTACTGTGCATTTATTTCCTTTCTTTTTTAACCATATCGGTATAAATTCTATCTTATCCTCTGAACTCACCTCTATTCCATCTTCTTTTACCATTACTCCCTTTATTAACTTTTTCACTACTTCTTTCTGCTTTCCAAAACTTAAATTTTTCCATTTTTCTTCGGTCTTTTCTTTCCCATTTTCATATAGCTGCTCTGTCTTTCTCATTACTTCTTTTTCTACTTCTCCTGCTATTACATTTCGGTTTTCTGATTCACAACCTTTTCCCCTTAAATGATTGTTGCATACATAATATCGATACCTTTTATTCTCTTTTTTTGAGTATGTCAGAGTCATGTTTACATCACAGCCCTTGCACTTAATTATTCCCTTTAACAGTGCTTCCTCGTATTTCGCCTTTCTATATGGTTGATTCTTTATCAATTCTTGTGCTTTTTGCCATTTTTCTTCCTCTATTATTGCCTCATGTTTTCCTTCATACTCTTTCTCATAATGTCTGATTTTTCCCATGTATATTGGATTTGTTATTATTCTCCTTACCGTCGCTTTTTTAAAGATATCTGATTTTGTCCGGTATCCTTGACTATTTAACTCCCTTGCCAATTCTGCCATTGACTTCAGCTCCAAATATCTTTCAAATATGTGCCCTACTATTTTCGCTTCTTTCTCATTTATTATTAATTCTTTATCTTTTACATCATACCCTAGCGGTAAAGTTCCACCCATCCATAATCCCTGCTCTTTTGATGTTGCTATTTTATTTTTTACTCTCTCTACTATCATCTCTCTTTCTAGTTGTGCTGCTCCTGATAATACCGTTTGTACAAACTTCCCCATTGGCGTATTATTGTCAAATATTTGTGTTACTGCTACAAAATTTACTCTATGTCTTCTAAAAAACGACGTCACTTCTATGCTATCTTTTGTTTCCCTTGATAACCTGTCTAACGTATATACTACCACACAGTCCACTTCTCCTTTTTTTACATCTTCAAATAATTCCTTTATTGCTGGTCTTTCTAAATTCTTTCCTGAGAAACCTCCATCATCGTACCTTTTGGCCAATGCTACCCAGCCTTCTCTGCTCTTTATGTACTTTTCACATGCTACTCGCTGGGCATCAAGACTGTTAAACTTTTGTTCTAGTCCGTCTTCATTTGATTTTCTCGTATATATCGCACATCTTACTTCTTTTAGCATTTTCAACTTCCATTTTTATCACGCATCCCAAATAATAAAGGTCCGTTGTAGCTCATTCCCATTATTTTTCCTGCCACTGCTGACAATGATGTATAAAACTCTTCTTTGTAGATTAAACCCTTGTCTGTTACCATTACCGCATGCGTTTCTTCCCCTCTCTCTAATATTAGCTCTGTTCCTGCTACTGGAAGTTTGTCACTACTTATTCTTTTTCCCTTCTCTAGCCGATCTGCCAGATACTCTAGTCTTTTTGCTCCTTTTCTTGACATTTCTCCATACGCTTTTTCCTGCATTCTATAAGCTAATCTTGGTATCAGATATTTCTTTGAGTATCTAGGCGCCTCTTCCCCAAATACCTTCTTCCACGTTTTTCTCAGCTCACCCAAAGGTTTTCTCTCTAAATTCATTACTTTCTTTTCTGTTTCTTCCTCCATGTTTTCAGCCTCTTATAAATAACTTCTCAATTCTGTCTGTTTCTTTCTTTAATACCTCGATTATCTCTTTACTATTTTTCGCATAATCCATTGCTGTCATTCCGAACTTATCTTCTTGCTCTATTTCTGCTCCTGCTTCCACTAACTCTTTTACTACTTCCACTTTCCCCACCATACATGCAAGGTGCAATGGAGTACATTTATTGCCATACTCTTCAGCATTTGCATTTGCTCCTGATTTTATCAGTTCTCTCACGGTTTCTAGATGTTTCTCCGTTACCGCTAGGTGCAGTGCTGTATATCCTCCTATATCTGCTGCATTTACATTCGCTCCTTTTTCAACTAATAAACTCACTATTTTTCCGTCTACTGCATAATGTAGAGCTGTTCTCCCCTTTTCGTCTCTTTCATAAATATTTTTATATGAGTTCTCTAATAGTGACTCCTCTTTCTTACCAAACTTTAACATAATCTACCTCACCTTTTCTTTGACCTTTTTTTTAAGCTTTCCTTCTCACCACCTCATCTATCATTTCGTTTACTTGGCTCATTATCTTGCTTGCTAAATTTTGACATTCTTTCTTTATTAGCGATTTGTCTCTCTTCCTTATTTCCCCTATCTCTATTATTTTTAGCTCCGGCATGTAGCTTCCATTCAACATGTCTGCTATTTCTCCTACTAGCCCCTCTATTCCATAACACGTCAGTTCTCTACTTTTTGTTATTCCACCTTTTTCTCTTAAAAATTTACTTGCCTTTTCACTCTCTTCTCTATCACACAAAGAATACTTTTCACTTTCCCAGATGTAATACATTGGTGTTGCGCCATATTTATTCAGTTGATTAACCTCAGCCCCTGCCTTTACCAGCTCTTTTATTATTTCAACTCCTGCTCCTCCCATTTTGCACGCAGAGTGCAGTGGCGTACATCCACTGACATATTGACTGGCATTTACTTCTGCTCCTTTCCTTATCAGCACTTTTACATTTTCTAAACTTTTTGCGAATACTGCGCAGTGCAGTGGTGTATAACCCTTTTTATCTCTTGCATTTACCTCTGCCCCTTTTTTTATTAATAATCTCACTGTTTTGTAATCGGAGATTTCTACTGCTTGGTGCAAGATCGTCTCTCCTTCCTCATTTCTTTTATTAATATCTTTACTTGATACTTCTTTAAAAAACTTACTCTTGCTAAAACTCATTTCATACCTCACAAAATTAGCTTTTCTAGCGCCAGACAAATTTCTTATATTTACCTGCTGCTATTCAAGTCATGTCCTTTTTAGCATGAGAAAGCAAGTCCTTTTCTTTTTATTTCATACACTTTTACCTATTGTTAATATAATATATGAGGATCTAAATATAAGTACTTAACTTATTATAGATATTGCTTGACTATTTTTCCAACTTCTGTGCAAATGTCGATGTCCGTGCCACTTCAGTACTCCTGGATAAAACACTAAAATGTGCTTTTCTAGTTCGTGTATTGAGCCTTTTTGCTCTGTATCCAAATCGTTTTTATAGTAAATATTGTGTTCTGCTAAAACATATTTTGTAATCTTCTGATCAGTATAGTTTTCTGCTTTATAATCATGGGTAACGCTGAATCTTTCTAAAATTGGTTTATATCTTAAATTCCAACGTTGCTCAGACAGTTTATCGCTTCCCAATACAAATTTATTCCCTCTTTCCTCTACACTACTAACTGGAAAACATGTGTTTATTTCTCCTAAATTCCAACTATCCGATAATATAACTTGCGCTTTTGCAAACTTTATTTCTGGTAATAAACTCTGTGGTAAAGGATATAGTGCTTTTAAGTTATACCACTGATGACTTCTTTCATAGATGCCTTTGTAATCCTTTATGTGAGGCTCTGTTTCTCCAAGTACTGCTACATCTAATCGATATATGTCATTACTAAATACTTGCTCATAATGCTCCCTTAAATAGTTGTCTATAATTTCTACTAATGGATCTCCAGATCTGAAAAAGTTCATTCTACCAAATGATAATACTGGTCCGTCTTTTTCAACCTTTCTACCTGAATAGTCTGATAGTAAGCTGCCAAATACACTCTCATCTAAAATAAATCTGCTAATATTATAGTGGTCATTGAAAATCCTCATTAGCTGCGATCTTGCTGGTAATGATAGTTTTGCAAGCTCTACAACCGCATCTACAAAAAAGTTATTTGGAACATCTTTTATTCCTATTTGCAACTCGAAAAAATGTTTACCAGGTGGTTCTTCGATAATTGTAATATTTTCTATATTCGCCCACTTTAGTGCTATTTTTAGTGATGCTGGAGTTCCTCTCAGTCTTTGAAATTTCACTCCTTCTACTACGGCTTTTCTTCTATCTTTTACCCAACGCAGTATTCCTTCTAAGCCATATTCTTCTACTATCCACGGCAATGTTTCTTCTTTAAGACTAAACTTAAATCCTTTTATACAGCTTGGATCAACTTTATAATCCGTTGCATCTACTAGCGCTTTTTCCTGTTTTGTTGCATTTGGTGGCAATAACATTACTCAACCTTTAACTTTCTTAATGCAGCGCACTCATTTCCTAGTACTACAACGTCCTCTTTTGGCTCGATTAATTCCACATTTTCTACACCATCTACAAATAGGTTTGCTATTATCCACGATCTTGTCACACTCCACCCTAATCTTTTTGCTAATTCAAACTTCTGAATAAACTGCTTCTTAATTTCCTCCTTCGATATTACAGGACTTATGCTCATTCTGCTGTGAATATCTATTTCCATAATATTACAACCAATCACTGTTACTTCATCTGTTAATACCCTTATATCATCTCTAGTAACCTGCTTTTTTACAATCTCTAGTAGCTCTTCTGACACTATGCCAGTTTGTGTTGATAAGATTGAAATTTGTACTTTTCCTGGTATAGGTGATTCTACTAATGCATCTTTTACTCTACTATCTGCCGACAGTGCATGATACCTATAATACTCCTTGCTTCCACACGTGCTTGAGCCTACTATCTTTGCTTTAATTCTTTTTCTAAATCGTTCATCATCTTCTTCTTTTTGCCTCTCCACTCCATAAAACTCAGCTAAGTTATCAAGATCTTCTCCCGTTGCAAATTTTAGTAAATTGCTCTTTACTGATTCATTTATTCTTTGTCTTAGTAACAATTCCCTCCATGCTGCTACTTCTAATACCTTTATCGCTGGGTCACTTTCTACTAATGCTGTAAAACTTTCATCTCTCTTCACTAACTCTTCCTTCATCCGAGAAAAAATCTCTTCAAAGTTCAGTGGTTCGATAATATTTGGCTGCTGCATACTTATATAACCATTCCATCAAAGCGAATGTTTTTCCCACTTGGTACATATAATCCTTCTAGGTCAAGCGTTACTTTTCCTTCTTTCACCTCTGTCATTTTTACTTTTTCTAACTTAAATCTCCTCTCAAATTTCCCCAGTGCTTCTGCTGTTGCTGCATAAATTTCTAGTGTTAAATCACGATTAACTGGCTTATCTACTAATTCAAATAGCCTTGAACCATAACTTCTCCTCATTATTCTACTGTTTACTGGAGTGGTTAATATATCAATAATTGATTGTTTAAGATGGTCTATTTCTTCTAACGCTTTTCCTGTTTTAGCATCCATTCCTTTCACTCTTAGCCTGCAAATGTACTATTGCTACCACTGATCACCTTGGAACCACAAGAAACCATATCACCAACTCTTCCCATTCCAAGCCCATTGGCAAAAACTGTTTTTGATCCTTCAATTAATACTCTTCCTTCTGTAAAATTATCTCCTTTACGGCAAACTGGCTTACCATTTACAAAAACATTGTTACTGCCACTAATACAAAAATGTGGTATAGCTTCTCCGCACTGATTTCCTAGATGTACTATCTTCACCTTTTCCTCAATTTAAATTTATTCTTTTTGCTTTTAGGCTTATTTCGCTCTTTGTCATTTCTATACTCGATCCTCCAGCCTTCAGTGTTATTTTATCTGCTACTTCAATCTCTAAATGATGCTTCTCTTTATCATATGTAAACTTTGTTCCATCTTGAAACTTCACACTATTTATTTCTTTTTTATTTTCTAGTGCAGGGTACTTTTCCTGATATATTCCTGACAATGCCACTCCTAATGATAGTTCACCAAGAGGAGAAAATATCATAACCTGTTCATCAATGTCTGGAGGACACCAATCTCTATCTTTTCCTGCTTTGCTCGTTATCCATGGCAACCAATCTGTTAAAAATTCTCCTACTTTAACTCTTACTTTTGCTTTTTCATAATCTATTTCTTTTACAACTCCTATACGAACAATGTTGGCCAGTTTTCTCTGTAATTCCGAAATTGCAAAATTATTTTCTAACATTTATTTCACCGATTTCTATTTTGTGTGGCATAAATTTTCCTTCTTCCCAAATAGATCGACCTACGTGTATTGTATGCACCCACTCAATCAACCACACTAAATACGCATCTAACTCTGGCCTAAAATCATCTCCTCCTCCTGATATAAATTCTCCCGGTGAAACATTTTTCATATTCCAAGTATTTTTATTTACTACTCTCGCAACCTCAGCAGCTAATGTTCTGACAAGAATAGGTGCATTTTCTACCGTGCTATCAATTACTATTCGTGCTTCAAATCTTGCTTTCAGCGCTAATTCTTCTGTTCCAGGATCATCTCCTTTTTCAAGACTGCTAAGTTCTACAAACACCGCTGGCGCTAATAATTCTTTTCTTATTGATGGATAAATTTCACAGGTTTGTATAATGGATATTTCTCTCTTTAGTGTAGTGCAGATTGCGTTATGCAAATTCTTCCAACTCATACTCTGTAGCTCAATTCACGTTCAAAAAACTTTGTAAAGACTTTCTCAACTTCATAATTGACAAGATCTCTTATTACTTTTGATGCTTCTGGTTCCAATGGCAATTTAACCTCCTTTATTGGTAATGCTGCTCTTCCTTCACGTTTAAAAATACCGCTATTTCCTTTTGGCATAACTGCTGCAAATCCTCCTATAAATTGGTGCTTTCCTACTTTCGATCCTCTTCTTGTTTTTTGTATTTTACCAATTGTCGATGCTCTAATGTCATAGAGATTTGCTCTAATTAACACGTCTAATCTGCTAATTTTCGCCTTAAAAATCCTTAATCTCTTTCTTATCAAACTTAATTTTATTCTCTTTTCCTCACTGATTTCCTTAGCTGCTTTTGATTTTAGCCATATTGCTGTTTTGTTTAATGCACTCACTGTCGCTTTTTCCACTTTTTTCCTTTCAGCATCTATACTTTGTATAATACTACCGGTGTTAATACGCATTTATACTCCTGACGCTCGAATTTTCCATACCATTCCTGAATTATCTTGCAGCGGTGGAGAATATACTTTATATTTACGGTCACCTATAACAAAAATATCTCCTACAATTGGCTGCAGTACATCAAACGCACTTACTTCTAACGCTAAAGTTTCTTCCACAAATTGTCCTTCACCAATCTCGTATAATTTATCTGGCTCTTGCTTTAATACTTGTACCATGTATGACTTATCCTTTGATTTATACAAAGCCACTTCTCCTAAATGGGAAAAACAATCTTCCAATAATCGCTTAATATTCTCTTGCATATTTCTTTTTGATATACTAACCTTTACATGCTAAGAAAGCGCATACCGGTAGAGTCATTCTGTGCCTCACCACCTTGTAGTTACTCTACCAGTATTGTTATGCTGCAACGACTTTGATTAATGTCCCTGGTCTATGGCACATTGGCAAAGGATTTGACTGCGTATGTAAATCGGTCCCTCTATCAAATCTTCTTGGCTCTTGTTTTGCGTATAGTGGCTGTCCAAGAGTATTTACTGTTTCATTAAAATCTGCTGGTGCAAAATATGTTGTAAATGTGCTCGCTGTTCCTACTGGAAAACAATGACCTGTATCTTTGTCAATAAATCTTCTCACGGTTCCTTCAGGATCAGTTGCTTGCCCTCTATATTCCTCAAATGTGATTCCGCAGAACGTAAATCCTGACCTCATATCATTCCGAAGTAGCGCTCCTTCTTGCCATCTTTCATATGCTTCTTTTACTTTAGAATGAGAAGTTAGTGCATCAAAAAACTCAGGGCTTACCAAGGCATGAATTCCAGTCATATATTCACCACTTAGATTATCTTCTATATGCCGGAGTACTTCCAGACACTTACGCTTGACATCTGTTGTTGCTGTTCCTAGTGCAAAATTTACTACTTTTGGTGTGATTTCAAATTCGTTGTATAGATTTAATAGCTCTGACCCATCTGCGTCCAGAATAATCCCTTTCAGCGCTCCCATACGCAAATGCTCTAATGTTATTGCATGTTTGTTTCTCATTAGCTGTAAATGGTCAGTTATTACGTCTGCCAGCGCTTTTAGTTCACTTTCTGATCCAAATGCTCTTATTCCTTGCACTTCTTCTGGCAGCACTACATCATCGTGAGGAATATGTGGAATCGTAAACGTTCTTACCTTTCTCTTTCCACGCTTACCTACTGTTGCTGGTGCTCCTGGAATTTGCGTTGGCAATAGGCTTAAAACTCCATTATGTTCTTCTATGGTAATATGTCTAAATCTTACTGACCTACTTGGAAACAAATTTAAATTTTCAACTCGTCCATAATTTATCGGCAATATATTTATCGCATTTGTTAGTGCCGTCATGCTAAATGCTGTATTTGTAAATGGATTTTGCATTCTTTTTTCCCCTTATTAATTTAAGTTACACTCCCTTGCGGACAATGATCCCTCGTCCTTCAAGTTGCTTTATTGCTGCAGCTTTTTGCTCTTCAGTGATACCTGTTGGCCACACAATTGCATGATCTGCTAGCATTGCTATACGTGTAATGATTACTGCTTTGGCATTTTCTGTCGCATTTACATCACTTACTATCGCACCTATTGCTGTTTGTGTACCATCTGTTGCAGTTGGATTTATTATCTTAATCATGTTATCCTTATCACTACCAACAACTGTACCAAGTTTAAGATTTTGTCCCTTGGCTACCGTTATTTGGTCTCTTGAATATAGACTTGATGCCTCATACTTTAATAAGTCACCTAGATTATTTTGTTCGATTATACAACTCATAAAATTTCCTCATTTATTTTCTCCTTTAGTTTTACCGCCATGTTTGTAATTGTTGTACGCGGCGGTTATAAAAAAACTTAAATACTTGATTGCGCTCTAGTCCTTGCTACCTCCATCATCAACTCTTCTCCTGAATTCTGTGGTATTGCACTCAGTATTTCTGTCTTCTTCGTTCGCTCTGCTAGCAGTTCCATTAAAACTTCCCTGGCTTGCTCAACACTTACGCTTTCCTCAATAAATTCTTCTATTTTCTCTGGCATTCGTGATAGATTACATAACCGTATTAATTCAAGAACTTCATTACGATACTTAGTCAAATTATCAGTTTCTAGGTCAGTTGTAGTTTGTTCATTCATAGTAATACTCCTGTTTTTATTAATAGATGAAAGAATTGTCATTCCGTCTGCAAGGCCTATTTCTACTGCTTTCTCCCCAAAATATAGCCCTGCCTCTGTTGATCGAATCTTTTCAATTGAAAGACCTCTGTTCCTTGCTATTAGCTGCAAAAACATTTCATATAGTCGATCTACTTCTTTTTGTAAGCTTTCCAGACTTTCAGACGTCATTGGCTCATGCGGATTTAAATCATTCTTTCGACTACCAGCAAAAATTGCGGTGTACTTAATACCTTGTTTTTCGTCAAATTTACTTTGATCTATATGACTTGCTATTACTCCTATACTCCCAACTCCTGAAGTGCGGGTGAGAAAAATCTTTTCAGCGCTAGAAGCTATAGCATATGCAGCAGAATATGCATCATCATTTGCTATCGCTATTATCCTCTTTTTTCCTCTTGCACTATAGACAAAATCAGCTAAGTCAAATACTCCATTTACCTCTCCTCCTGGGCTATCTATATCAAGTAGAATCGTCTCTATGCTTTTATTTCCTAAAGCACTCTCTATCTCTTCATGAATTTTTTCATATGATGTCATTCCCAGAAAACCATCAAACACGCCTGGTTTTTTCGTCAGAATTCCATGAATTGATATAATTGCAGTTCTTTCTACATTATTTTTGATGGAGTGCTTTATGTTTTTAAATGTGGGATGTTTTTGATTGTTCAATGACAAGAGCTCAAAACTCCTTGGTTCAAGCATTAATGGTTTTCCTAAGAGCATCATAATCCTTTACAATCAGAGTCAAACATTAAGTTGAGACTATTTGCACGCTTTTGATCTTCTGCTATTTCTTGGTCAATTTCTTCTACATCGTAACCCATTTCTGATACTACTTCCGATCGACTCTTAAATCCATTCCTTACTGCCATTTGCTGTGCTTGCTGGTCTTTCAGTGGATCCACCCAATCAAATCCCTGTGGTATCCATTTTACTTCTTCTTTCGCTGCTTTTACTACTTTTTCATCTATACAGAGTTCTCTACAAAGTACTGCTAACTCTAGCCATCTATTCCATACTGGTCTGCAAAATTGGAATACCATAATGTTATGTTGCAGCATAGCGCATCGACGACGAAACTCTATTAATCCTGCTCTAATTGATGAATAATTAACGCCGGTTAAATCTCCTGTTAGCTGCTCATATGTTATCCCTGTACCAATCGCTATTGCCCTGAGTTGCTGTCTTATAAACGCTTCATAACTTCCTCCAACATCTGACGGCTCTGAAAATTTTATGTCTTCTCCTGGCTCTAAAAGCTGCATTGTTCCAGGTTCTAGGCCAGATAGTGCTACTCCTTGCTCATTACTTTCACCTTCTCCTAAAATATTTGCTTCTGGATCGAGTCTCGTAATAAATCCTGCAAACATCGCCGCTGTCTTTTTTCTCACTAATTCTGCATCATCGTATTGATCAAGCTCATAAAGTTTCAGCAGTATATTAGAAAGCCAAGGCTCCCCTCTGATTTGCCCAGGTCTTAATGGTCTATAAATATGTAAAACATCGTTTGCTGGTACTCTCACTGACTCTCCAAACGTACTTTCACCAGGGTGTTCTTTAAATAGGTAGTATGCTTCTCTTTGCCCAAGTCTGTTAAACTCAATCCCGTTTCTTATTACATTACCATTTCCTAAAGTTTGATTTGTTTTATTGTCTAAATGTTCAGACTCAAGTACTTGCAGTTGTAATGGTACAGAAAATCCATCCTCTAGCTTTCTTGTTCGGAGTCGTACAAAACATTCTCCTCCCTCTATCATACTTCTGCATACTAGAGCTTGTAATCCATAAAAATCACTTACTCCGTTACTATCTGCTTCATCTGTCCATCTTAGCCATAATTCTTGCACTTTCTTTCGAAATTCCGCATCTCTTGCTTTTGATTGTGGTTTTATTCCTGTTCCAATAGAGTTACTTACTATTGTATCAATGATATTTGCTGCATATGGATTTTTTCTCACCATATCACGTGATCGACTACGTAAGTGCTCAAGGCTTTGAGACAGCAAATTGTTTATGCTTCCTGTTTCTCCTTGCCAATACATTATCCTTCTTCCTGATCCTGCAGCGTCCCATGCAGAACTTTTTGGTTTTGGTTTATTGAATAGTTGCTTGAATGATTTGAGTAGCATTACTTTTCTTTATCTGAAACTTTGGATAACTCAGCCTCTAGCTCTTCTACTGTTGGTAAAGCTGCCTTTATATTCTTTGGTAGATTTTCAGTAATTTTATATTCTGCCAACCCTATCGGTTTATTTATGTCTTTCAGTGTATACTTAGCTAGTACGTTATCCTTTGACTTGCATAAAATTAATCCTATAGATGGTTGATCTGTTTCGTGCTTTAGTAAATCATCAACGGCTGAAAGATAAAAATTCATTTTACCTGCATACTCTGGCTTGAAATCTTTGTCTTTTAGCTCGATTACTACAAAGCAACGTAACTTTAAATGGTAAAACAATAAATCAATATAAAAGTCTTTATTTCCAACATCTAAGTGAAATTGCCTACCAACAAATGCAAATCCTTCCCCTAGCTCTAGCAGAAATTTTTCCACATGGCCTACAAGACCTTTTTCTACTTCTCTTTCGTGAGCATCGTCTCCTATACTCAAAAAATCAAAAATATATGGATCTTTTAATGTATAATGTGCTAAATCTGACTGCGGAGAAGGTAATTTATCTTTGAAGTTAGTAACAGCTTTTCCTTGACGTTTGTGCAATTCACGTTCGATTTGCATCACCATTATACTACGTGACCAACCGTGCTCTATAGCCTTTTGAAAATAGAATAGTCTTTCTTTTCGATCTTTTACTTTATCTAAAATAACTACAATATGAAACCAAGGCAATTGTGCAGCAACCTGCTGCGTAAATTCAGTATCTTGATATTCTGCAGCAAATTGGCGCATATACGTAAGATTCCTAGCACTAAACCCCTTCATTTCTGGAAATGCGCTTCTTAAATCCTTACTTAGCTGATCTATGATTTTAGCACCCCAACCATGTTCTTTTTGGCGCCTTAAGATCTCTGTACCAATATAGTGATAAAGCACAATGAGTTTGCTATTTACTGCTAATGCTGCTTTATAACGACTAGTAGCAATCTGCTCTTTTAGCTGCTCTAAAAATTCTGTGTATTCTTTTGCTATAACTTTTGTCATAAAATTCCTTTCAACGATTTTTATTATTATATGATCCCTTTACTCGTTGAAAAAATAATCTTTCTTTTGGCTACGGTTTTCAGTTCAGCTTTAATACGTTGTCTTAAGCTTAGTAAATCATTTATATCTACTTCTGCATAACGGACAACATGGTCACCATATGCAATTGAGACAACTCTTTCTCCGCTTTGCAGTTTTTGAATTGCTTTCTCAACTTGAGTTAAATATTCTTCACTGTACATTTTGATTACCAAGCCACTTACTCTGTCTTACTTTTTTAGGTTTTTTACTTTCTATTTTTCCACTCAAACTATTCCATTTACTCTCTGGCCAACGATCAATTCCAAGCGCAATAGATGCTGCTCTCGCATAAATTCGGCAATCCAGTACTTCATTTCTTTCTCTTACCTTCTGCCACTCTTGTTTGGTGTATCCTTTTACCACTTTGCTGACTAATTGCTCTGCCGTTAGCTGCTTAAAATATTCAGGTGCATACTCCGGAAAATGACAATATCCTGGCGGTGTTTCTTCACCATCTTTTAAAATATTAAGTAATTGAAAAAGCTCTGACTTTAATATTGATACTCCTACTGGCCAGAGCTTTATTCCTCTTTTTAGCTTTTGACCACCAACTGTTATATCAACTCTACTTGGGCTGCTAAGTGGTACTAGTGCTTTATTTACACCTTTTACTGCCATTACTCTTCCAGAGCCTTGATGACCTCTTACCCAATTATACACTTCCTGCGTTGCATACCCGGCATCAACTGCCATCATACTTATCATGTATTCAAGACCATTTTCACCGATAAAATGATGATTGAGGAGCTCCGAAAGTTTTCCCCATACTTCCCCACTTCCTGTATCTCCTTCAAATACTTGGTAGTCTATTGACCAACTTTCGCGGCTTTTTCCCCAGGCTACAACTTCTACTTCTAAACGATCTTTTTGGACATCAACTCCTGCAGTAAGTACCACTTCTCTCCTAGGCACTGTGCCTACGGGAAAAAATTCTCTCCTGTTAAATAATTGCTTCCAGTCTGGTACTTCTCCTTTGTCTACCCAAGTTTCTCCAAGTGTGGTATTTATCCAAACTTTCAGTAATTGTTCGCTTTCCTTTGCATGGAGAAAGTCCTCTACTGCTTGTTGCCAACTATACCAGCCTACTGGACTATAAAGACTTGAAAGATGAAATCCTTTTTTCTCCCCTTCTTTTGCCCCTGTAGCTCTCCATTCTCCACGGTCTAGCATCTCTGTCTTTTGATGATTTTCTATCTTTTCACCACATTCTATACACATATAGTGTGCTGTATTTGGATTTTTATCTTCCCATTTTATTTGTGACCACTTTAAAATTTGGTAATAATTACAATGCGGACATGGTACAAAAAAATATCTCTTGTCTGTAGCTTCAAATTCCTTCTCAATTCTGCTTATTCCATGAATCGTTGGCGTTGATACTAAAAAAATCTTTCGCCGTGCAAATGTATTAGTACGGGCTATGCTGAGTAAAACTGGATCTCCTTCACCTCCCGAATCTCCTGGATAGGCATCTATTTCATCAAGAAAGAGATATTTTACTGGCATAGATCGGAGGCCTACACTGCTATTTGCTCCAGTTATTACTACTATTCCACCTGGAAATTCCTTACTTTGTACAGTATTGCCTGAATCTCTTGACCTTGGGTCTTTTACTTTACTTTTTAAACATGGCGTACTTTCAATCAGTGGCGCAAATCTTCCTTTTGACCAACGCTTTCCCATTTCAACTGTTGGCTGTACTACTAACATTGGCCCTGGTGTTTGATCGATGATATAGCCTATCCAATTGTTACCAGCTTCTGTTCCCCCAATCTGCGCTCCTTTCATGAATACTACTTTTTCTGCAGGTGAAGAAGGAGAAAGTGAATCCATTATTTCTTTTAAATAAGGAGTTCTTTCTGTTCTCCATTTACCTGGCTCTGATGCTGCAGTTGGAGCTAAAACTCGATACTCATTCGCCCACTCTGATACTTTAAGCTCTGGATCTGGTCTTAAACCTTCAGAAAAAGCTCTAGCGTATATCATTGTCTGCATCTACTAGTAATTGGTTCTAACTCAACGTCATTAACAGTAGAACTACACTCCTCCAGTTCCATAAACATCTTTTTCTGAAATTCATTTTCTATATATCTTTTGCTCATCTCACTTATCATTATTGCTATAATGAGCGCAAATATCCCTGTTATTGTTGCAAAAATGATTGCACTGCTTATTGTTGTTGCTGTTAAACCTATATATGCCGCTACTGCTATTGCACTAATTGGAATATAGATGCAGACAATATTATTATGTCTTTTTATCCTTTTATCTGCTATTTCTCTCTGTACTACATATTTGTTATGAAGGGTTGGGAAATTAATAACGGTGTCTCTGCAGAGTAACGCTCCATTTTTTTCAGTAAACAAAACTTTAAGTAACTCTAAATTGTTTGATTTGATTGCTAAGTGAAAAACAGGTGTATAATTTGCTCCTTTTTTCAGTAGTAATTTTACTACATGTAAATGTCCTTTTTCTGCAGCAAGGTAAATCGGTGATAGACCTTTGTTGTTTGAAATATTAACATCAACTTCTTCTTTTAAAATGGACTCTACAAGCTCAATATCTCCTCTTTGTGCAGCTAAATGTAATAAACTATTTTTTTCAGATCCATATTTGTTGCTCATCAAAGCCTTCTTTATCTCAGGTTTAGCGTAGTCAAATGGTGTTTTACCGCTATCGTCTTTTACCAGAGGATCTATATCTTCTCGCGTTAGTAAAACTTCTATTGTTTTAAGTCTTTCAGCATAATGTAGTGGTGTTTTATTTTCGTAGTCTTGCAAATTGACCCCAGAATTAGGAGCATTTATTAAGCATTTGAGGATATCCAAACACAAATCTCTTTCATCGTAATTAGTATTACTTACAGCTATATGAACAGGTGACAATTTCATTGAGTTTTGTCCCATGCGCGCACTATTTACATCTGCTCCAAGCTTTAGCAGTAACTTTACTATCTCCAACTTCTTGTTATTAACTGCATAGTGCATTGGTGTCTGATTTCGTGCATCAAAGACATCTATTTCAGCGCTTCCTTCTTCCACTAAAACTTTGACAACATTTTCATGTCCTATGCCTGCTGCTAGATGTAATGGCGTATGATGCAGAGCATTTCGTACATTAACGTCAATACCTTTTCTTATCAAATATCTAACTGCATTAATTTCACCTATCATTGCAGCTAAGTGAAGTAAGCTATCTTGCTCTGATCCGTATTTATTACTAATTAACGCTTGTAATATTTCTGCTTTTTTCCCTTCTTTGGCGTAATCAAGAGATGTTTTACCTTCATTATCCTCCACAAAAGGATTAATATTCTTCTTCGTGAGTAACAAATCCACCATGCTTAATTCATCAAATTCTATAGCACAATGTAGTGGTGTCTTTCCATTTAATCCTCTGACATTAACATCTAATCCAGGTTGATTAATGAGACACTTTATTAACTCTAAACTTAAGTTATCAGCCATTTTATATTCAAAATCTTTTTTATATTTGAAATTTAGTGTTAGATAATTCTTGTAATGAGTTTGTAATCTCTTCAGTTAGAGCCATATGAATCTTTTCAGTGTCACTCAGTGATGCAAGTAGTGCTGAAACTCTATTTGGAATATTAAGCAAATTATTACGGACAACTCTTGCTACGTTAAATGCATCGCGCTTTACTTCCTCTACTGCTACAAGTTCTCCTATCTCAGCCTTAGCTTTCGCCTCAAGTAGTTTACCTCGTTCCATTTCATTTTTTATTCGAGTTTTAAGCAACATTGTGGAAAGGTTACTTGTATTTTCGTTTTCTGGATTTTTCCTCCTCAGTGGCTGACTTGGATCTCTTATTGCTGCTACCGCTTCATTTGCTTGCTCTCTATTGATCAAACCATCCTCCAACTCAACTATTCCTTTTTTTACTAAATAACAGACATATTGCTTTGAAACTCCTAGTTCTTTTGCCCATTCCGTTTGTGTGATCTTTTCCACTTTTTTTGCCCCTTTATTGCTGTTTTTCTTCTTGAATTTGTGCAAAAGTTTTGTCAGTACCAGATAGAATTGCCTTCCTACCTGTGTATATTTGCCAACGTTTTATGGTTACATCTACAAATTTTGAATCTAGCTCTATTGTCCTACAAATTCTTCCTGTTCTCTCACATGCAATCAGTGTACTTCCAGATCCGCTAAATGGATCAAGTACTATGTCTCCTGGTCTACTGCTATTAACTATTGCTCTCTCCATTAGCTCTACTGGCTTCATCGTTGGATGTAGTGTATTGTGCGTTGGCTTATCATAAAACCACAGATCACTTTGATTTCTTCCTCCATGCCACTCACGTTTATTGCCGCTTTTCCATCCATAAAGCATTGCTTCGTATTGTCTTTGATAATCTGATCTTCCTAGCGTAAAGTGATTCTTTGCCCAAATGATAAATGTTGACCATTTTCCTCCTGCTTCCTCAAATACTTTTTGCAAAGTTGAAAACTCTGATGATGATATGCAGATGTAAATTGCACCTTTCGTATATGCTAAAATATGGGAACAGATGTCGTAGAGAAAAAGTTCGTACTTTTCACCTTGATTATCGTTTAATATTTTTTTATCTTGACTGCTACGCCGGGTAGAAAGAGAAGCGTTGCCGCTCCTTTTCCCCCTAAGAACCGTACTTGACAGTTTTCCGTCATACGGCTCAAGCCTTTCAAAGGCAGATTTATTTGCCCGGCTGTTATCGATAGAAGACTGGTTCTCAAGTTTCGTCATAATTACTTCTCCTTAATACAATGTTGGTATTTCTTTCTTTCAAGATTTCGCTTGAAAAAGTATGAATTAAACTTTGGATCATAGGGATTAGCATCTGCTCTTATTTTGACATGTCTCACAATCGGAATTGAGGCAGCTTGCATTAAAGTTACCATGCTACCTTGTCCTTTATCTTTTGAAGACTTAGCAAAGAAGGTCCAGTTATTATTGCCAATGGTGCAAAAGTATCTCTGCTTTCTCCATTGAAAATTTTTATTTGGATGCCTTCTTTTAATCCATCTCAAAAGCGCACCAAAGATCTTATGATCGACATAGTTGAACACTTTCTTTGACACAACATGACGGTAATAATTTGTCCATCCTCTGATCTTAGGATTCAAGGTGTAGATAAGTTGTTCCGTTGTTATTGTGCTGTGAAGTCTCATGGTTTCCAGGATCATTTTTAGGAACTCTTTGATACTTGCTTTAGAAGGCATGATCAAGAGCTTTCCTCGATACTTTCGAATCGTAAATCCTAGAAAATCAAATCCTTCATCAATGGAAGTAATCTTAGTTTTTTCTACTGAGAATTCCAATCCACGCTCCTTCAAAAAGGCACACACTGCTGGTTTTACTTTGTTTTCAAGGACTTCTTTCGATCTTCCTGTAATAATAAAGTCATCAGCGTAGGCGGTAGTATTAACCTTATCGCGCCAAAAGGCAGATTTTTGGGCTGTCTTTTCTAAGCCTCTAAGGGTAATATTCATCAGTGTAGGAGAGATGATCCCTCCTTGAGGAGTACCTTCTTTAATGATATAAAAAGTGTTCTTATCCATGTATCCTGCTGTCAGCCATTTTTTCAGAATTTTCTTATCCATAGGGCAGTGTTCTAAAAGCCATGCATGACTAATGGAGTCATAACAAGATTTGATATCTGCTTCTAGGATCCATGGTGCCGATACTTTTTGGCACAACGTTTTAAAACATTGGTCAATAGCATCAGCAGCTGATCTTTTATGCCGAAAACCATAGGCATGACGATCTAAAATTGATTCTGAAACTGGTTCAAGTGCTTGCAGATAAAGAGCCTGCATTGCCCGATCCTTCATAGTTGGTATTCCCAAAGGACGTTTTTTTCCTGCTCTTTTTGGAATCCATACTCGTCGGAGCGGTTGGACGCAATATCCTCGACGCTTTAACGATTGAACAGCTTTGATCTTTTGTTGCGGTGTGCGCCAAACTAAGCCATCAACCCCAGGGGTGTTTTTTCCTTGATTTTGAGTGACTCGTTTAACAGCCAAAAGTTTTGCAGTAAACGAATGTGTCAATATCCATTGCAAAGCTTTCACTTTGCCGTACCTTCTTTCTCGAACAGCCTTTGCAATACGCATCTGGAGCTTTTTGACACCTATTATCACTTTAGTCCAATTAATAGATTCCCATGTAATTGTAGGTGTAGAGGATGCACCAATCGCTGAATATGTCAGTGTTGTCATTTGCTTTTCCTCATATATAAAAAGTTCTCCAAAATCTCTTACAAAGAAAGACCTATCGGACGTGGGCACACTTTTATGTCCAGTAATGTTTCAACTGGTATTCCCACCATTACAGTGAGACCTTTGCTTTTTCCGACATCCCAAACCTGCACTGCCATAAGCATTCCTTACAGTTTGCTGTCCCCACTATGGTAGGGAGCAAGTACAGGGTTTCCACGCTTCCCCAAAAGTAGCTTGTGAACTTAGGTGCCTGCTGTCGACCGAGAAGCTTATAGGTTACGGGAACACAACTACGAGATGTTCCTCCTGCTTCCAATGCCTTTTGGCCCAAGCGTATCAACCGCTTTCGCTTGTCAACGTTTACGGTCTTTATCACAGGTTCAGTTACCTTCACCTTATTCACTATCTAGCACTTACCCTCTGTATGGTTTGAGGGAGAATACGCCTTTTGCAATTTGTATCCCGCATAATGCTTTGTTACATTGTCAGGGCAGCTACTTAATTCATGCCCCTAGATTCATCCGGCAACACGGACGGTTTCTTCTTGATCTTTCTAAGAAAACCTAGAAAATCCTGAGAAACAGCTACTTCTGACGCCTTCGCGTCGCAACGTAATCAACGTTATATGGAGGATCACATACGGTAATATCTGCCATTTTATTATCTAATACCGCTTTATATGATTCAACTAAAGAGCTATCACCACAATAGATTCGATGATCACCTAAAATCCATAAATCACCTGGTTTTGTTATTTCTACCCTTTTTTCATCACCAACCAAGTCAGAAAGATCTTCTTTTTCACTATCTAAATCATCAAGGAAATGTTGAACTTTTTCTAGCTCAAATCCAGTCATTTTAAGATCAAACTGTAAATCTTCTAACTCTTGAATTTCTACTTTCAAAAGCTCATCATCCCACTTTGCCCAATTAGCTGATTGATTGGCCAGTAATCGAAAAGCTTTGGTTTGTGGTTCATTTAAATTATCACTTAAAACCACTGGAATACTTTCCATACCAAGCTTTCTTGCTGCTTTAAGTCTTAAATGACCATCAACCACAGTTCCATCGCTTTTTGCAACTATTGGAATACGAAAGCCAAATTCCCTGATTGAAGCACACATTCTGTTGACCACATCGTCATTTTTACGTGGGTTACGCTCATATTCAACTAGGTTTCGAGTAGGATAGTAGTGGATTGCTAAATTCATATCTTAATAATTAAAAAGTTAATATTCAAAATATATCTGACGCTAGAGAAGGCCTAGGGTCTGACCCACCAAACCCGCCATTATGGCCGAAAGGACCCACTTTTATGGTATTTTTAATATGTTAAAATCTTTACTAACATAGAACATTAATGCCAAAGCATCAGCCTCATTATCATCTCGAGGTGAAAAACTTTTTTCACGTATCGCTTCAATAACTTCACTCTTACTTGCATTGCCTTTGCCTGTGATAAAGCGTTTTATAGTTTTAACATTAACACCTTGGTAGGGAATATTGTTCTCTTCACACCAAGCAGACAGCACTGCAAGAAAACCACCATAGCAATGAGCTGCATCAGTTCCTAGATGTCTTCTTACTTCTTCAAAATACACTGCTTCAATGTTTGAGAACTTTTCCTTCATTTCATTTAGCCAGCTACGAAATTTTAAGAAGTGCATTCCACCTCCGCTAAACCGGCTACCATGAAAACTTTTGCTTCCACTTTCAATTATTCCATCTGTTAGAATTGCCCAGCCCGTTTGTTTGCCGAGGTCGAGTGTTAGGATTGACATTTGCTATTATTAAAATTACAAGTAGCACTTACTCCAAAATATCGTCTGGTTTCTGCAAAATACACTAGCAATTCATAGGTTTTTGTAGGCCAACAACGGAAATTCGAGAATTATGTGCTACTGCAGAAAGTTGTTTTCTTATTATATATATTCACCAAAATTACGAAAACTGTTCAATTTTTTTTGCAAAGGATAAAAATCGTGTTAGACTTACATGAAGATTTGTTCTATAGTAGTAAGGTTACTAAGAATGCCATTTAATTAAGTTTTAAAGGGTGCTACACTCGTTCTTTTACGCAGTGCTATATTTTAGCATCCATCTTTAAAATGAAGTTTTTACCTCATCTAAAAAAATACAAGTATGCTCAATGTTTGTTTGCCGAGTTTTGAATTGACACTTAAAGCTTTTGTATTTGAAGCGCATCCACAAACTATAGCCCTTCTATTATATATATACCGGATTTCTTACTACTTTTTCCGGGATTTTCTAAAAAAAAGTTAAAATAATTTTAAAACTGCTTATCAGCTAAAGAATAAAGCAGATAGTCCTCTATTTTTAGAGTTTTACAGTTGCTTGTCTTTTTTACAAATAACCCATATGCTACTTGAAGTAAGGTAGAGTAGATATGACAATAAATGGGAACGAAATTTTATTATATACAACTCCAGATGGAGACGTAAGAATTGATGTTTTGTATCGAGATGAAAACATTTGGCTTACACAAAAAAGAATGGCGGAGTTATTTGGTGTTAACATTAGAACAATTAGTGAGCACTTACAGAACATATTTGCTAGTCAAGAGTTAGATAAAGATTCAGTTATCCGGATTTTCCGGAATACTGCTGAAGATGGTAAACAGTACCCTACACAATTTTATAATTTGGATAGCTATTGGTTATCGAGTTAATTCTAAAAAGGCTACATCTTTTAGAGTATGGGCTACGAAAATTTTAAAGATCAAAGGATTTGCATTAGATAGCGAACGGCTAAAAAACGGCCCAAAGTTTGGTAAAGACTACTTCAATGAATTACTTGAAAAAATCAGGAGCATCCGAACGTAGGTTTTACCAGAAGATTACTGACATTTATGCTGAATGCTCTGCAGACTATGATCCAAATTCAGAAATAACAAAACAATTTTATGCAAAAGTACAGAATAAATTATATTGATGGCCTAACTGCAGCAGAGCTCTCGAGTTGACCACAAAAAACCAAATATTGGGCTAACTACATGGAAAGATGGTTCTGGCAACAAAATTCATAAGAGTGATGTGAGTACTGCAAAAAACTACTTGACTGAAAAAGAGTTGAGTGCATATTGTTTCCTAGATTATGCGGAACTTCAAGCAAGAAAGCATCGGCTAATAAAAATGCAGAATTGGGTTGAAAAGTTGGATGCATTTCTATTGTTCAATGATTATGAAGTACTTAAAGATGCTGGTAAAGTTAGTGCTGAAGTTGCAAAAGCTCTAGCTGAAGGAGAATACGAAAAGTATAGAGTTATACAAACATGAATCTGACTTTGATGAATTAAGTAAAGAAAGTGAGAAAATAACTACAACAAAAACCAGCTTGTAGTTGAGCTATCTGTGTTTGATATCTTGTCTATCACCTTTTGTTTTAATTTCAAGGGGGGTGAAAAATTGTCCCCACCCTTTAGAAAGCCCCGTATCTCTGCTTTTTATCTACCAATAATATAGTAGAAATATAAGTCTTTGTCTCCATTATACTAGATAAACCTGGAGACGTAAATAAATAAATTTTGATCTTTGTCTCCATTTTAAGGTAGCTTCTGTTTCTTCTTTTATAGCAGCAACTCCAAACTTTTTTCCTTTAGATTCATCTACAAATTATTTATAGAGATTACCTAAAAATTCAACTTAAGAGTTTTAGATGAAAATAGTTATATTTCAATAAGACCTCCAAAATAACCAGCTCTGGTGATATATATTCACCGAAATTACAAAAACTGTTCACTTTTTTGAAAAAGTATTTTACAATAAATAAGAAATATGATAGAATAAGCTGAGGTTTTTTGTAGCAAGTAAAAGTTTAAGGTAAAAGATAATTTAGAAATGCCTCATAATCGAGTTTTAAGCTGCCTTACATAAGTAACTTAGTTCTTGGTAGTATAATTGTACCCTGGAGTCGTATAATCACTTTAAATTCGCACTAAATGCAATTGCCTCAAGGTTGTATTTTTTTCATTAAATTTAAGTAATGTTTTGTGGTAATCTCTCTAGGTCTTCTTCATTTCTATTTATCCAATATATTTTATATTTATTATTACTGTTATTATTTATTACTATTATATATATATAATATATAAGGGTTTTAGGAAGCTAGAATCCGCCTCACTGGCTGACTTTAGACATGTGGTTTCTAGGAACGCTTTTAGGAACGTAGGCAAAAAAGCTAGCTCTCACGCAGAATTTAGATTCCTGATTTCTAATTACTGATTTAGGAACCTAGGAATTAGGAATGTAATACAATCATTGATGGTGCTATTTCTTAAGTGCTAAGTTCTAGTTGAGTGGATGTAAATTGATAGTAGCTATATAGATTGAAATGGCAATAGAGAAAACTGGGTAAACTCTAAAATATTTTTACCCATAAAAAAAGACTTATCCTAACATTAAATTTTCCATATAGCTAAAATCTTCAGCTCCAAGAGTGAATTTTCCTATACCACAAGCAAATGGTCCAGTTGGAATGTCAAGCCACTTATCCTCTCTTGAACCTGTAGACATCACTTTAACTAACTGCTTTACCTGCAAAAGTTCCTGTACCATACGCTCTAGTCTATCCCTTCCCATGCTGTGAAAAACTTCAGGTAGTCTATGGCGTTGCTTATATACTCCTGTGCTTCCTGTGTGAGTAAATGGATGCCCTGAAGCAGCAGATCGTGTAACTGCATCGATAAGACATATTTTAAGGTCTTTTTCACTAGCATTTTTAACTGTTAGTTGTATTGTTATATCTTCTAGTAGCCCTGTTTCCTGATTTCTTAGGTAAGTTCTTACAGTACGATCAGCTAACCCATTGGCCTTCACAACTGCCCCATGAAATAAAGCATTCTGTCTTGGTGTTTCTCCTACTGCCTTAAAGATCTCTAGCCTAGCTGTATTTTCTATTGGCCAAAAAGCGTATGAGCATCTAACACCATTAACAAGAGCAGAGGTACCTCTTATTGCATCTCTTGCTTGTTCAACAGTTAGTATAGGTTTTTCTCCTTTTGGTTTTCTCATGTGGTGAGCAGTAACAATTGAAGCTCCAGTACTATTTGCTAGATCAGACAATAGACACATCAGATAATCCCCTACAGCTGGGTCAGCATTTATATCTGCATGGATAAATGAAGCAAGTGGATCAAATACTATCAATTTCAGATCTTTAATTTTCTCGAGCTGTTTTATTATAGATTCGAATTCAGGAGAAACTTCGACAACTTTACCACGAACGTTTCTTAGTATTGTAAGTGATCCTCTGACGTTTGGCAGTGGTACAATAAATAGTTTGTCTTTATATTTTAATCTTTCACATTTAGGGTCAAGTCGTTCTAAGCGGCGATGTACTTCACCTGCATCATCTTCTGCTAAAAAGACTACCACTGATCCATGTTCAGTCACAAGCGAACCAAAACCACATATTTGATCTGTATCATTTACAACTTTGAGAGCCAAATCAAGTAGCAGCATTCCTTTTCCTGTGTCTCCCATAGCAGCAACTATTGAAGTAACGCCCAAAGGAAATATCCCTTCAACAAGAAATTTTTGCTCTGGTACTGGACCTACAAAGCGCTCTGCACTCCAATCTAAAATATTAAGTGGCTGTTTTATGGGTCTTTCTAAACTTTTCATATTTGAAGTATCAGTAGTTGGAATATCAGTAGCAGGTAAATTTATACATGGAGTTGAAGTTAAAAACTCTTTGACATCTATACCTTCCTCTACACAATCAGCAGCATCCCAGCCTTTTGTTTTATTTTGTGGAATATTAAGAACAACAAGTGATTCAACTCCGATTTCTAAAAGCTTTTTTTCAGCATTTTTAGCATATTTCTTACCTGCTTCATCATTATCTGGCCATATAATAATGTGTTTACCTTTTAGCGGAGTCCAATCAGTTTTCTCAATAGGTGCATTTGCTCCAGACATCGCTGTTGTTGCAGTTATTCCCTTCTCTATCAGCGCTTCTGCACATTTTTCCCCTTCCACCAGAACAATTTTATCAGACTTTAAGATTTCTGGAATATTATATAGAGGCCTTATTTCTGGTGATGCAAACTTAGATTGTTTGATATCAAAAGGCTTGTATACTTTTTTCTTTCCAGGAGGATCAGAACGATAAACTTTTACAATCACCTGACCATTTTCATCATAATAATTCCAACTTTGGGTAATGAATTTCTCAAAGTCTTCATCAACATATTGTTTCTCTCTGTATTTTTTATTATTTCCGAGCCATTCACTTATTGAAGCTATTACCTCAGGAAACTCTGTCCTTGCATTCTTTCTATGTACAGCTGCCCAAAGGTCGATAATGTCACCACCTTCTCCAGTTGCAAAATCATTCCATAACCCGGCTCTACTGCCACTTAGTTCTACTCTTAAACTTTTTCCTTTATTACCCCATATATCACCTACTTGAAACTCATTTTTGTGAAAAGTTCCGTTAGGTAGCAAGTACAAAAGACAAGATCTTAAGTTTAATAGAAGTTGTGCTTTAAGTTCTTGAACATTGTATGAATCACTCATGAAATTACCTGTAAGTTGAAAGTCTTGTTCTATATATTCACCGGATTTACAAAAACTGTTCAGTTCGTAGGTGCATTGTCTGATCAAAGTTTTGAGTGTCTGAGGTTTGAAAAAAGATTCCAGGTTTTCAGAGGGTAAAAAACTCACGATTGTCTGAGGTATTTTTTTCATGTCCTACAATATTTACTAAGAAAGTTTCATCCTTAAGTCTTTCATTTAAGGACACATCTTATGAAATCTCGAAACTCTTATTCAGGTATTGATCCTAAAGTTGTTAATTTAATAAAATTTTACGCAAAATATTATAAATCGCTTACTGATCAAGATATTGAAGACATAGAACAAGACCTCTTCTGTGAGTTTCTTTCATGCATAGATCAGTATGATAAAACTAAGGGCAGTCTTTCAACCTTTGCTAAGCAAGTTGTTAAAAATCGTATTAATAATCTAGTCCGTAAACACTCACGTACTACTCCTAAGCTTGAAAATAATGTGCAACAAGAAAGTTACTGCTTTGAAGATGAAACGATACTACGTATTGATGTTGAGCAAATTATTTCAAAATTACCAAAGAAGTGGCAAGTTTTATGTGAACAACTTAAACATCACAGCATTGCTGAAGTTGCAGACATGAACAATATGTCACGGACTACTTTGTACAACATTTTCAAGAAAATGCGATCTAAATTTGCACCTGTTTACGGAAAAAAGCATAAGAAAAATTGAACAGTTTTTTGAAATTTGGTGAATTTATATATAAGTGCATATAGGTAAAAACATGAAAATAATAAACAGCGAAGAAAGAGCAAAAATAGTCACAGGTGTGAAGATAGTAATCTTTGGCCCTTATGGAATTGGTAAAACTAGCTTACTCAAAACTCTCGATGAATCAACAACACTTTGCCTTGATTTTGAAGCAGGACTTCTAGCTGTACAAGACTGGAAAGGAGATTCAATCAATATGCGCACTTGGAATGAGGCCAGAGACATTGCTTGTCTTATTGGTGGTCCTAATCCTGCATTAAGGTCTGATCAAGCGTATAGTCAAAAACACTATGAGCATGTCTGTAGCAAGCACAAAGATCTTCTTTCTAAAGTTTCTAAATACCGATGCATCTTTGTGGATAGTATAACCGTTGCCTCACGTTTATGTCTATTATGGGCAAGAATGCAACCTGAAGCTTTTTCAGATAGATCAGGGAGAGAAGATAAAAGAGCTGCTTATGGCACACTTGCTCAAGAGATGATGGCTTGGCTCAATCAATTTCAACACATCAGAGATAAAGACATTATCATAGTTGGCACATTAGGTCAATATCTTGATGACTGCAATCGTCCAACTTGGTTACCTCAATGTGAAGGGGCTAAAACTGCTAGTGAAATTCCAGGTATTGTTGATGAAGTAATTAGTATGGTTGGAATCAAGAAAGATGATGGCACAGAGAAACGTTCATTTGTCTGTCAGACTATTAACTCTTGGGGATATCCAGCTAAAGACCGCAGTGGCTGCCTGAATATGGTTGAAGAACCGCATCTGGGTAAATTACTTGCGAAAATTAAAGCCAAAACTTTGGCTCCTATTGCTTAATTAAAAATTGGAGAATAATTATTATGGAACAAAGCTTTTTCAATATCGGTCAAAAAGTTCCCTTTTTCAGTGTGAAAGAATATTTGGATGATCAATCACCGATACCAGAAGATATAATCTCACCAAGGATTCTGACAAAAAGAGGTCTATTAGTACTGGGTGGCCCTCCTAAAATTGGCAAAAGCGATTTTCTAATTTCATGGCTCGTCCACATGGCTGCTGGTAGATCATTTCTCGGTATGACACCAAATAAACCTTTGAAAATTTTCTACATGCAAACTGAAATTGAATATGAATATATGAAAGAACGGTTGCAACAACTTCAACTGAATAAAGAGCTTTTGGACATAGCTGCCAATAACTTAATTATCACGCCAAGAGTGCAATTATCATTTAGCAGTGAAGAAATAGATGAAATCAAAAATGTTGTCAAAGAGCGTTTTAAACCTGATATTATTGCGATTGACCCTCTTCGTAACATTTTTAACTCAAGTGAATATGGCAATGAAAACGACAATAGCGCTATGTTATTCTTCTTGCAAAAAACACTTGAAAGACTGAGAAATGTTATCAATCCAGATTCAGGCATAATACTCACCCACCATACAAAAAAACTATCCAAAAAAATGTTAGAAGAAGATCCATTTCAGGGTTTAAGCGGTGCTGGATCTTTAAGAGGATTCTACAGTACTGGCATGGTGATGTTTTCTCATGATGAAGAAAGCACTACCCGTCAAATAGTATTTGAGCTTCGTAATGGTGAACGTGTACCAAACAAACTTGTCGATAAGATAAATGGCAATTGGCAACTCGTAGACCAATGGAGTTGATTCTTTTTTTACTTAATTTATAGGAGACAATATGCTAGCAGATTTTTTAACTGATTTTAATAACGCAAAACTGCAAAGCAGTTTAATACCGAAAGGTACAATAGTCAAGGTAAAAATGGCAATAAAGCCTGGAGGTTATGAGAATTGGTTCACGAAAAGCTACACTACTGGTAGCATCTATTTAAACGCTGAATTTACTGTCACTGAAGGTCCATATGCAAAACGTAAGATTTATCAAGTAATTGGTATTAAAAGTGGCAAAGCAAGCGTTGAAGGAGAAGATACTTGGGGAGAAATGGGTCGTTCTATGCTTAGAAGTATTTTAGAGTCAGCACGGAACATTCATTCAAATGACACTTCAGAAAAAGCAGTTATTGCTAGAAAAGTCAACTCTATAGCTGATTTTAATGGGTTAGAGTTTACTGCAAAAGTTGGTATTGAGGCTGATCGATATGGAGAGAAAAACAAGATTGCTACGGTTATTACTCAAGAGCAACATCAAAATACTGAGCGTGATTGGATACCTTTCTAAAGCTGCTGTGTTTATTTGAAACAATTTTTATAGATGAATAAATCCCAAAAAACACTATTGATTTAAAGAATGTCTGTCTTATTTATCGCCTGGTATTAGTGATATGAATGCTGAACAACAGGTTTCTAAAGATAAAAACGGGGATATAGCTGAATTTTTGAGTTCAATTATAAGTGACATAAACCTTGTTAAAGAATTACTTACTAAACATAAAGGAACCATACGCTGGAAGAGAGAATATGATACTGTTTTACAGTTAATTAATGAGGAAGCGAGTAAGAGACGCTTTTTTACTAAAACCCAATTTTGCTATTTTTTTGAATGGTCTTAAGAGTCATCATTCTATTCTTAGATATATTAATGCCTTAGTTACTGAAGGTTATATAAAATTTCGTGAAAAAGAAGTACCAAGAAATAACAGACGCGTTAAAGTTATGTTACCATTAGACTGTTTTTAGCAATAGGGCTAGCTAGCACTTAAGTTAATGGTAGATGGATTAAGCCGATAGCCTGACCAGTTACACGCTTGTATCACATCATCGCGTTTTATATTTAGTCCCAAGGTGCTAGCTAGCTTTTCTGCTATTGTTTTTTGCATTCTGTTAAGAGGTCTGCGTACTTGCTGTTCTGGGTCTTCAATACCTAAACTATCTGCTATTTGAATGATACTAAGAAATTTATATTCTTTAACTGCTTCCAAGTCACGCAAAAATTGTTTAAGTAATACTCTAAAGATGCGGATGCTCGAAATTGCTTGTTTGCCTATAATTTCAATGTCATTAACATAAATAGTATTATCTTCAACTTTTAATCGCAGTATCTTTTTTTCTGGAAGAGTTGTTTCTTGCAGTGGAACATAAGGGAATGCTTGAAAAGAAACATTAGGTAATAGCTCTGGTACTCCTTTTTCAACTGCTTCGCTTAGTATTTGATTTAGAGTTTGATGTTTACAAATTAAATCAGCCATGGAAACAGTGTATAGGCTTAACAATATTTTTAAGTCTGCCTTTCCAAAAGTTATAAGAACAGCAACATTAGTTCTTAACCTATCTACAGTTAAATATGACTTATCAGTACATAAAGTTGGTATAATAACGCTTACTATTTTACTTTTAAAGCTTATATGATATATCCCATTTGCCGCCTTTTCCCATATGAGCCCTATTAATAGTTTTTCAAACCAACTTATAATTTTTTCCGTATTAAGTTTAATTGAAAGCACAAGATAACGCTGTTTTTTATAAGTATCAGGAAAAATATCACGACCACAATCCTCGCAAGCTAGATCATCACACTCTTCATCAAAATCATGAGAAATGATAACCTCGTTTTTGCAATAAGGATTTTGTATATTTGGAAAATCAAGATCTAAATCATTAGCGCAAATAACGAAGTAATGCTTCTCAAGTTTAACAAAATCAATCTGGTTGAGATACTCTGCAGCATCTATATAGTTCTCATCAGGATCTACCCAGGACCTATTTACTAACATAGTATCAATATCTTGAGAGTGTTTTCGACAAAACGGTAATTCCATAGCTATCTCTAATTAAAGACTTAAAATCATCTCGTTCTTTTCTATTGAGAACATATTCTGAGTAATCAATTTCTATATAATTTGCGTATTGCGTGTCTGTCTGAAAGGATAAAGTAACTTTTTTACTTTTGAACAATACTTTGATATGCTGAACAAGCGAAACATCATGCAGTACACTACCAACCGAAGGCTCTATCTTCTGCAACCACTCTTCAATATTATCCGTGTTTAACGTAAGATTAGTTTTAGATTTAGATGGACCAAATTTCAATTCAAATAGGCGAATATCAGGTACATGTTGTTTTACACAGTCATTCAAAAAAGTACTCACTTGTGCTGTTGTATTTTGGTGGCGCATGTTAGTAAATGAACATTCTCGTTGAAAATAACAGCTTGCTATTCTATTTGCTATTTTTAATCCTTGATCAAAACTTTGAATAGATAGATTTACTTGGTTAGCATTTAAAGCAAAGTCAATAATAATTCTACTAGGTTTATAACCGTGTATTACCTTATTTGAACTCATTACCAAATCTTCATCTTTACTAGCACGTCGTATAAATAAGTAAATACTATTTTGGTAGTAAAAGAGTTCTTGAAACTGACTTTCAAAACTATCATTTTCGAATAGATCATGCTGTTTTAATATTTCCTGTATCGTACTTTTTGATAAAAAATCCTTAAATGAAGTGGACTTTTGTCTTGGAGGATTTTTTAATACGAAAGGTAAAAAACCTTTTTTCTGCACTTGATTAAAGCAGAAAATTTGTTTCAGTAAGTTATGATTAATTATAAAGAGAGTAAACAACAAGGACTTTTTGTCATATTTGTTATTTTGCAACAGAAATGATTTCAGAAGATCTTGGCTTAATACAGACTGTGCTACTTCAGCTATAGTTGTTTCTGATTTTGCACGACTAAAACGATTGACTAAGTAATAATCAAACAGAGATTCAGAAATTTTAATAAGCATCTTACGCTTTTGCTGAGTTGAAATATCATCGGATTTTTCGTAGTCTTTAAATAATTGCCTATTTTGCTTATTCTGAAAATAGTGGTTAAAAATCACACTTAATTGTCTACCAGAAAGAGAATTAAGCCAACTTTCACGTAAACTTGGATTTTGAAAGTCCTTAAGCAAAAAGGATACTGGCATTTCTAAATTATTTTCCCAAAATTCCTCACTAGCTATCATATATCTAAAAGTAAATATATTATGTCTAAAATAGATTAAAGATTAGTCAACAAAAATTTATTATGAAATAAAAGAAGAATTTTCCTAAAAAAACTGAACAGTTTTTGTAATTTTGGTGAATATATATACAGGGGTCAAACTTTAAAATGTCAATACTCACACAATCAGGAAGAGCAGCAATAGCAGCAAGTATAAAAGAGCAGTCTATCCACCTTGCTTGGGGAACAGGTGATACGAGCTGGGAAAGTAGCCATCAGGTCGAAAAAGTTTTTATTGAGGGTGAAATAGCTCTAGATTACCACACTATTAAAGATGTAAGGGTTTTTACAGGACAAACAGTGTATCAATCCAGTATTGACTATATAGTTGAGAGCAGTAGTGGTATAATAAAACGTACGAAAAACAGCTCTATTGTAGAGAATAGTACAGTAACTATAGAATACATTCAAGACACACCACCAGAGTCCATTACATCTCAAAAACTGCTCAATGAGCTTGGCAGACGTACTGCAGATGAAGTGCTATTCTGCACAGGTGATGAAAACGGCGAACTTATAACTCCTTCTGGAAGGTTTAGGCCCTCAAATGTACCAACTAATAATCTTTTTCTCAAATTTACTTTCGATTTCACGGACGCAGCAAATCAAGTTATCAGGGAACTCGGGGTTATGGTTGGTACAAAGGTAAAGGAGAAAGCACCTCCTGGACAGAGATATTTTGAGCCAAAAGACGTGGAAAATCCTGGAATTTTGTTAGTTTTAGAACACACGGTACCACTGATCAGAACCGCAGCAACCCGGGAAACTTTTGCCTTTGTCGTTACATTCTGAAGAGGGGAAAAGAATGACTTTGAATAGCTATTATAATCGCTTTAATCCTGACAAAGAATACGAAAAAAGCTTATTTCTTGCAGGAAGAGGTCTACAGTCTGCAGAACTAAACGAGACTCAGGAATATGCTCTCTCTAAGCTTAAAGGTATAGGCGATGCAATATTTCGTGATGGTGATGTTATAACAGGAAGCAATTGTATTATAGATAGAGAAACTGGTAAAGTTACGCTTGAATCAGGAAAAATCTATCTTCGTGGAGCAGTTAGAAAAGTCGAAAAAGAAGAATTTTTTATTCCACTGAGTACCACAGTTCGCATAGGTGTTTATTATGTAGAATCTACGATTACAGAACTTGAGGATGAAAACCTTCGTGATCCTGCTGTTGGTACAAGAAACTATCAGGAAGTAGGAGCAGCAAGGCTTAAAGTTTCCACCATTTGGGGTTATCAATCTGATGGTGTTTCTTCCCCTTTTTCTGTAAATGGAGAATTTTATCCAATTTACCATATTGAAAATGGAGTATTAATAGAACATTCACCGCCACCACAAGCAAATATAGTAACTACTGCTCTTGCTCGTTATGACAAAGAAGCAAATGGTTCCTATGTCGTAAATGGCCTTGAAGTAATGTTCCTGCAAAAGGAAGTGGGAGAAAGAGGAAAAAAAATATTTGTGATTAATGAGGGCAAAGCTCATGTTGATGGCTATGAGATTGAACTTCCTCACAGTATTCGTGTTTCTTTTGATGAAGATCCGGATATAAAATCAGTTGAATCAGAACCACATACTTTTCAGCCAAATAGCCAAAGAGTAATGGAACTGAAGGTTAATGATTTTCCAATAAGTGAAATTAAAAAAGTAGATATAACTGTTCAAAAAACCATTACCATTACTCATGGTTCATATTCTGGAGCTATTGATCCGATACCTGATTCTGCAGTACTTGAGATTATTCAAGTTAAACAAGGCAATGTTATTTATGAAAATAGTATAGACTATAAGTTAAATGCAGGAAACGTTGATTGGTCATTACCAGGCAAAGAACCAGCTCCTGGAAGTAGTTATCAAATAACCTATCGCTGCCGCACTCATGTAAGCCCTGAAGATATAAGTGAAGAGGGATGTAAAGTAAGAGGTGCAGTTGATAACAGCTTGGTTCTGGTTGATTACACCTGGAAAATGCCCCGCTATGATTTAATTACTATCGATAGCAAAGGGGTGGTAAGAAGAATAAAAGGAATTTCTCACCCTTGGCGACCATCAATGCCAAAAGCACCTAACGGACAACTTTTGCTCTGCTATATTCATCAGACATGGAAAGAAGGCGAAAAAGAAGGGGTAAAAATAGTGAATAATGCTATTCATGCAGTGCCCATGAATGAGCTTGAAGCAATGAAGAAGGGAATAAATGATCTTTATGCGCTGGTTGCAGAGGAACGTTTACGCAGTGATGCAAATTCAAGAGAACCTACCACCAAAAAAGGAGTATTTGTAGATCCATTCTTTGATGATGATATGCGCGATCAAGGAATCTCACAGTCTGCAGCAATAGTAAACAAGGAATTAATTTTACCAATAGATGTAACGATTGCTGATATTGATGGAGGAGAAAAAACTTATTTGTTGCCGTATGAACTTGAACCGGTACTGGAGCAGCTTTTACAGACCAAAGGAGAAAAGATCAATCCATATCAAGCTTTTGATCCAGTCCCGGCACAAATTACTCTAAATAAAAATATAGATCACTGGACAGAGGTTACCACGAATTGGAAAAGTCCAGTAACAAGAGTATTTAATGTTAAAGAAACAACAGAGCTGCTGTCAAGTACCTCATACGAAGCTGAATTTATGAGAGAAGCAGTACAGAATTTTGAAATTGAAGGTTTTGAGCCAAGTGAGGAGCTTAAAGAGATAAAGTTTGATGGAATTTTTATTCAACCTCAAGCATAGAAAATATTTGAAAGAAAAACATGAACGCAACATTCATTGCAGATAATCAGGGAAAAGTAAGAGGAAAAATAAAAATACCAGCGGATATTCCAGCCGGTACTAAATTAGTGCAGTTCTTCGGTGATAAAGGCAGTTATGGAGAAGCAACTTATACTGGTAAAAAAACTATTACCATAGAAGAAAGAAGAAGAGTTATCGCGGCAAGAAGAGTTGATCCTTTAGCGCAAACATTTACTTTAAATGAAAGTAGGCACATAGGAGGCGTGGAACTATGGTTTGTAAATAAAGGCAAAAAACGTGTTGTTGTGCAGATTAGAGAAACAGCAGTGGGAATGCCCTCGCAGACTGTCATTGCTGAAAGTTATGTTGAGCCAAAAGATATAAAGATAGATGGCACAGCAACACGTATAGAGTGGTCACCAGTGTTTTGCCATGCAGGACAAGAGTATGCAATAGTGCTACTCACTGATGATGCAGATACTGCAGTAAAAATAGCAGAACTTGGCAAATATGATACAGTAAATATTCGTTGGGTAACAAGTCAACCATATCAAGTAGGAGTATTACTTTCATCAAGCAATGCAAGTACCTGGACTCCACATCAGAACTTAGATTTAACGTTTCGGCTTTTGGCTGCAAAATTTAGCGAAGTTTCTCACATTATTGATCTTGGCAAGGTTACTGCAAATAACGTATCAGATTTAATTGTTTTGACGAACGTCGAAAAAGTAGCATTTGATACCAATGTGGAATTTATTTTAACAGATGAAGAAGGAAAAGAAAATTTTTTGTCTGATAATTTGCCGCTCGCACTGCGTGAAAGAATAAATGGGGAATTAACGGTAAAAGCAAGCCTAAAAGGAGGGCGAGAAAAAAGTCCAGTTCTTTATCCTGGGTTACAGCTAGTTATGGGTAATATAGGGGAAAAAGGAGATTATGTTACAAGAAGCATTACAGCAGGAGCTAACACTAAGATTACCATAACATATGATGCGCTAATACCTGGCACTGCAGACGTAAAAGCATATGTGCAGAAAAGCGTCAAAGAATGGCAGCTAGTAAATTTAACCTCGGGAAAACCAATAGGGGAAAATTGGGTAGAGAGAACTCATGTGCTAACAAACTTTAATGGTAATGAGACAAGGATAAAATTAGTTTTAAGTGGAACAGTTGTCTATCGTCCTAAAGTCAAAAATTTGCGAGTGATTATTACTTAAATCAATGCCAAATGACCAAAGCAAACGAGGATATACACTACCACATCCAGAAAATATTGCTGTGCAGGATGTTGTTCGTATCCGTACCACAATTGAGAAAATAGATGAAGATATTACCGAAAGAGAAGATGAGCATAATCAACTTAAGAGTAATTTTGAGCGGTTTAATTTTGAGACTTTTTTAAATTTTTGGAAATGAAAGAAGCAATATACCAAAGGATAAAGGATTTAGCAGCAAACAGCACACCTAATCAATTGGCATATCTTGCAAAATCGCTGGAATTGATAGCAGATAAAAAAGCTATTTCTAATATTGTGCAAATGGCTAAAATAAAAGAAATAATTGACGCACTACAGAGAAGGCTTAAGGATTTAGCGGCAAATAGTACACCAGATCAATTAGCATATCTTGCTAAAGCACTTGAATCAATAATCGGCAAAAGTTCAGTTTCTGAAATTGTACAGATGACAGATGGTAAGTTAAATGAACTTTTAAGCGCTGCAAGGACGCACTTAAGTGACATAAATAGCAATAAGGAAAATTCAATATCGGCGATAACTGTAGCAAAGACAAAGTCTGTAAATGAGATCAATACGCTAAAAACTAATACCTTGGATACTTTAAAAGCATCATCAGATTCACATATATCACTACTTGATACAAGAAAGAATGCCAATATTGCAGCAATAAACAGTGTTGGCAATGATCATAAAGATGGTCTAAAAGGTTTAGTGAATAACTTCCGTACTGTTAATGATGTACCAAGCGGCTCATCAATCATGAAAGAAGTAAGAAATCGTCATATGATTGAACCTGGAGCATTACCTTTTTTATTTGGTGTACTAAGTAGAAAAAATAATTACTTTGGCCACGGAACTTTTACAACTGAGCTTGGTCAGTGGAGTAGTGATGTAACAAAAACAGACTATATGCTACAACTACTAGCAGGTACTCACACATATGATACAAGCTATGTTAGTTTTTATCGGCCAAGACAACTCAGTTTTTTAGAAGGAAGTAAAGGTACATTTATCTATGGAGAATCATACCCAAGATTCATGTATGATGGATTTTCGGAGCAATTCAATATGCTGAAATACCCTTATGCTGCATTGGGAGTAATATTCGTAAAAAACACAAGTAATGTAGATATAAGTAAAACTCTAAACTTTGTTGGATCTGCAATGTGGTATAAAGATGAAGTTAATTATGGAGGAGCAGGATTATTTATAGGTACACCTGATAAAACTAATACAAGGAAGTCAGAGATTTCGAGAATTACTTGGACACGTATTTACCAGCATGAAATTAGCAGTCCTGAATTTATTGCATCAGGTAACATAATCATTCCAGCAGGAAAAACCGTTACAGTGTTACTTTATACGTCATCTAATCTTCACTCAGAAGGTGAAAGAGTTGGTGAGACACCTGAGTTCTTTGCAAGTGAGCACACGTATAGCACAATCTATGGTCAATTTATTCAGTGGGGAATATATAACTTTCGCAGCAATTTTCTGACTACAGGACTTGAAATAGATGTAGAGAGAACACTAAGAGCGTGGCAATGCCCAGGATTAGATGCCACTCATAAAATTTGGAATTAAAAACGGAGAAAACCAATGCCAATTTATATTAGATTTGAACATAACAAACAAGTAGAAACAACAACGCTTGAAAGTAAGCCAACTGGAAATGATTGGTATGAAGCGCCAAAGAATTTCGACTGGCAAAAGAGTTATCAGTTAACAGAAGGAGGAGAAATTGCTCAGCGTACTAAAGAAGATATACAAAAGGAGTTACTGGATAATGCGAAGCTTTGTGCATTTGATAGTATGCGTTTCTATTATGATAATCATACTCACCAATATGCAGGTTATTCTCACCAAAAAGCTAAATCTTATGAGATTCAAGCGGAAGCCGCAAAAAGCATTCTAGCAGCACCAGAATCTATAGATGAAAAGGATAAAGAAATTATAGAGCCTTTAGCAAAAGTCCGTGGTATTACAATTATCGAAATGGCAAGAATAATTGAAGAAAAAGTAAAAAAAGCAGTAAAAGAAATAATTAAATGTGAAGAGTTGGAAGACATTACCAAGAAGAAAATTGCAGAAGCCAAAAGTGAAAATGAGCTACAGACTTTGCTCGATGATTTCAGGAAAAAAATACAAAGAAATGGCTGAAGAATTTTTACACGGAGTAAATGTTATTGAGGTAACCTCAGGAGCAAAGACAGTACGTACAGCTAAATCATCAGTGATAGGTGTAATTGGTACTGCTCCTGAAGCAGATGAGCAAAAATTTCCACTGAATAAAGCCAGTGTTAATTGCAGGAAGCTTAAAAGAGGCTGCGAAGCTTGGTAAAACAGGTACCCTTCCACAAGCAGTAAGCTCTATCTTTACACAAGTTGGTGCAACAGTAGTAGTAATTCGAGTTAAAGAAAGTGAAAACAGTGATCCAAAATTAAAAGAAGAAGAGACGCTGAAGAATATAATTGGCGGTGTTGATAAAGAAACCGGAGAATATCAGGGAATTGAGGCATTTCTCAGCAGTGAAAGCATAGTTCATGTTGCTCCAAGAATATTAATTGCACCTCAGTTTACTCATCAGTTACCTGAAATAGATGGAGTAAATCCAGTAGTGAGTGCTTTAATTTCCATAGCAGAAAAATTAAGAGCAATTATTGTTGCAGACGGACCAAATACTGTTGATGAAGAAGCAATCAAATGGAGAAAAAGTGTAGGCAGCTCAAGAGTTTACGTAGTTGATCCATGGGTTAAAGTATTTATTGAAGAAGAAATTTTGCCTCCAAGTCCGTTTGTTGCAGGATTAATTGCAAAAATTGACAATGAGCATGGGTTTTGGCACTCACCTTCAAATCAAGAGATAAATGGTATTGTTGGAACAAGCAGGCCTATTGATTTTACGCTCGGTAATACAAATTGCAGAGCAAACCACTTAAATGAAAATGAAGTAACAACGATAATTCATCAAAACGGCTATAGGCTTTGGGGAAATAGAACATGTTCAAATGACTCAAAATGGGCTTTTCTGTCAGTGAGAAGGACTGCAGATTTAATCAATGATAGTCTACTTCGAGCTCATTTATGGGCAGTTGATCGCAATATCACCAAAACTTATATAGATGATGTGATTGAGGGGGTGAATTCTTATTTGGCCAATTTAAAAGCGCAAGGAGCTATTATCAGTGGAAAATGTTATGCAACTCCCGAACTCAATACACCGGCAAATATTGCAAGCGGGAAAGTGTATTTTGACTTCGAGTTTACACCACCGTATCCGGCTGAGCAAATAATATTCAGATCTCATCTTGTAAATATAAGTTAGGAGAAAGCAAAGTGTTACCAAAAATACTGAGAAATTTTAACGTATTCGTTGATGGTCGTGGTTATGCAGGAAAAATAGATGAAGTAACCTTGCCAAAGCTCACCATTAAAACAGATGAATATAGAGCTGGTGGTATGGATATTCCAATAAATATTGACATGGGTATGGAAAAGTTAGAAGCAGATTTCACTTTTGCTGAATACGATACAGAGCTCTTTCGGCTATTTGGGTTGATAAATGGAAATTCGGTATCTTTGACGCTCAGAGGTGGATTACAAGGCAGCGGAAGCAATGATATTGAAGGAGTAATTATCAACCTCAGGGGCATATTCAAAGAATTTGACTTTGGTAGCTGGAAACCTGCTGAAAAAGCAACGCTGAAGTGTACTGTAGCTGCTCATTACTATAAACTTACTATAGGTGGTAATGAACTGATAGAGATCGATGCTGAAAATATGATAAGAAAGATAAATGGTGTTGATCAAATGGCCTTGCTACAAACGATTCTAGGGATCTAATATGGTTGACAAAATTACATAAAAATGTTAAAATATAAGAAGTTGTAGGTATATAGTTAATATGGATTCTAAAGCTCATACAAATTCCATAGAGCAGCTAACTGGTTTACTTGTTAGTGTAGCACAATCTCAGGACAAGTCCGTTTTAAAGTTATTAACTGAATTAATGGAAGAAGAAATTGAAGATATGGAATTATCTAAGATTGCTGACGAACGCTATAAAGAAAAGAGGGTTAAACATCAAGATGCCTTCTGGGATTAAGCCTTACAATATAGACTATTCAGAATCTGTTATAAAGAGAGACATTCCGGCTCTTCCAGCAAAAGTAAAGTTAATGATTAAGAAGGCAATAATGGAGCGTCTAACAGTTGATCCAATTGGACTTGGAAAGCCATTAAAGCATAACTTAAGTGGACAACGTAGTCTACGGGTGAGGTATACTTTATTATATAGATGTACCAGAACATACAGTAGTTATTACTTCAATTGAACACAGAAAAGATTCTTATCAAAGCTAATCCTATTTATAGCACCATACAAAGAAATTAGTTATGTAAAAGCCGATATAGACTTTTATTTAATTAACTTTTTAAGGAGGAACATGCAAGCTATAACACTTAATAACCCAATAACAGTTGACGGGATTTCTGTCTCAGAATTATCGATGCGTGAACCTAAAGTAAGAGATTTACTTGCTATAGAACGCATAGAAGGCGAAGCTTTAAAAGAAGTAGCTTTAATTGCTAATCTAGCATCAGTACCAAAAGAAGTAGTTGAAGATTTATGTATTAAAGATTATGTAGAAATACAGAAGGTGCTAAAAGGTTTTTTGTCGCCGCTGGAACAGAGGAGTTAAGATTCAATATTTTAAAACTTAGCTCAACAACAGGAAGTGGAATTGAGCAAATTATTAATATGAGTATAAAAGAGTTTCTAAAGTGGTTAGAAGTAAGTGAAGGAGTAACAAAAAAATGTCAATGCTTTCAATAAAAATAGGTGCAACGTTAGATGGCAGTTTTAATAATGCAATGACAGGTAGTGCAGCAAAGCTTTCTAAGTTGGGTGATAGTATAAAGCAGCTTGATTCGTCAATGAAATCGGTTTCCAAATTTAAGCAACTAAATCATGATGCCCTTGAAGCTATGAAGAATTGGAAGGAAGCGGAGAAGAAAGCAAAAGAATCAGCCGCAGCAATTGCTAAAGAGAAGAAGGAAAAAAAAGAGCCAAGCAAAGCACTGAGAAATGAATTTGAAAAATTGAAAGCATCAGCATCAAAGGCAAAAGAGGCTTATATTAAAAAGAGAGATACACTTCACACATTGAATGAAGAAATCAGGAAAAGTGGAAAGGATATTAAATCTTTAGTGAGGGATCAAACTAAACTTGGTTCATCTATTGAAGTACTTAAAGGAAAATACAGTAAATTAGGATCTGTAATACAAAAACAGCAAAATGCTTTGGCAAAAAAAGCGCATTATAGATCACAAGTAATGGAAACTATAGGACTAGGTCTTTCACTTGCAGCACCAATTAAAGTTGCGATTGACTTTGAAAGTGCTATGGCTGATGTTAAAAAGGTAGTAAATTTCAAGGATGGAACAAATGAAGCCGAAGAATTTGCTCAAAAATTGAAGAAATTATCCCGTGAAATACCATTATCAGCTGCAGAGTTAGCACAAATAGCTGCAAGTGGTGGACAGCTTGGTATCAACAAAGGTAAGCTGCTTGAATTTACCACAACAGTAGCTAAAATGGCCACAGCATTTGATATGTCTGCCGAACAAGCTGGTGATTCCATAGCTAAACTCGCTAACATTTATGGAATTGCAGTAGAGAAGATGGAAGGAGTTGGTGATGTTATAAATTACCTATCAGATAATACTGCAGCTAAGGCAAACGATATGATTGAAGCACTTGCTAGAGTGGGTGGTAATGCAAAACAATTTGGTTTAGATATTAATCAGACAAGTAGTTTAGTAAATGCCTTCATTAGTTTAGGTAAACAACCTGAAAAAGCAGCAACTGCTGTCAATGCTCTGCTTTCTAAACTTCAAACTGCTGAAGGGCAAGGAAAAGAGTTCAAAGCAGCATTGGAATCGATAGGTATCACTGCAGAGGAAATGTCACAAAAGGTTGCTGAAAACGGGCAAAACGCTCTACTTTATTTTTTTGAAACTCTAGAAAAAGTAGATAGACAGGAACGTTCACAAATCCTTCTCAATCTCTTTGGTCAAGAATATCAAGATGATATTGCATTGATAGTTGGAAGTTTGGAAGAATATAAAAAAGCAATAGATTTTGTGGCTGATAAAGAAAAGTATAACAAATCTATGCAAAAGGAATTTAATAACCGTGCAAGTACTACAGCAAATAATTTACAGCTGCTTAAAAATACAATAGCAGAGCTAGGAATGAACTTAGGGTCAGTTATGCTACCTCCTTTAAATTGGATAAGTAAGATTTTGAGGTCTATATCTACAGGTATAGCTTGGTTCGCAGAGAAGTGTCCAATTTTAACTACAGGAGTTATGAGCATAATTTCAGCTCTTATTATTGGCAAGATTGCAGTGGTAGGTTTTGGTTATGCATTTGCATTGGCTGGAGGTGGAATATTAACTTTTAAGGCTATTTTGCAGGGAACACTCTTGCCAGTATTAACTTCGTTATCAGCTCGAGTAATTCCAGCAGTAATCATGGGACTGAAAGCCTTAACGTTAACCAATCCTATAGGAGCTGCTGTTGCTGGACTATCAGCTGGTGCAGCGCTTGTAATCTCTAATTGGCAAAAGGTGAAGGACTTTTTTTCAAGTATCTGGAAATCAATTGCAAAACCTATAGAAAATTGGATTAGTTTGGGAAAATTGTTTAATGATAATCCAATAAAAGCATTAGAGAAGCCAGTAAAAGCAAAAATAGGCGGTACAACTAGTAAAAATAATGTTTTTAGCAAAGGAAATCCTTTACTGCACAATAATGCTTTTAGTGGAATTTCGAATAGTAGAACGAATATTGAAAGTGCTAGCGTGATTACAGAAAAAAGTTCTGTAGGAAATAATTCAGAGAAAGTTTTAAAAGACTCTGAAAAGTGTGAACAAAAAATTTTCAATCAAACTTTTACATTTAATATAAGTATTAAAGCAGAACCTAACCAAGATGTACGTAGTCTTGCTGATGCAGTAATAAAAAGAATAAGGGAAAAATCACGTGACGTTCTATTTGATTCAATAGAGCCGATTTACTAATGCTATCGTTTGGTCAACATAAGCTTTCTCCAACAAGAGTAAGGTACAGTAAAGAAAATCGTTGGAGTACTATTGAGTGCATTGGTAAAATACCTTCATTACAAAATATTGGCCAAGGCACAGAAAATATAGACTTAGAAGGAGTAATTTATTTCCATAATCTCAATGATTTAAATCAATTAAAAAGTATGAAAGAAGCAGAAGAACCACATACTTTAGTAGACAGTTTAGGTAATGTTTTAGGGAGGTTTGTGATTGTACGGATAGAGAAAAAACAAACATCATTTTTTCCTTGTGGATTACCAAAAAAGGTTGAGTTTAGTTTAAGTTTGAGGAGATTTAACTAAAAATGGCAACATATTACTGGAGTAAGGAAGGAGAGATGATAGATCTAATTTGCTGGAGGCATTATGGAGCAACTAGAGGAGTAGTGGAAGTAGTTTTAGAGGCTAATCCTGGTCTTGCGGAGTATAGTGGTTCTTTGCCATCTGGGTTAAGGATTAAACTGCCTTTAATACAAAAGCAATTAAAAAAATCGAAGTTAAAAGTGTGGGAATAAATGAAACCTGAATTTAGCATTGAAGGAATAAAAGATCATGTAATATCGGTGCATCTTGCTGATGAATCTGGTACTATAGATGATGTCGCAGAGGTATGTGTTGATTATGGAAATGAAAATGTAGAAATTCCAAATGAATTGAACATAGCACTAGGTTATAAGGAAACGGGAATCTTTCCAATGGGTGTATATACAGTCAATGAAGTTACGATACAAGGCCCACCTAAGACCCTACTAATAAAAGCTCATGCAACAAATTTAAGAATATCTTTAAAAGCAAAGGTATCAAAAGAATGGCATCAAATTACCATAGAAAACTTAGTGAAAGAAATAGCTCAAAAACATGGATATGGATATAAAGTTGCTGAGGAATTTAAGAATGTATTAATACTCCATATTAATCAGGCAGATGAAAGTGATATAAGTCTGTTAACAAAGATCGCAACAGAGCGTGAAGCAATGGCAAAATTAGCTGGTGGGTATATATTGTTTATTTCAAAGAATATGGCAAAATCAGCCACAGGAAAAGCTTTAGGAACAACGACTATTAGACCTCAAGACACAATTAATTGGAAAGTGCATTTTACCGTACGTGATAAGTATAATTCAGTAGTAGCAAAATGGCACAGCTATGAAAAGGGTGAAACTATTAAAGAAACAGTTGGTAGCGGCGAGCCAAGTTATATTATGCTGGAACTTCACTCAAATGCAAAGTCAGCACTAAGTGCAGCAAATGCTAAGTTTAAGCAACTACAGCGTAATAATGAAACTTTAGAAATGACAATCCCAGGTAATCCGGAGTTATTTGCAGAAGCTAAACTTAATCTTATAGGTTTTAATCAAGCAGTAGATGGTGAATGGATAGTTAATAGAGCGGAGCATACTTTAAATAGCTCAGGTTACCTTACTATGTTGTCAGCATCTTTGAGTAAGTAATGTTAATAAAAAATGAGTAAATGATCTATTTAATATTAAAAAGATGTTGAATATGGATAAATTGGGTCAAGATACAAAAAACAAGCTGCATTTTTGGTGGCTTATAACAGTAATAGTATGTATTATTGCTACCTATTCCTACATGAAGGCAAAAGCTGAAGGTAATTATAAAACGATACTACGCATTGCTTCTCAAAATTGTAACTTAGATGTAGTAAAGTTTTCAGTAGAAAATTTATTAAGTGTGAACACACAAGTTCCTAAATTAACAGCATTACATCATGCATCTGATTCAGGATGCTTGAAAGTTACTAAATTTTTAGTATACCAAGGAGCTGACATTAGTGCATTAGGTGAAAATGAAAGATGGACAGCATTACATTTTGCTGCATTAGAAGGGCACTTAGAAGTAGTGAGTTTTTTACTGGAAAGAGGTGCAAATCCTAATGTTAGAGATAGAAGTGGAAAAAACCCTCGAGATGTAGCTGTAATAGAATCAAGGCAAAACAAAGACAAGCCCTACGATCAAATAATAAAGCTACTTGCAGAAGCAGAGAACTGATAACATAAAGAAATCACTAAAGCTGTAAGTTTTCTATAATCTATATATAAACTTCTCAAGCTATCCATAATAGATTAATACCTTCACATGAAAAAGCAAAAAATCCCAATAGCGGTAATAATAACAATAGTTCTACAGACTGTAGGATTCATATGGTGGTTGGCAACACTCGACCTACGTGTACATATCCATGATAAATTTGTAGAGAAGAACCAAGAACTAATAGAAATAGTCTATCGACTTGAAGAGAGAGTGAAAAACCTCACTGAAGAAGTCAACGAACTTGAAGCTATTCACAAACACAAATAAGAACTAAATTTTCAGTGACAAAGTACATTTTATCTGTAGATGGAGGTGGCATTAGAGGGATAATACCTGCCATTATTCTAGCAGAAATAGAAAAGAGGGCAAAGAAACCGATAGCTGAAATCTTTGATCTTATGGCAGGAACCTCAACTGGTGGGATTGTTGTAGCAGGATTATGTAAAAAAGATAAACCTCAATATTCTGCTAATGATTTAGTCAAGTTCTATCGGGAATATGGACCATATATTTTTAAGTCTTCATTCTTCAGGCGATCAATATTATCTTGGTTTAACTGTACACAATACCCACATAAAAATATTGAATTTGTACTGGATAAATATTTTGGAGAGGATATTCTAAAAAACACATTAAGTAAGGTACTGATAACAAGTTATGATATTAACAACAACTATCCTTTCTTTTTTAAGAGCTGGAGAGAAGACAGAAATTTTATCAGGCTAAAAGATGCACTCAGAGCTACAACTGCAGCGCCCACTTATTTCATACCAAAACATCTAAAAATTGATCAGATAGACAGAGTATTAGTAGATGGTGGGGTATTTGCCAATAATCCTGCGGCTTGCGCATATGCAAGTGGTAAGAGGTTATTTCCAAATGATGAGATTATACTGTTATCAATAGGTACTGGCAGAACAGATAGAAGCATAGAGTATGCCAATTCAAAGAGATTTGGAAAAATAGGCTGGATAAAACCTTTGTTAAATGTGATGTTTGCCTCTGGATTGGACTGCGTAAATTATCAGATGAATCAAGTAATAGGCAATAGATACGTAAGAATACAATCGCAATTGAAGCTAGCGTCGGCTGACATGGATAATATTACATCAAAAAATATCAAATCTCTTCAGCAAGAGGCAAAGGCAATGATAGAGGATAATCAAAAAGTGATAGAGAAATTCTGTGATGTTTTATCTTGATACGTCAAATTCTGCAGAGCTAAACAAGTTTTTAGAATAGATATATTAAATACATAACTATTTTTACTTATATCTTAATATATTATTTAACACAATTCAATTTTCAAACTCATCAGTAGTTAAGCCACTTGCTCGCACAATAATATCAATAGCAACACCTGCCTTTGCTAGATTTTTTGCAACTTTGATCCTTTCTGTTTTTTTAACTTTTTCCTTGCCACTTTTCATATCTTCAGATAGAGATTTGACTAATGATTCTTGTTCTCCGTACTCATCCATTAAACTCAATAGCTTTTTGCTTTCTCTTGTTTTAGGTAGCAGAACTTTAATATTCACTGATAATGCATCTGATATTTTATATAATTTATCAAATGTTATAGCAGTATACCCTCTTTCATATTCGTGTATTTCCTTGAGTGTTAAACCAACTTTATCAGCCAAATCTTTTTGAGTGTATCTCCTTATCAATCTCCATTCTCTTATTCTTTGTCCTATTCTGTAATATATAGAATCAGTGCAGATTTCTCTCTCTGTACTATCATACTCGTAAATAGATAAACCCGTTGCCTGGGAAATAACATCAGTAGAAACTTCTTCTTTCACTAGATTTTTTGCTATTTCCAACCTTGCCTCTTCTTGATTAATTTTTTCGCTAATATGAACAAACCTGACTAATGAAGGTACTATTTTGCCTAACTTTTGATTCTCGTATATTTTTGTTAGATAAAGTATTTCCTCGTCTTCATCTTCATACTCTCTTACTGTTATTGATTTAGGTAATAGATCTACAACATTAACTGACAACACTCTTGCTATTACATATAGTACTTCAATTGGAATAGCGCTATAGCCATTCTCATAGCTGTTCACTTCTTGGTATGTTAAACCTATTTGACCTGCTAATCCTATTTGAGTATGACCTCGCATTAACCTACAATTTTCTATTTTTTGCCCTATTCCATAGCTAACATTGCTTGCAGAAACAAACACATATACCTCCTTTTAAGAAAAAAACTTTATTACTATAATTTTTTTACGAGCTATCCATCTAAAACCATATCAATAGATAAACCTACCGCTTGCAAAATAATATCAATAGAAATTCCACCTTTTACTAGATCCTTTGCAGCTTTGATCCTTTCCGCTTTTCTCACTTTTTCTTCACAAATCCTTATACCTTCAAACAGAGACTCTCTTAATGCATTACGTAGTTCTTGGCTCTCAATTTCTTTGTATTCTTTAATCAAATCAGGTAGCTCATTTTTCACTTTACTCCCTTCCTCTATTAGTAGATCCGTAATATTAATCGATAATGCTTCTGCCATTTCATATAATTTATCAAGTGGAACAGCAGTCCTTCCTTGTTCATAGTTACTTATTTCGTCACGTGTTGTGCTCATTCTCTCTGCTAAGTCCTTTTGAGTATACTCTCTCACTAGCCTCCATTCTTTTATCTTTTTTCCTATTTGGCAGTAGATAGAACCAACTTTTTCTTCAACACATTCATCAGCAGAGAGACCGATTGTTTTTGCAACAACATCAACAGAAATTCCTGCTTTAACCAGATCCTTTGCAATTTTTATTTTTTCCGATTTTCTACTACTTTTTTCACTGACTTGGACAAATTTGGTTAGCAAACAAAACATTCTACGTAACTCCTGATCGTTAATCTTTTTATATTCTCTTACTAGATTTAATATTTCTCCTTCCTCATTCTTAAAGCCGATTTTCTCCTTTGATGCAGGAATGAGATCAGTGATACTTACTGACAATGCTTCTGCTATAGCGTACAACCTTTCGATTGAAATTCTACGGTTCCCTTTCTCATATTGCAGTATTACCCAGTACTTTACACCAATTTTTTCAGCTAAATCCTTCTGAGTATAACCTCTCTCTAACCTCCAATTTTTCACTTTTTCCCCTACTTCACAGTCTAGACTTTTTTCCACGAAAACAACCATGCGTATAATATTTTCTACTATGGCTCAATTTTGTTAAGGCTCCAGATATAATGGTAAGAAAAAACCTCTGGAACCTTAAAGTTGACTGTAGACACATTAAAGTTTTCTAAAAGTTTCTTTACTACCTTCACGTATCCTATTTACCCACGGAGACAATACTTCATCATTACTAATCTCTTTTATAGCATACTTTTCATTCCATATGCCACATCTAGTGAAATTACCTCTTTCTACCACTTCCTTAAGCTTCACTCCCCCAAAGAGGCAATTTTTTCCTATTTCTTCGCCTCTTTTTTGTAACTCAGCCCACATTTCCTTGTTTTCTACTCTGACTTGTACTTGATCATATTTTTTTACATCGTGGTACAATATAACATTTAGCTTACCAATGCTCGTAGGAAATTCTAATACAACAGAACTTCCATCTGACATATCGGTATAGTTTCTTACACCTCCTTTCTCACTTTTAACCTCAACTGCATCATTACCAATTTTTAAAATACTACTTCCTAATTCTCTCAGTATTTTGGCTACTTCTATCTTACTATTCCCAGAAAATTCTATATACGATGTTGTATTATCTATCTCAACATCTATTAATTCTCCTTCTTGCACAGCACTTTCGCTAGCCTTCTCTAGTTCTTCTAGTCTCTTATCTATCTGTGGCTGAACTTCTGGCTGTAGCTCATTATAGATTTCACCTATCAATTTATTCTCCAATAAAGTATCATGAAACTCTGCACCGTTTAGCATTAATTTACGCATTATCTTTTTTCGATCAGTCTTATCAAATTTATGAAAATGTGTACCCAATACTACATACTCTGCAATGCTCCATTCCCCATCATTACATGCATTTAGCCTTGCTCCAGCAGCTAGCGCTTCGTCTACAGCCTTGTGCAGTTCATTTAGACTTTTTGCTCTTACCACAGCACTTTGAAGCCAGCTCAACTTTTCTGCACTTGGCTTTATTTTTTGCAAAGCTGAAGCAAATGGATTCAACCCTTCTGGATAATCTGCTTGATTACTCAAAGGTTTTGTGCCATATATGTAGTCAAGTCCTTTTCCATAGTTGATTTTGTTTTCGTGAACGTTTCTGCTAGGGAAAGGCATTGTATCTTCCGGTTTTATCTCCTTCTGATTATTAATTTTGCTCACAAACTTAGACTGCTTTATATCAACGCCTTCAAGAGCACCAAATATTTTCTTCAATAACTTGTCTTTACTAGTCATATAACCCCCATATTAAAAATACTTTTTAAGTATATAAATCTTAGTTTATACATTCTATTACTCAGTATAAATTATAATGAGTAGATTTGCAAATACTTTCTACTATAACAATCCGTTCTCTCGAAAGCTGAAATAGCCTCCACTTGTGATGATAATATGGTCAAACAATTTTACGCTTGCAGTACTACATGCTGCTGCTAAGCTCTTCGTTACTGCTTGATCTTCTTCTGACGGCTCTAAGCTTCCTCCAGGATGGTTATGTGACATTATTATTAATGTTGCATTTTTTATTAATGCTTTTTTTATAATCTCCTTTATGTATACCGGTGCTTTTTCCATTTCACCAATATAGGATTCTTCTCCGATTAGTTGGCGCCTTTTATTCAAATACAGTATTTTTACACATTCCCTTTCTGAGTGGCCTATACTTACGTTCAAATACTCTACTAGCCCTTGTAAGTCCATTATTGGCTCACTCTTGAGCTTTTCTCTCAGTACTCTTTCTAGTGTTTCCTTAACACACATAATCATTGCTACTGCAGAATCAGTTACTCCTTCTATAACTTTCAGGTCATCCATTTCTCTACCTAAAATCTTTCCTACTCCCGTATAAGTATTCACCAGATTTTTAGCAATTTCTTGAGCCTGTGGCCTTTCATGTACTGCACTTAGAAATGTTTCCATTATTTCACGATCAAGTAGTGCTTTGCCTTTGCTTTCTAATATTCTGAATTCGATTTCTTCTTTACTTTTATTCATATAATTTACCCTTCACTAACAACAAACTTTTTTTAGATATTTACTGCTGTTTTTTATCAGCATTGGCATAGAGCCATAGCTTCCGAGTGAAGTCAAATCAATTTTTCAATCTTTTTTACTTATTTTTTCATGGATAGGTTAAGATATTAATATATGATGATTTTTTATTGTTGAATTTCGTCTAAAGAGATGCCTACCGCTTGCAAAATAATATCAATAGAAATTCCTCCTTTCACTAAGTCTTTTACAATTTTGATTCTTTCTTCTTCTCTAATTTTCTCCTCACAAATTTGTATGCTTTTAAACATAGATTTTATTAGTACATTACGTAGTTCTTGGCTCTCAATTTCTTTGTATTCTTTAATCAAATCAGGTAGTTCATTTTCCACTTTACTACCTTCATCTTCTTCTATTAGTAGATCTGTAATATTAATCGATAATGTTTCCGCTATTGCATACAATTTTTCCAGTGGAATAGCCACACGTCCTTGTTCATAGTTGCTTATTTCGTCACGTGTTGTATCCATTTTCTCAGCCAAATCCTTTTGAGTATACTCTCTCACTAGTCTCCATTCTTTTATCTTCTTTCCTATTTGGCAGTAAATAGAACCTCCTTTTTCTTCAACACATTCATCAGCAGAGAGACCAATTGTTTTTGCAACAATATCAACAGAAACTCCTCCTTTAACCAGACCTTTTGCAATTTTTATTCTCTCCGTTTTTTTACTATTTTTCTCACTAACTTGAACAAATTTGGTTAGTAAACAAAACATTCTACGTAATTCCTGATCATTAATCGTTTTATATTTTCTTACTAGATTTAGTTCCTCATCTTCAAAACAGATTTTTTCATTTGATACAGGAATTAGGTCTACAATACCAATCGACAATATCTCTGCTATAGCATACAACTTTTCAATCGAAATTTTACGTGTTCCTTTTTCATATTGTAGTACTATTTGATACGTTACGCCAATTTTTCCCGCTAAATCTTTTTGAGTATAACCTCGCTTTAACCTCCAGCTCCTTACTTTTTGTGCTATCTGATACTTTATCAAGGTATTTGCCATAAATATTATACAGGTTAATACTACCAAATAAAGATATACAAAAACTTCTACGTTTCAATTTTAGTTGAATATTTCTTCACAATTGTGTATAATTATTAATGCTTTTTAGGTTAATTTATCATGGCTTTTTCTAAATTTCTTGATGCACGCAATGATTATGCCTTCAAAAGAATATTTGGCACCGAGAAGAATAAAGATATCCTCATTCATTTCTTGAACGATATTTTAGGCTTCACTGGCTTAGCTGCTATTCACGATGTTGAATTCTTAGCTACCATTTTGGATCCTGAAATTGCCGCTAAAAAGCAAAGTATTGTCGATGTTCTTTGTAAAGACTCTCAAGGTTCAAGATATATTATAGAAATGCAGTTCACCAAGACCAAAGGCTTCGAAAAGCGTGCTCAATATTATGCTGCTAAAGCCTACTCAAGTCAAGCTGATCAAGGTGATAATTATCATAATCTCAAGGAAATTATCTTCATAGCTGTTGCTGATTGTATTATTTTTCCAGATAAGACTGAGTACAAATCTAATCATGTCATTTTAGATCAAAATAGCTTTGAACATGACTTAAAGGATTTTTACTTCGTATTCATAGAACTACCTAAATTTACAAAGACAAAAGAAGACCAACTAGAAAATATAGTAGAAAAATGGTGTTATTTTTTCCGATATGCAGCAGAAACAAGGGAAGAGGATCTAGATAAGATAGTTGGTAGTGACGTAATAATAAAACGAGCTTATGAAGAGATGAATAAGTTTAATTGGTCAGAAGAAGAGTTACTAGCATATGAACAAATGAAAAAACGCATAATGGATGAGATTGCTGCTTTTGCTCAAAAATTTGATGAGGGTCTTAAAGTTGGTCAAGAAAAAGGTAGACAAGAAGGTAGGCAAGAAGAAAAAATCGAAGTTGCAAAAAACTCACTCAAGGCCGGTGTCTCTATTGATGTTATAGCTCAAATTACCGGTCTCTCTCATTCTGAAATTTCACAACTCAAAGAAAAAACATAATACTCCTACTTATTCACTTTAACATTTATGAAAACCTTTTCTAAGTTAGACATATCCCCTAATTAAGAGTCTAATGAACTGTCTAAAATAGCTATAAAGATTACACATAGAATTACATAGATTACTATCATAACGAAACCCTCCTATTCAGCCTTCCATATCAAAAATAAATACTGTAAGTTTAATATGGAGAGTACATTACCACTTATTTCCTAATCCCAGTCTTGTACCTCTAATTTATGCTTCATCCATTTAGGACCCTCAAACTTGCTGCTGGTCTCCCTAATTTTTTGGCTAATTCTACAGCCTTTACTTAAAATTCTACCGTAAATTTTCTACTACTTGGCATATTATAGCTCCACCTCTTATATTATAACCTACCTATTGAGATTACCTCCGAGCTTGGTTATTCCTATCTCAGAAAGACAATTTGATACTTCTGAATAGCTGTGAACTGAAGCATTACTTAAATAACTTTGAGGCTCTAAATTCATTTGCTTTGCACCATCAACTTCTAATCTACCATCTCCGTTGTGTAATATCTGCTCTATTGATTGACTTAGCAGCCCATTATTAAATTGAGCTATAAACTTGTCAAACTTTTTAGAACTTAATTTACCAGGACATCCTGCTTCTCTACTAGGACATGCTTTCTCTAAATACGAGCTTAAAACTCCTGAGATCTCATTAAATTGACCTCTTACGACTTTTCTAACAATATCTTTCTGCATTCCCATATAATCAATATTTAGTCGATGCATTGATACACCACTTTTTAATCCAGCTTGCTCTACTACTTTCTCAAATCCCTTTGTAATATTGAGTGCATAGCCCTGTGCTTCTAGTGGAGATATAGACTGATCTACTGTAGAAATATACTTCTGACCTGTAAATCTTCTAATCAATAAGTCAAATAAAATTATTGTACCATTAAAGTCAACCTGTGATAGATAGTGATCTCCCATTTCTAATATTGTATTTCTACCCTTAGGCTTAAATTTAACAGGTGCTTGCCTTTCACACATTCGTTTTAGATTTGCATTTACATAATCGACGTTGTCTCGAAAGAAACCTCCATTTTTTTGTCTTTTATCTGTATCATCAGATGGTAATGTGGTACCTGTGAGACTACTATTACTTATCGACGCTTTGGCAAATTGCCCATCAAATTGTGATACTGAACTTGCAGTCCCCTCAGATTGAGAACTCAATAATCTACCTACAGAGCTTTTCACCAAAGAAATACAATAATTTATCCATGAAAATGGTCTTATACCACTGCTTGCTGCTATTTCAGGTTGATTACTTGAATTTATAGCAAGAGGTTTACGTGATAAGTGATGACGACTATGATCTCCATGATGATGACGGCGTTTGCGTCCTCCTCTTCCTTCACTGAGCTTTTCTTCTAAATATTCCACAATCTTATTGTGCCCCTTATCTTTAGCAATATCTAGAGGTGCTCTACCGTCAGCAGTTAAAGCATTGACATCAGCACCCTTTTCAACAAAATATTTAACTACATTTAATGAACCCAATTGAACAGCCCAATGAAGAGGTGTCCAACCTTCATTATCTTTGACCTTAATATCAGCACTGTTATCTAAAAGAAGTTCAATTATATTAAAATTATTCTTTTGAATGGCCCAAAATAAAGGAGTCCAACCCTGCCTATCTTGAATATTAACATTAGCACCTCGTCTGATACTTTCTCTCACTTTTTCAAGATCTCCTTTTTCTGCAGCAATTAATAATTCTTTATCTAGATTTAATTGTTTTTGTTTCAAAACTTCTACTATATCTTCGTAACCCTTTTGAATAGCTAGGTCTAAGGATGTCTTGCCGTACATGTCTGTAGCCTTTAAATTAGCACCCCTGTCAAGAAGTAGATTTACTACATTTAACCTGTTTACATCAACAGCAATATGCAAAGGTTTCCTATTGTATGCATCTTGAGCCTCAATATTAGCACCTTTGTCAAGAAGAAATTGAACCATATTTGAATTACCTTCTTGAGCTGCAAAGTGCAAGGGTGTTCCTTGATATGTGATCTCATTATTAAACTTGGCACCCTGAGCTATAAGGAACTTGACCGCATCCCATTTACTTCCCTGAGCGGCATAGATTATAGGTGTCCAACCATTATTACTATCTTGAGTATCTAAGCTAGCGCCTCGAACTACAAAATCCTTAACTTCATTAAGATTACCACCTTGTACTGCAGTTAACAACTGCCTATCTAGACCTAATTGTGTTTGTTGTAAGTATTCTACAACATTATTATATCCTTTATCTCTAGCAAGATCTAGCGGTGTTTTACCATTCCTATCTTTAGCATTGACATTGGCTCCCTTACCTACCAGGTATTCTATTATATTAAGATGGCCATTCCAAGAAGCCCAGTGCAGAGACATCCAGCCGTCTTTGTCAACCTCATTAACACTTACTCCTTTATTAAGAAGAAGTTCTATAATATTTTTATTATCGTGCTCAGCAGCAATGTGTATAGGCTCTCTGCCATAAACGTTTTGAGCATTAATACTAGCCCCTTTGTCAATGAGAAACTTTGCAACTTCTAAACAGCCTTTCGACGCTGTATAATGTAGCGGTGTCCAACCATAGTTACTGGTATCATCAACGCTTACCCCCTTACCGAGAAGGAACTCTATAATATCTTTGTAATTCTTTTCAGCAGCAATGTGTATAGGTTTCCTACCAAAAATGCCCACTTCTATAGCATTAACACTAGCACCCTGACCAACAAATTTTTTGACTTCAGAGAGATCTCCATTTTCTGTGGCAGTCAATAATTTTTTGTCTAATTCTGTTTGTTTTAAAAATCCTACTATGTCTGTATAATTCCCTTGAATAGCCAAGTCTAAAGGTGTTTTTCCATCGCTAGTTTTAGCTTCAATATTAGCCCCTCGACTTGAAAGTACTCTAACTATATCAAGCCTGTCTTTGAAAACTGCATGATGTAAAGGTGTCTGGTCATCTTTGATTTTAGCTTCAATGTTAACACCTTTATCTATAAGAAATTCAATTATTTTAGGTGTAGTATTATTGTGCTGAATAGCCACATGCAAAGGTGTTAAACCATCATTAGTTTTAGCTTCAATGTTAGCCCTTTTATCTATAAGAAGCTCAATTATTTTCAATTGACCATAAGCATTTGCTATATGTAACGGTGTTTCTCCAATATTAGTTTTAGCCTCAATATTAGCATTTCGATTTAAAATTGCCCTGGATGTATCAAGCTTATTATCGTTATCAGAAGCATAGTGCAAAGGTGCCCAACCACGCCTATCTCTAATATTAACATCTGCACCCATACTGAGAAGATTCTTAACTTCACTAAGATTATTTCGTCTCACAGCATCAAACAGTTGCTCTGTAGATAGAATTGCTTTTTCTTTATTAAATTCCACTATAACATCTTCTGAGTTACAAATAGAAGCTATACACTTTGAGTTAGAAACTATTGCATCATTAAAAGCAAACATCATTTCTCTTGCTGGTTGGTAAGTATTCCAATTTTCTATTTTTACAAGAGTGTTATTTTTATGTGATAGCAATAAGGTATCATTCATAACTTTCATATCGAAATCTAATATAGACTTACCTTTCAAATCAACCAAACCAATATCATTCTTATTAATAGGCTGATTATGATAAATCTGTAACCCTTGCTCATCTGGTTGGTAATATCTGAAAGAACTAAATTCATCAGCTCTTTCTCCAAATTCTTCTGGTTCCATAATTTTGTCGCTCAACTCTATGGATAAATCCCAGTTTTTATGAACAGAAGAATAGTAATCCGATATTGATAATGCTCCTCTATCTGATAACAATAGCAAATCATTATTTAGCTTCAAAAAAAGTACTTTGTCTGAGTCAAATGTGAAACAATTATGATGATTTAAAAGATCAGTACCATTAACACTAAATCTTCCATCTATTCTCAAACTATGAGAGCAATAATCTCGCTCTAATTCTCCATTCTGAAGTTTGTAATATTCTTCCCCATCAAATGTAACTGTGACATCTTTATAATCTGGTAGCAAGGTTACATTTAGGCCATTTTTATTAATCTTTATTTCCCCTTTATCGTTTTCTATAAATGGCATATCATTTAATGTACTATTTAATTGGCTAAAATCTAATATACCATTTGCTTGAGCAATCGTAATATTAGCGTTTCTGTTATCGAAAAGATAAAGATGACTTATATTACTTGGAGCTTCCCAGTAAAAATTATGATGTTCTTTATCAGGATAAAAAATATGATTACTGGAACTACCTATAGTACTATGATAATTAGCACTTGATAATTGCTTTGTAATATTAAAGTTTGAATTTTCTATTTTTCTTAAATTATCTAATTCATCATCTAACACAATATCACCTCTCAAGCTTTTTGTCACATGCAAGTTTGTTACTATGCCAGTCTTATCATCTATTTTCGTTGGTGTTACAAATAAACCATCTGCTGTTTTTACCGATGTTTGTTTATCTACACTTATAAAAGCCCCACTTTTATTATAGATGGTTGTTATGTTATTAACGTGGGTTATGTTATCTATATCATTAAAATTTATCGGTAATAATACTAAACCTTTCCCATGAATTGAATCACCAAAATAACCCCTGATTGTAGTAAAGTTTTTTACTGTTATTACATCATTGCCACCTTTACCATCTATATAATCTGCATGAGAAACTTCTATATGATTAGCTTTGTTGCTGCCAATAATAGAATGTATGTTTATTGAATCTGTAGTAAGATTACCTTGTGTTATAACTATGTTCTTTTGTCCATCTGCTTCTAAATCACAAGAAAACTTTCCTGTTATATAAAAAAAATTGCTACCTGGATTATGCACCTTACAGCTATCTAGCAACTTTTCAAAATAGTACCTATTCTCTCTCCTTCTATTTTGATTACCGTTAAGAGCATCCTTTTCTTGAAAAACAACATCAATATTAGCATTTTGAGATGGTATATAATACATGCTTCCATACCCACGTGAATTTGTATTTCTATATATAACTGCATTATAACAGTCGCTAGGGTATTCTTGTAAAAACCACTTTTCAAATGTTCTATTCAGCAATATGTTACTATGACTATATAAATCATCACATCCTGAACCAATTCCATTTACGACACAGTCATTACAGGGAGAGTTATCAACTTTTACTTTAATATCACTATCACGTGGTCCACAAACAACATTATAACTTTCAATGTTTGTAGGAATCATTCTAGAATTAATATCACTGATATAAAACGGATATTTAACATTCGTACTAAACTCAAAATCAAACTTAGTATCAACTATTTTTGTGTTAGTACGACAGTAAACTCTGAAGAGTTGTATCTCCGCATCACCACGCTTTTCCTTTGTAACCAATATATTAGGTAACGACATAACTATTTTATCATAATTACCTTTATATTGGCTTATAAGCTTTAATATATATTGTTTATATATACTTTTTGCTTCTATATCATTTTCTATATAATCTGGTACTTTTTTACCAAGAAAGAAATCCCAATACAAGTCATGTTTCTCTTGATCTGTAAGTTTTATATGTTCTCCTAATTTTTCTACCTCAAGTCCTGCTTCTACAAATTGTGCTATAATGATTACAGTAACTGAAATAGCAGCGCCAACCGGACCGGCAAATTCTCCTACTATTCCAGTTTCTAGACCTGCTACTGACATTGTTTCTGTAACAATTGCAGGTACATCTGCAGCTATAAAAATGGAATTAGTTGCGATGTTTAGGTCAGCAATCTTCATATCTATAGGATCTGTCGCACTCTGACGAGCTTTTATTGATTCCGCTAACCCTAAAAATGCCGCAAAATTACTTATAGCACGCCCCATAACTGGAGCAAACCCCTTCAACATCTGAGAATCAAGCTTTGTTCCCAACTCTAATATCTTTCCAGAGATTTTTTCACCAATTTTTGGCATTACCCAGAGATTTAATGCATCGTAGCCTAATCCCTCTATATCTCCATTTGCTATATGCTTACCAACTAAAAATGCTGTAAAGGCAAGACCTGCACCTTCTGCTACTTTTCCTATTTTTTCTGCCACTCCGGATCTTCTCAGAATATTTTTCACTTCTTCTTTGTTCTCTATATTATCCTTCATTTCTTTCACAATATCCCTAATCTCTGGATCTATTGAACCTAGATCTATATCTTTAATCTTTGCTACAAATGCTTCTTCAACATTTTTATCTATAATTTCACCTTCAGATATCTTCTGAGAAACCTTGAAAAGCTGATCATAAAACTCAATATTCTTTACTCTTTCTGCTACCTTGTCAGCATTGAATAACTCTTTGATACGCTGTTCTTTTTCCTCCTCTGTAATCTTTTCTTCATCAAATGAATCCATGCAGGCCATATTTACACTTCTTTCTCTTCTTGGTTTTTTACTTGGTGGATATTCCGGTGATGAAGATTCTCTTTTAGAACACCGCCTTAAATGAGGGCGTAAAATATGAGAGCTATGACCTACTTTAAGAGAAATAAACCCTTCCTTATTCGTTCTGCTTGTTAAAATCAGTTTACGCGGATCATCAGACCCTTTATCAAAAACAACACCGATAAATTTTACCTCATCACCATCTGTTAGTGTTTTATAGGTAACACCTTCTTTGTATTCTTCATTTATTTGATCATTTGCTTCCCTCAATAAAGCTTGAGCTCCTTTGCCCTGCCTTGATGTCTTAAGTTCCAACCCTATTGGTGTGTACTCCTCAGCATTTCCACCTTGAGCTACAAACTTAATACCATGAACTAGCATATCAATACGTTCCCCTCTACCAGTTTGAAACTCAGTTAAAACTAACGCTCTAGTTTCTGGTGATTCTTGTAATTTTAGGTCGCTATAATAACTAAACACTCCATTCAATATTCCTTGGAAATGAGCTTCTTTATTAACGAGACTCTTAAAAGGGAATATTCCTTCTCCAATTTTTTCTAACAATTTATTATATTCGTCTATTGATAAAGACTGAGCATCTAATGCTTGATCAAATGTTTCTTTTAACTTACTAGAATAAGGAACTTCTTTGAAAGTACCTTGAAATCTCTCAGCTCCGTTGTTGTATTCTTGTAAAGAATTGTATTTTTCAGTCCAAATAGTAAGATATCTTTTAAAATCTGACTTGTATCTAGTATCAAAATTAAGATTTAATTCGACTATTTCCCTATTCCCTATTTCTCTGTTTAACCTATCAAGAGGGAGCACTTCATTTAGCATGTTCAGAACATCTTTTCTGTTGGCTTCAACAATATTTATCACATAAACCAACTTCTCTATATTCTCTGGAATGAGCACCATTGTTACAACTGCATGGCTTGCATCAAGATTAGCCGATAGTCTTTCTCTGGCTCTTTCAGCTGCTGGACGTCTAATCCTACGAAGATTAGGATGTACCTCGGTAGGTATATTGTTTCCATAGATAAAAATGTATTTTTTGAAACCAGTTTTTAAATCTTCAATTCTATTTAACAGTAGTGATTGTCCCAGTAAAAACCTGCTAAAATAATGATTATCTCCCTTCTCCGGTGTACCAGGAAACGTATGATAAATACGCTCTAAATTATCTTTCACCTGTCCTTTTAATTCTATTGTTCCAATCCTTTGCGTATCCCAGTCATCAGCAGATTTTAGCATATCTTGAAAAAGAGGGATTATTTCTTCTCCACGATTTGATACTTTAATATCAGAGATAGGAGACGGATTATCAAGGTTGACACCAACACATAAAATGTTATCCGCAGTAGTTAAAACTCGCTGAACATTTGGTTGGAAACCTTGTGCATACCTTTCTGCTTGTTGCAAAGCCTTATCTGGAGTAGAATTAGGACCTTCTCCCGCTTTTAACTCAATAATAATGGGAATAGAGTCTAATGCACGATCAGGACCACGAGCTAGCAGGATAATATCTGCATAACCCCTACCTGCAAATTGCTCTGGATAAACTCTAAGATTATACCTATAGTGGAAATTCATGAAAACGCCTACCATAAATCCATGATGTGCTGCTTCACGTGCACTATTATCATAGACTACTGATCCTGTATATTTAGAGTGAACATTACTAATTTTTTTGACAATTTCCTTCAAAGACCTACTAACTGTCCGTGCACGGGAACTAACCAGTTTTTCTATATCACCTTCTGGATTACTCCATATTCCTTTTTCCACTTCATGAAATTCTTTGCTAGTAGCAGAATCAAGTATCCCTTTAGTTTCCATATCAACAAAAATACCATCCTTTCCTTTATAGATCTGTACTAATCTGGATTTTATTCTATCTTGAATTTCATTCTTAATATTTAGGATCTCATTCTCAACGTTTCGATTTCTAATCCTACCTCTATCTATATTATTTCTTAATATGCTCTCCAATTCATTAACAGTAAACTGATGGCCACGCTTACCTTCTGAAATGGAAAATAAATCTATATTATTAATAGCGTCTTCAGCATTTCCAATTTGACCATTTTTAACAATAGCTACTTTTAAAGTTTTCGAAGTATCAAAACTAAAATAAATCTTTTTAATATTTAACTTTTCTGCAATCTTTGTATCCGGCAAAATAGAAAAACTACCTAGGAAGAAGTGCGTAAAAAACCCTGCTTTTTTTACAGAGTGTAAATAAGATGGAATCTGATCCACAAATGACTGAAATCTTGTTTCGAAAGATCTAAAATCCTCTTCTTGCTTGCTTGTGCCAACTTCTGTACCTGCTTCCTCTATTAATAACTGTATCAACTCAAAATCTTGTGGCCTTCCTTTACCCATGACTTTTTTTAAACCTTTTGCAAGCTCTTTATTATTAGAGATAATATTCCTTTCAAGACCAAAATTATAATGGTTTCGGTTGCCTGGAGTACCAACATGAAATAACTGTATTTGAATATTCCCGTTGTTATATTGACTTCTAGTTGCACCAGAAACACTAATCCTTGCGCTAAGCATTTCACTCATTGCTCTTATTTCAGGTTCATCTCCCCAAGTATTAAGTTTTCTCATATTTTCTAAGTAATCTTCGAAACTGAGTCCACTTTCACCTTCAACAAAATCTCTGAACTCGTTTCTATGAGAACTTATGTGATCAACTACTCGATTACGAAATACGTTTCTTACTAAATTTGCAAATGTATCATCATAATTGGCAGTACTTAAATTCCTTACCAAATTCCTAATACGATCTAAATTTTGAATTACAGCTCCTTCATTTCCAAATAGTACTTCATACCTTTGTCGAAATAAAGCATCGTCGTTTCTGACAGGTATTAAGTAAGCCATAGTAACAGACCAAAACAAGCAACTACCGTCTCCTGGAACATCGATTCTTTTAAATCTACTTTCACTTTCAGAATTAGAGTCAGACCTACGATAACGCTTGAAATGAGGAAATTCTCTAGCTTGCTCTATATATTGCATTTCATCCGATAATTCAGTAATCTTTGAATTAACATCTTCTTTTTTTAGATGATCTGTTGGATATTGTATCTTGAACATAAACCCCCTTCATTATATTATATTAAACCCACTATGCCAAGCTTATTATATAACCATCAGAGATATCAATAATAAAAGCTATTTTTGCTTATATGCTGACTTGTGTATATAACATTTGCATTACAACGCAACATCTTTTTGACAGAAGCTAAAGTAGTAACAAGAAACCACCACCTACTTTATAGAATTGCCTTATAATACCTCTTAATTACTCAACTCTAATTGCTCACATGCTTTGCTTAATTTAACCTCAGTTAAGCTAGTAAGCTCTTCAGCTGTAGACTTTCCATATGCTAGAAACTTATTCAGTGAATCAGTATCTCTTTTTTCCAACACAGATCGTATATACCCCGCTTGCCTAGAATCCATAAATTCTTTGATTTGATCAGGATTAGCCTTATCTAGTATTGCCCATATTGGCTCCATACAGCCCTTTTCTACTAAAGGTGTTAATAAATTTGTACAGAAAAGAGGGGATTTATCCTCTAGTTCCTCTCTTATCACTAAAGCACGATGACTATCAAATCCTTCCTTTATCCACATATGCATAAAAAGCTTTACACTTTCGCTTACATAAGGCTCTGAATGTTTTTTGATTTCCATGTCTAACCAGATATTATAATTGTCTTCTGAGACATCACTTGGCCCTAAGCAGTCAAACAATTTTTGGAATTGATCAAAGCGAAGTGCACTCTGTAGCGTATCTAAACTACCATAATAACCATTTTCAGCTAAGTCTCTTTTTAGAAGTTCTAGATACCTATCAGGAGTTATTTGACTAAAACAAAATTCGAATATTTCAGGATAACTATTACAACGACTACCTGCTGCATATACCGCTGTTTTCATCAAGATCTCATCTTTTTTCTGTGCGTTCATTTCATTTTCAGGTAATAACTTTATTTTATTCCAGAAGAATTCCACTGCCTGCTCTTGCTTAAAACTCATAGCACATTTAAGCCCGTACTCATATGGATGACAGCCATCTAAATTTAGTTTAGAGATGTAACCACTGATAAAATGTGACCAAAACTGCGCTAAAAGACCCGACCCGCAACACCTAACTAAGTGCTCATACTCCAATAGACTACTCTTACCTTGAGCTGATAATTCCTCTTTTCTTTTCTCAAATAAAGCAATAATATCTTCTTCTAGACAGTACCGACAGGCAATAGCATACTTATCAAAGAGATTACCTGAATCTGGCGCAATTAACTTTTTGCCTACCACTTGCCTATCAAGCTTAACTTCATGTAAATTGTCTACTTTTTTCCAACAATCCTCACTAGACAATACCTGTGCAAGAAAATTACGTCCTTTCTTGCCACTTTTTTGGTGCAGACGCCAATTTGCATAGCACCAGCGTTCAATTTGAAAAAGCTTAGATGCTCTATAAGGATCATCCTCTTTAATAGACGAAAATAAAACCTTTGGAATATCTGAACGCAGCATAATCACCCCTCTATTAACGGAAAAACATAGAAACTGTTACGTCTAACATACACTATAGTAACTTGATACCATTTTGAGTAGGATATCCCGTTTTTAGGTTTTGTCAATCCTCAATTTGAAAATTTTTTTTAGGCTTGAATAACTTTCGATAAAAGCCTCTCAACAGGCTCGATATAAGATCTTTTATCTACTTCTAAATTCTTTTTTTATTATAAATTTACCTTAATTCTTCCACAAGCAAATTATATTAATTTAGCAAAATATATTATTAAGATCTCAAGTAATATAACCATTTCCAGCGCTCAAAACTAAGGACGGTGAGAAGTGTTTTTCTTGGGATGGGATGGTCTACCACTCGATACATACGAACTTTTTTGTATATTGATTTTGCTATACGCTAAAACTAGCCACATTAGCCCATTTCATCCATATCTACATACGAACTATTTTGCCTAACTTTGTTATAATAATTTTACACCTTTATTTTCGTAACCATATTTTTATTCGGTTTGTTCTCACGAAGGTGGGTACTGTTTTATGTTTTTGAGACATAAATAGTAAACAAAAGAATTTGCTCTCACACTGGTTGTCATGATATTTATCTAAAATGTGTAAATTCCTCATAGTTCAAGATTAACCATACACACAACTTTTTAGAAAAGAAAACGTACTAATTATAAGCTGTGGGCCTTTAACTATTACAACAAGAGCAAATAATATTCCACACAAAGATACTAACACCCCAAGTATCGAGACAAGCCCATCCTTACTCATAATACCAAGTGAAATAAGAGTTGTACCAATTGCTGGAATAAAGTGAGTTAACGGAAACGGATTTGCTATCACCAACGTACAAACTAACATTATAAATGCCAAAATCTTTTCACCTGGCCCTCGGAAGATAAAGGACATTCTTGGTTTCATGAACTTTTCTATTTTTTTTAATGCAGGTAAAGTTTTTTTGACCACAAGTGCTATTGTTGAACGTTTAAAGGATTTTCTTTCCAACCAATTTGGCATCCAAGGAGAATGAAACCCAAGCAGAAGCTGCAGTGAAAATAAAATTAAAGGTATGGAAAGTATAGTTGTATAGCCAGGTGGAACTGGTATAGGTACAGATAGTGGCAAGGAGAAAATAATTATTAAAATACCAAAACCACGTTCTTGTAGAGCTGTTTTAATTTTAAACAACGTCACTTTATCACTATTAGTATTACCAGTATCTGCAACTTCTTGTAGAATCTCAGATGCTAATTTTTTATCTTCAGTCAAATTCTCATTTTCTTGCACAATCACTCTTTAACAAAATCATTTCTAATAAATAGCATAATTACTCCTATATTCCAATCTTGATTTAACACTATTATCAGGATAATCCTCTGATATTCTATATACAGCCTTATCAGTTTGAATCTAATGATTTTGGCTGAACAAAGTCTCTTGAGTCATTTATAATTACTATACTCTAGGCTCTAATCGTAAATTTGAGTCTCTATAAAATCATGTCCAGCTAAATTATTTTAAGCTATACCAATATTAGTAATCAAGTTAACACTAATTTAATGATGACATATATAAAATATAATATATTGAATTAATAGTGAGGTTAAAAATGTTACCTAATGAAACAAATTTAGATTCTCTTGTAACTCAACAAGAAAATGATCTTGATTTAAAGAAATTTACTGAAGATCCATCAAATATAGAGAGTATTCATAATCACAAAAAGCTCAAGGAAAGAATCTCTGACCTGTTAAAAGGAGATACAGAATTCTTTCGAATGAAACAAGGAGATCAGGCTCTTGTAGTAGGTACAGCAAGTGGGCTATTTACAGCATTGTTACCACTTTTGGCAGTTGGTGTAACACTTGCTATACCAGGTGCTATAGTTGGTCTTACTTTATACTTCGCTGTAAAAGTGGCTGTAAAATCAGTTCAATCTGGATATAAAGGACTCAAATGGTCAGCTGAAAAAACTGTTGAAGGAGCACAATATACTGCAGGCAAAATAAAAAAAGGCTTTATAAATGCTAGAGATTCATTAAAAGAAGCTGGAAGTTCTGTAGCACAGAAAACAAGGGAGGGCACAAGTGATACACTTAAAAAAGTGGGAAGTAAACTAGGTAATTTGGGTTCAAGTATATCTAATTTGGATAGCATTCCATATTCAATAGACTTACAGAGTCAAACTGTTGTTTTAAAAACAGAAGAAAAAACGAAAAATTTCAACAGTGTGAAGGAGATGCTTGTTAGTGAAGTTTTGCAAGACAAGACTATCAATAAGTCTGCTTTAATTAAGGAAATATTCTCTGAATTAAACAGAAAAATATCAGAAAAAGCTGATTCTATTGATGGTCCACAAGGTTTCAAAAAGGACCAGTTAGTCTATCAATTGGCACAGCAAGCGGCTTTTGTCGATAAATTGGATACTAAGAAGTTGCAAAATTTGTTAGCTCAAGATGATAACAATCTCTATGAAATTTTCTCTGAACATCATGATGAAATTAATAGGATTATCAGAGAATGTAAAATAGAGCATAAACTTTCTAACTCTATAGAGAACCTTAATAAGATAGCAAGCAAGTGTGGTGAAAGCAAAAAAGTAAGTAATGTTAAGTATCAAGTTTTAGCTGCAACACCAACTGCAACAATAGGAAGTAGACCAGAAGTAACGCGACGTAATAGCACTGGCAACTTTACTAATGCATTCACTCCAAAAGTACAAAATATAAGTGCCTCACTGACTAATTTGAATGGGGTTATGAATTCATTTTCACAAAGTTCTCTGAGTGAAGATGTTTTCAATCATCCTACTGTCAAACGAAATCTGGATATTTTATCTAATAGAACTCCAACTCGCAGTAATTCTGTTAGTAGTTTAGCTTCTAATAGTAGCTATTTTAGTGCCATTAGTACGTTCAGTGATATCGATGACAGTATTGCGTCTAAAAGCAGTTCTTTCAGTGACCTTAGTGATTCTGATAGTGGAAGAGGTGCATCTATTCCTTCTACACCAGAGAGGATGATTATTTCTTCGGACGACTTAATTACAACTAGGTCACAATTGAGAAAAGTAAATTCGCAGGAAAAAATAGGTGAACAACAGCCTTCTACATTCATGTATGGTCAAGAGCCAATTCAGGTGACACAATCTTTGCAAACATCAAGATAAACAGCTCACCTTCTTCAAAAGGATGTTACTTATTCAGTAATGTCCTTTTATTTTCTACATTCATATTTATAATACAGATTTTGGACTATATTTTAGACAAACCCTTATACAATGTTATGTTGGTTGTATAGCTCTTCTCATAATAGTCAGAATAAGAAAGCAGAATCAACAGCTTGACGAAAAGATTTAAAAATAGGGATATTTTTTCTAGCTCTGTTCTTTATAGCAAACCACTGATGCTCAATTTTGTTAAAGTCTGGAGAATATGGAGGAAGATAAAGAATTTCAGCACCAACTCCTTTAGCAAGATCATCTATTTTTTTAGATTTATGAAAAGTAGCGTTATCAAGAATTACAGTTTGGCCAAACCTTAAAATTGGAGTTAAAAACTGCTCAAACCAAGCCTCGAAAACATCCTTATTGCAGTAGCCTTCAAAGGTTAATGGAGTAATGATTTTCTCTTTATTTAGAGCTGCAATCATACTGACGCGCTGAGTTTTTTTACCTGATTTTAGTGAATGAAACCTCTCTCCTTTTCTGCAATATCCATATGGGTAGTCTTCTGTATTGTCTATTCCAGATTCGTCAATATATACAAGATTTTCATGACATTTTGTTGCTATAACCTTTGAAAATTGAGCTCGCTTTTCTTCATTTCTTTCTTTATATCCGTAGGTCTTTTTTTCTTGTAAATCCAATATTTTTAAGTGCGCGGTGAATCGTTTGTCGACTGATATTGCCCCAGAGTTTAGCCATCTCTGACTGAGTTTTGCCACTATGGTTTTTTGCAAACTTGGTAAAAACATTCCAATCGGTAATTTTATGGTTATATCCTACGCTTCCAGGCTTTTTTGACTGAAAATCTCCCGTTTCCTTACGCCTTTTCTGCCACTCATATAGAGTCGTTTTTCCAATTTTAAATCTCTCGGCAACAGTTGATCTACTTTCTCCTTCATCCAATGCTTCCATTGCTTTTTTCCTTAAGTCGTAACTATACGCTGCTGGCATACTAACCCCACTACCATAAATCCATATCTTAACTTGTTTGGATTATTATGAGAAGAGCTATACTTTAAACCATAAGCTCAAGTTAGAGAGAATGGCACAAATGTTATTAAACAATAAAAGTTATAGTTGTATCTGGTTACCTAAGTTAGCTATAGAATGCCTTCTGTGTATATTAAAGGGTATTTATTTTGTTATTTAAGTTTCCTCTTTTGGAACATAGAAACACCCTAGGAATAATCCTACTGAATTCTATGATATTATTTTTTGTAACATTGTTATACACATCATGATAAGGAGGCTGGCGGAGTTTGTCAAGGAAGTTTTTTTGTTTCTATTCCCAATAAAAGTTTGTTATATGGTTATGCAAGAAGTCTAATATTAAAAATGACACAACAACATAATTAAATTAGACTACTTTATTCTCTTAGTTACTTGCTTTTCTCTTGCTATTGCAAGGCTTTTTTCTGGTACATCCTCAACTATAACACTACCTGCTGCAATTACAGATTCATCATGAATATTAAGCGGCGCAATTAGTGAGCTATTGGCGCCAACAAAGCAATTGCTCCCTATATTCGTTTCATGTTTATTTTTCCCATCATAATTACAAACAATAGTGCCTGCTCCTATATTACTCTCCTGCCCTACTTTAGCATTTCCTATATAACTTAAGTGTTTTATTCTAGTGTTTTGACCAACTTCACTTGTTTTCACTTCCACAAAATTTCCTATTTTTGCCTTATTACCAATTGTTGTGTTTCCGCGTATTCTGGTAAATGGACCGACCTCAGCATTACTTTCAATTAAGCAATTTTCTAAATGCGAAAATGGCAGTATTTTCGCACCAGACTCTATTTTCACTCCAGTACCGAAAAAAACATATGGGTAAATAACTGAATCTCTGGCAATTTGCGTATCAAGAGAAAAGAAAACAGTCTCTGGTGCAACAAGCGTTACTCCGGAGTCGGTAAAAACTTTTCTTTTATTTTCTTGAAAGTAAAATTCAGCTTTTATAAGGTCATTTCTGTTATTTATTCCCGTTGCTTCTTCTCCACCGGTAATAACGTAACCGACATTTAAATTACTCTTCACTGCAATGGAAACTATATCGGTCAAGTAATATTCATGAGTTGAGCTATTGCACTCTATTTTCTCCACCAATTCACGTAAATTCTTTGCACATGCCACCATTATTCCAGCATTGGCAAGAAATTCTTCATGATTATTTTTATCACTCTTTGCTTCTACGATTTCTCTTAAGGAACCATTCTCAATAATTAACCTACCGTATTCTTTATTGCTTGTCCTAAAACCTAGGCAAACTAGAGCCTTGCCTTCTAAATAACTAATCATTTTAGTTATTGTGCTGCTTTTTATGAGCGGAGTATCCCCATACTGCACAACAACTATGCTTGAATCTGGCAATTCTCTTAGGTTTCTCATCGCAGTTTTGACCGCATCTCCCGTGCCAAGTGTTAATTCTTGTGTAATTAACTGTATATCCTTAAAACACTTTAGTCTTTCAATTAAAGGCTGATCAACTACAACAGCAATATTTTCAGGATTTAACTGTTTTGCATTGTAAATGACATGCTGGAGCATGGAAAAACTGCCTATTTTGTGTAGGACCTTAGGCAAATCTGAATTCATCCGCCTGCCATGCCCTGCAGCAAGTATAACGAACGTATGAGTTTTACTTATCACTTATCTTAAAGATGAAAAATGAAAACCGTAATGATCAAGCCAGCTGATTTTGTTGTCATAAAAGCTCCTCAAGTCGCTAATTTGATATTTTAGCATTGCAAGCCTTTCTATACCAATGCCAAACGCAAAACCGTTGTATTTAGTATGGTCTATTCCAACATTTTGAAATACATTTGGATGCGTCATACCGCATCCCAGTACTTCTATCCATTTACTACCTTTATAACTTATGTCCACTTCCGCAGAAGGCTCGGTAAAAGGGAAAAAACTATTACGAAAACGTATCTTCAGCCCTTTATCGCCAAAGAACTTATTAAGGAAGTGATGAATAGTAAATTTTAACTGGCCCATATTGACATTCTCATCGACATATAACCCCTCTATTTGATGGAACATAGGGGTGTGAGTTGCATCAAAGTCGTTTCTGTATACTCTACCTGCAGCTACTATTTTAATTGGGAACTTTTTTGTTTTTTCCATGGTTCTAATCTGTACAGATGAGGTGTGAGTGCGCAGTACCATTCTTTTATCATCTATTTTGTTCTTTAAGTAGAAGGTATCTTGCTCCTCTCGCGCAGGATGATGACTTGGAGTATTCAGTGCATCAAATACATGAAATTCATCTTCAATATCAGGGCCATCAACTGCTTTAAAACCCATATGTGCAAAAATAAGCTTTACTTCATTTATAACCTTACTGAGTGGATGGACCTTGCCCATTTTTTCTGGTCTAACGGGCAACGTGATATCAACCGCCTCGTTCTGCAATTTAAAGTTAACTTCTTCTGTTTTTAGCACATTTTCCCTATTCATGATAAGATGATCTATCTTATCACGTAAAGCGTTAATCACTGCACCTAAATCACGCTTTTTCTCTGCATTTTCTATCTTTTTTAAGTTATCAAAATACGCTCTAACTACACCCTTTTTTCCCAAATATAATAGCCTAACTTTTTCTAAATCTTGCAAAGAAGAAGCATTCTCAATTTCGGAAACTGCTTTATCTTCAAGTGAAAGTATGTCATCTAATAACTCTTTATTCATCTTAAAAACGCTGGCTTAAACTTTCATTATAGTGAAATTTTAAATATCATCAACAATCCGAAAAATTGCCCTATTCTGATTATTAATTTATTGACTAATTAATCTTTTTTATTTACCTTTGCGTTGATGAATTTGCTGTATCAACTATGCACAACAGTAACACTGAAACTAAGAATAAGTATAAAATAGAGGATTTACCTAAGCTCTTTAAGGAAAAATCCAGAAACATAAGTAAAGCATTTTCTAGCGAAACAATTAAGATCAGTGCTATTCGCTCGAGAAGTATTGAAAGCAATATACAAAAATTTTCATTTGAGCTAACAGCAACAGATAAAGACACCTTTAATATAAGATTATTTCGAATAAACCCTTTAATTGATTTTTTCAAAATCTGCCTTTCCCGGGAAAAAAAATTTACAGCCAACATAAAAGTGCCCAAAGAAAGCAGTGAACTATATAATAACTACTGTAAAACTAACAGTTATAAAACTGTAGAAGAATTCGTAAATAGTGCTCCGCCTCAAATCCTTCTGCAGGGCACAACGATAACGCTACAAACAGACGTTGAAAACATTAACCTGGACAACTTGTACCAAATCGAGTTATTTCTAAATGAAAAGCTACAACATGCAGAAAAAACTGAAAATGAAGACAAAAAAGAACAGAGTGAAACTAACCAAAAAAATGCACAAAATAAACAAATCGTACCAGTTACAGGCTCATTTGGCTTCGATGTAACAAATAATGGAAAACAAGTTACACGTGTTTCGATAGTAGTTGCTGCAATGCATGAAAACGTTTTCTGGTTTAGATCTTTTTTCTGTCTACCCAATTTTTTTAATACGTCACAATTCTTTTCCCAACAATTGCCAAAATTTTCTATACAGAGCAACAATATACCATTTGGTGTTATTCCAGCGTTTGACCAGGAAAAAAGAAACATGGATCCAAGTAGTCAAGCTACTCGGATGACAGGGGGTAGTATAGAAAATCCAATACCTCAAGAAGCAGAACAGAATGTAGGTCAAACTACTTCGCACACAGAGTATTTTAAAGCTAATAGAAAAAAATCGAAAAAGCAATCTCAAGAACTACCAGAAGAAGAAAAACAATCTACCATAAAACAAGCACGAAATGATGCTAGAGTAGCTGTGATAGATAACCAAATTGAGCACAGGGGGAAAAAGCTCGATAAAATATTTATTGAAGTGATGAGTGGATACAAAAATCAAGATCCAGAAACATTTTGCAATATTTTCAGCTCAGTATTCAATATTGTTTACTTTCAAGATAAACAATTACATGCAATATTAGAGCCAGGCGAAATATCAGAAGTATTACAGATACTCGAAAGGCCACAACCTCTTAGTAACTCACTTTTAGGTAAAGAATATTTACAAAAACAAGTATATAGAAAAAAAGAGCAATTGCTTAAATTAGTTTCAGGTGTTTATATACAACAACCTTCTCCACAACATGAAAATACTCCTCATAAATCTACAAACCCTTTACCAATTAAAGATCTTTCACCAGCAACAAATGAAGCTAAAACTCTACCACCTACTAACATTACACTCAAATCACCGTTAAAAACTGTATCTTCCTCAAAAAAGGCTTATTTTTGTCTATTTATAATAGTAGCATCTGCATCAACACTTTGCTTATGGCATTTTCCATTAGGAAAAGTGTCAATGTTAAAAGGATTAGTGCCACCAGAAAAAAGGGAAAGTATTGGGTTAGCATTGAACATAGGGTTGCCAATATTAATCGCGCTGTGTATTTTGAATTTAGCTCGCTTTATATATTCTGAATATTCTATAGAATCTATTAAGCAAGTAAGTGAAAACGATCCCCTTTCTCGCGCCTATAGCTAGTGCAGGCTCAGTTTTCCTACGTCATACCGTCACGGTATCTCTAGATCCCGCTAACACGTAGCGGGATGACGAATTTGTCGTTTTTTAAATTGTCGGTAAACCAGAATTACTTTAACTATAACAAAATAGAAATAAGTTGTTGTAAAAAATTTTTCATGGTAAAATTATTTATTTTCACCATATGTTTAAAGGAATTATCACGGATATCGGGACTATAACTGATACTACCACTCACTCCAACTCTGATCAAATTTTCCATATCAAGACACAAAATTTATCCTCTATAAATAAAGGAGATTCAATAGCTTGCTCTGGTGTGTGTTTAACTGTTGTTGATATAATGAGCGATACATTTACAGTCCAAGCATCTCAAGAAACTATGAAGGTTGCTAACTTAAATACGTGGAGAATAGGAAAAAAAATAAATCTCGAACAAGCAATGAGATTAAGCGATAAGATCGATGGCCACCTGGTTCAGGGTCATGTTGATGGGATAGTAAAATTTTTAACAATTAATCAAAATTTAGATTCTCATGAAATCAAACTATCGTGCCCACAAGAATTAATTAAATTTGTTGCAAAAAAAAGCTCCGTTACACTAGATGGGGTTTCCCTCACAGTGAATTCAGTTGTTAATCAGGAATTTACAGTAAATATCACTCCCTATACATGGGAAAATACAACTTTTCAGTACAACAAAGTAAATGATTATTTGAATTTAGAAATTGACATGATCGCTAGGTATTTAGATCAATTGATGCAGCATAAATACAATTAATTTTACAACCTTGTTATTTACAACTATTATATCTTGAAAACCATATAGATATAAAACATGCTTTTCGATAGCCTAATTATCTTCATTGTTGTTCTATGCGTAATAATCTCGGTAACTAGAGGCTTTATAAAAGAGCTATGCGCACTAATGTTTCTATTTTTATCGGTCTTTCTGACAGCTAATCACTATGATTTTTTCACTCCAAATTATAGTAAATATTTTGATTCTAAAGTTACACTAAACATACTTTCTACAATCTCTGTATTTATTATACTTAATCTTATATTCATGATAATAAATAACTGGCTAATGTACATATTATTACCCATAAGGTTGGGGTTTATCGATAGAGTTACTGGAATCTTTCTCGGAGTGCTTAAAGGAATATTGCTCTCTTATGTATTATTTTTTGCTGTGCACTTATATTGCTACACAGTATATGACAAAAAAGAGGGAGAGTATAAAATAGAAGCAGAAGACATATTGCCTAATTGGATAATAAATTCACACTCTTATCAGGCTTTATTTGTGACAGCAGAAGAAGTAATTGACATGTATGTACCAGAGTCGTTGATACTAAAAATAAAAGAGATCGGTGGAGAAATGGTTGATCAAGAAAAACCTAAAAACAATAAAAAAGAAGAGTAAATATTTATTTATAAATATTTTCATTGGGAGTATTCAAAAAGCCATATGTGTCAGGTTAAGAGCACAGAATTTTTTACTGGAAATATTAATTTTGTTTTAGCAATAAATCAACTTAAGGTCATAATATCTTGACATTTATTTAATGTTGCTATATAATAGCTATGTACATTTTGTGTACTATAGCAATAAAATTACCTTGTAATAGGTGTATTGGACCCGAGGGCAGTACTCGGCGCCTCCACCATGTTTTTTAATTATACGGGGGCGATTAAGGATCGACATGCATAGTAAAGATGGTAGCTTTGCTCGGTTAGACACCACCGCTAAGAGTTCATAATTTAAATGCAAACGATAATTTTGCTGCTGAAGAATATCGTGTTGCTGCTTAATTTAGCACAACCGGTTTATTACTAAAGCACGGTTTAGGGAACGCCGGGTAACAGAAGTTCCCCCAAAATTTACGTATGTGAAAGTTATATGGAGCAAACAGATTACAAAAAACTGCTTAATTCTGCTAAGTTTCAAGTTATCAAAAAGACTTTAGATGTTATATCAGGTAATGGTTTTATCCCTCACTTAGAAATATTATTTTTCACATATTTTAATGGTGTGACCATGCCAGATCGTTTGAAAAAGTCATACCCTACTCAAATGCTTATTATATTACAGCATCAATTCTATGATTTAAAAGTTTCTGAGGATAAATTTAGCGTCAGTTTGAGTTTTCAAGGAAAACAAGAGCGAATTACTATACCGTTTTTTGCTATTAGTGAGTTTCGTGATAAAATTTCAGGAGATGTTTTAATATTTGACAAAATCAGTATCGACTCTGATAAAGAATACAAAAGTGAAAAATGTACTGAAAAACTATCAAACGGTAGTATTATATCCATAGATCAACTGCGTGATGAGTAACTGCTCATCTTTATAAACAAAAAATATTAATAGAAAAAAGTGGTCTAACTTAAGTAATAGAATAGAGGGTAGATAAATATGCTAAATTTTTAATTATTTATTAACGCAGGTGGCAAAATTTTTCTTACGTATCATCAACTTTCTTTATTGAAAAATTAAAAAAAATGTTGTATACTTGTTACAGTAGTAGAGTTCGGTAAAACATATGGCAAATTCAGGCATTAACATAGCTCTTAGCGAAGAAACTTTAAAGCATCTTGCTGAATTATCTGAATTTACTAAACAGCCCGTTCAAGAATTAGCAGGAAAACTATTTAGAGAAGCAGTTGAGCTTGAAATGGAGGATTTTTTAGTATCTAAAATTTCTGATGAGCGTGATGTTGAAGGTGCAGAAACAGTTGATTTTGAAGATATTAAGTGGGATTAGAGCGTTACAAGGTTAAGTCTCTAAAGAGTGTTGTTGAAAAAGATTTACCAAACCTTCCAAAGACAATAAGGCTAAGAGTTCAAAAGGCTATAAAAGAACGTCTTACAGTTGACCCAATAAATTTTGGTGAACCACTACATCATAACTTAAAAGGATGTAGAAGGCTAAGAGTTGGTGACTATCGTGTAATTTACAGAGTAAATCAATTAGATCATATAGTAACTATCACAGAGATAGGACATAGAGATGATATTTATAAGAAATAAATATCAACATTAATATATATTATACACCCCTCCTTCCTTGTCCATTCTCTACTTTAGGTGGCTTTGCGCAGCTCAAAAAATGAAGTTTTTTTTGGTTCAGCAAAAACAACATTTTGAGTTTGAAAAGGCTAAATACTTGTCTTTTATATAACTTTCGTGTAATAGATATGTATGCATCCAATCATATATCTACTCAATACGTTACTTGATCTTTATAGCTTCATTCTAATATGTTGGGTTGTCCTAAACTGGCTGGTTAAACTTAATATGGTGAACATATATAATGAAACTGTCAGTAGCATAATGCACATCTTGAACCAATTGACATATCCACCACTAAAGATTATTAGAAGATATATACCACCGTTCAACGGATTAGATTTATCTATAATGATATTGCTAATAACAATTCACTTTGTAAAATATACAGTAGCTTACTACTTTAGGTAGATGTTAAAAAAATATCTAAAATCAGCAATATATCTATCCCTTTTAATATATATATATATATCAGTTTTTAGCTATAACTATAAAGATCCTTCCTTAAACACAGCTACAAATGAGGAAGTGACAAATTTAGGTGGAATAGTAAGTTCATATTTAGCTGATATATTGGTTCAATTTCTTGGATTAACTAGTGTTACAATAGCTACAACCATAGTTTACTTGTTGATCTTCAGGCCATCAAAAAGGCTGCTAAAAATTCTCTATTTAATATTAATCAATTTAGGGATATGTGCTATACTACCACAACTTTCGCTAGGCATCACTGCAAGGTACAGACACAGTGGAATAATAGGGAATGCACTAATTAATAACTGCCCGTTTTATATATTTGTGATAGTAACATCAATAGGTCTTGTAGGATCTGTTGGTTGGAAGAGAACAATTTACTCTCTATTCTTCTTATGTAAAAAAATAGCTTGCTTATTTGTAAATGTTCCATTCTTCAGATCACATAAAACTACTGAGTATTCAATTGCACCATTAGTAGTAGAAGAAAAACATAGAACTAAAATCACTACTAAACAACAACCAAAAGAAAGACAGAAAAAAGCTACCGAGGAGGTTTTAAGTGAGTTTAAGTTTCCAAGTATCCATTTACTTTCTAAAGCAGAGGAGTCTTTGCAGAGAAAGCAGCTGAATGAAATGGAGAGCAATAAAAATTTATCTCTGCTGGAACAAGTCCTGAGTGATTTTGGCGTGCAAGGAAAAATTATCAGTGTATGCTATGGGCCGGTTGTGACTTTGTACAAACTTGAACCACAAGCTGGCACGAAATCTGCAAGAGTAATTGGCCTTGCAGATGACATTGCACGTTCGATGAGTGCACTCTCTGCACGTATTTCAATAATTCGTGGGCAAAATGCTATGGGAATAGAGTTGCCGAACAAGGAACGGGAAATTGTAATGCTGCGTGATTTGCTTGAATCCCCAGAATACCAAAATGCAAACTTAAATCTCCCAATTGCGCTTGGCAAAGAAATAAGTGGAAAACCAGTTATTGCAGATCTAACTAAAATGCCCCACTTGCTCGTTGCTGGAACCACAGGGTCTGGTAAATCAGTTGCGATTAACACTATGATTCTTTCACTCGTTTATCGATTAAGTCCTGATGAATGTAAGATGATAATGATCGACCCAAAAATGCTTGAGCTTTCAATATATGATGCAATACCGCATCTAATAACGCCAGTGGTAACAGAGCCAAAAAAGGCTGTAGTCGCTCTTAAGTGGATAGTAAAAGAGATGGAAAACCGCTATCGCATGATGTCCTATTTAAATGTGCGCAATGTAATAAACTATAACCAAAGAATCACAGAAGCGATGAATAGTGGAATAGAATTGGAGCGCGTTGTGCAGATTGGCTTTAACTCAACAACAGGCAAACCTTTGTTTGAAAAGCTGCCGATTAAAATGGAAACATTCCCATATATTGTAGTGATTGTAGATGAAATGGCAGATTTGATGCTTGTTGCCGGCAAAGAAATAGAGTGCTCTATTCAACGCTTAGCTCAGATGGCTCGTGCTGCAGGAATACACATCATAATGGCAACACAACGCCCATCTGTGGATGTGATCACAGGTGTGATAAAGGCGAACTTTCCAACGAGAATCAGTTTTGCTGTTACTTCTAAGATAGATAGTCGCACAATACTTGGCGAACAAGGGGCTGAACAATTGCTTGGTATGGGTGATATGCTTTATATGGCCTCTGGTGGTAAGATTATTCGAATTCACGGCCCATTTGTGAGCGATGATGAGGTACAAGATATAGTTGATCATCTGAAAATGCAAGGTGAGCCAAATTATATGGAGGAAATTACCAAAGAAGATGAAAATTCTTCTGTGGAATCAGAAGGTGAAACAGAGGATGAAGAAAACGACCTCTACAATCAAGCAGTGGCCATCATTCAAAGAGATCAAAAAGTTTCAACCAGTTACATTCAGCGACAACTTAGAATAGGCTATAACAGAGCTGCAAACATCGTTGAAAGAATGGAAAAAGAAGGTGTTGTCAGTGCTCCAAATTATTCAGGAAAGAGAGAGATATTAGTAGAATAACAGGGCTTCTGAGAACGTTCATGCGCGTTAAGTTAGGCCATAGATGGGTATCTTAAAATTTGCTGCAAATGCAACTTTCTTGGCTATCTTTTACAAAGTTAAAAGTTGTCTTCCTTAAAAATATAATTGAATAATTGTTAATAATAGTGTATAATTATTAATATTTTCAAGCATTCTTGCCATGGCTCTTTCTAAATTTCTCGATCCAAAGTTAGATTTAACATTTAAGAAAATCTTTGGTACTGAAAAAAATAAGAATATTCTTATCCATTTTTTAAATGATATTTTAGGATGTACTGAAGTCAATACTATACAAGAAGTAGAATTCTTAAGCACCATTATGGACCCTGAAATTGCCTCTGATAGACAAAGTATAGTTGATGTTCTTTGCAGGGATTCTAGTGGGTCAAGATATATAATTGAGATGCAGCTCGCTCGCGACAAGGGCTTTGAAAAGCGCGCACAACTCTATGCTGCTAAGGCTTACTCAAGGCAGGCTGATAAAAATTACATTAATTTAAAGAAGGTTTTCTTCATTGCTATTTCCAATGGTATGCTATTCCCTGAAGAGGTTGAGTATATTTCTACTCACAATATACGTGATATAAAAACCAACGGCCATTACTTAAAAGATTTTCAATTTGTCTTTATAGAATTACCTAAATTTTCAAAAAGCAGAGTGGAGGAACTAGAAAGCACAATAGAAAGGTGGTGCTTCTTTTTTAAGCATGCAGAAGAAACGACAGATGAAGATCTAAAGAAAATTGCAGAGGAATCACCAATAATAAAGCTAGCATACGATGAATTAGACAAGTTTCACTGGAGTGAAAAAGATCTCCTAGCTTATGAAGAAAGAGTGATGGATCTACAGAAAGAAGAAGCTATCCTTGAATACAGACTTGATCTTGCTGAAGAGAAAGGTGTACGGAAAGGAAAAATTGAAGTCGTAAAAGCAATGCTAGCTAATAATGTTGATGTCAACACTATTGTTAAGTTTACTGGCCTCTCCATGAGTGAGATCAAAGAATTGTAGAATTAAGTGTTAATGGTTACAAAAATACAATAAGCATTTTTCTTCATGTATTTCGTAAGTACCTTAATTTAAGTTTTCGCACTTTTAAAAAGCAAGTCAAACAAAATTATTAAAAGGTCAATACATAATGACAGTTAATTTAATAATAATTTAAACATTGGGAATGTAAAATTATAATATATTAATTAACTAGGGGGTTAAAATGTCAAATGTTTTTAGTAATGCTTGGTATAGTTTGTCTGGCAATGATAGGTTAGATATAACAGCATTGCAAAAAAGTCAAAAAATCGATGCTGAGCAGTTTGAAAAAGTTTTTGGTGCATTAAAAGAATGGCAAGAAGCTCAAAAGATAGATGCTAAACAGTTTGAAGAGGTATTTAGTGCATTAAAAGAATGGCAAGAAGCTCAAAAGATAGATGCTGAGCAGTTTGAAAAAGTTTTTAGTGCATTAGAAGACAAGATTGGTACTGAGCAGTTTCAAGCTATGCAAGAGCACTTAAACGGCCTACAAGAAAAAGTGGAAACACTTGCAGAGGCAGTAGCAGATCAAGAAAAAACACTACTAATTTGTACCATAGCCACTGCTGTTGCCGTAATAGCGATAACTAGTTTTGTTGCATTCTGTATCTATCAGGGAGTTAAGTGTGAAAGGGAGAAAGAAAAGAACTTGTCTAAAGATACGCCAGACACAAAACTTAATGATAAAGTTGATACTCAAGTGCAACAGAATAGCTTATACACTCCAAACTAAGTTGTATAACACTTTTCTTGAAAAGGTGTTACGCAACTTGTAACACCTTCCTCTTCTCTTAGCCTATGTAGATTTTTTGATAGTAAACATATCACTTTTTAGAAAAATATTTGTATTGTAAAGTTAGTAAAGATTCTGGTTTACTTAAAGTTTGTTAATTGCTATCTTTTAAAACACGATATTTACTATAGCACCATATGCTTAGGATTTTTTCTAAAGTCTTGTTTATATTAATGTTTTTGGTTTCTAGCTTTTTTACTGTGCATAGTGCTGAAGCTAAATCTAAGCTCAGTAAGAGATACATACCTCCTGGTAACCCTGGTGGTGCAAGCTTTCATACAGATGAGGATTTTGCTGAGTCATATAAGCTATATGAAAAGCGTAGGGAATTGCTCAAGAAAAAAAAGTCACAAGATCGAGCTATAAATAAAGAAGATCTAATCAAAAAATTAAAAGAGAAAAAAATTGCTAGTCTTGATAATGAGCCAAATGACATGGAAGCGTGCATAGTCGACGATGAAGAGAGCGCTATGATAAATCAGCATGGTATTAATATCGCGCGTTTAAGGGGTGCTGTATTTATAGATCAAGAGCCAGTTTTCCAGTATGAAAATAAGCAGCATGAAAGTGAACAACAAGAAGAGAAGAAAGTTACTTCAACACGAGAAAAAAAAGTTTCTCCTATGAATATCACTATAAAAAAAACTCCATCAAGAAAAACATGCTCACATGATTCTATTGCTAATTTGGATAACGTAGATGCTTATAGTTTGAATGGTTCGAGTTCATTTGGCAGTGTAGCTGACACAGTAAAATAGTATCACAATATTGGCCATTAATAATATGCTAGATAAAGACCTGATATTGAATGATGATGCATATGAATTATTGCCGATTTCCAGGCACAAGACTCATGTTGTAGAAGTTGGAAAAGTAAAGATAGGTGGAAATAATCCTGTAGTTGTACAATCTATGGCGCTTGGCGTGCATATAGATTCTGATAATATAAAAAGTAGCGCAAAACATTATGCAAAAGAGATAACAGAACTAGCGCGTACAGGTTCAGAATTGGTGCGAATTGCCTTGAACTCAGAGGAGGTAGCAAGAGCAATACCTTATATAGTAGAAGAGATAAATAAAGAAGGTTTTGACGGTAAAATATTGGTAGGCTGTGGTCAGTATGAGCTAGATAAATTAGTTCAAGATTATCCAGACAACATCAAAATGCTGGGTAAAATTAGGATAAACCCAGGCAATATAGGTTTTGGCAACAAACGTGATGAGAAGTTTGAAAGGGTTATAGAGTATGCAATAATGCACGATCTTCCGGTTAGAATTGGGGTAAATTGGGGTAGTCTTGATAAATACCTTTTGCAAAAATTGATGGATGAAAACTCTTCGCTTAGTAATTCAAGGCCTTCTGACGTTATACTGCGCAAAGCACTTGTAATGTCTGCTCTTGATAGTGCAAAAAAAGCTGAAGAAATTGGTCTAAATTCAAACAAAATAATCATTTCATGTAAAGTTAGCAAAGTACAAGATTTAATTTTAGTTTATATGGCACTTGCAAAATCTTCCAATTATGCGCTGCATTTGGGTTTAACTGAGGCTGGTATGGGCAATAAAGGTGTGGTAAATACCGCAGCAGGGCTTATTTATTTATTGCAAAATGGCATTGGAGATACAATACGGGCTTCTTTGACTCAACGTCCTGGTGAATCGCGTACTAATGAAGTGGTGGTGTGTCAGGAAATATTGCAGTCTATAGGCTTGCGATACTTTAACCCTCAGGTTAATTCATGTCCTGGTTGTGGGCGCACGAGTAGCGATCGTTTTCGTATATTAACTGAAGAGGTGAATGGCTATATAAAAACTCATATACCGATATGGAAGAAAAAAAATCCAGGTGTAGAGCATATGAGCATTGCTGTTATGGGATGCATAGTAAACGGTCCTGGAGAAAGCAAACACGCAAATTTGGGAATCAGCTTGCCTGGATATGGAGAAAAACCTGTTTCAGCAGTCTACAAAGACGGCAAATATTTCAAAACTTTACAAGGTGATAATGTCTCTGAAGAATTTAAGGCAATTATTGATAATTATGTGAAGGAGCATTACACGTAACCTTTCACGGTTAATTAATAGATAAATCGCAAATAAAAAAGAAAATTAGACCTTGTTTTTCTTTTTTCGTTGGGAATGTTCAAAAAAGCATATGCGTCAAGTTAAGGAAATAAAGGTATGAAAGAGATAGAATAATAAGGTATAAGTTCTCCCAGATATACTTTTAGTGAGAGAACCAATGAATAAAATAACTTGCTTATCAAAAAAGCTCAAAGAATTTTTTAATGAAAAAGCAGAGAAAATCTCAATTACAACAAGGTTTATAAAAAGAAAGAGAAAGCTAAAAGGTTCATCATTCGTAAAAGCCATGGTCTTGGGTAATATAGGAGTTGATAATTGTAGCGTAGAAACAATGTGTCAATTACTAAACGAGGACTCGATAGATATAACAAAACAAGGTTTGGATTTTAGATTTACTGAAGAAGCAGTGGAATTTATGAAAAGGATGTATAATGAATCTGTGATTCTCTTTAAAAATATCTTGCAAGTTGATTGCAAAATCTTACAGCAATTTAATAGTGTTAAATTATTGGACAGTAGCTATATTACTCTACCTAACAGTATGGAAGAGATGTATAAAGGTTATGGTACTAGCTACAGTGGCTATGAAAGCAATACTAAGTCTGGAATAAAGTTACAATTAGTTTTCGATTACATGAATCAGATAATAGACCAACTTAATTTAACGGAGGGAATAAGATCAGACCAGGGATATAGGAAACATTTAAGTAATATATCAAGCAATGATTTGCTAATATCTGATCTCGGTTATTTTGTGCCAAGTTCTTTTAAACAAATCAATGAAATAGGAGCTTATTTCATAAGTCGTCGATACCAACGTATATGATGTAGAAACAAATCAAAAAATGGAGTTATTAGAATGTTTAGAGATTTTTAGAAAACGAGGTATTGTTAGGAAAAGAAGCAAAAATTAGAGTAAGAATTATATGTCAGAAACTAACTGAATATGGCCAGAAGAAGGAAAGCTAATAGATTAGCAAGATCGCAGGATCCTCTAAAAGAAATCAAAAATTGTTGAACTGGTATAACTAATGTTCCAGAAAATAAAATTAGTGCTGAGCAAGTATTAACGATTTACAGAGTAAGGTGGCAAATTATTTAAATTGTATAAAAGCCATATCAGGCTTGATAAGCTAAAAGGAAAGCCATGCAGAGTATTATGTGAACTATATGCTAAATTGTGCGCAATTCTTATATTTCACGGCATAGTTGGTTGCACAGAAGTGAAAAAGAATACAGAACTTAGCTTAACAAAGGCATTTATTGAGCTAAAAAGGCGGGTTAGAGAGTTATTTTTAGTATTAACCAAAATTAATAGTTTAAAAGCATTTCTTAAAAAACTCACTATAACTTGGTCGCGATTTTCATTAAAAGACAAACGTAGAAGGGCTAGAGTATCCACTTTAACCTCTCTAAATTTGCTCACAATCTCTTAACTTGACGCGTATGGTTCAAAAAAGTGTGTCAAACCGAAAAAAAAGTAATAAATTGATATAAAAAAATGGAGGTTTGACAATGAGTCAGAAAGTAGTAAACAGAACTACCGATTTGGTAGATTACAAAGAACTGGAAGCAAATATACTGTCATCAATAAGGGAAGGCAGACCATTAACAGGAAGGGATGGAGCATTTGACCTTACCCAGAAAAAGTGGAGAGAAAGAAAGGAGTTTTTTCGGGTAAAATAAAATTTTGGAGGATTAGAAATGGCAAGAGAATATACGGCAGAATTCAAATTGGAAGCTGTTAAGCTGGCAAATGAACAAAGAAAGGTAGGTCAACCAGTTGCAAAAGTAGCAAGAGATCTAGGAATAAGGGATAGTGTATTAGGAAAATGGATGAAGAAATATAACGAAAAAAAGTCAGCGGCAAATGCATTTCCAGATGTAGCACCTTATGACAAAGAGAGATTTGATTTACAGAAAGAGTTAGCAAAAGTAACAAGAGAAAGAGACATTTTAAAAAAAGCCCTGGCCAGTCAAAAAGAGTAAAATATTTTTTCATAAAAGAGCATAGTAAACACTATAAAGTGCAGGAATTATGTAGGGTTTTCTGCTAGTGGCTACTATAAGTGGACTACAAGGAAAATAAGCAGTAGAGAATCAGCAAATAAAGAGTTATTAGCAGATATTCAAAAAATATATCAAGCTTCTAAATGTAGATATGGAGCTCCTAAAATTCATGCTGAATTAAAGGCTTTGGGTAAAAGTTGCAACTTAAAAACAGTGCAAAGTATTATGCAGAAAAATGGTATTCAGGCTATATTGAGAAGAAAATTTAAAATTAAGAAACAACAAACGGACAGTAGCTCCCAATATATTAGACCAAAACTTTATTGTCGATCAACCAAATAAAGTATGGGATTACTTATATAAAAACCAAAGAAGGATGGCTATATTTGGCAACAATAATCGATCTATATTCACGCATGGTAGTTAATGAGCAGTTCAATAAATAAACAATTGGTTATGGACTCTTTATTAATGGACGTTAACAAGCGTAAACCTGCCAAAAATCTACTATTACATAGTGATCAAGGTTCACAATATACTTTGCAAGGTTATCAATATCTCTTATCCATAAAAAACATAGATGAGTCATAAAGGTTGTTGTTACGACAATTCTGTTGCAGAAAGCTTCTTTAGCTCATTGAAAAGAGAAATACTTATTGATACTTCACAACACTCTGCTCAACAAACTAGAACTGCAATATTTGAATACATAGAAATTTTTTATAACAAACAACGTCACTATTAACTATTGCATTCTTGAGCATTTTGATTCATCATTCTCTTTGTGAAAAACATTCCAAACTTTCTCTCCACTTTTTCTGGGTAAGGTCAATATATACAAGATTATCACGATGTTTTGTCGCTATAACCCTTGCAAATTGAGCTCGCTTTTCTTCATTTCTTTCTTTATATCCGTAGGTCTTTTTTTCTTGTAAATCCAATATTTTTAAGTGCGCGGTGAATCATTTGTCGACTCCAGAGTTTGGCCATCTCTGACTGAGTCTTGCCACCATGGTTTTTTGCAAATTCGGTGAAGACATTCCAGTCGGTAATTTTATGCTACGCTTCCAGGCTTTTTTGACTGAAAATCTCCCGTTTCCTCACGCCTTTTCTGCCACTCATATAAAGTCGTTTTTCCAATTTTAAATCTCTTGGCAACAGTTGCTCTACTTTCTCCTTCATCCAATGCTTCCATTGCTTTTTTCCTTAAGTCGTAACTATACGCTGCTGGCATACAAACCCCTCTACCATAAATCCATTCTTACCTTATTTGGATTATTATGAGAAGAGCTATAACTCTATGGGAGGGAAGCAAAATCTGGGATTCGGCCTTAATGGCATTAGCGTCGCATCAGCTTCACCCTCCCTGTGAGGTATTTTAGCTCTAATGCCTCACATCATAAAGATACAAGTGTCAAGCTACTTGGATGACAGGGGAGGGAGGCACTGGGATGACAGGAGAAGGTAGTGGGAGACACCCTGACAACCGTCATCCCGCTGCTTGTTAGCGGGATCTAGAGATACCGCGAATGAATCGCGGCATGACGTAGGACTGCTTTCATTCCAGTGCTTGACACTGGAATCCAGCCTTTCTGCAATCTCATCGAAAACGTTGTAACCACTTTCTATGCTAGTTTGCTTGTGAGCAACCTGGATTCCAGTGTCAAGCACTGGAATGACACCGTTATAAAGGAACCAGTGTCAGCTACTTGAATGACACAGTCTTTGCTTAAACCCGTAACGTTCGTACATTTTGCTAAAAGTTCAAATATCAACATCATGCACGTTGAGTGCATTGCTATTAATAAAATCACGGCGTGGTTCAACTATATCACCCATTAGTATTGAAAATATGGAATCAGCTTCTTCACAATCTTTTATTTCAACCTTCAGTAAAGTTCTAGCCTCAGGATTTAACGTAGTATCCCATAGCTGATCAGCATTCATTTCACCAAGACCTTTAAATCTCTGCAGAGTTAAACCCTTTTTACCATAGTCCATTATTATTTTTGCAAGCGTACTTGGAGAAGTGATTCTTATTTCAGTTTCTTGTGACTTTAAAAATGAATCACCATTAAATAAATTACTTATACCATCAAGCAAACTTAATATGCTTTGCATATCTTTGCCTTCAAGCATACTAAGTGCAAATATATATTTGTCTGCCAATCCTTGAAACAATTTAGAGATGTGAATTTCTTTTTCTTCATCTTTTATTTCTACTTCCCAAGTGTATTCGCTGTACATTAATTTTAAATACTTTAATATCTCATCAGCCGATGATAGAGCATTCTTTTTGCTTAAAATTAGCAATGACTCTAGGAGATTTTGTGGTATTTCTCTATCATAATTTTTGCTAATATTAGAAATGCTAACGCATTTATTCAAAATAAGGCGCAAGTCGTTAAATTCTGTAGCTGTACCACTTAGTGTTAATCTTTTAACTGCTGAGTTTATTATATACTCTTCAAAAGTTTCGTCATCTTTAATATAAGTGTCTTTGGCATTCTTTGTAACTTTATAGAGGGGTGGCTGTGCTATGTATAAGTAACCTTTTTCAATAACTTCACGCATATGTCTAAAAAAGAAAGTTAGAATCAAAGTTCTTATATGTGAACCATCAACATCTGCATCTGTCATGATGATAATTTTATGATATCTAGCTTTTTCAATATCGAAGTGTTCACTCCCTATTCCAGCACCAATTGCAGTGATTAAAGAGCCTATTTCTGCAGATGAAAAAATACGATCTAAACTTACACGTTCTACGTTTAGAATTTTTCCTCTTAAGGCAAGCACTGCTTGTGTTTTACGATTACGCCCCTGCTTTGCAGTACCACCTGCTGAATTACCCTCTACTATAAATAATTCCGATAACTCAGGAGCTTTTTCCTGACAATCAGCAAGCTTTCCTGGCAGAGTTGCAATATCAATATTGTTTTTGCTTTTAACTAGCTCGCGCGCTTTTCTTGCAGCTTCTCTTCCTTTTGCTGACCTGATTGCTCTTTCTACTATGCTTGCTGCCAATTTGGGATCAGTTTCAAGGATTGTGCTCAATTTATCAGAAACTATACTTTCTACAACTGCACGTGCTTCAGAACTAACTAGTTTATCTTTTGTTTGTGAAGAAAACTTAGGATCAGGCATCTTAAGAGATAAAACACAAGTTAAACCTTCTCTAACGTCCTCTCCAGTTAAATTTACTTTTGCTTTCTTTAAAAACCCTTCATTAGTTGCATAGGTATTGATACATCTAGTTAGTGCAGATCTAAATCCTGCCAAATGCGTACCACCATCTCGTTGCCGTATATTATTAGTGAAACACAACATATTCTCATAGTAGGAATCATTCCATTCCATCGATATTTCCAAGCTGATGCCAAGATCGTCTGCATCTCCTTTCATACTGGCAATTTTAGTTACATGTGTCTTATTCTTATCTAAATACTGCACAAAATTTGCTGTACCAAAATTGTCTTTAGATTGATTGCTCTGATTGAAATGAGATTCTGTATATGGTTCATTGCGCAGATCACGTAAAGTAATGTCGATATTTGAATTTAAAAATGCTAATTCTCTTATACGACTTTCAAGCGTTGAGTAACTGAAATTAATGCCATTAAAAGTCTCTGTTGATGGCATGAACGTGACTTTAGTTCCTCTTTTGTTTGTATTTTCGTTGACTACCTTTAAAGGTTCAATAGACTCACCATCTTCAAAACGCATAAAGTGTTCTTTCTTATTGCGCCAAATAGTTAATTCCAACCAGCTTGATAATGCATTCACAACTGAGATTCCAACACCATGTAATCCCCCAGAAACTTTATAGGTATTACTGTCAAATTTACCACCAGCATGGAGTTGAGTCATTATTACCTCTGCTGCTGATATTCCTTCTTCTTCATGAATGTCAGTTGGAATGCCACGACCATTGTCGGTTACTGATACTGAACCATCTTTATTTATGCTAACTTCAATTTTATCACAATATCCAGCTAAAGATTCATCTATTGCGTTGTCAACAACCTCATATACCATGTGATGCAAGCCAGATCCATCGTCAGTGTCACCAATGTACATACCTGGACGTTTCCTTACAGCATCAAGACCCCTTAAGATTTTTATTGCATCGGCATTATAACTATTTTCCATGGTATTGCTTCATTTATGAATGTTAATTAATATTACATTCATATATGCTGATTAGCAACATTTTTAAACTGATAACCCATATTAAAAGCACAATTTTACGAATGTTTATTTTTGAAAACAGCAAATAGTGTCATTCCAATGTGTCTTCCCGATGGAGATTAAATTATAACGCTCATGCAGTTGCGTGTTCGACTAATTAACAGAAAAATCTATAATTCAGTTTACGTATTTTCTGATCTCAGCCAAAATCTTATCAGATTGACTTTCGTCTGAATTTAAATCAGCTGCAAAGTGTGTAACATATTTTCCTCCAGGGCCAATAAGGTACATTATTGAAGAATGGTTGATTTCTTCTTCTCCACCAACTTTGCTAGCATATACTTTATACTTTGCAATTACTTCGTCTATTTTTTCTCTTTCACCAGTTAACATTTGTATTCTGTGGTCAAATTGCTGCTGAAATTCTTTAAGTCTTTCCGTGCTATCGCGCTCAGGATCAACTGTGATAAAAAATGTTTGTAGCTTGTTGTTAGTTTTCTCATCTAACCTTGCAAGTGTTTCTGAAATTATCCCAAGGTTCATAGGGCAAATTCTTTTGCATGAGGAAAACCCAAAGAAAATCATCATGTATTTATCTTTAAAATCACTACTGCGCAGGATCTGTCCGTCCTGATTAATTAAAGAAAAATCTCCGCCTATCTTAACTTCTGCGTTGTGAATCGCTGCTGGGGCAAATATGCCTTTTTTAGTGAAATAACAATAACCTAAAAAAACAACTGCTAATGCTGCTAGCACATTAGATAACAATCTTATAAACCTTACCATTAGGGTGCTCTCAGTAAAATTAAATTGTATCTTTATTAGTTGACCTATTCAATATATTTATTCCAAAGTGTATTGTTAATTTTGTCTAACAGTTTCTTATGTTCATCAATTTCTTCACTATTTGGTGAATGTTCTCTGGGAGTTAGATTACGCACTTTATGCTGAACGAATGTAGAGTTACTGTCCTGATTGCATTGATTATCAAACAGAAAGGTTTGTAACCCTCCTGTAAGTTCAACATATACCTTTGCAAGCAATTGAGCATCAACTAGTGCTCCGTGCAATTCTCTATTCTCTAGCGATATATCAAAACGCTTACATAATGCATTCAAAGAAGCAGGTGATCCTGCGAATTTTTTCCTCGCAAGAGGTAATGTATCTAGCACTCTATCTGAGGAAATTAACCCAGCATTCAGCTTGCTTAGCTCCATGTTAAGGAACTTAACATCGAATTCAGCGTTGTGAATTACCAAAATATCATTAGATATAAAGTCAAGAAATTCAAGTGCAACATTTGAAAATAATGGTTTATCTTCTAAAAATTCTTCACTAATACCGTGAATCTTAAACGAGTGATAAGGTATATCTCTTTCTGGGTTAAGGTACCGATGGAATACTTTACCTGTTGGAATGCGGTTAATTAATTCCACACACCCTATTTCAATAATTCGATGACCAGATTCAGTGTCAAGACCTGTCGTTTCAGTGTCAAGTACTATTTCGCGTAGCTTGCTTTCCATTTCAAAAAAAACTCATCTTACTTGTCATTTGTCTTATCGTTACTTGTCTTTTTATAGTGAATAGAAACAAGCAACCAGCTTGGGTCTGATGAATTAACATTTTTTTTGAATTGCCATACATCCTCAACTTTATTAATGGTGGATGTACTACCTGATATGATATCCCCTTTATTATTCTTAACGAAGTTAATTTGCTCTGAAAGGAAATATACTGCAATAAACACTGCGTTTTTTACTAGCTTTATTTCTAAAATCTTTTGTGAAACAATAGAAACAATTATAGACTCGTGCACCTCTTTACGATGTTTAATCTTCTCTGCAAAATTATCATATAAGTCTTTATCGAGAAGTGGTTTTAACTGAGACAAATTTCCTTGATTGAAACATTTTATTATTAATTCAAAAGCTATGCTTGAACCTTCTATAAAGTGGGAAATAGAAAAATCTTTGTTTTTTTTTAATATTTGTTTATAAGTAAATTTTATTGAATTTTCATCATTGCTATCAATGTAACCCTCAATGTTTTCTACTACATCTTCTCTACTTCGGCTTACATCCAATACATTAGTTAGCTTTTTTAGGTTGAGGTTGGCTGACCTTCCTAAAGAATTATACAAACGTGAAAAAATGAACGCCGCTAATAAAGCATATATTACAAGCTCTATCATAGTAACTCAACTCCTTGGCATATAAAGTATCCGAACATTATTAATTATTAATGAAAATATGTTTTTCATATCAACTTATAATCAGGTTTGCTATTCGTTTGTAAATGAATATATTATATAAGAAAGTATTAAATATCTCAACTTAATTAAAGGAGACGTAAGAAATGCCACAACAAAAAATGAGAATTCACGGTCAATATGTTAAAGATCTATCATTTGAGAATCCGAATTCGCCATTCCTTTCTTCTAGTAAAGCTCCAGATATTAATGTAATGGTTAATATCAATTCAGCAAAATTAGAAGGGACGAAAAACAAAGAAGAAGTGAATGAAGAAAAATCTTTTCATGAAATTACTTTGCATATAGAAGTCAAAGCAACGGTAAAAGATGAAGGCATAAAAGATGGTGTAGCTTTCATTTGTGAGACGAAATATTGTGGCATTTTTTCAATAGAAAATTTAAAAGAGTTGAGTGAGGAAGAGGTAAGACAAGCTTTGTTTATTGGCGGACCTACTTTTCTTTTCCCTTTTGCAAGAGAAATAATTGCAAGAGTTACAAGTAGTGGTGGATTTCCCCCACTGATGCTAGATCCTATAGATTTTGAAACTATGTATGAGCAGCAAGGTCAACAACAAAAAAGTAACGGTAGTAATTCCAATTTTAACTAATATAGTGTGATAGGATGAACAATTCTTTAAACGCAAAAACGACTTTAAACATTGACGGGAAGTCATACAACTATTTTAGCCTAAGTAGTGCTAGTGAATTTTTAGGGACAGATGTAACTAAATTGCCCTGCTCACTTAAGGTGCTGCTTGAAAATTTATTGCGTAATGAAGATGGAGTAAACGTAAAGCTGGATGACATAAGAGTACTAGCAGACTGCGTTAATAAACACACTAATCACGAAATTAGCTATAAACCAGCAAGGGTGTTGATGCAAGATTTTACAGGGGTTCCTGCTGTTGTTGATTTAGCTTCAATGCGGAGTTATGTCAAGAAAAATGGAGGAAGCCCGAGCAACATAAATCCTTCTGTACCGGTTGATCTTGTGATTGACCATTCTGTTCAAGTAGATAGTTATGGAAGTGTTTCCGCATTCAGTAAGAATGTTGAGTTAGAAGTAAAAAGAAATTTGGAGAGATATCAATTTTTAAAGTGGGGAGAATCGTCCTTCACAAATTTTAGAGTAGTGCCGCCTGGCACAGGGATTTGCCACCAAGTGAATCTTGAATATTTAGCGCAAGTTGTGTGTAATAATGATGGAGTCATATATCCTGATACTTTAGTTGGTACTGACAGCCATACTACAATGATTAACGGGTTATCAGTCCTTGGTTGGGGTGTTGGAGGCATAGAAGCTGAGTCTGTGATGCTTGGTCAACCAATTAGTATGGTGATTCCAGAAGTAGTTGGATTTAAATTAATTGGCAGATTGTCGGAAGGAGTAACTGCGACCGATTTAGTGCTGACGGTTACCAATATCCTAAGAACAAAAGGCGTTGTTGGTAAGTTTGTAGAATTTTATGGTGATGGTTTAGATTATTTATCTTTGGCAGATAGAGCCACTATAGCAAACATGGCCCCGGAGTATGGCGCAACTTGTGGATTTTTTCCAATTGATCAAAAAACGCTAGATTATTTAAGCTTAACCGGAAGGCCAGAAAAGCTGATTAAGCTAGTTGAGGCTTATGCGAAAGAGCAAGGACTGTGGCGTAGCAATAATGAGTTAGCATTTTTTGACACACTAGAACTTGATTTATCAAGCGTGAAGCCAGTAATGGCTGGTCCCAAAAGACCACAAGATAAAGTTTTTCTTTCACAAGTGGCAGAGTCTTTTTCTAAATCATTTTCAGTTAATGAGTCAAAGGAAAACGATAAACTCCAAGATGGAAGTGTAGTTATTGCAGCAATAACAAGCTGCACTAATACCTCAAATCCAAGTGTGATGATTGCTGCAGGTCTTGTAGCTCGTAATGCAATTAAACTTGGATTAAAATCAAAGCCTTGGGTTAAAACTTCTCTTGCTCCAGGGTCACAAGTTGTAACAGAATATTTAGAAAAGTCTGGATTGCAGGTAGATCTAAATGCTCTGGGCTTTAATTTAGTTGGATATGGTTGCACAACTTGCATTGGGAATTCTGGTCCACTTAATAAAGATATAGAAGATGGCATTAAAAACAAAAACTTAACCGTTGCTGCAGTTTTATCTGGTAATCGTAACTTTGAAGGAAGAATTCATCCGTTAGTCAAAGCTAATTACTTGGCATCTCCGCCACTTGTTGTTGCATATGCACTTGCTGGTACTGTGCAAATTGATCTGACAAAAGATTCAATATGCAAAGATAAGAATGGAAATGATGTCTATCTCAAAGATATATGGCCAACAAACAATGAAATCGAAGATTGTGTTAAAAGTGTGGTAACACGTGAGATGTTCATACAAAAGTATAAGGATGTTTTTTCTGGTGATGAACATTGGCGAAAGATAAAGTGTGAAAAAAGTGAAATCTATAATTGGGATGCAAATAGCACTTACATACAAAATCCGCCCTATTTTGATAATTTATCACCTAAAAATAATAAAATCGATATAAAAGGTGCACAAATATTGGCAATGTTTGGCGATAGCGTAACCACTGACCACATTTCCCCTGCTGGAAATATTGCCTCAAGTAGTCCTGCAGGTATATATTTAAAAAATCTTGGAATTGAGCCACAGGACTTTAATTCGTATGGGTCTCGTCGTGGTAACCACAATGTAATGATGCGTGGGACTTTTGCTAACATTAGAATAAAAAATGAAATGGTAAGCATCGAAGGCGGCTATACAAAATATATTCCTTCTCAAGAAACTATGTCGATTTTTGATGCAGCAATGCGCTACAAGGAAGCTCTCATCATTGTGGCAGGAAAGGAGTATGGCACAGGTTCAAGTAGGGATTGGGCAGCAAAGGGTACTTTATTGTTGGGGGTTAAAGTTGTCATTGCAGAAAGCTTTGAGCGTATACATAGGTCCAACTTGGTCGGCATGGGTGTTCTTCCACTTATATTCCAAAATGGAATAACCAGAAAGATATTTGATGGTAGCGAGGTAATAAGCATAAAAGGTGAAATAGTGCCAGGTGGAAATCTAGAATGCATCATCAAAAGAAAGGATAATTCAAAGCAATCAATTCAACTCAAATGCTGTGTACAAACCGCAACTGAGACTAAATACTTGATGTGTGGTGGAGTGTTGAGCTACATACTTGCACAATCTTTTTGATTTAGTGAAGTTATTGCATGGACTTCTTTTAGCCAGCCCTGATCCCTTTGTAAATAGCAATTTGCTCTGCGCAAAGTTATGATATAATTTCACCATACATATGGTGTCGGAGTATTTTTTGGAGATAATTATATATGATAAGCTCTATACAAGAACCTAACGAATTGAGAAAACGTTTACAAGGATTTTATCGTACTGATGAAAAGAGTTATATACGTTATCTTGTAGAAAAAGCAGAGCTTTCGGCTGATTCAAAAAATAGAATTTATAATATTGCAAAACAAGTTATTGAAAAAATCAAACACAATAAATTAAGTATTGTAGATTCCTTTATGCAGCAATACTCGCTTTCCAATGATGAAGGAATAGCATTGATGTGCCTTGCTGAATCGCTACTTAGAATACCAGATGATTATACAATAGACGAGCTAATCAAAGATAAAATTGCCAATCAAGAATGGAGTAAATATTTAGGATATTCTTCTTCATTGTTCGTCAATGCTTCCACGTGGAGTTTAATGATAGGTAGCAGTATATTGAGAGACAATGAAGGCGATTCGAAGTTCTATTACGCAATTTCTAAGTTACTTAAGAATTTAGGAGAACCGATCATTCGCAAAGCAGTAAAACAAGCAATGTCTATGCTTGGTAATCATTTTGTTGTTGGAGAAACCATAGAAGAAGCTTTAAGGTACGCAAAACTAGATGACAATAGTAAGTTTTTATACTCTTTTGATATGCTTGGTGAAGCTGCTCACACAGCTGAGGATGCAGAAGAGTATTTTAATTCATATATGCATTCAATAAAAGCTATAGGTGAATCCACTGAAATAAATGATTGTTTTAAATCCCATGGAATTTCAATCAAACTTTCTGCTTTACACCCATGTTATGAATTCAGCCAATTTGACCGAATTGCTGGTGAGATATTCACTAAGGTTTTAGAGCTCTGCCGCGAGGCAAAAAAATACAACATTTCATTATGCATAGATGCAGAAGAATCAGAAAGGCTTGAAATTTCCTTAATCTTGTTTGAACAATTACGGCTTGATGAATCACTTTCTGAGTGGGAAGGGCTTGGCTTGGCTGTGCAAGCATATCAAAAGAGCGCTTTATCTGTTCTTGACTTTGTTGAAGATGTTGCTATCCGATCAAAGCACAAAATTATGTTGAGGCTTGTAAAAGGTGCATATTGGGATTCAGAAATCAAGCGTACGCAAGAATTGGGATTAAATGATTACTCAGTATTTACAAGAAAAAGCTATACTGACGTATCTTACCTCGTGTGCGCACAGAAACTTTTGAGTAAACCAAACAGCTTTTACCCATGCTTTGGAACTCATAACGTCTATACTTTTGCTTCTATCATGGAACTTGCTGATAAAAACCACCCTGGATTTGAATTTCAACGCTTACATGGAATGGCAAAAGACTTATATGATTATGCAATGTCAGAGCTTGCAACAAATGTTAGCTGTCGTGTCTACGCACCCGTTGGGGAACATAGTGACTTGTTGCCTTATCTTATAAGACGTCTTCTTGAAAATGGAGCTAATAGTTCGTTTGTTAATCAAATAAGTGATCCTAACGTTAAAATCGATGAGTTAATTTCAGATCCACTGGAAAAAGCTATAAATTTTAATTATGAGCCTCATCCAGGCATTCCATTACCACAAGATATTTTGGGACCAGAAAGAAAAAATTCTTTGGGAATGGATATTAGTGATTCTGTGATAGTCTCACAATTTGCAGATGATATAAAGGGTTTTAGTGAAAAAAAGTGGCAAGTTGGACCAATAATTGATGGAAAAGCACTATTTGATAGTGCTGAATTTATCGAAGTAGTGAATCCTGCACATTTAGAAAATGTAATTGGAGAAGTGTCAAATACAACAAGTGTTCAAGCTTTAAACGCTCTTGAAATAGCACATAATGCTTTTACTGAATGGCAGAATGTTTCAGCAGTAGAGCGCGCTAAATGCCTTGAAAAAGCTGCAGATTTGCTTGAAGAAAGGATGAAAGAGTTGATTTACATTCTGATCGTAGAAGCAGGAAAAATTTTATCTGATGCAATAGCGGAAGTAAGAGAGGCAGTGGATTTCTTACGTTACTACGCAACGATAGCAAAAAATGAACTGAGCGACTGGAGAAAATTGCCAGGGCCAACAGGTGAAGATAACTTCATCTTTTTTGAAGGCAGAGGAGTTTTCTTATGCATATCACCGTGGAATTTTCCGCTCGCTATCTTCATTGGGCAGGTTTCAGCTGCACTTGCAGCAGGTAATGCAGTGCTGGCAAAACCGGCAGAGCAAACGCCGATTATTGCCTATGAAGCTGTTAAGATACTACATGAAGCTGGGATATCAAAAAATGTGTTGCACCTCATTCCTGGGGATGGTGGATATTTAGGCAAAATATTAGTTCCAGACAATAGAATTTCCGGTGTAGCTTTTACTGGTTCAACACAAACCGCTCAAATAATTAATAGAATGCTTGCAAATAGGGATGGTCCTATTGTGCCATTTATTGCTGAAACTGGCGGATTAAATGCTATGATTGTTGATAGCTCTGCTCTCTTAGAGCAAGTGACTACGGATGTTTTGCTTTCTGCGTTTCGCAGCGCTGGCCAACGCTCTTCTGCGCTTAGAGTGCTGTTTATTCAAGAGGACATAGCAGAGAAGCAGATAAAAATGATATGCGGTGCAGCGCAAGAACTCAAGATTGGTGACCCAATACAACTTAGTACTGATATTGGTCCAATAATTGATAAAGCATCTATCGATATGCTCACTCAACATACGCAAAAAATGTCAGAGGATAAAGATTCAAATCTGTTATTTAAAGTACCCATGGATACAAATTCTCATAATGGTTATTTCTTTCCTCCATATATTTATGAGATACAAAAAATTTCGCAATTAAAGCAAGAAGTATTTGGTCCTATTTTACATATCATACGTTTTAACAAGTCACAATTAAATGAAGTTATAAGTGATATAAATAGTACTGGATATGGGCTTACGTTTTCTTTGCAGAGTCGTATACAAAGTCAAATTGACACTATAAGTAAAAAAATATCAGTTGGAAATGTCTACATCAACCGTAACCAGATAGGTGCAGCAGTTGGGATACAACCATTTGGTGGTAGAGGACTATCTGGCACTGGGCCAAAAGCTGGTGGTCCTCATTATTTACAGCGTTTTTCTACAGAAAAAGTTGTAAGTGTTAACACTACAGCATTTGGTGTTAACACTACACTTATGTGTTTGGATTAATTTGCGGGCCCTAATTTTTCTTACCCCTAAACTAGACGTTCGTGCAGTTATGTACACAGCGCTAAAATCCGAAAAGGACCAGCTCATGCACTGAAATAAATCGTATCCGTTCAGCCAATGGCGTCAACTTAAGAACTTTCATTAGCAAACTCTCCTAAAGACATGATGGCGTTTAGGCTTATCTACTTTATTGCGGCTGTCCCGGTCGGATTTTAACTTTAGCGCGTATACTTAAAAAGGGCTTGAAAGTTTTTTGGCGCAATAAGTACCTGATAGAGTTTCTGCCTCATTACACCAAATAAAACTGAAAAATTTAAACGATACTCAGTAATTTGATCTGGGTTCCAAGGCCCTTGTGCATCACACATATGAAGCGATAATATATTGCACATGACCAAGTTTGCCCAAAATTCTTGTAATACAGCCTCTCCAGAAAAATTCTCTAACTCTGCTCCTACTTTGAGTCGTTTATAGCACTCCTCTATGTGCCACCTTAACACATAAGCTTTGCTCCAAAGTCTCGGTCAAAAACTCTGTTTCTCAGTTGGCTAATGTCAGCACTATAACTCTTACTTTCTGTCCTTTCATTTTATTTTTTAGCTTTTCATTTTCTAATATAAAATCAAAATCTAATTCGCCAGCGTTCCCATAGCTTACTATAATTTCTTTTTTGCAAGCGAAAAATAAAATCTACTTCCAAATCATAATGCTGCTGAATGAATTTTACTGAAGACGATCATAGATAAATAATAATTTCTCTTGATTTAATAAACGCATTTGAGTGATAACTTCGGGTAATTGCTCTGCCGCCAACGTTTGTTCACCTATATTCCAAGCTGCAAGACGAGCACTACAAATTAGCGAAGTACACAAATCAACAAACAAATTGCCAATGGTGCCTGTTGTTCCATTTGGTTCAAACTCGGATACAATTTCCCCAGAGCTGGGTAATCTCATACCAGAACCATCTTCTGCAATAAGTCTATAGCCTCTCCAACTCAGGTTCATCCTGATAGGCTGTTTGGATGCTTAAATTCTTGAAAGCCTGTATGGCAAATCTTATACCTTGCTTTAGAAAAAGCTTGCTTTGAGGGTACATGTCAATGGCTCCATAAGTTCACATTCTATTCCCAAACTTTTTTTAACTAACTTTAAAATCATAGAAAATACTGTCGAAAAAGGAAGTTTTCTTGTTCGTGTAAAACTCAACACAATGGATTTTCTGAAAAGTTTTCGAGTATATTATATTTTTAATTTGTAGAATAAGGTTTTTTCCTTTTTGCATATTTCACCTAAAAAGGACACATTTTAGACTTCTTTGTTGAAATAAAACAGAAACAAAAGTGCTGTCCCTTGCACTCTTTGGATAATTTAATGATAAAAAATTTAGAGAGAAATTTTATACACTATCGCTGATATTTTTCCTTAAGTTGACGCCATTGTGTGAACGGTTACGGTTTCCCGTCTTCACCATGCTATATAGAAAAAAGTCTGGATTCCAATTTGCATGACAATATGGAGTATCTGCTTCTTTCATCCCAGTGGGATCTTTTATTCCATTTTATCAACAGTTTGTTTTGCAGTATCAAACAATTTTAATCCTATAATCCCGAATGTAACTAAAATAAAGCATATTACTTCGAATAAATTAACTGGTTCATCAAATAGGTAAACTCCAAGTATCGAAGCTCCTATAGCGCCCACTCCAGTCCAAATTGCATAGCATACTCCGATAGGTATAGAACGTGTAGCGAGCGAAAGTAAATATGTACTAAGAGCCATGGAGAGTATGCTAATTATTGATGGTACGAGATGAGTAAATCCATAACTATGCTTAAGTGTTATGACCCAGAACACTTCAATTAGTGACGATAAGAGTAAATATATCCAATTCATGCATAAATTTTTAGGTTTAAATAGAGAGCTTCAGCCCTATGCTTCCTATTACAATTAAAACGATACATAAAACTTGAGATAAATTAATATTCTCTGTGAAAGTGGTTGCACCAATTATAGTTATTCCAATTGTGCATATTCCAGAGGAAACTGCATAGCATACCCTAATAGGTAGAAAGCATGCTGCAAGAGATAAAAAGTAAATGCTAATGATCATAATTACCAATGTTGCAATCGAAGGCACAACTTTAGTAAAACTGTTACTAAACTTTAGCGTTACAGCCCACAGTATCTCTAGGATACTAGACAGCAACAAATACAACCAGCACATTTTCGTAACATTTCAATCTTGTATTGTAACAGAAATTGTTAGTTAAAACTACACTAAAGTGCAATAGATCTCTCTTTCGGAATTGCTTTAATATCAAACTTAAAACAACATCCTAAAAAACTTTTCTACGAAATTCAATTCCTGCACGTCATTTGCTGCATAAAGTGGTGTAGTTTGTTGCTCAATACCTGGTATTTCTACAAAAACTTTGCCCACTTCTTGACCTTTTTTAATGGGTGCAGGTATCATATCTTTATATTCAATACGCACCTTAATTTGGTCATGCAATTTGCGGTTGTAAGTTATGGTAACATCGTTTGCAACTGTAATAGGCACTTTTCTATCTTTTCCATAGAGAACATTTACTTCCTCAACTACGCTGTCTTTAACGAATATTTTCTTAGTGTTAAAATGATTTAAGGAGTATTGTATCAATCTTTTTGCTTCTTCTATTCGCTCTTTCTCAGTGTTTAAACCATTTACGACAGCAAAAATTCTCCTATCATTTCGTTTTGCAGATGCTACAATGCCGTAACCACCAGCATTTGTATAACCGGTTTTTAAGCCATCAACCCCAATATCGTGAAAAAGTAGAAGATTTTTATTCTTTTGTACAATTTCATTATATGTCAAATATTGTTCGGAAAATAAATCATAATATTCAGGAAAATCGGTGAAAATCCTTTTTGCCAGCATTACCAAGTCTTTTGCGTTCATAAAATGATCTTCATCTGGCCACCCGCTTGAGTTGACAAAATGACTGTCATTCAGATTCAAATTTTGTGCAACTTCATTCATTTCAGCCACAAAATTCTCTTCTGATCCTGCAATGCCCTCGGCTAGTGTTATGCAGGCATCATTGCCTGAGACTATTGTAATTCCTTCAAGTAATTCCCTCACCGTAACGGATTGACCTTCTTTCAAAAACATGGAAGAGCCTCTCCTTTCCCACGCTTTTCTACTTACTCGAAATTTATCCTCCATGTGTATTATTCCAGCTTTTAGATAATCGAAGGCTATATATAAAGTCATTAGCTTGCTCATTGAAGATGGGGCCATTTTTTCATCAGAATTATGGTCAAAAATGAATGAGTCTGAAGCTAAATCTAAGACTACTGCTTGCTTTGCTTTGGTTCTAAACTGGTATGAGTATGAAGAAAAAGGAAGTATAAAAACTAATAGCAAAATTACCAATCTGCTTAACATATCTATAATTTTAAATTTATAGTGTACTAATTAATAGTATAATTTTACAGGGGCATTTCAATAGATCTCTTGCATAAAAATTCCTTGACAAACCTCGCCAGCCCCCTTATCATGAAACTGAAGCTATTTATTTATCTTCTCTGTACAGATTAAATGACAAAAAAACTCACGTATCTGGCGTCTCATGTTTAATTTTTTGCACTATGTGCACCTTATGTCTTTATAAAATTCTAGGTTTTTACCTAATATAAGCTAAAATGCGCTTATAAAGCATTTAAAACATAAAAAAACGCCAACTTAAAAAATGGATAGTGAATAACTAGCTACCCTAGGGTTTCTTTTGCCTTTTTTTCTGTTTAGTAAATTTCTTAATGTTTCTAATTTAGATTAGTTGCGGTTTAAAAGCAACTAAATCGCGGTTATTAAGCATTTAGAATAAAAAAACGCCATACTTGAAAGTATAATGTAAGTAATTAGCCAACCACGGGGCTTCTTTTGCCTTTTTTTTTATTTGGTAAATTTCTTAATATTTATGGCTAAACGACAATCGTCATCCCGCTGCTTGTTAGCGGGATCTCTTGTTAGCGGCTGAGATACCGCGAATGAATCGCGGTATGACGGTTCGCGGCGGTATGACGGTTTGCGACGGCGTGACGATAAGCTCGTCATCCCGCTACGTGTTAGCGGGATCTATGTTAAGAGATACCGCGAATGAATCGCGGTATGACGGTTCGTGACGGTATGACGGTTCGCGGTGACATGACGATAACCTCGTCATCCCGCTACGTGTTAGCGGGATCTATGTTAAGGTATGGCGGTTAAATAAGGGATCTATGTTAAGAGATACCGCGAATGAATCGCGGTATGACGGTTCGCGGCGGGATTCCAGTGTCTGGGCACTGGGATGACAGGAAAAGGGGCTACTTGGATGACAGCAGATCACCTCTTCACAAAAATTTTATCAGTAATACGCATATCAATAATACTCCAATCGCTGAAAGTAAAATCAGTTGTATTGTGTAAGTGGTTTAAATAGTCCCATGCACTATAAGGGTTATCTTCAGGCAGTTTTACTGTGGAATCGTTATCAAGTATGATATTCCATCTTCTATTCCCTATATAAGCAAAAGAAGAAATGTGGTCTCTTAATTGAGTTTTACTCTCCAACACATCTCTAACAAATTCTAGGTTTGATAACGAGTTTTGTCCTTTAATTACAACAAGATCATCTACTAGATAGTCATCTACGATCACTTTACCTTCAAAATCAATTACCGAGGTTTTGTTATTATCTTTCCAGAGAGCAAACGGTTTATGCTCATCTATATTAATGTGTAGAGTATTGGGCAAAATTCTGTGAACTCTTACGTGTTTTATCCACCTGCTTACGGATTGTATGTTACCGGCAAGTCTTGAAAGTGATATATACAGGATAGGTTGCGTTCTATCTGTCAAACTTAGAATATCCTTTTTGTTTGTAAATTTATTGCCGCTCACGACTACTTCGTCGATTGAAAATCCACTACTGAGTAATAAACTAGATAGGCAGTCATTATACCAAGTAAAGTAGTAATTAAATCGATTTATTATTTTATCAAGTGAGCTGTAAAGTATTAGCGTAAGAAAAAGTGCTGTGATAATAACCAAGGCACACTTACGCAAAAAACTCCTTTGGCTTCTAGTAATACTGCTCAACATGACTTAAATCCCTAATATTTTTGTGCTGCAAACTATCTTCAATAATAATTTTAACTAATTCATTAAAATTGATTCCTTTTGCCAATTTTGCAATTTCTGGCACTAACGATAACTCAGTAAACCCAGGATGTGTATTAATCTCAAGCATTTTTAAAGTGTTATTTTTGGGATTATAACGGAAATCTGAGCGGGAAATAGTTTTGCATCCTAAAAATTGATGAACTTTCAGTGCGTGTTCCAAGGTCATTTTATATATATTGTTAGGAATTTCAGCGGGAAATATATGTTCTGCAAATCCATCTGTATACTTTGCTTCATAATCATAGAATTTATTTTTTGGTCGTACTTCTATAGTGCCAATTGCTTCATCCAGCAATACAGCAGTATGTAACTCTATGCCCGGTATGTATTCTTCTACGATCATCTTTTCCATTATAGTAGAACTATTATCTTTCAGTTCTAAGTAATCCTCGTGCGAGAAAATTATGTACACTCCAATACTTGAACCTTCATTAATTGGTTTTAAGACGTACGGATAATCGATTTTAATATTATTTTTTAGTAGATCTTCTCGGCTAATTACATAACCTTTTGGAGTGTCGATACTAAGGGACCGAAATATATGCTTTGACATCACTTTATTCATAGCAACAGCAGAAGCCATAACTCCTGAGTGTGTATATTTTATACCTAAAATCTCCAATAAACCTTGAATGCAGCCATCTTCACCATAAGGTCCATGCAGAGCGATAAAAGCAAGGCCCGAATTAATTTTTCTAAGCTTTTCAGCAATGTTACTGTCAACATCTATTTCTATTGCATTATATGAAAGGCTATCGAGCGCCTTCTTTACTGCTTTTCCGCTCATAAGCGATATTTCTCTCTCACAAGAAAACCCACCACTTAAAATTGCTATAGTTGGAACCATAAGCATTCTATGTTTTACTATATAGCATATATAATGGTTACATTAAGCTTATTAAATACCTACTTTGGCTAACTATAAGACCTTCTTACTTTCCTTTAAGCACTTTTTTTATCCACTTCAAATAGCGTGCTCGGCAACGGTACTGGCGTGTTTGCTGCACCTTTATACTGTTCACAGACAAGCTTTTCTAAATCCTCAGCAGATTGTTCTTTTGCTTCTTCTTTTTTCACTACTCCACTAGTTACTAAATCAATTAAGGCTGTAGTGTGTATTATCATTCGATTATTTAGCTCAAATATCTTTTTTGTATCAAGTGAGGGGTTTCTAATTAAGGCAGATAGTGCATGCATATATTTGTCTATATCAGAAAGACTTTTGCTTGTATCATAGTTGCTAACTAATATATATTCCTTCAAACGCTCAATTTCTTCTGGAGTAAACTTGTAAACTTCATCAAGTTTCCTTATTAAAGATATAGTAAGTATTCTACTTAGAACTCTTAATTCTCTAATAAATTGTACTCCTTCTCCTTCAGGATAAGACATTTCTTCCTTTTTATATTTCTTGAATAATTCTTGATCATAAGACTTCTTAAAATCTGACATTATTGCCAATGCTAACTCTTTTGAACCTAACTTATAAGCTTCGTTGAAGCTGCTTGCGTTGGCATCTTGTGCACCGCCTGCAGTAATTCCACAACTCCAAGAAATCTTTTTAAACAAGCTATAATACTCTTTTATCATCTCTTCCAGCAATATTTTAATATCATCTTCGGTTAACTTTACTGTTGATAATAGATCACATGTTTTTTCAAGATTACCGTTCGCTTGAAAAAGTAACCCTTCAATCTTTTTAATGGTTTCTCTTTTATTTATACTCATAACTTACCCCCAAGATTTAATGCTAACAGCTAGTTTTATAATCAAATATTTCAAAAGTCAATAAGCCTTTTTCCTTAATCCTTAAATTAATCGATACTAATTTATCAGCATAACAACTTAGATAACGCAACTATTTTCAGCAACCAAAAACAATAACCCTGAAATACAAAAAGTTTCTTTTCCTTCAGCAGTATTATTCTAAATTTTCCTCAAAATAAGTTGTTTTATCCTTTTTTTCCTTATACTCTTCTGCTGTATAGAGAGGTTGCTTCTTAGCTGTGATATTTGGCCATTTTTGTGAGTATTCTACGTTTATGTTGTAAAATGATTTGAAGATTTTTTGTTCACTGTTCAGTAACTCTTCATCTAGTTCTAAAATATCTTTTATGGAATCATCAGTTACAATTGCATCTACTGGACACTCAGGTATGCACACTCCGCAATCAATACATTCATCTGGGTTAATCACGAGCATGTTTTTACCTTCATAGAAGCAGTCAACGGGACATACTTCCACACAGTCCGTATATTTACATTTTATGCATTTATCTGTAACAAAATGCGTCATAAAACACTGTATATTTGCATTATCTTGGGTACACTAAATTGATAAGAAATTCAAGCCTTTTATGAAGATAAATAAATTGAACAACAAAGAATTAGAAGTATGGTTAAGCTTGGCTAGAACTATAGGACCAACAAAGTTTTTTAGTATACTAAGAACACATGGATCGCTAGATGAGGTGCTAAAATATCTCAATAGGGTGGCTAATAATAAGGTGTATGGCATTCAAGATGCACGAGAAGAAATCAATAATGCAGAAAGAATTGGAGCTAAAATTATACCCGCATGTGACCCAGATTACCCTGATCTTTTAAGAAATATCTCTAGTTGTCCTCCTGTAATAACTGCGCTTGGTGATATATCATTATTAAGCCGTGAGATAATTGCAATAATCGGTGGGCGTAACTCTTCAATGAATGGAAGAAATTTTGCCAATAAGTTGGCACTTGATTTAAGCGAAGCTGGTTTTGTTATCGTTTCTGGACTTGCAAAAGGAATCGATACTGCAGCAAACAGTGTAATATACAAAAATCATCCCACTATTGCTGTTACAGCAAGCGGAATTGATGTGGTGTATCCAAAAGAGAATTTTGATCTATACAAAAAAATCACTGGGAACGGTGGGTTAGTAATTACTGAGCTTCCATTTGCTACTAAACCAAAGCCTCAGTATTTTCCTCAGAGGAATCGAATTATATCTGGCCTATCGCTAGGTGTTGCAGTGATTGAAGCATCGAAACGTTCTGGCTCTCTAATAACAGCAGATTTTGCTTTAAATCAAGGGAGAGAGGTGTTTGCAGTTTCTGGTTTCCCTTTAGATTCACGCTGTAGTGGTAGTAATTATTTAATTAAAAACGGTGCTAAGCTTATCGAATCCGCTGATGACATAATAGAGAGTATTAGGTTTAGTCTACCTCCGCAGCAAAAAAAACTATTTGATGTTGAGCACTATGCTGTTAACCAAAAACAAGAAAAATTACAACAGGCAAAATCTGTTATAGTTGATCATATTAACTCTGTACCTGTTGATATAGATGAACTTATATTAGCAAGCGGACTTTCTACCAACATAGCTCTAATGGCTCTTTTGGAACTAGAGTTGGAAAACAGAATAGAGCGTTCCCCGGGGAATAAAATATCGTTAATTTTCTAGATTACTTTAGCTATAGCTAGGTCGTTTTACTAGATGTTCGTACAGATATAGCTAAAGTGGCTTAGGTTTACCTACAATTTGAAAAACAACAAATTCGTCATCCCGCTACGTGTTAGCGGGATCTAGAGATACCGCGAATGAATCGCGGTATGACGTAGGGAAACCTTTCTTGGGTTAGCTATATATGCTTGACACTGAAATGATGTCATTTGTTATAGGATTCTTAGTTGCTGATTTTAGAATTGATAAGAGAAAACTTTTTTTCAACTTGTTGTATAATTTTATAAAAGTGATCGAAATCTAAGCTTGCACTGCCAATTAAAACTCCTGATAAATTTGAGATACTGAGCAAATTTTCTATATTTTCTGAACTGACTGAACCACCATATATAATGTGTTTTTTACTAGTACACAATTTTATTACCTCTATCACCTTAGCAATTGCATCATTATTTGGCACATGACCTGTGCCTATTGCCCATATTGGCTCATATGCTACGGTATATTCACCGTGTGTTGGCAAGCGGTTTTTACATTGATATTCTATTACTTCTTTTGTTTTTTCATTCTTATAATCTTCTGAATTTTCACCTACACAGATAATTGGGTGTAAGCCTGATTCTATTGCTATTTCCGACTTAAGTTTTATTTCACTATCTTTTTCATTAGCCCTTTCAGAATGCCCAAGTATTACGTAAGTACACCCTAGTTCTTTTAACATTTCTGCACTAATTTCACCTGTGTAAGAACCGAACTTTTTATGATGGCAATTCTGTGCTCCTATATTAATATTATTGTTCAACTCTATACTGCTTGGAAATGATGTAAAAGGAGGGCAAATCACTAGCTTAGAGGTAATTTCGTTGCTCTTGTTGTTAAGTTTGCCTATAAAGTCAACAAATGAAGAACGCATTCCATTCATTTTCCAATTTGCTACTATTAAAAAGGACATCAACTTTACTTATATGAGTGAGAGTGCCGGCTGTCGGACTTGAACTGACAACCTACTGATTACAAGTCAGTTGCTCTACCAATTGAGCTAAGCCGGCGTTAAACACATTAATAATATACAATTATCAATGAATTTTAGTCAACTAATTTTTAAAATACTGTATAATGAAAATAATATGAAAAAATTTTTACTGAAGCCAAAAAAGAGTCTAGGGCAAAATTTTATTTTATCGAGTGAGATAACAAAAAAAATAGTCGCTTTAGCTGGTAGTCTGGAGAATTTTAATGTCATTGAAATTGGTCCTGGATATGGTGCATTAACAAGAGAAATATTGGTGCATAATCCAAAGTCTCTACTTTCTATAGAAAAAGATAGAGATTTAGTAAAACACCATGATCAACTGCTAAATGAGCATCAAGGAAAGTATAAAATTATAGAAGCAGATGCACTGCACGTTATAGAAGAAGAGCTGATAGAACGTCCAGTTAAAGTTATTGCTAACTTGCCTTACAATATCTCGGTAGTGTTATTTTTAAAGTGGTTAAATAATATAAAATTTTTTACGAACTTGACATTAATGTTTCAAAAAGAGGTAGCAGATCGCATTACGGCAAGACCCAATTCTAAAGATTATGGTTCCTTATCAGTGCTAAGCCAGTTACTATGTGATATAAAAAAGGAATTTGATATTGAACCTAAAGAGTTTTTTCCAAGACCAAAAATACATTCTTCAGTAATTACAGTAAATCCTTTGCCTATCCCAAAATTTGCAGTAAATTTGGAAACCTTAACAAGATTAACACGTGCTGTTTTTTCTCAAAGAAGAAAGATGCTGAGAAATAGCTTGCAAAATATAACGAACCACGCTGAAACTGTCCTTGAAAACGCTAAATTGAGCGGAAACCAGCGTCCAGAAAACTTAACTATTGAGCAGTTTTGTTTGCTGGCAAATAATGTAGAATGCTTATTTTGCAATAAAATGTATTAGCAACTATATAGCTTTTCTATCTCCTAAAAACAGTTAGAGCTATACAATTAAAGGCTCCTAGCTAATTTTGCCTATTGCAATTTAATTAATTGGCGTATAAGCTTTAAATAAAGCCTATGAAAAAAATGGAAGCTTGTTATTCGTTTGACGATATACTTCTTTTGCCAGCCTATTCTAATATATTGCCTTGCGATGCAGATACAAAAACTTATTTAACAAATAGTATAGAACTAAATATCCCTCTCATATCCTCTGCAATGGATACTGTTACTGAATCGGGCTTTGCAATAGCTATTGCCCAACATGGAGGGATAGGTTGCATACATAAGAATTTATCAATAGATGAACAAGTTTTAGAAGTAAGAAGGGTGAAAAAATATGAAAGTTGGATCGTGTATAACCCAATTACGATTTCACCGGATAAAACAGTTGCGGAAGCAATTTCATTAATGAGAGAGCACAATTATTCTGGCATTCCTGTAGTCGATCAACGCAAGTTAGTTGGAATTTTAACTAACCGAGATGTGAGATTTATTGAAGACCAGAACATGAATGTAAAAGTTTCCGAAGTGATGACAAAAGATAAGTTAGTGACAGTGCGGGAGCAGGGAGTGAATAGTGCCTCAGCAATGAAATTGTTGCATGAAAATAGAATAGAAAAGCTTTTGGTCGTAGATGAAAATTCTTGTTGTATAGGTTTAATTACGGTTAAAGACATTGAAAAATACAATAGATACCCAAATTCATGTAAAGACAGTAAAGGGCGTCTCAGAGTTGCCGCTGCAATTGGCACTGGTAAAAAAGATGGTATAGACAGATGTGAAGCTTTGATCGGAGAAGAAGTTGATGTAGTTGTTGTGGATACTGCTCACGGTCATTCCGAAAACGTTATCAATACCATTAGGGAAATAAAAAAGATGTATCCTAATACGCAATTAATTGGCGGAAACATTGCAACAAAGGAGGCTGCTGAAGCGTTGATTGATGCGGGTGTTGATGCAGTGAAGGTTGGAATAGGACCAGGATCAATCTGTACAACCAGAATAGTTACAGGTGTTGGTGTGCCACAATTCTCTGCAATCAAGAATGTTGCAGAGGCGTGTAGAGCAAGAAACGTCAGACTAATTGCTGATGGTGGGGTAAAATACTCAGGAGATGTTGCAAAAGCTATTGCAGCTGGTGCTGACTCTGTGATGATTGGTTCGATTTTTGCTGGCACTGACGAAAGCCCAGGTGAGATTATTATGTATAAGGGCAGAGCATATAAAGGCTATCGAGGAATGGGATCTATTAGTGCAATGAAACGAGGTTCAGCTAGCCGTTATTTTCAAGATAAAGATTCAAAACTCAAATTAGTTCCACAAGGAGTGGAAGGAAGAGTTCCATTCAAAGGTCCAGCTTCAGGAGTAATCCATCAATTGATTGGCGGATTGCAAGCTGCAATGGGGTATACTGGTAATAGGAATATAGAAGAGATGAAAAAAAATTGTAAATTTGTTACTATTACTGCATCAGGATTAAGAGAGAGTCACGCTCATGATATAGTCATTACACAAGAAGCTCCAAATTATGCTTATCAAACGTCCAATTTGTCAACCGATTCGGAGTAGTCCAGAAAAAGTAGAGAGAAAGTTAAGACGTTTTTGGAGTAAAATAAAACGTTTTTTCAAAATATGACAAATAGAAGAGAATATACAGCAGAATTCAAATTAGAAGCTGTTAAGCTGGTTAAAGAAACAGGTCAAGCAAGTACAAAAATAGCAAAAGATCTAGGTATAGATGGCAGTATGTTAAGTAAGAAAATATGATGGAAAAATGTCTGGAGCATACGCATTTCCAGGCAAAGGCTCCTTATGACAAAGAAAGATTTGATCTAAAAAAAGAGCTAATAAGAGAAAGAGACATCTTAAAAAAAGCCCTGGGCAAAGAAAAAGAGTAAAGTATTCTTTTATATAGAAATTGCTATAAAACACAGGAACTATGTAGGGTTTTGTACTGGTGGTATTGGTTGCTAAGGAAAAAAGCAGTAAAGAATTAGCAAAAGAAGGGCTTCTAGCAGATATTCAAAAAATACATCAAGCATTCTAAATGCAGATATGGAGCCCCTAAAATTCACGCTGAATTAAAAGCTTTAGGCAAAAATTAAAACAGTACAAAGTGTTATGCAAGAAAATGGCATTAAAACCAAGCTTAGACGAAGGTTCAAAAATAAAAAACAGCAAATAAGCAACCGAGTTGTGGCTCCGAACACATTGGATCAAAATTTTACTACTGATCAGCCAAATAAAGTTTGGGATTACCTACATAAAAACTAAAGAAGGTTGTTGGCGGCAATAATTGACCTATATTCACGCATGGTGGTTAATGAGTAACATGATAATTAGTTATAGATTCTTTATTGATGGCCGTTGATAAACGCAAACCCGATAAAAATCTGCTGTTACATAGCGATCAAGGGTCACAGTATACCTCTCAAAATTACCAATTTCTATTGAATACAAAAAACATCATTTCCAGCATGAGCCATAAGGGCTGTTGTTACGATAACTCTGTTGCAGAAAAGTTCACTTAAAAGGGAGCTGCTTATTGATACTTCTCGCTCAACAAACCAGAACTGCCATATTTGAATACATAGAAATCTTTTGTAACAAATAACGTAGACATTCTACTATTAACTATTGCATTCCTGCACAATTTATTCTCATGATAAAAACGTCTTAACTTTCTCTCTACTTTTTCTGGGTAAGGTCAAATAGAGAATTTTACAAAAATCTATTTTTAACTTACAATCAATTATTACAATTTTAAACATACAACTTATGTATAACAGACTTATAGTCAAATCTTTTTCAGTATTATGCATCTGTTTATTTGCTTTATACATAACACTGCCAAATTTCTTTGATAATAAGCTTTTTATTTCGAAAAAAAGAATAAACTTAGGCCTTGACCTGAAAGGAGGGGCATCTTTGCTTTTAAACATAGACTTAGACTTCTATTTTAAGGAAAAGCTAAGCATGCTAGCTAACGAAATAAAAGAGACATTGCTAACAAAAAATATTGAATCTAACGTACAAAATAGCGTTATAACTTTAAATAATATTGATGATTATAAAAAAGCATCTGTGTTGATTAATGCGATAAATCCAAATTTAGAGCTAAATAGAAAAGATTCTTCGATTCTCATTTCGTATAAACCCCATCATAAAAATTCTTTGATCAGTGAAGTAGCTGCAGAATCAATAAACAATGTCCAGCGCCGTTTGGACAAACTTGGCACAAAGGAAGTCAGCGTTCAAAAACAAGGGCAGAATAAAATATTAGTGCAGGTGCCTGGAGTAGAAGATACCAAGCAGATAAAATCTCTGCTTGGCAAAACTGCTAAGCTAGCTTTTCATTTGGCAAACACTAACATAGCCAAGGTGCAGGATATAGACCATGAAACCACTGTCATGCTCAAGGATTCTTTAGGTAATTCTTATCCAATATTCCGCAAAACTGAAATAGGTGGTGATTCGCTGGTTAACGCATCAGTTAGATTTGGTCACTTAGGTAAACCAACAGTGCATTTTAAATTTGACAGCATAGCGAGTAAAAGATTCGCAAAAATCACTAAAGAAAATGTGGGAAAACCTTTTGCAATTGTTCTGGATAACACAGTCTTAACAGTACCTACAATACGTGAGCCAATTTTAAATGGAGAGGGAGAAATTAGCGGTAATTTTACTGAAAAACAAGCAAGCGAACTTGCAATACTTTTAAAATCTGGAGCACTGCCAGCACCACTTAAAATAATTGAAGAAAAAAACATTGGCCCAAGTCTTGGAGAAGAATCAATAAAGGCAGGGGAAATGGCAGCAACAATCTCTATTATAGCCGTGGCTTTATTTATAATCATCACTTACGGTAAATTAGGTGTATTGGCCTCTGTTGCGCTTTTTTCTAATGTAATTCTTATATTATCAATTCTCACTCTGCTTGAAGCAACTCTAACTTTACCTGGAATTGCCGGTATTGCACTCACTGTCGGTATGGCGGTGGATGCAAATGTTTTAATATTTGAGCGAATTCGTGAGGAAATAAAATCTGGCAAGAGAGTGGAACGTGCTATTGAAGAAGGGTTTAAAAACGCTATAAAGACAATACTGGATTCAAATATCACTACATTAATTGCTGCAGGAATAATGTTCATTATTGGCAGTGGAGCAATTAGAGGCTTTTCTGTCACTTTATCAATAGGAATTTTATGTTCGATGTTTTCTGCAATCACAGTCACAAAACTCCTGATAGAGTTGTGTATGAACCCGAAGGAACTAGTGCTTTGTTAGTCAACTACCTTCATTCCCACAACGTTATATCCTGAATCAACGTGCAAAATTTCTCCAGTAGTGCCACTACTTAAATCGCTTAATAAGTATAGCGCTGCCTTGCCAACATCCTCTATTGTAACATTGCGTCTGAGCGGAGAATTATTTCTATTCCATTCTGATATGAAGTGAAAATCGCTTATTCCAGAAGATGCTAAAGTTCTGATTGGACCAGCGGAAATTGCATTTACTCTGATATTTTGTGGCCCGAGATCACATGCTATATATTTTACACTTGCTTCAAGTGCTGCTTTACATAAACCCATAACGTTATAATTTGGCATAACTTTTTCAGCGCCATAATAAGATAAAGTAAGCAAACTACCACCACCTGACATCATTTTTTCAGCTCTTTGTGCTAAAGCAGTGAAAGAATAGCACGATATATGCATTGCATTGAGGAAGTTATTCAGTGAAGTATTGACATATTTACCATCTAACTCATTTTTATCGGAGAATGCTATTGCATGCACCAAAAAGTCAAGAGTACCCCATTTTTTCTCTATTATTTCAAAAGCGTTATCTACGATTTTTTCATTTGAAACGTCACAGTGTAGTATTAGCTCCACATTTAATTCATCTGCTATTGGTAATAATTTTTCTTTTATTATTTCGTTCTGGTAGGTGATTGCAAGTTCTGCCCCGTGCTCTGAGAGAGCTTTTGCTATACCGCATGCTATCGATCTCTTATTTATTATTCCGGTTATTAATCCCTTTTTGCCTTGTAATAGACTTGTCGTCATAGAACTATCTGTTTTTTTATAATTTGGAATATTAACTAGGTAAAGTCAAGATATCACTATGTTTTAAAATATTTTTTGCAGTAACTTGAAGTCTATAAACAGTAATCTTGATTCTTCTACAACAAAGCCATCCCGTATGACATTTTGTCTATACCTAATTAAGCATATCAATAAGTAAGTAAATCTTAATATAATCTTATTATACTTATAAATACGCTGTATAGAATGAAAGTATGGATGATTTCATAACTGCAAGAAGAAAAGATGATGCTGTGGTATCTGTTTGTCAGGATAATAAGAAAAAAAACGTGTTAATTTTAGGGCTCAATCAAGCCGCAAGGAATTTGTTAAAATACGAGGAAGGGAATTTACTTAATAAGCCGTTAATCAATATTTTAAGTGCAAGAGCAGCTGACGACATGAAGAATTATTTAGAGTATACCGAAAATGGGCACGATTTACTTGATATATTACCTAAAGTGATAGATTTTTCCTTAACTGATGCTAAAGGAGAAGATATCAGGACAAAAGTAAAAGTTTTCCGCACTGCACAATTTGCCAGTAATAAAATAAATTATGAGCTGTTAATACGTGATATCAGTTTGTCCCATAAATTAGGAATCTTTAGAGATGAATATCTAATGGGTAAGAAATATAAAAACCATGACTTATTCGATATACCGGGCAATGAGTCCACTATTTTAGAGTTATACCTTATATTGAATTTCGCCTTTCAACATCAAATTAATGCAGCTATAGGAATAATTGGCTTAAATAGTAGCTGTAGCGAGACAAATGATGCACTGAAAGTTGTCATAGAACATTTTTATAAAAATTGCCGTAGTGATGATTTTCTAGGGTATATTGATGAGAATAAAGTGCTTTTTGTTTTGATTAACTGCGATGTAAAAAGTACATCTAAAATAATTAATCGTATACATTCTGCCATTAATAAGCAGTTATTAATGCAAAAATTACCAAGTGTATCAATAATTTATGGGAATATAGCTCAAAAACAGGCAGCAAAATCTACCAGCGGTGCCTTCTGAAAAGTTGTTTTTTATTTATATTGAGTTTAAACTTAAATTTTTATAAAGATTTAAGGTTATTTATGAAGTTAAAGTACTACCTGGTAGCACTGCTTTCATCATTGTTTTTGCAGAATAGTGCTAGCTCTAAAACAATTTTGGATAAGGAAATATTTTATGCAGAACTAGACGGAAAAATAGATTTGAGATTCGGCTACGCCTTCAACAGAGATTCTTTCAATGCTAAGCCTAAGGATAAAACTTCAAGTTATTCATACTTGCGCTTTCTTTATTTACAGCAAGTTTATCCAAATACTCAAATGGGGGTTAATGTTAAGGCAGGGGTTTCTGGTATTGCAAACCTAAAAGCGTTAGACATAGAAAAGTTAGACATGGAGGAATGGTATTTTATCATAAAAAACCAGGAACTTGGATCAATTGAATATGGTAAAAGAAGTTTAGTTGGTCAGAGCATGTTAATTAACACTTCAAAAATTTATGCAGCTGCTGGAGGAGTAAATGGTCATTGGACAAACTATGCAAATTTGCGCGGTGATCATAAAAAAGATGGTGACCCTGGATATGATCAAGACAAGGTGTTCTGGGTCAAGCCCAATATTTATAGCGATTATAATGAACTCGAACTAGGGTTAAAACAATCATCAATTAACTACATCTCCCCTGAAATCTATAACTTTCAACTCGGATTCAGTTATGTTCCAGGAAAAAATAACTTACAGTACAGCAATTTAATTGCTGCTGGCCTTTCCTATAAAAACAGCTTGTCAGATGATATAGGTTTTACTACTGCCTTAACTGGTGAATTTGCAAGAGAAAATTTAACTGATTGCTCAGATGGGACTTCTAAAAATTATGAATGCCGCAATCAATTACTACACTGGAATTTTGGTTTGAAGCTAAAATTGTTCGATCTTGATTGCATTTTTTCGTATGGTAATGGTGGTAAATCTGGTGAGAAGCGTAATCCTGAAACAAATAATACGTATTATATGAATGCAGGTATCGCTTACCGTTCTGATTCTTACAAATCGAGCTTAACATATTTTAGTAGTGGTAGGGATATTGCAGGCGAAGGTACAAACGAGTTAACATCATATGCTTTAAGTCTTGAAAATTCTCTTTTTTTAGGTACTTCATACTATTTCGATATTGTAAAGTTTAGTACAAAAGAGCCTAAAATAGAAAATAACAACTCTGGTTATGTGTTCTTGGCTGGACTGAAATTAAGTTTTTAATATTGCCTCCTTCCAACACTCTTTTCTGTCATCCAAGGTAACCGTTCACAGATTTCCACTTAATTTTTCAATCTCACTCATGGAGAGGCCAGTAAACTGACCTTACCCAGAAAAAGTGGAGAGAAAGAAAAGAGTTTTTTTGGGTAAAATAAAATTTTGGAGGATTAGAAATGGTAAGAGAATATACAGCAGAATTCAAATTGGAAGCTGTTAAACTGGCAAATGAACAAAGAAAGGCAGGTCAAACAATTACAAAAATAGCAAGAGATTTAGGAATAAAGGGTGGTTTATTAGGAAAATGGATAAAGAAACACAACGAAAAAAAGTCGGCAGCAGATGCATTTCCAGGTAGAGGTAACATGGCTCCTTACGACAAAGAGAGGTTTGATTTACAAAGCAAGAGTAACAAGGGAAAGAGACATTTAAAAAAAAGCCCTGGCCAGTCAAAAAGAGTAAAATATTTTTTTATATAGTAACTGCTATAAAGTACAGGAATTATGTAGGATTTTCTGCTAGTGGCTACTATAAGTGGACTACAAGAAAAATAAGCAGTAGAGAATCAGCAAATAAAGAGCTACTCGAAGCTATTCAAAAAATATATCAAGTTTCTAAATGTAGATATGGAGCTCCTAAAATTTATGCTGAATTGAAGGCTTTGGGTAAAAGTTGCAATTTGAAAACGGTGCAAAGTATTATGCAGAAAAATGACATCAGGGCTATACTGAGAAGAAAGTTTAAAATTAAAAAACAACAAACAGATAATAGAGCTGTAGCTCCCAATATACTAGATCAAAACTTTATTGTTGATCAACCAAATAAAGTATGGGATTACTTACATCAAAACCAAGGAGGGATGGCTATATTTGGCAGCAATAATTCTCACGTATGGTAGTTAATGAGTAGTGCAATAAATAAACAATTGGTTATGAACTCTTTATTAATGGCCATTAATAGGCGTAAACCTGTTAAAAATCTACTGCTGCACAGTGACCAAGGTTCACAATATACTGCGCAAGGGTATCAATATCTCTTAGCTGTAAAGAATATAGATGAGTAATAAAGGCTGTTGTTACGACAATTCTGTTGCAGAAAGCTTCTTTAGCTCATTGAAAAGAGAAATACTTATTGATACTTCACAACACTCTGCTCAACAAACTAGAACTGCAATATTTGAATACATAGAAATTTTTTATAACAAACAACGTCACTATTAACTATTGCATTCCAGAACAATTTGATGCATCATTCTTTTTGTAAAAAACATTCCACACTTTCTCTCCACTTTTTCTGGGTAAGGTCAGTTGGATTTTCACCAATTGTATTCTAAACGCTTACTTGGCGCACCCATAACAAAAATGCCTGAAAAACGTTAATAATTATATACTATTATTAATAATTATTCAACCATATTTTAAGCTTACAATTTTGAGCTTAACTGACGCTTATGGATAGGGGCAACTCTATCACCCTGTGTTATGTTTATTTTCTAACGGACGCTGATTTTTGTATCGTAATTTCTTGCTATAAATTGGTTATATAAGAGCTGGCTTCTAAAATTTTATAACCCTAATTTGAATTAACAGACAGTAGAATCGAAAGATTATTACAAGGAGAAATCTACACAGATCGACCCTTTTGTGAATCTGCGTTTCTGCTTTCTTCAACTTGTTTTGCAAAAGATGTTTCCTGTTTCTGAAGTGGTTTAGCAATTTCATGCACAATAGCAGCAACCGCTGTTAAAAACGTTTTTAACAATGCACCTAAAGCTCCACCAACTGCTTCCCTGCCATGTATATGAGCTTGCTTTTCGTTATCGTCAGCAGTTTCCCCTGCCCTCCTTCTTGGATCCATCCTATGAGCAATCACCGAAAACAACACTCCCCTGATTGAAGACTTCACTCGTTTCTTTGCTTCATCATCATGTGCTGTTTCATGTCCATGACTTAAGTGTTTAGCGTTCATTAGCTCCTTTTGTTGCTGGGCAAACATGCTACTTAATACTTCTTCTATCGCTTGCTTCCTTCTTTTCTCTCTAACTCTTTTCATAGGTTCTGATTTATCGCGAGTATGCTTTGTGGTTTCAAATTCTGCATCAATATCTTCAGACGCAGCCTGACTATATAAAGTCTCTATGAGCCTGTCTATGCTTCGCTTTATTTGCATAGTCCTTTCGTAACTATCTAAATTATCAATTCCTTCGTCGATCTGATTTAGAATATCCTCAAAAACTTTCAAATAGTCTTGAATATACTGTATTATGTATTGCTTATCTTCCTCTTTGTGTTGTTCTTCTTGATTTTGCTGATTTTCATTTTCTAAACTTCTCTCTCTTTTATCATCGTTATTTTCTTCAATATTATCACCGTCTTCCTCGAAAAGGTCTTTGTCGTTCATGATTTTTTTTAATTTAGTTAAAATTCTCACCAGTTACTATTGTATATGAAAAAATTAAATTAACATTAATGAAAAGCGTTTACAACTTCAGCACTCGCTAAAATTACAGTAAAACTGTCAAAAGCAGCGGGGTCATAATACCTCTCATACAGTTCAACTGAACACCTAAGCCTTATCTTTTCCTTAGCCTTAAAACTAATTTCATAATCATTATTAGAGTTTAGCATAGCAGAATTACGTAATAATTCATCAGCTAATACAGAGTCTAAAATTCCATTAATTTTTATCGTAATATGTCTGCTTCCAGCAGAATCCAATACTTTTCTCCAGCCAAAAGAAGAAATATCTTTTACCTCTTCTCTGTTATTACGCAAAGTAAACCTTAGGTTTCGTATATTATTTAACACAATAAAATTATTGTCATGATCTTTAATTTTTAGCTGTAATTTGCTCATTATCACCTCCTTTTATTAAAATATCAAAATTAATTGTTGAATGTAAAATTTCATCGTGCTGATCCATAGCACAATTACTTTCTAAAATGACCTCACTACTAAAACCTTCAATGCTCTTAAGTATCAAGTTAATATGCCTTATAATGGCAAACATACTGTCTATATGATAAGTATATATGTCGCATGAAAATCTTGCCTTTGTAGCAAAATTGGACAGCATATGCAGGTTGCTATAATTCACTGCGCGCAATCTCAGGTAAGGAATGGTGACCTGTTTAGGTAAGTAGTCATAAATGTTAGTAACATATTTTCTTAAATCAGAATTTGCCTTTAGTGCTGCATAAATGCTATTGTACAACTCATTTATAGCTTGAATTTTTTCCATAATGAATCCTCGTAAAGATATATAGCTAAAACATAAGCAGCATTTCCCGATACAAACTCGTCATCCCGCTACTTGTTAGCGGGATCTATGCTAAGAGATACCGCGAATGAATCGCGGTATGACGTAGGACTGCTGTCATCCCGCTACTTGTTAGCGGGATCTATGTTAAGAGATACCGCGAATGAATCGCGGTATGACGATAAGGTTTATACCTCGTCATCCCGCTGCTTGTTAGCGGGATCTATCCGTAACGGTATGACGTAGTAGCCCAGTTTGGATGACAAGAAAGAGCTACAACACAACCTTTGGTTCGCGAAACGGAGAATATACCTTCTTCACTTCAGATAAATGGCTACTTACCTCCGATTCACGATTTTTGTAAAGAGCAGAAACATGCCGCATAATACCTAGTTTTATCTGCTCAGGAACATTGTCATAGCCAGCCTCGTATACAACATCAACTCTTATTGCATTCAAACAATTGAAAAACTCAACGTAGCCCCCTACATCACTAAAATAATACTTAAGTGTTCTCTTCTCTTGATTTTTAGACATCATTGCAGTAGCCAATACTATCTTACTCACAGGGCCATAGCTTAAATAGATCCTACGAGGTACATAATCTTCATATGAAACTTGCCATGTTTGCTTTACTAGTGACTTTTCCATATGCCACTCAGCATAATCAGTTGCCATAAAAATTAGATCTGAAATCAACTTATCATCCTGGTTGTTCTCAATACGTAAAAAAGATTTAACCTCTTCTAAAGTAACTGGAAAAGATTCAGGCTTAGATTTACGTTGCACAGATATTCTTGGTGAAGTAGATCTTATTGACATAATAACCCTCCTTTTTGATATAGCTAGAATAAGTAAGGTTTACCTCGTGATAGCATGGGGCAAATCTTACTTACTTTAGCTATGCAGCTTGCATGCAACATTAAGTTAGATTGGCGCAGCAACAACTCTGAGTGCTTTATCGTATGAATATATTAAGAAGAGAACGTATTAAAGCTGTTTCTCCTTTTTTGTTGATAAAATTTGAACTTATAGCATATTCAACTAGGCTAGATTTTAGTAGATTGACATTTTGAGAATGAATATTATTGAAGGTGGAGTTTAACTCTTTAGCAAGCAGACTGCGAAATTTCTGCACACTGTCATATGCGATGTTCTCAAGTTCATGTGCAAATTTATCTTGAGCTATAGTTGTTATATCTTCAATTTCCTTATTAAACTCCTCTAGCTTTTTTTCGTTATTTTTAAAATTTTTCGTAAAAGTTTTCATATCAATTAAACTCAACTACTATTATGATTATAATGACAATGAAAAACTACCGAAGTAAAAAATTCACACTACTGTGTAACTTGCAAATACTTTTTACTATAGCTAAAGTGGCTTAGGTTTACCTACAATTTGAAAAACAACAAATTCGTCATCCCGCTGCTTGTTAGCGGGATCTATGCTAAGAGATACCGTGACGGTATGACGGTTCGCGGCGGTATGACGTAGGACTGCTGGGAAACCTTTATTGGGTTAGTTATAGATTCCAGTGCAGCTACTTGCATCTGCCACCTGCAAACTGCAATGTTCGTACAGATGTAGGTGCTAAGTTTTACAAACACCGTTGTGCTGAACCTTGAATATTCACTTCTTTCAATTCAGTGTCAGGAGCGATGGGTTTTGATATTGTGTATGTAATGCCACCGGCTATCAGTGCAGATACCACAGAAGCTGCAACTATTAATAGAACAGACAATCCGGAAGCAATACTAAGAGCAGCACCTACTGCTAACATAGCTGCAAGGCTCGCGTAGGCAACTTTTGGGGAAAATTGTCTTTTTCCTACTTTTTCTAGTGACACTTCATTTGTTTTAGTTTTGCCCAGTTCACCCTCAAGTGGTGTGTTTTCATTCTCCAGACTTTTTATTTTTTGTGTTAGTGATTCATTCTCTTCATTGAGTTTCTCCAGTGTGTCCAGCCTAGCTCCATGTCCAGTGATATAACTTTTCAATTCTGTTAGTTCCTTTTGCGCTTTTTCTAATGGTACTTCGTCTGTTTTAGTTTTTGTTTTTTCTAATTCACTATTAAGCGTTGTGTTTTTACTTTCTAGATCTTGTATTTTTTGTTTTAGCAATTCATTCTTTTTCTGCTCATCCTTTAGCTGAGTACGTAATTCTTTTAACTTAGCTTTACGTTTTTCAACCTTTTCTGCTTTTTCTGGAGTTTCCGTTGCGTTGTGTGTTTTGGAATGAGAAAAGGTACTAGGTACAACCTCAGATGGCTGATCACACATACTGTTTAGTCTATCTATTAGGTCTTCATCCTTTATCAATGAGCGATCTGCTCCATATTTTATCAAAAGTTTTGCTAATTCTTTATTGTCATTTGTAACAGGAAAGTATAAAGGGATATGTTCATCTTGATCTTGTGCATTAACATTTGCTCCATTATCTATTAGATACTTTGCAATCTCTACATAACCATGCACAGCAGCATAATGTAAAGGGGTATGTTTATCTCTATTTCGTGCATCAACATCTGCTCCATGTTTTATCAAAAGTTTTGCTAATTCTTTATTGTTATCTGCAACAGCCCAATGTAAAGGGGTCACGCCATCTTTATCTTGTGCATCAATGTCTTCTCCATTTTCTAATATAGATTGGCCTAAAGCTTCAGATCCATCTCCATCAAAACATATTCCACTGTCGTCACTACTACTTTTATTTAAAAAGGTCTGTTCCCCATTATATGTAGTATACTGCTCTGGATGTTGACTGTGCAAGTCATTATGTTCTATGCGCTTCTGATTATTGGCAAGTCTTTGTTCTGCCTCTTGCAACTTTTGCGCCACAGCATCTCTTTTAGCCAGTTCTCTTTCTAATGTATCATCTACTTTGTTTATATTGTTTTCATTAGTGATTGAGTTTGAAGAAGTCTGTTCATCCTCATCTTGTACATAGATTTTTCTGCTGTTTGGTGTAATTCCGTTGTTCTCTTTCTGATCTCTTGCGTTCCATGCTTGCACTGCAGCAGTTATTTTATTTCCGCCCATAGCTGAATCTCCTGGAGTTTTATTATTAGGCTGCGGTAAAGTGCCTTGTCTATAAGGTTGTCTTCTCGTAGCTCTTGTCTCAGCATAACGTTGTTCTCCTTCCTCTAACATTTTTATTATAGCCTTTTTACCTTTTACATCACCGACAATATCCCTTGGAGTTCGGCCTTGACTATCTTTTAGTGAAGGATTTGCGTTATTGTTCAATAAAAGCTGAGCTATCTCTTGATGACCATGCAAAGCAGCAATGTGCAAAGCAGTTAGCTTAGACTTAGCTTCATCAAGTTCATATATTGGTTCATTAACTTTTGCTTCCTTTGCTAGTAGGAGTTTTACTATTGGTACACTGTTACATTCCACAGCAAGATGTACCAACATATAATTTACAATTTTGTCTGAATCTAATATACTGAACATCTTATCTATCTTCAAATTGTTATAAGTGCTATATACTATTGAGTCTGCATCTTTTAGCTCACTTCCTATTCTTTCAAGTAAATTATTCTCATTTAAACCTTCACTCTTGCTTACCTCATTTATTATTTCAAAAAACTTTTTCTTTTCCATTGCCGTAACCTTTCCTCTCAATTTATTTATTATTGTTGAACAGTCTCACAAAAAAGTTAAGTTTGTCGAAATTCCATGTTTGATCTAAAAATTAGTCATAAACATTTTCTATGCAAGTAGCTGACACTGGTTCACTCTATAATGGTGTCACAGCAGTCCTACATCATGCCACCGCGAACCGTCATACCGCGATTCATTCGCGGTATCTCATCCGCTAACTGTTCTCCCTCATCATACCGTCACGGTATCTCCAGATCCCGCTAACAAGTAGCGGGATGACGAGCTTATCGTCACGCCACCGCGAACCGTCATACCGCGATTCATTCGCGGTATCTCTAGATCCCGCTAACACGTAGCGGGATGACGAATTACTTAACCATCATCTACACCGTCATACCGCGATTCATTCGCGGTATCTCAAAGCATAGATCCCGCTAACACGTAGCGGGATGACGAGGTCATGCCACCGCGCGAACCGTCATACCGTCACGGTATCTCTAGATCCCGCTAACACGTAGCGGGATGACGGTTGTCGTTTAGCCATAAATATTAAGAAATTTACCAAATAAAAAAAAAGGCAAAAGAAGCCCTGGGGTTATTATCTGCTTTAAAATATTGGCGTTTTTTATGTTTTAAACGCTTGACAAGCAAGATTTAGCTGCTTTTAATTGCAACTAACCTACGCTGCAAATGTTTAAGAAATTTACTAAGCAGAAAAAAAGACAAAGAATCCCCGAGTTAGCTAGTCTTTTACTATCTCTGTCGAGTATTGGCATTTTTTGATGTCTTGTAACGCTTTATAAGCGCGTTCAGCTTATTTAGATAAAAATCTAGATGTAGATGAAGTTTTGTAAAGACATACAGTATCTATATACTGCAAAAAATTGAATATAAGACGCCGATACATTAAGTAATCCTTACCTTTTAATCTGCAGATTGGCGAAAGCAAATACAATAGCTTCACTGTTATGACGTCCAGTACAATGTTGCAAATTAAAAATCTCTCCATCCTGGGCTGGTTCTTCGATTCTAAATGCCACTTCTACCTGGTCATGACTAATCTGAATTCGTTCTACTAATGCTTTAATGATACCACGCTTAGTTTGCCAATCTAGCTGTTCCAAGTTCGATTTTATACTAGTATAAAGACTCTTTATACTGTTGATGATAAGGTTCATTCCCTTCTCTATTGCTTTTTGATCAACTACCTTTTTCTTCTCTTCTTCTATCCCTCTTAAGCGTTCCCTCATTCTTTTCATCGTCTGTTTAAATTCTTCCTCACTTATATATCCTTTATCTCCTACATTTTCTTGACTATAATAGTCTTCCATTAACTTTTCGATGCCTTGTTTTATTTGATTTTCCCTTCTTGCAAACTTCTTATCTGATGATTCATCATTTTTATTTTCTGCAATTCTACGGTGATACTCATTTTTTATTATCTCTGGGTTTTTTAGTAAATTTTTCACTTTTTCCCATATAGCTGTTTCTAACATATCTGTACGGACCAATTTATTAGTACACTTCTCCCTACCATCACTAATACGTATAGTACTACTACAGCGATAATAGCTAAACTTCTTTCCCTCAACTCCACATTGTGCACCACTATACGCATATCCACAGTTTTGACACACAACTAGACCTTGTAATAGATATTTCTTTTTTCCTCCCTCTCTCTGTATCCTTGCTCTTTTTCTATTTTCATCCAGTTGCTTTTGTACTTTATTAAACAACCCTTCATCAACTATTTTTGGTACTGGTATATAAATCCAGCTGTCCTCATCTGTGCGACAGATAGAAACCTTTTGTTTATTTCTTTCTCTTCTTTCAACCCTCTTTAATTTACCAAACGCTGCTTGTCCTTTATATGCTGGATTTCTTAATAACTTCCAAATTATTATTGGACACCACACCTTCTTTCCAGTTCTTGTTCTAATTGACTTATCTCTTAGTCTACGTACCACTTCCCTTATACTTATTCTCTCTTGCCCTACCCACATGAATATCTGCTTTACTATTTTTGCTTCCTCTTCATTTATTTCAAACTTTGTCTTTTCTCTATCTACATGCTTTATACGATTATAACCAAAAGGTGCAATGCCAATTACACTTACACAGCCTTTTTTTGCTCTATGGAGTTTTCCCCTACGACTACGTTCCATAATCTTTGTACACTCATATTCTGCCACTAATCCTTGCATTCCCAATAACAATTTAGACTCTGGATTATTTTCAGTCTTATGATTTAAGAATATTACTTCTACTCCTGCTTTTTCAAATTCATCAAGTAATATCATTTGATGTGCAGATTTTCTTGATAATCGGTCAGGTGAATGAATATAAATTTTATCAATTTGATCTTCTCCTACTTTATCACGTAATGCATCTAAACCTTCACGTTCTAAACTCCACCCACTAAGCCCATCATCCTTAAATTCATACTCATTCAATAACTCATGCTTATCTGCAGCAATTCTATGCTTGAGCTCGGCAATTTGACTCTCTATTGTATTGTTCTGCGCTTGACTCTTCGATGAAACTCTTGCATATAAGGCCACTGTTGTCATTTTTCTTTATCTCCTTTTCATTTTTTCTTTTTACCGCATACCTAAGTAACAGCTCATAGGCTTCTGCTAGATGTTGTTCCGCTAATTCATCTGGCTCGTATCGGCAAGTTAATGTTCTTTTTCTCATAGTTTCTCCTGCAAATGTTTTTGTAGTGCAAGGAGCCTTACCACTCCTTTTTTCCATCAATCCATTTACTCTTATGAAAAAGACCAACTTTTATCAGCTACAGCCTTCAAATTTGGTCTAGCCCTTCCTTTGCCAACTGCAGTTGTGCTTTCCGATACGGTTCTCATTTTTTTAAATAATTCTTCAATTCTGTCTATTTCTTCCTTTAATAACTCAGTTATCTCTTTACTATTTTTTGCATAATCCATCGCTGTCATTCCAAATTTATCCGCTTGCTCTATTTCTCCTCCAGCTTTTACCAGCTCCTCCACTATTTCTTTTTCACCTACCATGCACGCAAGGTGTAGAGGTATGCATTTATTTCCATATTCCTCAGCATTTACGTCTGCTCCTGATTTTATCAATTCCTTCACGATTTCTAGACGTTTCTCCGTTACCGCTAGGTGCAGTGCTGTGTATCCTTTCACATCTTCTGCATTCACATTCGCTCCTTTTTCAACTAATAATCTCACTGTTTTTGCGTCTACTGCATAATGCAGAGCTGTTCTTCCATTCTCGTCTCTTGCATAAATATTTTTATATGAGTTCTCTAATAGTGACTCCTCTTTCTCTTTTTTACTCATAACTACCTCACCTTTCCTTTAAATTGAAATCCCTTTTTTAAGCTTTCATTCTCACTACCTCATCTATCATTTCGTTCACTTGGTTCATTATTTTGCTTGCTAAATTTTGACATTCTTTCTTTATTAGCGATTTGTCTCTCTTCCTTATTTCTCCTATCTCTATTATTTTTAGCTCCGGCATGTAGCTTCCATTCAACATATCTGCTATTTCTCCCACTAGCCCCTCTATTCCATAACACGTCAGTTCTCTACTTTTTGTTATTCCTCCTTGTTCTCTCAGAAACTTACTCGCCTTTTCATTCTCTTCGCTATTCCATGAACAATACTTTTCACTTTCCCAGATGTAATACATTGGTGTTGCGCCATATTTATTCAGTTGATTAACCTCAGCCCCTGCCTTTACCAGCTCTTTTATTATTTCAACTCCTGCTCCTCCCATCTTGCACGCATAGTGGAGTGGCGTACATCCACTGACATATTGAGTAGCATTTACTTCTGCTCCTTCCCTTAGCAGCACTTTTACATTTTCTAAGCTTTTTGCAAATACTGCACAGTGTAGTGGTGTATAACCATTTTTATCTCTTGCATTTACCTCTGCTCCTTTTTTTATTAACAACCTCACTGTTTTGTAATCAGAGATTTCTACTGCTTGGTGCAATATCGTCTCTCCTTCTTCATTTCTTTTATTAATGTCTTTAAATCCGTTACTTGATACTTCTTTAAAAAACTTACTCTTGCTAAAACTCATTTCATACCTCACAAAATTAGCTTTTCTAGCGCCAGATAAATTTCTTATGTTTACCTGCTGCTATTCAAGTCATGTCCGTTTTAGCATAAAAAAGCAAGTCTTTTTCTTTTTATTTCATACACTTTTACCTATTATTAATATAATATATGAGTATCTAAATATAAGTACTTAACTTATTAGAGATATTATTCGACTATTTTTCCAACTTCTGTGCAAATGTCGATGTTCGTGCCACCTAAGTACTCCTGGGTAAAACACTAAAATGTGCTTTTCTAATTCATGTATCGAATCTTTTTGCTCTGAATCTAAATCGTTTTCATACTTAATATTGTGTTCTGCTAAACCATATTTTGTAATCTTCTGATCTGTATAGTTTTCTACTTTGTAGTAGTGAGTAACGCTAAACCTTTCTAAAATTGGCTTGTGTTTTAAACTCCAATGTTGCCCTGAAAGTTTATCGTTTCCCAATACAAATTTATTTCCTTTTTCTTCTACGCTACTAACTGGAAAGCACGCATTTATTTCTCCTAATCTCCAACTATCAGATAATACTATCTGTGCTTTCGCAAACTTTATTTCTGGTAATAAATTCTGTGGTAATGGATATAGTGCTTTTAAGTTGTACCACAAATGATCTCTTTCATAGATTCCTTTATAATCCCTTGTGTGAGGCTCTGTTTCCCCAAGTACTGCTACATCTAACCGATATATATCATTACTAAACGCTTGCTCATAATGAACACGAAAAGTGCTAAACTTAAAACTTGGATTTAAGACTTTTAGCTCAAATGCGTTCTTTCTACCAAACGATAATACTGGTCCATCTTTTTCAACCTTTGTACCTGAGTAATCTGATAATAAGCTGCCAAATACACTCTCATCTAAAATAAACCTGTCAACGTTGTAGTGGTCATTAAAAATTCTCATTAGCCGTGATCTTGCTGGTAATGATAGTTTTGCAAGTTCTACAACCGCGTCTACAAAAAAGTTATTTGGAACATTCTTTATTCCTATCTGCAGCTCAAAGAAGTGCTTACCAGGTGGCTCCTCGATAATTGTAATATCTTCTATATTTGCCCATTTTAGTGCTATTTTTAGTGACGCTGGGGTTCCTCTCAGTCTTTGAAATTTTACTCCTTCTACTACGGCTTTTCTTTTATCCTTTATCCAACGTAGAATTTCCCCAAATTCATATTCCTCAATCAACCACGGCAACGTTTCTTCTTTCAGGTTGAACTTAAACCCTCTGATACAGCTTGGATCAACCTTATAATCTATTGCATCAACCAGTGCTTGCTCTTGCTTTGTTGCGTTTGGCGGCAATAAACTTTTCATTTGTCTTTTCTTTCAAGTTGCTTTAATTTCCTTTATTTAGGTAGCTTATGAGTAAGCAAGAGATCATTTCAGAACTGATCAAAAATAAAGATGTTCTTAATATCGAAAACACTTTCCATAATATTTGACCATATTATCCATACTTTAAAAAACAAATTACAACTTCTGGAAGAAAATCAATACTTTCGTCTCCCTAACATTGGATCCAGTAAACCTTAAACCACTTATTGCACGCAATCCCCTCACTGGCACAAAACAAAAAAATACGTTTTAAATGTACTAGACACAACTTAATCTGACAGGCGAGAATTAACTGACAGAAGAATTGAGGTAGTTAAAACTAATATCAGTCTTTTGTTTAATGTTATTAATATTTTTCTGAAAAGCAATTTGTTTGCTATCAAGAAAAGTTTGCATAGGCATAGCAATATTTGCCTGAATGAGGCCTTGTCTCATTGTAAGAACGCAGCCAATGATCAACATCAATCTGCAGATCTTCCAAAGAACTGTAGATTTTCTTTCTAAAGATAATATTGTAACACTCATCTTGCATAGTTTTATGAAACCTCTCGCATATGCCATTAGTTTGTGGAGAATTGGCCTTAGTTCTTGAATGATCAATGTTTTCAATTCCCAAGTAAAGCTGATAAGCATGATTCTCTGGTTTGCCACAGTATTCTGTACCCCTATCAGTCAAAATGCGGGATAATGGCACAGTTTGTCCATCAAAGAATGGTATGACTCTATCATTAAGAAGATCTGCGGCAGTGATTGCAGTTTTGTCTGTGTAAAGCTTTGCCATAGCAACCCTTGAATAGGTATCAATGAAAGTTTGCTGGTAGATCCTTCCTATACCTTTGATATTGCCTACATAATAAGTGTCTTGAGAACCCAAATAACCAGGATGCTCTGTTTCAATTTCACCATGTGCTTCCCTTTGTTCTTTCACTTTCTCTAAAGCTGCAAGTTGCTCTTCAGTTAAAATTATGCCATCTTGTGCAACCTTCGCTTCAAGGGCTTTAAGTCTTTTTTTGAACGTTTCAATGTTGTTTCTTATCCATACAGATCTCACACCACCTTCGGAAATTATTATACCTCTTTTTCTCAGCTCATTTGCAGCTCTTTGCTGTCCATATGCTGGAAATTTTGTTGCAATATTTACTACTGCTCTTTCTATATCTTCGGAAACTCTGTTTGCAAATAGCGGTTTTTTCTTGCTGATTTCATGTAATGCCTCTTCTCCTCCATTTTCGTATAACTCCTTGAATCTATAAAACGTATCTCTTCATTACCTTGCACGCTTGAGATACATTCCCGAGCTGTTTTGCTAGCTCTAATAAACCTAGTTTTGGTTTTAATATTTTTGTTTGTATTATATTCATTTCTAACACTCCTTTCTTTTATTACTTTATAACTTACTTTTTTAAAATGTCAGATCAAATCTTGTTTAATACATTTTAAATCCTATCTAACTTGACGTAGCCAAGCACTGCACACTCATTCCCCAGAACCACAACATCCTCTCTTGGCTCGATTAATTCTACGTTTTCTACACCCTCTACAAACAAATTTGCTATTATCCACGATCTTGTCACACTCCACCCTAATCTTTTTGCTAATTCAAACTTCTGAATAAACTGCTTCTTAATTTCCTCCTTCGATATTACAGGACTTATGCTCATTCTGCTGTGAATATCTATTTCCGTAATATTGCAACCAATTACTGTTATCGTATCTGTTAACACCCTTATATCATCTCTAGTAACCTGCTTTTTTACAATTTCAAGTAGCTCTTCTAACGCTATGCCAGTTGTGGATAATTGTGTTGATAAGATTGAAATTTGTACTTTCCCTGGTATAGTTGATTCCACTAGTGCATCTTTTACTCTACTATCTGCTGACAGGGCATGATATCGATAGTGCTCTTTACTCCCTCCTGTGCTTGAGCCAACTATTCTTGCCTTGATTCTTTTTCTGAAGCGTTCATCTTCTTCTCCATCTTGCCTCTCTGCTCCATAAAACTCAGCTAAATTATCAAGCTCTTCTCCCCTTGCAAACTTGAGTAAATTGCTTTTTACCGCTTCATTTATTCTTTGTCTCAGCAAAAGCTCTCTCCAGGCTGCTACTTCTAATACCTTCATCGCTGGGTCACTTTCTACTAATGCTGTAAAACTTGCATCACACTTCACCAACTCTTCCCTCATCCGAGACAGAATTTCTTCGAAGTTCAGTGGCTCAATAATGTTAGTCTGCTGCATCTTTATACTACAACCCCATCAAAGCGAATGTTTTTCCCACTTGGTAAGTATAATCCTTCTAGGTCAAGCGTTACTTTTCCCTCTTTTACTTCTGTAATTTTTACTTTTTCTAACTTAAATCTCTTCTCAAATTTCCCCAGTGCTTCTGCTGTTGCTGCATAGATTTCCAAAGTTAAATCCCTATTTATTGGCTTATCTACTAATTCAAATAGTCTTGAACCATAATCTCTTCTCATTATTCTACTGTTAATAGGAGTGGTCAGTATATCAATTATCGACTGCTTTAAGTGCTCTATTCCTTCTAACGTTTTTCCTGTTTTAGCATCCATACCCTTCATTTCTATTTTGCAAAGACGCTTTCACTGCCTTTTATTACTTTAAACCCACATGAAACTATATCTCCTACTCTTCCTACACTAAGACCATTTGCAAACACTGTTTTTGATCCTTGAATCATTACTTTTCCTTCACTAAAACTGTCTCCTTGTCTACATATTGACTTACCGTTTACAAAAACATTATTACTTCCGCTAATGCAGAAATGTGGTATAGCTTCTCCACAGTAGTCTCCTAACCTCACTATTCCTTTGTTCAATTTAAGTCGATCCTTTCTGCTTTCAGTTTTATTCCACTTTTTGTCATTTCTATACTTGATCCCCCAACTTTCAGTGTTATTTTGTCTACTACTTCAATCTCTAAATGATGTTTATCTTTATCGTATGACAACTTTGTTCCATCTTGAAATGTTAAGCTACTCACCTCTTTTTTATTTTCTGGTGCAGAGTACTTTTGTTGATATATTCCAGGAAGTACTACTCCTAATGATAACTCTCCCAATGGTGACAATATTACTACCTGTTCATTTATGCTTGGTGGTAGCCAGCTTCTTTCCTCTCCTGCTCTAGAAGTTATCCATGGAAGAAAATCTGTTAAAAGTTCTCCTATCTTCACTCTTACTTTTGCTTTCTCATAATCTACTTCTTTTACAACTCCTATTCGTACAATGTTTGCTAACTTTCTTTGCAGCTCTGAAATAGCAAAATTACTCTCTAACATTTTCTTCTATTATAATCGTATGTGGCTTAATCTTATTTTCTGTCCATATCGATTTACCTAAATGAAGCTGATGACTCCAATCAACCATCCACACCAAATATGCATCTAACTCCGGCCTAAATCCGTCAATTTCCGCAGAGATAAACTCTCCTGGTGAAACATTTTTCACGTTCCAAGTATTTTTATTTACTACTCTTGCTACTTCTGCTGCTAATGTTCTGACAATAATAGCTGCATTTTCTATTGTGCTATCAATCACAATTCGTGCTTCAAACCTTGCTTTCAGAGCTAATTCTTCTGTTCCTGGATCACTTCCTTTTTCAAAGCTGCTAAGTTCCACAAATACCGCTGGTGCTAATAATTCTTTCCTTATTGCTGGATAAATTTCACATGTCTGTATAGCCGGTATTTCTTCCTTCAGTGTGCTGCAAATTGCTTGATGTAAATCTTGCCAATTCATATAGGTGTAATGTCACTTAATTCGCGGTGGAAGAATTTTTTAAATACCTTTTCAACTTCATAATTAACAAGATTCCCTATTATCCTTGAAGCCTCAGGTTCTAGTGGCAACTTAACTTCCTTTATTGGCAATGCTGCTCTTCCTTCACGCTTAAAAATACCGCTATTTCCTTTTGGCATAACTGCTGCAAATCCTCCTATAAACTCATGCTTTCCTACTTTCGATCCTCTTCTTATTTTTTGTATTTTGCCAATTGTCGATGCTCTAATGTCATAGAGATTTGCTCTAATTAACACGTCTAATCTGCTAGTTTTCGCCTTAAAAATTCTTAGCCTTCTTCTCATTATCGTCAATTTTATCTTCTTTTCCTCACTGATTTCCTTAGCTGCTTGCGCTTTTAACCATAGTGCCGTTTTGTTTAACGCTTTTATAGCTGCCAGTTTTACTTTCTGCTCTTTTTCGTCAATATTGTAGACTATTTCATTAATATTGTTACTAATTTTAATATCAAACACTTTCTATTGCCTCAATTTTCCATATTTCACTCGAAGAATCTTTTAACGGTGGTTCAAAAATCTTGTAGAACCTTTTTTCAATCTTGATATAATCACCTATGCTAAAGGAAGTAACGTCCTGATCACGTATTTCTATAGAAGCAATTTGCTGAGTTAATGCTCCATCTGCACCTAGAGAGTACGTAGTCTCAGGACGTTTAATTAGCACTTTTATTTTTCGAATCGCCTCCTTATTTTTATTACAGTATATGGCTTCCACTCCTAAATGCTCAAAACAATCTTTCAATAGTTTTCCTATATTCATCAGCTAGAACTAATTTTTACTAGCACTCCAGGTCTGTGGCACATTGGCAGAGGATTTGACTGCGTATGTAAATCGGTCCCTCTATCAAATCTTCTTGGCTCTTGTTTTGCGTATAGTGGCTGTCCAAGAGTATTTACTGTTTCATTAAAATCTGCTGGTGCAAAATATGTTGTAAATGTGCTCGCTGTTCCTACTGGAAAACAATGACCTGTATCTTTGTCAATAAATCTTCTCACGGTTCCTTCAGGATCAGTTGCTTGCCCTCTATATTCCTCAAATGTGATTCCGCAGAACGTAAATCCTGACCTCATATCATTCCGAAGTAGCGCTCCTTCTTGCCATCTTTCATATGCTTCTTTTACTTTAGAATGAGAAGTTAGTGCATCAAAAAACTCAGGGCTTACCAAGGCATGAATTCCAGTCATATATTCACCACTTAGATTATCTTCTATATGCCGGAGTACTTCCAGACACTTACGCTTGACATCTGTTGTTGCTGTTCCTAGTGCAAAATTTACTACTTTTGGTGTGATTTCAAATTCGTTGTATAGATTTAATAGCTCTGACCCATCTGCGTCCAGAATAATCCCTTTCAGCGCTCCCATACGCAAATGCTCTAATGTTATTGCATGTTTGTTTCTCATTAGCTGTAAATGGTCAGTTATTACGTCTGCCAGCGCTTTTAGTTCACTTTCTGATCCAAATGCTCTTATTCCTTGCACTTCTTCTGGCAGCACTACATCATCGTGAGGAATATGTGGAATCGTAAACGTTCTTACCTTTCTCTTTCCACGCTTACCTACTGTTGCTGGTGCTCCTGGAATTTGCGTTGGCAATAGGCTTAAAACTCCATTATGTTCTTCTATGGTAATATGTCTAAATCTTACTGACCTACTTGGAAACAAATTTAAATTTTCAACTCGTCCATAATTTATCGGCAATATATTTATCGCATTTGTTAGTGCCGTCATGCTAAATGCTGTATTTGTAAATGGATTTTGCATTCTTTTTTCCCCTTATTAATTTAAGTTACACTCCCTTGCGGACAATGATCCCTCGTCCTTCAAGTTGCTTTATTGCTGCAGCTTTTTGCTCTTCAGTGATACCTGTTGGCCACACAATTGCATGATCTGCTAGCATTGCTATACGTGTAATGATTACTGCTTTGGCATTTTCTGTCGCATTTACATCACTTACTATCGCACCTATTGCTGTTTGTGTACCATCTGTTGCAGTTGGATTTATTATCTTAATCATGTTATCCTTATCACTACCAACAACTGTACCAAGTTTAAGATTTTGTCCCTTGGCTACCGTTATTTGGTCTCTTGAATATAGACTTGATGCCTCATACTTTAATAAGTCACCTAGATTATTTTGTTCGATTATACAACTCATAAAATTTCCTCATTTATTTTCTCCTTTAGTTTTACCGCCATGTTTGTAATTGTTGTACGCGGCGGTTATAAAAAAACTTAAATACTTGATTGCGCTCTAGTCCTTGCTACCTCCATCATCAACTCTTCTCCTGAATTCTGTGGTATTGCACTCAGTATTTCTGTCTTCTTCGTTCGCTCTGCTAGCAGTTCCATTAAAACTTCCCTGGCTTGCTCAACACTTACGCTTTCCTCAATAAATTCTTCTATTTTCTCTGGCATTCGTGATAGATTACATAACCGTATTAATTCAAGAACTTCATTACGATACTTAGTCAAATTATCAGTTTCTAGGTCAGTTGTAGTTTGTTCATTCATAGTAATACTCCTGTTTTTATTAATAGATGAAAGAATTGTCATTCCGTCTGCAAGGCCTATTTCTACTGCTTTCTCCCCAAAATATAGCCCTGCCTCTGTTGATCGAATCTTTTCAATTGAAAGACCTCTGTTCCTTGCTATTAGCTGCAAAAACATTTCATATAGTCGATCTACTTCTTTTTGTAAGCTTTCCAGACTTTCAGACGTCATTGGCTCATGCGGATTTAAATCATTCTTTCGACTACCAGCAAAAATTGCGGTGTACTTAATACCTTGTTTTTCGTCAAATTTACTTTGATCTATATGACTTGCTATTACTCCTATACTCCCAACTCCTGAAGTGCGGGTGAGAAAAATCTTTTCAGCGCTAGAAGCTATAGCATATGCAGCAGAATATGCATCATCATTTGCTATCGCTATTATCCTCTTTTTTCCTCTTGCACTATAGACAAAATCAGCTAAGTCAAATACTCCATTTACCTCTCCTCCTGGGCTATCTATATCAAGTAGAATCGTCTCTATGCTTTTATTTCCTAAAGCACTCTCTATCTCTTCATGAATTTTTTCATATGATGTCATTCCCAGAAAACCATCAAACACGCCTGGTTTTTTCGTCAGAATTCCATGAATTGATATAATTGCAGTTCTTTCTACATTATTTTTGATGGAGTGCTTTATGTTTTTAAATGTGGGATGTTTTTGATTGTTCAATGACAAGAGCTCAAAACTCCTTGGTTCAAGCATTAATGGTTTTCCTAAGAGCATCATAATCCTTTACAATCAGAGTCAAACATTAAGTTGAGACTATTTGCACGCTTTTGATCTTCTGCTATTTCTTGGTCAATTTCTTCTACATCGTAACCCATTTCTGATACTACTTCCGATCGACTCTTAAATCCATTCCTTACTGCCATTTGCTGTGCTTGCTGGTCTTTCAGTGGATCCACCCAATCAAATCCCTGTGGTATCCATTTTACTTCTTCTTTCGCTGCTTTTACTACTTTTTCATCTATACAGAGTTCTCTACAAAGTACTGCTAACTCTAGCCATCTATTCCATACTGGTCTGCAAAATTGGAATACCATAATGTTATGTTGCAGCATAGCGCATCGACGACGAAACTCTATTAATCCTGCTCTAATTGATGAATAATTAACGCCGGTTAAATCTCCTGTTAGCTGCTCATATGTTATCCCTGTACCAATCGCTATTGCCCTGAGTTGCTGTCTTATAAACGCTTCATAACTTCCTCCAACATCTGACGGCTCTGAAAATTTTATGTCTTCTCCTGGCTCTAAAAGCTGCATTGTTCCAGGTTCTAGGCCAGATAGTGCTACTCCTTGCTCATTACTTTCACCTTCTCCTAAAATATTTGCTTCTGGATCGAGTCTCGTAATAAATCCTGCAAACATCGCCGCTGTCTTTTTTCTCACTAATTCTGCATCATCGTATTGATCAAGCTCATAAAGTTTCAGCAGTATATTAGAAAGCCAAGGCTCCCCTCTGATTTGCCCAGGTCTTAATGGTCTATAAATATGTAAAACATCGTTTGCTGGTACTCTCACTGACTCTCCAAACGTACTTTCACCAGGGTGTTCTTTAAATAGGTAGTATGCTTCTCTTTGCCCAAGTCTGTTAAACTCAATCCCGTTTCTTATTACATTACCATTTCCTAAAGTTTGATTTGTTTTATTGTCTAAATGTTCAGACTCAAGTACTTGCAGTTGTAATGGTACAGAAAATCCATCCTCTAGCTTTCTTGTTCGGAGTCGTACAAAACATTCTCCTCCCTCTATCATACTTCTGCATACTAGAGCTTGTAATCCATAAAAATCACTTACTCCGTTACTATCTGCTTCATCTGTCCATCTTAGCCATAATTCTTGCACTTTCTTTCGAAATTCCGCATCTCTTGCTTTTGATTGTGGTTTTATTCCTGTTCCAATAGAGTTACTTACTATTGTATCAATGATATTTGCTGCATATGGATTTTTTCTCACCATATCACGTGATCGACTACGTAAGTGCTCAAGGCTTTGAGACAGCAAATTGTTTATGCTTCCTGTTTCTCCTTGCCAATACATTATCCTTCTTCCTGATCCTGCAGCGTCCCATGCAGAACTTTTTGGTTTTGGTTTATTGAATAGTTGCTTGAATGATTTGAGTAGCATTACTTTTCTTTATCTGAAACTTTGGATAACTCAGCCTCTAGCTCTTCTACTGTTGGTAAAGCTGCCTTTATATTCTTTGGTAGATTTTCAGTAATTTTATATTCTGCCAACCCTATCGGTTTATTTATGTCTTTCAGTGTATACTTAGCTAGTACGTTATCCTTTGACTTGCATAAAATTAATCCTATAGATGGTTGATCTGTTTCGTGCTTTAGTAAATCATCAACGGCTGAAAGATAAAAATTCATTTTACCTGCATACTCTGGCTTGAAATCTTTGTCTTTTAGCTCGATTACTACAAAGCAACGTAACTTTAAATGGTAAAACAATAAATCAATATAAAAGTCTTTATTTCCAACATCTAAGTGAAATTGCCTACCAACAAATGCAAATCCTTCCCCTAGCTCTAGCAGAAATTTTTCCACATGGCCTACAAGACCTTTTTCTACTTCTCTTTCGTGAGCATCGTCTCCTATACTCAAAAAATCAAAAATATATGGATCTTTTAATGTATAATGTGCTAAATCTGACTGCGGAGAAGGTAATTTATCTTTGAAGTTAGTAACAGCTTTTCCTTGACGTTTGTGCAATTCACGTTCGATTTGCATCACCATTATACTACGTGACCAACCGTGCTCTATAGCCTTTTGAAAATAGAATAGTCTTTCTTTTCGATCTTTTACTTTATCTAAAATAACTACAATATGAAACCAAGGCAATTGTGCAGCAACCTGCTGCGTAAATTCAGTATCTTGATATTCTGCAGCAAATTGGCGCATATACGTAAGATTCCTAGCACTAAACCCCTTCATTTCTGGAAATGCGCTTCTTAAATCCTTACTTAGCTGATCTATGATTTTAGCACCCCAACCATGTTCTTTTTGGCGCCTTAAGATCTCTGTACCAATATAGTGATAAAGCACAATGAGTTTGCTATTTACTGCTAATGCTGCTTTATAACGACTAGTAGCAATCTGCTCTTTTAGCTGCTCTAAAAATTCTGTGTATTCTTTTGCTATAACTTTTGTCATAAAATTCCTTTCAACGATTTTTATTATTATATGATCCCTTTACTCGTTGAAAAAATAATCTTTCTTTTGGCTACGGTTTTCAGTTCAGCTTTAATACGTTGTCTTAAGCTTAGTAAATCATTTATATCTACTTCTGCATAACGGACAACATGGTCACCATATGCAATTGAGACAACTCTTTCTCCGCTTTGCAGTTTTTGAATTGCTTTCTCAACTTGAGTTAAATATTCTTCACTGTACATTTTGATTACCAAGCCACTTACTCTGTCTTACTTTTTTAGGTTTTTTACTTTCTATTTTTCCACTCAAACTATTCCATTTACTCTCTGGCCAACGATCAATTCCAAGCGCAATAGATGCTGCTCTCGCATAAATTCGGCAATCCAGTACTTCATTTCTTTCTCTTACCTTCTGCCACTCTTGTTTGGTGTATCCTTTTACCACTTTGCTGACTAATTGCTCTGCCGTTAGCTGCTTAAAATATTCAGGTGCATACTCCGGAAAATGACAATATCCTGGCGGTGTTTCTTCACCATCTTTTAAAATATTAAGTAATTGAAAAAGCTCTGACTTTAATATTGATACTCCTACTGGCCAGAGCTTTATTCCTCTTTTTAGCTTTTGACCACCAACTGTTATATCAACTCTACTTGGGCTGCTAAGTGGTACTAGTGCTTTATTTACACCTTTTACTGCCATTACTCTTCCAGAGCCTTGATGACCTCTTACCCAATTATACACTTCCTGCGTTGCATACCCGGCATCAACTGCCATCATACTTATCATGTATTCAAGACCATTTTCACCGATAAAATGATGATTGAGGAGCTCCGAAAGTTTTCCCCATACTTCCCCACTTCCTGTATCTCCTTCAAATACTTGGTAGTCTATTGACCAACTTTCGCGGCTTTTTCCCCAGGCTACAACTTCTACTTCTAAACGATCTTTTTGGACATCAACTCCTGCAGTAAGTACCACTTCTCTCCTAGGCACTGTGCCTACGGGAAAAAATTCTCTCCTGTTAAATAATTGCTTCCAGTCTGGTACTTCTCCTTTGTCTACCCAAGTTTCTCCAAGTGTGGTATTTATCCAAACTTTCAGTAATTGTTCGCTTTCCTTTGCATGGAGAAAGTCCTCTACTGCTTGTTGCCAACTATACCAGCCTACTGGACTATAAAGACTTGAAAGATGAAATCCTTTTTTCTCCCCTTCTTTTGCCCCTGTAGCTCTCCATTCTCCACGGTCTAGCATCTCTGTCTTTTGATGATTTTCTATCTTTTCACCACATTCTATACACATATAGTGTGCTGTATTTGGATTTTTATCTTCCCATTTTATTTGTGACCACTTTAAAATTTGGTAATAATTACAATGCGGACATGGTACAAAAAAATATCTCTTGTCTGTAGCTTCAAATTCCTTCTCAATTCTGCTTATTCCATGAATCGTTGGCGTTGATACTAAAAAAATCTTTCGCCGTGCAAATGTATTAGTACGGGCTATGCTGAGTAAAACTGGATCTCCTTCACCTCCCGAATCTCCTGGATAGGCATCTATTTCATCAAGAAAGAGATATTTTACTGGCATAGATCGGAGGCCTACACTGCTATTTGCTCCAGTTATTACTACTATTCCACCTGGAAATTCCTTACTTTGTACAGTATTGCCTGAATCTCTTGACCTTGGGTCTTTTACTTTACTTTTTAAACATGGCGTACTTTCAATCAGTGGCGCAAATCTTCCTTTTGACCAACGCTTTCCCATTTCAACTGTTGGCTGTACTACTAACATTGGCCCTGGTGTTTGATCGATGATATAGCCTATCCAATTGTTACCAGCTTCTGTTCCCCCAATCTGCGCTCCTTTCATGAATACTACTTTTTCTGCAGGTGAAGAAGGAGAAAGTGAATCCATTATTTCTTTTAAATAAGGAGTTCTTTCTGTTCTCCATTTACCTGGCTCTGATGCTGCAGTTGGAGCTAAAACTCGATACTCATTCGCCCACTCTGATACTTTAAGCTCTGGATCTGGTCTTAAACCTTCAGAAAAAGCTCTAGCGTATATCATTGTCTGCATCTACTAGTAATTGGTTCTAACTCAACGTCATTAACAGTAGAACTACACTCCTCCAGTTCCATAAACATCTTTTTCTGAAATTCATTTTCTATATATCTTTTGCTCATCTCACTTATCATTATTGCTATAATGAGCGCAAATATCCCTGTTATTGTTGCAAAAATGATTGCACTGCTTATTGTTGTTGCTGTTAAACCTATATATGCCGCTACTGCTATTGCACTAATTGGAATATAGATGCAGACAATATTATTATGTCTTTTTATCCTTTTATCTGCTATTTCTCTCTGTACTACATATTTGTTATGAAGGGTTGGGAAATTAATAACGGTGTCTCTGCAGAGTAACGCTCCATTTTTTTCAGTAAACAAAACTTTAAGTAACTCTAAATTGTTTGATTTGATTGCTAAGTGAAAAACAGGTGTATAATTTGCTCCTTTTTTCAGTAGTAATTTTACTACATGTAAATGTCCTTTTTCTGCAGCAAGGTAAATCGGTGATAGACCTTTGTTGTTTGAAATATTAACATCAACTTCTTCTTTTAAAATGGACTCTACAAGCTCAATATCTCCTCTTTGTGCAGCTAAATGTAATAAACTATTTTTTTCAGATCCATATTTGTTGCTCATCAAAGCCTTCTTTATCTCAGGTTTAGCGTAGTCAAATGGTGTTTTACCGCTATCGTCTTTTACCAGAGGATCTATATCTTCTCGCGTTAGTAAAACTTCTATTGTTTTAAGTCTTTCAGCATAATGTAGTGGTGTTTTATTTTCGTAGTCTTGCAAATTGACCCCAGAATTAGGAGCATTTATTAAGCATTTGAGGATATCCAAACACAAATCTCTTTCATCGTAATTAGTATTACTTACAGCTATATGAACAGGTGACAATTTCATTGAGTTTTGTCCCATGCGCGCACTATTTACATCTGCTCCAAGCTTTAGCAGTAACTTTACTATCTCCAACTTCTTGTTATTAACTGCATAGTGCATTGGTGTCTGATTTCGTGCATCAAAGACATCTATTTCAGCGCTTCCTTCTTCCACTAAAACTTTGACAACATTTTCATGTCCTATGCCTGCTGCTAGATGTAATGGCGTATGATGCAGAGCATTTCGTACATTAACGTCAATACCTTTTCTTATCAAATATCTAACTGCATTAATTTCACCTATCATTGCAGCTAAGTGAAGTAAGCTATCTTGCTCTGATCCGTATTTATTACTAATTAACGCTTGTAATATTTCTGCTTTTTTCCCTTCTTTGGCGTAATCAAGAGATGTTTTACCTTCATTATCCTCCACAAAAGGATTAATATTCTTCTTCGTGAGTAACAAATCCACCATGCTTAATTCATCAAATTCTATAGCACAATGTAGTGGTGTCTTTCCATTTAATCCTCTGACATTAACATCTAATCCAGGTTGATTAATGAGACACTTTATTAACTCTAAACTTAAGTTATCAGCCATTTTATATTCAAAATCTTTTTTATATTTGAAATTTAGTGTTAGATAATTCTTGTAATGAGTTTGTAATCTCTTCAGTTAGAGCCATATGAATCTTTTCAGTGTCACTCAGTGATGCAAGTAGTGCTGAAACTCTATTTGGAATATTAAGCAAATTATTACGGACAACTCTTGCTACGTTAAATGCATCGCGCTTTACTTCCTCTACTGCTACAAGTTCTCCTATCTCAGCCTTAGCTTTCGCCTCAAGTAGTTTACCTCGTTCCATTTCATTTTTTATTCGAGTTTTAAGCAACATTGTGGAAAGGTTACTTGTATTTTCGTTTTCTGGATTTTTCCTCCTCAGTGGCTGACTTGGATCTCTTATTGCTGCTACCGCTTCATTTGCTTGCTCTCTATTGATCAAACCATCCTCCAACTCAACTATTCCTTTTTTTACTAAATAACAGACATATTGCTTTGAAACTCCTAGTTCTTTTGCCCATTCCGTTTGTGTGATCTTTTCCACTTTTTTTGCCCCTTTATTGCTGTTTTTCTTCTTGAATTTGTGCAAAAGTTTTGTCAGTACCAGATAGAATTGCCTTCCTACCTGTGTATATTTGCCAACGTTTTATGGTTACATCTACAAATTTTGAATCTAGCTCTATTGTCCTACAAATTCTTCCTGTTCTCTCACATGCAATCAGTGTACTTCCAGATCCGCTAAATGGATCAAGTACTATGTCTCCTGGTCTACTGCTATTAACTATTGCTCTCTCCATTAGCTCTACTGGCTTCATCGTTGGATGTAGTGTATTGTGCGTTGGCTTATCATAAAACCACAGATCACTTTGATTTCTTCCTCCATGCCACTCACGTTTATTGCCGCTTTTCCATCCATAAAGCATTGCTTCGTATTGTCTTTGATAATCTGATCTTCCTAGCGTAAAGTGATTCTTTGCCCAAATGATAAATGTTGACCATTTTCCTCCTGCTTCCTCAAATACTTTTTGCAAAGTTGAAAACTCTGATGATGATATGCAGATGTAAATTGCACCTTTCGTATATGCTAAAATATGGGAACAGATGTCGTAGAGAAAAAGTTCGTACTTTTCACCTTGATTATCGTTTAATATTTTTTTATCTTGACTGCTACGCCGGGTAGAAAGAGAAGCGTTGCCGCTCCTTTTCCCCCTAAGAACCGTACTTGACAGTTTTCCGTCATACGGCTCAAGCCTTTCAAAGGCAGATTTATTTGCCCGGCTGTTATCGATAGAAGACTGGTTCTCAAGTTTCGTCATAATTACTTCTCCTTAATACAATGTTGGTATTTCTTTCTTTCAAGATTTCGCTTGAAAAAGTATGAATTAAACTTTGGATCATAGGGATTAGCATCTGCTCTTATTTTGACATGTCTCACAATCGGAATTGAGGCAGCTTGCATTAAAGTTACCATGCTACCTTGTCCTTTATCTTTTGAAGACTTAGCAAAGAAGGTCCAGTTATTATTGCCAATGGTGCAAAAGTATCTCTGCTTTCTCCATTGAAAATTTTTATTTGGATGCCTTCTTTTAATCCATCTCAAAAGCGCACCAAAGATCTTATGATCGACATAGTTGAACACTTTCTTTGACACAACATGACGGTAATAATTTGTCCATCCTCTGATCTTAGGATTCAAGGTGTAGATAAGTTGTTCCGTTGTTATTGTGCTGTGAAGTCTCATGGTTTCCAGGATCATTTTTAGGAACTCTTTGATACTTGCTTTAGAAGGCATGATCAAGAGCTTTCCTCGATACTTTCGAATCGTAAATCCTAGAAAATCAAATCCTTCATCAATGGAAGTAATCTTAGTTTTTTCTACTGAGAATTCCAATCCACGCTCCTTCAAAAAGGCACACACTGCTGGTTTTACTTTGTTTTCAAGGACTTCTTTCGATCTTCCTGTAATAATAAAGTCATCAGCGTAGGCGGTAGTATTAACCTTATCGCGCCAAAAGGCAGATTTTTGGGCTGTCTTTTCTAAGCCTCTAAGGGTAATATTCATCAGTGTAGGAGAGATGATCCCTCCTTGAGGAGTACCTTCTTTAATGATATAAAAAGTGTTCTTATCCATGTATCCTGCTGTCAGCCATTTTTTCAGAATTTTCTTATCCATAGGGCAGTGTTCTAAAAGCCATGCATGACTAATGGAGTCATAACAAGATTTGATATCTGCTTCTAGGATCCATGGTGCCGATACTTTTTGGCACAACGTTTTAAAACATTGGTCAATAGCATCAGCAGCTGATCTTTTATGCCGAAAACCATAGGCATGACGATCTAAAATTGATTCTGAAACTGGTTCAAGTGCTTGCAGATAAAGAGCCTGCATTGCCCGATCCTTCATAGTTGGTATTCCCAAAGGACGTTTTTTTCCTGCTCTTTTTGGAATCCATACTCGTCGGAGCGGTTGGACGCAATATCCTCGACGCTTTAACGATTGAACAGCTTTGATCTTTTGTTGCGGTGTGCGCCAAACTAAGCCATCAACCCCAGGGGTGTTTTTTCCTTGATTTTGAGTGACTCGTTTAACAGCCAAAAGTTTTGCAGTAAACGAATGTGTCAATATCCATTGCAAAGCTTTCACTTTGCCGTACCTTCTTTCTCGAACAGCCTTTGCAATACGCATCTGGAGCTTTTTGACACCTATTATCACTTTAGTCCAATTAATAGATTCCCATGTAATTGTAGGTGTAGAGGATGCACCAATCGCTGAATATGTCAGTGTTGTCATTTGCTTTTCCTCATATATAAAAAGTTCTCCAAAATCTCTTACAAAGAAAGACCTATCGGACGTGGGCACACTTTTATGTCCAGTAATGTTTCAACTGGTATTCCCACCATTACAGTGAGACCTTTGCTTTTTCCGACATCCCAAACCTGCACTGCCATAAGCATTCCTTACAGTTTGCTGTCCCCACTATGGTAGGGAGCAAGTACAGGGTTTCCACGCTTCCCCAAAAGTAGCTTGTGAACTTAGGTGCCTGCTGTCGACCGAGAAGCTTATAGGTTACGGGAACACAACTACGAGATGTTCCTCCTGCTTCCAATGCCTTTTGGCCCAAGCGTATCAACCGCTTTCGCTTGTCAACGTTTACGGTCTTTATCACAGGTTCAGTTACCTTCACCTTATTCACTATCTAGCACTTACCCTCTGTATGGTTTGAGGGAGAATACGCCTTTTGCAATTTGTATCCCGCATAATGCTTTGTTACATTGTCAGGGCAGCTACTTAATTCATGCCCCTAGATTCATCCGGCAACACGGACGGTTTCTTCTTGATCTTTCTAAGAAAACCTAGAAAATCCTGAGAAACAGCTACTTCTGACGCCTTCGCGTCGCAACGTAATCAACGTTATATGGAGGATCACATACGGTAATATCTGCCATTTTATTATCTAATACCGCTTTATATGATTCAACTAAAGAGCTATCACCACAATAGATTCGATGATCACCTAAAATCCATAAATCACCTGGTTTTGTTATTTCTACCCTTTTTTCATCACCAACCAAGTCAGAAAGATCTTCTTTTTCACTATCTAAATCATCAAGGAAATGTTGAACTTTTTCTAGCTCAAATCCAGTCATTTTAAGATCAAACTGTAAATCTTCTAACTCTTGAATTTCTACTTTCAAAAGCTCATCATCCCACTTTGCCCAATTAGCTGATTGATTGGCCAGTAATCGAAAAGCTTTGGTTTGTGGTTCATTTAAATTATCACTTAAAACCACTGGAATACTTTCCATACCAAGCTTTCTTGCTGCTTTAAGTCTTAAATGACCATCAACCACAGTTCCATCGCTTTTTGCAACTATTGGAATACGAAAGCCAAATTCCCTGATTGAAGCACACATTCTGTTGACCACATCGTCATTTTTACGTGGGTTACGCTCATATTCAACTAGGTTTCGAGTAGGATAGTAGTGGATTGCTAAATTCATATCTTAATAATTAAAAAGTTAATATTCAAAATATATCTGACGCTAGAGAAGGCCTAGGGTCTGACCCACCAAACCCGCCATTATGGCCGAAAGGACCCACTTTTATGGTATTTTTAATATGTTAAAATCTTTACTAACATAGAACATTAATGCCAAAGCATCAGCCTCATTATCATCTCGAGGTGAAAAACTTTTTTCACGTATCGCTTCAATAACTTCACTCTTACTTGCATTGCCTTTGCCTGTGATAAAGCGTTTTATAGTTTTAACATTAACACCTTGGTAGGGAATATTGTTCTCTTCACACCAAGCAGACAGCACTGCAAGAAAACCACCATAGCAATGAGCTGCATCAGTTCCTAGATGTCTTCTTACTTCTTCAAAATACACTGCTTCAATGTTTGAGAACTTTTCCTTCATTTCATTTAGCCAGCTACGAAATTTTAAGAAGTGCATTCCACCTCCGCTAAACCGGCTACCATGAAAACTTTTGCTTCCACTTTCAATTATTCCATCTGTTAGAATTGCCCAGCCCGTTTGTTTGCCGAGGTCGAGTGTTAGGATTGACATTTATATTCAGAATTTGTTTCGCTAGAGTGCTATATAATATATATTCAGGATTTGAAAAAATTTTGTCCAAAAAATCTTCTTCTTAAGTAAACTTTTTAGAAAAAGCTTGGTTAAAAATCAGTAAACAGCCCTTGCATAATTATTGGTCAAGACTTTCAGATTTCTATCTTAACTATTTAAATAGTCTATTATGCTATTATGGTGTGGTTAGTTTCTTATGAACATTTATCCAAATCGTAAATTTTAGGAAGATGATTTAGAAGTCCCTGTTAACCATTTGCTTGATCGTTTTCACAATACAAAAATACGTCAGTCTTGGATAGATTCACTTTCTGGTAAGCAATTAAATATTATTTTTCAAAACTCCTTTAAAGATAAATTAAATGCTCAACTCTTTGATGATGAAAGCTACGATAATACATCTGTACAATACAAACGTAAAGTGATTGCTAATTATTCCGATTCTCTCGTTACTTACTACTTGATTACCTGTTTTGACCGTGCAAAACTAGAAGTTACTGTCAGTGAAATTGCAAGATCTGCATTAACTACAGAACTCATGAAATCCTACCTTGTAAAAAATAATAATAAATATGATAAGAAGTCTTTGCTGTTTCTACTGTTTCATGCAGATTACAATCTTTTAAAGTCTGTCTATCACTTTGAAAAAATACAAAGAAAGAGTTTCATGTCTTTTGCCTTACAAAAAATACCAAGACGACCAAGTACTCCATTTAAAGACTTTATCTCAGAGGAAATCATACAACAAATACTGAAAGAAGATAACATTAAGAGAAATGACAGTTTCGAGAATCAACTACAAGGTTTCTTCTATCATCAGAATCGTTTATATGTGTTAATACGAAAAGCTAGCGATATAGATTTGTTGTTAAATTCAAACAAAGTCATTCATGGCCATAAGGCAGAGTGGATGATTTTGGATTTTCTACTAAATGGCACTCAGGTAGATCTTGGTGCTAGAAATATTGATCAAGCTATAGAAATAGCAAATAGCATTGCAAGTTGTTACTTTGGCTGCGAATGTATTTTTGTAGATGTGCAGGATAAAAACTTCGCGGAACAGGTGCATAAATTTATAGAAACTTGTATTAATGAATCTGATTCAAATATTCGTGTTTTTGAGTTAAAGTTTCAGTCAAATCGTTTCAATTACAGCTATACTAATATCACTTTGACTGTTGCTCCATATGATCCTATTGCACCGGAATTGCATGTTTTAAAGCCATTTGTAGGAGACATAGTGCCATTTATAGAGTCGATTAAAGTAATATTTCAAGGCAAAAAGATAGGCTTATTTTTCAAGCGAAGTGATGAGTATATAGCAATTTACTACTCTGAACATCCTCTGAATAAAAGGGAAAGAGAGGATTTTAAAGCATACATAAAACAATTTTATGGTCTTACAATCTTGCCAAGAGCAAATCTCTGATCTTCTTAATTCTGGCAGCTCTTGGGTTAATCCAAATCAAAATTACATCAAAGCAGCAAGGTATTTGTCAGATCTTAAATTAATTCAGATGCAAGAGAGGTCTTACATTATCTGCTCTCGTAGACAAGATAAATTAGATTGGCCAAATATAGTTGATCCATACTGTAACAATGAGATTTTCATTGATGAGGACTTTAACGAAGCATGCGATAACATAATTTGTGAAAATTGCAACCGTGATATTTTACCTAATACCTACAAGAAGCAAAGATTTCATCGCTTATCTGTATATTTAAACCCAGAGAAATTTATGAATTGGTTTGAAGGTCAGCTAAGTGATACAAATTTTATGTGGCAAAAAGTGGAAAGTGGAGTTTATCATGTTGGTGGACAAGGTAAGATTGTAAGTTTAATCATACTTGATTTTTGCACCAATCCAACATTCTTAACGATAGATAAGCTTAAAGCTAATCCAACTGTATTAATAATACTGAGAAAAAATCCATCAAACATACCTCTTGATTTGCCCATAGTAAAAATGGTTGACCTTTTCTTTCAGCATCAGACTTTAATTGAAGTATTTCAAGAAGCAGTACAAAGAGGAGTACCAGAGTTAATACCAAATACTTCAATGCAAATTTTGCATACTTCACTTAATCTAATTGAACCTCCTAAAGAGAAGGAATTACTAAAGTTGCAATTGATAGAGGGCTCACTTTACGTAAACAATATAGAGATTCTAAATAAGAAAGCTGTAGCATGTATGAAGGTTTTTCGCATATTATTTGAACAATTTTTGCATGATTGTAAAAAAGAATTACCTCCTGAAAAACACATGTTGCTTAGCATAACTGAAATAGAAAAGCGCCTAAATCTTGATCCAGAAGCAGATCCAGAACATCACATCAGAAAACCACTAAACACAATCCAAAGGACAATAAAAACCACCTTAGCTAAAAAGTTAGGACTAAACATCGAACGTAATGATGTGATTCAAACAGTTGGTTGGCCTGGATCATCGCGTAAAGATTATGGCTACCATATTAACCCTTTCACTGTGCTGATAAAAGTAGTTCGTTAACTGTGTTAAAGAGAAGTAAAAGATGTTATAATGGAAAAAGTAAAATTTGTGACAAGGCTTGTGATCAAGTTTTAAAGAAGCGTTCTTTGGTTGGTATTTTACCCTGAAGTCACATCTAGCTTTAAAATACAGTTTTTGTCTCATCTAAAAAAATACAAATTCTCAATTATGTAACTTACCAAAAGCCTAAATTTCTTTTGCTTTCTTCAATCTTTTCTACTCTGTCCGTTTGCCGACTTTTGTGTTTGAAGCACATCTACACTCAATGCCCCTATACTAATATATACCGGATTTCTTACTACTTTTTCCGGGATTTTCTCAAAAAAAGTTTAAATAATTTTAATGCAGCTCAGAAATTACATGAGTTTTTGGTAAAAGCATACAAAACAAACTATCTAAATTATCAATAACGCTATAATAGCCTTCTAAAACGTTTTAAATCATAAAATTCAGAGATTTCTCATAGTGAGAACTTTAATCTTTAATCCTCTTTAAAAAGTTATCTGAAGAAACGACTTTCACACCTCTAGCTCTTTCAAATGCCTCTCTTGCTGTGCCTGCGTTCTTACCTCCTTCCTTTGCCGCCTCTAAATTTTTATTATAACCCTGCGCATCTTTATCCTTTATCTCATCAATTGTAGCCTGTTCTCCTAGCATATTGAAAATTAGCTCAATCGGCGTCATATGATCTCTTAAAGGCTGTTTCTTCAAGCCTTTTATTTCCTTATGATGCTTTGTTTTTACTCCAAATGTTCCCTCAGAAATTACGTCTGTCAATATTGCGTATTCCCTACCTTCAATATACTTGTTATTGTGGTCAGATATATTTCTATTACCCCATTCTTTTGTTAGTTGATTTCTGACAGCTATTGATTCTATTCTCTTTTGTATCCATTCTTGAGGGTACCCTTTTGCAGCATAATCGGCATAGATTCGTTTGAGTGCAAGTTCAGGGTTTTCATATTCTTGTAGTCTTTCATACCCAACTTTTGCAAGCCAACGTTTAAATTGCTCAACTCTTTTGGAAGGAATAGACTGCAAAATACGAAACAACCCCTCAACATTTGTACAATTAACATTCTGTTTACCACCTTTTGTTTTAATTTCAAGGGGGGTGACAAATTGTCCCCATCCTTCAGAAAGCCCTATATCTCTGCTTTTTATCTTTTTTAGATAGTCAGATGGGTTCTTACTACCTGTCAGAAAAGCTATTACTTCTGTTATTACATACCACCACTCTCCATCATGTAGTACTCTAGTAAAACTGCTATTATCAAAAGCAGTAGTTTCAATATCTCCTTCTTTTAAAGTTAAAGTATCAGTCATAAGCAACCTCTATAAGTTAAGAATAAACGTAAAAACTAAAAAGACATTATTTTTAAGTCAGAAAAAACATTACTTACAATTCAATAATTTTCCAAAATCAATGATGTGTGAAAAGTAACCACTATCTATAACATCATCACTTACATCATTGACGTGGATAAGGACTGGACGACATGAAAATCCTTTTGGACGATTTAGTGCATCTATTTTCTTTTGTACCTCTTGTATTATTGAATGACCAATTTTATCTTTTGAAAATTTGATTTCGCAAATGTAGAGAGTGTTAAACTTCGTTTGAATCATATAATCAATTTGACAACCTGCACTATTACGCGTTCTCTTCTGAAAAAATGGATTCTCGCTTATTATTCCATCAACTCCTAAGATATTATGTATATTCTTTCTATTGTTCAGCACCAAATTTTCAAATTGAAGCCCAATAATTGTATACCACTCTGGTAAGAACCCTATAGAATAGGTGTCACGACTAATTTTCCCTAGATCTTTTTCGATATATTTTAGATAAAACCTTAAATAATTATCTTGAAGTCTGTATCTCCTGAGTCGTGAATCAGTACCAGTTTTTATACTCCAAGTATGATCCTTTGCTATAAAACCAGCAAGCTCAAGTTCATATAGATACTCAGAAATGCGTCCATGTCTTACGATATTTAAAGTAGCACAAATTTCTTCTTGTTCTTTAGCTCCAGTAGAAAGAGCTCTGACTATTTGCTTATAAAAAGCCGTTTTTCGCATGAATAAATCTGAGAATATTTGATTAAATTCTTCAACTAAAAACCCACCTTTTGTAAAACAAAGCCTTTTAATATTTTCTTCAGCGCTATGCTTAAAATTTACCTCCTCTAAATACTTTGGAATTCCGCCAGTTACTGCAAGCACCTTAAACTTTTCATATGCTGAAATATTTTTTGGCCAAAATTCGTTACAATCAGAAAGCGATAATTCTCCGAGTGTTAAAGTTAACGATATTCTCCCTACGAAACCAGTACTACTAAGTATATTTTTCTCGATCCAGGATGAAGCTGATCCACAAACAACGAAAATTAGCTTGTTATTATTTTTTAGCTGCGTATCCCAAAAATTTTTTATTTTTCCTAAAAAGGTTGGATCTTTTGAGCCCATCCAAGAAATTTCATCAAACAGCAATAATGTTTTTCCTGATAGTAGACGTTCACCAACTGCCCATAGTAAATCGCTCCAGTCATCATACCTAGCAAAAGATGTATTAAATTGTCTAGCAACTTGTCTAGAAAATTCATTAAGTTGGTAGGACATTGTAGTATGCTTTTCTGGTGGCAAACCTATAAAGGAGTAATATTGTTCAAAATACTTACCAAACTCTTGAATTAAACGACTTTTTCCTATACGACGCCTTCCTTTGACTACTACAAAAGATGCAGTATTTTTTTCTGTAAGCTCCAGTAGTTGTTTTAACTCAGTTTGCCTACCAATAAATGATGGAGACATAAAATACGAAATATAAATCTTTGTCTCCGTTATACTAGATAAAATTGGAGACGTAAATAAATAAATTTAGATCTTTGTCTCCATTTTAAGGGGCAATCAAGTTTTACGAGCTTCTGTTTCTTCTTCTATGGCAGTAACTTCAAACTTTTTTCCTTGAGCTACCTCTACAATTTGCTAATTTCATTACTGAGAGTTTTGCAATTAATTGCTCAGAGATTTGCAATAAAAGTTGTTGTATTTTCATAAAGTCTCCATTAACCCCTTATACTCACCACAAGTCGTTCAATCTTTTTTGAAGAATTTTCTTTGTAAAGTGTAAAAAATGTGTTAAACTTACTAGTAAGTTTACTTTGCAATAGTTGGGTTACTAAAGATGCCTTTTATTCGAGTTTTTAGGGAGGCTACACGCGTTAATTTAAAAAAGACGAACTATCACAATCTAAATTACAAATAGTGTTGTAAGGACCTCCTAAAGCGTTTTAAAGGGTAGGAGCGTTTTGTTACCCTCTCTATGATAGAAGTGACATAAGTTGGCTGTTGCAAAAATAACGTTTCAAAAAGTCTACTAACCATTTGTTCTTTAGGTTTGAAAGATTTTCTTTGCAACTAACAAAAAACACGATAAACTAACTGTAGGGTTTTTTGTAATAAATAAAAGTTTTAGATAAAAAATAATTTAGAAATGCCTCGTAATCGAGTTTTAAGCTACCCTACATGAGTAACTTAGATTTTGGTGGTAATAATTCTACCCTGAAGTCGTAGAATCGTTTTAAAACCGCGCTAATTGTATCTTTCATTAAATGTAAATATCTTAATAATGTTTTGTGGCAACCTTTCCAAACTTCTTTCTTTTCGCTTACTAGTTAAAAGCTATTATGAACCATTACTATAGTTATTGTATTTTATATTAGTTTATTATTATATCATTTATTATTATTTATATATATATAATATATAAGATTCTCGGAAAGTGGAAATCAGCCACTGTAGCGGGTTTGAGTATTACCAAATTAGCTAAATTTTTTGGAAATGGAAACGTAATATTTCTTATATTAGATGGCTAAAAATCAACGAATTTCAATAGTTTAAGTGTGAATATACTCTAATTTCCAAATCTTGATAAATTTTCCGGAAATCATGGAAATTTGGTCGTGTGGAATTCATTTTTTGTTCTTAAAACCTTACTTTCAGAGAGACAAAATGAACCCACAAAACTTTCATAAGTGAGCTTTAAATATTTTTTAGAAGTTACCTATTTCAAACCTTCCTGCACCTAGCTTAAACTTACCTTCTCCTCTGGCAAAAGAACCAGTTTTGATATCAAGCCATTTATCCTCTTTTGAGTTTGTAGCCATACCTTTTACTATTTTTCTTTCGTTTAATAGTTCCTGTGCTAAACGTTCAAGTCTATGCCTACTAACACTATGAAATGCAGCTGGTAATCTATGCCGTTGTTGAAACACTCCTGGTCCACCTGTATGAGTAAACGGATGACCTTCTTCTGCTGACACTGCAATAGCTTGCATCAGTATCTTTTTTAAGTATTCATCAGATAATTTTCCAAGCTTAAATTCCTCAGATATATCCTCAAGCAAGCCAGTTGAGGAGCGTAAGTAAGTTCTTATATTCCTATCTGTTGCTCCATTAGACTTAACTATAGCTCCTTGGTATACTGCATTATTAACTTTACTAACCTTTAATGTATTAAACACAGTATTCTGATGCTCTTTTGAAGCAGGCCATAATGCAAAAGAACACCTAACTCCATCAACAAGTGCAGTTGTACCTCTTATCGCATCTCTTGCCTGTTCCACAGTCGTAATCGGTTCACTGCACTTGGGTTTTCTCATATGATGTGCTACAATTACAGCTGCTCCTGTTTCATTTGCTAAGTTTGCAAGTAACCCCATTGCGTAATATCCCATTTCTGGGTCTGAGTTTATATTAGCATGGACAAATGATACTAGTGGATCAAATACTATTAGTTTTAGATCTTTTACTTTATCTAATTGTCTACAGATGTCTTCAAATTTATCTGAAGTTTCAGGACATTTACCACGCATGTTGCTTTTCACTATAGAAAAGGGCTCTCCCGTATTTGGAATAGGTATAATAAATAATCGATTTTGATATTCTGCTCTCTTGCTACCAGGATCAAGACGATCAAGACGACGGTGTATCTCACCTGCATCATCTTCTGCTGAAAAAATCACTACTGATCCATGCTCTGTAACAAGGGAACCAAAACCACATATCTGATCTGCATCACTTGCAACCTTAAGTGCCAAGTCAAGGAGTAGCATACCTTTACCTGTATCTCCCATAGCAGCTACTATTGAGGTAACACCTAAAGGAAATAAACCTTCAACAAGAAACCTTTGTATTGGTACTGAACCTAAATAACGACTCACACTCCAGTCTAAAATGTTAAGCGGCTGTTTTGTAGATCTTTCTAAACTTTTCATATTTGAAGTATTTGGAATGTCAGTAGATGGGGTATCAATAGTAAGTAAAGGAGTTGAAGCTAAAAATTCTTCAATGCTTATACCCTCCTTTACACAATCAGCAGCATCCCAACCTTTCGGCCTATCTTGTGGTATCTTAAGCTTAACAAGTGATGCAACTCCGATCTCTAAAAGCTTTTTTGCAGCATTTTCAGCATATCGTTTACCTGGTTCATCATTATCTGGCCATATAATAATGTGTTTACCTTTAAGTGGAGTCCAATCTGTCTTCTCAATAGGTGCATTTGCTCCAGACATTGCTGTTGTTGCAGTTATTCCTTTCTCTATCAGCGCTTCTGCACATTTTTCCCCTTCAACAAAAATAACTTTATCGGATTTCAAAATACCTGGAATATTATAGAGTGGCCTTATCTTCGGTGCACCAAAGTCAGATTTTTTTATATCAAAAGGAAGATATCGCTTTCCATTATTATCATCATAACGATAGACCCTAACAATAGCTTGGCCGTTTTCATCGTAATAATCCCAATATGCAGTTGGATTACCTGCAGTTTTGTCAGTTTTGATCTTTTTAAAATGACCAAGCCATTCAGCTATAGAGTCCATTACTTCAGTAAACTCTGTTCTAGTACTTTTTCTATGCACTTCTGCCCAAAGGTCGATAATGTCACCACCTTCTCCTGTTGCAAAATCATGCCATAGGCCAGCTTCATTGCCACTTAATTCTACTACTAGACTCTTGCCTTTATCACCTTGTATATTGCCTACATAAAACTTATCACCACGAAAAATTCCTCTTGGTAATAGGTATGAAAGACAAGACCTGATATTTAGTAGAAGTTGATCTTTTAACTGTTCTTTCTCCTCTAATGGCTTATAATTTCCATTCTTTAGTGGAGCTGCTGTATTAAAATCACAATATGTATCCATACAATCTCCAATATGTTTATAATTTAATTAATTTGAAGTTTGACTAAGCTCAGCGTCCGTTTTATGAATTTTGTTGGTATGGATTTGCCGTTTTTAAATTTGCAACTACTTTCATAACTTTGATTCGCCTTTTACTTTCTGGTATTTCTTTCTCATAAAATTTAATATAACCAGCAGCAGCTAAAGTGTTAATATGTTTGCGAATAGAATGACAACCCTTAAGGCCAAATTTATATTCAAAAAGGTAACTAAACGAGTTCTTAGCATAAGGAACTCCTCCATGTGACTTCTTATCAATTAACTGCAAAATAGTATCATACTCTCTTCTCCAACGCTGTTTAGTGGTCTTATTTAGTAAATCTTTAGCAAGATTTATATCATTTATAACTGAAGTCAAAAGTTTAGCTACATCTCGCTTAGAAAGATCATCTGCTGTTTCATGATTGTCAGACAATAAATAAGATAGACATTCTTTAAGATTATTAATTAATAGTGTTTTTTGAAATTTATTCATAAGAGTCCTCTAATATAAAAAATAATTCTTTTGCTTGCTAGAAGGGTATCCAGTCCCCTTTCTGAGGATCAGACTGCCGTTCTGGAGTAACAACTGTAGCAATTCTGTTCCTGTTCCCGTATCTACTGTCGGCTTCAATACCAACTTTTGCAGTAAACTCTAACCCGTTAAAATCAGCTATAGAGTTGATTTTTCTAGCAGTAACTGCTTTCTCTGAAGTGTCATGTGCATGAATATTTCGTGCTGACTCCAAAATGCTTCTAAGCATAGAACGTCCAGATTCTCCCCAGATGTCTTCTTCACCTTCTGCTTTGCCACTTTTGACACCTATAATCTGAAAAATCTTGCGTTTTGCATATGGACCTTCAGTGATAGTAAATTCAGCGTTTAAATAGATGCTGCCAGTAGTGTAGCTTTTCGTGAACCAATTCTCATAACCTCCAGGCTTTATTGCCATTTTTACCTTAACTATTGTACCTTTGGGTATCAAACTACTCTGTATTTTTGCAGTATTAAAATCAGTTAAAAAATCTGATAACATATTGTCTCCTATAAATTAAGTAAAAATCAGTTACTCCATTGGTCTGCAAGCTTCCAACGACCATCTATCTTATCAACAAGCTTATTTGCTACACGCTCACCATTACGAAGCTCAAATACTATTTGACGGACAGTGCTTTCCTCATCATGAGCAAACATCACCATACCAGTACTATAAAATCCCCTCAAAGAACCAGCACCGCTTAAGCCTTGAAATGGATCTTCTTCTAGCATTTTTTTAGAGAGTTTTTTTGTATGGTGAGTGAGTATTATGCCTGAATCTGGATTGATAACATTTCTCAGTCTTTCAAGTGTTTTTTGCAAAAAGAATAGCATAGCGCTATTGTCGTTTTCATTGCCATATTCACTTGAGTTAAAAATGTTACGAAGAGGATCAATCGCAATAATATCAGGTTTGAAACGCTCTTTGACAACATTTTTAATTTCATCTATTTCTTCACTACTAAATGATAATTGCACTCTTGGCGTGATAATTAAGTTATTGGCAGCTACATTCAAAAGTTCGTTATCCAGTTGAAGTTGTTGCAACCGTTCTTTCATATATTCATACTCAATTTCAGTTTGCATGTAGAAAATTTTTAAAGGTCTATTTGGTGTCATACCAAGAAATGATCTACCAGCAGCCATGTGAACAAGCCAAGAGATCAAAAAGTCACTTTTGCCGATTTTAGGTGGGCCACCTAGTACCAATAAACCTCTTTTCGTTAAAATTCTAGGGCAGATGATATCTTCTGGTATTGGCGATTGATCATTCAAGTATTCTTTCACACTGAAAAAGGGAATTTTTTGACCGATATTGAAAAAGCTTTGTTCCATAATAATTGTTCTCCAATTTTTAATTAAGCAATAGGAGCCAAAGTTTTGGCTTTAATTTTCGCAAGTAATTTACCCAAATGTGGTTCTTCAACCATATTCAGGCAGCCACTTCGATCTTTAGCTGGGTATCCCCAAGAGTTAATAGTCTGACAGACGAATGAACGTTTCTCTGTACCATCATCTTTCTTGATTCCAACCATACTGATTACTTCATCAACAATGCCTGGAATCTCACTAGCAGTTTTAGCCCCTTCACATTGAGGTAGCCATGTTGGACGATTGAAGTCATCTAAATATTGACCTAAAGTACCAACGGTAATGATATCTTTATTTGGAATGTGCTGAAACTGATTGAGCCATGCCATCATCTCTTGCGCAAGTATTCCGTAAGCAGCTCTCATGTCTTGCTTTCCACTTCTCTCAGAAAAAGCTTCCGGTTGCATTTTTGCCCATAAGAGACAAAGACGTGATGCTACAGTAATGCTATCAATGAAAATACATCGATATTTAGAAAACTCTTCATTGTATTTACTTGATACGTGCTCATAGTGTTTTTGGCTATACGCTTGATCAGACTTTAGTGCAGGGTTTGGACCACCAATTAGGCAGGCAATATCACGAGCTTGATTCCAAGTACGAACACTAATAGAATCTCCCTGCCAATCTTGAACAGCAAGCAGACCTGATTCAAAGTCAAGACATAGTGTTGGTTCACTTATAGTCTTTAAGAGGCTGGTTTTACCAATACCGTAAGGACCAAAAATTACTACTTTTATGCCTGTAGTTGTTTTCAATCTTTCATTATTGTTTAAAATTTTAAAAGTCATTTATTCACCTCAATGGTATATGTTATATATTCAGGAAAGGTAGAATTTATGTTCAATTTTTCTTTTTTCCCTTGTAGTAGATGGAAGAGAGTTTTATACGTATTTTTCTTATCATAGTATTTAAAGTAGTTCTTGATATGTTGTTCATCTTAGCAACTTCATATAAGTTAAAGTACTTGAGTTGTTCGCATATCTTTTGCATCTTTCTTGGTAGCGTTGAAATCATGTAATCTACATCAGTACGTTTCGCTACTTCATCTTCAAAAGCTTCTGTTTTCTCAATATTGACATAGTTATTAATATTGCGCTTCATACATAGTTGTTTCTCCAATAAGTTATTGGCACGACGTTCAGTTAATCTTGCTACAAAAGTGTTAAAGCTACCTTTACTTTCATCATATCTATCAAGATAAGTCCAAATTTCACAGAAAAGTTCTTGCTCAAGATCTTCATGAGTTTCATGAGCAAAGCATTCAAAAAGTTTTAATCTCTTAGCTTGATACCGTATATTTTGAACAACTATGGCAGTTTTTAGTTTCATAACTTTTCCCTAAAACAATTAATGCTTTAAGGATGAGAACTTACAGGTCCACTTTGTAGGACAGGGGCAAAAATAAATAATACAGATGCAATTTTTAACCTATTGATATTCTATTGTTTTTTTTCGAGAATAATACAGTTCGATTTTTAAATAATACTGCAACAAAAAATTAGGCAAAAATTCATTTTTTTTGGACAAAAATTTTTCAAATCCTGAATATATATTATATAAGCCTTTCAAACTCATCACAGGTGTCAATTCTTACACAATCAGGAAGAGCAGCAATAGCAGCAAGTATAAAAGAGCAGCCGATACATCTTGCCTGGGGAACAGGTGATGCAGGTTGGGAAAGCAATCATAAAGTAGAAAAAACTTTTGCAGCTGATAGCGAAATCAAGCTTGATCACCATCCCATTAAAGACGTAAAAATTTTTATCAGACAAACAACTTATCAGCCAAGTATTGATTATATAGTTGAGAGTAGTACTGGTGTTATTCAGCGCACAGAAAATAGCTCTATTGTAGAGAATAGTACAGTTACTATAGAGTACGTTCAAAGCACACCACCGGAGCCTATTACTTCTCAAAAACTACTCAATGAACTTGGCAGACGTACTGCAGACGAAGTTCTCTTCTGCAAAGGTGATGAAAACGGCGAACTTATAACTCCTTCTGGAAGGTTTAAATCTTCCGCTGTACCAACCAACAATCTCTACCTTAAATTTACTTTCGATTTCACGGACGCAGCAAATCAAGTTATACGGGAATTAGGGGTTATGGTTGGTACTAAAATAAAAGAAGGATTACCTGAAGGACAGAGATATTTCGAGCCAAAAGACGTGGAAAATCCTGGGATTTTGTTAGTTTTAGAACACACCGTACCACTTATCAGAACATCTGCAACTCGGGAAACTTTTTCATTTGTTGTAACCTTTTAGAATAAAATGACTTTAAACACCTATTATAACCGTTTTAATCCTGACAAAGAATACGAAAAAAGCTTGTTTCTAGCAGGAAGAGGTCTACAGTCAGCAGAATTAAATGAGACTCAGGAGTATGCTCTTTCTAAGCTTAAAGGCATAGGTGATGCAATATTTCGTGATGGTGATGTTATAACAGGAAGCAATTGTATTATAGATAGAGAAACTGGTAAAGTTACACTTGAAGGAGGAAAAATCTATCTGCGTGGAGCGGTGAGAAAGGTAGAGGCAAAAGAGTTTGTTATTCCACTGAGTACCATAGTGCGTATAGGTGTTTATTACGTAGAATCTACGATTACAGAACTTGAGGACGCAAATCTTTGTGATCCTGCAGTTGGTACAAGAAACTATCAGGAAGTAGGAGCTGCAAGGCTTAAAGTTTCCATCATTTGGGGATACCAAGTAGAAAGTGTTACTGTTAACTCTACAAATGGCGAATTTTACCCAATTTACAATATTGAAAATGGAGTATTAATAGAACATTCACCACCTCCACAAGCAAACATAGTAACTACCGCTCTTGCTCGTTATGACAAAGAGGCAAATGGTTCCTACGTCGTAAATGGTCTTGAAGTGATGTTCCTCCACAAAGAAGAAAAGGGAGAAGAAGGGGTAAAAAAAGGTAAAAAAGAAATATTTGTGATTAATGAGGGTAAAGCTCATGTTGATGGTTATGAAATTGAGTTACCTCACAGTATTCGTGTTTCTTTTGATGAAGATCCGAATATAAAATCAGTTGAATCAGAACCACATACTTTTCAGCCAAATAGCCAAAGAGTAATGGAACTGAAGGTTAATGATTTTCCAATAAGTGAAATTAAAAAAGTAGATATAACTGTTCAAAAAACCATTACTGTTACTCATGGTTCATACTCTGGGGCTATTGATCCGATACTTGACTCTGCAGTACTTGAGATTATTCAAGTTAAACAAGGCAATGTTATTTATGAAAATAGTATAGACTATAAGTTAAATGCAGGAAATGTTGATTGGTCATTACCAGGTAAAGAACCAGCTCCTGGAAGTAGTTACCTAATAACCTATCGCTGTCGCACTCATGTAAGCCCTGAAGATATAAGTGAACAGGGATGTAAAGTAAAAGGAGCAGTTGATAACAGCTTGGTTTTGATAGATTATACCTGGAAAATGCCCCGCTTTGATTTAATTACTATCGATAGCAAAGGGGTGGTAAGGAGAATAAAAGGAATTTCTCACCCTTGGCGACCATCGATGCCTAAAGCGCCCTCTGGACAACTTTTGCTCTGCTACATTCATCAGACGTGGAAAAAAGGCGAAGGGGTAAAAACAGTGAATAATGCTATTCATGCTGTACCGATGAATGAGCTTGAAGCAATGAAAAAAGGAATAAATGATCTTTATGCTCTTGTTGCACAGGAGCGTTTACGCAGTGATGCAAATTCAAGAGAACCTACCACCAAAAAAGGAGTATTTGTTGATTCATTCTTTGATGATGATATGCGCGATCAAGGAATTTCGCAGTCTGCAGCAATAGTAAACAAAGAATTAATTTTACCTATAGATGTGGAAATTATTGATGTTGAAAGAGGTAAAGAACCTTATCTTATACCTTATAAACTTGAACCGGTACTGGAGCAGCTTTTACAGACTAAAGGAGAAAAGATTAACCCGTATCAAGCTTTTGATCCAGTCCCGGCGCAAATTACTCTAAATAAAAACATTGACCACTGGACAGAGGTTACCACGAATTGGAAAAGTCCAGTAACAAGAGTATTTAATGTTAAAGAAACGACAGAGCTGCTGTCAAGTACTTCATACGAAACTGAATTTATGAGAGAAGCAGTACAGAATTTTGAAATTGAAGGTTTTGAGCCAAGTGAGAAGCTTAAGGAGATAAAGTTCGATGGTGTTGTCATTCAGCCTATGGCATAAGAGGTGAAAAATATGCTAACAGCTAACAACCAAGGAAAATTAAAGGGAAAGGTGAAGATACCGGCAAATATTCCAGCAGGTACTAAATTAGTACAGTTTTATGGTGATAAAGGAAGCTATGGAGAAGCAACTTATACTGGTAAAAAAACAATTACCATAGAAGAAAGAAGAAGAGTTATCGCAGCAAGAAGAATTGATCCTTTAGCGCAAACATTTACTTTAAATGAGAGTAGGCACATAGGAGGTCTAGAGTTATGGTTTATAAATAAAGGCAAAAAACGTGTTGTTGTGCAGATTAGAGAAACAGCAGTGGGAATGCCCTCGCAGACTGTCATTGCTGAAAGCTATATTGAGCCAAAAGATATAAAGATAGATGGCACAGCAACACGTATTACTTGGTTACCAGTGTTTTGCCATGCAGGACAAGAGTATGCAATAGTTCTACTCACTGATGATGCAGATACTGCAGTAAAAATAGCAGAGCTTGGCAAATATGATGCAGTAAATAGCCGTTGGGTAACAAGTCAGCCATATCAAGTAGGAGTATTACTTTCATCTAGCAACGCAAGTACTTGGACACCACATCAAAATTTAGATCTAACTTTTAGGCTTTTAGCAGCGAAGTTTACTGAAAATTCTCACATTATTGATCTTGGTAAAGTTACTGCAAACAATACTTCAGATTTAATTGTTTTGACGAACGTCGAAAAAGTAGCATTTGATACCAATGTAGAATTTATCTTAACAGATGAAGAGGGAAGAGAAAACTTTTTGTCTGATAACTTACCGCTCGCACTGCGTGAAAGAATAAATGGGGAATTAACGGTAAAAGCAAGCCTAAAAGGAGGGCGAGAAAAAAGTCCAGTGCTATATCCTGGGTTACAGCTAGTTATGGGTAATATAGGGGAAAAAGGAGATTATGTAACTAGGAGCATTACAGCAGGAGCTAACACTAAGATTACCATAACATATGATGCGCTGATACCTGGCACTGCAGATGTTAAAGCATATGTACAAAAAAACGTGGATTGGCAATTAGTAAATTTAACATCAGGAAAACCAATTGGAGAAAACTGGGTGGAGAGAACTCATGTACTGACAAACTTTAATGCTAATGAGACAAGGATAAAATTGGTTTTAAGTGGAACGGTTGTCTATCGGCCAAAGGTAAAAAACTTGCGGATTGTTATAACGTAAAAAAATGCCAAATAATGAAACGAGGCGCGGATATCCTTTACCACATCCAGAGAATATTGCTGTGCAAGATGTGGTACGTATTCGCAAAGCGGTAGAAAAAATAGATGAAGATATGAGTGAGAGGGAAAGTAAATACAACGATCTTCAAAAAGCATTTGAACGACTGAATTTTGAGAATTTTTTGAATTTTTGGAGTAATAACAGATGACTATCGCCAAAGAAGTAGTTTATGCATTACATCAGAGACTGAAAGATCTATCTGTAAATGCTACCCCTGATCAACTGGCATATCTTGCAAAATCGCTGGAATTGATAGCAGATAAAAAAGCTATTGCTGACATTGTGCAGATGACTGAGGTAAAAGAGATAATTGATGCACTACAAAAGAGGCTTAAGGATTTAGCAGCAAACAGTACACCAGATCAATTAGCATATCTTGCTAAAGCATTGGAATCAATAGTCGACAAAAGTGCAGTTTCTGAAATTGTACAGATGACTGATGGTAAGCTAAAAGAACTTCTTGATAGTGCAAAAAAACACTTAACTGATCTGGATAATAAAAAAGCTAGTTCTTTAGCAGTGATCTCTGAATCAGAGAAGCAGTTATTAAAGAGAATTGATGAAAAAGGAACAACAAATTTATCGCTACTTGATACGAGAAAGAATGCCAATATTGCAGCAATAAATAGCATTAGTAATAGTCATAAAGATGGTCTTAAAGGTTTAGTAGAAGATTTTCGTACTGTTAATAATGTACCATCTGGCTCATCAATTATTGGGGAAATAGAAACTCGTGATAACCAATTAAAAACATCCCTGATAAATGAGGTAAAAACTCGGGATGAACAGTTAAAAGTGTCTCTTATAAATGAAATAAGAAAGCGCAACATGGTTGAACCAGGGTCATTACCTTTCTTATTTGGTGTACTTGGCAGAAAAAATAATTATTTTGGCCACGGAACTTTTACGACAGAGCTTGGAAAGTGGAGTAGTGATATAACAAAAACTGACTATATGTTACAACTACTAGCAGGTAGCCATACGTACAATACAGATTACGTTAGTTTTTATCGGCCAAGACAACTAAGTTTTATAGAGGGAAGTAAAGGAACATTTATTTACGGAGAGTTATGCACAAAAAGTTTTTCTGGTAGTTATGATGAGATATACTATTATCCGTATGCTGCACTTGGAGTAGTATTTGTAAAAAATACAACCAATGTGAACATAAATAAGACAATGGAATTTGTTGGATCATCTTATTCTAGTACGGAGTATGGGGGAGCAGGATTATTTGTGGGAACTCCTGATAACACTAATTCTAATAAATCAAGTATTTCAAAAATAGTATGGAAAAATGTTTACCAATACACGAGTTCTGATAGCAAGTTAGCCGGATCTGGTAATGTGGAGATTCCAGCAGGAAAAACAGTTGCAATATTACTTTACACATCATCTTATCTGTATTCCAGAACACAAGTTAGTCAAGGTATGCTTGCATCAAATTATGTACACAACTATGGTCAATTTATTCAGTGGGGGATTTATAACATACGTAGCAATTTTCTCACCACAGGGCTTGAGGTAGATGTGGAAAGGACGCTCAGGGGTTGGCAATGTCCAGGGTTAGAACGAACTGATCAAATATGGCAATGAGGAGGAATTTGTGACTATTTATATACGTTTTGAAAACCACAAGCAGATTGAAACAACAACACTTGAAAACAAGCCAACTGGAAATGATTGGTATGAAGCACCAAAGAATTTTGACTGGCAAAAAAGTTATTGTTTAACAGAAGGAGAGAAAATTGTTGAAAGGAATAAGGAAGATATTGAGCTGGAGTTATTGGAAAATGCGAAACTTTCTGCACTTCGTTTTTATTTTAATAACTATACTAACGAATACGCTGGAAATTCTCACCAAAAAGCTAAATCGTATCAAATACAAGAAAAAGCCGCAAAAAGCATTCTAGCAGCACCAGAGTCTATAAGTAAAAAGGATACAGAAATTATAGAACCATTAGCAAAAGTCCGTGGTATTACAGTTATTGAAATGGCAAGAATAATTGAAGAAAAAGCAAAAAAAGCAGTAAAAGAAATAATTAAATGTGAAGAGTTGGAAGACATTACCAAGAAGAAAATTGCAGAAGCCAAAAGTAAAAATGAGCTAGAGAACTTACTAAACGATTTTAAACAAAAGATACAAAGAAATGGCTGAAGAATTTTTACACGGAGTAAATGTTATTGAGGTAACCTCAGGAGCAAAGACAGTACGTACAGCTAAATCATCAGTGATAGGTGTAATTGGTACTGCACCTGAAGCTGATGAGCAAAAGTTTCCGCTAAATAAACCAGTGTTAGTTGCAGGAAGCTTAAAGGAAGCAGCAAAGCTCGGAAAGAGTGGCAGTTTACCTTCTGCAATAAATGGAATATTTTCCCAGATTGGTGCAACAGTAGTAGTTATTCGAGTTAAAGAAAGTGAAAACAGCGATTCAAAGCTCAAAGAAAGTGAAACTATCCAAAATATAATTGGCGGTGTTGATAAAGAGACTGGAGAGTATCAAGGGATAGAGGCATTCCTCAGTAGTGAAAGCATAGTTCATATTGCTCCAAGAATATTAATTGCACCTCAGTTTACTCATCAGTTACCCGAAATAGATGGAGTAAATCCAGTAGTGAGTGCTTTAATTTCCATAGCAGAAAAATTAAGAGCAATTATTGTTGCAGATGGACCAAATACTAATGATGAAGAAGCAATAAAATGGAGAAAAAGTGTACGCAGCTCAAGAGTTTACGTAGTTGACCCTTGGGTTAAGGTATTTATTGAAGGAAAAGAAGGAACCTTGCCAGCAAGCCCATTTGTAGCTGGTTTAATAGCAAAAGTAGATAGCGAACAAGGATTTTTGCACTCACCTTCAAATAAAGAGATAAATGGTATTGTTGGAACAAGCAGGCCTATTGATTTTACGCTCGGTAATACAAATTGTAGAGCAAACCATTTAAATGAAAATGAAGTAACAACGATAATTCATCAAAATGGCTATAGGCTTTGGGGAAATAGAACATGTTCAAACGATTCGAAATGGGCTTTTCTATCAGTAAGGCGCACTGCAGATTTAATTAACGATAGTTTACTTCGAGCTCATCTCTGGGCAGTTGATCGCAATATCACAAAAACTTATATAGATGATGTGATTGAGGGGGTGAATTCTTACCTTGCAAGTTTAAAAGCGCAAGGAGCAATTATCAGTGGAAAATGTTATGCAACTCCCGAACTCAATACACCGGCAAATATTGCAAGCGGAAAAGTGTCTTTTGATTTTGAGTTTACACCGCCATATCCAGCTGAGCAAATAATATTCAGATCCCATCTTGTAAATAATAGTGTAATAAGTTAGGAGAAAGCGAAGTGTTACCCAAAATACTGAGAAATTTTAACGTATTTGTAGATGGTCGTGGTTATGCAGGAAAAATAGATGAAATTACGCTACCAAAGCTTACCATAAAAACAGAAGAGTACCGTGCTGGTGGTATGGATATTCCAATAAATATTGACATGGGCATGGAAAAGCTTGAAGCAGATTTCACTTTTGCTGAATACGATACAGAGCTCTTTCGGCTATTTGGGTTGATAAATGGAAATTCGGTATCTTTGACGCTCAGAGGTGGAATGCAAGGTAGTGGAAGTAATGATATTGGAGCAGTAATAATCAATTTAAGAGGCATTTTTAAAGAATTTGATTTTGGTAACTGGAAACCTGCTGAGAAAGCAACGCTGAAATGTACTGTAGCTGCCCATTACTATAAACTTACTATAGGCGGTAATGAGCTGATAGAAATCGATGCTGAAAATATGATTAGAAAGATAAATGGCGTTGATCAAATGGCCTTGCTACAAACGATTCTAGGGATCTAATATGGTTGACAAAATTACATAAAAATGTTAAAATATAAGAAGTTGTAGGTATATAGTTAATATGGATTCTAAAGCTCATACAAATTCCATAGAGCAGCTAACTGGTTTACTTGTTAGTGTAGCACAATCTCAAGACAAGTCCGTTTTAAAGTTATTAACTGAATTAATGGAAGAAGAAATTGAAGATATGGAATTATCTAAGATTGCTGACGAACGCTATAAAGAAAAGAGGGTTAAACATCAAGATGCCTTCTGGGATTAAGCCTTACAATATAGACTATTCAGAATCTGTTATAAAGAAAGACATTCCGGCTCTTCCAGCAAAAGTAAAGTTAATGATTAAGAAGGCAATAATGGAGCGTCTAACAGTTGATCCAATTGGACTTGGAAAGCCATTAAAGCATAACTTAAGTGGACAACGTAGTCTACGGGTGAGGTATACTTTATTATATAGATGTACCAGAACATACAGTAGTTATTACTTCAATTGAACACAGAAAAGATTCTTATCAAAGCTAATCCTATTTATAGCACCATACAAAGAAATTAGTTATGTAAAAGCCGATATAGACTTTTATTTAATTAACTTTTTAAGGAGGAACATGCAAGCTATAACACTTAATAACCCAATAACAGTTGATGGAATTTCTGTCTCAGAACTTACTGTTAGACGTCCAAAAGTTAGAGACTATCTTGCAATTGAACGCTTAAATGGTAGTGACCTTAGTAAAGAAGTAACTTTGACTGCCAATTTGACATCAGTTGCAAAAGAAGCAATTGAAGAGTTAGATATTGCTGATTATGTGAAAATTCAAGAGGTATTAAAGGATTTTTTTTCACCGATTATCCAAAAAACTTGAGATTAGAAGTATTAATGTTCAGCTCTGTTGTAGGAGGCGGGGTTGAACAAATACTTGATATGGAGATTAATGAATTTATCTTATGGCATAAAGCAGCGAGGAAGGTACAATGTCAACATTATCTATAAAAATCGGAGCAGTTTTAGATGGCAGTTTCAGTACTGTAATAAAAGGAAGTAGCAGTCAACTTACTCATCTTGGTGAGAATATAAGAAAGCTTGACTCATCTTTAAAATCAGTATCAAAGTTTAAGCAGTTAGGTCATGATGTTTTGACTAGCAAGAGGTCATGGAAAGGCTTTGAAGATCAAGTAAAATCTTTAGCTAAACAAATGAAGGCAATAGAGAAACCGAGCAAAACTTTAAAAGCAGAATTTGACAAGGCCAAAACCTCTGCAATAAAAGCAAAAGAAGCATATTTGAAAAAGAGAGATGCTTTGCATTCATTTAATGAAGAAGTAAGAAAAAGTGGAAGAAATATTAAGTCATTAGTAAGTGATCAATATAAACTTGGTTCTTCTATTGAAGTGCTAAAAGGTAAGTATGGTAAGCTTGGGTCTGTAATACGTAGTCACCAAAGTTTTTTAGCAAGCAAAGCACATTTTAAGTCACAAATTATAGAGACTATTGGGCTAGGGCTAACGCTTGCAGCTCCAGTTAAAGTTGCAATTGACTTTGAAAGTGCTATGGCTGATGTTACAAAAGTGGTAGATTTTAAAAAAGGGACGGATGAAGCAACTAAATTTGCAAAGAAGTTAAAAGAGATGTCACGTACTATACCATTATCAGCCGCAGAACTGGCACAAATAGCTGCAAGTGGTGGTCAACTTGGTATCAAGAAAGAAGATCTTTTTATGTTTACAGAAACAGTGGCAAAAATGTCTACAGCATTTGATATGTCTGCAGAGCAAGCAGGTGATTCTATAGCTAAACTCTCTAACGTTTATGGAATTGATGTTAGTAAAATGGAATACGTTGGTAATGTAATCAATCACTTATCAGATAACACTGCTGCCAAAGCAAAAGATATGGTTGAAGCTCTAGCAATAGTTGGTGGTACTGCAAAACAATTTGGTCTTGACATCAAGGAAACAAGTAGTTTAGTAAATGCCTTCGTTAGTTTAGGTAAACAACCAGCAAAAGCTGCAACTGCTATAAATGCTCTACTTAGTAAACTTCAGACTGCTGAAGAACAAGGAGGGGATTTTAAAGCAGCATTAGAGCAAATGGGAATAACTGCAGAAGAAATAGTACAAAGAATAAGCGAAAACGGCGAAGAAGCATTACTCTATTTTTTTCAAACTCTAAAGAAAATGGATAACCAGGAACGTTCTACAATCCTTATGAAACTTTTCGGTCAGGAATATCAAGATGATATTGCATTATTAGCTGGAAGTTTTAATAAGTATGAGGATGCAATAAAGTTATTGGCTAATACAGAAAAGTACAAGAGCTCTCTACAAGAAGAATTCAAAAATCGTGCAGACACTACAGCTAATAAATTACGACTTCTTCGAAATGCAATAGCTGAAGTTGGTATGAACCTGGGCTCAGTGATGTTGCCTACTTTAAAATCTATAGCTGAATTTTTACAAGAAAAAACTAGATATATAGCAGAGTTTGCAGAAAAATATCCAACTTTAACCACGGCGATCATGGGTACTGTAGCAGCCTTGATAAGTTTAAAAATTGTAGCAGTAGGACTAGGATACGGATTTACATTGCTAGGAAGTACGATTTTTAGTCTGAAAGCAAACCTACTTGGAGTATTTTCATTTTTATCAGCTACAGTTTTTCCTGCAGTAGTAACAGGACTAAGAGCAATAACACTCGCTAACCCTATAGGACTTTTAGTTGCTGGACTTGTTACTGGTGCAGCTCTTGTTATAGCTAACTGGCAAAAGGTGAAAGACTTTTTCTCTAGCTTGTGGAAATCACTCATTAAACCCATAGGAGAAACTTTTTCATGGATAGGAAATAAAGTTAGTAGCATATTTGCTGAGAATAGTCCGATTAGAAAATTTGAAAATAATGGAAATGTTGTTAATAGGCTTTCTAAAAATAGCATTTTCAGTAACGGAAACCCATTGACAAGTAATAGTGCTATCAAACAATTTTCAGAAAATAGTAAAGGCAATTTTGAGAGTTTTAAAGTTAAAGGTGTTATAGAAGAAAAAAGAGCTATAGAACAAGAAGAAGTTGAGAAAGCATTCAAGAAAAGTAGATGTGAAAATAGCGAATCGAAAGTATATAACCAAGCATTCTATCAAACGTTTAATATCAACATTAAATCTGAAGATGTGCGCAGTGTTGCTGATTCAGTAATAGAACGATTTAGAGAACAAGCACGTGGGGCACTTTTTGATATAGTTGAAGAGTTACATTGATGTTGCTTGGAAAATGTAAGCTTGAACCAATAAGCCTAAGATACAGTAAAGAAAAAAGGTGGTATACAATTGAATGTATTGAAAAAACGTTGCTACAAAACATTGGCTCAGGAATTGAATGTATTGATCTGACAGGAGTGATTTATCCACGTTATCAGAGTAATGGCTTAGAACAGCTAAAAAATATACGTGATACTCAAGAACCGCACGTTCTGGTTGATAATTCAGGAAGTATACTTGGGAATTTTGTCATTACTAATGTAGAAGAAAAACAGATATTATTTTTTCCTGATGGAAAACCGAGAAAAGTTGAGTTTATTTTGAAGTTAAAAAGTTACAGTAAGTGATTTATTATTACACGAAAGAAAACGAAATGTTAGATGAAATTTGCTGGAAACATTATGGATACAGTAGTGGAGCAGTAGAGGAAGTATTGCTTGAAAATCCAGGTCTTGCAGAACATGGAAGTTTTTTGCCCGCTGGATTAAGAATTAAGCTTCCTAAAATTCAAAAAATACCGAAAGAATCTGTTATAAACATTTTAGATGAATGACACCAGACTTTGATATAGTAGCAAAAAATAACCCAGTAACAGAGGTTTTAAAAAAGAGTTTAATATTACTACGTGTCACTGATGGATCAGGTACTACAAGTGACGAAGCTGAGATATGTATTAATTATAGCTCTAGCGCTTTAGAACTTAAGGGTAATTTACAGGTTTTTCTAGGATATAAAGAAACAGGTTTATTACCTATGGGGGTATATAAGGCAAATCAAATTACAATACAAAGTCCACCACAAACTTTAAGAATAAAATGTGACGCTGCAAGTTTAAGAGGATCATTAAAGGAAAGAAAATCAAAGGAATGGAAAGACATTACCTTGGGAGATTTGATTAAAGAAATAGCACAAGAACATGGGTATGAAGGTAAAGTCGCTGAAAGATTTGAAAATATATTTATACCACATACCATTCAAGCAGATGAAAGCGACATGAGTTTTTTGGAAGGATTAGGCAAAAAATATGATGCACTAGTAAAACCAGCAGGAGGATATATAATTTTTATTCCGAAGGGAGAAGCAAGATCAGCGACTGGAAAGATGTTAGGCACAACAGTACTTACACCTAAAGATATTATAAATTGGGAGGTAAATTTTAATGTGCGTAACAAATATGGATCTGTTATTGCAAAATGGCACAGTTATGAGAAGGGAGAAACTATAGAAGAGAAAGTGGGAAATGATGATCCAAGTTATACCATGCAAACGCTTTACTCTACCGCAGAATCAGCAATTAGTGCAGCAGCAGCGAAGTTAAAACAACTAAAGCGTAGTATATCAAGTTTAAATGTAACTGTTCCTGGTAATCCAGAATTATTTGCAGAAGCTAAGATCAGCCTTTCAGGATTTTGTCAGGAAATTGAAGGTGAATGGGTAATCAGCAGGGCAGAACATATTCTGAATAATAGAGGATATCAAACTATAGTAGAGGCAAAAGTGAGCAAAGCTATTTAAATGAAACTTAAGCAAATGATTATTTAATTCTAAAAAAATGTTAGACATGAACAAAATAAGTAAGAACATAAAGAATAAGATAAATTTTCTATGGCTGATGATAACAGTTATATGTGTTGTTGTTACATGTTGTTATACAAAGAGTAAAGCTGTGAGTAATTATAAAACAGTACTACAAATTGCTTCTGAAAATTGTAACTTAGAGGTTGTAAAACTTTTGGTAGAAAATCTATTAGATGTTAATGTGCAGGTTCCTAAATTAACAGCATTACATTATGCTTCAGAGGCAGGTTGTTTAGAAGTTGTGGATTTTCTAGTGCAAAAAGGAGCTGATATAGGCGCTTCTGTGGGGTATGAGGGATGGACACCGCTGCATTATGCTGCAGATCAAGGACGTTTGGAAATTGTTAAATTTTTATTAGACAAAGGAGCAGATCCTAGTGCTGTAGCTAAAGATGGAAGAACACCTAGAAGCATGGCTGTAATATCAGAAGAACGTAATAAAGATAAAAACAAGCAATACAGAGAAGTAATAAAACTACTTTCCAATGCAGAAGGCTCGCTCAAAAATAGCAAATAATATCAAAGATATATTGGAGTCATAAGGATCTGCAGAAGAGCAATACGAATTCAAATAGTGACTACCACAGCAAAATATAGAAACTGAACATATTTCTTCTTTTATCAGTAATTTGCAATTATTTTATAACCAGTAAAAAATATGCTAAAAAAAATCCCAATTACAGTAATTATTACCATATTAATCCAAACCGTAGCATTGATATGGTGGTTATCCAAGCTAGACTCAAGGGTACAATTTCACGATAAACTTATTGAATATGGTTTAATGGAAAAAGTATTAGTACTTGAGGAAAGGGTGAAAAATCTTTCTGAGGAATTGGATGAGTTTAAATTACACGTTCTAAGCGGAAAAATTAAATCTTAATACCCTTACCTAAATTCATAATGATTAAATATATTTTATCCGTTGATGGAGGTGGAATTAGAGGAATCATTCCTGCCATTATTCTAGCAGAAATAGAAAAAAGAACAAGAAAGAGAGTAGCTGAAATCTTTCACTTAATGGCAGGAACCTCAACCGGTGGAATTGTTATAGCAGGATTATGTAAAAAAGATAAACAAGGAAACCCTCAATATTCAGCCAATGATTTAGTTGAGTTTTACCAAGAATACGGGTCATATATTTTTAAATCTTCATTCTTCAGGCGATCAATATTATCTTGGTTTAACTGTACACAATACCCACATAAAAATATTGAGTATGTACTTCATAAATATTTTGGCGATGATGTCTTTAAAAACACTTTAAGTAATGTGTTGATTACGAGTTACGATATTCACAATAACTGCCCATTTTTCTTCAAAAGCTGGAAAGAGGATAGGAATTTTATTAAATTAAGGGATGTATTAAGAGCAGCAACTGCAGCACCTACTTACTTTGCACCTAAATATTTAAAAGTCAACCAAAAGGAAATGGTATTAGTGGATGGAGGGGTTTTTGCCAATAATCCAGCGGCTTGCGCATATGCAAGTGGTAAGAAATTGTTTCCAAATGATGAGATTATACTGTTATCACTAGGTACTGGTAGAACAGATAGAAGCATAGCTAATTCAAGGAGATTTGGAAAAATAGGATGGATCAAGCCACTACTACATGTGATGTTTGCTTCAAGTTTAGATGCAGTAAATTATCAGTTGGATCAAGTTATAGGTGATAAATATATACGAATACAATCGCAATTAAAAATAGCATCACCTGACATGGATAATATTACATCAAAAAATATCAAATCTCTGCAGGAGGAGGCAAATGCAATGATAGAGGACAATAAGAAAGTGATAGAAAAATTCTGTATAGAAATATTAAATATATAACTATTTTTACTTATATCTTATATATTATTTAACACAATTCAATTTTCACACTCATCAGCAGTTAGGCCACTTGCTCGCACAATAATATCAATAGCAATGCCTGCCTTCACTAGATTTTTCGCAACCTTGATCTTTTCTGTTTTTTTAACTTTCTCTTTGCTATTCTTCATATCCCTAGATAAAAATTTCTTCACTAATTCTTGCTCTTTAGTTTTTCTTAGTAAATTAAGTAGTTCACTATCTTCATTTGTTTTAGGTAGCAGAACTTTAATATTCACTGATAATGCATCTGATATTTTATATAATTTATCAAATGTTATAGCAGTATACCCTCTTTCATATTCGTGTATTTCCTTGAGTGTTAAACCAACTTTATCCGCCAAATCTTTTTGAGTATATCTTCTTATCAACCTCCATTCTCTTATTCTTTGCCCTATTCTGTAATATATAGAATCAGTGCAGACTTCTTTCTCTGTATTATCATACTCGTAAATAGATAAGCCGGTTGCTTGGGAAATTATGTCAACTGAAACTCCTTCTTTAACTAGATTTTTTGCTACTTCTAATCTTGCCTCCTCTTGATTGATTTTCTCGCTAATATGAACAAACCTGACTAATGAAGGTACTATTTTGCCTAACTTTTGATTCTCATATATTTTCGTTAGATAGAATATTTCTTCGTCTTCATCTTCATACTCTCTTACTGTTATTGGTTTAGGTAATAGATCTACAACATTAACTGACAGTACTCTTGCTATTACATATAGTACTTCAATCGGAATAGGAATATACCCATTTTCATAATTGGTTACTTCTTTATATGCTAATTCGATTTTACTTGCTAACTCTGCTTGAGTACACCTTTGCATTAATCTACAATCTTCTATTTTTTGCCCTATTTTGTAGTGTATAGAACTAACATCTCTTACAAAAACAAACATATATACCTTACTTAAAAATAAATTTTCATGCAATTTGATCAGCGGATAAACCAACTATTTGCAAAATAATATCAATAGAAATTCCCCCTTTTACTAAATTCTTTGCAACTTTGATTCTTTCCGCTTTTCTTACTTTTTCTTCACAAATCCGTATGCCTTCAAACAAAGATTTTATTAGTGCATTACGTAATTCTTGGCTCTCAATTTCTTTGTATTCTTTAATCAAATCAGGTAGCTCATTTTTTACTTTACTCCCTTCCTCTATTAGTAGATCCGTAATATTAATCGATAATGCTTCTGCCATTTCATATAATTTATCAAGTGGAACAGCAGTCCTTCCTTGTTCATAGTTGCTTATTTCGTGACGGGTTGTACTCATTTTCTCTGCTAAATCCTTTTGAGTATACTCTCTCACTAGCCTCCATTCTTTTATCTTTTTTCCTATTTGGCAGTATATAGAACCAACTTTTTCTTCAATACATTCATCAGCAGGCAGACCAATTGTTTTTGCAACAATATCAACAGAAACTCCTGCTTTAACCAAACCCTTTGCAATTTTTATTTTTTCCGATTTTCTACTACTTTTCTCACTAACTTGGACAAATTTGGTTAGCAAACAAAACATTCTACGTAACTCCTGATCATTAATCTTTTTATATTCTCTTACTAGATTTAATATTTCTCCTTCCTCATTTTTAAGGCGGATTTTCTCCTTTGATTCAGGAATGAGATCGGTAATACTTACTGACAATGCTTCTGCTATAGCGTACAACCTTTCGATTGAAATTCCACGGTTCCCTTTCTCATATTGCAGTATCACCCAATACTTTACACCAATTTTCTCAGCTAAATCCTTCTGAGTATAACCTCTCTCTAACCTCCAATTTTTTACTTTTTCCCCTACTTCACAGTCTAGACTTTTTTCCACGAAAACAACCATGCATATAATATTTTCTATTATAGCTCAAAGGCTCCAGATATAATAGCCAGACTCTGGAACCTTTAAATTAAAGTGCCCTACAAGTTTCTTTACTATTTTCACGTACTTTGTCTGCCCATGAAAACAATTTTTCACTTACTTCCTTCTGCTTTTCACTCCATATGCCACATCTAGTGAAACTACCTCTTTCTACCGCTTCTTTAAGTTTCACTCCTCCAAAGAGACAGTTTTTTCCTATTTCTTCGCCTCTTTTTTGTAACTCAGCCCACATTTCCTTGTTTTCTACTCTGACTTGTACTTGATCATATTTTTTTACATCATGGCACAATATGATATTAAGCTTACCAGTGCTCGTAGGAAATTCTAATACAATAGAGCCTCCACCTGATACATCAACGTAATTTCTTGTACCTCCCTTCTCGCTTTTAACCTCAACTGCATCATTACCAATTTTTAAAATATTACTTCCTAACTTTCTGTTTGCTTCTAATATTTTGGCTACTTCTATCTTACTATTTTCAGAGAACTCTATATACGATGTTGTATTGTCTATCTCGATATCTATTAATTCTCCTTCTTGAACAGCACTTTCGCCAGCTTTCTCTAGTTCTTCTAGTCTCTCATCTATCTGTGGCTGAACTTCTGGTTGTAGCTCATTATAGATTTCACCTATCAGTTTATTCTGTAGTAGAGTATCATGAAACTCTGCACCGCTTAACATTAATTTACGTATTACCTTTTTACGATCAACCTTATCAAATTTATGAAAATGTGTACCTAATACTACATACTCTGCGAAACTCCATTCCCCATCATTACATGCATTTAGCCTTGCTCCAGCAGCTAGTGCTTCGTCTACAACCTTGTGCAGTTCATTTGGACTTTTTGCTCTTACCACAGCACTTTTAAGCCAGCTCAACTTTTCTGCACTTGGCTTTATTTTTTGCAAAGCTGAAGCAAATGGATTCAACCCTTCTGGATAATCTGCTTGATTACTCAAAGGTTTTGTGCCATATATGTAGTCAAGTCCTTTTCCATAGTTGATTTTGTTTTCGTGAACGTTTCTGCTAGGGAAAGGCATTGTATCTTCCGGTTTTATCTCCTTCTGATTATTAATTTTGCTCACAAACTTAGACTGCTTTATATCAACGCCTTCAAGAGCACCAAATATTTTCTTCAATAACTTGTCTTTACTAGTCATATAACCCCCATATTAAAAATACTTTTTAAGTATATAAATCTTAGTTTATACATTCTATTACTCAGTATAAATTATAATGAGTAGATTTGCAAATACTTTCTGCTATAACAATCCACTTTCTCTAAAACTAAAATAGCCTCCACTTGTGATGATAATATGGTCAAATAATCTAACGCTTACAGTACTACATGCTGCTGCTAAGCTCTTCGTTACTTCTTGATCTTCTTCTGATGGTTCTAAGCGTCCCCCAGGATGGTTGTGTGACATTATTACTAATGTTGCATTCTTTATTAATGCTTTTCTTATAATTTCCTTTATGTACACTGGTGCTTTTTCCATTTCACCAATATAGGATTCTTCTCCGATTAGTTGGCGCCTTTTATTCAAGTACAGTATTTTTACACATTCCCTCTCTGCATGACCTATACTTACGTTCAAGTATTCTACTAGCCCTTGTAAGTCCATTATTGGCTTACTCTTAAGCTTTTCTCTCAGTACCCTTTCTAGTGTTTCTTTAACGCATATAATCATTGCTACTGCAGAATCAGTTACTCCTTCTATAACTTTCAGGTCGTCCATTTCTCGACCTAAAATCCTTCCTACTCCTGCATAGGTATTCACCAGATTTTTAGCAATTTCTTGAGCTTGTGGCCTTTCATGTACTGCACTTAGAAACGTTTCCATTATTTCACGATCAAGTAGTGCTTTGCCTTTGCTTTCTAATATTCTGAATTCGATTTCTTCTTTACTTTTATTCATATAATTTACCTTTCACTAACAACAAACTTTTTTTAAATATTTACTGCTGTTTTTTATCAGCATTGGCATAGAGCCATAACTTTTGAGTGAAGTCAAATCAATTTCTCAATCTTTTTTACTTATTTTTTCATCAAGAAGTAAAGATATTAATAGATATTTATTTTAAACTTGTTGAATTTCGCCTAAAGAGAGGCCTGTTGTTTGCAAAATAATATCAATAGAAATTCCTTCTTTTACTAAATCTTTTGCAATTTTGATTCTTTCTTCTTCTCTAATTTTCTCCTCACAAATCCGTATGCCTTCAAACATAGATTTTATTAGTGCATTACTTGGCTTTCAATCTTTTTGTATTCTTTTATTAAATCAGGTACCACTTTATCATCTGCATCTTCTGTTAGCTCAAGTAGATCTACAATATTAATCGATAACGCCTCTGCCATTTCATATAAGTGGAACAGCAACCCTTCCTTGCTCATAGTTACTTATTTCATCACGTGTTGTAACCATTTTCTCTGCTAAATCCTTCTGAGTATATTCCCGTACTGCCCTCCATTCTTTTATCTTTTTTCCTATTTGGTAGTATATAGAACCTGTTTTTTCTTCAACACACTCATTAGCAGAGAGGCCAATTGCTTGTGAAACAATATCAACAGAAATTCCTGCTTTAACCATACCCTTTGCAATTTTCACCTTCTCTGCTTTTTTACTACTTTTCTCGCTAATTTGGACAAATTTGGTTAGTAAACAAAACATCCTACGTAACTCCTGACCGTTAATCTTTTTATATTCTCTTACTAGATTTAGTATCTCTTCTTCTTCGTTTTTAAGGCAAATTTTTTCATTTGATACAGGAATAAGATCTATGATGCCAACCGATAACACTTCTGCTATAGCATACAATTTCTCAATCGAAATTTTACGTGTTCCTTTTTCATATTGTAGTACTACTTGATACGTTACGCCAATTTTTCCCGCTAAATCTTTTTGAGTATAACCTCGCTTTAACCTCCAGCTCCTTACTTTTTGTGCTATTTGGTATCTTAGAGAGATAGTAGTAGTATGCTTTGCCATACAGAAATAAATATTATACAGGTTAACATAAATCAAAAAGGTTGAACATTTCTTCACAATTGTGTATAATTATTAATGCTTTTTAGGTTAATTTGTCATGGCTCTTTCGAAGTTTCTCGATCCAAAATTAGATTTAACATTTAAGAAAATCTTCGGTACTGAAAAAAATAAGAATATCCTTATCCATTTTTTGAATGATATCTTAGGCTTTACTGGAGTCAATGCTATTCAGGATGTTGAGTTCCTCAGCACCATTATGAATCCTGAGATTGCTTCTGATAAACAAAGCATCGTTGATGTCCTCTGTAAGGATTCTCTCGGAAATAGGTATATTGCGGAAATGCAGCTCGCTCGTGATAAAGGCTTTGAAAAACGGGCTCAATTATATGCTGCTAAGGCTTACTCAAGGCAGGCTGATAAAGGTGGTAAGTACATTGATTTAAAGAAGGTTTTCTTTATTGCTATTTCTAATTGTAATTTATTTCCTGATAAGCTTGATTATATATCTAGCCATACCATAAGAGATGAAAAAACTAATGAGCATGACTTAAAAGATTTTCAATTTATCTTCATTGAGTTACCAAAGTTTCCCAAAAGTAGAGAAGAGCAGCTAGAAAATGTAGTAGATCGTTGGCTATTTTTCTTTAAATATGCAGAAGAAACAACTGATGAAGATTTAAGAAAAATAGCAGAAAAATCACCAATAATAAAGCTAGCATATGATGAATTAGATAAGTTCCATTGGAATGAGAAGGACCTATTAGCTTATGAAGAAAGGGTAATGGATTTACAGAAAGAAGCTGCTATCTTGGAACAAAAACTTGATGATGCTAAACATGAAGGCATCCAAATCGGCCATCAAAAAGGTAAAATTGAAGGTAAAATTGAAGTAGCAAAAAACTCGCTCAAGGCCGGTGTTTCTATAGATGTTATAGCTCAAATTACTGGTCTCTCTCATTCTGAAATTTCACAACTCAAAGAAAAAACATAATACTCCTACTTATTCACTTTAACATTTATGAAAACCTTTTCTAAGTTAGACATATCCCCTAATTAAGAATCTAGTGAACTATCTAAAATGGCTATGAAGATTGCACATAGAATTATATAAATTACTATCATAACGTTACCCAAACTTCTATATCAAAGCTACGTGCTGTAAGTTCAATAATGTCTACTTCATCCATTTTAGTATTAAGACTATCAAACTTGCTACTGGTTGTTTCCCTAATTATTTTGGCTACCCTCACTTTAAATTTTCCACTACTTGGCATATTATACCTCCATCTCTCATATTTTAATCTACCTACTGAGGTTATTCACAAGCTTAATTACTCCTATATCAGAAAGACAAGTTGATACTTTATCCTTTGGTAGGACATTTGTACAAAAGCACTTCTTACACTTTTCTAAAACATTATCTAACCCAACATTACCACTAAATTCAACTCCTCTTTCAAGACTTGCTGTTATTTCTGGATATGTGTCTTTAAGTTCAACACGTATTCTAGCTTGTTCTTTTGAGCCCAGATTTCTTATTTTACCTTCTACAAATAAATCGAATTTTCTAAGAGCAAACTCAACTGCAACTTTTCTACTTGGTACAACTTCTACTCCTTTGCTTATTAAGTTTTGATAGCGCCTACTTGGAGTATCATCTAATGCATCTGCAACACAACTTGCAAGGGCAATATTTTCATTATTTAGGAAATCATTCCAAACAACAGCTGATATACTTTTTGGTGCATTGTGACTCTCACCTTTTTTATTAATATCATCATTTTTACTCGCAATGCTGTATTGAGCAGGTAATCCAGGAATTACAGAGAAAGTGCTAGCTGCTAATTTTTTCGCCCAGGAAATACAATTATTTATCCATGAAGATGGTCTTGTACCACTACTTGCTGCTACCTCAGGTTGATTACTCGAACCTAGGGACTCACTCAGTAAATGACGGCGTTTACGTTGTACAGCTTCTCCTCTTTTCTGATTGAGTTTTTCTAAGCACTGCACAATATCACTACATTCTTCGTTTTTACCACGTTCTCTTAGCTTCTCTTTAGCAATATCCAGTGGCGTTTTACCATCCTTTTTAGCATCAACATCAGCCCCTTGACCAATAAGCTCTCTAACTTTAGGGAGATTTTCTTCTCTTACAGCAGTAAACAACTTCCTGCGTAATCGCTCCTGTTCTAAAACTCTCACTATATGACCTTGTTGGGTGAGCAATAATGAATTATTGAGAGATTCATGATCCTCTTCAAGAACGTTCTTTGTATTAATAGCAACGTCTAGAGGTGTTTTACCATTCTTGTTTTTAGTATCAACATTAGCTCCTCGACTGATAAGCTCTTTAACTCTAGGAAGACTAAATTCTCTCACAGCAGTAAATAACTCTTTACCTAATTGTTCCTGTTCCAAAGCTTTAACTATATCTGTGTAACCCTTTTGAATAGCCAATTCCAAAGGTGTTTGGTTATGAACATTCTTGACTCCAATGTCAGCACCTCTATCAAGAAGGAATTTGACTGTATCTAATTTGTTTCCCTCGACAGCTACATGTAAAAGTGTAGAGCGGTCATTAGTTACATCATTAATATCATTAGCATCCTTGTCTAAAAGAAATTCAACTATTTCAAGCTTATTACTATACTGAGCAGCCACATGTAAAGGCGTATCGCCGTAGATATCTCTAGCTTTAATATTAGCGTTCTTATTAAACAGAAACTTAACTATGTCAAGCTTGTCACTAGAAGCAGCAAAGTGTAAAGGTGTCCATCCATATATGTCTTTAGCTTCAATCTTAGCACCTCTACCAAGGAAAAACTGGACCATGTCCAGATTACCTTCTTGAGCAGCAAAATGCAAAGGTGTTTTACCATCCTTATCTTGAGCATCAATGTTAGCAGCGTCCAAGCTAGCACCTCGGCTTACAAGATCTTTAACTTTTGCAAAATCACCATCTTGTACTGCAGTCAACAATTGTTTATTTAGCCGTAATTCTGCTTGTTGTAAATACTCTACAACATTATCATATTGGTGACCTTTAGCCACATCTAGCGGGTTTCTACCATCCTTATCTTTAGCACTGATATCAGCTCCTTTACCTATAAGATACTCTACTACATCCAGACGACCATTCCAAGAAGCCCAGTACAGCGGTGTTCTGCCATCTTTGTCAGTATCATTAACACTCACTCCCTTACTAATAAGAAACTCTATAATATTTTTACTATTATTCTCAGCGGCAACATGTATAGGTTTTTCACCAATAGTAGAAGTATCTGCAGCATTGATATTAGCTCCTTTTTCTATCAAGAATTTTGCAACCTCTAATTGATCAAACTTAGCAGCATAGTGTAAAGGTGCCCAACCATTTTTATCAGCCTCATCAACGTTTACCCCCTTGCTGATAAGAAACTCTATAATACTTTTACTATTATTTTCAGCAGCAACATGTATAGGTTTTTTACCAGCAGTAGAGGCGTCTGCGGCATTGATACTAGCTCCCTTATCAACGAGAAGCTCAGCAATCTCTAAACGTCCTCTCCATGCAGCATAGTGCAGTGGTGTATAACCTTGCTTGTCAGTATCATTAATACTCACTCCTTTGCTGAGAAGAAACCCTATGATATCTTTACTATTGTTCTCAATAGCAACATGCACAGGCTTTTTACCATAAGGGCCTTTATCTGCAGCATTAATATCAGCGCCTTTTTTTATCAAAAACCTTGCAATTTCTAAACGATCCTCAAATGCAGCCCAATGTAGTGGTGTCCAACTGTATATATCTGTAATATTAACATTAGCATTCCGACTAACAAGACCTTCAGCTTCATTGAGATTACCATCTTGTACTGCAGTCAACAATCCTTCATCTAAATCCGATTGTACTTGCTCTATCATCTCCACTATATTTGTATAACCTTCTTGATCAGCTAAACCTAAAGGTGTTCTATTACGTTTGTCTTTAACTTTAATACTAGCACCCCTATTAAGAAGAAGCTTGACTGTACTTGGTTTATTTCCTTGTATAGCTATGTGCAAAGGTGTCGAACCATTATTATTTACATCATTAATACTGCTAGCATTTTTGTCTAAAAGAAATTCAACTATTTCAAGCTTACTATCATACTGAGCAGCCACATGTAAAGGTGTATTGCCATACACATCTTTAGCTTTAATATTAGCGTTCTTATCAAAAAGAAACTTAACTATGTCAAACTTGTCACTAAAAGCAGCAAAGTGTAAAAGTGTCCAATCATTACTACCTTTAGTATCCAATCCAGCACCTCGACTTACAAGACCTTTAACTTTATTAAGATCGTCATCTTGCACTGCAGTCAACAACTTTTTATCCAAATCTGATTGTGCTTGTTTCAAGGATTCTATTGTATTTGTGCAATTCTTTCCAGTAGCTAAGTCTAAAGGAGTTTTACCGTTACTATCTTTAGCTTTTAAATCAGCTCCCTTTTCGATAAGATATTCTACTACTTTCAAGTTAATATTACAAGAAGCATAGTGTAAAAGAGTGCTATTATTGCTATCCTTGGCCTTTAAGCTAGCACCCTGGCCAACAAGATCCTCAACTTCATTAAGATCATCATTTTTTACTGCAGATAACAATTTTTCATCTAAGCCCAATTGCATCTTCTTTATCATTTCTACTATATCTGTGTAACCCTTTTGCTCAGCCAACTCTAAAGGTATTTTATCATCTTTGTTTTTAGCCTTTAAACTAGCTCCCCTTTCGATAAGATATTCTACTACTTTCAAGTGACCATTACTACAAGCATTATGTAGAGGAGTATTATCTTTAGTCTCTAAATTTGCACCTTGAGCGATAAGATCTTTTACTTTATCAAGATTACCATCCCTTGCATTAATTAATAACCCTTGATCCAACTCCGCCTTCTTCAAAATTTCTATCATATCTCCTTTAGTAGCTAAGTCTAAAGGTGTTCTATCATTCTTATCTTTAGCATTGACACTAGCACCTCTATCAAGAAGAAGTTTTGCTACGTTCAACCTTCCTGCTTCAACAGCAAGATCTAAAGGCTTTTTATCATCTTTGTCTTGAGATTCGATGACAGCACCTTCATCAAGAAGAAATTGAGCTATATCCAAATTACCCCCTTGAGCAGCAAAATGTAAAGGCGTTCCCTGATACGTTATCTCATTATTAAATTTTGCACCTTTACTAATAAGAAGTTTGACCACACCCCATTTACCTGACTGAGCAGCATAAAGTATCGGTGTCCAATCACGCCCGTCTTGAACTTCGATACTTGCACCTCTGTCAAGAAGGAATTGAAACATATCTAAATTATCCTTTTGAGCAGCAAAGTGTAAAAGTGTATGACCTTCCTTATCTTGAGCATCAATATTAGCACCTTTATCAAGGAGGAGCTTTACTATACTCCATTTTCCTGACTGAGTAGCAAGAAATATTGGTGTGTAACCAAACTCGTCTTGAACTTCGGTATTAGCACCTCTGTCAAGAAGAAGTTTGGCCTTATCACATTCACCAGTTCCGGAAGCAAGATGCAAAGATGTCCTACCAAGTTTACCTTGAGCATTTATGTCTCCACTGTTTGGAGCCTCTAAAGGTATAGAGCTCTCTTGTGAATTAATAATAGAACTCACATTATTTAATTCATCAATACTATCTGAATTACGTATTTTATCTATTTCGTTACTTAATAATATTTCTTTGTCAGCAAATTTTATAGATAATGTTTCCATTTTAGGTTCTTTATAGAAATCTTTAAAACGTATAATACACAACTCACTTGCCTCTATATCAGCATTAAAGGCATTGGTAACTATCAAATCATATTTATCATGAAGATAGGTATACTGCCCTGCTTTTTTAGATATGATTAGTTTATTCTTTTCTTCCACGTCTTGAGGTGTTACTACAATAATTTTCTCATCAGAAATAAAGAACGAAGACTTTAAACATAAACTATCATCTATTTCCATCGTTGCATTATCAAAAACAATTTGTAATTTTTTATACCACTTATTTACAAGGGCATCTTTCAGCCTAACTGTTATTACATCTTGCTGCAAGCTGGTAGCTGATATAGATAACTTAATTAACAAATCATTTTTGTCTTTAATAACCGTTGGTATCGGTTTTATACTCAAATCCCTATCTACTTGCTGCACCAACTGACGTAAATCTAATATACTTCTTAAACTTTTCTTTCCATTGACATCATCATTAATGACTACCTCTTGAATAGGGAAATTTTCGATATCAAGTGTTTCATAACCTGAAGTAATTGCACATACATCGTTTCCGCTTAGAACAATATTTCTTCTCCCACTTGCATTGAGTTCACTACATACATCTCTCCTCATAGAATCCGCAGCATTGCTTCTCCCTCTATTATTTAAATAACTATCTAAATCTAACTTATTTTTTGACTGATTTAAAAAGGTTTGCCTTTCAACATCTTCAACTATAGCAGATATTCTACTTGCTATTTGCTGACTATTTTCTTCAGTCAATATCGACTTATCGTCTACTGCAGTTTGATTATAACCATTTGATTCTTGTATACTACGTCTATTGCGAGTAGATCCACAATCTTCAATTTTCCACCTACTTTGATCTCCCACTCGATCCTGCGTATGCCAAGTAAATACGTATCGTCTATAGCTGTCATACTTATAAGAATCTGCAGCATACAAGTATTCACCATATTGAACGTTCTTTATGTGACAATTGCCACCATCAAGCTCAATTTTCCACTGACTTTGGTCTCCTACTCGCCCCTTTGTATGCCAAGTAAATACGTATCGTCTATAGCTGTCATACTTATAGGAATCTGCAGCATACAAATATTCTCCACGCACAATATTCTTTATATAAAAACCATTGCCACTATTTTCAATCTTCCATTCATCTGCTTTTACTCTACCACCTGAAATCCCAGTAAATACCCTACGTCTATACCTGTCATACGGGGCATAGCTAGCAGCATACAAATATTCATCATACTTAACATTTTTAATACATACTTCTGACGAAAATACCAAATTCTTCACTGATTCTGGTAATTTGTTTTTTAGCCTTTCAAGATCAGATCTTTTTTCTGAATTGACCTTAGAATAGTTACCCATATCCATTGTCTCTTTAATATAATAAGCTAATTTAAACATTGCACCATCATTCTTTGGTATTTTGTCAAACACAGCTATATAACCTGGAATAAACTGACCAATATAACGGTGACTGCGTATAAACCTTAATACTTTTTCTACACCTACCTGCCAGTATACGTCATTTACAGCTTCCTTAATTGCCTCACCAAATAACTTTTTATCAAAATTATACACTCCATCCACAAGTTTAATGGTTGAAGCATTAAGATCATTTAGCATACCGTCCTTTAGCATCTTTTTTCCTGCATTTTTTATTGAATCTCTTAAACTACTTATACAAGACCCTATCAATCTTTTTGCATTAGATGGAATATTTGCTTGGTTAACAACTTCCTTCTTTAAAAATTCAACCTGTTTTATCATTTTAAATGCGTCATTACTTTTAGTCTTGATCCTGCTACAAAGAAGTTCAATTACACCTGAGTCATTATTGTAAGCAGCTAAGTACAGAGGTGTTCTACCATCGTTGTTTTTAGCCTCGATATCAGCACCTCTATCAAGAAGAAGATTAATTATGTTTTGCTTGGCTTCTTCAACAGCCAAATGCAGAGGTGTCTTACCTTCCTTACTTCTAATTTCAACGTTAGCACCCTTATCTACAAGAAAGCTAACCATATCAAGACTGCCGTAATGAACAGCATAGTGTAAAAGCGCCCAATTATCATCGTTGCAACTAGTTAAGGCATTAATGTCACCTTTCTTCTCTAAAAATGATTTAAATACACTTTCACTTAATTTCACATTACCGTTGTAAACAGCATAATTCAAAGCCGTCCAGTTCTGTGAACACTGATTTTTATGTTCAACATCAGCAGTACTTTTTTTAGCAGTTTTATCAAGAAGAACTTTAACTTCATCCTCTTTACCTTCATAAACTGCTGTGCTTACCAACGGTTTTAATACCCCCAATCCTGAAGTTATCATCCACTTATTGCACTGATCTATTATGTCTGAATCATAACCATTCAGCAAAAGGTTGTTTTCTAACTTTTCAAGCAATGTTAAAATCTGATTACTACTTGACGTTATATTTTTTAGTTCCTCAATTTGTTCTAAACTACAGCTATTTTCTGTAAAGCTAACCCGATCCTGCAGTAAAGGAAAACCAAGACATTGATGTGTTGGATCTCTATTTTCTCTTTCAAAATCGTCAACTGATATTAAACATTTAAAGTCATTTTCTACCTTAGGGGTATATTTACTTCTATTTTGATAATTTTCTGAAGCTTTATCAATTAAAGCTTGTATTTTTCTTACCTCAGGCAAACTAAACCTATCTAACTTACGGATTGTTATTGGTTCTAAACCCAGATCGAATTCCAATGTGGAAATTCTATAAGATTCAGAATTATTCCAATTGTTTATGTTGATCGTATGATTAGACTTCTTATCACGAAATATCAGATCTGTACCACTACTAGAAACTTCAACCTGATCCGGAGTAATATTTTTTAGTACCATTACTCCTATTCGTTCCTCATCTTGTCCTACAGAAATAGAGATATTTTTTTCTAATTTTTGATTGTGCTGAATGATACTAGTAGAATCACTAAAGTCTTCAATATATTCTTTTACAATTCTTTCATAATCACCTCTAAGTTTATCCTTATACTCCACTACATTATCAACATTTTCTAATAAGCCAGAAGATAGGAAAAGGTCATTATTATTCCATAAAGAATAAGAAATATTCTCCCATTTACTTCGATCAGTATAAAACCCTTCTATTCTAATAATAAAAGGAATTTCACTTTCTCTTATTAATAAGAGGTCATCTTTATCTTTATATTTTTCAATATCTTCAAGACGGGAATCTATTACTACATGATCACCTTGAAAATCTTTAGGTAACAAAAACATATTCTGAGTTTGTGTAGCCTGTAAAAAAGGAGCTAATTTACCCTTTCCCGAAGAAGAGGGAGAACAAGACATTGATTGTATATTGGGGATAAAAGTTTCTCCTTTTTTGTTCATAACTATAAGATGCCTATAATTAGGATCTTGAAAGTAATTTTTCACTCGAATGTTACTATTATTGTATTTTAAATACAGATCACATTGCTGGATTGAAAAATCTTTCTCAACTGCCGACATAAATAGTGTATCTAGTTTTTTATCACTTGAGTTATTATCAATTTTAACTTCTCTACTATTTATATCATTGCTAATAAAATACACATCACTTCCTCCTCCTCCCCTAGCAAACATAGTTCCTTGATCGAAGTTTATTACATCATCTTCCAGAGAACCAAAAACCATATGTAGAACTGCACTATTACCCTGATTCTGTACTCTATCTCTGATAACACTAAAGACTTTGTAATCCTTGTTATTGTTTAGAATTTTCTTATAATAACTTGCAACATCGTCAAAATTATCTAAGGAATGTTCTGAATGTAATTCAAATGAAGTAATTTTTATAGTTGATGAGTCTGATCTTTCAATCTTAGGAACAATATTACTACCATTTTTGTCTATTAGTGCAAAGTGAGGTTTATTACTGCTTTGTTCAACATAATTTTTTATATCGAGGGTAAATTGATTATTTTTACCAAAATTTATTTTCAAAGATAAAGTATTACTATTTTTAGAGTAAGTTATTTGATCACAATCACTTAATAAATCAAATTCAGGAAAACTTACAGTTCCTGTTCCATCTACGTCAATTTCTGAATATAACCCCCTACCCTTATAGTCTGCAGTTTTTACGTAAAAAGTATAATTGCTTTTTCTACCTTTGACTCTAGTATACGGCGAAATAATTACTTTTTTACAATTTTCAACTACATCTTTCTCATTTTTATTAGAACCACCACTACTATCTATGATAACGTCACGATCATCGATTCCTGTAAAGTGTTCAGAGTAACCCATGCACGAAATCTCATCCACCTTGTTCTTTCTTCCAACATAGTAGTAATTAAAGATGCCATTATTATCAATTTGATCATTGATTAGCCAACGACCATTTACTCTTGCCTTTAATGACCCAGAGGCACTAGGCTTAAAACGATAGTTAACATTCACTCCTATAACTGTATCTTTCAATTGGCTCAAATCAAGTATATTAACAGAGTTACTTCCACCAATAGTTTTACCTGAGAAGTCAACGTTATTTACAACAAACCTATTTACTACCTTATTACTACCACCAGTTATGTTTGCTGTACCTGAGCCAATTAGAAAATTATTGTTCCACTCGTTACTTCCAACGATGGTACCTCTGTCCACATTGCTTAAATCATAAATAATTGTTTTGTCCTTTTGCATCATATTTACTCTCTTATCATGGCTAATAACCATTGCATTATCACAATAGTACTTAGCCGATGGAACTGAGCTTTTAATACCCTTTTCGTAATCTTGACTAGTACTGTGTGGCAAACAAATCATGCTAGCACCTTCAATATAATCAGGTATAACACGCGAAAGATCTTGTGTATTGGCATTTTTCCTATTCATCATAATCGTTGCATAATCTGGACGAAGAGTATTACCGTTTATTTTTCCAAGACCAATACCATAAGCAACAACATTACTAGGGTCATTATTTAAAGCTTTCCAAACTCCTTTAGCTAGACTATTAACCATTTCCTTTCTTGCTGCAAGATGTTGTACATCTTGTGGTACAGGTTGAAAAGCAAATGTATGCCAAAAAATACGCCAATTTTCATCATGGGTTGTATCATACTTTTTCTCGTACTCCACGATATTGCTAACACCACTATAAACTCCGGAAGCTACCATCAATGCAACTCCAACTGCAATGCCGATTCCAGGCATACCAAGTGCTGTAAGAGCAACACCAGACATAAACGATATAGTGGAAAAAGATATAGTTGCTATATTATCTCTTATTTCTTTCTCTCCACATGGATTATCACTATTCTCTCTTTTTTTACAATCAACAAGATTGTTTGCTGACATGCCTATATCAACAATATCAAAGACGCCAGTTATAGCTCCTGCTGTACCTCTTGCTATTGTACTTCCAAATTTTACTCCCACAACTCGAATAGCAAATTTTGTCTGTTTACCTAAAGTACCTGGTATAATTTTTCCCACAACCTTTTCAGCTGATGCTACAACTTTTGGAGTAATTTTAACCATTACATTTTCAATCGGTTGAGATGCAAAAGACCATCCTATTCCGCCTAGATTTAATCCACAATCTGTGGCTGTCCCTTCCTTGCAAGATACGATAGCACCATGGATCCCTCTTATTAATTGTATCCCACCAGCAGCATTCATTAACCTGCCTTTTAATTTTGAGCCTTTTGTTGCACTGCTAGCTTGCTGTGAGATATCTCCATGCAAATTCTTAACACGTTCATTCTGAACATAGCGTTCATACCCTTGATCTCCAACAACCTTATCAAGTAAATACTTACGATCACCTTCAATACTTTTATCTCCAACAAACTCTACTAGTTGAGCGTTTTTTGCTTCATCTTGACTATTTTTAACATAAGTTAGGAACTTTTCACTATCAATTATAGTTTTGTCTACATTATTTTCATCTACCTTTCCTTTACTAAACTTTTCTACATCACCCTTTGAAAATAAACAAGGATTGACACTTCTTTTGCTTCTACCACCAGACCTTACACAACTGTTTAGGTTGAATTTCTTCCTATTTGCTTGTGTTTCAGCAAGTATAGCTTCATCTAAGTTAGCTATACGTTGTGGATCTATACTTAATCTATCTGAAATATTTTCTCTTTGTTCTTGAAAATATGCTTCATTTCGATTAAATAGTAACAGATCTCTAACCCAATCGGAATCATAGCCATTTGCTATCATTTGGTTTAGGGAGTGAGCATTTTCTAATGCCCATAAGCCGCAATTGTGACCATCTGTTTGTTGAGCAATAGAAACGTCATTAACGGTAATTCGAGCACGTTTTAGAACTTGACGAATATTACCTGGAATATCATTACCCAACGAGTCTACATAGTGTCCATTATATTGCCCATTTTGATGGGAAATGACTAACGTAACCCAGTGATTATTATCTAAATTAACAATTAAAGTTAATGGCCGTTTTTCACCTCTTGTTGCTACGCTATTCTGAAACTGTTGTAATTGATTAGCTATATGCTTCGGTGATCCCACTACTTCAAACAATGTGTTAGCCCCATCAGTACCATAGCCATATTCTATTCTTGCAATATCAGCTATATCGTGTTGTTGAAGCCAGTAATGATAATCCTTTTCTGCTGTTGCAGACTCTAATGTACTTAGGTTCTCTTCTTGTATACCCATATCTTTGAGTCTCTGGGTTACTTCTTGTATTCCTTCTAAATGTTTTCTCTTAGCTATGTCAATAGAACTATGAACTACTAGAGCAGGAACAAACTTATTACTTGTTAATATTAAAGAATTTTTATCTTTAGCTTTCACATTAACAACTACTCCCATGAAAAGCATTTTGTCACTATCTGTGATTGCTTTCAGTGCCGCCCCTTTAGCATATCTAACATTTTGTTCTTGTGTTAATTTATCAACTTCTTCTTTCATTCCTTCTTCGTCTAAGTTTTTATCTATAAGCTTAAATTCCAGCGCTATAGGAGTATATTCTTTAGTACCATGAGGTGAAGGACCAATACCTTGAATTACCATATCAACACGACCACCTGCTCCTACTTGAAATTCAGGTATAATTACAATTTTTGCAGAATCCTCTTGTTTCGCAGAAGTCTCTTTTAGCTTCAAATCACTGTAGCTACTAAGTAAACCATTAAGCACAGCTTGCAATCTTGCTTCATTAGTAATCAAATCTTTAATAGGGTAAATCATATCTGCTACTTCAGTAAGCAACACTTTATAGGCTTGCAATGAAGCCTCAACGTCAGAAGCATGTTGAGAAGTAATTGCTTGATCAAGTTTTCCCTTTAATTCATCAGAATTAGGTATCTTAAGAAAACTACCTGTAAATTGCTGATCGGCACCATTTGGTTTATACTTACTTATCTGTTCTATTTCAAAAAGTTCTTCAAAAGATAACCCTGTTTCATATTTTTTGAGACTCATTTTAATTTCTATGACATTGCCTACTCTTCCTATTCCGGGTATGTCCAGCACTGGAATTTTTTTATCAGCATAAAATTCTCTCGTATTGGATTCTCTGATATGAAAAATGAATGCTGTTTTCTCTTGCCCTTCATTACCTTGAACAAATATTAATGTTGTAACAGGGCTTTTAGATAAAGTGTATTCTGTTCCCTGAGACCAATTTAGCGAATACTCATTGTATGAATATATATATTTTTTTACGTTACCCTGATCTTGACCAATCTTGTTGATTAAAATTGATTGACCTAGTATATCTCTACTGAAATAGTAATGATCTTTTGTTTCTTTATTCGCTGGAAAAGTATGGTATTCGCTTGATAACAAATCTTTTACCTTTCGCTTAAAAACTTCCTCAGAAATTGATTGATTATCCCACTCGCCAACTAGTTCGATAAATTCCTCCATCAAAGGAGCTGGTGGTTGTTTAATAGGTTTTACTTCAGTTTTAAACGGTTCCGCATTATCTAAATTCAACCCAACAGCAATAGCATTATCTGCATTGGTTAAAATCCTCATCTTATTTGGTCTAAAACCTTCAATGTAACCTTTAGCTTGCTCCAGCGCATCACTTGGATCAACTTGTCCTTCAGTTCCAGCCTTGAGTTCAATAAGAATTGGGACTGAATCAACAGCACGATTAGGCCCACGAACAAGCAAAACAATATCAGCGTAACCTCCCCCAGCAAACTGCTCCAGATAGAGTTTGGTATTATCACGATATCGAAAGTTATCAAATATTCCTGCTACAAAGCCATGTTGATCGGCTTCGCGAGCTTTAATACCATAAACATTACCTTGTAAATTTAAATTAGTATGAACTTCTTTTATGTAAGTTAGAATTTCTTTAAGATTATCCTGAACTTGATCTATTTCTGCATCTGGATTAACAAGCTTTTCAATATAATTTTCTAGATAGACAGATTTACCTAACTTTTTTGTCACTTCCTGAAACTTTATTGTAGGCTCAATGGGTTGATCTACAATTTTCTTTTTACTTTCTACCTTAATATTTATTTTTTCATCTTCTCCATCACTCTTTAAGGTATATCCCTTTTCTGAAGTCATTCTAGATAACTCCTTCCTGGCATCATCACTAAGATCTTTACCTTGCTTACCTAGAAATTGCTTGACTTCATCGAAAACCTTACCTTTTAGTTGATCACGACTAATCTCAATTGTTTTAACATTACCATATACATTCTTAGCTTTATACTCTAACACACCATCACTTTTCAGATATAAGTATAACTTCTTTGATTTAACATCTTTGTCTGATTTAGGTTTGCTTTTTACTAACTCATACTTATCTTTCAAGATTTTTATTACATCAATTTGAAGCTTACGCGCATCTGATTTAGTATAATCTCTACCCATCACATTCTTCCACTCACCTGTGGTGAATTCGAAATTCTTAGTATTTGTTTGTTTAGAATGTTGAGCTTCTATATCTTCAGTGAAAATAAAAACATGTGTTTTGGACTCTGTTTCTGCTACAACCTTTAAAGTTCTTGCTCCCTCAAAACGAAAGTGCAATTTTTTTATGCCTAGCTTGTCATTAAGTTTAGTATCTAATACACTAGAAAAAGAACCTAAGAATCTATGGGGAAAAAAGCCAGGCTTTTCACTAGAATGTAAATAAGATTGTATTTGATCAACCAACGACTGATATCTTGCTTCAAAAGATTGATCTACTGCATTAGAAGTTGAAGAATCTACTTTCCCCAAAAGCAACTCAATTAACTCGAAACCTTGTGGTTTTTCTTGCTGTTGATTGTTATTAACCATAACTAGCCCCCGATTTTAACCCTTTACAAATTTTATCCTCACTAAGCTCTTTGCATGCTTTCGTTTAAGTCTAAGTAACTGAATTTCCTAAAACAGAAATACTATACTTTGCTTCTAATATCAGTAACTTCCTGTTTTACAGATTCTACATCTAATGATGAACTTGGTAACTGACTATCACCTGCTCCACAATCCAATTGCGTGTTTCTAACTCTAATAAACACCTCATACTCTGACTTGTTGCGTTCCATAATAGACTGCATTTGCTCCTGACTAAGAGAATTGATAATTTCTGATACTACTTTAGTAGCTTTGTTGTCCTTGATAAGATGAACAATTAAATCTCTGGATGATAATCTTATGCTTAGATTATGTAAATAGTGTTGTCTATGAGCATCAAAGCCAGGACAATTCCACATAGAGGCAAGCATATCACTGCCAGATTTAACAAAATTATCACCTGGTGCAGAAACAAGCGAGTTTAATGCTGAAAACATTGATGTACTATAAGCTTCAGGAGATAAATCTTCTGGCTTTAAATGTTCAAACAGCTTTCTGGCATTTTCGAAAGAATGGTTTCTTCTTAATATACTTAAAGTATAATAACACCCATGCTGTTTAAAATCTCTTTTTAATAATTCATGATATCTGTTAGAATCAAGATGACGTAGACAAAAATCAACCATTCCAACATCATCAGTAGAAAAACGTCCTTTATTATATGCTACTTCCATTAATAAATCTTCTTTCCTTTTTGGAGATACAGAATCAATTGACTGTAACTTATCCCAGAAGAATTCCAAAGCTTCAACATGCTTTTCTAGCATTGCGCATTTAAAAGCATAAACGTATGGATGCTCATTATTTAGTTCTAACTGATGTTCTTGGTTATTCATAGCATGTGACCAATAGATCATTAAAGCCCCTTTATCACATCCCTTAACTAAACTCTCTACTGGTTTACTACCTAATGTTAATTTAAATTCTTCAAAAATGGCTCTTATCTCGTCTTCAAAACAACACCAGCAGGCAATTCTATAGCGATCAAAGGGTCTAATAAGACTTCTTTGCCCATCCAAAGTTTTCAAGGCTAACAATTTTTCCCCGAAAGTATACCTATTGAGTCTAATTTGTCCTGAAGCATCTTCTATCTTCCAACAAGTTTCATCTTCTAAAACTTTCTTAAAAAGGGGTGGTATTATTGTGCTATCCCATTTATTCAGCAATGTCTGATATGCAATACACCATCTTTTAATCTCTAACTCTTTAAGCCCTTTATGAGGATCATCCTCTTTAATGGAAGTTAGTAATACCTTTTGTACATTTTCGTAACCCATACTTACCTCCTAACAAGATTTAATATATTTTAGACATGTTGCTCTACCTTTAAAACTTTGTCAATTACCATTATGTATAGAAAAATTTTCTAACCCAAAGTAGTTTTAGGCAAAAGACCCTTAATAGACTCAATATATGACATTTTATTTATTTTGAATTTTGTTTCGTCATGGGCTTGTCTTCATTATTCTTCCGCAAGTAAATCAATATTAATTTAGCAAAATATATTATTAAGATCTCAAGCAAAATAACTATTTCTAGCACTCAAAATCAGCTATTGAGAGAAGAGTTTGTTTTGGGATGAGTTGGTCTACCAAATGATCTGTGCGAACTTTTTTATATTATAATTTTATTATATGCCAAAACCAGCTACATTGGCTCACTTTCGCTAAATCCACATACGAACTAATTTCCCTGACTTTGTTGCAAAGATTGCAAGTTCCTATTTTCATAACCCTACTTTTACGTAGCTTGTTCTCACAAAGATACGATCTTTTTGGGATCTTTGAAGAAGTAAATAATTGAAATCTTTGTAATACTTGGTTGCAATGTTTTTTAGAGACAAAAGGTATTTTCCTATATCTGAATACAATAAATTTGTAATTCTGAAAAAATATAAAACTATTGCTAATTATAATAATTGTGTAATAATTAAAACATAAGTTTTTAAGTTAAGGTAGTGTTATGGGTAATCAATTGGAAGAAGTATCTAATCCAATAAATATTCAAGCAGATTTAGAAGAGAACAGTATGGTTGATGGAATAGAAAAGCGGTCAAAAGAACAAGGTTTTTATGCAACACAGACAATACCAATTTATCAAGTTAATCAAAATATTACGTATTCATATTTAGCTACGCTCGATAGTCACTTAAAAACAGATGAGCATTGTGTACACGAAAGTAATATACATACTGACTTACTTAATTTTGCTTTTCATGGTTCCTTAGAGAAAGTTCAAGATCTATTAAACAAAGGAGCTAGCGTTGAGACAGAAGACAACGATGGTAACACGCCTTTGCATTTTGCTGCTAGCAAGGGCCACTTCGTAATCGTTGAAGCCCTGTTAGAAAAAGGGGCTACTGTTGAGGTAAAAAACAATGAAGGCGCTACTGCGCTGCATATTGCTGCTCAGATGGGTCACTTAAACGTAGTTCAATTTCTGCTAGATAATGGTACTGATGTTGATGCGCAAAAATATAATGGTGACACTGCCTTACATATTGCTGCTGAAGCAGGCAAATTAGAAGTAGTTCAATTTCTGTTAAAAAGAGGTGCTAGTTTTAAGGTAATAGACGATGAAGGCGCTACTGCGCTGCATGTCGCTGCTCAGATGGGTCACTTAAACGTAGTTCAATTTCTGCTAGATAATGGTACTGATGTTGATGCGCAAAAATATAATGGTGACACTGCCTTACATATTGCTGCTGAAGCAGGCAAATTAGAAGTAGTTCAATTTCTGTTAAAAAGAGGTGCTAGTTTTGAGATACGAGGTTATCAAGACTGCACTGCTTTGCATTGTGCTGCTATAGGGGGAAACTTGAAAATAGTTCAGTTTTTATTGGGCAAAATGAATAATGCTGACATACGAAAGAATAGTTTCAAATGTGTCTTGCATATTGCTGCTCGAAAGGGTTACTTAGAAATCGTTAAAGCTCTATTAGACAAAGGTACTGATATTAATGCAACAAACTATGACGGCGATACTGCTTTAAATGAAGCTGCTGGATGTGGTCGTTTGAAAGTAGTTCAATTTTTGTTAGACAAAGGAGCTAGTTTTGAAGCACGAAACGAAGAAGGATGCACTGCTTTGCATATTGCTTGTGAGGTGGGCTATTTAGGCATAGTTAAAGCTCTGTTAGAAAAGGGATCTGATGTTAATGTAGTAAGCAAAAAAAATGGCGATACTCCATTACATGAAGCTGCTAGAATGAATCGCTACGATATAGTTGAATATCTTGTAGAGGAAGAAAAGGCTACTATTGATGTAAAAAACTTTAGATGTGAGACTCCTTCCGATTTGGCGGATTCCAATGGTTACAAAGATATAGTTAAGTATCTTAGTCTTCGAGTAAGGGAGTGTCCCAAAACCTCGGGAAGTCTGGCTGACAATAAAAATGTGATACAGTATCAAAAAGTGACAGAAAATAAACACCTAACTATAACTAATAGAGCAATAAAGACCAGTTTCTGTGTAGGCATAATGACCATGTTGACAAGTGTAGCTATTGGATGTATTGCTATTCATCTTAGTTTATCAATATCAGCTACTGCTGCATTGATTGTTGGGGCCATTGCTGGTGGCATTACATATGCAGTATTAAAGCCTAGTAGTAGGCTAAATGAATGTGAAGTGAATAGGCAAAGCTTACCTCAAATGCCTAAGGACGAATGTTGCATGTCATATTAGTTCTTGCATTTTATGTCATGCGTGTAAAAATGGTGCGTAGTATTTTTAACCGAGGTGGAGTTATGGAATTGAATAAATTGCAGGAAGTATTAAGTACTGCTAACGCTGATGTTGGTTTAAGTAAGAGTAATGTAGTTAGTAAAATAGAAGAGAGATTAAAACAAGTAGATCCAGGTACATTGTGCCAATTAAGTTTTGCTGTTTTAAAAAACAACAAACAAATGGTAGAAACCCTTATAAAAGGAGGAGCTGATGTTAACACAATTGATGCGTACAATCGTGATCCATTATATTATGCTATCTCACAAGGGAACACAAGAATGGTAGAGATCCTAATAAAAAATGGAGCAAGTGTTAATAAGAAGTATAATGACGGAAGCACTCCTCTACATCATGCTGTCTTGAGCCAAAAAATAAAAATAGTAGAGTATCTTATAAACAATGGGGCTGATGTTAATGCGTTAGATGAAAAACGGCGCACTCCATTATACTTAGCTGGACGAAGTACACAAATGGTCTCGATTCTCATGAAGAAGGGAGCATTCCCTTTACTGGAAAACAGAGATATTGAATTTTTAAAGGATCTAGCTAAACGCATTAAAGATGATGATACAGAGTATTTAAAGGAGGTAAAGGTAGAACAGAAGGAGGGGCGGGTAGATGATAAGTATGAGTCAATTAAATACTCGTTGCTGCTTAGTGATAACAGCTCTTTGACCTCTATTATTAAAAGGGAAAAATTCAAAAATTTAATATCTGATTGGTCTTTCAACGTACCTGATTTAAAAGATAACCAAAAAAATTTGAATAAGGCACTGTTAAATCTTCTTACAGACTTTCCATTTTGTGACATTACAAGGTTTGAGGACTTTTTACACGATAACAAAGGTGATGATCTAAAAGCTGTTCTCAATCTTCAAAGGGGAGAATCCAAATTGACAATACTACATGTAATACAAGGTATGGAGTATTTAGCAGTGGAAAAAGACATAGGTTGTGCAGTTAGTGCATTTATGACTTTACTTTTAAAATCTGGTGCTGATCCTAACATAGTTAACAGTGAAGGGCAAACACCTTTGCACTATGCTGCTTATTATAATACTTTAAATATACCTTTGCTTCTGAAAAAAGGAGCACGTAGTCAACCTGACAGACAAGGAAAAACTCCTCTAGACATTGTAATTATTAACAAAAAACCTTTTGAAGTGAATCTTTTAGAACAGATCTTTTTAACTCAGGAGCAATTGGAAGCAAAAAATGATTTAGAAGGTGTTTGCGGTCATAGCTTTAACACTAATCGACTAAGAAAGTTTTTCAATCAGCACAAAGGAAATGAAGGTCTTAAAGAGATTCTCAATCTCCGTGATTGCGAAGGAAAGTCTCGAGTTTTTCAAAAGATTAGGGAGGCTTGTTATGGTAATGAAACTCATTTCAAAGAAGCAAAAAAGTTGCTGCTAGAAGCAGGAGCGATTGATTACGAAGAGTGGAAGGACAAAAAACGTTTGCCTAAGCTTAGAACTCTATGGGATGATTTAATATTAGATCAGTCGGAAAAGTTGAAAATATTTTTGGGTAGGGTAAATAAATCCAAAGATATAGATGAGTTAAAACGCGTTGTAAACGAAGCTATAGAACTTGGGGTAAGGCTGAACTTTCCTAACCAGGGTAGTATATACGGAAAGGTATATGAAAAGGAATATAGTTTTACAGATTTTGTGATAAGAAAGATTAGTGAATTAAGAAAGAGTTCCGAAGGTTCAAGGAATATAGAGGTTGCTAGTGGTATAGTATGTCAATTGATATCAAAAGGGGCAATTTTGTACAACATAAGCAGTATATATGTAATTGACGAACTGGAAGAGTTTGAAAGCCACAAAGCTAATATGAAAAACGCTTATGCAGATTATGAGAATCGTGCTTTAGATTTCATAACAATCGTTCAAAGCGCAACAAGTGGTAAGGTAAGAGACGTAAAAATCGACAACTCTACTCTCTGTCTTGAATATTCACAGGATAGTAAAGTAGATGTTGCAAAGATTACAAATGGAGCAAGGGGTTTAGGTATCACTCAGGAAGGTGTACAATACGGAAGAAATATAATAAAGATAGGTAAGAGTGAGGTAGAAATTATAACGGAAAACGCTATAAGGAATTATGTAGGCCTAGCAGATGGTAGTAATATAGTATTGACTTTCGATACTGGCTTGGGAGAGTTGGAAGTGAGATTATACCCTGATAAGCAAAATCTAATAAAGGTAGAAGTAGAAGATCAAGAAAAGTGGAAAAAATTACAGAATTGTGAGGAACGAATAGGGGAAAAATGTTTGCTTGGTGGGTGTTCAGTACGTGATGCTATTGAACGAGGTTTTTTTACTAGATCTGGAGAGTTGATTCGTTCTGAAACAATTAGTCAATCTGATGCAACAAAAGTGGGCCCTTGGGCAAAGCGCGAAAAAATGAGAAAAGCTTCAAGTCTTGAAGAAACAGTAGGCCGTTCTCTATAATGAAGTGATGGTGATGTTAAGTTAACATTTTAAAAGATTTTTTGAGAAATTTGTCTTATTTGTATCTGTTCAGCCTGTAAAAGACAAGATTTGATCTGACAGACAAGAATTAACTGACAGAAGAATTGAGGTAGTCAAAACTAATATCAGGCTCTTGTGTAATGCTACTAATATTTTTCTGAAAAGCAATATATTTGCTATCAAGAAAAGTTTGCATAGGCGTTTTGCCATAGCAATATTTACCCGAGTGAGGTCTTGTCTCATTATAAGAACGCAACCAATGATCAACATCAATCTGTAGATCTTCCAAAGAACTGTAGATTTTCTTTCTAAAGATGATATTGTAACACTCATCTTGCATGGTTCTATGAAACCTTTTACATATGCCATTAGTCTGTGGAGAGTTGGCTTTAGTTCTAGAATGATCGATGTTTTCTATGCCCAAATAAAGCTGATAAGCGTGATTTTCGGGCTTGCCACAGTACTCCGTACCCCTATCAGTTAAAATGCGTAATAATGGAATTTTCTGCTCATCAAAAAATGGAATAACTCTATCGTTGAGAAGATCTGCAGCTGTAATAGCTGTTCTGTCCGTGTAAAGTTTAACCATTGCAACTCTGGAATAAGTATCAACAAAAGTTTGCTGATAAATGCGCCCTATACCTTTGATATTGCCCACATAATAGGTATCTTGAGAACCCAAATAACCTGGATGTTGCGTCTCAATTTCACCATGAGCTTCCCTTTGTTCTTTCACTTTTTCTAAAGCTGCAAGTTGTTCTTCAGTTAAAATGATTCCGTCTTGAGCTACTTTTGTCTCTAGTGCTTTAAGTCTCTTTTTGAGAGTTTCAAGGTCATTTCTTAGCCATACAGACCTTACTCCTCCCTGAGAAATTATTATACCTCTTTTTCTCAGTTCATTTGCAGCTCTTTCTTGCCCATATGCTGGAAATTCTGTTGCTATACCAATCACTGCTCTTTCTATATCGTCGGAAACTCTGTTTGCTAATAGCGGTTTTTTCTTACTTATTTCATGTAATGCTTCCTCTCCTCCATTTTCATATAACTCCTTAAAGCGATAAAATGTATCTCTTGAGTATCCCATCACTTTGCATGCTTGAGACACATTTCCTAGTTGTTTTGCTAGTTCTAATAATCCTAGCTTTGGTTTTAATATTTTTGTCTGTATTGTACTCATATCTAACACTCCTTTATTTTTATTATTTTTAACTTACTTTTTTAAAGTGTCAGGTCAAGTCTTATTTAATACACTTTTCTTGATAGCAAATATATTGCTTTTCAGAAAAATATTAGTAGCATTACACAAGAGCCTGATATTAGTTTTGACTACCTCAATTCTTCTGTCAATTAATTCTTGTCTGTCAGATCAAATCTTGTCTTTTACACCTTCCACTAGCTTTACTACGCTCGTCACCTTACGCAGCATAATGGTTCGTTCCAGGTTGCTGGCTAGGCTTTGCCTGGGTTGGATTTTCACCAACTGAACTTTACGCACTTCTTGGCGCACTCATGATGTTTTTCCCCCTATTAAGATTTATTGATTTAGTTGTAGTAGTTGAAATAGCAAACCGGTTAAGTTGCCTAGTTTGGTTCTTTTTTTCAATCAAAGGTATTCTACTGTTTTAAATTCCCTGTAAAGATTTAGCTTATCTTTTACATCTAAACAGCATTAACACGATTTGGCTTTTTGTAGATGAGTAATTCTCTAGGGATTATCCTATTGAATTCTATGATATTATTTTTTGTAACATTATTATACACGTCATGGCATTAAGGGTATTTATGACTCAAAACTTGTTTTTGACCTGCAGGCTCAATGACAAAATTCAGTAAAAAACTCAGGGTATCTTTTGGCGGATTACATAACATTATAGCGGCTGCATGTCTTTTAAAATTTTTCTACATTCAGCCAAATCGCGCTTAAACTAAGCGTCAGCACATTATTATAGCGCCAATTTAAAGTATTAGAGAGTCAAAACTCGCACTACGGGGTTTCTTTTGCCTTTTTTTTCATTTGGTAAATTTCTTAAATATTTATAGTTAAACGACAATCGTCATACCGCTACGTGTTAGCGGCTAAGAGATACCGCGGCGGTATGACGGTTAAGTATCCCGCTACTTGTTAGCAGGATCTATGCTAAGAGATACCGTGACGGTATGACGTAGAAGCTATACTTTTATAAATTTGTTAAGTGGAATTTTTATATTGAGTAATTGTATTTATAATACATTATTTTGTATAATTGATTTTTTAAATTATTATATTAACTCTAATATTTTTGATTTAATGAAAGATGATATTATTTATCACTCTCACTTAGGCGTATACGGTTTAATTTTAAAACCTAAAAGTATAGTTTTGGTGAAAAAAAGTCGAGGTCCTTATAAAGGGTTGTTTGATTTACCAGGTAGAAATTGCTGAAACGCTTGAAGAGGCACTTGTAAGAGAAATTAGAGAAGAAACAGGTTGTTTAGTGAAACAATACGACCAAATCCAAACAGTTACTAGCCTATATCATTATAATGAAGACAATGTAAATAAATGTCTAAAACATATAGCAGTTTTATACAAAATTGAAATCATAGGAGAAATAAAGCGAGAATCTGATGGAAAAGATTCTGATGGTTGTATATGGCAAAGTATAGATACTATAAACTATAAAAAAATTTCTCCGATAGTTCATATAGCAAGTAAATTCATAAAATGAAGACTATTATTTTTATTACAGGTGTATCTACGGTTGGAAAATCAAGTTTGGCTCATATATTAGGTTCAAAGCTTTTTATGCCTAGAAACTTTGCAATTCCACTAACTATAGCTAACCCAAGAAAGGTTTCCCTACGTCATACCGCCGCGGTATCTCAGCATAGATTCCGCTAACGAGTAGCGGAATGACGAATTTGTTGTTTTTCAAATTGTAGGTAAACCTAAGCCACTTTAGCTATACTTGTAGAGAAAAAAGAATAGATGATGATCCTAAATATTTAATAAATTTGACTACCGAGGAATTTCAAAAATCTCAATTTTTTATTAATTGTGAGATGTGGTACATTCTATCTTCATACAGCTTCCTCTTCATACCTCAACTAATGAAATTAGAAGCATCAACTCCCTTCTGCAAGCAAGCAGCAATAACAGTGTTCATCATTAGAAATGCAATGGTCATTGGGCCAACGCCCCCGGGTACTGGGGTAATAGCTTTGACTTTTTCTTTTATTCCCCCGAAGTCAACATCACCTACGAGCTTACTTTGTTCTCCTACGTTAACGCTATTTATGCCAACATCGATCACTATTGCACCTTTCTTTATCCAGTCTGCTTGAACAAAATTTGGCTTTCCGACTGCTGCAACTACTATATCCGCTTTAGAGCAATATTCAGCTAAATCTTTGCTTTGTGAATGCAAGATGGTGACAGTGCAGTTTTCTTGCAATAGCAGGTAAAACATTGGCTTGCCCACGATATTTGACCTACCAATTACCACTGCGTTTTTACCGGAAAGGTTCTCTTCAATTGACTTAATTAAATGCAAAGAACCTTTAGGAGTGCAAGGTATAAGGCAGTTTTTTTCACCTTTAACTAATTTGCCAACGTTTTCATCATGAAAGCCATCTACATCTTTTTCAACACTTACTGTGTTAATTACTCTGCTTGCACTAATATGATTTGGTAAAGGCAATTGCACTAAAATGCCATGCACAGATGGATCTTCATTTAATTCATTGATTTTTTCAATTAATTCATCTTCTGAAATATTATCAGGCAAAACAATGGTCTCAGAACTTATGCCTATTGATTCTGCTTTTTTCTGTTTGTTGCGAACATAAACCTGACTTGCTGGATTGCTGCCCACGAGAATTACTTTCAGGCAAGGAAAAATGTTATACTCTCTCTTTAAAATATCAATTTTTTGTGATAGCCTCTCACATAGGTCGTTTGCTATTTTTTTACCATCAATAATAATTGTCACTTCCTTGCCACTCCTTAAAGTCGGGTAATTTGATATCAAATAAATCCAATACTTTGCCAACAGAATGATTAATAATATCATCCAACGATTTTGGTTTAATATAAAAAGCTGGTACTGGTGGAGCAATAATTGCTCCCATCTCCGTTAATTTTAACATATTTTGTAAATGCCCAAGATGCAGTGGTGACTCTCGCACCATAAGAACTAACTTTCTTCTTTCTTTTAGCGTTACATCTGCAGCCCTTGTCAATAGATTGGAAGTAACACCTGATGCGATTTCAGACATTGTCTTCATAGAGCATGGTGCTACAATCATCCCTGAGGTTTTAAATGAGCCGCTTGCTATTTTTTCTCCAATCTTTTCTTCAGAATAGTAAAAATCTGCAAGTGATGTAATATCTTCAAGTTTTTCTTTAATCTCGTGAGCTAAAGTTATTTTCCCAGCACGACTTATCACTAAATGAGTTTCATAATCGACGTCTTTCAACGCTTCTAAAATACGCACACCGTAAATAGAACCAGATGCTCCACTTATTCCAATTACAATTCTGCTATTCACTTAACTCTTCTTCGTAGCTCATTCCCAATGCACGTTTATAGGTATCAAGCAATATTTCTTGTTCCTCTCTGTCATCATCATCCATCTTCCTCAGCCTAATAATTTGTTTCATCACTTTTATATCCCAACCTTCATCTGCGGCTTTTGCATATACATCACGAATGTGATCTTGCACATCCCTCTTTTCTTGTTCAAGTTTTTCGATTCTCTCTATGTAACCCTTCAACTCTTCAGCCGTTATTTTTACTGTATCTTCCATGAAACTCCACTAATTAATTGCTGCCACTAATATTACCAGTTTTTACTTGCACTTCAACAACAGTAATAATATTTTTATCTTTTTTTAAAATCTTAAAGCGAAAACCATACATGGAAAACTCCTCGCCTTCGTCAGGAATGCGCTCTATTTCATTCACAATCATACCTGCTAGAGTTGTAGCTTCTTCATCAGGGAGATTCCAGTATAACTGCCTGTTAATGTCCCTAATAGTAGATTTTCCTTCTATGTGATACATATTATCAGATATTTTCTTTATAAAATTCTCCGTAATCAAATCATGTTCATCCGAAATTTCTCCAACTATTTCTTCCAGTATATCCTCAAGAGTTACAATTCCCTGCAGTGCTCCATACTCATCAATAACAAATGCAAGGTGTTTCCTGTTCTTACGGAAGTTGTGAAGTTGCACGCTGAGCGGTGTACTTTCTGGTATGAACCAAGGCCTTGACATAACTTGGGTAATGTCAACTCCTTCCGCTTTATTATTCTTTTCACGCAAAGCATTTATTAGAGCTTTCACGTGAATTACACCTACAATGTTATCTGGTTCCTTCTGCCATAAAGGTACTCTACTGTGACTGCTGGTTAAAATCTCTCTTATTAACTCTTCTTTATTCCGATCTATATCAAGAGAAAATAGGTTTCTTCTATGGGTCATAATTTGTGATATCTCTGTCTCAGCCAAATCAAGTATGCTGCTTAGCATATCTAAATCCTGTTGCAACATAGTTCCTTCACTGCGGTGAAGAGTAATCATATTACGCATTGCATCCGCTGCAGATATCACTTCCTTATCTTTATGCAGCCCACATAATTTTAGGATGAGGTTAACAATAAATTGAATACCTAGTGTCAATGGAGAAAAAATCTTTACAAAAAACAATACAAAATAAGCAGAAAATGATGCAAATTTTTCAGGATTTTGAATAGCATAAGTTTTTGGTAGAACTTCGCAGAACAATAAAATACAAAATGTCATTATAATTGTTGATAGGAGAATGCCCTCATTTCCAAAAAGATTGATAAATATTGCTGTAAATAAAGCAGAGCAAGTAATATTAATAATTGTATTGCCGAGCAATACCGTTCCTATTGTCAATTCTTTCCTATTTAATAAGCGATCTATTACCCTGGCTTTTTTGTTACCGTCTAGCTTTAGCTTATTAACTCGAGAACGGCTAATTGAGGTTAAGCCTATTTCTGCTCCTGAGAACAAAAACGATAAAACTAACAAAACAAAAATTGCTGATGATACTAAGACCAATAACCAATCCATTAAAGTACGATGTTATTGTGATAAAAAATAAAATTAATTTTACATGTTATGAGAGGCATTTGCAAGCCTGAATTTATATTGCCGAATTTTATATACCTTTAATCTTAAAAAACAAATCATAAAGCATATTACACGCTGCGTTCACATGCTCATCCTCAATGATAAGTGGTGGGGTTACCCTTACTACTTTGTTGTTTAAAACCCTAGTTATTATTAAACCTTTATCAAGAGATCGACTAATAATTTTATCAGCTACAAGAGTTGCTAGTTCTATTCCCATTAGTAACCCTTCTCCACGAACTTCTAAAATCATCTCAGGAAATTCTTTAGCTAAAAGCAACAGCTTTTCTTTTAAATATTTACTAATTCTTTTAACATGATCAAAAAAGCCTTCTTTTAGCATTATATCGAGCACTGCATTACCAACAGTCATGGCAAGTGGATTGCCACCATAGGTTGATCCATGAGTTCCTGGAGTAATTGCTTCTGCTATATAATCTTTCACTAAACATGCAGCTACAGGAAAACCGTTACCCATAGCCTTCGCACAGGTTAGCATATCAGGTTCAATGCCGACATTTTGATAATGAAATAAAGAACCGATGCGTCCATATCCGCACTGCACTTCATCAAAGCACAAAATTATTCCTTGAGCTTTTGTTATTTCCCTTACTTTTTGAAGATATTCTACGTCTAGTGGATATACTCCACCTTCACTTTGTATGGGCTCTAAAAACACAGCAGCTGTCTCATCGCTGATTTTTTTCTCCAAAGCTTTAATGTCATTTCTTGGCACTTTATCAAAACCAGAAAGAAGCGGAGCAAAACCTTCGCGTGATTTTTCACTGCCTCCAGCAGAAATTGCAGCAATACTGCGGCCATGAAACCCTCCTTCAATTGTAATAATACGATTACGTTTTGCTTGCCCTTTCAAGTAAAAATAACGACGAATAAACTTAATTGCAGCTTCTGTTGCTTCAAGCCCACTTGAGCAGAAAAAAACTTTATCTGCAAAAGTAAGAGTTGTTAAACGCTCGGCAAGCCTTTCTTGCTCGGGAATAGTAAAAATGTTAGAGCAGTGCCATAGTGAGCTCAATTGCTCTTTCAGCTTATCTGTAATGTATGGATGACAATGCCCTAAAGAAGTTGTAGAAATACCTGCAGCAAAATCTAAATATTTTTTACCACCTCTATCAAAAAGATATACCCCTTCTCCCCTAACTATAGGAGTGTCAAGTCTATTATACGCATTAACAACATGATCCATTTTATAAGTATTGTGGTGTTATCTATACTATACCTGAAATGAATCCATTAACACAAAGCTTTTCCTTTAACCTCTTATGCTACTTCAACTAAAAATTTGGCTAATGCAAACCTTTTTTGTCATTCTATAGCTAAAGTGACTTGGTTTTACCAACACTTATTAGCCATTGTAAAAGTTTTTGTTTCTATTGAATGATAGTTGTAGCCTATGCAAGAAGTTTATTGACTTTGAGCGCACTTTAGCCTATACAATTTTAATATCTTAAACTACTGGACATGCCCGATCTAAAGACAATGATGTTAAATTTTGGACCTCAGCACCCAGCTGCACATGGAGTGTTGCGTCTTGTTTTAGAGATGGATGGTGAAGTGATCGAGAGGGCAGATCCCCATATTGGGCTTCTGCACCGCGGTACTGAAAAATTAATAGAACATAAAACGTATCTTCAAGCTTTGCCTTATTTTGATCGCCTTGATTACGTATCACCAATGTCACAAGAGCATGCATATTCACTTTGTGTGGAGAAATTGTTGCAATGTGAAGTGCCAATTAGGGCAAAGTATTTACGTGTCTTGTTTTGTGAACTGACGAGAATACTAAATCATTTACTGAACGTTTCTTCTCAAGCACTTGATGTTGGAGCAATGACCCCTCTTTTATGGCTCTTTGAAGAAAGAGAAAAAATACTGGAATTTTACGAAAGAGCTTCAGGTGCAAGGTTTCACGCAGCTTACATCAGGCCAGGTGGAATTGCAGCAGATGTTCCAGAAGATTTGATTGAGGATATTGCAAAGTTTATAGAGCAATTTCCAAAATATATAGACGATGTTGATGAACTTTTAACAGAAAATAGGATATGGAAGCAACGCACTGTAGGAATTAGTGAAATATCAATTAAACAGGCACTTGATTGGGGCTTTAGTGGCCCAATGTTGCGCGCTGCTGGGCTTGCTTGGGATTTGCGAAAAAGCCAGCCATATGAGATATATGATCAACTAGATTTTGATATACCGATCGGCCAAAATGGCGACTGTTATGACCGTTATCTAGTTAGAATGGCAGAGATTAGGCAATCTATCAGTTTGGTGAAGCAGTGCATAGAGAAAATGCCTGAAGGGCAAATAAAAACTGAAGATAGAAAAATTTCTCCACCGTCAAGAGCAGAGATGAAAAAATCTATGGAAGCTCTGATTCACCATTTTAAGCTCTATTCAGAAGGATATCACGTACCAGAAGGTGAGGCTTACGCAGTTGTTGAGGCACCAAAAGGTGAGTTTGGAGTGTATATAGTTTCAGATGGTACCAATAGACCTTATAGGTGCCGAATAAGAGCACCTGGCTTTGCGCATTTACAAGCCTTAGACTTTATGGCAAAAGGACACATGCTTGCTGACGTTGCAGCAATTATTGGCTCACTCGATATAGTTTTTGGTGAGATTGATAGGTAATCATTGGTACCCGTTCAGGCAATGGCGTCATGCAAGTAGCTGACACATAACTGTACGAACATTTGTTTGCAAAGGCAGTATGTTAAGTGTTATAGCCGATTTTGCCTCAAACACAAAGGCAGTGCCTTGACTACTTGGATCCAGAAAAATTGATTGTGTACTATACAACATTTTCGATTAAAAGCGTAACCGTTCACTGTTAGACTGCATTCTGTGATTTTTAGCAAAACATGATCTTTCATTTGAGCTTCCTTCAATTTAAAATAAATACAGAAAATTGCTGCCTATAGCTAAACTGACCTTACCCAGAAAAAGTGGAGAGAAAGAAAGGAGTTTTTTCGGGTAAAATAAAATTTTGGAGGATTAGAAATGGCAAGAGAATATACGGCAGAATTCAAATTGGAAGCTGTTAAGCTGGCAAATGAACAAAGAAAGGTAAGTCAACCAGTTGCAAAAGTAGCAAGAGATCTAGGAATAAGGGATAGTGTATTAGGAAAATGGATGAAGAAATATAACGAAAAAAAGTCAGCGGCAAATGCATTTCCAGATGTAGCACCTTATGACAAAGAGAGATTTGATTTACAGAAAGAGTTAGCAAAAGTAACAAGAGAAAGAGACATTTTAAAAAAAGCCCTGGCCAGTCAAAAAGAGTAAAATATTTTTTTATATAGTAACTGCTATAAAGTACAGGAATTATGTAGGATTTTCTGCTAGTGGCTACTATAAGTGGACTACAAGGAAAATAAGCAGTAGAGAATCAGCAAATAAAGAGTTATTAGCAGATATTCAAAAAATATATCAAGCTTCTAAATGTAGATATGGAGCTCCTAAAATTCATGCTGAATTAAAGGCTTTGGGTAAAAGTTGCAACTTAAAAACAGTGCAAAGTATTATGCAGAAAAATGGTATTCAGGCTATATTGAGAAGAAAATTTAAAATTAAGAAACAACAAACGGACAGTAGCTCCCAATATATTAGACCAAAACTTTATTGTCGATCAACCAAATAAAGTATGGGATTACTTATATAAAAACCAAAGAAGGATGGCTATATTTGGCAACAATAATCGATCTATATTCACGCATGGTAGTTAATGAGCAGTTCAATAAATAAACAATTGGTTATGGACTCTTTATTAATGGACGTTAACAAGCGTAAACCTGCCAAAAATCTACTATTACATAGTGATCAAGGTTCACAATATACTTTGCAAGGTTATCAATATCTCTTATCCATAAAAAACATAGATGAGTCATAAAGGTTGTTGTTACGACAATTCTGTTGTGGAAAGCTTCTTCAGTTCTCTAAAAAGGGAGTTACCAATAGACACCTCTCGGCACTCTAAACAGCATATCAAAACTGCTATATTTGAATATATAGAAATTTTTTATAACAAACAACGTCACTATTAACTATTGCATTCCAGAACAATTTGATGCATCATTCTTTTTGTAAAAAACATTCCAAACTTTCTCTCCACTTTTTCTGGGTAAGGTCAATAAACTATAACATTTTTACTTAATTTTGTCAACTTCTCTATTCGTTGAAAAAACAATCTTGCATAAAAAAATCAACTCATCTCTTCCAAAGGCTCTATATTGAAGATAGAAAGTCCAGAAGCGATGACGTGCGCTAAGGCTTGCACGAGAAACATTCTTGCAGCGGTGAGGTTTAAGTTGTCTTCCAGTATGAAACGCATGTTTAAATCACTCTTGCCATACCCCCATAAAACGTGAAACGCTTCTGCAACTTCAAGTAAGTAGAAAGTAATTCTGTGTGGCTCACAAAGCCTTGCTGCAATTTCTACCACATCTGGCCACTTTGCTAAGGTTTTTATGAGGAAGAGCTCTCCACCTGTCCTTAAAAGTGAAGGATCTGCTGTTGGGAGCTCTTTTGGAGCATTACGCATTAACGAATGAGCACGAGCATGCGCATATTGCACGTAAAAAATAGGGTTGTCTTTTGACTGTTCTTTAACTTTAGCAAAATCAAAGTCCAAGACCATATCATTCTTGCGTGTTAGCATTATAAAACGAGTTATGTCCCTGCCAACTTCTTCCACTACATCCCTTGCTGTGAGGAAATTTCCTGATCTTTTGGACATCTTAACAGGTTTGCCGTTCTCGAAAAAATTCACAATATTATGCAGTTTTACCTCTATTTTTGCTTGATCATCACTGAGCGCAGAGACGACTGCTTTGAGTCTTTTGACATAACCGCCGTGGTCACTACCAAGCTCTACGATCATATTGTTAAAACCACGCGATATCTTATCAAAATGGTAAGCGATATCCGAGGCAAAATAAGTCCAACTGCCGTCCTCTTTCTTCAATGCACGGTCAACGTCATCACCAAATTTTGTAGAGCGAAATAGCATCTCTTTTCTGGAAGTCCAATTTTCGCTTTCTTTGCCTTTTGGTTTCTCCAGGTACCCTTCATACACTAGACCCTTGTCAGACAATATCTTTATACTCTCTTCAATTTTGCCACTTTTTTGTAGCTCATACTCTGAAGTAAAAACATCATGATTTACTCCAAGTAAGTTCATGTCTTCCTTTATAATTTCTAAGATAGAACTTAAAGTATAGTCTCTAATCACTTGATTATCTTGCTTTTCTAGAAGCTCTGCGCCATATTTTTTGGCCAGCCCCTCCCCTATCGGTTTTAAATATTCACCTGGGTATAAACCTTTTTCAACACTAATTTTTTCTCCCAGAGCTTCTTTATATCGCAAATACACTGACCGAATTAGCGTATCTATCTGTGCTCCAGCATCATTAATATAGTATTCCTTAGTAACTTTATAACCAACTTTTTTCAATAAATTTGCCAGAACGTCACCAAATACTGCCCCTCTTGCATGACCAATATGCAGTGGACCAGTTGGATTTGCAGATACAAATTCAACATTGATGGCCTGATTGTTCCCTATATCTAGGGTGCCAAACTCTGTTTTTAGCTCATTTATTTGTTTTAAAATTCCATGCCACACTTCTATTTTTAAGTGCATGTTGATGAAACCAGAGCCTGCTATTTCCACTTTTGCAACTTCATCAAAAAGTTCAAATTCTTTGGCTAAAACCTCTGCAATTTCAATGGGATTCTTCTTTTCATGCTTTGCAAGCACCATAGCAACATTTGTGTAAATGTCTCCATGGACTCTATTGCTTGGAGGCTCTATGATAAAGTTTGCTGCACTTGTGCTTATAACACCCCTTTGTTTCAACTCATTCAATTTACTAAAGATTAGAGAGGAAATCTGCTTAAAAATGTTCATTCACTATATTGCTATAAAATCTATAGCAGTATAGTGAATAAGTGGGACTAGTTGAAGGTTTATCTTAACTATTTTATCTTCCTGGATCAGAGTTTATATTAAGTCGTTGCCGTAACCATGGTAAGAGAAAGCCATACCTTCGCTGTAACCATCATTACCAGCATCAGGCTCTTCAACATCATCAGGTTCTTTAACATCATCAGGTTCTTTAACATCATCAGGCTCTTTCTCTTTCTTTAGTTCATTCTTAATATTTTCTTTCAGTTCATTCTTAGTCTTATCATCAATCTCACACTTAAGACCTTTCTTCAGTTCATTCTTAATACTTTCTTTCAGTTTATTCATAGTCTTATCATCAATCTCACACTTAAGACCTTTCTCCAGTTCATTCTTAATATTTTCTTTCAGTTCATTCTTAGTCTTATCATCAATCTCAAACTTAAGACTTTTCTCCAGTTCATTCTTAATATTTTCTTTCAGTTTATTCATAGTCTTATCATCAATCTCACACTTAAGACCTTTCTCCAGTTCATTCTTAATATTTTCTTTCAGTTCATTCTTAGTCTTATCATCAATCTCAAACTTAAGACTTTTCTCCAGTTCATTCTTAATATTTTCTTTCAGTTCATTCTTAGTCTTATCATCAATCTCAAACTTAAGACCTTTCTCCAGTTCATTCTTAATATTTTCTTTCAGTTCATTCTTAGTCTTATCATCAATCTCAAACTTAAGACTTTTCTCCAGTTCATTCTTAATATTTTCTTTCAGTTCATTCTTAGTCTTATCATCAATCTCAAACTTAAGACCTTTCTCCAGTTCATTCTTAATATTTTCTTTCAGTTCATTCTTAGTCTTATCATCAATCTCAAACTTAAGACCTTTCTCCAGTTCATTCTTAATATTTTCTTTCAGTTCATTCTTAGTCTTATCATCAATCTCAAACTTAAAACATTTTTTCAGTTCATTCATAGTCTTATCATCAATCTTACACTTAAGATCTTTACCACATTTATCATAAATCAACTTACCCTTATTGACTTTACAATCATCCAACTTTGTGAACAAATTAATTTTCAACATATCACTGACATAGCACGTATCAAGTGGCAATATACGTACATGATTTGCATTTTTTTGATTCGGACAAGAAAAAGTATTCGTTGGCATAAAATATCTCCATTAGTAAATAAAATTATTAAAAAATTAACCATAAGATGGAAGTGTGTACTAACAATGTACACACTGTATTACTTTTATATAATATGAACAGTGCCTTCTAACACTGACATATTGTGGGTAGAAAAAAAGGCTTCAGCACTTTTTGCATCTAATATAGAAGAGTTTATTACTTCTACACATTTATCACATTCAGAATTGTTTTCACAACTGCCCACAAGTTTACCATCTATAACCTGAAGGTTGTTTTTAGCATTCTGAATAGTTTTTGCACATTCTTTAAACTTGTAGCCTGTTGGCTCTCTGGTCTCAATATCAAGAATATCATCAGTTATTGGGTTGACCGTTATTGCAAGCTTTGAAAAATCAACGATTGTTTTAGATTCAGGTTCAGGCTTAACTTGTGGACAAGGGGGACAAGCAGGACAAGCAGGAGCAGGGGGGCAAGCAGGAGCAGGGGGGCAAACAGTATCAGGACAAGCAGGACAAGCAGGAGCAGGGGGACAAACAGTATCAGGACAAGGTGGTATATTTAAATCGAATTCGGGAAGCTGTATATTTAATTCGAGTCCATCATGCCGCGAGTCAAAGCGGTTATGGCAACGTGGGTCAAAGTTATGATGGTACCGTGGGTCAGTTATGCAAGCCATACGCGTCAAGTTAAGGAAAAGTGTAAGTAAAGTTGATAGAGTGAAGGAAAATAATAAGGTATAAATTCTCTTGGATATATGAATGAGAGAACTTACAATGGACAGAATAGCTTGCTTATCAAAAGACCTCAATGAATTCTTTAATGAAAAAGCAGACGAAATATCAATTGCAGTAGGTTTTATAAAAAGAAAGAGAAAACTTAATGGCTCATCATTCATAAAAGCTATGGTTTTTGGTAACATAGGAGTTGATGATTGCAGCATAGAAACAATGTGCCAATTGCTAAATGAAGACTCGATAGAAATTACAAAACAGGGTTTAGATTTTAGGTTTAGTGAAGAAGCAGTTGAGTTCATGAAAAAAATGTATAACGAAGCTTTGTGTTTATTTAAAAAAAGTCTACAGATTGATTGCAAAATTTTACAGCAATTTGGAAGCGTTAAATTATTGGATAGCAGCTACATTAGCCTGCCCAGTAGCATGGAAGATATGTACAAAGGATATGGCAGTAGCTATAGAGATTGTGAGAATAATACCAAATCAGGAATAAAGCTACAGTTAGTCTTTGATTACCTGAATCAAGCGCTAGATAAGTTAAATTTTATGGAAGGAATAAGGTCGGATCAAGGTTATAGGGATTATCTGAACGGTTTATCAGCCAATGATTTGCTAATATTTGACTTGGGCTACTTTGTGCCTAGTTCTTTTAAACAGATTGATGAAGCAGGTGCATATTTTGTTAGTCGTTATAAGTCTGATACCAATATATATGATATAGAAACAAATCAAAAAATAGAGCTATTGGAGTATTTGGAAGGTCAATTATCTTCAGAAAAAGAAGTATTATTAGGAAAGGAAGTAAAAATTAAGGTAAGAATTATATGTCAAAAGCTAACTGAAGAACAGTCTATGGCTAGAAGAAGAAAGGCTAATAAATTAGCAAAGTCACATGGATATACATCTTCTCAAAAGAATCAAAAGTTATTAGATTGGTCAATATTTATAACTAATGTTCCAGAGAGTAAAATTAATGCTGAACAAATATTGACGGTTTATAGAGTAAGATGGCAAATCGAATTACTATTTAAACTATATAAAAGTCATATCAATCTTGATAAACTAAAAGGAAAGACAAATCCATTTAGAGTATTGTGCGAGCTATACGCAAAATTATGTGCTATTCTCGTATTTCACGGAATGATTGGCTGTGTAAAACTAAAAAAGAACACGGAGCTCAGTTTAACAAAGGCATTTATTGAATTGAAAAGGCGGGTTAGAGAGCTCTTTTTGATATTAAACAATATTGTCAATAATTTAAAAATTTTTCTAAAAAAGCTTACTATAATCTGGTCAAAGTTTTCTTTGAAAGACAGATATAGGAAGACCAGGGTATCTACTTTAAGCTCTCTACATTCCTTAACTTGACGCGTATGGTTTTTTGAACATTCCCTGTTAAGATGCCTAATCTACTTTCAGCCCCTCAGTATGTAAACTGCGTGGTAAAGACTCTAATTCCTTTGCAGCACTTAAACTTTTATTTTTTGCATGTATACCAAGCTTATTGAATTCTCGAGCAGCAGGAAACACCCTTGCTTCAAGAGAGCCAGCAGTTTTATTATAATGATCAACAGCACTTTTTAAGCTCCTGCGCAAATTATCAAAGTTTTCACCCATTGTGCAAATGCGCTCATATAAAATATGACCTAGTTCACTGATTTTCTTTGCGTTTTCAGCTATCATCTCTTGCTTCCATCCATACGCTATTGCTCTCAGCAACGCAATTAGAGTGATCGGTGTTGCAATGATCACTTTTTTTTCCACTCCAATCTCTATCAAAGCAGGCTCATATTCCAGTGCTGCGCTAAAAACCCCCTCCCCTGTTAAGAAAAGCACCACAAGTTCTGGCGTATTTTCAAATTGATTCCAATACTCTTTTTTACCCAAGTCATTTATGTGTTTTTTTATTGCCAGGGAATGGTTCTTTAATTTCTCCTTTTGTATTTGCAAATCATTTTGTGATATAGCATCCATGTAAGAATCAAGCGGCACTTTAGCATCTATTATTATTTGCTTTCCAGATGGCATTTTGATTATTAAATCAGGACGCAATAAATTATCCTCGTTTTTATCAATCACTGACGGCTGAGTAAAAAAATCGCAATACTCAATCATTCCTGCCATTTCTACCACTCTTTTGAGTTGCATTTCACCCCATTTGCCCCTAATGTGAGGTTTCCTCAGGGCATTAGCAAGGTTGGAAGTTTGGTTCATCAGCGCTCCAATTTGCTCCTTTAAACCTTCATAGGCCCCTACCCTCTCCTTTTCTAGCTCACGTATTTCATTATCGAATTTTTCTAATTTTTCTTTTATTGGAGTTACAACTTCGTTGATCGTTGCTTGTCTTTTTTTGAAATCGCTTTCCGTTTCTTTTAATTTACTATCGATTACTTCCTTTGCTAAGTTCAGAAAATTATTGTTATTTGTTTGCAAAGCATCAAGAGAGAGCGCTTTAAAAGTGTTTGTTAATCTCTCCTCTGCTTTTGTTAGTAATTCTATTTCCTTTTTCTTTTCCTCACGTTCTTTTTGCAGAGTTACTTCAAGTTCTGCTCTTTTGACCCTTAAATCAACTATTTCTTCATTCTTCGTAAGCAAAGTTTGCTTTGTTTCTTGAAGTTCTTGCTCTAATTTACATAAATTACCCTCAAGGTTTGCTTTCTTTTCGCTCAGTTTTTTTACGATAATGTAGAAAAATAGTAATAGAGAGACAACCAGAGCTATAGAATTGAAAAGCATCAGAATAAAAAAGCTGTATTTACAATTCTATATGATTTTTGTGTGTATAAGAAAGAAAAAAGGAGCACCTAAAGAGGTGACCTTACCCAGAAAAAGTAGAGAGAAAGTTAAGACGTTTTTATCATGAGAATAAATTGTGCAGGAATGCAATAGTTAATAGTAGAATGTCTACGTTATTTGTTACAAAAGATTTCTATGTATTCAAATATGGCAGTTCTGGTTTGTTGAGCGAGAAGTATCAATAAGCAGCTCCCTTTTAAGTGAACTTTTCTGCAACAGAGTTATCGTAACAACAGCCCTTATGGCTCATGCTGGAAATGATGTTTTTTGTATTCAATAGAAATTGGTAATTTTGAGAGGTATACTGTGACCCTTGATCGCTATGTAACAGCAGATTTTTATCGGGTTTGCGTTTATCAACGGCCATCAATAAAGAATCTATAACTAATTATCATGTTACTCATTAACCACCATGCGTGAATATAGGTCAATTATTGCCGCCAACAACCTTCTTTAGTTTTTATGTAGGTAATCCCAAACTTTATTTGGCTGATCAGTAGTAAAATTTTGATCCAATGTGTTCGGAGCCACAACTCGGTTGCTTATTTGCTGTTTTTTATTTTTGAACCTTCGTCTAAGCTTGGTTTTAATGCCATTTTCTTGCATAACACTTTGTACTGTTTTAATTTTTGCCTAAAGCTTTTAATTCAGCGTGAATTTTAGGGGCTCCATATCTGCATTTAGAATGCTTGATGTATTTTTTGAATATCTGCTAGAAGCCCTTCTTTTGCTAATTCTTTACTGCTTTTTTCCTTAGCAACCAATACCACCAGTACAAAACCCTACATAGTTCCTGTGTTTTATAGCAATTTCTATATAAAAGAATACTTTACTCTTTTTCTTTGCCCAGGGCTTTTTTTAAGATGTCTCTTTCTCTTATTAGCTCTTTTTTTAGATCAAATCTTTCTTTGTCATAAGGAGCCTTTGCCTGGAAATGCGTATGCTCCAGACATTTTTCCATCATATTTTCTTACTTAACATACTGCCATCTATACCTAGATCTTTTGCTATTTTTGTACTTGCTTGACCTGTTTCTTTAACCAGCTTAACAGCTTCTAATTTGAATTCTGCTGTATATTCTCTTCTATTTGTCATATTTTGAAAAAACGTTTTATTTTACTCCAAAAACGTCTTAACTTTCTCTCTACTTTTTCTGGGTAAGGTCAATTTACCGCCGCGGCGCTAACTAGTAGCGGGATGACGGGTTACCAAATTGTAGAAGTTGCTTTAGCTATAAATTCAAGTTTTATCAATGTCTTGTGTTGTTACCCAAATAATGGTTGTGCAAGCGCTTAATTTTTTGATCAAAAAGGAACAAGTTTAGTAAAAAATAATGATATTATTAGTGGAACATAAAACAGTCCCACTGCAGTACTGATTAGAAGCAACAGAGTAGCTTTATCTGGTTGATAATTCAAAATATTAGCAAGTATTATACTGGACCCAGAAACTGGAATAATAGCCAGCAACATCAGTGCTTTATATATGCTCTCATCGTATATACCTATAACATGCTTGTCTAAAAGGACAATTCCTAAAACAAACAGTGGCCAGAATACGTACTTTGCTGTAATAGTGATCAAAGCAAGCTTCCAATCTATTTTAAAGCTTGCAATATTCGCAATGCTCACTCCAAGTAGCACCATTCCTAATGTGACAAATGTACTTCTAATGTTCATCATAACATCTGTTAAAAAAGTAGGTATTTGTATATCGTATATACTTAAAAAGAAGCCCAGAACCATCGCATAAAGCGAAGGAAGTTTGAACAACTTTAATATGCATTCTTTTGCGGTATAAATACCATTTGCAGCTATGTAAAATCCTAAGCTGTTTTCAAATAGCGCCATTCCTATATAACAAACAACATATACAGATACTGAATCTTCATCAAATAAAGCCATGGCAATCGGCAGGCCAAAATAACCCATACTTGTGCTGCCCGAACTAAATGCTAATATGTTTCTCGTGTTATCCTTAAATAAAAAAGAAGAAAGATAATACACTGATAAGGACATAGTGCTACCTATAAACCATATCAAAATCGGCAGAGAAATTACTTTTAAATTAACTTCTGTATGAGAAACTCCATATAAAATCACTATTGGATTAGCTATATAAAAGAGTATTTGAGATATAGTGTTTCTATCAATTTTAAGACATTTTCCTGCTAAATAACCAATAAATATCGTAATATAAATAGGTAATATTTTTAGGAAAAGAGTAAAGAACATACTAGCCTATTGTGATACTTTTGACTGATAAAGTTATATTAGATCTTAAGGTATTGTAAAAGTAAACAAAATTTATTTTCCAATTTATCCAGCTCATAGTTAATTAAAAAAGATTCACTTGGTGCCAAAATTCGTTTTTACATAGGACTTAAGAATGACATTTTTATGATAAAATTATGTTAAGTTTCTATAAAGCTTCTTGCATATTTTTGAATAATGACATATTTACTAAAAATTAAACTGCTTGTAGTAATTTAGACGGACTGTTGAAAAAGTAAGAGGAAATAAGTAAAGTTAGGACAGAGAGTAAGAGCTTTAACATAGTTGTCATATTTTTCTTTAATTAACCCTAGTGTCCAATTTATCCACCATTCCTTCACATGAGGTGTTTCTAACCATTTTAATAACAGTAAAAAATGTTTTCTTTCAACGCTTTAAATGTGATATTTTTATTCATTAATTAAAAATCTCAAATGTTACTACCATTTCTGTTAATCCTGTCTCTCATTGCCAAGTTCATTGAAATTGACATTTCCGTACCTAGTTTTCCTGATATGGTGCACTATTTTAACGTACCGGAAGGCATAATTCAATTAACTATTGCTTATAATTTCCTAGGCTTTTGCATAGGAGGGTTGTTTTTTGGTCCATTGTCTGAATGCTATGGCAGAAGGAGAATTATGATCATAGGTAACACTTTGTTATTAATCGGCGCTGTTGGTTGTGTTTTTGCACCGTCGATTTTTTGGCTTTTAATCTCTCGCTTTGTTCAGGGCATTGGTGTTAGCACATCTGTAGTTGTGTTTGCAATCGTTGCAGACAGCTACAAAGGCGACGAAGCGGTGAAATTTATTGGAATCATGAATTCTGTTCTTACAGTTGTCATGGCAATTGCGCCAGTGTTAGGCAGTTTCATCAATGAAATTGTAGGATGGCGTGGTAATTATGCAACTGTTGCAATACTTTGTTTGATCTCTTGGGTTTTGCTGCTTTTAGCGTTACCAGAAACAAAAAAGAACCGCGATATTTTCAGTTTAAAAAAAACGATGAAAGATTACAGAAAACTACTATCTAATCCGAGGTTTGTTACGTTGTCTTTGATGTCAAGCCTCTTTTCTGCTGCGTATATGTCATTCATTACTTGTGGACCTTTTCTGTATATGAAGACTTTTGGTTTATCTAGCACTATTTATGCACTACATCAAGGTGCAATAGTTGGGTGCTTCTCACTCATCAGTCTATTTGCTGGCAAAATCTTGCAGAAACTTGGAGCAATAAAGTGTGTAATTTCTGGTACGAGCGTGGGTGCTATTGGGTCTCTATTGCTTGTAATATTCAGTATAATTGTACCCCACTCTTTCTACTTAGTAACACTGTCTATGATTATTTTTTCTATCGGTTGTGCAATTTTCCAGCCAGTGATTTTTAATGCATCAATAAATGTTTTCCCTGAAATTAAAGGCACAGCTTCTTCTGCAGTCTCGTTCATTAGAGCTTTTATCATGGCTATTTTTATCGGCTTAACAAGCTACATTTACAATGGTCAAACAATTAGTGTAGCTGTTCTTGTTTTATCCGCGATAGTACTAGAACTTGTTTTTACTGTCTATCTATTGCGTTTAAAAGATCCTATGTAATTAATAAAGATATTCCATTGTAGGCTGCTAACTTTCCCCTGCCAATCTTTCTGCTTCATTACGTGAGATTAATGCCTCAATAAATTCATCTAGTTCGCCTTCTTTTATAATCTGCTCTAGCCGATGTGAAGTTAGATTAATTCTGTGGTCTGTTATTCTTGATTGTGGGAAATTATATGTTCTTATGCGCTCGGAACGATCACCAGAGCCAATCTGACTTTTCCTCATTGTTGACCTTTCCATTTCTTTTTTTTGTCTTTCAATTTCGTATAGCCTTGCCCTCAATACTTTGAGCGCTTTAGCTTTATTTTTATGCTGCGATTTTTCATCTTGCTGTATCACAACTATCCCTGTTGGCAAGTGGGTGACCCTTACTGCGCTGTCAGTTGTATTCACTGATTGCCCTCCAGGACCACTGGATCTATAAACATCTATTCGTAAGTCTTTTTCTTCTATTTTAAAGTCAACTTCTTCTACTTCAGGTAATATCGCAACAGTAGCGGCAGAGGTATGCAACCTTCCTGAGGATTCAGTTTCTGGCACTCTCTGTACTCTGTGCACCCCTGATTCAAATTTCAACCTTGCAAAAACTTCTGTTCCATTAATGAGTGCAGAAGCTTCCTTATAGCCACCTATACCTGTATTAGAAATGCTTATTGGCTCGAACTTCCAATTTCTTCTTTCTGCATATTTTTGATACATACGAAATAACATTGCTGCAAATAATGCTGCTTCTTCTCCGCCTGTACCTGCTCTAATTTCTAATATTGCATTTCTTGAGTCATCTTCATCTTTGGGCAGTAATGCTAACTTTAATTTTGCTTTTATTTTTGGTAATAATACCTTCTGCTTTTCGAAAAATTCTTCTTTTGCTAACTCTTTTATATCACCTTCGCTGTTTTCATCTTTCATTATTTCTTCTAAGTCTGAAATTTCCTCTTTCAGCGTGTTATATTCATCAATTATCTTGATTATTGGCCTGAGCTCAGAGTATTCCTTTGAAAGGGTAATGAATTCTTTTTGACTTAAATTGGTAGGATTTTCCAAATTCCTCTCTATATCATTAAATTTTTTCTTTAAGTCTTGTAAATTATTTTCCATATCCATATAGCACAGATCTAGCTAAGTAATATATACTGAAATAAAAAATTTCTTATATCAAGCAATAACACTATAATATACCTACTACCTTCTAGTTGAATATAATGGCAAAACAGATAACATCAAACTGCAATTTCATATTTGGAGCTTCGGACATAAAAACATTACCAGATGAATCGGCTCCAGAGATTGCGTTTGCTGGTAGATCAAATGTAGGAAAATCCAGTCTGATTAACTTACTGATAAACAGCAAAAAAGCTGCCAGAGTTTCCTCTAAACCTGGATGCACTAGACAAATAAATTTTTACTCTATGTACAATGATAAGTTCAGGCTTGTTGACCTGCCAGGGTATGGTTATTCTCATGCAGGTAAGGAGGAAATTATACAATATTTAAACTTAATTGAGTATTATCTAATTCAAAGAAGAAATCTAAGAAGAGTGTTTGTGTTGATAGATAGCAAGGTAGGATTAAAAGAAATAGACAAAGACTTCATTTATTGGTTAATATATAATAACATTAACTTTAACATTGTGCTAACAAAAATAGATAAAGTAAGTCAAAAAAGCTTAGGTGCTGTTATAGAAGATATTCAAAAATGGATTAATAATGAGAATGTGTCAATTCATCAAATGAGCATCCGTGTTAAGCATAAAATAACCAAGGTAAGAGATGAGTTTTTCAAGTTTACAAGATAAAAAAATGAAGAGTAGCGAATTTTTAAAGGGTGAGGTATCATTTGAACAAAAAGCAGAAATATTACTTGAAGTGCTATCTAACATACCTAGCTTTGTAGGCGAGACTTTTGTCATTAAATGCGGTGGTACAATAATCTTAGATGAAACACTATTTAATACTTTTGTGCATAATGTTGTCTTGTTGAAGCAGCTTGGTATAAATCCGGTAATAATTCATGACGGAGAATATGAAATTAACTCGGTGTTAAAAATGCTGGGTATGGACAGTAAGTTTGTGAATGGTATCAGACTTACAGACAAAGACACTATGAAAATCATTGAAATGGCACTGTGTGGTTCAGTTAATAAAAAAATTGTTCAGTATATAAATTCTGCTGGTGGTTCAGCTATTGGATTATGTGGAAAAGATGGTAACTTAATTAAAGCCGAAAAAATAACCGCTACGCTTAGAGAAGATAGATCAAATAATATCGAAAAGATATTAGACATGGGGTTCATCGGTAGACCCACTGAAATCAATCCTGATATATTATTTTTTATTGAAGAATCAGATTTTATACCAGTTATTGCACCAATTGGTCATGGAAAAGATGGGGAAACATATCATATTGATGCCGATAGCACTGCAAGCGCAATCGCAATCGCAGTTTCTGCATCTAAAATGATAATCTTGAGTGACACAGATGAAGAAATAGATAAAATTGGTGGCAGGAAGATATCTGTTAAAAATTTAAATGCATCGATTGATTGTGGGAAAATTAAAGGGGAAAAATTTATTGAAAGGCTTATGGCATACGTTAAAATGGCGGAGGAATGTGCTGGAGTTGTTCACATAGTTGATGGTAGAATACCTAACATTATGCTTGATTTATTTACTGAGAGTAATGCAAGCATATCGATTGTGAGTGATTTATAGCTATACTGCTTACAACTACACGAATACCAAGAGGGTGTCATTCAAGTAGCTGACACTGGAATGACAGCAATCTACGTCATACCGCGATTCATTCGCGGTATCTCTAGATCCCGCTAACAAGTAGCGGGATGACGGTTGTCAGGGTGTCATCCCAGTGCCCAGACACTGGGATCCAGAAGACTTAATTTCAACCAAGTGGCTGCATAATAAGGACTAGATTCCAGACTGGAATGACATCATAGGGGCACTGGGATGACAAAAAAAGGAGCACTGAACTTGTCAAGGAATTTTATGGCCTAGCGTCACGCGCTGGAATGACATCATTTACATTTATCACTTTTGCAGATACAATTTACATGCTATAATTGAGTCTTCATAGATGGTAAATTGGAGTGCAAAGAAGTAAAATTAAAGTAGAAATAAAAAGATTATCACACGGAGAAGACTTGTCTCTTCCATGTTATGCAACTACGCAGAGTGCTGGTATGGATCTTTATGCTGCATTGAATGACTCTGCTGTTTTAAATCCACTTGAGAGATTACTTATTCCAACTGGAATTGTGATTGCAATACCAAACGGTTTTGAGGGGCAAGTACGCCCACGTTCTGGTCTTGCTGCAAAACATGGAATCACTGTCTTAAACTCTCCGGGCACTATAGACTCTGATTATCGAGGTGAGGTTAAAATTTGCCTAATTAATCTAAGTAATCAACCATACGAAATAAAAAGAGGAGATAGAATCGCACAAATCCTTATTTCTCCGGTATCTCAGGTAATTTGGGATGACAGAGAAGAGTTCTGCACAGAAGAAACCGGTCGCAATGCAGGGGGCTTTGGCTCAAGTGGTAGGTAACTTACGAAAAAGCTTGACTATGACAATTTTTTTATACACAATTTAAGCATATTAATATTTTATTAAACGAGGTCGTTTATGCTAACTTTTCAAAATCACTGTGGTCAATTTCACAAAACAAATACTGCACTTGTTGCACTTACTTCTTTGTATGTCATAGGCGCAGCAATAGCACTTTCAGCACCATATTGGGTGTCTTCAACTTGCATGCTTACTCCACTTGCAGCTTTTGCAGCTACACCACTTGGAATCGGTATATTAGCAATTGTTGCTGTTGCACTAACTAGTCTAGCAATATACGCTATCAGCAAAAACAATAAAACATCTGAGTTGAAAGCTCCGAAGATTGTTATTAAGGATGGTACAGTAATGTTACAAGTAACAAAAGAAGTGCATGAAGATATAAAAGCAAATAACCAAAACAAGAATGAAAAAGGTGAGGTTATAAAAGATAAATATCGTATAAACTTCAGCTTAGAAGGCAAAAATTACTATGTTACTGGTGAAATTGGTGATGGTAAAGCGGAGTTTGGTGATACTGTATTCTTAGGTATAAATTCACTAGAAGTGAAAAACAAAGAAGGTAAGTTCGAGACAGTAGATAAAACAGAATGGAATAAAACATTAGGTTTAAACAAAAATGAGAATAAAGGAGTTAACACTTATTTAGGCTCGCTTATTGTTGAACAAGTTGCTTCTCAACAACAAGGAAAATAGACAGTATGGCCAAGTGAAGTAAAAGAGGCAGGCTAAGTCTGCCTCTTTATTTTTTAGTGTCAGTTACTCAATGGGAATTGCCTTAAAAAATAAACTTTTATATAGTTGTGAGAAGCTGCTAAGGATTTTTATTTAATTTAACTGCATCTTTTGCCTTATCCAATAACCCATTAATAAAACCAATTTCGCTTGGTTTATCAAGTAAATCAGATGCAATGTTAGTATATTCATTAATGACAACTGGAACTGGCGTATCACAATTAGCTAACTCACATATTGCAACACGCAAAATAGATAAGCTTATAAGATTTAACCGTGAAAGGGACCAACTTGGGTGTAAATAAGACTCTATTATTTTATCATATTCTTCACTGCTTTTTATAACCTTATATAACAAGTTTTCTAAGAACTGATGTTCAAATTCTTCACATTCAAATATATCTTTCAACTTATTTATGTAGTCCTTAAGCTCACAATTTCCCAGTTTAAAAGTGCTTTTGTTGTAACCTACGAAAATATTTGAATAAGCAATTTGTACAGCAAGAAATCTTGCCGTGCTTCTTTTTATGCGCCACTTTTTATCTACTGGTTTTTCCTCCATTATTTTAATTTATTGTGTAAATCTATCATATGCAAAACAGTTGAGGCTGCATGGCCACCAACGTTCTTTTTGTTTTTATCAGCTCTAACTAGTGCTTTATCTTTGCTGTCAGCGGTAATTACGCCCATACCAAGGGGCATTGCATAATGCATAACAACTGCATTTAAGCCTTCAATTACTCCTTTACAAACATATTGATAATGATCGGTTTCACCGCGAATTACGCACCCAAGAGCTAAATAACCATCATAATTAGTATGCCCACTCTTGACTGCAAAAAGAATTGTAGCTGGTATCTCAAATGTACCAGGAACCTCAACTACATCGTAACTGGCATTACTGCCTTTTAATTTATCAATTGCACCTTCAAGCAAAAGGTTCGCTATTTCAGTATAATAAATCGAATTAACTATTAGTATTCTCGACATTTACTACCACTTTTTTTGTTAAAAACAACTTTATTAATGATTGTTGAATTAGAGTTATAATATTACTGAATATCCAATATATTACCAGGCCGGCAGGAAAAGAAGAAAAAATAAGGACAGAAATGTAAGGTAAAAACTTCATAACATTTACTTGAATATCATCTTTACTGGTTTGATCTTTCTCACTTAGCTTCTGCTGAATTATCATGGTGGCACCGAAAATTATAGGTAAAATGCCTATAGAAATAGGAAAGTTATAATTAAACAACCCAAATAATGTAAAGATGTTCGTTGGGTCAGGAGCTGAAAGATCCTTAATCCATAAAAAAAAAGGAGCATGCCTCATCTCTATAGTAACAAATAATACTTTATATAGAGCAAAAAATACCGGTATTTGTATTAGCATGGGAAAAATGCTCGACATTGGATTTACGTTGTTTCTCTTAAACAATGCAATTGTCTCTTTATGCTGCTTTAAGCTGTCATTTTTATACAACTCTTTTACACGAGTTAGCTCAGGCTGCAAGCTTTTCACCTTGAACATTGAAACATATGATCTATTAGATAAGGGAAGCATCAAAAGTTTGATTACTAAAGTCAGCAATAATATTGCTAAGCCAAAATTCTTTAAAACGAAGTTAAAGTATTCAAGCAGTAAAAACACTGGTTTAGTTATAAAGTAAAGAACACCAAAATCTACAGCTTTATCAAACAAAGGTATATTGAGAGTATCCTTATAAGAATCCAGTAAATTCAACTTTTTTGCTCCAGCAAAAAAATAATTCACATTAGAAGTGCTTGCACCAGGAAGTATACTCTTATAAGACTTAACAAAATCTACTTGAAATTTATCAATATCATTAGCGTTAGTATGTTTAATGCTTACATTTATTTTATCAGATTTTTCAGGTATGATGGCTGTGAGCCAGTATTTATCAGCAAAACCAAACCAATTTTTTTCACTTGTATTTGCTTTTATTAAATGTTTCTTGGAGATATCCTTATACGTCCACTCCTCCAGTTTATTATCAAATGCACCCAGTACTCCTTCATGGGATATCCAATAAGATTCGTTGATATTGTCACGTTTACGGTTAATTTTACCATAAGGAACCAAAACTACATTATCTTTTGTGTTATTTTCAACAATCTGCTCAATTTTAAACATGTAGTTATCGTCAAGGCTAATTTTCATTTTAAACACAATGCCATTTTCATTATCCCAAAATAAATTGACCTCTTTTTGATTGAGTTTCTCTGCTTGCCAAACTGCCTTAGAATCTGGAACTTTAATCTTGTTATTCGGATCGAGCCACCCAAATTCTGCGAAATATACATCTTTTGATTCTGCAGGTGACAGTAACACCACTTGTGGAGAAGAAGAATTCGGTTCTAAGTGGTAATTAGTTAAAATTAAGTCATCAAACCTTGCACCTTTCAGAGAAATTGATCCTTTAATCATGTTATTGGTTAAACTAACCCTCTGTTCTCGAGTAGAATTAATAATTTCAGAACGATTTTGGTATATTATAGGAGCAAGGTCGTTAAAAGATTCGATATGTTCAATATTTTCAATCAATGGCTGGTTTTGGTTTGTACTAAAAAAATTATCATAAATAATACGCCAAGACACCATGATTAACATGGAAAGGATAGCTGCCAAAATTAAACTTTTTGCTTCTGACATGAAATTAAATCAAACATATCTTCTTAAAGTGTATACTAAATATTGTACTAAAACAATGAAATTTACTTATTTTTAATAATAACTTTTAACGCTAATCTTTAAAATTTATTTTAATAGCTTCAAATTTTAACAATATGAACGCGGTAAAAAATCTAGTTATTTGGTTACTAATAATAGCCACTACTGCAATGCTTATTGATTCACAAAGGGACAAATTAAGCGACAGATTTCTCAGTACTTTTTTACCATATAAAGGAAGAATTCAAAATAGTGGAAGTATCGAATTTACGAAATCATACGATGGACACTTTTATATTCAGGCTCAAGTCAATGATAGCAATATAACGTTTTTGCTTGATACTGGAGCAACCGATATTGTTCTATCACAAAAAGACGCATTACATGCTGGTATTAACTTACAAAACGTTCAGGATTTTAAAATATATGAAACTGCGAAAGGTCAAATAAAAGCTGGAGTGGTCCAAATACCTCAAGTTAAAATAGGAAATTTTTTGATTAATGATGTACAGGCAAGCGTTAACACTCATTCTATGTCTCATTCACTACTTGGAATGAGCTTTTTAAGGTATTTTCATTTCACTATAAGAGATAATAAGTTGATATTATACCGCGACTAAACACTTCTACAATCTACTTATCAAAGCTCTGTAGGTCAATATAGGAGCAGAAATAAATATTGCAGAACAAGTGCCAATCAAAATACCAAAAAAAATGATCAAGCTGAAGTCTCTCACTGCATCTGTGCAGATTAATACCAAAGGAAGAGCAGCAAGAAGGGTTGTACCAGAAGTTAATATAGTGCGAAATAATGTAGTGTTGATACTTGCATCTACTACCTCACTCATCCGCCCACTTTTACCACTCCTGCGATACTCTCGAATCCGATCATATATAATTACTGAGTTATTGATTGAATAACCAATGACAGTAAGGAGAGCTGCAACTGATGAAATATTAAACTCAATGCCAGTTAGGCTAATAAAACCAACAGTTAAAATCACGTCATGAATCAGTGCTGTTATTCCACTGAATCCACATTGCCAATTAAATCTAAACCAAACGTAAAAAAATATTCCAACAATCGCGATCAACATGGATAACATTCCTTCAAATATTTGTGTTGAGCTTATTTGTGGGCCAACATAGTCTATTTTACGATAGCTTATTGAGCTCCCCAGCTTTTCTTCTAGTATGCTTTTTATCTTTTTGATTTTATCTTCATCTCCTTCATCTTTAAAACGCATGACTAAATTATCACCCGCTTTTGAACTTTGCACTGTAAAACCATTTTCTTTTAATGCATCGAGAATAGAGTGATTCTCATCTGAAGATTTTATCTCTATCAAAATCCCGCCTGCAAAGTCTATGCCTAAGTTCACTCCACGCAGCACAACAGTGAATATTGAAAAGATGATAAGAACAATGCTAATTAATGCAGTCAAATCCCTATATTTACTAAACTTGATATCGAGGTTATCTGGAATGAGTCTAAGTGCCATCTTCTTTAATTAAAGTAATAATTTGAATTCTATATACTTTTCAAAAAGTTCACTAGTTTATTTTGTGATTGTTTGACTATGTAAATTTTTCTGTCAGTTATTCTTGTCTGTCAATTAAGTTCTATCTAGTGCAAACTTTGCAATTTTGAAGTACATTACAAGAGCAAAATACTGCCAATTTGGCCCATCATTTTATCTCTGCAAGCTTATCCCCCCCTTGCTATGTTAGCAACGCAACCTAAGCTAGGTTCCTTCATAGCAGTGTTAGGTACACTGCCATATCTTTCAAAACTTTCATGCTCTATAGCTTCCTCAACACTTTTTCCTCCTAAAAGACAGTTTTCCCCTAAACTTTTTCCCCTATTTTTTAACTCATTAAACCTTGCTCTGTTTTCCCCATCAATCTCCACTTTTATTTTATTGCTGCCTTTCTCACTAGGACTTAGATAAATACTTATCTCTCCTACCTCAGTAGTAAAAGACATTTCAATACCACCTTTTGAGACATCCATGTAATTTCTTTTTCCCCCTATTTCTTCTACATTTTCAACTCTTACTATACTTTCTCCAATTTTGAGTATGCCAACTCTTAAATTTAAGTCTTTGGCTTTTTCATTGTTTAGGATTTCTGCAACTTCAACAATACTATCTTGCGAGTACTCTATACAAAAATATCTATTATCCTTGTCTACTCCTAATACATTTTGAGTCTGCTTGCTTTTGTTTACAATACTTTCATATGCTAAACCTTTTAGCTTGCTTTCAATTTCCTTACATTTCTCAGAAAGACCATCATCAAATCCATTACAAGTAACTATCTGCTCAAACTCATTCCCATCGAAAAAATTATGGCGTTTTACTTTCCCACCTTCTAACAATAAATTACTAACAATGCTTTTGATAATGTCCTCTTCGGACACTTCATTTTTTTTGTTACAGTTTTGACCTTTACTTTCTTTGTTACAGTTTTTATCTTTACTTTGATAGGGAAAGTTATCAAATACAAAAGTGTTACTTCTGTTACTTATATGACTACCACTAGTAAGATCTTTTATTTCTTCAAATACTGTATTTGTTACAGTTTTGTTACAACAACTACATTTTAAATTTAACATTACTTCTTTTTCTAAGTATTTAGCTACTATGCACTTAATACTTTCTGGAGTATTTTTTATATCTTTTTGTTCATTTTGTTCTGTTATACCTCTCACCTCCCCACAGCATTTATCAATCAGATCCTGTTTACTTTGAGTTAACGACATTTTTAGTTTCATAAAAAGTGAGTCTTTTAGAAAAGGATTATCATCTTCTAGGTCCCGATCATTTTCTGAATCCAAATCATCTGTTAACTCCATTGAATCAAGATTACCTGAACTATAGTACGAACCCTTTTTTGAGTCCGAACTATCTTCTGAGTTCCCATCACTATCTGACCAATTGTCAACTTTCGGAAATTCTGAGCTTTTCTGTTCACCTTCAAAAGTCTGATTACTACCGTCAGCGCCCTTTGTCAAATTTTCTTTACTTTCACAAGAACCATCTAAACCATAGCCCTCATTCCCTTTTGGATCTGAATCATCTGGATTACAATCAGAAGTTATTTCTGTATCTTCAGAAATCTGTTGATTATCACTTTCACCTAACAAACCACCATTTGTTGGATTACATACATTTTCTGTATATTTTTGATTATTTTGTGCTTCTATTTTCTCCTTTTCGTACAACAGTTTAAACTGATCCTCATCGTCAGAATTGTGACCTGAATCACAAATTACATGATCATTGCAGGTAGAATTATGCTCTTGACTAATCAAGGAAAGCTGAATTAGATTGCTAAAAACAATATTATCTAGCTGTACTGAATCAGTACTTTCAAAAATTTGTGGATTATTACTTCCGTTTGGCAAATTACCTGATAAACCAGTCTGATGATTATTTTCACCTACCCAACCATCAGTTGGTGTTGGAATGCATATTCCTGTATATCTTTGGCTATCAAGAGAATCATTAGTTAATTGTACTGCTGTATAAGTTGTCCGGTCATCCTCATCATCGGAACTAATACCTGAATCATGGCCATCACCTTCTTCAATCTTTTGAGTTTCTATATCGTGTTCATTTATTTCGCTCGACGAATCATAGTTGGAAGGGTTATACTGTTGATTAGGACGTTTAAAAATTTGACGCCAATCGCTGTAAGGCTCCTTAAAATCGAAAGGAGTGCGTATAACTTTTTCCTTGCCTGATACCCCACCATTCATATTGTATAACCATTACTCACTAATCCCTTAGTGAATATCGTAATATATAGGTCTGTCAATAAAAAAATATAACTTTCTTTGGTTCTAACCTTTGCAAATCAGTATCTATAGCTCGGTAATTTCTCATACGTTGCACTCTGGACCTAGGAGCGTTGTTAATAAATCCACGACAGCTAGACAATCCTTGCTCGTCCACTAAAAGGAAAAGCAGCAAGGAGCGAACCAAAAGCGATAAGAAAGGATCCAAACCAGATTATAGACATTCCAGGTTTATAGTGCACTTTAGCTGCAATTTTGCTCTTACTCTTATCAATTTCTCCAATTACAACATAAATATCAGAAAATAAATTGTGGTAGATACTGCTTTCAACATTTTTCTGACCTTCCACAAGGTAAAATCTATATTCAGGGTTTATCTCACCTAATATCTTATTATTCAGCAAATTCCTGATATCCATTGTACCCCTCACTGCATGGAAATTTTTTTCTTTTATTAGCTCAATATTTCGTAAAGTAACTTTAAACTTATTGACTGTTATGCTATCCCCTATTTTTAAGTAATTTTCTTTTTTCTCCTGCCAACCAACCGAATATGCTATACCAAGCACTAGAATTGCCACTCCAGCATGAGCTGCCATCATTGCATAGTAGGATTTAGAAACTTTTTTTGCTAATAAAATTGATTCGCTCTTAAATAAACGAATTCTTTTACTGTATGCTTCTAAAACAAAGATTAATAATGCTATGGAGATAGTAATTGATAGCACAATTATTAGCTCCATGTGAAAGATAAACGGCAAAATAGCTGCAGCACTGCAGAATGAAAATCTATATTCGCGGAATATTGGCAATAGACTATTTCCCTGCCAACTGCAGTATTGCCCAATTATCGTGAGGGCTAGAATAGCCAGTGCAATAGGATTAAATAAAGAATTGTAATATGGTGCTCCAACTGAAATTAATTCACCGGTTAAATATTCGAGCACTGTAGGGTATAAAGTGCCAACGAACACAATGAAAAAGGCAGTGATGAATAATAAATTGTTCATCAGCATCATCGTAAGGCGTGAAAAGAGTCTTCTACCCTCTGTCACTTGAGTAGCAAGTTTCTTTTCAGATTCCAGTGTCACGCACTGGAATGACATTGCAGATGTGTGATTTTTTCTCGTAAACACTACAAATATTACTAAGCTACTGACTGTAATTACACCAAGTAGCGCTAATATATACAGTCCATACCTTGGGTCATCTGCAAACGTGTGCACTGAGGTGAGTATTCCTGAGCGGACTAGAAATGTTCCAGTCACACTCAATATAAAAGTTGTAAGCGTAAGTAAAATAGCAAAGTTCTTTAAAACATTGAAATTCCGTACCACGAGCAACAAATGTGTCAGCGTTACTGCAATTAGCCACGGCATCAAAGAAACGTTTTCCACTGGATCCCAAAACCAAAATCCACCCCACCCAAGTTCGCGATATGCCCACCAGCTACCCAAGCTGATGCCCAAAGTGAGCAGCGACCAAGAAATAAGTACCCAAGGCCTGACAATTTTAGCCCAAACATTTCCTTCAACTTTTGCAATTAATCCAGCTATAGAGAGCGAAAAAGGAACGCTAAACCCAAGGTACCCCAAATATAATATCGGTGGATGAATAGCAAGGCCTATATCTTGCAATATCGGATTAAAACCCAGTCCATCTGTTTCAATGCCTGGCATTTTAGTGAAGGGGCTGGATTCAAGTAAAGTGAACAGTAAAAAACAAAAGCAAATCAAGCCTTGGGTGATCAAGGATACTTTCTTCAATTTACTGCCGTTATCAATAAAAATACCCATCAGAAATAGGTAAAAGGTAAGCACTAAGGTCCAAAGCAACATAGATCCTTCTTTATTTCCCCAAACACCACAAATCTTGTAGATCAAAGGTTTTGTTGTGTGTGAGTGGTAGTATACGTTTTCGAGTGAGAAATCATTTGTAATGTGGCAGTAGATCAAAATAGCCATTGATGTTGATACACAAAAAAATATGGCAGTGGTAATAAACCGACAAGAACTAAGCGGTAAAAACAAATATGTCAAAGACAATAAGCAGGCTAGCAATAGCAATATATTCCCAAGTTCAGGCATAAAAAATTATAGTTTTTATATAAACAATATTACTGATGACAAGTAAGAAGTTAAAGTGTTAATTGACACTTGCTATTGATGCTATAGCTAAAGTGGCTTAGGTTTACCTACAATTTGAAAAACAACAAATTCGTCATTCCGCTACTCGTTAGCGGAATCTATACCGCGAATGAATCGCGGTATGACGTAGGGAAATCTTTCTTGGGTCAGCTATAGCATAATGCTCCCATAGTTAGCTGTGCTAGTATTAGTTAAAAATTAAATATTAAATCTTTATACTTTTATAGATAGCGTTAATATTGAGGTAACATTGTGGGTACAACTAAGATTAGTAAATTTCCATTCAATATAAAAGGTAAAGTGGCAAAACAACATGCCGAACCAATAATCGAAAAAAATCTCTATACTATTTTAGGATTCAAAGATATAGAAGATTTTGAAAATAAGACAAGTAAGCTTGTTAATAAAAAAGTTTGGCAATCATTTGTTGACTGCTTTGCAAAAGAAATAGATTATGCAGCAACCGAAAAAGTTGTAAAAAGCATCGTTTGTAACATTGCAAAGAGTGATCGCGGTGATGCTTTTACCAAAGCTGAACGTCTAATATTAAATGAAAAACAAGGTGATAAAAAGAGAGAAAAAGCGATTAGAGAAGCTATTAGTATTTTGAGAAAAATCAATCCAGAAAAAGCCTTTAATGAACTTTCAGTAATAAAAAAACAAGCTGAAGATTTTTTACAAACCGATTTTTATAAAGCTCAGAGTAAACCACTTCAAGGATTTGCTCCATCTGGTGGACAGCTCTTTGCGGAAGTTCTAAAATATATAGAAACACTAGAAAAATTAGCTGAAGTTAAAAAGGAAGAGCTAGTTAAAGATTTCTTGTTAAATCATGTTAGTTCATTGAATAAAAAGTATCCTAAATCACAAGGTAAAAGGGAAGATGCTATAACAATACTATCAAGTGATGAGTTGAAGAATTTTTACAATAAAGGTGTAAAAGAAGGAATATTACAACCAATGGTATCTTACAAAGGATGCAGAAACCTGTATGACAAAATGAACCAGATAAAAAATGAATCCAAAAGTATAATTAAAAGAGAAGAACGGGAAGAAAATTTAAAGAAAATAGATAAGTCGATAATCAGCGCAATTAATGACATAAAAAAACATAGAGAAGCAATCCTTAACTGTAAAGACTTTCAAAATTCTTACATAAAAGAGAAAAAAGAACATCCATTTAGAGGCAACGCATGTCAAAAAATGATTGACATATATCAAGAGAGAATTGTTGGATATCAGGAGAAAATTCGTCAAAACTTAAACCAAATAAAAGCGATATTAAAAAGTGCGCCGCAAGAAATGGATGATGTGGAAGAATTAGAGGAAATAATCGATGGTATACATGAAGCAAAACAGTTCGATGAAGATTTTGATTCAGCTTTAATTTGTTTATCGAACATGCAGAATGAGCTAGATATTCAACTGGAAAATCCTCCAACAGAGCTAAGAGTTTCACACATTAACGTTAAAACTGAGCTAACTAGGTTATAAGGGCGGGGTTTTTGGGATAATTTTAATTCAAGACAGCTCTTAGTCTGTGTTTTAATTTGGTTGTGTTTTATTAAAAAAACTTTAGATTTATTGCATAATCGATACTCAAATATAATGACACAGACTTGGAATTTGTTACAAACAGGGCAAAAGGAAGGCTATAAAATTGCGTATACTAATGCTCGTATTATCGACCCGGAAACTAAACTTGATATAAAAGGTTCGCTATTGACTGAAGGGGATAAAATTGTTGATTTTGGCGAATCATTATTTTCAACAAGTGGGGTCGATGAAACAATAGACTGTAAAGGGCTTGTTCTAATGCCAGGCCTTATTGACATTCACGTACATTTTCGTGAACCAGGGCAGGAACATAAAGAAACTATATATACAGGTAGCAAATCTGCAGCTGCAGGAGGCGTTACAACTGTAGTTTGTCAGCCAAACACTATTCCAGCAATTGATAGCGTTGTTTTGGCTAAATATTTGAAATATAGAGCACTTGAAACTTCACATGTAAACGTTGAATTTTACGCTAAAATCACCACTTCGGAAGAAAAGTTGACTGAAATGGCACTTTTAAAGGAAGCAGGTGCGGTTGGGTTCACTGATGATGGCATGCCAGTTATGAACCCAATGATTATGAGACAGGCGCTGCTTTATTCAAGTATGCTGGGTGTTCCTATTGCTCAACATGCAGAAGATTTAAATTTATCAGCAGGTGGTGCAATCAACGAAGGTAAAATTTCTGAAGAATTGGGAGTAAAGGGGATCTTAAGTGCGTCAGAATCGGTTATGGTAAGTCGCGATATACTGCTCATGAAAGATATGGAGAATGTGCACTACCATATTCTACATGTCTCTTCAAAAGATTCACTTGATGCTATTAAACGTGCAAAAGATTTGGGATTAAATGTTACGTGCGAAGTAACCCCTCATCACTTCACTTTGACTGAAGATATAGTAAAACAACATGGGGCAATTGCAAAAATGAACCCGCCACTTCGCACTGAAGAAGATCGTTTAGCTATGGTTGAAGGTTTAAAGACAGGTGTGATTGATTGCATTGCAACCGATCATGCTCCGCATGATCGTAGTTCTAAAGATCTGCCACTTGAAAATGCTGCATTTGGTATTGTTGGCCTTGAAACAATGCTGCCCCTTTCACTTGAACTCTATCACAGTGGGCAAATGGGTCTACTTGATGTGCTCGCAAAATTGACATATAAGCCTGCAGATATAATACACATACCACGTGGTCGTATACAAAAAAACCTTGCTGCAGACTTAATTTTAGTTGACCTCAATCATGAATGGGAAATTAAAACTGACAACTTTGCTAGTAAATCAAAGAATTCTCCTTTCGATGGTCGCAAAGTAAAAGGACACGTAGTACGTACTGTTGTGTCCGGCAAAACTATATACTCGCAGAAGAGTTAGTTATCATATCTTATCTATTCCAATTTGTTATCACCAGAATGGGCTAAGTGCACCTAAATTTAAATTAAGAAATCTTACACTGTCTCCGAATAAACACATCCTCTTATCTTTCCCTAATCTGTAAAGTTATTTTGTCTATCAATCTGATTCCAAAACAGCAAAATTATTGTATAATGTTACTTTGAAGTTTTATTTTCAATGCACAAGTTTGCAATACTTTTTTCTATACTGCTTGCAATAGTTGCTTACTATTTAAACAACGAAGTTATATTTGAAATAGCAAAGCTATTTAGTGACATATTTGTTAGTTTGTTGAAATTAATAAGTTTACCTTTAGTTTTTCTATCTATAGTTTCCACAATTTCAGGACTCAAAGACTCAATTGAAATTAAAACCTTAGTTAAGAAAACACTATTTTATACGCTGCTTACAACTATTATAGCTGCGTTTGTTGCATTATCGTTTTATTTGTTAATAGATCCAGCAAGAAAAAATTTCATAAGTAATACAATAGGGAGTGTTAACAGCAATAACCACAGTTATTTTTCATATTTAAAATCACTCATTCCTTCTAATTTTGTGCAAGTCTTTCTTGAGAATAACATTATTGGTAGTATATTAATCGCTTTTTTGATGGGCGGAGCTATTATTTCACTTTCAAAAGAAAAGCAGGATATATTACATCAAATATTCTCTGCACTTTTTGATACACTACTTAAAATTGCTCAAGGGTTATTAAAATTTATTCCGCTTGCTGTTTGGTCTTTTATTACATGTTTTTTGCATGAATTAAAAGGTGGTAGCGAGTTCTACAATCTTTTATGGTATTTTGTTTGCATAATGTCTGCAAATTTTGTGCAGGCATTTCTGATCTTACCGCTACTTATGTGGTATAAAGGCATATCACCAATTCAAACGCTAAGGGGGGTTATGCCAGCGTTGACGCTCGCATTTTTCTCTAAATCATCCAGTGCAACATTGCCAACAACTATAGAATGTGTGCAGAACAAGCTAAAGGTGCCAAAGAAATTGTCGTCTTTTATTTTACCAATATGCACAACAATTAATATGAATGCATGTGCTGCATTTATACTAATCACTGTAATGTTTGTTGCAGAAATGAACGGATACGCATTTTCCTTGAGCGAAATGTTGATATGGATTTTTTTAGCTACAGGGGCTGCAATTGGTAACGCTGGAGTGCCTATGGGGTGCTATTTTATGGCAACCAGTTATCTCGTATCGATGAATGTTCCTTTGCATATTATGGGACTGATTTTGCCTATTTATACAATCATCGATATGTTTGAAACTGCAATAAATGTGTGGTCTGATATTTGCATAACTCAGATAATTAATAAAGAATGTAATAGTGAAACTTAAAAAATGATATTAGACGAAAATAACCTAATAATAAAAGAATTTAAAGAAGCAGAAGCAATTTTGCATGGGCATTTTGTTTTATCATCCGGACTGCATAGTGGCACATACATACAGTGTGCGAAGATTTTTGAAAATCCAAGCAGAGCCATGAAAGTTTGCGCATTATTAGCAGATAAAATAAAAAAAGAATTAAATAGCTCCATAGATTTAATATTATCTCCTGCAATTGGTGGAATAATTGTGGGTTATGAGATTGGCAGGCAGCTTGGAATAAAGACAATGTTTTGCGAGCGCGTTAATGGCAAGTTTGAATTACGCCGTGGATTTGAAATTAAAAAAGGTGAAAAAATATTACTTATTGAGGATGTGATAACCACAGGTAAATCTTCGCTTGAAGCAGTGGAATGTGCAGAAGGGGAAGGAGGTAAAGTTGTTGCTGAAGCTTCTTTGATAAAGAGAAATAGTGAAACGAAACTGCCTTTTCCTGTCATATCTTTGATTGAACTGAACATCAAAAACTACAGCGAGGAAGAACTTCCAAGTGAATTAAAACAACTACCCATAACAAAACCTGGGAGTAGAGAATATTTAACAAAGTAATCCTATAATATCTTGGAAGCACAGCACAGCTTTAGTTATTTACTCTAAGTGTATTTTATGTATACTTATTACTAAATTAATTTTGAAATGATAGAAAATGAACGAATTTAAATCGATCCGAAATATAGCAATAATCGCACACGTTGACCACGGGAAAACTACTTTACTCGATAACATGTTAAAACAAAGTGGCACGTTTCGTGAGAATCAAGAAGTTCAAGAGCGAGTTATGGATAGTGGCGACCAAGAACGTGAGCGCGGAATTACAATACTTGCAAAGTGCACATCAATAATGTGGGGCGATGAAAAGATCAATATTATTGATACGCCAGGGCACGCGGACTTTGGTGGGGAAGTGGAAAGGGTATTGTGCATGGCAGATGGTGTGTTGCTGCTGGTCGATGCTGCAGAAGGTCCAATGCCACAAACAAAATTTGTGCTCTCAAAAGCACTAAAAGCAAATTTGAAGCCAATTGTGATAATCAATAAGGTTGATCGACCAGACAGCAGAATTGATGAAGTACTAAATGAAATATATGAGTTATTTTTTAACCTTGATGCAACCAACGAGCAGCTAGATTTTCCAGTGTTGTATGCTTCAGGTAGAAATGGTTGGTGTGCTAAGGAGCTTTCTGATGAAAGAAAAGATTTAAGCCCATTATTTTCAACGGTTATAGATTATATAAAACCTTCTGTTTATGATCAAAATGCACCTTTTGCTATGTTGGTCACTCTACTTGAGTCTGATAAGTTTCTTGGCAGAATATTGACAGGAAAGGTTTATCAGGGTGTTGCACAAGTTAATTCAGATCTTAAGGTGCTTGACCTCGATGGCAAAGTAATTGAACGAGGAAGATTAACTAAGTTGCTCTCATTTTCTGGCTTGAAACGCATTCCAGTAGAACAAGCTGTGGCGGGAGACATAATTGCAATTGCAGGACTTGAGGAAGCTTCGGTTTCAGATACTATAGCAGCACCAGAAGTTACAACTGCAGTAAGCTCAACTCCAGTTGATCCGCCAACAATGGCGATTACTCTGAGCGTTAATGATTCACCTTTTGCTGGGCAAGAAGGTACAAAGCTTACTTCAACTGCTATAAAGGATCGTTTATATGCGGAAGCAGAAACAAATGTTGCAATTACTGTGACTTTGGCACCAAGCGGTGAAGCATTTGAAGTAGGTGGGCGTGGTGAGTTACAGCTTGGAGTGTTAATTGAAAATATGAGGAGAGAAGGTTTTGAGCTTTCGGTATCACGCCCTCGCGTGTTATTTAAAGAAGAAGGCGGTAAAAAACTTGAACCTATAGAGGAAGTAGTAATTGATGTAGATGATGAATATAGTGGAATCATCATGGAAAAACTCAGCTTCCGTAAAGGTGAAGTAACTGACATGAGACCTTCTGGTAATGGCAGGACAAGATTAACGTTTTTAGTGCCATCAAGAGGATTAATCGGTTATCAAGGAGAGTTTTTAACTGATTCTCGTGGCACAGGCATAATTAACCGTTTATTTCACAGTTATGCTCCACATAGAGGTCCAATTTCTGGAAGGCGCAATGGAGTTTTAATTTCTACAGATAAGGGTGAGGCTGTGGCATATGCAATTTTCAATTTGCAAGACAGGGGAATTATGTTTATTAAGCCACAGGATAAGGTATATTGTGGCATGGTTGTCGGCCAGCATAGCCGTGACAATGATTTGGAGATAAATGTGTTAAAGGGTAAGCAATTAACAAACGTAAGAGCTTCAGGTAGTGATGAAGCTATAAAGCTCACTCCACCAAAGATAATGACACTGGAGGATATGATAGCGTATATAGATGATGATGAATTGGTGGAAGTAACTCCAAAATCTATACGTTTACGCAAGAAATTCCTTGATCCAAATGAACGTAAGCGTGCAGGAAGGGCAAAGAATAAGGAGTAATCAGAGGTTGAACATTTGCGAAAAATAGTGTATAATTATTCGTCTCCTAATTGTATTTAATTATGGCCTTTTCGAAATTTCTCGATCCAAAAAACAATTTCGCGTTCAAGAGAATATTTGGCACTGAGAAAAATAAAGATATTCTCATTCACTTTCTCAATGATATATTGGGCTTCGCTGGCAAAGATGAAATAGAAGAAATAGAATTTCTCAGCACTATCATGGATGCTGAGATTGCCTCTAAAAAACAAAGTATTGTTGATGTTTTCTGTACTGATTCTGCTGGAACCCAGCTAATTATTGAAATGGTGCGACCTGAAAGTCTTAGGTCATATTGTTTAAAAGGAGAGGAATTCCTTCAGAAAGAAACTAAAAGAGTTCTAAAACTTATTAAACCAGATGTTTTGCCATCTGAGTCTACGCATCAGTGCGAATCGGGTAACCGGTTGGTGCCAAGCGATGCGGACAATGAACCTCCTCTTGAAAAAGAAGATGCTCAATCGTGAAAGGAGCATAAACTACAAGCATCATGTGGTTGGAGAGCTAGGCTTAGTGGTATGGTGAACGTAAGTGAAGCTTCATAAGTATCGTAACGATTAAAGAGCTAAAGATGCTGATAAGCTCCGACCAAAAGGTAATGTGACATTTTTCATTTCTGGATGTACGCAAATCACCGGTATAGAGAAGTCACCTAACCCACTGTTGTATGACAGAAGGAACAGGGTAAGCCTGTATTTCCGCCTATATGGCAAGCAAACCGCAAGGAACGCTGATGAAAATGCAGGTAAAGGATAATGGAGAAAGCGAATGCCATTTTGTAACGAAATGTATAGAATTTGTAACATTAATTCGCGTGAAAACGAGCAGATTTCCATTTGGTCCCTCGTGACAAGAAACTTTGTTAACCACTTGAGGTAGAGAAGCAGATGACCTTACCCACAGAAATGATGAAGAAATTAGGAATATTTTTTACAAAAAGGACAATACTAACAAAAGAACTTTATTCTATTTAGAATATAAAGTTACAATAAATTTTCCTGTCATCTCCAAATAAATTACATTAACTTAGTATTGTATATTGTTAATAACTTAAATAATACAACCATTTTCAGCAACAAAAACCAAAGGTCTTGAGATACAAGATATTTGTATGGTTACTATGATAGTTCCTTTTTTAAGAAAGTTTTAAATTTCATACCTAACAATAAACAACTTTAGGTTTAAATTTATGAAATCAGTTGTTATATACATCAGCAAATACGAATTTAACTGGTGTTATGGACTTAAATAAATTTACCGAAAAAGCAAAAAGTCTAATTCAAAGTGCTCAAATGAAAGCGTTGGGAGCTGGGCATCAGATTTTTATGCCTGAGCATTTACTAAAAGTGATGCTTGAAGATGAATCAGGTTTAGTTCAGGATTTGATAAACGCTTGTGGTGGAAGTGTGCAAAGTATTTCTGATGCTGTGGATAGCGCAATAAAAAAGTTGCCAGTAATTGAAGGTCCAGGAAGTGGTGGCCTTCAACTTTCAAGAGAAATAGCAAAAGTTTTTGAAGATTCAATTGGTATTGCAAGAAGAAATAAAGATTCATTTGTTGCTGTTGAGCGTTTACTACAGGGCCTCACTGCACAAAAAGATGATACTGTAGGCAAAATTCTGGCAGAGAATGGTGTGACTCTACAAAAACTGAACTCAGTTATTGCAGAAATGAGACAAGGCAGCAGTGCGGACTCGCCAAACAGTGAGGAAAAATTAAACGCGGCAAAGAAATATACAAAAGATGTTACAGAGCTTGCTATGCAAGGAAAGCTTGATCCTGTAATTGGTCGTGATGAAGAGATCAGAAGAACTATGCAGGTATCACTGAGGCGGACAAAAAATAATCCAGTGCTGATCGGTGAACCTGGTGTTGGAAAAACTGCAATAGTTGAGGGGCTTGCAAATAGAATTGTTGCAAACGATGTGCCACTTGGTTTGCATGATGCAAAGGTCTTAGCTTTGGATCTTGGAGCACTAATTGCTGGCACTAAGTTTAGAGGAGAGTTTGAGGAAAGGTTAAAAGCAGTGATTAATGAGATTTCGAGAGCGGAGGGAAAAATTATATTATTCATCGATGAATTGCACACTTTAGTTGGAGCAGGAGCAACAAGTGGTGCAATGGATGCCTCGAATCTGCTGAAGCCTGCTCTTGCGCGTGGAGAAATTCGCTGTATAGGAGCCACAACTTTAGATGAATATCGTCAGCATATAGAAAAAGATCCTGCACTTGCAAGGCGTTTTCAGCCTGTGTTTATCTCTCAACCAACTGAAACTGATACCATTTCAATACTCAGGGGTTTGAAGGAAAGATATGAGGTGCATCATGGTATAAGAATTACAGATGGTGCAATAATTGCTGCTGCAACGTTGTCCAATAGATATATAACAGATAGGTTTTTACCTGATAAAGCAATTGATTTGATTGATGAAGCAGCAAGCAGGGTGAGAATTGAAATGGATAGCAAGCCTGAAGTTATTGATGAACTTGAGAGAAAGGTTATACAGCTAAAGATTGAAGCAGAGGCTTTAAAAAAAGAAAGTGATGAAAATTCTAAACAGCGTTTAAAAAAGATAAATGAAGAGATCGAAAATCTAAACAGTAAATTTGCTGACTTGAACAGCAAATGGCAGATGGAAAAGAATAAAATAGCTAGAATACAAGAAACAGCCGAAAAATTAGATAACGCTAGAAAAGAGTTGGAATTAGTTCAGCGTAGTGGGAATTTGGGAAGAGCAGGAGAGCTGATGTATGGTGTGATTCCTCAGCTTGAGAATGAATTAAAAAATCAGGAAAAGGTTACTGATAGTTTCTTAAAGAAAGAAGTGACTGGAGATGATATTGCAAACATTGTTTCAAAGTGGACAGGAATTCCAGTTGATAACATGATGCACAGCGAAAAGGAAAAACTTCTCAACATGGAGAATGAAATAGGAAGAAGAGTAATAGGGCAGAAAGATGCAATAGAAGCGATAAGTAATGCAGTTAGGCGCTCCCGCTCTGGGGTGCAAGATACTAATCGACCTTTTGGTTCATTCTTATTCTTAGGCTCAACCGGGGTTGGTAAAACCGAACTTGCGAAAGCCTTAGCTGAATTTCTGTTTGACGATCAATCAGCGCTTCTGCGTTTTGATATGTCAGAATATATGGAAAAACATTCTGTTTCAAAGCTAATTGGCGCGCCTCCAGGGTATGTTGGCTATGAACAAGGTGGCAGATTAACTGAAGCGGTAAGAAGAAGGCCATATCAGGTTATTCTGTTTGATGAAATCGAGAAAGCAAATCCAGATATATTTAATCTATTGCTACAGATCTTGGATGAGGGGAGACTCACTGATAGTCATGGTAAATTAATTGATTTTCGCAACACCATACTGATTTTAACTTCTAACCTTGGCGCTGAGATAATGCTAAAAGGGAATGTTGATTCTGTAAGAAATGAAGTGATGCAAATAGTTAAATCAACATTTCGTCCAGAATTTTTAAACAGGCTGGATGAAATTATTATATTTCACAGTTTAACCAGAGATGACATCTATAAAATTATAGATGTTCAATTTTCTTATTTACAAAAAACACTTGCTAAGCGTAAACTGAGTATAAGTTTGTCGCAGGAAGCTAAAGAACTAATAGCACAAACTGGCTATGACCCTGAATATGGAGCAAGGCCCTTAAAAAGGGTTATACAAGAGTGTATTCAAAATAATTTAGCTAAATTAGTTTTATCAGGGGAAGTAGTAGAAAATGATGAGCTAATAGTGTACGCTCTTGATAATGAAATCTTAGTTAAAAAGGTTTAAGTTCACTGTGTATTTTTGTTAAAAAAAATGTGTATAGATCATAATGTTGACACTGAGTCTTTATTTAAGCTAGCTGATCAAGAAAATCAGCAAGATAAAGAAAAAATTAAAAAATTCATTAAGTATTTTTATAGTTTTGTTTATAAAAGCGACCTAAAAGCCAATGATAAGTTTTTGCTATATATTGTAAACGATGCTTACAATTTTGTTTCTCAAAAAGAGAAAGATGAAAGTAAGTTAGTAGTAAGCAATATAGATGATATACCAGGAATAGAAGGCGATTTTACCACGATTAAGATAACAAACGATGATATGCCATTTTTGGTTGATTCTGTTATTGCAACTATTAAATCGCACAATTTAACCATATGCTATTACAGCAACAGCATAATTAACATTAAAAGAAAAGATGGCCTAATAGACGAGATTTACTCTTTGGAAGAAAGCAATGGAGTCAAAGAGTCAGTCATATATGTAATTATCAAAGGTATAAGTGACAGCTTTGTTGATACATTAAAAGAATCTCTACAGAAAACGCTGAAAGCGGTTAATTGCGTTGTGAAAGATTGGCACTTAATGCTCAAGAAACTTGATGAGGCAAGTCTTTCTGTCATCCCAGTACTTGATACTGGGATCCAGGAAAAGGACACGTGGATTCCAGTGTCACGCACTGGAATGACACCAGACCGAAATCAAGAGCAAAAAGATTTTCTAGTTTGGTTAAAGAATAATAACTTCGTATTTCTAGGTTATCAAGAATATATTGCTGGTAAAGATGAAAAACTCGTCTGTGACAGCAAAAAGGACCTTGGCCTGATGAGAGTAGGTCAAAGTACGTTGATTCCTTCTGCAAACCTTGATTCCCTATACATATTGAGATCAGATCTAATCTCAATAGTCCATCGGCGTACATACATGAATTGTATAGGAGTAAAAGAATTTGATGACCAGGGTAATGTGGTAAAGGAACGGCGTTTTTTCGGGCTATTTACTTCTGTAGCGGAGGTCCAAGATATTAGAACTATTCCAATAATAAGAGATAAAGTTAAAGTTATAGAAAAAAGTGCAGGGTTTGTAACCGGGGGCCACAATAACAAAGCTCTAATTTATATTTTACAAGTATTCTCATGTGATGAATTGTTCCAGTCTAATGAGAAAGAATTATTTCAAATTTGTACTTCTATTATGTCCCTTGCAATAAGACCAAGAGTCAAGTTATGCTTAAGAAGTAAGGGAGCGTTTACTAGTTGTATAGTGCTGATACCGATGCGTTATGCTAGCTCCAGGCTAATGCTCAAGATAAGCAATATATTGAAGGATGAGATAAATGCAGAAAGTTCAGATATTTATAACCACCACATTATAAACGAATATGACTTAATGAAATTGCACGTGGTGCTAAAGGCTAAAAACGCTAGTATTCCTGATGATGAAGTTTTGCGTATCGAAAACAAATTAAGGAACATTACGGAAAAATGGGAAGATCGTTTTATAGACAATTTATATAATACTTTTAGCACTGTTGAGGATATATTCATCCGTTATTGCAAGGCATTTCCAATAAGCTATCAAGAGAGTTTCGAACCTCATGACGCATATTACGATATGAAAAAATTGGAGATAGTGAGGAAAAAAAGAGTTAGCGAGGTCGATTTAAGACTTACTCGTGACAATCTTAATTATCAATTAAAGGTTTACACTTCGAGCAATGGAGGTCTTGAATTATCGAAGATATTAAGAATTACTAAGAATTTGGGAGCTAAGATTCTATCTCATAATGGCTATTACATAGAAATTAACGGCGGAATATGGATACACCATTTTGTGTTGTCAAGAGTCGATGAATTAATAGACAACATTACTCTAAAAGAGCAATTTGAAATAACACTTGCGAAAGTGTTTAGCAAGGAAATTAAAAATGACTATTTCAATAGTTTGATCATTATTGCTGGGCTCAAGTGGAAAGAAGTGCTTCTGGTTAGAGCGTTAAGTGCTTACCTAAAGCAGACGTCATTTAACTACAATCCAGAATATATCCAAAAGGTAGTCTCAGAGCATCCAAAAATAGTAAAGTATTTGATACAACTATTTCATGCAAGATTTGATCCTAACATAGACATTGATAGAGCAGAAACTACGGACATTGTCAGAGAAAAAATTGAGGAACTTCTAAAAGAGATCAGCAATGTTTCACATGATTACGTTTTGCGCTCGATATTTAACTTGATAATGGCTACTTTAAGGACCAGTTATTATCAAGACGATAAACCATATTTATCTACAAAATTTGACTCAAGTAAAATAAATGGTTTACCTGATCCTCGTCCGTATCGTGAATTGTATATTTATTCAAACCTTTTTGAGGGGATACATCTAAGAGGAGGGAAATTAGCCCGTGGTGGCTTAAGGTGGTCGGATAGGACGGAAGATTTTCGCACTGAAGTTTTGGGGCTCATGAAAGCTCAGATGACAAAAAATGCGGTTATTGTCCCTGTTGGTGCAAAGGGTGGGTTTGTAATAAAGCAAGCTTATAAAGATAAGAATATTTTAAGAGAGAAAAGTGTTGAGTGCTATAAGAGTTTCATTAGAGGAATGCTTGATATTACTGATAATGTAGTTGATGGTAAAATAATTCCACCAAAGGATGTGATTAGGTATGATGAAGACGATCCATACTTGGTGGTTGCGGCAGATAAAGGCACTGCTTCATTTTCTGATTATGCCAACCAAATAGCCTCTGAGTATAATTTTTGGCTTGGTGATGCATTTGCATCTGGTGGATCAGCAGGTTATGACCACAAAAAGATGGGTATCACAGCAAGAGGTGCATGGATTGCAGCACAGAGGCATTTTTGGAAAATGAATAAGGATATTTACCAAGATGTAACTGTAATTGGGATTGGAGATATGGCTGGCGATCTATTTGGAAACGGTATGCTGCTTTCAAAAAATATACATTTAATCGGCGCATTTAACCATATGCATATTTTTGTTGACCCAAACCCTGATGCAGAAAAGAGTTTCACAGAGCGTAAACGTCTCTTTGAGTTACCATTTTCAACCTGGATGGATTATAACAAAGATTTGATCTCTCAGGGTGGAGGAGTATTTGAGCGTAGCAGTAAGCAAGTAAACATTTCTCAAGAAATAAAAAAGTGCTTTGATATAACAGAAGATATGCTACCTCCAAGTGATTTGATTAGATATCTGTTGAAAGCAAAAGTGGACTTCATATGGAATGGAGGAATCGGCACGTTTGTTAAGGCAAAGAGTGAAAATCATAGCATGGTCGGTGACAAAGCAAACGATGAGTTAAGAGTGAATGGTAAAGATATTAGAGCTTCTATGTTTATAGAGGGTGGAAATCTTGGTTGTACACAGTTTGGAAGAATAGAATATGCTGAAAAAGGTGGATATATCAATGCAGACTTTGTTGATAATTCAGCCGGAGTGATATGTTCGGACCTTGAAGTTAACATTAAGATTGCATTTGTTTCAGCTATGAAAGCAGGGGGTATTTCTTTAGAAAAAAGGAATGAAATACTGGCAAGTATGGTGGATGAAGTTGCATCCAAAGTGCTTGAGAACCACAACAAAATTGAAACAAAAGCATTACTTCTTGAGTGTTTGCAAGCTAAAGAGAGATTGGAGCAGCACCACAGGTTACTGCTCAGTTTAGAAAAATCTGGGCTGTTAAACCGAAGCGTAGAATTTCTTCCAACTGAAGAAGAGATAGCAAGGATGTTAACTGGTGCAGAAGGTTTCAGTTCTCCTCAGCTCTCTGTTCTAATGTCTTATGCTAGAACAGCAATAAAAAATGAAATTATACATTCCGATCTGTCTGAAAAAGATCTTATATCTCATGACTACTTGCTAGGTTATTTTCCTAAAAAGATGGTAACAAAGTTTAAGGATTTCATATTAAAACACCAACTTCGTAGAGAAATTATCTCTACTTGCATTGCAAATGATGTAGTGAATAGAATGGGCTGTATATTCATCAATAATTTGGCTGAGAACACTGGAATTAAGATACAAGAAGCGGTTAACATATATATTGTTGTTAACCACCTGTATGATTTAAACAGCCTGTGGCAGAAAATTGATGAATTGGATGGAAAAATTGATGTTAACTCATACTTACAAATAGTGAGGAACGTGCAGAAATTTATTGGCAGAGTATCATTTTGGCTAGTGAAAAATCTTGGCAAGCTTAGCTTTGTAGAATTGGATGATGTTACAAAATTTAAAGATGCAATTGAAACTTTAGGCCAGAACTTAACTGATGTTTTAGATGAACACCTATTAAAGATCTATAGCCATGGATCAACTTCTTTAGTAGAACTTAATATAAATAAAGATCTAGCAAAAAAAGTTGCTGATCTATGCGTTCTTGCTTATGCACTGGACATTATATCTGTTGCTGAACAGACATCTTTGTCCATTCTTGATGCTGGTAAAATATACTTTGAGTTAAAGTCGCTGTTAAGATTCGATCTGATTAGAACAATTGCCATCAAGATGAAAAGCCGCTCTTCTTATTGGGATCGCAGCTTAGTTAATGATTTATTGGACGATTTAAGCAATTACCATCACAAGCTAGCTGTTAAAGTCATAAAAGCTACTGATAACCCCGAAGATAAGGTTCAAACCTGGGCTTGTGATGATAAGGACTACATAGAACGTTATAATAGTTTTTTAGATGAGATGGTTGCTTCTAAACTTGATTTAAGCAAATTAATATTTATAATCAGAAGGATTAAAGTACTTGCTTCATAGGAAAATGTTCAATATAGGTCTTTCAGAAATTTTAGTTGTAGCTTTAGTGAGCATAATTGTTCTTGATAAAAATAAGGTACCTGTATTTATTGATTTTATTAAGACTATATATAGGTATTTTACAATTGTAAGGTTAAAAGCCAGAAGGTTATTGAAGGATGCCGGAATTGAAGACTTATATAAAGAGTGTAATACTGAGAAAGTAAATTACATAGTTGGTAAAAATGGTAAGCTTTATCCTACTTACGATATAGATAATACATCTAAAGATAATGACAGCGAAGATTCTGGTAGTAGATGATGTACTATCTAATGTCAAGCTTTTAGAAGCTCGACTAAAAGCAGAGTACTATACGGTTATCGTAGCTCATGATGGTGAAGAAGCTATAGATTTAGTAGCAAAGCAGCAGCCTGATATTATATTACTTGATATCATGATGCCAAAGATGAATGGCTTTGAAGTTTGTAAGGAGCTAAAGAGTGATCCCTTGACAACCCATATTCCAATAATTATGGTAACTGCGCTGCATGATACTCATGATAGAGTGCAAGGTATTAATGCTGGCGCGGATGATTTTCTGACTAAACCAATAAACAAAACTGCTTTATCTGCACGAATTAAGTCTCTCACACGCTTAAAGATGATTATCGATGAATTGCGTTTGAGAGGAGAAACTAACGCTGAGATTGGTGGAGTCGCAGGAAACAGTATTATGGATTATTCCAATCAGATTTTTGATGCTAACATACTTGTTATAGATGAGGATGTTCATCAAGCAGAGCAGATATATAATATATTAAAGCAACGCTTTAGGTCAATTAAAATACTGAGTGATCCAATAGAAGCATTGAAGGTTGGTATTGAGAATGGTTACGACCTGATCATTTCTGATATGCAATTTTCAAAAACTGACGGCTTGCGTTTGTGTTCTGAGTTTCGTAGTAAGGTGGAAACACGTTATACACCAATTCTGATTCTTTCTGAGGATTATGATAAAAACAATTTAGTAAAAGCACTTGATGTAGGTGCTAATGATTATTTAACAGTACCTTTGGATGAGGGTGAGTTAATAGCAAGGGTTAATTCGCAAGTGAAACGCAAAAGATATCAAGATGCCTTGAGAATGAATTTATTTAATAATGCGGAAATGTCTATAAAGGACCCATTAACTAACTGTTATAATAGAAGATATTTTGATGCACACTTAAGAAACATTGTTAAGGACTCTGTGGAAAAGGATAGAAGGTTGTCTCTTATGATACTTGATATAGACTATTTTAAGATGGTGAATGACAGTTTTGGGCATAGTGCTGGAGATGAACTTTTAAAGCAAATACAGAGAAGAATTTCTGAAAATATTAGAGTGACAGATTTGTTAGCTAGATTTGGTGGTGAGGAATTTGTTGTTGTAATGCCAGATACCGATACATCAGATGCGTATACTATTGCGGAAAGAATACGCAAAATTATTGCTAAAAAACCTTTTATACTTGCGGATAAAAATACAACCCACGATGTAACTGTGAGCATTGGAATTGCAGAAATGCAAGAATCTGACCTTGACAATATTAAAGAATTTATAGTACGTGCCGACAAATATTTATATAAAGCAAAAAACAGTGGTAGAAATAGAGTGGTTACTGGCTATAGCTAAAGTGGCTTAAGTTTGCCGACAACCGTCATTCCGCTACTAGTTAGCGGAATCTATGCTGAGATACCGCGAATGAATCGCGGTATGACGGTTCGCGGCAGCATGACGATAAGGTTTATACCTTGTCATTCCAGTGCTTGACACTGGAATCCAGTTTTCCATATAATCTCATCGAAAACGTTGTAACCACTTTCCATGCTAGTTTGCTTGTTCACAAGCAAATTTTTCTGGATCCCGGTGGGCTTTGTTGCATCGCTAGCTATGATGGATAAAGATAAAAAAGGTAGAGAATATCAGTAGCTTATTATTCTGGTATTTATAACAAGAACGGTCAGTGAATACCTAAATTTGAGTAAAAGAAATTTCACTACCACTCACTAATCCGGCTAAAATTCAAGAATTTCAATGCTTTAGCTATTTTCAATAGAATTAAATTTATTAATATAAATAATAAATTACTATTCTTAAATTTGATCAGATTGATTGCAAAAAAACAAGATTTTCAATAGGTTGCTTATAATCCTAACTATAGTTAGCCTTTCATAAGTAGCGATGCAACAAAGCCATCCCAGTGTCTGGACACTGGGATGACATCATAGGGGCGCTGGGATGACATCATAGGGGCGCTGGGATGACACCCTGACAACCGTCGTCCCGCTGCTTGTTAGCTGGATCTATGCTAAGAGATACCGTGAATAAATCACGGTATGACGGTTCGCGGTGGCATGACGATAAGTTCGTCATCCCGCTACTTGTTAGCTGGATCTATGCTAAGAGATACCGCGAATGAATCGCGGTATGACGTAGGACTGCTAAGATTAAAGCGACAACATGAGGTTTCTCAGCTCTGGAAATTTCACGTTTAACTGCAAAAATAGATACTTATTTAAAAAATATCCTGTGACTTTCAGTCCTAACTGAAATTCTTGGAATGAGTAGCTGTTTTGTAGGGTATTATTGTATACATCATGCAACATTTGTGGAAAAGGTAGGAGTTTATCTGCATAATAATCTCCTACTTTTTTTGACACTGCTCTACCAGTTTTTGGAGAAATAAATTGTAAATTTTCCTTAACACCTGTTACAGCGCATTTGGATAAGTCTAATTTGAATCCCAATTGCGTAAGAAGCAGAAGCTCTAAGTTAAGATAATGGCTTTGCCAAGACTGATTGTTGTGTTTAATTACATCGATGAAATATCGAAAATTGTCATACAGCACGGCACAGGGTTCACTTTCTGGAAGCACTTTTTCTAAAATAGAGGAGAAAGAAACAATAGTAATGCTTTTTAACCTATCTTGAAAGAAATGATGGAATGGAGATTCGATTAATTCGCACTTAAAAAAACCTAGATTTTCAGGTAACTTAGCACTCCATTCTGCATGTAATAGATTACTTATCTGAAACTTATAATTGCTATTGTTTGTTAGCTTAGTTAATCCCCTGCGCTTTCCATGATTTTTTGTAAACAGAGAAAGAATTAAGTTTTTATCGCCGTATTTTTTAGCAGCTATAATGATGCCTTCATCTTTCCATCTCATTTAGAGTGTATTGACCGTATGATATATAGGATAGTGCACCTAGAGCGTGTAATCCATAAAAATCACTTACTCCGTTACTGTTTGCTTCCAAAGTTTCAAGGCTATGAGAGAGTAAGTTATTGGCTGCCACTCTTCTTCCTGAGCCTGATGCATTTCATACTGAGCTTTTGGTTTGCTAAATAATTGTTTGAATGATTTTAGTAACATTACTTTTCCTCGTCTGAAATTTTGGATAATTCAGCTTCTAATTCTTCTATCGTCGGTAAAGCTGTTTTTATGTTCTCTGGTAGATTTTCAGTTATTCGATATTCTGCTAGCCCTATTGGCTTGTTCATGTCTCGGAGTGTATATTTAGCAAGTACATCGTCTTTAGATTTACATAAGATTAACCCTATAGAAGGTTGATCTGTCGAGTGCTTCAGTAAATCATCAACTGCAGAAAGATAAAAATTCATTTTACCAGCATATTCCGGCTTAAAATCCTTATCTTTTAGTTCAATCACTACGAAGCAACGTAACTTTAAATGATAGAATAATAAATCAATATAAAAGTCTTTATTACCAACATCTAAATGAAATTGTCTACCAACAAATGCAAATCCTTCACCGAGTTCTAACAGAAATTTTTCCATATGCCCTACGAGTCCTTTTTCTACTTCTCTTTCATGAGAATCCTTACCTATACTTAAAAAATCAAAAATATACGGATCTTTTAATGTGTAATGTGCTAGATCGGATTGTGGAGATGGTAATTTTTCTTTAAAATTAGTTATTGCTTTTCCTTGACGTTTATGTAGTCCAAGTTCTATCTGCATCACCATAATGTTACGTATGTTCAATAGCTTTTTTTACATAAAATAATCTTATTTCATGACTTTCTATTTTTTCCAAAAGAGTGATATTGTGATACCAAGTTAATTGTGCAAGAGGCTCCTGCACAAATTCAACATCAGGATATTCTTCGGCAAACTTACGCATATACTTCAGATTTCTCGTGCTAAAGCCTTTCATTTCTGGAAATGTACTTCTCAAATCCTTACTTAATTGATCAATTACCTTAGCTCCCCAGCCGTGTTCTCTTTGCCGTTTTAAGATTTCTGTTCCAATATAATGGTAGAGCAAGATAAGCTTACTATTTACTGCAAGCGCTGCCTTATAACGGCTTGTTGCAATACGATCTTTCAACTGCTCTAAAAATTCTGTATATTCTTTTCCTATAATTTTTGTCATACGGTTCCTTTTAATCCATTATACAATTCTTTGTCTGTCGAGAAGGCAATCTTTCGCTTGCCTGCAACTTTGAAGGGATTCCTTATTTACTTCAAACTTGTCCATCAACTAAAATATATTGACTTTACATGCAATATTAGCTTTAAACCAGTAAAACAAGCTGCTTAACATATGCGTTTTTTCTATTCTAATTACATTCTTTTTTTATCTTCATGTGGTTTTCTGCTTTTTTCGTTACCTTCAACAAAAGCCCAAACGAATGATACGTCAGTTGTTTCTATACCACAAAGGAAAAAAGAAACAGTTGGGCACACTGTTGTAGCACAACCGAGGCAAATTATCGAAATGCAAGAAGAAGTCATTATTAACGAGGGTAAAGAATTTATTCCTGTTCCAAAAAGAAAAAAAAGTGTAGAGAAGAAACTAAGAAGGGATGTTAAAGAGGCAAAGAATGAAATAGGAAACGAAAAAAGCGTTGAGAGCAAAAAGGATGAATTAGTTGTAACAGAAATTATTAACTCTATAAGAGACAAACTTACAAAATGCTGGAGCATTCCTGAAAGCATAGCTTACAAAGAAAATTTTAGTATAAAAATCAACTTATTATTATCCAGTCAAGGTGAGATAATTATGGCCGATATAGCAGACAGTAGTTCCTATCGAGATAATCCACTTTTCAGGTCGATAGCAGATAACGCAATGCGTGCAGTATATAAATGTAGCCCATTAACCGGCTTGCCTATTCAGCACCACCACATTTGGCGTGAAGTAACACTAGACTTTATTCTATAGCTAAAGTAATTGCAGCTGCATGAATGTTGTGAACGTCACATTTCACACGAAAATGTAATTCAATGATGGAATTGCGTACAAAATAGATTCCAGATACAAGTGTCATGCTACTTGGGTAACATCCTTCCTAGTGGACTAAAATCACAATATTCGTACAGTTATGGAATGAACCGCGGTATGACGTAGGAAGATCTGAGCAAACTTTCAATCAGAAACAGCCAAAGATCTCTCTAAGATGTCAGTTTCTTTTGTATCTTCAACTTTACCGTCCTGGTCGAATGAAATTTGCAGAGACTTACTACTATACTTCCTTTTTCCTAAAAAATTGGCTTGTTTAATTTTATATGAGACATAGTACCAAACATTGTCATCGAACTTTGATACTAATGTTGGTGATCCTAAAGTGTGAACCACTTTTTCTTTATCGTCACCTACTTTTATCTTGCTCCACAATTCAACACTAATGCCAGGAGCTCCGTGATTGTGAATAGTGTGAGTGCAGCTCACTGTAAATAATAAAATAAAAGATATTAATACTCGCATTTCTGTTGATAAATTACTTGAAGCTATAATACACTAATAAATTATCTGCCGTCAAATTTCAAAAAAGTTAAATTGACTGATTCTCAATATCACTTAATATAATATTTACTTTAGAAAATAATAGGTGTCTTATGTCATTGTTAGAAGCAGATCCAATATACAAACCTTTTAATTACCCTTGGGCGTATGATGCGTGGCTGCAGCAACAAAGAATCCATTGGATACCTGAAGAAGTTCCGCTCGCTGATGACGTGAAGGATTGGAAAACTAAACTTTCAAGTGTAGAAAAAAATCTACTAACCCAGATCTTTAGATTTTTTACTCAGGCAGACATTGAAGTAAATAACTGCTACATGAGGCATTATTCAAATATATTTAAGCCAACAGAAATATGCATGATGCTTGCAAGCTTTTCCAATATGGAAACCATACACATTGCAGCTTATTCTTATCTTTTAGACACAATTGGCATGCCAGAAAGTGAGTATCAAGCATTTTTAAAGTATGATGCTATGAGAAAGAAATATGAATATATGTTGGAATTCGAGGAAAGCAAAAAACACGATAAAAAACATGTAGCTAAAACTCTAGCAGTGTTTGGTGCATTCACTGAAGGGTTGCAGTTATTTACATCATTTGCAATTTTGCTCAATTTCCAACGTTTTGGAAAAATGAAAGGAATGGGGCAGATAATCGCCTGGTCAGCCCGTGATGAAACTTTGCACACCAATTCAATTATCATGTTATTTAATACATTTATTAAAGAGAATAATGAAATTTGGGACAACGAGTTTAAAGAGGAATTATATTCTGCATGTCGCACCATCGTTGAACTTGAGGACGAATTCATAAAGCTTGCCTTTGATTTAGGAGATGTTGAAGGACTATCCGCAGAAGAAGTGCGCAATTACATACGCTACGTAGCAAACAGACGGTTAATGCAATTAGGTCTTGAGTCCATATATGATGTCAATGATAATCCTATTCCGTGGCTTGATGAAATACTAAATGGCGTGGAACATACGAATTTCTTTGAAAATAGAGTAACAGAGTATAGCCGTGCAGCAACTCAAGGCACATGGGAGGAGGCTTTTACTGAAAACGACACGAATAATAAGTGAGTGCTAATTTCACTCTTCTTTGTCATTCCAGTGTCAGCTACTTTCATTACACCATTTGCTGTGCAGTTTAGGCAGTTTTGCTTTACTTAACAACTAACTTACCATATATATGTCCATAGAACATTGGTATATAAGAACGTGCTACAACTACTAATCTTACTCACGGTCATCACTTCAGCTGCATTCTTTGGTCATTTAGTTCCAATGGAAATAAAAACCTTCTTGTACTCAGTGAGCCTTAGTATAAAAGAGGTTTTGCTATTTATAATGCCTTTTGTTATTTTTGCGTTAATCTTTAGCAGTGTTAACAATCTTAAGCAGTCAGCTATAAAGTTTATATTATTACTTATTATAATGATCTTCTTATCGAATCTGGCTTCAAGTTTAATAGCTTATTCTGTTGGGCATTTTATCATACAAAACACTTATTCAATACAAGATATAACGTATGAAGAAACAATTGTTCCTTTATGGTCGTTTAGGCTGCCGCTACTCCTTTCTAATTTTTATGCCCTTGCTTGTGGATTTGTATCCAGCATAGTAGTGTCCACATTGCTACCCAAGAAAAGCAAAGAGCTTTCGAACAAAATGTTAGATTTAACTCTCTTTATTTTGAAAACGTTTTTGACGCCGATTATTCCAATATTTGTACTTGGGCTTGCTTTAAAAATGCAGCATGATCAAGTTTTATCTATAATATTTAAGGATTACTCAATAATTTTCATTATTATAGCATCTGCAACCTACCTTTATGTTTTCCTCTTATATGGAGCAGCAAATTCATTCAAGGTTACAAGCTGGATAGCTAGTATAGGCAATATGATACCGGCATTTATTACTGCAATGAGCACAATGTCTAGTAATGCAACTATGCCGCTTACTCTTGAAGGAAGCAAAAAAAATGTAAAGCAACCTGACATAGCATCGTCTGTTGTACCAATAACTGCTAGCTTTCATTTAGTAGGTGATTGCTTTTTTATTATAATATTATCAATGATAATTGCCTCCGGTTATTCATTATTCACAATAGATTATGTAACTTTTCTTCTCTATTTTTTGTTATTTAAGTTTGCTATCGTGGCAGTGCCGGCAGGAGGAATTATGGTAATGCTACCTATTCTTGAGAAACATCTCAAATTCTCTCCAGAAATGCTTTCGTTAATTACAGCATTGTATATAGTGTTTGATCCAATAATCACTTCAGCAAATGTTATGGGTAATGGTGCCTTTACTATGATGTTTGCAAAACTCTATGATAAGCTTAAGTAATGTCTATTTTAGCGATTGATACTGTAGGTATTGGTAGTTCAATAGCAATAGTTGATTATGATGGTAATTGTTTTATAGAGCGCAATTCCGCCAGCAATAGTCATGCAGAATCATTTTTTAAAACTTTAAATACTTTATTTAATAAGCACAATTATAACTACGATAAAATAGACCATTTAGCGGTAGTAGTTGGACCAGGAAGTTTCACTGGAATTAGAGTTGGTATATCAGCAGCACAAGGTATAAATCTTGCTACAAATAAGCCGTTATATGGAGTTAGTGCGCTGGAAGTTCAAGCCTATGCAATATCTTTGCTTTGTAAAAATAGCAAAAAAAATATCAGAGCTATAATCAAAAATGCTCAAGGGTTTTATACGCAGTTATTTGATTTCAATTTATTGCCGCTGTCTGGTCCAACTGCAGCATGTGACCCTGGTCACGCTACAAGCATTACACATATGGATTGCAATTTAAATGCTAGCCATGCAGGACTATTAGTTCATTATAGACTGAAGAACAAGCAAAAATTAAACGAAGTTGAAGCTTTATATTTAAATGAGCCTCAGTATATGAAATTGCTATAGATTATTCTTTTGCATACACGCAATTTGGCTAAGCTTGTGCATCTGGTTTACTATCTCTTGAGCTACTTCTTTTATACTCATATTTGAATTTTCTATCTCTATGGCACTCGGTGGTATAAATGAATCGTTAGTCCTCAATTTCTCTATAACGTTATTTACATTAATCACCCTCCTATTTTTTCTTTGCCTTTTTAATGCAATACGCTTTTGTAATGTCAGTAGATCGCACCTGAGTACTACAGGAAGGATTTCTGTGCCCATTTTTTTACTAAGCCTTACTATTGAATCATACATCCTCATGTTCTGGTCATTATTTTCCATCAACTCATCAATAAATATGTAATTTTTTGAGTGAATCGGATAATTTTCTATTACCTGAAGCATAATTTGCATAATGCCATATATTCTATCTTGAACTTCTTTAGGTATTGGATCACGTTCAAAGACACCATCGTATATAGAGCAAGCTTGAACATTGTTATAGAACTTGCTATTTACAATTAATGCGTCTATCATATTAGATAATTCTATTGCTGTGGAAAGTTTACCACTTCCCGAAAGACCAGAGAGATATATGAAAAATCCTGCTGGCTGTTTTTTTGTGTTAATATTTACCATATTATTTTCAATCTTGAAACTTACATTTATAATAACATAAAAATGAAGCTTTAAAACATATGAAATATTATATAGAAAATTATTTTTGTAGTTAAGATATTGTGTAATTTAAAAACATAAATTCTGTATATAAACTCTATAATAACGATAACTATTTTTAAGCAAGCTACAACACAAAAGTGTTTGGTATTCAGAAAGCAAGACAGAGTGGCATAGACTTATTAGTTTACTACAAGTCTCTTTTCGCGTATAAACCTTCAGAAGATTCTAACAGAGGATTGTGTTGTTAACAAAGAGCAGAGTAAAAAGGGATCTAGTCTATGCCTATCAGATTTTGTCCTACCTTAAGTTCGATGATCATACATATACTCACCTTTCAGTGCGTTCTGAAGATCAAAAGTCGTTTTATATTTATCCGTTTGGTATGCGTTTTGATGAAGTAGATGAACGTTCGTTAATGAAAGTATCATTTGATGGAGATGTAGTTGAAGGCAAAGAATATCAATATAATAGAACTGGCTATATAATTCATGGTTTTGTTTATCAAGCAAGGAAAGATATTCAAGCAATTTTTCACTTGCATACACCTTCTATTGTAGCGGTTTCTTCTCTCAAAGATGGGCTGCTTCCTATAAGTCAATGGGCACTGCACTTTTACAATAAAATCTCTTACCATAATTATAATTCCCTAGCACTTAGCGATACAGAAGGAAAGAGGTTAATAGCTGATCTGAAAGAAAATTTTGTCATGTTAATGCGTAATCATGGATCTATAACGTGTGGTCGGAGTATACAAGAAGCAATGTTTTACACGTATCATTTAGAACAAGCGTGCAAAACTCAATGTTTAACGTTAGCAATGAATAAGGAGTTATCAATTCCAAGTGAAGAAATTTGCTCAAAAGCTGTAAAGGATCTCCTATCTTTTGAAAGCAATCTTGGTGAGAGGGATTGGCACGCATGGGTTAGACTAATTAAAAGTAAGTTGTAAGTGACCTTACCCAGAAAAAGTAGAGAGAAAGTTAAGACGTTTTTGGAGTAAAATAAAACGTTTTTTCAAAATATGACAAATAGAAGAGAATATACAGCAGAATTCAAATTAGAAGCTGTTAAGCTGGTTAAAGAAACAGGTCAAGCAAGTACAAAAATAGCAAAAGATCTAGGTATAGATGGCAGTATGTTAAGTAAGAAAATATGATGGAAAAATGTCTGGAGCATACGCATTTCCAGGCAAAGGCTCCTTATGACAAAGAAAGATTTGATCTAAAAAAAGAGCTAATAAGAGAAAGAGACATCTTAAAAAAAGCCCTGGGCAAAGAAAAAGAGTAAAGTATTCTTTTATATAGAAATTGCTATAAAACACAGGAACTATGTAGGGTTTTGTACTGGTGGTATTGGTTGCTAAGGAAAAAAGCAGTAAAGAATTAGCAAAAGAAGGGCTTCTAGCAGATATTCAAAAAATACATCAAGCATTCTAAATGCAGATATGGAGCCCCTAAAATTCACGCTGAATTAAAAGCTTTAGGCAAAAATTAAAACAGTACAAAGTGTTATGCAAGAAAATGGCATTAAAACCAAGCTTAGACGAAGGTTCAAAAATAAAAAACAGCAAATAAGCAACCGAGTTGTGGCTCCGAACACATTGGATCAAAATTTTACTACTGATCAGCCAAATAAAGTTTGGGATTACCTACATAAAAACTAAAGAAGGTTGTTGGCGGCAATAATTGACCTATATTCACGCATGGTGGTTAATGAGTAACATGATAATTAGTTATAGATTCTTTATTGATGGCCGTTGATAAACGCAAACCCGATAAAAATCTGCTGTTACATAGCGATCAAGGGTCACAGTATACCTCTCAAAATTACCAATTTCTATTGAATACAAAAAACATCATTTCCAGCATGAGCCATAAGGGCTGTTGTTACGATAACTCTGTTGCAGAAAAGTTCACTTAAAAGGGAGCTGCTTATTGATACTTCTCGCTCAACAAACCAGAACTGCCATATTTGAATACATAGAAATCTTTTGTAACAAATAACGTAGACATTCTACTATTAACTATTGCATTCCTGCACAATTTATTCTCATGATAAAAACGTCTTAACTTTCTCTCTACTTTTTCTGGGTAAGGTCAATTTGGGTCTGCACCATTTTTGAGTAATAGTTTTACTTCTTGTGCATTACCATCTTCTACAGCTAGGAATAATTGTTCTTCCTGTGTTTTTACGCGTGTTTCCACATTAGATATAAAAAATAACAATACTAAACATGCAATACCAATAATGCTAATATATTTTATAACTTTTCTCATAAGATATTTTACAATGCTTCTAATAATATTAGATATCATCTATAAAATTAAAAAATCCATGAAAGGGGATGAAAATATGTAAAAAAGTATTATTGATTAATTAAAAACAGATTTTGATTTGATAATACTAATAAAATCGATTTATCTTAAATTTACGTTGATTTTTACCTGTTATTTTTTGTAGTTTATCCAACGTAAATTCCAGGTAAAACAAAGTCGTTATCTCCAACCGTTACAACCAACTCTCCTTCTTTAATTTTTATTTGATTAGGTGTATGGTCCCATACCATCACACTCTGGGATCATACACCTAAAGTACTCCGACACTGGGATGACACCCCGGGGTTTCTGGGATGACAAAAAAGAGCCCCCTGAGCAAAAATCTTATAGCCACTTGAATGATAATTGACTTTTTGCCTAAAATAACTAAGAAAGAAACTTCTCATCAAGATAACTTAAATATATACTAATTCTCTTATTTTTAAACGATTTCTCATCATGAATTGCACGATCAAAAACCTGAATTTGACTTGTTATAATGCTACAACTATTATTTGCAACTTCTAATACGCCACTATCAATTACAACCTTCTTTTCTATTTGGTTACTCATTTTAACAGTAATCATACCAGGCAATAAATAAATTAAGTAAGGAGCATGGTGAGCTAAAATCATAAGCTCCCCTTCGAGCCCAGTTACTGAAAGAGAAACCACTCCACTGAATGAAATTTGATCATCAGGAGAGAAAAATTGCACTTTAAAAGTATTCATAATCTTTAACTTTTATTTAGCTTCAGCTTGTATTAATTCAGCCTTTTTTATTGCTTCATCTATATTCCCCACCATATAAAAAGCAGCCTCTGGTAAGTGATCATATTTGCCTTCAACAATCCCTTTAAAACTGGAAACAGTATCAGAAAGTGAAACAAATTTACCAGGCATGCCAGTAAATATTTCTGCAACGTGAAAAGGTTGAGAAAGAAATTTCTGAATCTTACGAGCCCTATCAACAATAATTTTATCTTCATCAGATAGCTCATCCATACCAAGTATTGCGATAATATCTTGCAGCGATTTATAAGTTTGCAATATACGTTTCACCTCAGAAGCTACATTATAATGTTCTTCACCAATGATTTCAGCAGATAAAGACTGAGAAGTTGAATCAAGTGGATCAACAGCAGGGTATATTCCCATTTCAGCTATTTGCCTTGACAACACTGTGGTTGCATCAAGGTGAGAGAATGTAGTTGCTGGGGCTGGATCAGTTAAATCGTCCGCAGGAACATATATAGCTTGCACAGAAGTAATAGAGCCAGAAGTTGTTGAAGCTATTCTTTCTTGCATTGCACCCATATCAGTTGCAAGGGTTGGCTGATAACCAACAGCTGACGGTATTCTTCCAAGTAAAGCAGAAATTTCAGAACCAGCTTGTGTAAATCTAAAGATATTATCCACAAAAAATAGAACATCTTGGTTTTCACGGTCACGAAAATACTCTGCCATAGTAAGTGCTGTTAAAGCAATTCTAGCCCTTGCTCCAGGAGGCTCATTCATCTGACCATAAACCAAAACAGCTTGAGATTTTTCATGCTCATTTATATTTATTACATTTGAAGTGATCATCTCGTGATAAAGATCGTTACCTTCACGCGTTCTCTCCCCTACCCCGGCAAACACAGAAAATCCTTTATGAGCTTTTGCTATATTATTAATTAATTCCATTATTAGGACTGTTTTACCAACACCGGCTCCACCAAATAAGCCAATTTTTCCTCCTTTAAGATAAGGTGCAAGAAGATCTATAACTTTTATTCCCGTAACTAAAACTTCTTCCTGTATTCTCTGTTCAGTAAAACTTGGAGGTGCTCTGTGTATAGGCTCTAAGTTATACTTTCCCTTCAGTGGACCACACTCATCTATAAGCTCTCCAACAACATTAAAAATCCTTCCTAAAGTTGAACGCCCAATTGGCACCGATATTGGTGCACCTGTATCAACAAATTCATCCCCCCTTGACATGCCATCTGTGCTATCCATAGCAATACAACGAACTATATTGTCACCTATATGCTGCGAAACTTCTAAAACCAGCTCCTTATCCTTATATTTTAGTTTGCTTTTTAAAGCATTAAATATTTTAGGCAATTCACCTTCAAATTTTATATCAACAACTGCTTGAGTTACCTTAATCGCTCTACCTATATTCATCTCTTTATTTTTATCACCTAACACTATAATTCCATAAAAGAACTTCTAAAGAAAATAAATTTTATATTATTAATAGAAATTTTGCAACATTAAAACGCTTACTAGTTACGCTTCATTACAAACAATGCAAATGCATTTAATAGCCAAGTAATAATAAACAATACTAAACTAAGCGCATAAGCAGCAAGAGTTTGTACACTATTGAAATCCTGATCTCCGGTAAGTAATGTAGCGATCTGCACGGTAATGGTAGTAACTGAATTAAGAGGGTTAAAAGTCAAATTTGCGTTGATTCCCACAGCCATTAGCACAATCATTGTTTCACCTATCACTCTTGAAATTGACAATAAAATTGCACTTAAAATTGTAGGCATTGCATAAGGTATTGTTATATGCCATATAGTTTCCGCTGGAGTTGCACCAAGTGCCATGAAGCCATAACGCAAGCTTTTTGGAACAGATCTTATGGCATCTTCGAGTAAAGAAATAATAAAAGGAAGAATCATTATCCCAATCGATAAACCGGCAACTAAGGCACTTTCTGAGTGTATACTTAAACCAAAAAAATTTGCTACCTGCTTTATAAAGAAAGACAAAAACACAACCGCGAAATATCCATATACAACCGTAGGAATAGCAGACAAAACTTGCAAAGTTGTATTAACAATATAACGCACTTTCTCACTCGCATATTCACTAATATATATTGCAGAAAATAAACCAAGCGGAACGACAACTAACATTGCTATAATAGTTATAAGTAATGTACCAACTAAAAGCGGCGCTATACCAAAACATCCTATCTTCTCTTCATTGATAGTGACTACATTGTGGCCCCATTTCAAGCAAAACAAGAATTCTGAAATAGCTACTTTATTAAAAAAACTAATGGATTGAATAAAAATAGACAGCATTATAAATAAAGTGATAAAAAATGATATGGCCAAAGCCACAAATAACGAAAGTTTTATTATCTTATTTCTTTTATTTTTAAAGATAAAAGCAAGCATGAAAAAAAGTAACGCTATAGAAATAAAAGTTACAAAACAATTATTATAGAATACTAACAACCAAGTTAGCATCCATACACAACTAAGATATAGATAAGATTTAACCTTATTTACTTCTTGAAACCTACTAAAACAAAATAAAAGGATTAGTAAGACAGGTATGACTATCACCGAATTCATTCTTCCATGCATCAAATTTTATTCTACGAAAATGTCATACAAGTTCACCATTATTTGACAATAAAGTAAAACAATTTAAAATAAATAATTATATTAATATAAAAACAATGAAGAGAACATTTCAACCAAAAAATTTGATAAGAAAGCGCAGACACGGATTTCGTTCACGTATGGCAACAAGAGCTGGAAGAAAAATCCTTAATAGGCGCCGTTCATTAGGGTGTAACAAATTATGCGCATAGTAAGTATAAAAAAAAAGATTTTTCTTCTGCTTTCAAAAATAAGTTAGCACTCAACAGTCTTTTTTATCGTGGGCTTTATATATCACTGTACGCTATAAAAGAAAGAGAACCTGAAAAGTACATTCATACTATTAGAGTAGGTCTGGCTATCAGTAAAAAAACCGGAAAAGCAGCAAAAAGAAATAAAATAAAAAGGCAACTACGAATGCTTGCTAAAATTAGCATTTTAAATATAAGTAATATAGGGCACTACTACATAATACTAACTCATAGAAACATTATGCAAGCAAGTTATAAAAATTTACAAAAAGATCTAACTATTTGCTTAAAAAAGATAAAATAAAAAAAAATCTCAATTAAGGTATTTACAACTATATTTTTTATGATAATATAGGTAAAATTTTTAAAAATAGTTAATGGGTGTGATGAATGGTAGAGCATATAAAAGAGGTAAATAACACAGGCTTTGGTCAGATGTATCAATTCTTATTTCTTCCTAAAGGAACAGGAACAGATTGGAGGTCAGCATTTCGCCAACAAGAAGAATTATTTAAAAAAGTGGGAGGTAATGTAATATTACCAGAAATCAGTAATTCTCCTTCAAAAGGGAATCAATTAGGGGAAGTAGGAACAATGCTAAATAATGTAGAAAATGACCAAGAACATATAAGAAAAAAAAGATATCATAGTTAAAGTAAAAACTTAAAGAATAGTAACAAAACAAGAAAGTTAAAATATAAGTATACCTACTGTCTAATTAACAAAGAAATTTTTATAAACTTGGCGGCGACCTACTCTCCCTTTTCAAGTACCATCAGCGCTAAAAAGTTTCACTTCCGAGTTCGAGATGAGATCGGGTGGTTCATTTTTGCTATAGCCACCAAGTCAATAAAAATTTCTAACTTAACAATTTTAACTTAATATTTAACACTGCATACACACATATAGAAAGCAAATAAATCAATCAGGCTATTAGTACTAGTTAGCTTCACATGTTACCATGCTTCCACACCTAGCCTATCAACGTGGTAGTCTTCCACGGCCTTAATTGGGAAATCTTTTTGAAGAGGGTTTCTTGCTTATATGCTTTCAGCAATTATCCCATCTATACATAGCCACCCAGCGATGCTATTGGCATAACAGCTGGTACACCAGAGGTATATCCATCTCGGTCCTCTCGTACTAGAGTCAGACCTTCTCAAATTTCCTTCACCCACGGCAGATAGAAACCGAACTGTCTCACGACGTTCTAAACCCAACTCACGTATCACTTTAATCGGCGAACAGCCGAACCCTTGGGACCTTCTTCAGCCCCAGGATGTGATGAGTCGACATCGAGGTGCCAAACGGTGTCGTCGCTATGAACGCTCGAACACCATCAGCCTGTTATCCCCGGCGTACCTTTTATCCGTTGAGCGATGACCCTTCCATACAGAATCACCGGATCACTATGACCGACTTTCGTCTCTGCTTGGCTTGTCAGCCTCGCAGTCAGGCAAGCTTATGCCATTATACTATCAAGCTGATTTCCGACCAGCTCTAGCTTACCTTCGCACGCCTCCGTTACTTTTTAGGAGGCGACCGCCCCAGTCAAACTACCCACCATACAATGTCCTAGTTCCAGATAATGAAACATAGTTAGATATCAAAAGTGTAAAGGGTGGTATCTCAAGGTTGACTCCATTATAGCTAGCGCCATAACTTCAAAGTCTCCCACCTATCCTGCACATCACACTTTTAATAGCAATGTAAAGCTATAGTAAAGGTGCACGGGGTCTCTTCGTCTAACCGCGGGTACCCCGCATCTGCACGGGGAATTCAATTTCGCTGAAGTGATGTTGGAGACAGTGGAGAAATCGTTACGCCATTCGTGCGGGTCGGAACTTACCCGACAAGGAATTTCGCTACCTTAGGACCGTCAGTGTTACGGCCGCCGTTTACTGGGGCTTCAATTCGGAGCTTGCACCCTTCCTATTAACCTTCCAGCACCGGGCAGGCGTCAGACCCTATACTTCCACTTACGTGTTTGCAGAGTCCTGTGTTTTTAGTAAACAGTCGCTACTCCCTATTTTGTGCCACCTACTCATAGTTGCCTAAAAGCAGGTTACCCTTCTTCCGAAGTTACAGGTATAATTTGCCGAGTTCCTTCAACATCATTCTTTCAACACCTTAGTATACTCTACTCATCCACCAGTGTCGGTTTGCGGTACGGCCTCATAAATATAAGTGCTATTTCCTGGAGCTTCTTTTAAGCATAGATCAATCCAATAAGATCTATACAAATACGAAACCCGTCACACTTAAGAGGTTTAGGAATATTAACCTAATTGCCATCGACTACTCCTTTACGGACTCGCCTTAGGAACCGACTAACCCTACGCAGATTAACTTAACGTAGGAACCCTTAGATTTTTGGTGAGAGTGTTTTTCACACTCTTTTACGCTACTTATGTCAGCATTCTCACTTCCGATATCTCCAGCAGTTTTCACAAACCACCTTCACAGACTTACGGAACGCTCCGCTACCGCGCCTATTGATCGAAATCAATAAGCACTCACATCTTCGGTATACAGCTTTAGCCCCGGTACATTTTCGGCGCAGAAAAACTTATTTAGACAAGTGAGCTGTTACGCTTTCTTTAAAGGATGGCTGCTTCCAAGCCAACCTCCTAGCTGTAATGGTTTTTCTACTTCCTTCCCCACTTAGCTGTAATTTTGGGACCTTAGATAGTGATCTGGGTTGTTTCCCTCTTCACCACGGACTTAGCACCCGTAGTGTGCCTGCTATATAATTAATTGTTGGTATTCGGAGTTTAGTTAGATTTGGTAAGACGGTGAATCCCCCTAGTCTATCCAGTGCTCTACCCCCAACAACATACATACAACGCTCTACCTAAATAGATTTCGCGGAGAACCAGCTATTTCCAAGTTTGATTGGCCTTTCACCCCTAATCACAACTCATCCAATAATGTTGCAACATTAACTGGTTCGATCCTCCAGTGTGTTTTACCACACCTTCAATCTGGTCATGACTAGATCACTTGGTTTCGGGTCTAATCCATAAAACTAAAACGCCCTATTCAGACTTGCTTTCGCTACGCCTACACCTAACGGCTTAAGCTTGCTTCATAGATTAACTCGCTGACCCATTATGCAAAAGGTACGCTGTCACTCTAAATATCAATAAATTGATATAGAGCTCCAACTGTTTGTAAGCACTTGATTTCAGATTCTATTTCACTCCCCTCCCGGGGTTCTTTTCACCTTTCCCTCACGGTACTTGTTCACTATCGGTCGTTAAGGAGTATTTAGGCTTGGAGGATGGTCCCCCCATATTCAAACAGGATTTCACGTGCCCCGCTCTACTCAAGGATTTAAAAACTTTCTACTTATACAGGACTATCACCTTCTATGGTTACTATTTCCAGAGTATTCTAATTCTTATTCTTAAATCACTAGCCTTTTCCGCTTTCGCTCGTCACTACTAACAGAATCTCGGTTGATTTCTTTTCCTTTGGCTACTTAGATATTTCAGTTCACCAAGTTTGCTTTACATACTTAGTACGTAATAACTAGCTAAACTAGTTGGGTTTCCCCATTCGGAAATCTGCGGATCAAAATTTGTTGACAATTCCCCACAGCTTATCGCAGCCTGCCACGTCCTTCATCGCCTCTTAACGCCAAGGCATCCATCAAGTGCTCTTAATAATTTATTTATCCGACTATATGCAGAATATGCAGAGTTAAATATTATTAAAATTGAATTGAGATTAAATTAATCTCTACCATAAAACTTGTCAAACATCTAAAAACTAAATTAATCTTTTATATGTTATAACCTAATAAATAATATGTCAACGCCTTTTTGCACAAAACATTTACTTATATTATCAACAACAATATACTAGCAATCCTAAACAGTATAATCTGAGAAATATGTGGTAAACTTATATATACAGTAAAAATTAATAAAAAAGATATTTTGTAAGATAAAATGTGTTAAAATCAATTGCCTAAAAATGATAACAAACATTCGGAGTATTTCTAACGTATGAAAAGTAATCTCTCTTTTATAAAAAACGTTGCTTTAAATTGTATGTCTAAGCTCATTGGCGTATTAAATATTAAGAAAGTAAAACACTTCATTGTGAATAAATATAATACTCTTCATAAAGAAATGACAGTGCTTCTTAAAAAATCTAAGAACCTGTTAAACACCAACATTGAAATCGGTTTATATCACTTTTATAAAGGTAGCATATCAGATGCAAAGTTACGATTTTGGTTAATTAGCATATTTTACCCCTATTTACCTATAGTCTGGTATAACATCGGAAGGTGTCATTTTGCGGTAGGGAATACTAACAAAGCTTATAATTATTTAACAAGGGCACTAAAATTAGATAATGACCACGAGGAGGCGTCTTACTATATAAAAAAAATGACAAACTCAGCGCCTATTACAGAATTGCCAAAAAACCTCATAAGACAATATTTTGATTACACAGGTGAATATTTTGTTGAGCATTGGTTGATTGCCAAACAATATAGAGGGCATGAACTTGTACACATGATAATTACAAAAATCTTCAACAACTCCACTTCTGAGCTCAATATACTCGACCTTGGTTGTGGAACTGGAATATGTGGTCATTTCTTGAAAATAAATAGTATTGGAAACCATATAATAGGAATTGACATTTCAAGTAGAATGCTAAATATCGCAAGAGGATGCTTTATAAAAGGTAAGCCTGTTTACAATGAATTAATACATATGGAAATGAAAGAGTTTCTTAAACAAGAGAAAAACCAGCAGTATGATGTAATTATCTTTGCTGAAGTGCTACATTATCTACATGACTTTCAAGAAGAATTGGAATTAGCAAAAAGATCTACGAGCAAAAAAGGGGTTATTGTATGTTTAATAAGAAGAAAGGAAGGTGAAGGTATTGACTTTGTAAATAAAGGAGACTATTTTCGTCACTCAGAAAGTTATGTTCAACATGTTGCAAAAGAAATAAATATGCAAATAAGTTATATGAGTTACTGTAAAATATATGGCAGTCAGGTTGACGGTATCTTGTTTGCATTACAGCATCAACAAGAAAATCCGAAAAACCTAACTTAAAAATCGCTCAAAATGACTTTTAAGTATCTATATATAATAAAAGAATAAAAGGAACTTTATGAATAACATTACCATTAATTACGCAAAGGACAGCAAATTAACCGACTTTGGAAAAGCAGTTCTATCAGACAGGTATTTAATAGAAAATGAAAGTTATCAAGACCTCTTTGCACGTATTGCTAATTACTATTCTGATAATAAAGAACATGCGCAGCGTCTTTATGACTACATGAGCAACTTGTGGTTCATGCCTTCAACACCAATACTCAGCAATGGTGGCACTAAGAGAGGGTTACCTATCTCTTGCTTTCTTAATGAAACCGAAGACAGCTTGCAGGGAATAGTTGATCTATGGAATGAAAATGTTTGGCTTGCTGCACGTGGAGGAGGCATAGGTAGTTATTGGGGAAATTTACGCTCAATAGGCGAAAGCGTAAAGGGTAGCGGCAAAACATCAGGAATTGTTCCATTTATTGTAGTGCAAAATGCTCTAACGCTTGCAATTAGTCAGGGATCCCTAAGGCGAGGAAGTTCAGCAGTCTACCTTCCTGTATCTCATCCGGAGATAGAAGAGTTTCTAGATTTACGCAAGCCAACAGGCGGTGACCCAAATCGCAAAGCGTTAAATATACATCATGCTGTAATAGTAACAGATAAATTTATGCAGGCTGTTGAGAATGATCAAGAATGGAATTTAATAAGCCCTCACAACAATAAGGTTATTTCAACTGTAAAAGCGCGGGATATATGGATCAAAATATTAACAGCAAGAGTTGAAACTGGAGAACCTTACATTATTTTCCTTGATGCAACAAATAACAATAAGCCAGAATCTTACAAAAAGCTCAACTTAGACATCAAGATGTCAAATCTATGCAGTGAAATAACTTTAACCACAGGTTATGATCACCTGAATAAGTCACGCACTGCTGTGTGTTGTCTATCATCCGTAAACCTTGAGTACTACGAAGAATGGAAAGACAATAAACTCTTCATAGAAGATATAATGCGCTTTCTTGATAATGTATTGGAAGATTTCATAAATAAAGCACCGAATGAAATGCAGCGAGCAAAATATTCTGCAGCCAGAGAACGCAGTATTGGTCTTGGTGTGATGGGCTTTCACTCATTTTTACAAAGCAAAATGGTTCCTTTTGAATCAGTAACAGCACAACAATGGAATAAAAAAATATTTAAGTATTTACGCGAGCAAGCAGATATAGTTTCTAAAAAATTAGCAGAAGAAAAGGGAGCATGTTCTGATGCCAAAGAAGTTGATCTAATGGAAAGGTTTACACACAAACTCGCTATTGCTCCTACTGCTTCGATCTCCATTATTGCAGGTAATACCTCTCCTGGAATAGAACCATATGCAGCAAACGTATTCATACAAAAGACACTTACAGGCTCATTTGTAGTGCGAAATAAATTCTTGCAAAAACTATTAGCAGAAAAAAATCAAGACAATGATAAAATATGGTCTTCAATTTCAACAAACGAGGGTTCCGTTCAGCATTTAGATTTTCTTAGTGAGCATGAAAAATTGACATTTAAAACAGCGTACGAGCTTGACCAAAGATGGATTATAGAACATGCAAGTGATAGAACTTCGTATATTTGTCAATCTCAATCAGTAAATCTGTTCTTACCTGCCAACGTACATAAACGTTACTTGCACAAAATACACATGCTTGCTTGGAAAAAAGGATTGAAGAGCTTATATTACTGCAGATCACAATCAATGCAGAGAGCCGATAAGGTCTCGCATGACATATTCAAAAAAAGTGAAATATTGCAACAAAAAACAGATATTGACTACGATGAATGTCTGTCATGCCAATAGCGGCCTTACTCAAAAAAGTAGAGAGAAAGTTAAGCAAATGGGTAAATAGACTTCTTGCATAACCATATAACGCACTTTTATTGGGAATAGAAACGAAAAAACTTTCTTGACAAACTCCGCCAGCCCTCTTATCATAAAATTGAAGCTATTTATTTATCTTCTCTGTACAGATTAAATGACAAAAAAACTCACGTATCTGGCGTCTCATGTTTAATTTTTTGCACTATGTGCACCTTATGTCTTTATCAAACTTCTACCTACATAAGCTGAAACGCGCTTATAAAGCGTTTAAAACATAAAAAAACGCCAACTTAAAAAATGGATAGTGAATAACTAGCTACCCTAGGGTTTCTTTTGCCTTTTTTTCTGTTTAGTAAATTTCTTAAACATTTATAGCTAAGGTTAGTTGCATTTAAAAGCAGCTGAGTCGCGGTTATTAAGCGTTTAGAATAAAAAAACGCCATACTTGAAAGTATAATGTAAGTAATTAGCCAACTACGGGGCTTCTTTTGCCTTTTTTTTCATTTGGTAAATTTCTTAAACATTTATGGCTAAACGACAATCGTCATCCCGCTACTTGTTAGCGGGATCTATTGCCGAGATACCGCGAATGAATCGCGGTATGACGGTTCGCGGTGGCATGACGATAAAGTTTATACCTCGTCATCCCGCTGCTTGTTAGCGGGATCTCTTGTTAGCGGCTGAGATACCGCGAATGAATCGCGGTATGACGGTTCGTGGCAGCATGAAGATAATCCCGCTACTTGTTAGCGGCTGAGATACTGCGGCGGTATGACGTAGATTGCTGTCATTCCGCTACTAGTTAGCGCCGCAGCGGTATGGTGTAGGAAAATTAGCTATATAGCTAACTTGTACCACGCGTTAAAGCTTTTAAACAGGTCTTGGTTTACTTACTCCATTATTTTCTTTATTATCAGATATCATTTTAAATAATATGGAGGAGCAAATTGTCAGCAATTGCCATTATTGATTTTGGTTCACAGTTTACACAGCTTATCGCAAGACAAGTAAGAGGAATGGGCGTTTATTGTGAGATATTTCCAAGCAACATCAGTTTTGAAACAATATCAAAATTCAATGGGTTTATTCTCTCTGGAGGACCACAATCTGTAAATGATGATTGTTCTGAAACAAGTAGAGTAGTACATGAAATTATAAAACTTAATGAGGCAACAAGCGTTCCTATACTTGGAATATGCTATGGACAGCAACTCATTTGTCATTATTTTGGAGCAAAAGTAAAAGAGAGTTTCAAACAGGAGTTTGGTAGAACTAAAATCAAGATACTAAAAGAATCCCCCATTGTAAAGGATACCTGGGATGTTAATTCTGAAGTGGATGTATTAATGAACCATGCGGACAGTGTTGATACTATACCACAGGGATTTACTGTTATCGCATCAGGTGTGATAAATCAAACAATTGCAATGATTGTTAACGAACAGCGAAAGATTTACTGTACTCAATTCCATCCTGAAGTGAGGCCCACAACAAATGGCAGTAAATTGCTCTCTAACTTCTTGGATATTGCAAATTGCGAAAGAGACTGGACAATGAAGTCGTTTATTGAGGAGCAAAAGGAAAAAATCAAAAATGTAGTAGGAGAGAAAAAAGTAATCGCTGCAGTAAGTGGTGGGGTTGATTCAAGTGTTGCAGCGGCTCTCACATATAAAGCTATAGGAAAACAATTAAACTGTATTTTTATCGATACTGGGTTGTTACGCAAGAACCAGACCATTGCTATGTTGAAAGAGATTCCGATAAACTACGTTGATAAATCAAATTTATTTTTGAGTAGATTGAAGGGAATAACTGATCCAGAAGAAAAACGAAAAATTATCGGTAACACTTTTATTGAAGTGTTTGAAGAAGAAGCAAAAAAAATAGGTGATGTGGATTTTTTGATGCAAGGTACCATCTACTCTGATGTAGTTGAGTCAGGGCATGCCTCAGACAACACTAGTACAATTAAGTCTCACCATAATGTTGGTGGGTTGCCAGAAAAGATGAATCTGAAGTTAGTGGAGCCTTTACGTTACCTCTTTAAAGATGAGGTAAGGCTACTTGGAAAGGAAATTGGGCTTTCAGACAAGATAATATTTCAACATCCATTTCCTGGACCCGGACTTGCAGTGAGGATTATAAGTGAAGTCGATAAAGAAAAGGTGCAAATATTGCAAGAAGTAGATGAAATATATATTAATACGATGAAAAATTACGATCTATATGATAAGATATGGCAAGCTTTTGCTGTATTATTACCAATAAAAACTGTAGGCGTTATGGGAGATGGTCGTACGTATGGATATGTTTGTGCTTTAAGGGCTGTAACATCATCTGATGGTATGACAGCTGATGCATTTCCATTTGAAAATAAGGATCAACACTTGCTAGTATTTTGGGATTTTTTACAGAATGTTGGCAGTATAATTGTTAATAATGTTCCCGGAGTAAATAGAGTTGTTTATGATATCACTTCTAAACCACCCGCAACTATTGAGTGGGAGTAAATCAAAAAGATCCCGCTGCTTGTTAGCTGGATCTAGAGATACCGCGAATGAATCGCGGTATGACGGTTAATTTTCTTTATTTTGCTTATAATTTCCACAAGCAGTGCAAACATAAATGAAGAATACAAATATCCTTTTGGTAATTCTATATGAAATCCATGAAGTATGAGGTACACACCGACAAGTAAAATAAATAAAATGGCGATTATTTTTAACCCTGGGTTAGATTTGATTAACTGGGCGGTATAACTTGATAAAAACAGCATTGCTAGCATGGAAAATGTAAATGCTGTAGCAATTATTACCATGTTATAAGTTAGTGCTATAGCAGTTAATATCGAATCAACCGAAAAAACTAAATCTATTAATATAATTTGTAGCACAACTAAAAAAAATTTTGATTTAACGTTTGCTTTCTTTTTATTTTTCTTACATACAAAGATGTCATCCCGTAACTCCATAGAGCTCTTAACAATAAGGAATAATCCCCCTGCGATCATAAGTAAATCCCTTGCTGATGCAGTGTGAAATATAGGTTTTTGCATTGACAATATAGATGATGTAAAAAATAGTATTACAAAACGCATTAATAGTGCTAATCCAAGGCCCATAAGGCGCACTCTTTCTCTCAGCGCATTTGGTACCTTATCTATTGCTAGAGAAATAAAGATTAAATTGTCTACACTAAGTATAGTTTCAAGTAGTGTAAGTGTCAGTAAAGTCCAAGCATCAGTTAGCATTTTTGTTTCAAATTCGGTTCTTCTTACTCTACAATAGATGTGTAAAAATTAAGTGACTTCACTCAGAAGTTTTATAGCAGTTCTCCAGAAAAACAGGATATATAAAGTTCAGCAGCTTCTTCTATTTTCGTTTTTGAGCAAAATCAATAATAAGAGAGTTTCTTATTTTCATGCACGCAAATAAGATAAAGCCTTATTTTCATTTTTGACTTTATTTGAAAATAATATATACTATAAAAATAGTGTGCTAGGTTGAATGAATGTATATTAAAGGATCACCATCAGGCAAAGTATTCGCTGGTTATCAGGCATTTATACCAAGCCCCTTGCCACCAAAATTTGAATGGGACAATGATTTAGTTAATAGTCTTTAAACCCTTACTTTACTATAAGGAAAGTGGTTGAAAACTTAGGTGTCGTATTTACAACAGCCCAAAGAGCAATCGTAAAGCTTGAAGATTTAGGCATCGTTTCACAAACTTCTCAAGGAAAGAGAGATCGGGTTTATTGTGCAACTGATATTTTGAATATTCTAGAAGAACCAACTAAGATTACAGAGAACTTCGATAGCACATTGTAGCTATTGTGATGAATAAATTCAGCAAACAGCAAGCTTAAAGAGTCTGATCCAATGGACATGCTGAACAAAAAGTAAGGAGCTCCTTTTGGAGGATTATATTAACTTATTAATTAATTGCTTGACTTTTAGCAGGATTTATTATATTATTTATTAATGAGCAATGCAATCAAACCAAGGAGGATAGCATGATAAATAATTTGGATTCAATAATTCTTGGAATAAAAGATGGTGAAAAGGCGATTGAAGATTTAAGGGTTGTTCTTAAAAAAAGAAAAGAAGAAGTTATTACTACACAGACATTTAATTACGCTTTACGATGCCCAAAAACTACAAAGGAAGCGATAGTACACGAAATTCTGCTTCATTTTATACAAAATCCTGGCGAGCAATCACTAGAACAAGTGATACAATGCTTAGATAGAGCAATACAATCTGGGATATATGCAAAAAACAACCCAATAAGAAATCTAGATGAAGAATTTCGTACTCATATAAACTTTAAAGATGAAGAGGGAAATACATTACTACATCATGCAGTTATAGGTAATAAAACTGAAGAAATAATCACCCTTCTTGTTACATATAGTGCAAATCCTTTGATACAAAACGCGGATAATAAAATTCCTTTAGATTTAGCTCAAGGAGAAACAAAAGAAGTGCTTATTAAAAGTATGAAAAAACAAGCTAATACGAAAAAAGAAAGCGCTATGGTAGGCAGTTTGGTGCCTGGCGTAATAATTGGTGGTTTTCTTGGTGTTGTACTTGGAGCTGGTGTGTGTGTTGCAGTAAGTCTTTCTGGTGGTATGATACTAGGTGTAATGATAGCATCTTCTCTTGTTGCTAGTATAGCTATTGGACTGGCCATGTATTTTTTGAGTCAAGACTATGAACAGGCTAAAGCGATAGAAAAAACTATTAGCACTGTTAGCTCTGAAATATCTGTTGATGATACAACTGCCGCTAATAAAAATAATAAAGAAGGGCCACAACTTACATATAGCTGACCCAAGCAACACGTCATACCGCGATTCATTCGCGGTATAGATTCCGCTAACTAGTAGCGGAATGACGAATGTGTCGTTTTTCAAATTGTCGTAAGTCACTTTAGCTATAATACACACAAGGAGGGTGTCATCCCAGCGCCCCTATGATGTCATCCCAGTGCTTGACACTGGGATCCAGAAAAGTTTGCTTGTAAACTAGCATGGAAAGTAGCTGATCTTACACTAAATGAATGTTTTTGATGAGGTTGCATAGAAGCTGGATTCCAGCGTCACGCGCTGGAATGACAACTGCGTTTTTTGTTTTTTTGTCATCAAATACTCCTACTCTTTATGTCATCCAAGTGTCCTGACTACTTGGATCCAAGAAATTTAATTGTTTTAAATTTTTCCCTCTATACACCTATTTAAAATTTATGTTATCCACATGTGCAATATAATCTATAATAACGTTTATCAATACAATATATTAAAAAATATTATGAGCTTCGTAAAAGAAAAAAACACCCCTGTGATGGAGCAGTATTTGAACCTGAAAGCTCAATACAAAGATCATCTGCTATTTTATAGGCTAGGAGATTTTTATGAATTGTTTTTCGATGATGCTATTAAAGCTGCGAAATTGCTGAATATAGTGCTCACTAAGAGAGGTAATTCGTGTGGGCAAGAAATACCAATGTGTGGAGTGCCAGCACACAGTAGTGAATCTTACCTACACAAGCTAATAGATTTAGGATTCAAAGTAGCAATCTGTGACCAATTAGAAACTGCTGATGAAGCAAAAAAGAGGGGCTATAAATCCATAGTAAAACGTGATGTAGTGCGAGTTGTAACTCCAGGTACAATTATAGAAGATTCACTACTGGAGGATAAAAGCAATAATTATCTCGCGTCCATAGTTGAACAAAATGACGAATATGCTATTAGTTGGCTTGAATTATCGACGGGAAAATTTTTTCACACTTTAACGAGTTTGAAAGCTCTAGATAGTGATTTATTGCGTATATCACCAAGAGAATTATTAATTTCTGAAAAATTCACTGAGGATGAAAAAATTAGATCGATTTTAAAAAATTATAAAATATCAATTACGCAACACGCACAGAGTTTTTTTGAGTATAGTAAATCTCACAGAACGTTATGCGAGTTTTATAAAATCAGGGAACTTGGGAGTATAGGAAATTTCAGCAAAGTAGAAATCATGGCGTGTGGTGCACTGCTTGAATATGTCAGAGTAACGCAAAGGGGCTCCATTCCAAGGCTTGAATTCCCAAAAACCTATAAGCAACAAAATTTCATGCTTATTGATGCTTCAGCAAGGAGAAATCTTGAGTTGTTTTCAACTCAATTTGGTGAAAAGAAAGGTTCACTAATTTCAGTTATTGATCATACAGTTACAGCTTCTGGTGGACGCCTGCTCAAACAAATGCTCGCTTCACCCCTTGCTTGCTCCAAGGCAATCAATTTGAGGCTCAGCACCGCTCAATTTTTTGTAAATAATCATGAGCCACGCAGAAAAATACGAGAGATATTATCTAACATTCCAGATATTGAGAGGTCTTTATCGCGCTTAATACTAGGGCGTGGTTCACCAAAGGATATGAACCTATTGAAAATAGGCCTAGGAAAGACTTTAGAGTTGTCTGAGTTTCTGTCTACCTTGCATAATTATTGTTTAAGTGAAAAATCAGAAATTAACTCTCAGATGTCATTCCAGTGCTTGACCGGAGAAAAGGAACCAGTGTCTACTACTCAGGTGATAAGTAGTGACGAGAGTGAACTCAGCACAATACATAAGAGCCTTGGTAATCATAAAGACCTATTTGAACTGCTAAATAGTGCTATACTTGATAATAATCTCAGTTCCGTGAAAGAGGGAGGGTTTATCTACCCAAAATACAACTCAGAATTATCTGAGTTATCTTATATATTGAACAACAGTAACAAGTTGGTAACTAAGCTCCGTGAATCTTATCGCGACCTAACTGGCATTGCCGCACTCAAAATATTGCACAACAATATACTCGGTTATTACGTTGAAGTATCAGCAAATCACAAAATAACTTCGGATATATTTATTCATAGGCAAAGCTTAGCAAATAGCATGCGCTACACTACTAATGAATTGAAAGAACTAGAAAATAAAATTCTTACGGCACGTGATGCTGCAATCGGCTTAGAAATGAAAATTTTTAGTGAACTGTGTAGTGAAGTTGCTAAAGAGTCTGAAAAAATTGCTCTTGCTGCAAATGCTTTGGCAAAACTTGATATTAGAACCGCGTTTGCAGAGCTTGCAGTGCAAAATAATTACGTAAAACCCATTATTGATGACAGCAAAGAGTTCAATATCTGTAGCGGAAGACATCCAGTGGTTGAAGTTAACGATAAATTCATTGCAAATAGCATCAATTTAGCTGGTATACATCTAATTACTGGTCCTAATATGGCTGGAAAAAGCACTTTCTTGAGGCAAAACGCTCTCATTGCAATTTTAGCTCACATGGGGTCATTTGTGCCAGCAGAGAGTGTACATATTGGAGTGATTGACAAGATATTCAGCAGGGTTGGCGCAACGGATAATATAACAGCTGGTTATTCTACCTTCATGGTAGAGATGATCGAAACAGCAACGATAGTAAATCAGGCAACGGACCGTTCCTTGGTGATACTTGATGAAATTGGTAGGGGCACAGGGGTGTATGATGGATTATCTATTGCACAGGCGGTGATTGAACATATTCACAATGTAAATAAGTGCCGCGCCATTTTTGCAACTCATTATCATGAATTAACTAAAGTAAGCAAATACTTGAAGAACGTGAAATGTTTTTGTGTAAAAATAAGAGAGTGGAACGGAGAGGTTATCTTTCTACATGAAGTAATTGAAGGCATTGCAGATGAGTCATATGGAATACATGTAGCAAAACTTGCTGGTTTTCCTGATTCTGTTTTAAATAGAGCAAGTGAGGTATTTGAGGAGCTGAAGGCTTGAATCATTATTATAAGTGAAGAATTACCTATACAATCGTGGTAGTAGCTATAGAAACGAAAAACTTACTTGACACCCTTCGCCAGCGCCCTTATCATGATAGTGAAGCTATTGTATTTGCTTTCGCCAATCTGCAGATTAAAAGGTAAGGATTACTTAATGTATCGGCGTCTTATGTTCAATTTTTTGCAGTATATAGATACTGTATGTCTTTACAAAACTTCATCTACATCTAGATTTTTATCTAAATAAGCTGAACGCGCTTATAAAGCGTTACAAGACATCAAAAAATGCCAATACTCGACAGAGATAGTAAAAGACTAGCTAACTCGGGGATTCTTTGTCTTTTTTTCTGCTTGGTAAATTTCTTAAACATTTGCAGCGTAAGTTAGTTGCAATTAAAAGCGGCTGAATCTCGCTTGTCAAGCGTTTAAAACATAAAAAACGCCAATATTTTAAAGCGGATAATAACCCCAGGGCTTCTTTTGCCTTTTTTTTCATTTGGTAAATTTCTTAATGTTTGTGGCTAACATGAACAAACATTTGAGAGTAACTTCCGCTAGTAGGGTGTCATCCCAGTGTCTGGGCACTGGGATGACAAAAAAAGGAGGCTACTCGGATGACAGCTAGCCTGACAACCGTCATCCCGCTGCTTGTTAGCGGGATCTCTTGTTAGCGCCGCGGCGGTATGACGTAGAATTTTACACTCACCAATTCAGTGTCCAATCTGGATTCCAGACTGGAATGACACCCTTTTGGATGGAAACCAGTGTCAGGACACTGGGATGACAAGAAAGAGGCTACTTGGATGATACCTATAGCCCTGTCATTCCAGCGCGTGACGCTGGAATCTAGTTCTTATTATATATCCAGAGATTTACTATATTAGTAATATCAAACTAGATCAATTCTTGCTACTTCAATTTTTCTTTCAGTTAATTCCTGCCTGGCACGTTAAGTCTAGCCTTTTATAAATGAACCAGAATTATAATTTATCTTTTAAAAATCTCAAATGTAATAAATTTATGTTTTAAAGGATTTGATATATCAAATTTTATTGTATTTACTTTCTCATCAAAAACTATAGTATTCTCATCTATGTGATATCTGTCTATTTGATATGCTAGTGAAAATGCGTCAAGCTTATCAGAAGTTGGAGGAGATTTATATACCACTACATTTAAAGTTTCTAAGTCTAAGTTCACTCTAACAGTCACAACACCTTGTTCAAACGAACTTTCAAACAAACCTTGAATAGATTCACCATGCATACATGGCGGGTCCATTCTTACAGCAGATATACATCGATTATATATTGCATCCCCTGAACCGTTGTGCATGCACATCGTAAAATCTTTACTTCCTTGAAAAAGGTCTATAAAATCTACCATAACACTTCACCACTACATAACAAACACTTTATAATATTATAAGTAACTAGCAAGCTCCATTACTAATTTCGTAGTGACTCTAATTGCAAAATTTAATATAAGTAGTAAAGTAGAACCACTGAATAAAAAACATATGTTAATTAATACAACGTCGGAGCTGGAGGACATATGTGAGGGGTTGATAGCAAAAAAGCCAAAATTTATAGCAGTTGACACGGAGTTCATTAGAAATAATTTAATCTACTACCCAAAATTATCGTTAATTCAAATTTCTTACGGAGAGAAGAGTTTTATTGTAGACGCATTAGTGCCAGAAATTGATTTATCATTCATTAAGAAAATAATGCTAAATCAGGGGATAACCAAAGTGTTTCATAGCTGCCGGCAGGATATAGAATCCTTACTCACTGTATTTAAATGTATTCCCACTCCCATTTTTGATACCCAAGTTGCTGCTATGTTTTGTCATTATTATCATGACTTTATTGGTTACTCAAAAGTAGTGGAGCAATATCAAGGAATAGCACTGGATAAAATTAAAGCTAAAAATTCAGATTGGTTAAGGCGTCCGTTGTCCGAAGATCAGTTAGATTATGCAGTAAACGACGTGGTACACCTATATGACCTATACCAAATATTGTGCAATAAACTTGAAGAAAATAATAGGATGGGTTGGTTTCAAGAAGAGATGGAATCAATAGTTGATATAAATAAGTATTTACATAGCCCAAAAGATGCATGGAAGAGGATTAAATTTAATTATGAAGTAAATCCAAGATTGATACTAACTGTTAAAGCAGTTAGTGAGTGGCAAGAAACCTTAGCACAGCGCTATAATATGAACCGTAATAAAATAATCAATAATGCTGTAATAGCTGATTTTATTGAAAAAAATGTAGAGCATGTTGATGAGATTTTAGATGATCTCAAGAGGAATACAAAAAATATAAAAGATGCGGATTTACTAGAGTTTGTGAATATTTTTAATGAAAATGAGAGAAATTGGATGCAGCAAAACAACACCTTATCGAGTAATTATGATAAATCTGTACTTGATATACTCTCAATTATTTTAGATAGTAAATGTAAAGAAAGTAACATATCAAGGAAATTAGTTTCTTCAAAAGATGAGTTAACCGGGTCAATATCTAGACAGACAGATAAATTATTCAAGGGATGGAGATATGATTTTTTTGGCAGGTCAGTTGAATCATTTTTGAACACAAGCTCAAAATTTGAGATTTCAGCAGTGAAATCCGCAAATAATATAACCAAAATTCAGAGTAATTTAGTGGAGAATAACTGTTGCTAAAGTAACTTAGATTTATCGACAATCGTCATCCCGCTACGTGTTAGTGGCTAAGAGATACCGCGGCGGTATGACGGTTAAGTAGGGTGTCATCCCAGTGCCTTGACTACTTCGATCCAGGAAAATTGATTGTAAACGAGCAAACATTTTCGATAAAATTACCAAAAAGCTAGATCCCAGACTGGGATGACACCACCTACAAATTGCAATGTTCGTATAGTTATGTGCTTGACACTGGGATCTAGAAAATCTAGTTAATATATATAGAGAAACCTTAGCTATAGTTTCAAAAGAAGTCGAATGTATTTTGTTATATGATTATAAGTCTAACAGGCGGAATTGGGGTAGGAAAGAGCTTTGTAGCTAATTGCTTTCAAGAGTTTGGTGCTGTTGTATTTGATGCTGATTCTGTTGTACACCAACTTTATAAAGTGGATAAAAGCATAATAAGTTATGCAGAGAAAAATTTTCCTGGAGTGGTAGTAAATGGTGAAATAGATAGAACAGTACTGTCTAAATATTTCTTAGCCTACGATGAAAATTGGAAACAATTTCAATCTTTGGTTCACTCTGCTGTGCTGCGTGAATTAGAATTTTTTATTGCCAAGGAAAAAAAGATCGATAGAAAACTTTTAGTTTTAGATGTGCCACTTCTATTAGAAACAAAATTTTATTTATATTGCGACCTTATTGTTTTTGTTCATGCAGATAGCGTTGTGCAAGCTCAAAGACTTAACGAACGCAACATAGATAAAGAAAAGCTTAATCTAATCTCCGATGTTCAGTTATCTATTGAGGAGAAAAGGAAGATGAGTGACTTTATTATCGATACCAGTGTAAGCAAAGAGTATGTTTTTTCTCAAGTAAAAGATATAGTGGATTCATTAAACCTAAACACGTAGCTCTACGTCATACCGCCGCGGTATCTCTAGATCCCGCTAACAAGCAGCGGGATGACGGTTGTCAGGATCCCAGCAGCCTCCCTCCCCTGTCATCCAAGTAGCCCCCTATGGTGTCATCCCAGTGCCCAGACACTGGGATCCAGGAAAATTGATTGTGCACTATAGCAACATTTTTGATCAAAAACTGGATTCCAGTGGGCTTTGTTGCATCGCTACTTATGAAAGGCTAACTATAGTTAGGATTATAAGCAACCTATTGAAAATCTTGTTTTTTTGCAATCAATCTGATCAAATTTAAGAATAGTAATTTGTTATTTATATTAATAAATTTAATTCTATTGAAAATAGCTAAAGCATTGAAATTCTTGAATTTTAGCCGGATTGGTAAATGGTAGTGAAATTTCTTTTACTCAAATTTAGGTATTCATTGACCGTTCTTGTTATAAATACCAGAATAATAAGCTACTGATATTCCCTATCTTTTTTATCTTTAATCCATCATAGCTAGCGATGCAACAAAGCCATTCCAGTGTCAAGCACTGGAATGACACCCTTCCGATGGGAACTGCTCTCAAACTACAACAGCATGAGTAGCTATAGAAGCTTTAATGATACAAGAAAAAATAAACAGCTATCATTTTTTTAGTAATTAAGTAAAATAGAGTGAAAGATTGCGAGGAAGTTTTGAAAAATAAGATAAAAAAGATAGTAATTTCAGGAAAGGAAGTGTGGCCAATCATCGAGGGCGGCAAAGGCATTGCAGTTAGTGATGGAAGATCAAGCGGAGCATTTGCTGCAGCAGATGCTGTGGGTACATTTTCTGGTGCAAATGCTAAGCTTATTGATGATAATGGCAAGTTAGTGCCACTAATTTATAAAGGCAAAACAAGAAATGAAAAGCATAGTGAATTGATTGAGTATAGTATTGAAGCTGGAATTAGTCAGGCAAGAATAGCAAATGAAATATCAAAAGGTCATGGAAGAATACACATGAATGTACTTTGGGAGATGGGAGCAGCAGAACGCGTGCTTCATGGCATATTAGAAGGAGCGAAAGGTTTGATTCATGGTATTACCTGCGGTGCTGGTATGCCTTATAGGCTTGGAGAAATTGCAGCTAAATATCAGGTTTATTATTACCCTATTATCTCATCGGTGCGTGCTTTTAAAGCATTATGGAAGCGTGCTTACCAAAGAATATCTTCCTATTTGCTTGGTGGAGTAGTGTATGAAGATCCATGGCTTGCTGGAGGGCACAATGGACTCAGTAACAGTGAAGATCCAGAGCTACCACAGGCTCCATTTGAAAGAGTTGCAGAGCTTAGATCTTTCATGAACGAGATCGGTCTTTCAGAAACACCAATTGTTATGGCAGGAGGAGTGTGGCATTTGAAAGATTGGGAACATTGGTTTAACAATCTGCAAATTGGACCAATAGCTTTTCAGTTTGGCACTCGTCCACTTTTGACGAAAGAAAGCCCAATTTCTGCAGAGTGGAAAAAGAAGCTACTCACTTTAGAAGAAGGTGATGTATTTTTAAATAAATTCAGTCCAACAGGGTTTTACTCATCTGCAGTAAAAAATAACTTCATACGTGAGTTGCAGGAACGGAATTCACGTCAAATAAAGTTTTCAGAAAATGCTAGCGAAGAATTTAATAATGAATTTGCAATGGGTAGCAGAGGTAGAAAGATCTACCTTACTGCAAAAGACAAAGAACTGGCAAATACATGGACTAAAGCAGGGTACACAGAAGCAATGAAAACCCCAGATTCAACTGTTATTTTTGTGACGCCAGATAAATTTAAACAAATAAGAGAAGATCAAATCAATTGTATGGGATGTTTGAGCCATTGTTTGTTTAGCAATTGGAAAGATCATGGTGACCATTCAACAGGACGAAAGCCAGATCCGCGTAGTTTTTGCATACAAAAAACACTGCAAAACGTTATACACGATGGTGATATTGAGAACGAACTCATGTTTTCCGGGCACAATGTGTACAAATTTAAGCAAGATCCATTTTATGAGAATGGCTACGTACCGGCAGTAAAAGAACTGGTGGAAAGGATATTGACTGGGTATTGAGTCAGTGACCTTACCCAGAAAAAGTGGAGAGAAAGTGTGGAATGTTTTTTACAAAAAGAATGATGCATCAAATTGTTCTGGAATGCAATAGTTAATAGTGACGTTGTTTGTTATAAAAAATTTCTATGTATTCAAATATTGCAGTTCTAGTTTGTTGAGCAGAGTGTTGTGAAGTATCAATAAGTATTTCTCTTTTCAATGAGCTAAAGAAGCTTTCTGCAACAGAATTGTCGTAACAACAGCCTTTATTACTCATCTATATTCTTTACAGCTAAGAGATATTGATACCCTTGCGCAGTATATTGTGAACCTTGGTCACTGTGCAGCAGTAGATTTTTAACAGGTTTACGCCTATTAATGGCCATTAATAAAGAGTTCATAACCAATTGTTTATTTATTGCACTACTCATTAACTACCATACGTGAGAATTATTGCTGCCAAATATAGCCATCCCTCCTTGGTTTTGATGTAAGTAATCCCATACTTTATTTGGTTGATCAACAATAAAGTTTTGATCTAGTATATTGGGAGCTACAGCTCTATTATCTGTTTGTTGTTTTTTAATTTTAAACTTTCTTCTCAGTATAGCCCTGATGTCATTTTTCTGCATAATACTTTGCACCGTTTTCAAATTGCAACTTTTACCCAAAGCCTTCAATTCAGCATAAATTTTAGGAGCTCCATATCTACATTTAGAAACTTGATATATTTTTTGAATAGCTTCGAGTAGCTCTTTATTTGCTGATTCTCTACTGCTTATTTTTCTTGTAGTCCACTTATAGTAGCCACTAGCAGAAAATCCTACATAATTCCTGTACTTTATAGCAGTTACTATATAAAAAAATATTTTACTCTTTTTGACTGGCCAGGGCTTTTTTTTAAATGTCTCTTTCCCTTGTTACTCTTGCTTTGTAAATCAAACCTCTCTTTGTCGTAAGGAGCCATGTTACCTCTACCTGGAAATGCATCTGCTGCCGACTTTTTTTCGTTGTGTTTCTTTATCCATTTTCCTAATAAACCACCCTTTATTCCTAAATCTCTTGCTATTTTTGTAATTGTTTGACCTGCCTTTCTTTGTTCATTTGCCAGTTTAACAGCTTCCAATTTGAATTCTGCTGTATATTCTCTTACCATTTCTAATCCTCCAAAATTTTATTTTACCCAAAAAAACTCTTTTCTTTCTCTCCACTTTTTCTGGGTAAGGTCAGTCTTTAGGCACCCAAACAAAGGGAAATGCTGGATAAAAAGAAAGTACTTTAAGAAGTATAATAACGAAAACTGGCGCTTTATGACAAGTAACAAGGTACGTCTTACTATACACAGCGATCATGTTATTAAACAAAGTGCAAAAAACCAGATCCCCATATGATGGTGATTGGGTATATTGGGGTAAACGTCTGAGAAAAATACCAGATAAGCCACTAGGAGTAATAAAATTATTGAGGTTGCACCAAAGTAAATGCGATAATTGTAGACTATGGTTTAAAAGTGATGATACAATAAAAATACATCACAAAGACCAGAATAGACGAAACAATATGATCACAAACTTATCTTTGTTACATGGACATTGTCACGATGAATTACACAGGAGGTGTGCATGAAAAGCACCAAATTAGAGAGAAGCCGTATGAGGCTCAAAGTCTCACGTACGGTTTTGAAGTCGAGTGAGGAGGGGCGACCTTCTTCACTTAGACAACAATATGCAGATGAAACTACGGAAGAAGACTTAAGGAAAATAGCAGAAAAAGCACCAATAATAAAGTTAGCCTACGATGAATTAGACAGGTTTAGCTGGAATGAAAAAGATTTAGTAGCATATGAAGAAAGAATAATGGATCTGCTGAAAGAAGAAGGCATCCTCGCTAAAAAACTTGATGAGGGAAAGATTGAAGGAAAGATTGAAGTAGCAAAAAACCTACTTAAGGCTGACATCTCTATTGATATTATCTCTCAGACAACCGGCCTTCCTCAAGCTGAGATTAAACGACTTCAGGAAGAAATCACCTAAAAGGCTAATGATCAACGAAAAAATTGTAAGAGAGAACTTAAAAAAAGTCATAGAGCAAAAAAGCGGTAAAGATGTGATCGCTCTTGGCATAATATCCTCAATTATTATTAAAGGTCAAGATGTTGGTTTTGTGCTTGAAGTTGCCGGTAACACGCAAGCAAATGAAGAATTAAGAAGAAATTGTGAGCAAGCTGTTAAAGCTATACCGGGGGTGACAAAAGTGACCGTGGTTGCTACTTGTCAAAAACAAACTGGGCAACAAAAAGCTAAATTACATATCGAAGGAGTGAAAAATATAATCGTTGTGGCCTCTGGTAAAGGCGGTGTGGGCAAGTCCACAGTTGCGCTAAATCTTGCTCTCTCATTAGCAAAGTTAAAACACAAAGTTGCGCTGGTTGATGCAGATATATATGGTCCTTCAATTCCTAAAATGCTTGGCGCTGAAAAATTAAAGCCAGAAATACAGGATAGTAAAGCAATGCCTATAGAAAAGTATGGACTGCATACTATTTCAATTGGCTATTTTATCGATAAAGATCGTGCAGCAATATGGCGCGGACCTATGATTACAAAAGCACTTTATAGTCTGCTAATGGGAACAAAATGGTCCGATATAGAGTATTTGATAATTGATACACCACCTGGAACTGGCGATGTGCATTTAAGTCTTATGGAAAATTTTAACTTAACTGGGGCGATAATAGTTTCAACTCCACAGGAGCTCTCTTTAATCGATGCTCGCAAAATTTATGATATGTTTACAAAGCTCAGCGTACCGGTTATTGGCATTGTAGAAAATATGAGTTATTTCATTCAAAGCGGCTCAAAAATATACATATTTGGAAAAGACGGTGCAAAAAAAATGTCTGAGGAGCTGGGCATCAAACTTCTAGGCAGAGTTCCTCTAGATCCACAAATATGCCATGCTTCTGATTGTGGAAATCCTTTAATGTTAAGTGAAGATTTAGCAGGGATTTATGAAGGTATTGCTAAAGATGTTATAGCTAAAGTGGCTCTACAATTTGAAAAACCGTCATTCCGCTACTAGTTAGCGCCGCGGCGGTATGACGTAGGGGTAACCGTTCACACTTAATTCTTCAATCTCACTAATAGAAAGGCCAGTAAACTTGACAATAGTGTTAACATCAACATTATTAGCCAGCATTGCTTTTGCGACTTCGATTTTCCCTTCAATTTTGCCTTCCTCTTTACCAATTTTTTTGCCTTTTTCAGTAGCAAGATCAAGTCTGTATTCAAGAATGGCTTCTTCTTTCCGTAGATCCATTATTCTTTCTTCGTAAGCTACTAAATCTTTTTCATTCCAGCTAAACCTGTCTAATTCATCGTAGGCTAACTTTATTATTGGTGCTTTTTCTGCTATTTTCCTTAAGTCTTCTTCCGTAGTTTCATCTGCATATTTGAAGAAAAATAACCAACGATCCACTATGCTTTCTAGCTGTTCTTCCTTATTCTTAGGAAATTTAGGTAGTTCAATAAATACAAATTGAAAATCTTTTAAGTCATGCTCATTGGTTTTCTCATCTCTTATAGTGTGGCTGGATATATAATCAAGCTTATCAGGAAATAAATTACAATTAGAAATAGCAATAAAGAAAACCTTCTTTAAATCAATGTACTTACCAGATTTATCAGCTTGCCTTGAGTAAGCCTTAGCAGCATATAGTTGAGCTCGTTTTTCGAAGCCTTTATCGCGAGTGAGCTGCATTTCAATCACATACCTAGCCCCACTAGAGTCCCTGCAAAGAACATCAACTATACTTTGCTTATCAGAGGCAATTTCAGGATCCATTATAGTACTGAGGAATTCCACTTCTTGTATAGTATTTATCTCGGTAAACCCTAAAATATCATTCAAAAAATGTATGAGAATATTCTTATTTTTTTCAGTGCCAAAGATTCTTTTAAAGGTTAAATCCAGCTTAGGGTCGAGAAACTTAGATAAAGCCATAGCCAAAGTGCTTAAAAATATTAATAATTATACACTATTATTAACAATTATTCAACCATATTTTTGAAGATAGCTATAGCTATGCCGCCGCGAACCGTCATACCGCCGCGGTATCTCTTAGCCGCTAACAAGTAGCGGGATGACGGTTGTCGGTAAATCTAAGTCAGTTTAGCTATAGGCAGCAATTTTCTGTATTTACTTTAAATTGAAGAAAGATCAAATGAAAGATCGTGTTTTGCTAAAAATCACAGAATGCAGTCTGGTTACAACCTTTCTTGGGTTAGCTATAGGTCTTTGTCTATAAAGTTTGTTTAAACTATTTTCAAAATAGATAAAATATAATTTTACAATTAGCGTAAATAAAATGAATTATGATGTAATCATTTCAGGTGGTGGGTTACTTGGTCTTATTACTGCAATTGGCCTCAGTTGTAACTCTGTGTCTGTAGCTGTAATTGAAAAAAATAGTTTGCCACGTGTAGTAGATGACAACCGAGCATTTGCTATTTCTCAAGGCTCGAAAAAAATATTGGAAAAATTAGGGATTTGGCAGTTTATAGAAAGCGAAGCTGAGCCAATACTTGATATATGCATATTAGATGCGGTTACTGTGCATTACAATCATAAAATGGTTGGTGAAGAACCAATGGGTTATGTTATTAACAATGCTGCTATATGGAATGCAATCAACAATAATTTTCTGAATAAACTAAATATATACTCTCCACATTCCTATAAAACAATTGCTTATGATTCAGGATATGTGGAAGTTATTCTTGATAATAACCAGGAATTAATATCATCGCTACTTATCTGCGCTGAAGGCAAACACTCTAAATTACCAGAGTTATTTTCTATGCCGACAGTGAAATTTGACTATAAACAAAGTAGCATAGTATTTAATGTAAAGCATGAACTGCATCACCAAAACTTAGCTGTAGAGAGTTTTTTTCCTGGCGGTCCATTTGCAATTCTACCGATGAAGGGTGGCTATACTTCTTCGATAGTTTGGACAGAAAAATCTGAAATTTCAAAAATGCTAATGGATCTGTCTGAAGAAGAATTTATTATAGAGCTTAAAAAAAGATTTGGTTCTTATTTAGGAGAGATAAAATTAGAGGGTGAAAGAAAACTTTATCCTTTAAGTTTTGCTTTTGCAAAAAAGTTATATAAGGGTAGAGTTTTGCTTATCGGCGATGCAGCACATTCAATTCATCCAGTTGCAGGTCAAGGGCTTAATCTTGGAATTAGAGATGTAGAAAGTATTATAAAGCACGTAGTTGCCGCAAAAGCATCTGGTATTGATGTTGGCAGTAGTTATTTATTAAAGAAAATTTCACGTAACAGATACTTTGATAATTTTACAATGGCGCTTGCAACTGATGGATTAAATAGGATGTTTTCCAACAGAATATTCTGCGCTAAAGCACTAAGAAATCTTGGCTTGATTGCAGTTGAAAATTCAAATTTCCTCAAAAAACGCTTCATTCGGCATGCTATGGGATTTATATAAATCACTATTTTATAGCTAATGCAAGTCAGGTTTCCCACGGCATACCGCCGCGGTATCTTGGCCGCTAACACGTAGCGGGATGACGAATGTATCTGTTCAGCAGTTGTGTTAAAAGTCAATAGAAAAATTGATGTAGCTGTGGATAAGCACGTTTATACAGATAAAAGTACTTATCCACAGCTATGCTGGCTCTTAGATAGAAACAGACAGAGAGTTATATTCCTCAGTAAAAACCCTGTCATCTCTGACTAAAGAGTTAGCAAGAATAAGCAATTTCCTCATGGCAGCAGTGGAAGCAATTTTATATGGCTTTTTATATTGACTATATAATCTAGTAAAGAAAGGTTTGATATAGGAATTAGGGGGGGGAGGGGGGGATGTATGGTCCCAGAGTGTGATGGTATGATAAAATATGAGAAAACAATACCATCAAAGGAGGAATTATGGGACAAATATTACATGGGTGCGCCAAAACAACAGAGACAATTCGTAGAGCAATACAAAATAGTAAAGAGAGCATAGCAAAACTCTCCAGGTACTATAACCTTAATCCAAAAACTATCATTAAATGGAGAAAACGGTCTTTTGCCAAAGACGCTGATATGGGTCCGAAGCATGCAAGATCAACTGTTTTAACTTTAGAAGAGGAGGCTGTAATTGTTGCATTTCGTAAGCATACTCTATTGCCATTAGATGATTGTCTCTACGCTTTGCAAACCTCAATCCCACACTTGACTCGCTCTAGTCTACATCGTTGCTTACAGAGGCACAGCATTAGCAGACTACCAGATGTTGATGGCGAAGTTAAACCAAAAAAGAAATTCAAACAATATCCTATAGGCTATTTCCATATTGATATTGCAGAAGTCAGAACAGAAGAAGGAAAGTTATATTTGTTTGTTGCAATAGATAGAACATCCAAATTTACGTATGTTGAGTTGTATAAAAGTGCTACAAAACCTATAGCTGCTGAGTTTCTACGTAATTTGATTAAAATTTTACCATATAAAATCCACACTATTTTGACAGATAACAGTGTACAATTTACCAACCAAAAACGCCATAAATACGCTTTTCAACATATATTTGATAGAGCTTGTGAAGAAAATGACATTGAACACCGTCTAACAAAAGTTAGCCATCCTTGGACAAATGGGCAAGTTGAGCGTATGAACAAAACTTTAAAGAATGCCACTGTTAAGAAGTATTACTATCAGTCTCACCAGCAACTCAAAGAGCATCTTTATGACTTTGTTATGGCCTACAATTATGCTAAAAGACTCAAAACTCTTAAGGGTCTTACACCTTTTGAGTTTATATCTTTACAGTGGACAAAATCTCCTGAATTGTTCATACTAAATCCACACCATCACACTCTGGGACCATACACTCCCTGTGTTTCGTAATATTATACAATCAAATTGATAAAAGCTGTATTATCTCCTTGCAGCATTAAGTGTATATTTTTTGCTATTTTTTCCACTAAGGAAGTAACATTATCAAAATTTGAAAATTTTGATAACACATAATCTGCTAAGCTTCTTTGATCTTCAGGTCTACCCACTCCAAATCTCAAGCGCCAATAATCGTTGCCAATAAAACTATCTATGGATTTAAGTCCATTATGTCCAGCAGAGCTACCACCTTTCTTTATTTTTATTCTTCCAAGTTCCAAATCAGCGTCATCGTGTATGACAACAACATTATCTAGCGATAATTTGTAAAAATTTCGTATTTTTGCAACAGGGATGCCTGAATTATTCATAAATGAATAAGGCTTTATTAACATGATTTTATTATCATTAATTATGCCAGAGGTTATTAGATAATCGGCTTTTTTAGAGAACGACTGGAAATTCCAATATTTGCAAATTGTATCAACTACGATGAAGCCGATATTATGATGAGTTAACTCATATTGACTACCAGGGTTACCAAGCCCAACTATCAGGTGCACTATTCCTCTGTTTCTGCTTGAGGTTCTTCAACGTCACTATCGGCAGCAGAAATTGTAACAATGGTAAAATTTTCTTCTTCATGGGCTACAAACTTAACACCTTCTGGTAATTTTACATCATTAATATGTATAGACTGGCCAATCATTTTACCGGATAAATCAACTTCAATAACCTGAGGTATTTTATCAGGAGAGCATTTAACAGCAATAGAACGACACAAAACATTAAGCACTCCACCTAACTTGATCCCTGGGGCTTTACTTTCATTCACAAATGATAGAGGTATGTCTATTTTAATTTCACTGCCTTTATCAACAAATTGAAAATCAACATGTTGCACAGTATCCTTTACTACATGCAATTGGATATCGCGAACAAGAGCATATTCCTTTTTGCCCGAAATATTCAGCTCTATCAAATGTGCAGAAAGAGAACCTGATTTATATTGCTTCGTGAATTCCTTTGCAGACAATGTCAAATTTACATTATCATGGCCCTTTCCATATATTATTCCAGGGATGTTTCCTTTCTTCCTTAGAGAATGCATCGCTTTTGTTTTTGTTATATCACGTAACTCTGCATTAATTGTTACTATTTCCTGTTGCGTCATCGGTTACTCCTATTCAGCTAATCCTTTTAATATAATTTAATAATAATATAACATAAAAATATTTATTTCAAACTTCATTCTTTCATACTAATTGTTTGTGAAAGGATTTATTTAGATATATATTTAAGCTTATTTAACAAGAACTATGGGCATTGATGATAAAGTAGTTTTTAGGATTTATAAACCAACAAAAACTGCAACACAATCTGGTTTAGGTAATACAAATTTCTGGCACCTGAAAATTGAATCTGGCTCTTACTACATTGAACCTTTAATGGGGTGGGTTGGCTCAAAAGATCCAAAAAAACAGATTGTATTAAAGTTTGATTCTCTTGAAAAAGCAGTATTCTACGCAAAAAAACGCAACGTTAAATACATAATTGAAATGCCAAAAAATGTTAAGAGGCTGCCAAAATCTTACGCAAGCAATTTCATACTAAAGTAAGTTGCACAACAAATGGTGTTATGCAAGTAGCTGACACTGCTCTCCTTTGTCATCCCAGTGCCCAGACACTGGGATGGCTTTGTTGCATCGCTACTTATGAAAGGCTAACTATAGTTAGGATTATAAGCAACCTATTGAAAATCTTGTTTTTTTGCAATCAATCTGATCAAATTTAAGAATAGTAATTTGTTATTTATATTAATAAATTTAATTCTATTGAAAATAGCTAAAGCATTGAAATTCTTGAATTTTAGCCAGATTAGTGAGTGGTAGTGAAATTTCTTTTACTCAAATTTAGGTATTCACTGACCGTTCTTGTTATAAATACCAGAATAATAAGCTACTGATATTCACTATCTTTTTTATCTTTAATCCATCATAGCTAGCGATGCAACAAAGCCCACTGGGATCCAGGAATTTTATTAAGTTGGTAAGCATAAAAATAGCTGTTTTACGTTAAAATACAATGTTTTTGATGATTATGGAAAGGCTGGATCCCAGTGTCAAGCACTGGGATGACACCATTTGTTGTAAACTCACTTTTACTCTATGGTTATACTACCTTGCCGCTATCCTGAACGGATACAAAGTAAGTTTTATTGTGATGTGCTCATCTGTAAAAAATAAGACTTAATCTCACTGTTGATCATGGATTTTAAGTTGTGCTAGCACACTGCGGCCATTTAAAGAGTCAAGATTTTTAACCTGGCTAGCCAGTATTAAAGAGTTATTTTTCAGGTATTTCTTTACAAGACTTGCAAGCCTTTTTGGATTATTCAAATAGCTCCATTCTGCTTGTAAAACTTTCATATCACTTTGCACTAAATTAATTTCACTTTTTATTTTTATTAGCTCTCTATTTAATGACTGAACATGTAATTTTACCTTAAATAGTCCTACAATGCTAAGAAAAAACATAACTATTGAGATGATGCAGAAAGTTCTCATGACAACCTCTGTATAGCTCTTAGTTTTGCTGAGCGTGAACGCGGATTTGCACTTACTTCTTCTATACTTGCTTCGATCACTTTTTTATTTAGAAGAGAGAATGTCTTGCAATCAGTAGCACATAAATCTTTAAAAAAAGTTTTGACTATACGATCTTCTAAGGAATGAAAGGTGACGACAATTAATTTGCCATTCTCACTTAAAATCTCAGATGCAGCTTTAATGCCCTTTTCAAGTTCTCCCAGCTCATCGTTTACCCATATTCTGATTGCCTGAAATGTTCTGGTTGCAGGATCAATTTTGCTTTTTCCACGAAACACCACAGAACGTACAATATCCGCAAGCTCAAATGTAGTTTTGATAGTTTTCTTCTTCCGTGCATTTACTATTGCTCTTGCGATTTTGCGAGAATGACGTTCGCCTCCGTAGTTATATATAGTATTTGCGATTTCTTCTTCGCGTAAAGCGTTAACAAACGTTGAAGCGTTTATATAAGAAGAGTTATCCATACTCATATCGAGTGGACCATCATGTAAAAATGAGAACCCTCTATCTCCGTTATCAAGCTGCATAGATGAAACTCCGATGTCAAAAACTATTCCATCGATACCTTCAATATTGTTGCTATCTAATAAATTTTTAACATTACTAAACTTCTCAATAAATAGTTTTATTCTATCGGGATATCTAATGCTTAAATCATCATAAAACTTAGTTACCGTTTCATCTCTATCAATTGCATATACTTTGCAATCAGCTGACTCCAATATTGCTTTGCTATACCCTCCAGCTCCAAATGTGGCGTCCACATATATACCATCATCCTGCGGTGATAGTAGTGATAGCATCTCTTTTAACAAAACTGGAGTGTGTGTCATAGTGCTCCATCAAGAGACTCTGTGCATACAAATAAAAATAACTTCCCACTAAAACATATGGAAGTATATAGGCAATAATATAAAAACACTTGAATATAGTCAATGATATAAAAATATTAAGATTTAATAAGATGCTATTATTAATATGATGTTCAAATTTTTCTATTATATAAAAAAAAGTAATGTATATTACTAAATACTAAACAAAGTATAGAAAATTATGCAGCAAATAACAAAAGTAATATTTTCAAGTTTGATTTGTAACACTTTATTGTGGTATGACCACATGCTTTTTGGCCACTTAATAAACATAATAGGTAGTGTGTTTTTTCCATCGGATGATCAACTAACCAGCGTATTGAAAGCTTTTGGAGTGTTTGCAGTGGGTTTCTTAATGAGACCAGTCGGTGCTGCTATATTTGGTCACATTGGTGATAAGCATGGCAGAAGAGTTGCCTTATTGCTCTCGATTATATTAATGACTCTATCAACCGTATTAATTGCTTTTGTTCCAGGTTATCAAAGCATTGGAATACTAGCATCAATGCTGGTAGTTTGTTTAAGGTTATTGCAGGGTATATCTCTTGGAGGAGAAGCAGGAAATGCACCATTTTTAATAGAACATGCTCCTAAAAACAAAAAAGGATTTTTTGGCAGCATTGAAGTATTAAGCGCAATTTTTGGTTCAGTATTAAGCTTGATAGCGGTACTCATATGCAAAAAAGTATCTGATTTTGAATCTTGGGGGTGGAGATTACCTTTCATTTTCAGTTTAGCAATGGGATTAATTAGCATATATATGAGATATATACTTGATGAAAGCCCAGAGTATAAAAGACAGAAAAATCCATCTAAATTGCCATTAAAAGAGTTATTAAATAGCTATAAAAAACCTTTTCTGATATCAGTTGGGGTTGATATAGTTGAAAACTCATCTCTTTACATATATCTGGTATTTTTCAATGCGCTTACGAATAAAATATTAACAGTAAATACTCATTTTAATCATATAGTGGAAATACTGAGTCAAATTGCGCTCGGAGGATTGACAGTATTGTTTGCAATACTTTCTGATAAGGTAGGAAGAGAAAAAGTTATGAAGTTTGCATTTATAGCTTTTGTAATAGTGAGTTATCCAGTTTTTTCAATGTTATGTAGTAGCAATTACTTGCTGGCACACATTCTTTTTATAATTCCAATAGCTGCATCGCTTGGTCCTGTCAGTGCACTTATGTGCGAATTATTTCCAACAAAGGTTCGGTACAGTGGATTTGGTTTATCAAGAAATATAGCTGCTGGATTTTTTGGCGGCCTTGCACCATTTATATGCACAACAATTATCAAGGTTACAGGACAAGAGACTTCAGCTAGTTTTTACATGATTTTCTGTGCATTAATTGGGCTAGTTGCTATATCGCAAATTAAGGGTGAGCTTTCTTCAAAATCACCCAAAGTAAACCAAGTATAGTTGCAGTATAGCAGAATTTAAAAAAATCTAATTATAAGGTGGGAAATGCCAATTCTTAGGTGATAATGTGAATATTTCAGCACCATCTTTTGTCACTCCAAGTGTATGCTCAAATTGAGCAGAAAGTGAAAGATCGCGTGTTGTTACTGTCCAGTCATCGAGTTTACTGAGCAGAGTCTCATGTTTTCCAGCATTAATCATTGGCTCTATTGTAAAAAACATACCTTCCTTTAAGACAAGATCTTCATCTTGATCATAGAAATGCACTACATTTGGTGGAGCATGAAAGACTTTTCCTATACCATGTCCGCAGTAGCTGCGTACGATAGAATATCCAAAATCTCTAATATATTTCTCTATAGCAAGCCCTATTTCATTTAACTTATTGCCGGGCTTAACTTGTTTGATTGCTTCCATCAACGCATTATAAGTAGCATCACATAAACGTTTTGCTTTGATTGATGGTTTGCCAACCCAAAACATGCGACTTGTATCACCATGCCAACCATTTAAAATCACCGTGACATCAATATTTAAAATATCTCCATCTTTAAGCGGTTTATCATCGGGAACACCATGGCACACAACTGCATTTTTTGAAGTGCAAATTGATTTTGGATACCCCCTATAGTTTAGTGGTGCTGGAATTGCACCTGCATTAATTATAAAGTCATGGCATAGATCATTTAATTCATTAGTTGTCACCCCTACCTTTACGTACGGTGCAATGAAATCAAGAGTTTCAGCAACAAGCCTGCCAGCCTTGCGCATAAATTCAAAATCTTCTTGTGAGTGTATAGTTATGTTCATATTTTCCATGTCTTATTATAATTGGTACGCTTACTTGCAGTACATAAATGTAATAACTTTGCGTATTATGAAAATAAGCCCTATGGATCCTAGCGTCAAGTCATTTGTATGAAAGGTGGTCAAGCAAGAAGTCTATTTAATAATCTGAACTATACAACTATTATCTCAGGATAATCTGAAGGTTTTTTGTGATAGTAATCGATGCTCTTAGAATTCACCTCAATGTAAGTATTATAGATACGATTCTCAAAACCACCTCTCTCTTGTTTTTTAGAGATACGCTTTTCTTCAATTTGTTCTATTGATAGTCCACTTTCTTTGCCTAATGCATGTATGACCTCAAGTAAATCGGCTAACTCTTCAAGATTTTCATCTGGAGTTTTAGAGGCAATAACTTCCTTTGCTTCTTCTAAAAGTTTATCTTTGAGACGTTCAATGTATTCATCTTTTTCCATCACCCTCTCATAAACAATAATTCCATGGGAACGTATAATTTCAGTTGTATGATCACGAACCAATTTATTAATTTTGAAACAATGTTTTTTATTCATAATGTTTCCTTTGATAGATATAAGAATTTCATTCAGTAAAATTAAACTGTAACTTTTGATTTAACCCAATTATACAATTTACTCATTTTACCATCTTGTCCTAACATACCAGAGTTATTTTTATAAAAAGTGTCAACTATTAGCTTTATAGAACCTATAGCAGCAGAAAATACAGGATTTTTATCATATTCGCCATCAAGGCCACTGAGAGATTCAGGGGACCCAATTCGAACTTGTTTATTGAATATATAGCCTGCAATTTCCTTCATGCTTGTAAGTTGACTAGTTCCACCTGTGATCACTACTTTATTAATTGGATCTTTCTGCTCTTGAAATTGCTCTCTTACCATTTCAAGTATTTCTTCAACTCTTGGTCTTATGATGTTAATAAGCTCAGATTTGAATACTTGAGTAGGTTCATCATTTTCACTATTTTGGACTGTAATATATTCGTTCTCATCTATTGAAGTTACGATAGTGCTACCATACAGTATTTTTATATACTCTGCACGTTCTATGCTTGTGCATAGCCCGTAAGCAATATCTCGAGTGATATGAACGCCACCAATTGGAACGCTGCTTGCATACACAAGTTTCCCTCTTTTGAAAATTCCAATTGCAGTGCACCCACCGCCTATATCAACAATAGCAGTCCCGAGCTCTTTTTCATCTTCACTGAGACACGCAAGACCTGCAGAATATGCAGAAGCAATACAACCTGCCATATTTAATCCACCATTATTGGTAATACAGTTTTCAATATTGGTAAGCGCTGGACGCGAAGCAGTGACAACATTAACATCAGCAGATAGTCTTTTTCCGTACAATCCACCAACTTCTTTTATGTCAGTCATGTCATCTAAGTGATATTTTAGTGGTATATTGTGAATGATAACATTGTCTTCAATATATTTCTCAAATGTTTGAAAAACTAAACGTCTTATATCACGCTCAGAAATCTCATGGTTAGCTGCAATAATTTCATTATGTACATTGAAAGATGAGATGCCACATCCAGCAATGTTCACATATATCTGATCTATGGTTTCTTCTGATACTTGTTCAGCTAAACCTATAGTTGATGAGATGGAGTAATTTGCGTGTTTTACATTAGTTATTGATCCACCGTTTACACCTTCTGCAATCTTATAACCCGTTCCTGTTACTTTATAGCTGAAGTTGCCATTTATCTTAACGATTAGACAGATAATTTTTGTTGTACCTATGTCTAAAACAGCAAAAACATTTCTCTTTGGTTTTGCTATTACTGCAGAGTACATTAGTTAACCTTATTACGCAATTTCATTTAAATTGTAGCTTTCTTTAATAATTTATATTTCTATTATAGATATAGCAACATTTTAATATACACTAAATTCTGGACAAAAGGAAAAGTAAAACATAGAATGATAATTTTTATGTCCATATTACCAATTGTAATTGCCCCTGATGAAAGACTAATCACACGTGCCAGTGAAGTAACAGATATAAACGATAAAATTAAAGAATTAGTAAACGACATGTTCGAAACTATGTATGATGCAGAAGGTCTTGGCCTTGCTGCAGTGCAAGTTGGAGTGTTAAAGAGAATTTTTGTTATGGATATTCAGCTAGAAACAATTGAAAATGAGCCAGCAGGATATGGCTCAACTGGCAAATTTTACATGATTAATCCTGAGATTACAGAATTATCCGATGAACAAGTAATTCTCAAGGAAGGATGCCTTTCAATTCCAGAGCAAAGTCATGAAATTAAGCGTCCAAAGTATCTAACTGTGAAATATAAAGACTTAGATAATGAAGAACAAACACTAAAAGCTAGTGGTTGGCTTGCAAGGTGTATTCAGCATGAATTAGATCACTTAAACGGCATATTATATATTAGACATTTATCTAAATTAAAGTATGATATGGCGATGACAAAAGCACAAAAGATTAAAAAGCAATATGAGCAATAAAGACCTAGAATTATTAAAATTTTACCATGAAGTGGGCGTTGATTGCACACTAATGGAGGGTGAAGAGGAAAAAAAATTGGAGAGCAAAGAGAGTGTGCAACCCTCTGTTATCCAAACTGGGACCCAGAAGAAAGATGCAGATACGCGCTGGGGTGACACTAAAGATGGAAAAGACATGTTTCCAAGTGATTGGATAATTGAAGCAAGGAAACTTGCAGGTAAATGTGGTAGTGTGGATGAATTAAGAAGTGCAGTAAAGTCATTTGAAGGTTGTGAGATAAAAAAAACTGCAACTAATACTGTCTTTTCCGATGGTAATCCAAATGCAAAAATTATGCTCGTTGGTGAAGCTCCAGGAGCAAATGAAGACCTTCAAGGCATACCATTTTGTGGTGCAAGTGGAATGTTGCTCGATAAAATGTTAAATGCAATCAATCTTGATCGCACCAAAGTTTATATAAGCAATACCGTATTTTGGCGCCCACCTGGCAATAGAAAGCCAACCGACCTAGAGCTTGATATGTGCAGACCATTTGTCGAAAAACACGTTGCACTAGTTTCACCACAAATTTTAATTTTGGTCGGGGGAATCGCATGTTATAGCCTTCTTGACAGCACAAAAACTATATCGAATTTGCGTGGCAGATTTCATACGTACACTAACCAATATTTGTCCAATTCAATCACCACAGCCGCTATATTTCATCCAGCTTACCTACTTCGCCAACCGGCACAAAAACGTTTAGCCTGGGAGGACTTGAAGAAGATTAGGGAGTATCTTGATAACACCAATAACTGCACAAATACCTAATAAAGTGGTAGACCTCTTGCATAGTTTTTTGCAGCATGTTAACAATCGTTAGAAACGAAAAAACTTCCTTGACAAACTCCGCCAGCCCCCTTATCATGAAACTGAAGCTATTGTATTTGCTTTCGCCAATCTGCAGATTAAAAGGTAAGGATTACTTAATGTATCGGCGTCTTATGTTCAATTTTTTGCAGTATATAGATACTGTATGTCTTTACAAAACTTCATCTACATCTAGATTTTTATCTAAATAAGCTGAACGCGCTTATAAAGCGTTACAAGACATCAAAAAATGCCAATACTCGACAGAGATAGTAAAAGACTAGCTAACTCGGGGATTCTTTGTCTTTTTTTCTGCTTAGTAAATTTCTTAAACATTTGCAGCGTAAGTTAGTTGCAATTAAAAGCAGCTTAATCTTGCTTGTCAAGCGTTTAAAACATAAAAAACGCCAATATTTTAAAGCGGATAATAACCCCAGGGCTTCTTTTGCCTTTTTTTTCGTTTGGTAAATTTCTTAATGTTTATAGCTAAACGACAATCGTCATCCCGCTACGTGTTAGCGGGATCTATGCTTTGAGATACCGCGAATAAATCGCGGTATGACGTAGAGCTCGCGTTAGCTACACTTTTATGCTTACCAACTCAGTATCCAATCAAAACCTGGATTTCAGTGTCAAGCACTGAAATAACACCGAAAGGGCTACTGCTGTCTTGGATGGGAACCAGTGTCAGCTACTTGAATCTGCCACGCAAATTGCCTGCAAATTGCAATGTTCGTACAGCTGTGCGTCATGCGCTGGAATGGCATCAAGGGGTAACTTTTTATTTAAACAATGATTGTAAAATGATTATAATAAGAGATCTATTGAAATTTTAAAGTTATTAAATATTGACGCTATATACTTAAGTGTTAAAATAGAATGAAAAGTTTTTAGGAGTTTATATGGCAGCAGGTGGGAAAGCAAAGACAGCTAGTAAAAATAACCCTACTCAGCGTAAGAAAGCTGAGCAAAAAATGTATAAAGATAAACCGGTAAAACCTGTTAGATATATAGATCGTGATTCGCGCATGAATTATATGTCTGCTCAATATGACAACGGCAATCTGGTTGAAGATGAGGTAAGCGGCAATCCTATAAAGTGGGAAGCTGTATAATAGTTGTGGTTAAAGTTACTATTAATTCTAAGGAATGTGAAGTAGAGCATGGGCTCACTATAATTCAAGCTTGTGAAGTCGTGGGCGTTGAAATTCCACGTTTTTGTTATCATGAGCGTTTAGCAATTGCTGGTAACTGCAGAATGTGTTTGGTTGAAGTGGAGGGTGGACCTCCAAAACCAGTAGCCTCTTGTGCAATGCCAGTTGCAGAAGGGATGGTTATTCACACTGATACCCCTAAGGTTAAAAAAGCACGTGAAGGTGTGCTTGAGTTTTTGCTAATTAACCACCCGCTTGATTGCCCAATTTGCGATCAGGGTGGTGAATGCGATTTGCAAGATATCACGATGGCTTATGGGAAAGGAACCAGCAGACTTGATGAGCATAAGAGGGCTGTGCCAAAAAAACACTTCGGACCACTGATTGAGACTGCGATGAATCGATGCATTCATTGCACTCGGTGTGTTAGATTTTTGTCTGATGTTGCAGGTACAAATGAACTTGGAGGAATCGGAAGGGGAGAAAATGTAGAGATTAGCACTTACATAAAAAGGCATATTAGTTCTGAATTATCTGGAAATATCATAGATCTCTGCCCGGTAGGAGCTTTAACTTCAAAGCCTTACTCCTTTACAGCGCGTCCATGGGAGCTATCACATTGTGAGACTATAGATGTGCTAGATGCTGTGGGTAGCGCAATTAGAGTTGGTTATCGTGGCCCGGAGGTTATGAGGATATTACCAAGGCTGAGCGAAGAGGTAAATGAAGAATGGATATCAGATAAAACCCGCTTTGCCTATGATGGACTAAAAGTTCAGCGTCTTGATCGACCTTATATAAAAAAAGATGGTAAATTAGCCCCAGTTGATTGGAATGAGGCATTAACTGTTGCTGCAAAGAAATTAAAGAATACAAAATCAAATAAAATAGCTGCAATTGCAGGTGATTTAGCAGATTGTGAGTCTATGCTTCTACTTAAAGAAATGATGCAGAAGCTCGGCTCGGGAAATATAGATTGCAGGCAGGATGGTGCAAAACTTATACCAAATAATCGTGGATCGTATGTGTTCAATACCACTATTGAAGGTATAGAGAATGCGGATTTGTGTCTGCTTATAAATACAAACCCAAGGATAGAAGCACCGATCATTAACGTAAGATTGAGAAAGAGATATTTACAGGGCAACTTTCCTGTTGCAAGTGTTGGTCCTAACATTGAATATTTGTATCATGTTGAGAAATTGGGCGATAATCCTGATATTTTGAGTGAAATAGCAAATGGAAATCATAAGTTCTGTAAGCTGCTGAGTGCTGCTCAGAGCCCTATGCTGATTATCGGTCAAGATGCATTAGTAAGAGACGATTCTGAATCAGTTCTAGTTCTAGCTGGCAAAATTGCAGAAAAATTTAACATGGTCAGAGATGACTGGAATGGCTTTAATATGCTGCATAAAGCTGCAGCAAGAGTTGGTGGGCTAGATATTGGGTTTGTTCCTAAAAAAGGCGAAAGGGATATTAATCAAATATTGGAACATGCAGAAAGTGGTGAAATAGAAGTTGTTTATCTTCTTGGTGCAGATGAAATTGACACATCAAAGTTAGAAAACACATTTGTAATTTATCAAGGTCATCACGGTGATAAGGGTGCACATGTGGCAGATGTTATCTTGCCTGGTGCTGCATATACAGAAAAATATGCAACTTATGTAAACACTGAAGGTCGAGTGCAAAGAACAAATTTAGCTGTATTTCCTCCAGGTGAAGCAAAGGAGGACTGGTTAATTATTAAAAATCTCTCGCAATATTTGGATCTCTCCTTACCATATGATAGTTTATTTGACGTGAGAAAAAAATTAGATACTATCGGTCCACAGTTTAGAAATGCTGATCAAGTGATAAAAAACACATGGGTACCAATCAGCAATGGTAAAATAAATTTAAGTAATACACCTTTTACTTTAAAGGAGTGTAATTTTTATATGACGGATTCAATAAGTCGCGCTTCAAAAATAATGGCAGATTGTACTAAAGCTTTTTATGAACACGCTAGTTAATATTTTATTTATTTTAGTACCGCTACTACTTTCAGTTGCATATTTGACATACTTTGAGCGTAAGGTCCTTGCTGCAATTCAACTGAGGCACGGCCCGAGTGTAGTTGGACCTTTTGGGCTATTGCAGCCATTTGCAGATGCTATTAAGCTACTGATTAAAGAGCCGATAATACCATTTAGAGCGAGCACCATACTGTTCATTATGGCTCCAATGCTTACCTTTATCTTGGCATTAATTGCCTGGGCAGTTATACCGTTTGGTGCTGAAGTAATTGTAGAAAATGGCCAGCAAGTAGTTATTCCTAAGGTTATAGCAAATATTAATGTTGGAGTGCTTTACGTGCTAGCTATATCGTCGCTGGGAGTATACGGCGTAATTATTGCAGGCTGGTCAAGCAATTCTAATTATGCATTTCTTGGTGCTATACGGTCGGCTGCTCAGATGATTTCATATGAAGTTTCAATAGGCTTAATAGTTGCTGCAGTCGTTATTACCACTGGAACATTAAATCTTGGAGAGATGGTGGTAGCGAAACACAATATGCCATTTTGGGTTGATTTACTACTAATGCCTATAGGAATAATATTTTTTATTTCTTTGCTTGCAGAAACTAATCGTCACCCATTTGATTTACCAGAAGCTGAAGCAGAGCTAGTCTCTGGATATAACGTTGAATATTCATCCATGCCTTTTGCCCTCTTTTTTCTTGGAGAATATGCAAATATGATTCTAGCAAGTGCTATGATGACGATATTCTTTCTAGGAGGATGGTATCCTCCGTTAGAACTTGGTTTGCTTTATAAAATTCCAGGTTTAATTTGGTTCGTTTTGAAGATAATTATACTTTTATTCGTATTTATTTGGATTAGAGCAACAATACCTCGTTATCGATATGATCAGCTAATGCGCCTTGGTTGGAAAGTATTTCTACCAATATCGGTGCTTTGGGTAATACTCATTTCAGGGGTGTTGCTCTTTACTGGGAATTTGCCTGGATCCAATGTTTAATTTCCCAAATACAAGATTAAGACGCAGGCGCTCGAGCAAATGGGTTCGCAATTTAACAAGTGAAAATAGTTTATCAGTAAACGATCTGGTTCTTCCTCTGTTTGTTCATGACAGAGAAGAAACAACTGAACCAATTTCTGGCTTACCAGATGTAAAGTGTTATTCAATAGATGGATTAGTGTCTATAGTTAAGGAAGCTAAAGATTTAGGAATTAATGCTGTTGCAATTTTTCCTGTAGTTGATAGTAAACTAAAATCTGAAAACGCTGAGGAAGCATATAATTCTGACAACTTAATCTGCAGAGCAATTTGTGCTGTAAAATTAAAGGTACCTGAAATTGGTATTATTGCAGACATTGCATTGGATCCATACACTATTCACGGCCATGACGGCATTTTAAAAGATAATCAGATGGATGTAGAAAACGATGAAACCGTGTCGATATTATGTAAGCAAGCACTTGCTTTAGCAGCATCAGGATGTGATGTAGTTGCTCCTTCTGATATGATGGATGGTAGAATAGGAAGAATCAGAAAATCATTAGATGATAACAATTTTCAAGACGTATTAATATTATCTTATGCAGTAAAATACTGCTCTAGCTTCTATGCTCCATTCAGGCAAGTCGTTGGTTCATGTGGGCTATCACATTCTATAGACAAAAGTGGTTATCAAATGGATTATAAAAATGCGCGCGAAGCAATGTGCGAAATTGAAATGGATATAAATGAAGGTGCAGATTTTATTATGATTAAACCAGGTATGCCATATTTGGATATTATCAAAACAGCAAGTGATAAGTTTAATTTTCCGATTTTTGCTTACCAAGTAAGCGGTGAGTACGCAATGATAAAAGCTGCTGCAAATAATGGCTGGCTAGATTATGACAAGGTGATTTATGAATCTTTGATTGGTTTCAAACGTGCGGGTGCAAGTGCAATATTCACTTACGCTGCACTTGATATTGCAAAAAATTTAAATGCATAAGCCCTATAAAATTATTAAATTTTTGGCGCACGTTCTTCTACTGTTGCTGCATATTACCTAAAATCTTCCAATACATGTTTTAAGCTATTGATAAGTCTATTACAATACAGTATTATAAATAATATAAACCAAGTGTTACTTAGAACATGGGGATTTTTTTTAAATTTTTGGGGAAGATGCTAGGCAAGGTTTTTCCTGCTAAAACAGTAAGCTCTCTTTTAGGAATAGGATATTTACCAAGTTGGCAGAACTATTGGTCTTCTTTTTTAATATTATTTATTGTCGATGTTATATTAATTCTTACATATGGAGGCGAATACTTACTATATAAAATGCCAGACTCAGGAATAGTCGTAGCTGCTGTTTTTACAAAATTGGCAATAGTTATGTTAGTAATGCAATTAATTGGAATATTTATTTTTCATGCTCAAGACCCTTCAGCAAACAGTGGTGAAGAAATAGTAATACAAATAGCGTCAGGGCAAGTACTGACTGTAGCACTTTCAATGCCGGCAATGATGTCGATTTATTATGCTGTAAGTAAACTCTATGGGAATATATGTAAGCAGATGTTTCAATGCCCATTTTGGTTTAATGATTTTATGCACTTTTTCTTTTTTCTTATGATACCTTACGTATTTTTTAATGTCGTAGAAGTGATAAAACCATGGCCAATAAGTTCAATACAGCTCAGCTATAATAATGCAATGTCAATTACATTTGAGGGGATTTTTCACACATTTTATGCGGTGATTTTACTGTATTTAACAGCATTTATATTCTGCGATTTAACTATGCATGATGCAATTGTCCTAAATAAAAGCATAATTCAGTATGTGAGGGAAAGTTCAGCAGTTTTAGGTGATTATTTACATGATACTGTTAAAAAAATAGGTATTGAATAGTACTTATTTATTTATATATTTAGTATAAAAAGTGTGAAATTTGTGTGAACTTACAAAGTATAATAAAAGAGTTACAAGATTTTTGGGCTAGTGAAGGATGTGTTATACTTCACTCATACACATCTGAAGTTGGTGCTGGCACATTACATCCTGCAACAATTATGTCTGCAATTGATACAAAACCGGCAAAAATTGCATATCTACAACCAGTAATTAGGCCAGCAGATGGGCGCTATAGTGATAATCCTAATCGTTTGTATCAACATTACCAATATCAAGTTATAATAAAGCCATCTGGTAATAATTTACAAGACGTCTATTTAGATAGCTTAAAAGTTCTTGGCATATCTACAGAAAAATATGATATTAAGTTTGTTGAAGATGATTGGGAAAACCCAAGTGTTGGTGCATCAGGACTTGGATGGGAAGTTACATGCAATGGAATGGAAGTAACACAGCTTACTTATATACAGCAAGTTGGAGGGATTGACTGCAAGATGATTCCTGGTGAGGTGGCATATGGGTTGGAACGTTTAGCAATGTGCATACAAGGTGTAGATAATGTTTACGATATAATTTGGAACGATAACGGTGTAACTTACGGAAATATTTTTAAACAAAGAGAATATGAATTTTCTTATCTAGCATTAGATTATTATGATACTAAAGTGGTACAGCAGCAATTCGAAGATACGGAAAAATTGTGCAAGTTCCTTATTGAAAAGGAGCTACCAATGGCAGCTTATGACCAATGTATTAAAACTAGTCACCTACTTAATCTGCTTGATGCAAGAGGTGTGCTTGGTGTGAATGAACGTACAGCTTATATTGGTAGAGTTAGAGAGCTGACAAAAAAATGTTGTGAATTGTACATGAGTAAATAGCGTATGTCGTTGCAGTTGTTATTTGAGTGCCTTTCAGAAGAAATACCACCGAGAATGCAGAATGTAGCTGTAACTCAAGTTAAGAGCTGTATTGCCAATGTTTTTAACAAAAATAATGTAAAATTTACATCAATGGAGGTTTTTGTAACAGCACGTCGCATTACCCTATTTGTCGACAACATAAATGCTTTGGAGCTAAAGGATTCCAATAACGAAGTTAAGGGACCAAACATTAACGCACCAAAAAGTGCTATCGAAGGTTTTTTAAGAAAATATCAGAAAAATGAAGAAGATTTGCTCGTTCGAAAAGTAAATAATGAGGATTTTTACTTCATTAAAAGAGAAAGCTGCTCATTTAACATTCAAGAGTTTCTTAAAAATCAACTAGGAGAAATATTAAAAAATTTCTCTTGGCCAAAAAGTATGAGATGGGGCAAAGGAAAAGAAAGGTGGGTTAGGCCAATTAAAAACATTTTATGCATTTTAAATGACGAAATAATACCTGTGTCTTTTGCAGGGATCACAGCATCTAACACAACATATGGCCATCGATTTCTCTCAAGTGGTACAGCGTTAACTGTTAAAGCACCTAAAGACTATTTTGAATTGCTAGAAAAAAACAGTGTAATTCTCCAAATGGACAAAAGAAAGCAATTTATACTAGATCAGATTAATAAATTCACAAAAGAGCAGAATTTACAACTTGAGAAAAATGATTATTTACTAAATGAATTGACAGGGCTTATAGAGTGGCCAATCGTGCTGTTTGGTGAAGTAAATCAAGAAAAGTCATTTGGATTACCGAAGGAAGTAATACTTAGTATAGTTAATACACAACAAAAATACCTTGCTTTAAGTAATGGAAAGAGAATTTCACACTTTGTCACTGTTGTCAACGTCAACAATGGTGAAGTTGTTAAAGGGCACGAAAGAATATTAGAAGCACGTCTTGCTGATGCCCAATTTTTAATATCTCAAGATAAAAAGGAAAATCTAGATTATTATGTCAAAAAATTAGGTTCGATATTATTTCATGCTTCTCTTGGCAGCGTTGGAGAAAAGGTAAAGCGTATTACGGCTCTGTCAAAGTATATAGCTATATTTATTCCACATGCTTCGCTGATAAAAGTTGAACGCGCTGCATATTTGGCAAAAGCTGATTTGGCAACATCGATAGTAAGAGAGTTTCCAGAATTACAAGGAGTAATGGGTGGATATTATGCTTCTTATTTTCAAGAAGATAAAGAAATAGTGGAAGCTATAACTGAACACTATAAGCCAATCAGATCGGAGCAAGAATGCCCTAAATCCCCTTCAGCAATTGCTGTGTCAATTGCAGACAAAGTGGATAGCTTAGTTGGTTTAATTGCAGCAGGTGAAAAAATCTCTGGTTCGTATGATCAATTTAGTTTGCGGAGAATGACAATTGGTATAATTAGGACAATACTTGAAAATAATTTGCATGTTCCAATTAGGCTATTGATAGACAAGTCAGTATCTTTATATTCAAAACTTCTATTTAATAAAAATACAACGTCAGCTGATAAGCCAAATAGAAAACAAATTTCAGAATTAGTATTTAAATTCTGCTTAGAAAGATTCAAGGTTATTTTAAAAAATAGAGATATAAGACAAGATGTCGTAGATTCAATACTATATAAAATCGATATTAATGATCTGCTGACAGCAGAAAAGCAAACTGTTATATTGGATCGTTATCTTAGTACGCCAGAAGGTGAACAGATTCTAAGCACTTACAAAAGAGTCAGTAACATGATGAGCAAAGTAAGAAAAAGTGATGGCACTACTTATAGTGCATCTTACGGTAAGAGGTTTTTGATTGAAAGTGAAGAAATTGCGCTATCAAATTGTGCTATAACTGCTTGTAAAAACATAAAACAAGCGATAAAAAATAACCACTTTAATGTAGCACTTGATGAACTTGCTGGTTTTGCTCCGTTTATCAATCAGTTTATGGACAGTGTAAAGATTAACTGTGATTCTGATAAACTGAGGAGAAACAGATTATCTTTGCTTGAAAATGTAGTTTCCATCTTTCATTTAGTAGCAGATTTTAACCTCATACAGGTTAAGCAATGGATAAATGCTCAGGCAATATAAAGAACAAATCAAATCATCTCCACAGTCCTGTGGCGTGTATAAGATGGTTGGAGATAAGAATAAAGTTTTATATGTTGGAAAAGCAAAAAACTTAAAGTCGAGATTATCCGACTACCTTCAATTCGAAAACCTTTCTGAACGAATTAGAGTTATGCTCTTACAGGTTATTAAGGTTGAAATATTCATCACTGAGAATGAAATCGAAGCACTGCTTCTTGAAGCACAGCTAATAAAATCATTGAAACCACTTTATAATATTGTGCTCAAGGATGGAAAATTTTATCCTTATATAACAATTTCCAAGCACGATTATCCAAGAATAGCAAAATATAGAGGCAAATTTAAGAAAAATGAGTTTCATTATTATGGTCCCTTTACATCTGCCGCTGCTGTTAAGCAAACTATATTGTCATTGCAAAAAGCTTTTCTCCTAAGAGTATGTTCAGATCAATACTTTTCCTCAACAAAAAGACCATGTATTGAATATCAAATTAAGCGCTGCTCAGCACCATGCATAAACAAAATCACAAAAGACGACTACTGCCAATCAGTAAAACAGGCACGAAATACATTGCTTGGAAGAAATAAGGAAGTGAAAGAACAGTTACTTTTCACAATGAGAAAGTGCAGCAGTGAAGAAAACTATGAGCTTGCTGCTATATATAGAGATCGGGTAAAGTTTCTTGAGCAAATTCAAATACAGCACACGGATTTTTCTTTTGAAAAAGATGCAGATTTCTTCAGTATTGTACGTGAAGAGGATCTAGCATGTATTAGTGTGTTATCGTTCAGAAATAAAGACAACTACGGCAGCACTCCTTACTTTGCCGAGAACTGTGGTGATCACTCAAATGATGAAATTTTATCCACCTTTTTGGTCAATTTTTATAATTCAGCTAACATACCTCCAATACAAATTTACGTTCCAGATTCTATTGTGGATAAGGAAATTATAGAACAAGCACTATATAAGGTTGCTCAAAAGCCAGTAAAAGTTCTGCATGCAAAGAATAAAAAAGAGCGTGATTTATTGAAATTTGTTTATGATAACTCTCAGCATAGCTTAGAGCAGAAGCTTATCGATTATAGAAATAACCTAGAAAAGCTTGAGGAGCTTAGCAAAATCTTCTTGTTACCAAATATTCCAAAGCGTATTGAGGTTTATGACAATAGCCATATATTTGGAAACCAACAAATTGGTGTAATGGTTGTTGCAGGGCAGGAGGGTTTTTTAAAAAGTGAGTACAGAAAATTTACTATAAAGGAAAAATTTTCAGGCGATGACTATAAAATGATGAGGGAAGTGCTAACCAGACGTTTCTCCGGCAATATAAAAGGCATAATACCTGATTTTTTACTGATTGATGGTGGACCAGGACATGTTTCCATAGTACAGAATGTACTGGAAGTATTGAATATAAACGTTCCTTTTGCTTGTATGGCAAAAGGTCCTGATCGTAACGCAGGAAATGAAAGATTTTATATGCTGGGCAGGGAAGAATTCAGTCTGGCAAATGACAGCAAAGTCATGCTTTACTTACAATCGCTGCGTAATGAAGCCCACCGTTTTGCGATAACTTCACATAGAAAAAAACGCGATAAACAGTTTATAGTTTCACAATTAAGCAAAATACCCGGCATTGGCAACAAAAGAAAAAAAGCGTTGATGTCTTATTTTGGTTCAGTGAAAAATATAAGCAAAGCTTCTCTGGCTGAAATTCAAAACGTACCTGGAATTAGTAAAGGTTTAGCAGAAGTCATTCTTAAACACGTAAATTATAAGAGAGGAGTACTGGAATGACACAAAACCCGTTTTATTATTAGGGAATTTATATCTTAAAACCGCAAAAAAAGGTGTGCGTATTTGTGAAAAAAAATCTCCATGAAATTTAATGTGGTGGGACTAGTGCGATTCGAACGCACGACCTTCAGATTAGGAGTCCAACGCTCTATCCTGCTGAGCTATAGTCCCGTGTTTCCTACCATTCATGTAAAGTTATAGCAAAAAATCCTTTCTTTTCTAGATTTCTTGCATAACCAATTTATGACGACAAAAAACATTTCTGTACTTCTTGAGTATAATGCTATTATATTTAATAACATGGTTTAAGTAAGATTAATGCTAGTTAACAATATTGGTTATTTCTATAACAATCAAAACGACTTTGCTTTAAGCAATATAAACATTAAAGTAAAGAAAGGAAATGTTGCATGTTTATTGGGGCATTCTGGCTGTGGCAAGTCAACAATTTTGAAATTAATTGCGGGGATAGAAAATCCAAAATCTGGAACTATTTTTATAAATGATAGGTTAGTTGCAAGTAATAAGGCATCAGTCGCTATAGAGCATAGAAATATCGGATTGATTTTTCAGCATTCTGCATTATTTCCTCACAAAACAGTAGTAGAAAATATAACCTTTGCTATCCGCAGCTCTTCCAAGAGAGAAAAGCACCTAATTGCATTGGAAATTTTGAAGTTACTCAATATAGAAAAATACGAAAATATGTACCCTAACGCCTTATCTGGAGGACAGCAACAATTAGTTGCAATAGCAAGAGTGATGGCACAAAACCCTGATGTTGTGTTGTTAGATGAACCATTTTCTAATTTAGATATACTGCTCAAGTGCCGAATAAGACAACATATATTGTCCCTTTTTAGAAGTAAAAATATCCCTGTGCTAATGGTAACTCATGACCCGCAAGAAGCATTGAAAGTTGCAGATTTTATCTACGTAATGAAAAATGGTAAAATTATTCAATCAGGAGTTTCTAGCGATATATACCATAGGCCTCAAGATGATACGCTAGCAAAGTTTTTTAGTGAGCTCTCTTCTACTCTACAGTTAAGCGAAAAGTTTCCACTTATTCGCTGCAAGAAAATAATCTAGTCTGGAATTGTTATAAAATAATTAAAAAACCTTGATTTATAATTAAATAAAGGTGATATAATCTATGTGTTACTTGACTTCAGTCAAGTTTTAATATTTAAAGGTCAATATTTTAAATGGAGGTGAAAATGAGTTTAGGACCATGGCAATTGTTTCTAGTCTTAATAATAATTTTAGTTCTGTTTGGTGCAGGCAGATTACCGCAAGTTATGGGTGATTTAGGAAAAGGCATCAAAAACCTTAAACAGGAGCTTAAGGACTCAGAAAAATTATCGTCTAACGAACCAGATCGTTAGCGTCCTCATACTTCGTGACATGCACCTTAGTGCATGTCATCTGTTTAAAAACTTAGTCAGGTTAAAGAATGAAAGAGATGAAGTATTGGTATGAAATAAATAACAAATATTGAAATACAGCAACAACTATGTTAGCTTAGGAGGAATATTTTATTAAAAGATAATTGTGCAAAAAAGTGAGAAACTAACTAAAGATAAAAAACTAGCTTCTGATATTCTAAAAGAGGTTGCAGATACCAATAACAATGATAGCAATAAAGTAACTTTGTTTGACATTAAAACAGCTTTGCATGAGCGCGGTTTTGGTATTTTAATAATCATCTTCTCCTTGCCGCTATCGGTGCCTATACCGGTTCCACCTGGTTATACAACTATTCTTTCTATACCTTTAATCTTATTCTCACTGCAGCTTCTATTTGGATTTGATTCTCCTTGGATGCCCAGTTGGCTAGAAAGAAGATCTTTTCAGCGTTCAACACTAGCTCTTGTGGTAGAGAAAACTTCCCCTGTATTAGAAAAAATAGAAAAATTCATGAAGCCAAGACTGTCTTTCATTTTCTATGGGCCTGGTGAGAAGATTCTGGCTTTTATGATGTTGCTTTGTGCAATAATAATAGCTCTTCCATTACCTTTTACTCACTTCCTTCCTGCAATTGGCACAACTCTTATTTCACTTAGCATTATGAGTAAAGACGGGTTTCTATCCATATTGGGAGTTTTAGTATCGTTGTGCGCGTTGTTGCTTACTCTTGTTGTAATAGTCAAAGGACCACAACTTATAACCGGAGCACTTTCTCTTCTTAAAAGCTTTACAACACTTTAACAAAAGAACGAATTACTAGCGCAAAATGAATAATGCATATTGAAATAAAACAATAATTGTGTTAAGAATTATTTTTATCAAAGGTTTTTCGTGTCAAAAAATGATAAGTTGACTAAAAGTGATAAATTAGCTTCTGATATTCTAAAAGAAGTTGCAGATACCAATAACAATGATAGCGATAAAGTAACTTTGTTTGACATTAAAACAGCTTTGCATGAGCGTGGTTTTGGTATTTTAATAATCATCTTCTCCTTGCCGCTATCGGTGCCTATACCGGTTCCACCTGGTTATACAACTATTCTTTCTATACCTTTAATCTTATTCTCACTGCAGCTTCTATTTGGATTTGATTCTCCTTGGATGCCGCATTGGTTGGAAAGAAGGTCTTTTCAGCGTTCAACACTAGCTTTTGTGGTAGAGAAAACTTCTCCAGCATTAAAAAAAATAGAAAAGTTCATGAGACCAAGAATGTCTTTTATTTTCTATGGGCCCGGTGAAAAAATTTTAGCTTTTATAATGCTGCTTTGTGCGTTATCAATAGCTCTTCCACTACCTCTTACTAACTTCATTCCTGCAATTGGTACGACTCTTATTTCGCTTGGTATCATGAGTAAAGATGGGTTTCTATCCATATTGGGAGTTCTAATATCATTGTGTGGGTTATTGCTTACTCTTGTTGTAGTAGTCAAAGGACCACAACTTATCATTGGGGCATTTTCTTTTCTCAAAAGCTTCGTATATGGTTAGGCTTTACAACACCTTAACAAAAAAAAAGGAGCTTTTTACACCTATCGATAAAGATCATGTGAAAATGTATGTTTGCGGACCAACAGTATATGACACAGCACATATAGGCAATGCACGGTCTGTTGTTGTGTATGATGTGTTATTTCAGCTACTTAAGTTTTGTTATGGCAAAGTTACCTATGTGCGTAACATAACCGACATTGATGATAAGATAATTAATGCAGCAAGTGAAAAAAATAGCAACATAGAAAGTATAACCACATATTACATTAAAGCTTTTCATGATGATATGGAAAGCATAAATTGTAAAAAACCAACATACGAACCAAAAGCAACGGAAAACGTAGATTACATTATAAAATTAATTGAACATTTGCTGCAATCAGGCCACGCTTATGAATCTGACAAACACGTGTATTTTAATATAGAATCTTACCATGAATATGGTGCTTTATCAGGAAAAAAAACTGATGAATTGGTTCCAGGTAGCAGAGTTGAAGTTAATGAAAATAAAAAGCACCCTGGAGATTTTGTGCTGTGGAAGCCTGCAAATGATATTGACTACAAACTTTCAAGTTATTGGAATAGCCCATGGGGAGAGGGCAGACCTGGATGGCATATAGAATGCTCAGCAATGTCATATGCTTACCTTGGCAAAGATTTTGATATTCATGGTGGCGGCATAGATTTACAATTTCCTCACCATGAAAATGAAATTGCACAGAGTAAGTCTGCATTTGCTGGATCAATGTTTGCAAAATACTGGATACATAACGGCTTTCTTACAGTAAATGAAGAGAAAATGAGCAAGTCCTTATTTAATATAGTCAAAGTAAGAGATTTGCTAGATAGTGGAATAAAGGGTGAAGTAATACGCTATGCACTGCTCAAAACTCACTACAGAAAACCACTTGATTGGACAGAAAACGTTATTTCTGATGCACAGGAAACCTTAAATAAATTTAATCGGTTATTACGTGGTTTAGATACAATAAGTATTGATGAAAGTAACGCAGAGATTTCTAAAGATTTTATAGACGCTTTAAAAAACGACTTAAACATTCCTGAAGCTCTAGCTATATTACATGAAATGGCTGCAAAAATTAACAAAATGAGTAATGAAAGTGAAAAGCTTAAATTAACTGAGAGTTTTGTTAAGAGCGCCAGATTTATTGGTCTTCTTGAGTCAAGTTATCAAGAGTGGTTTACTGCTGGTGTGAGTCATCAAGAAATAGAAAGATTGATAGATTTAAGAAGAGCAGCAAAACAAAATAAAGATTATAATACTGCAGACAAAATAAGGGACCAGTTGAAACAAATGGGGATTACAATTTCTGACAATGAAGATGGTACAACAACCTGGTAAACTCATATGGAAAACTACTTCCTGTTATTCACAGATAGTCTAGTATCGTCGTTAGTTTTACCCATACATCAAGGTTTTGTGTTCAATACCATGCTTTATTTCAGGTCGTATTACACTCCACTACTTATGTTATTTTTTGGAGTACTAGGATCAAGCCTTGGTGGAATAGTTAACTGGTATTTAGGTAGAATAACAATCTCTATACGAAAATCATACCGCAAACTAGAGAACGAGCATAAAACACCAAAAATCGTAAAAAATCTACTGATTTGTGCAGTTACATTACTTTCATGGGTGCCGGCACTTGGAAGTGTGATTCAAATTTTATCAGGTTATTTTAAGTTAAACCTTTATATCCTTGCCCCTTTAATCATTCTATCTAATTTCCTCTATTTGTTATATCTAATACTTACTTTTGGCGTATAACAGCTATAGTACTACAGCCATTAAAGCCCAAGTCATAGGATGGATGCACCATGAGCTAAAAGTAACTCCACAAGGTCCCTATGATTGAAATCAGTGGCATAATGTAATGCTGTTCTTCCTTCATTATTTTTAGCGTTAACATCGGCGTTGTGTTTTAGTAGTACTTTTGCTACATCAATCTTTCCATTCATAGCAGCGAGGTGTAGTGGTGTGTTGCCGTCTTTATCCTTAGCGTTAACATCAGCACCTTTTTGAATGAAGTATTCTGTTGTTCCCAACATTTCATTCAAATCATCCCCCCATAATAGACGGTTATTCTTGGCAATCAAGTGCAATGGTGTCCAGCCACGTTTGTCTTTAGCATCAACATCACTACCATCTTCAACAAGACATCTTACTACCTTCAAGTTCGCGTATAAAACTGCCCAGTGTAACGACGTTAGATCATCATTATCTTTAGCATTAACGTCAGCACCTTGCTCTATAAAATATCTTACCATATCAATCTTTCCTCTGATAGCAGCCCAATGCAATGGAGTACCGCCATATCCGTCTTTGATATCAATATCAATTCCTTTACCAATTAGGTACCTCACCGCATCCAGTTTCGCAAACCTAATAGCCTCATGTCACATAGTTTTGCCATTGCTGTACCTAGCACTAACATCAATACCTTTTTCTTTTATAAGGTATTCTGCTATATAAAAATTTTCATTCTCAACAGCCCAGTATAACGCAGTCCAGCCATAACTATCTTCAATATCAACACTAGCGCCTTTATTTACAAGATATTTTACCATGTCTAACTCTCCACTCTTAGCAGCCCAGTATAATGGCGTTTGGTAAAAACAGTCCCTAACATCAATACTAGCACCTTTATTGATCAGGTATTTTACTATGTCCAATTTCCCATTTCCAGCAGCTAAATGCAATGGAGCAATATCACACCCATCTTTAGCATTAACAATCTCACTAAGCTTATCTTGATGTTTTTTCTTTATATATGCTAATAAGTTTTTAATCGCTTTATAATCATCATTTTCAACAAGCAAATGTAAATTAGTATCTTTGTAAAAGTCATCAATCAACCTACCGTGTTTACTTGCATATCCCCAAATAGATGCAACATGAATTTTACTATCTTTCGCTAAATCACCACTGTTTATCAATTCTAGAGCCTTTCTGAGGGTTTTCTCTTCTTGTCGGTTCTCTTGTAATTTTAATCTTGTTACTTCCTGTACTAACCTATGGACATTTAATACACTTTGGTTTTGTTCACCGCCCACCATGGAATATCTCACAAGTAAACGGATGGCTAGCTTTAACTGCTTTTTCTTATAATCACTTACCGAATTTAAGAATATTTCTCTAGCGATTTTATCAGGTGCAAAATAAGCCAAAACATCTAAAATCTCTGAAGCTAATGGTCCATATTGTTCATCACTTCTTACTTTATCCATCGTAACTTCCCAAGCTGTAAAAGTTGTTTTAGTATAGTTATTATCAATTCCTTGAAATATTTTAGACTTAAGCAACTTCTTAGCTTTCTTTTCATACTCTTTTAGGTAATCACTAATTTTAAACTTCTCTATTATTCTCTGATCTTCGATATATGATATTGCTTGTTGTATAGCTAAAGGAAAGCATTGCAACCTTCTTACCAAATTTTCTATCTCCCGATCTTGCGATTTATCTTTTTTTAGTATATTAAATCCTTTTTTAACAAACTCTATAGCGTCTCTTTGTTCCAATTCTCCTAGCTTTATAACGTCTATTCCCTTTTCCAGTTCCTGATCATGCGAGGTAATCAAAATATGAGGCTTGTTAAGATCAGGAGATAAAGAAAATGGCAAAAATTTACTTATCTTTTTGTACTCTTGAACGTTATCGAAAATGAACAGGCTCCTCCTTCTTGCGAAGAAAGCATATACTTCTCTAACAATAGTTTCTATCGTTTTGTCGTTTCCATACTTATCTTTGGGAGAAATACCTAATCTATTTCTAGCTTCTAAGAAACTCCCTCAACCAGTTCATCTTTTTGAACTAAGATGTAGCCAAATTCCTGTGCTTTTTTGATCAAGTTTTTTTTAACTCTCTCTTTGTAACGTGTTTCATAATAGTTCATTCCTTTTTCAACATACTCTTGCCCATACTTTAGCATACTATAAAAAATGCATGCTAGTTTTCTTGCGGTAGCCGTGATTGCTTTTGGTGCACCTAGTCGTCTCTTTATTCTTCTACAGTACGCACCTATTCCGCTGTTGCTTCTTGATACACAGTGAGCAGCTATTCGAAATGCATTTGCAGCACGATTAATGACTTTACGCGTTCTTGTGCTAAACACTTTTTCTCCTGTAATTTTATTGGCAGGGCTGAGCCCTAACCACGATGAAAAGTGTTTTTCTGTCCGCCATCTATTAGGGTTTATGCCAGTTTCTGAAATTATTGTTTGTATGGTTACTACATCAAGTCCTGGAACTTTTGTGAAATCCCTACCTGTAATTCTATGCAGTTCTTCGTGTATAGCAAAGTTTGGCCCATGTTTTGTAGACTTACGCTTTATTTTATTACATAGCTTGTTCCCACCTGACTTTGTCTCAAATGTTTTATAATATCCTTCAATACTTCTATCACATTCTGCTATTTTTTCCTGATAAATATTGTATAGCTCAAACTCTTGTTTTAGTGTAAACAGGTGTTCCTCTCTATAGTCTCCTGCTAATGCTTTTGCAATGGTAGATTTATCATTTTTTATTCGTCCATCTCTTAATTCAGCTAATTTTTCTGGATTTCTTTCACCTTCAAGTATTGCTTTAATAATTTGTATGCCAGTAACTCCTGTTATATCGCTTATCACCTTATGCAATTGAATGTTCATTTGAATTAACGCTTTTTGCATACGTTGAATGTGTGCTGCTGCACTTTTTATTAGGTTATCTCTTTGTCTAGTGTAGCTGCGTAATACACAAATTTGATTATCTGGTCTAAATGACCCTTGAAGCAGTCCATAGCTATGCAGTTGTTGTAACCACTGGCAATCCTGAACATCAGATTTTCTTCCAGGCACATTCTTAACATATTTTGCGTTTACTAATTTTACTTCAAATCCATATGATTCAAGTACTTGAAACAAAGGGATCCAATACACTCCTGTTGATTCCATGGCTATTGTAGTAACTTTGCACCTCTTTAACCACTTTGCTAAGTTATAAAGATCTTCTGTGAAGCAGCAGAATTTTTGTATATTCTGTTTATCTCTTCCTTCTGGTACACATACATAATGCACAGATGAACCAATATCTATTCCTGCCGCATCAGGGTTCATTACCTCTAATTTACTTTTTGTTTTTGCCATTTCTAACCTCCATCATATAATAGTTGAAAAGCACTTCAGCTTGGAACGGTTGAATTATACGCTCTTCTAATCGAGGTAGTCTCAAAGACTCCATCAGTGGTTTGATCGTTCCTTCCAAAACCATGCTAACCTACGGGCACTAAGGCACCATTGCCTATTCGGCTATAACTGCAGAAGCGCTTCTCCGTAAAATTATATTCAAAAAAGTAGAAAATAGGAGTTTCTTTCTGGTTTGACAGGTTTTATATCTGTCCGATGCTAACCTTAAGAAAGAATCTTTCATAGCTTCAAAGTTTTCAGCGTCTATCCATATAACATTGTCGTCATAATATCTTCTATATTTACAAGCATATTTTCTAGCTAACTGGCTTTTTCCCATCCCCCCAGGACCACTAATAGACGTTATGTATGAAATTACAGCACCTTTGGGATTGCGTTGTAGCGAATCATGTAGCATTCCCAAATCCTCATCTCTTCCTGTAAATAGTCTGACTGGACCTCTTACATCAAACCAAACCGCTCCTAAAATTTCCTCTCTTATTTCTTCAAGAAGAGCTTTTGCTTTCTCATATGATAGAAACTCCTCTTCTTCTTTCTCCAGCAAAATCAGCACTTCTTCCTGGTAACGGCTGTAAAAGTGCTTTGCATCAGTATTGCTGAATTCCTTGCCCAATTCACTCTTAATAATTTCACTAAGTTCAGTTCCGCTTGGCAAATTGACTGCAAATACTAATTTATTTAAAAAGTCTTCTATTTCTTTATTGCTGACTTCTCTACCTACCTCACGCTTTACAAAATCCTTATTTTCCTGCAAATATGAGATAATACTATTATCAAATTTATATCTTACACCATCACCTACATCCAGAAACTCATCTTGTGTGTCTATTCTTATGACTGAAATTTCCTTTCCTTTATTCTTCCCACTCGGCATCATTCTCAGCTTTCTTACTGGATGCGATGTCGAATCCGCGGAATCAAAATCATCATTTGTAATAATGACAAAATCCTCTATTTCACCCTCAAACTCTCCACTACTTTTGATCTTTAAATAAGCAATGAGATATTTTATTAAGCCAAACGCACCATCCTTTCCCGGTGTTAATAAGTCACCTATGCTGATCTTTTTGTGCCTACCCTGCCTGTGCTTGACTTGTATGAATCTATGTACTATTTTCCCATCTTGTTCATACCGAAGAACAATATCATCAAAATCCTTAGCTGATTTTTTCTCTGTGAATAGGCGGAAAGAATACTCTCTATCTACTGCATGTTTAGGAAACAGCATTAGCCATCTCGCTTGATACATAATACCATGAAAGGTGCGCTTAACCGCCAAGCAGGATAATCTTACAGGCACCTCACTCTAATCTCTCACTCAAAATTGAATTCACAACATCAGGGCTGGCTTTTCCCTTGGTGAATTTCATGACTTCACCAACAAAGAAACCATATAATTTTGTTTTACCGCTTTTGTATTCTTGAACTTTATCTTGGTTGCTATTGATGATTGTGTCGATAACTTCTGATATTTGACCTCTATCGGTTATTTGCTTTAGGTCCTGCTCTTCTATGATGAGAGATGCAGGTTTGCCAGTTTCAAACATAATATCAAAAACTTGTTTACCAAGTTTAGCAGAGATTGTTCCATCAACGATAAAATCTAAGAGTTCGGACAAAGCATTTGCTTTGATTGGGGAGCTCACAATATCAATATTTGCTTTATTTAAACGACCGAAAAGCTCTACAGTTAACCAGGTGACCGCGAGCTTTGAATCATGTTTTTTTATCAATTCCTCAAAGTAATCAGCAATCGCCTTATCGGAAGTAATGACGTTTGCATCGTATTCGTTGATACCTAATTTTTCAATGTATCGCTGCTTTTTCTGCTCTGGCAACTCAGGTAAAGATGATTTAATAGAATCGATTTTATCCTGGCTTACCTCAACAGGTAATAAATCAGGCTCAGGGAAGTATCTATAGTCGCTTGCATCTTCTTTGTTTCGCATCACTTTTGTTTTTCCCAAAGCGACATCAAACAATAAGGTATCTTGACTTATTTCTTCTCCACTTTCTAAAATTTCAATTTGTCTTTGTATTTCATAGTCTATAGCTTGCACAATATAACGTATCGAGTTCAGATTTTTTATTTCACAACGAGTGCCAAATGTACTACTGCCTTTTAGGCGAACAGAAACATTTGCATCACAACGAAGTGATCCCTTTTCCATATCACCATCACACGAACCAATGTAACGCAAAATCTGCCTCAATCTTTTCATGCATTCTGCAGCTTCTGCAGATGAACGGAGATCTGGTTCTGAAACAATTTCCATTAAAGCAACCCCTGCACGATTTAAATCTACATAAGTTCTGCTTTCCTCATGAACGCTCTTTCCTGCATCTTGCTCTAAATGAATTCTCGCAATTCTTATTTCTTTTTCATTGTCGTTGATAAATACTCTACCGTTTTTAACTATTGGCTCAAAAAACTGAGTTATCTGGTAACCTTGTGGTAAATCAGGATAAAAATAATTTTTCCGATCAAAGTAAGAATACTTATTAATTTCTGCAGAAAGTGCAAGACCAGTGCGTATTGCTTGCTCTATGCAGTAATAATTTAGTATTGGCAGCGTACCTGGCATTGCCGCATCAACTAGAGAAACTTGAGTGTTATGCTCAGCACCAAATTCCGTTGATGAGCTAGAAAATAGCTTCGTATTAGAAGAAACTTGAGCGTGTACCTCAAGCCCAATTACCGCTTCCCAATCCTCTTTCGTCATGTATTTTATTTAAATGATAATCTTAATATTCTGCAAAATTAGCACAAAAAGTCAAAACAAAACTCATGTTAGCTAAGTGGTATGCAGATTGTTTTACCCATAGAAACGGGTTAAATGCAAAAGATTACTTGACAAGCTTCGCCAGCCCTCTTATCATAAAATTGAAGCTATTTATTTATCTTCTCTGTACAGATTAAATGACAAAAAAACTCACGTATCTGGCGTCTCATGTTTAATTTTTTGCACTATGTGCACCTTATGTCTTTATAAAACTTCTACCTACATAAGCTGAAACGCGCTTATAAAGCGTTTAAAACATAAAAAAACGCCAACTTAAAAAATGGATAGTGAATAACTAGCTACCCTAGGGTTTCTTTTGCCTTTTTTTCTGTTTAGTAAATTTCTTAACGTTTATAATTTAGATTAGTTGCGGTTTAAAAGCAACTGAATCGCGGTTATTAAGTGTTTAGAATAAAAAAACGCCATACTTGAAAGTATAATGTAAGTAATTAGCCAACCACGGGGCTTCTTTTGCCTTTTTTTTCGTTTGGTAAATTTCTTAATGTTTGTAGCTAAACGATAACCGTCATCCCGCTACTTGTTAGCGGCCGAGATACCGCGAATGAATTGCGGTATGACGTAGGATTGCTGTCATTCCAGTGCCAAGCACTGGGATCCAGCCTTTATTATTTGGTTGAAATTAAGTCTTCTGGATCCCAGTGGGCTTTGTTGCATCGCTAGCTATGATGGATTAAAGATAAAAAAGGTGGAGAATATCAGTAGCTTATTATTCTGGTATTTATAACAAGAACGGTCAGTGAATACCTAAATTTGAGTAAAAGAAATTTCACTACCACTCACTAATCCGGCTAAAATTCAAGAATTTCAATGCTTTAGCTATTTTCAATAGAATTAAATTTATTAATATAAATAATAAATTACTATTCTTAAATTTGATCAGATTGATTGCAAAAAAACAAGATTTTCAATAGGTTGCTTATAATCCTAATTATAGTTAGCCTTTCATAAGTAGCGATGCAACAAAGCCATCCCAGTGTCAGCTACTTGGATGACACCATTCTTTTTCCTGGATTCCAGTGTCTGGGCACTGGAATGACATCCTCCCTTGTGGAGATTGCTCTCAAATCACAATGTTCGTACAGCTATGCAAACACAAAGGTGTCATTCCAGCGCGTGACGCTGGAATCCAGTTGAGCTATTTCAACAAAAATACTGCATTTTGAGATGAACGTCTATTCTCACCAGACTTATTTACAAGTATAACAATTAAAGTCTGGATTCCAGTGTCAAGCACTGGAATGACATCATAGGGGCACTGCCCTTTTGGATGGAAACCAGTGTCAGCTACTTAGATGATACCTTTTTTCTACTTAGTTTGGGTTATGCAAGAAGTCTATTGCATTCCTGAGCAATTTGATTCATTATTCTTTTTGTAAAAAATTTTCTTAACTTTCTCTCCACTTTTTTGGTAAGGTCACTTTAAAGGAAGTCTAATAGATGCTACATAGAAATCCAGATGAGTTTCTAAAGTCTATTCCAAAAGATAAGCGCATAATGTGCCTTGACATGGGAGAAAAGCAAATAGGCATAGCATTTAGCGATAAAACACAGCTCATAGCCACAGCTCATAGCATATATCACAGAAAAAATATGAGCAAAGATTTAGGTTATCTGCATAGAATATTCAAAGAAAATGAATCTGGATCAATGGTAATAGGACTACCATTAAAAATGGACGAGCAAGAAACTAAATGGTGTAAAACTATAATCCAATTCGCAAATAAAATAATAAAAAAATATAAAGTAAATATATACTTACAAGACGAAAGCTTCTCAACATCTATCGCAACTCATACACTAAAAATTACTGGAATATCAATCACAAAATCGAAAAAAATAGATGATAAAATCTCCGCATGTATTATTTTGCAACGAACGTTAGACAAGATAAATACAATCAAATAGTTTTTCCAGATCTGGAAATCTTCAAACTGAATCCCATATAAAAGTTACTCAACAAAACAAGAACCTTTCGTATAAGCATGACAAATTGCTACAGCAAGAGCGTCAGCAGCATGGTGGCATTTTATACTCAAATTTTTAACTATTTGCTTCACCATAAATATCATCTGATCCTTATCAGCATGGCCATTTCCGGTAATGCTTTTTTTTACATAGTTTGCATCATATTCATTCATAGTTAGCTTTGTTATTTTTAACGCTAAAATTACAACCCCTCTTGCATATCCTAAAGTTAGTGAAGATTTAGGATTTTTATTAACAAAAATTTTCTCCACCGCAGCTTCATTCGGAGAGTATAGGGAAATTACTTTCTTTAATTGTTCAAAAATTGTATGTAGGCGTTCACCTGTACCCAATTTACCATCAGTTGATATGGTACCGCCGCCCAAAAATTCAATATTATTTTTTTCGTTCAGGCTGATAATGGCCCACCCAGTCTTGCTTATTCCTGGATCTAGACCTATTATTTTAACCACTTAATAAACGCTTAACCAATAGACAAACAAAAATAAAAATATCCAGACTACATCTACAAAGTGCCAATACCAGGAGGCAAACTCAAAGCACAAATGGTCCTGAAGTGTAAATTGGCCTTTCCGTGCTCTAAATAAACACACTGATAAAAATATTATTCCTATTATAACGTGTGCGCAGTGAAAACCGGTAATCATGTAAAAATTGGATGTATAAATAAGCTTTTCTCCTGTTTCTTGTAGAGAAAAACTCGCTTCATGATACTCTATTGCTTGCACTATTATAAAAAAAACTCCAAGCAATATAGTTATGGACAGCATTTTAATCATGCTCTTTTTATCATTTTTAAGTAAAGAGTGATTTGCCCAAGTAATTGTTGTACCAGAAAGCAATAATATTAATGTATTCATGAATGGTAGTGACCACGGATCAGGTGGCAAAATTCCCTCAGGGGGCCATTCAACTTTTTTTGCAGGAGAAAACGCCTCAAATAAAAAAACTGGATCAAGCCAGGCTTTAAAGAATGAACAAAAGAACACTATAAAAAATACGACCTCCGAGAGAATAAACAAGTACATTGCAAATTTGAGTCCATGTTTTACAATGGCAGTGTGACATTTGTCATAAATGGCCTCCCTTATTACATCTCTCCACCAATAAAACAGCACCCCTGATACTGCGGAGATTCCCAAAACTAAACAAAACATTCCGACAATTTGTTTATGAAGCGCGCCAACTAATCCAAGTGCAAGAATAAGAATTGCTGCTGATACAGCAATTGGCCAAGGGCTTGGATCCACTAAATGAAAATCATGTTCTTTACTTTTCATAGCATTTTAAAAAATACTTATTAAGGATACAAATTAGCTTAAAATTGTCAATGTTCCTTAGGAAATTGATTGAATCTTGAAAAATTATATGCACCGTTCAAAAAATCTAACACAAATTGTGCAGTTATTCTAAACAACTCAAGCATTCTGCTCTTTTCGTTTTCTCTTGCTCTGCTGCAATATCCATCAACAATATTTTCCAAAATAATGCATCCAGACTTTACTGAATCACTGTAACAAAAATTAAACCAATCCCTATATCTATTATTTTTCTTGAATCTATTTTTCATGCTATCAACGACAGTCTCGTATATAAACATGCAAGAATACAAAACCGTCATAGCCTCATAGGTATTACTATGCGAGATGGATAAAAGAAAATTAGTGAAATTAAAACACTCAAGAGATTTCTTTTCGCAACTTATACCGTACATAGTAAAGTAGTAGTCATATAACATTCTATTAACAGTCACTACTCTTTGGGCTACTTCAGCAAGCGAGATAATACTACTATAATCTTCCATTTTGGATGCAGTAATTAAGGTGGTACGAATATAATCACCTAAGAACAACGTCTTTTGTTGAGCATAGAATTTGAAGTTCTCTATATTTAGGGTGTTATTCGCTAACTCAACATTAAAAGGATGCTCAATTATATCCTTTAAAAGATTTGACCCGTAACAGCTCCTAATTATGCCACTGAACACTGTAGTTATCGATAAAAGATCAAGTTAACGTAAATAATCCGCTGCTAATATTCTTTGCTAGATATATTAGAGTAATATGCCTCATCCCAAAACATCATTTCTAATTCCAGCCCTTTCTTAAAAAACTCATACATCCTCTTTTTTTCACAGTCACTAGCTTTTTTATATAGCTTATTTGTAATATCAGTAACCTCATCAATTACAGCATTTACTGTTTCGCTACTATAAATGTTGATCCACTCTTTGTATTTGTTATTTTTAACCCCCTTAGTTGTTATCTCATTTACCATATGGCGTATAACGATTTGGTATATGTTAAAGCAAGAATAAGATGCTACTAAAGCTTCATTAACAGAATTGTGATATGCGGCACTCATGAAAAAGTCAGTAAAGGCAGAACAAGCTCTTGACTTTTTGTGATCATCAGATAGATCACAATCTTCAAAATATTTTTTATACTGTTCTCGAACATAAAATGCTCCTTGTGCCAAATTGATTAAACTACTCATCATTTCAATATCATCAACTCTAGCTGCAACAATTAAAAAAGCACGAGCGCAATCTATACAATACAGAAAATCCTGCTGAAGGTAGAATTTGAATTTTTCATAATCTAATGTATTATTTATCAATTCAACATTAAAAGGGTGTTCTTTTATTTTATCAATAAGATCAGAAAACTCTTTTACAATTACGTTGTACAGTTCTCCTTCTATTTCGTTATACACTTTATAAGCCTCACAATAAAAATTGAATATAAAAATTATTACTAATATGGTATAATTATTATGAAAAAGCGTGCTATGCTTTAACAATAAGCTAGTATATAAATATGAGGCTGTAAATCAAAAATTTTAGCAATCTAAAGAAATTTTACTATTACCTTCTATATTGAATTCTCTACAAAGATCAGCAGATAAGTCCATGTTTTCCCAAGAAAATCCACCGTCCCTTTCCGACTGTTTACCAAAATGTCCATAACAGGCTGTACGTTTATATATAGGGCAATTAAGCGATAAATGCTTGATTATGCCTTTTGTTGATAAATCTATATTATTCTCGATAAACTTTTTAATTACTCTTTCCTCTACCTTATTCGCACCAAATGTATCAATATAGAATGAAGTAGGTTTTGATACACCAATTGCATAAGAAAGCTGCACAAGACAACGTTCAGCCAAACCTGCAAAGACAATATTTTTAGCAAGGTATCTTGCCATATAAGCTGCAGATCTATCAACTTTAGTTGCATCTTTTCCGGAAAATGCCCCTCCACCGTGTGGAATATAACCCCCATAAGTATCAACCATAATTTTTCGTCCGGTTAATCCACAATCACCAACTGGCCCACCAATAACAAATCTACCAGTTGGATTGACTAAGAGATTTTCCTCAGGACACATCCATCCTTCAGGTAAAGATGAAACTATGTAAGGGTAAATTATTTCTTTTACTTTTGATTGATCCAAATTCTCAGGGTGCTGTATCGAGACAATAATACTTTCAGCACGTACCGGGAGGTTATTCTCATATGCCAAAGTGATTTGTGACTTTGCATCTGGACCAAGTTTTGCTTCTTTAACTGCGCTCATGATATTTTTCAGAATCGAGTGTGCATAAAAAATGGGTGCCGGCATAAGGTTTTCTGTCTCTGTTGTTGCATAGCCATACATTATGCCCTGATCTCCAGCACCTTGATCCACCCCTATTGCAATGTCATTTGATTGCTCATGCAGCAATATATTTACTTTCACTTTTCTCCAGTGGAACCCATCGTGCTTGTAACCAATATCTTTTATTGTATTCCGTACAATACTTTCAATCCTGCTATTTTTGATGTTAGGCCCAAACACTTCCCCAGCTATAATAACGTTATCTTTGGTGACTAAAGTCTCTATTGCAGCTCGCGCAAAAGGATCAGTAAAAAGGTACTCATCAAGTATTGCATCTGAAATTTGATCTGCTACTTTATCTGGATGACCAGCCGCCACTGATTCACTGGTTACTAAATTTTTATATAAACTCATGTTTTTGCTTATACAATATCAAAACCGCTATAGAAAACACAGTTAGTAACTACTAAATGGTGGGTCTGGGAAGAGTTGAACCTCCGACCTCACGCTTATCAGGCGTGCGCTCTAACCACCTGAGCTACAGACCCATGATTTATTCAAGCTGAAGCTTTCATATTATCTGTAGGCACGATATCAATAAAAGTCTTTTTATTTGCTGACCTTCTAAAGCTGACCCAGCCTTCTATTTTAGCAAAAATCGTATGATCTTTACCTATACCAACATTCTTCCCAGGATGGAATTTTGTGCCTCTTTGGCGCACAATTATGTTACCAGGAATAACCTTCCCATTCTTCTTTATTCCTAACCTACGACCCGCTGAATCTCTACCATTACAGGAACTACCACCTGATTTTTTAGTTGCCATATCTTACCTCTTACTTTTGAAGACTAATTTCATTTATACGAAGAACAGTTATATACTGCCTATGACCAGTTTTCCTACGGTAATTTTTTCTTCTTTTCTTCTTAAAGATTATAATTTTTTCCCCCCTGCACTGCTGCAACACTTCAGCTTTAACAGTAGCATTAGATGAATAAGATAAGCCATTATTTGAAATACAAATCACCTTATTGATTTCCACCTCTTTTTTTTCTTCAGCTTCTAACTTCTCTACCTTTATTATACTACCTTCTTTTACTAAATATTGCTTTCCACCAGTCTCAATTACTGCAAACATGATAAATATAAATTATTGTTATTAACTTTAATCGTAAACGATGTCATATACGCTGTCAATATAAATAAAAAGCATGACTTAACGTTCTTTTTAAGCTATCTAAACACTTCTATCTTTCTTCACCCTTTATCTACTTTTTCTCAGACAGTAGACTTCTTGCATAACCTAAGCAGAAAAAAGGCAAATAGTTATTATAGCTCTAAGTTTACCGACACCGTCATTCAAGTAGCCCCTTCTCCTGTCATCCGAGTAGCTGACACTGGTTTACCTTATGATGATGTCATGAAAGTAGCTGACACTGGAATCCAGCCTTTTCATCCAAGACGGCAGCGCCTCCTTCTTCTGTCATCCCAGTGCCCAGACACTGGGATCCAGGAAAGTTTGCTTGTGAGCAAGCAAACTAGCATAGAAAGTGGTTACAACATTTTCGATGAGATTATATGGAAAACTGGATCCCAGTGTCAAGCACTGGAATGACATCATAGAGGCACTGGAATGACATCATAGGGGCTCGGGTGACAAAAAAAGGAGCACTGGAATGACACCTTCCTGCCCAATTCATGTTGCTATAAATATTAAGAAATTTACCAAGCGAAAAAAAAGGCAAAAGAAGCCCCGTGGTTATTGTCCGCTTTAAAATATTGGCGTTTTTTATGTTTTAAACGCTTGACAAGCGAAATTCAGCTGCTTTTAATTGCAACTAACCTACGCTGCAAATGTTTAAGAAATTTACCAAGCAGAAAAAAAGACAAAGAATCCCCGAGTTAGCTAGTCTTTTACTATCTCTGTCGAGTATTGGCATTTTTTGATGTCTTGTAACGCTTTATAAGCGCGTTCAGCTTATTTAGATAAAAATCTAGATGTAGATGAAGTTTTGTAAAGACATACAGTATCTATATACTGCAAAAAATTGAATATAAGACGCCGATACATTAAGTAATCCTTACCTTTTAATCTGCAGATTGGCGAAAGCAAATACAATAGCTTCACTGTTATGATAAGGGGGCTGGCGGAGTTTGTCAAGGAAGTTTTTTCGTTTCTGTGGGCTACCTGGATTAATATTATATAGAAAGTCTGCTGCCAATAAAGCCTAAACTTACCAAATACATTTCTGTAGATTCAGATCTACTTGACTTTGGTTTAAAGTATTTTACTGTTTTAAACATTTTTTTTAGCTCGTTACAAAAATCTTTATCAGATTCTCCTTGGAAAATTTTTACTACAAACGTGCCACCATGGCTCAAGAAATGCTTTGCAAAATTGAGCGCTGCCTCACATAAAAGCATAATTCTGATATGATCCAACGATTTTAAACCACAAGATTCGGGCGCCATGTCAGATAAAATTACATCAAATTTTTGATCCTTGAATTTTTCTCTTAAAATTTCAAACTCATTGATAATATCACATTGTATAAACTCTACTCCATTAATTGCGTTCATTGGTTTTATGTCAAGAGCAACCACATTTGCACCTTTCTGAGATGCAACTTGTGACCATCCACCAGGAGAAGCACCAAGATCAATAATTTTTTGCCCTTCTTGGAATAATTTAAATTTGTTATCCATTTCTACCAGCTTATATGCTGAGCGTGACCTATAACCATCCTTGCTAGTTTTTTGCACATACTGATCATTCAAATGACGATGTAGCCACCTTGTTGAAGATAGTTTTCTGCCTCTAGCCGTCTTTACTCTAGTTTTTATTGCTAATACCCTACTTATTATTGATTATATCTTTAAGCTCTTTTTCAACTACTTCTTTTACCAGTGCATGTAGATATTTATTCAGCCATTCTGAGAGCTGAGGTTTTAAAAGAGATGTAACTAATTCTTCAACAGTAAGGTTCGCTTTTTTTTGTTGTTTATGCTGTAATTCGTTTTGCATTTTTCCAAGCAACGCTTTGATCTCTTCCATATTCTCTTTTAAAATTAGATGATCGTTATTTTGCGCTTGTAAGCCGCTATTACTCGCTTTGTTATTACTCATTTGGATATTATCGTACAAATAAATATCTTTTTTTTCTTCTGAATTGTAGCTATGGCCATTAAATTGGTTATTGTTGCAAGCCATTTCCTCACTTTGGTCATCATTATCAATGTCCTCTTTTTCATTATTTTCTTTTTTGCCATCTTCTTCTATTTCTTCTGGATACTCTTCCTCAAGGTATAGCACATCATCATTTTCATCCTTTATTTCTGCTTTATCGTTACTCGCGTTTTTACCCGATATAGCTTTTTTTATATCTTCTAGGATATCTTTTACAGATTGATTGCCTTGTTCATCATGCATAGTGCTAATACCATTAAATTTAGAGGTCTATACTATTTATCATAAAAAGCAAGTTGTAAACACTAATCACATAATTGCTTTTTGCTTCAACTAAGTCTGAACGTGCTTTAAATAATGCATCTTCAGTGTCCAAAAGGTCAGATGTACTCTTTAAATTTAAGTTTACTTCTTGCTCAACTCCTTCCAATGCTAGAGCTGCTGCTTTTTCCGCTTCTTGACTTGCTTTGATAATGGCCTTTGCTGTCAACACATTATTCCAAGCATTTACAACTGCTTGTTCTATATTTTTTACCGTTTCATAATAATCGTAGGTAGATTTTTTTGCATCCATTTTAGCTTTACTGACACCAAAAGCATTAACTCCTCTCTTAAAGATTGGAACATCAAGAGTAAAAACTACATGAACATTTTCTAATAGTTTGTCTACCTTCATACCATCCTCCCCAAAATTTTTGCTTGCACTTAGATTTAAAGAAGGAAGCCACTTGGAGCTTTCAGCAATCACTTCCATTCCGGCTGCTCTTTTTTGATAAACTGCTGCTTTTAGAGATAAATTATTGGTTTTTGCTAACTGTAAACATTCATTTAGCTCTGGAACAGAAGGTAGTTTATCATTAGCTTCAGAAAGGTCATCAGCATCTTCGCCAATCAAATGATAATAAGCAATATTTACCAACTTTAATTTACCTTCAGCATCAACTCTTTCGGATATAGAAGACGAAAATTTTGCTTTTGCTAACAAAACTTCAGCATTGGTTACCTCTCCAAGGGAAAAGCGTTTTTTCATAGCTGACAAATGTTCCAAAGAAACGCGTTCTTTATGTTCTCTGAGCTTTAATATTTCTGTCTTTTGTAAAACATTAACATATGCTTTCACAGCATTAAGTGCAAGCTCTTGTTTTAATTGCTGAAATCGCATCTTTTCTGCTTTGAGAAGATGGCTTGATCGACTGAATGTGGCAAAGGTACCACCGCCATCGATTAATTTCTGGCGCAATGTAAGTTTTTTTTCAGATGTATCAAGATTAAAGTTACTATCGAAATTGTATTGCAAATTAATGTCAGGTAAAAATCCAGCTAACCCAGAAGATTTATAGTGTTTTTCTGCGCTTTTATATTGGTAAAATTGAGACTTTATTTTTGAGCTATTTTTGATGGCTTTGCTTATCACTTCTCCCACATCGGTTGCATAGCAACTTATAGTATTAAAAATGATCGCAAGTGTGATAATCAATCGAAACATTCTAATTCCTATGCATATTGGTTGCGCAGCTCAATTACTAACATAAATTACTTTAATAATCAATAACTAATATTGTTGACACTATTGAGAAATTAAGTATATCATAGCTTACTATTGTTGGATCAAATAATGAAGACTTTTTTCTTAAAGGAGAAACAAATCAATAAAAAGTGGTTTGTCATAGATGCAGAAGGATTAGTGGTAGGGAGGCTTGCAGCATTTGTAGCGACACTATTACGTGGAAAGCATAAACCTGAGTATACACCTCATATGGATTGTGGCGATAATGTAATTATTATCAACGCAGAAAAGGTGCATTTCACCGGAAAGAAGCTTAAAGATAAAATTTACTATAAGCATACAGGTTATTCTGGTGGTTTGAAGAAAACTACTCCAGATAATATTTTAAATGGCAAATTTCCTGAGCGTGTAATAGAAATGGCAGTGAAAAGGATGCTTGATGATGGGCCTATGGCACGTAGACGCTTTGAAAATTTGTATGTTTATTCTGGTTCAGAGCATAAGCATCAAGGACAGCAACCTGAAAAGATAGATTTTGCCTCTTTGAATCGTAAAAATAAAAAGTAATGGAGTAAAAATGAAGAGTTCTACAATAAATAACAATGATTGGTCAGAAAAGACAATTAAATCAGCAGTTGATTCGCTTGGTCGTTTATATGCTACAGGCCGAAGAAAAGAATCTGTAGCAAGAGTATGGATAAAGCCGGGGAGTGGAAAATTTAGTGTTAACAAAAAAGGCGATCTAATTTCTTATTTTAAAAGAGAGTCAGTGTGCCAAACAGTAAAAATGCCATTTGTTGCAACCTCTATGTTAGATAAATATGATGTATTTGCAACTGTAAAAGGTGGAGGGCTATCTGGTCAAGCAGGTGCTCTAGCTCATGGAATAAGCAGAGCTTTAAGTAGCGTAAGCCAAGATTTGCATTCTATATTACGTAATGGTGAGTTCTTAACTAGAGATTCACGTGTTGTTGAACGTAAGAAATATGGTCAACATAAAGCTCGGAAAAAGTGTCAATTTTCTAAGAGATAGTTATTTTATAGTGGTGTTTTTTTGTAAGTATTATACAAATATTTGCAAAAATGTATGATATCCTCTATTTTTGTGATGAATTTAGTTGACTATCGGTGTCAACATAATATGCTATTTATGTGATTTTTTCAATATTAAGGTAATTTATGAGTAAAGAAGATATAATAAAACAATTAAAGGAAGATTGTTCTAGTCAGAATATAGATATAACAAAATCTGATTTGAGCAAGATTCATGATGCGTTTATTAAAATAATAAAGAATGAGCTGCATGGGAAAGGTGAAATACGTTTGCATGGAATAGGAACATTTTCTACTGCTATCAGTCAGGAAAAACAATGTCGTAACCCCCAAAGTGGTGAGATCATGACTGTTCCTAAAAAGACAAGGGTAAAATTTAAAGCAAGCCAAACTCTTTTAAGTATTTTAAATGAGAAGGAAAAAGCAGCAGTTAGTTAGACATTGTCATTTTCATTGTTTTTACTACGCTGTGTAAGCCGTAAAATACAGCTTCGCTAATTAAATAGTGGCCTATGTTAAGAGCTGAGATGTGAGGTATTCTTGTCATCTTCTTAGCGTGTTTATAAGTTATGCCATGTCCTGCGTGGCATTCTATTCCTAATTTATTGACGTACTCTGCAGCATTAGTAATTAACTGTAACTTTTTTTCTGATGGATTATCACAGTAATCCCCTGTGTGAATTTCTATTATGTCAGGTTTTGTCCCTAGCTTTTCAAGATATGTTAGTTGATCAATATTTGGATCGATAAACAGTGAGACTTTTATGCTAGAGCTATGCATTTCCTCTATTATACTAGAAAGTTTACTGTGCATATTCACGATATCCAGGCCACCTTCGGTTGTTAATTCTTCTCTTTTTTCTGGTACTATACTAATCGAATAGGGTTTTACCTTTTTTGCTATTTCAAGCATTTCTTCCGTGGCTGCAATTTCAAGATTTAACTCAGTGCTAATGCTTTTTTTTAGGTTAAATACGTCTTCATCTCTAATATGCCTTCTATCTTCTCGTAAGTGTACAGTAATAAAGTCTGCTCCAGCGTCAATGGCTATTTCTGCTGCTTTCAATGGATCTGGATAAGAAGTTCCGCGTGCGTTGCGGAGGGTTGCAACGTGATCGATATTAACACCTAGTTTCACAATCTACCTCAGAAATTATTTATAGATTATACATGTTATTAGTTTTTTTGCATAGTCATTGTTTGACCTTACCCAGAAAAAGTGGAGAGAAAGAAAAGAGTTTTTTTGGGTAAAATAAAATTTTGGAGGATTAGAAATGGTAAGAGAATATACAGCAGAATTCAAATTGGAAGCTGTTAAACTGGCAAATGAACAAAGAAAGGCAGGTCAAACAATTACAAAAATAGCAAGAGATTTAGGAATAAAGGGTGGTTTATTAGGAAAATGGATAAAGAAACACAACGAAAAAAAGTCGGCAGCAGATGCATTTCCAGGTAGAGGTAACATGGCTCCTTACGACAAAGAGAGGTTTGATTTACAAAGCAAGAGTAACAAGGGAAAGAGACATTTAAAAAAAAGCCCTGGCCAGTCAAAAAGAGTAAAATATTTTTTTATATAGTAACTGCTATAAAGTACAGGAATTATGTAGGATTTTCTGCTAGTGGCTACTATAAGTGGACTACAAGAAAAATAAGCAGTAGAGAATCAGCAAATAAAGAGCTACTCGAAGCTATTCAAAAAATATATCAAGTTTCTAAATGTAGATATGGAGCTCCTAAAATTTATGCTGAATTGAAGGCTTTGGGTAAAAGTTGCAATTTGAAAACGGTGCAAAGTATTATGCAGAAAAATGACATCAGGGCTATACTGAGAAGAAAGTTTAAAATTAAAAAACAACAAACAGATAATAGAGCTGTAGCTCCCAATATACTAGATCAAAACTTTATTGTTGATCAACCAAATAAAGTATGGGATTACTTACATCAAAACCAAGGAGGGATGGCTATATTTGGCAGCAATAATTCTCACGTATGGTAGTTAATGAGTAGTGCAATAAATAAACAATTGGTTATGAACTCTTTATTAATGGCCATTAATAGGCGTAAACCTGTTAAAAATCTACTGCTGCACAGTGACCAAGGTTCACAATATACTGCGCAAGGGTATCAATATCTCTTAGCTGTAAAGAATATAGATGAGTAATAAAGGCTGTTGTTACGACAATTCTGTTGCAGAAAGCTTCTTTAGCTCATTGAAAAGAGAAATACTTATTGATACTTCACAACACTCTGCTCAACAAACTAGAACTGCAATATTTGAATACATAGAAATTTTTTATAACAAACAACGTCACTATTAACTATTGCATTCCAGAACAATTTGATGCATCATTCTTTTTGTAAAAAACATTCCACACTTTCTCTCCACTTTTTCTGGGTAAGGTCAATTGACAACTGTCCACTTTCTATTCCCATGGATTCATATTTTTTGCCTTGACCAAGAAAAAATTCAGCTATTGCCTTACTTTCTCTTGCAACAACTTCTTCCTTAACAATTTTTCCTTTCTCATCAACGATACTTATAAAAGTTTCTTTTAGTGAGATCGCTATAATATTCCATGAGACTGCTCCTACTAATAAAAGTTTAAATTATTTTTGAAGAACTTATTCTACTGAATTCGTTACTTCGTGCTAAAATAATGGACTCCATCATTCAACAGCAATTACAGTATGTTTACCCTTTTTCTTGTTATTTTTCTAATCTATAGTCAGCGTTCAAAACCATATTCGAAAAGTATCTCATATATTTCCAGATTTTTTTAATGCTGTTTATTTCATCCTCAACATTGCCTCTACCTTTATGAACTAAGTAGCAGCATTAAAAATTATAACGTATTCCTACTTCTAGAATCGCGTCCGGTATTTGTACTGGTGGTTTAAAGCCACTTAGTTGCCCGCCTGCGGTAATACCAACTGTACCAACTATCTGTGGAGCAATTTCATAATCAACACCGACCTTTAGTTTATAGGAAATAGAACCCAGTATTTTATCTACTACAGATGCCTTCTCTCCAGCAGCTTCAATATCTTTGCTTGCAGGTTCACTTGTACCACTGTTACCAAAGCCAAAAGGTATTACTTGTAGGTATCCTCCTAAACCTCCGCTGACATATAGCTTAACGGGATCAATATCAAGGTTAGGGTAATAACGGTAATTTGCTAATAAGCTAGCCCCCATTTTCTTTTCTTCTTTACCAAACATATCACTTATGTCAGTGAGAACCTCAAGTTCAAACTTAGAGTTTTTGTCATGATGATAACCAAAAACAACGCTAGGTTTTATTTTTAAGCCACCACCCCATCCAGCACCAAAGTTTAAACCTGCATAATACTGATCTTCTGACTTACTTGCACTATTATTAGCTGTACCTGCTAGAGATGAAGTGAGCAACACAGCTAAAGCACATAATCTTTTCATTTTCATATAACTCCTCATACAAAAAAATATATAATGCATAAGTATATATCCTTTATATTAAAAAAGATATAATCGCATGTTAAAAAGAGTATAACCATGAAGTCAAAGATGCGCTACGGATTTTTTATATAACTATATTTACTATCTTATTTGGTACAGCATATACAGTGCGAACTTTGTTTTGATCGATCTTACTGGACACAGAGTCTATCGCTATTTTCTTCAATTCTTCTTGAGGTAAGTTAATTGCCACTTCGATTGTCGCACGCAACTTTCCATTGATCTGCACTGCTATAGTTACCGTATCGTCAACTAATAATGATTCATCAGCTTTTGGCCAAGGTTGACCTCCTATTTCTTGCCATAGGCTTTCAGCTAAATGCGGCATAAATGGTTCGATTACTCTGATTAGTATGCATATACCTTCATTAATAAGAGATTTTCCAGCTGCTACGTCTATTTCAGCTATTAAATTCGTCATTTCACGAAATTTTGCCACTACACAGTTTAATCTGCAGTTTTCCAAGTCATCTGTAAGTCCATGTAAGAGTTTATGAATTTTTTTTCTGTACTCTAGAAGTCCACCCGTAACACTTTTGTTATCATAGTGCATATTCACAGGCTTAAGCTGCATGACCATACGCCACAATTTATTTACATAACGAGAACAACCTTCCACACCATCATCGGACCATTCCATATCTTTCTCTGGAGGAGTGTCAGACAACACAAACAAGCGGGCAGTATCAGCACCATACTTTTCTATGATAAAATTTGGATCAACTGTGTTCTTTTTCGATTTGCTCATTTTCTCGACTTTTCCAACTTGAACCTTAGCTCCTTGTGCAATCAACTCTTTTGCTTCTGCGGGAAATAGCCACTTACCATTTTCGTCTTTATAAGTTGCATGGCAGACCATTCCTTGAGTGATTAAAGTAGAGAAAGGCTCTTTAATATCAAAATAGCCACATTTGGTTAAAGCACGGCAGAAAAATCGTGAGTAAAGCAAATGCAGAATTGCATGCTCTATCCCACCTATATAATAATCAACAGGCATAAAACGATTACATGCATCTTTGTCTATTGATTTATCTTCACTACAGAATGCAGCAAAATACCAGGAAGACTCAAAAAAGGTGTCGAATGTATCAGTTTCACGCTCTGCTTGCTTTCCACATTTTGGGCAATCAACGAACTTCCAAGTTGGGTGTTTATCAAGCGGATTACCACCACTTGTAAATTCCACATCTGTTGGTAGAACTACAGGAAGGTCTTTTTCTGGTACTGGAACAGTTCCGCAGTCTCTGCAATATATGATAGGTATAGGGCATCCCCAATAACGTTGTCTCGAAATTCCCCAATCATGTAAACGATAGTTTGTTGTTTTCTCACCTATCCCTTTTTCTTTGAGCTTTTTAATGATTACTTCCTTTGCTTCACTAACCGTCAATCCATTTAAGAATTCAGAGTTGCACATTATTTCGCCGCCAGTGTAGGCTTCTTCTAGAGTCACTATGGCTTGTGCACCCTTTTCACAAATAACAGGAATAACCGGCAAATCGTATTTCTGTGCAAATTCAAAATCACGCTGATCATGTGCAGGGCACCCAAAAATCGCGCCTTCCCCATATTCCATCAACACAAAATTCGCTATGTAAAGCGGCAATTCCTTATCAAGAAATGGATGCTTGACGTTTAATCCGGTGTAAACTCCTATTTTTTCGTCATTTTCCTCCTTTGCTTTCATGCCATCGATAAAGTCTCGTATTTCTTTGTCCTTAAGATCCTGCACAATAGGGTGTTCTGCTGCTACCGCAAAAAAAGAAGCTCCAAACCAAGTATGAGGAGAAGTTGTAAAAATCTTTAATTTCTTATTTAAGCCAACTATTTCAAAATCTATAGTTACCCCTTCAGATTTTCCTATCCAACGCTCCTGCATTGTTTTGACTTTTTCTGGCCAATTTTTCAAACTTTGCAGACACTTGAGTAAATCTTTAGCGAAATCAGTAATCTTTAAAAACCACTGGGATAACTTACGTTTTTCAACAACGGCGCCTGACCGCCATCCTTTTCCATCAACCACCTGTTCATTTGCAAGCACTGTTTGGTCCACTGGATCCCAGTTAACCCATGATTCTTTTCGATAGGCAAGCCCATGCTTTAAAAAATCCAGGAAAAATTTTTGTTCGTGTTTGTAATAATCAGGCTCACATGTGGAGAGTTCACGCTCCCAATTATAAGAAAGACCTATAGATTTCAACTGTGTACGCATATTATCTATATTCTCTTTTGTCCATGTTTCGGGGCTAATATTGTTATCCCTTGCTGCATTCTCAGCTGGTAATCCAAACGCATCCCAGCCAATTGGATGCAAAACCTCAAATCCATTAGCTCTCTTGTAACGCGCTATCACATCCCCTATTGCATAGTTACGTAAGTGTCCCATATGAATTTTACCAGATGGATATGGAAACATTTCCAACACGTAACACTTTTCTTGTTTACCACTCTTGCTTACAGAAAAATCCCATTTATCTTGATAAAATTTTTCAACACTTTTAAAATCATATTTCATATAAATCCAAATTCAATTACAGTTCATATGCATCAAAGGATCAACCGCTTGGCCATTATGTCGTATTGTGAAACACATCTGTGGATCTTTATCTTGTGTGCTTGATTTACCTGCAGATCCAATTACTTGACCTTGCTTTACTTTATCGCCAATTTCAACATGTATGTTTTTTAAATAGGAGTACACAGTCATGTAATTATCTTTGTGTTCCACTATAATTAAATTCCCATACCATCTCAGCCCTTTGCCTACATATATCACTTTGCCTGGTGCAGAGGAAACTACGTTCGTTCCATTTTGAGCAGCAATTTTTATGCCATCCTTACACATTTCATCAGAAGAGGTAGCTGAACCTTTAACTGGCATTACAAATTTACAATTTACCCCCACATTTTGTGTATTATTGTTATCTTTGTATATCCTATTTATGATGGCTTTTCTACTTTCTTTTTGCACTGAAGGCTCCCTAATTAAATGGTACTCTCTTGTATATTCCAGATCTCTTTTTCCGTAAAATTCTTCGCCTTTAAGCAGCACAGGTGCAGGTTTTTGCAGGCCACAGCCTATTAATATTGCTAATAACATAAGAAATGAGGCTATATGCCACATTTTAAACTCTCACAAAACTCCAAAATTTTAGCGAGACGTAGTGTTTCACGCCTGCTTGTTACTTTCCTCGTTATTTATTTTACTAGTTAAATAGTCCCTCAAATCGGTGAGTTCTTGCAACAAATTCTTTGTGACTTTTATATCATTACCAAATTCTTTTTGCACTCCTTTTATTGTATATCCTTTATCATATAGCATGTATTTTACTTTCTTTATGGCCTCTATACACTTGCGATCATATAGCCTTCTTCCTTTACGCTTTGTAGGCTTAATTTGATGAAATTGACCTTCCCAAAATCTCAAAACATGCTGTTCCAAATGTAGCTCTTCAGCTACTTCCCCAATCGTATAAAATAATTTTTCCTTGTTCATTAATTATTGATTGATTTTTTTATAATTTTTGAAGGCCTAAAAGAAACTGAATTTCTTGCCTGAATCATCACTTTCTCCGATGTATTTGGTATATTTCCTGGTCTTTCCTTCTTTTTCTTAACCAAGAATGTTCCAAATGACGATATTTTTACTATTCCATCCTTTACCAAGCTTGTCTTTATTTCGTCCAATATATCATCTATTATCGAAACAGAGTCTTCCTTTGATAATCCTATTTCTTGGTTTATATCTCCAGCTATCGTTGCCTTAGTTACTGTTGTGTCTTTTGTTGTAACGTGATCCATTATTGATAAATATTACAATACGTAAATATAATATAGCAATCGACTCGAGATTCAGCTACTTTATTTTTTAGAGTATGTCTCTTTTGTTGCATAATTTAAAATACCGGCAACTATCAATATCGCAAATATTGCAAAAAGTGCCATTTTATGATCTGTAAAAAGTGCTAACATTGACACTATAACTCCACTGCCAATAAACATAAATCCATTGATAATGGATGATGATGTGCTGATGTATTTTCGTTTCACAATCTCGCTGCCGACAGTAAAATTAAGCATATGTCCTCCCGCAAAAAACCCGAACATTAACATACAAAAGTACACAACGTGGACTGTTAAATGGCTGTATAGTAAAATAATAATTGAGACGCCTTGCAATAAAGCAAAAGCAGAAATTACATGTTTCCTATTTTTAAATAAGTTTGAGATTCGATCTGCAATTGGAGCACCAACTGCAAGACCAAGCCATAGTATTGCAGTTGCTATACCTGACTCCATTGCATTGAGTTCTGAGTTGCCCAGTAACCTTGGAGCCCACAAGGTATTAAGTGCTAAAAATGTTCCAAAAGTAATAGCACCCACCACTGAAGTTATCCAGATATCTCTTAATTTTAGCACTGTTAATATAGAGCACATTACTGTCTTCATAGAGCTTTTTATTGTGCGCTTTTCTGAGCTGCTTTCTGGAAGTGTGTTTGGACAAAAAAGCGTAAGTACAAATATCAACACACCAAATAGTATTATGCATACAATCAGATTTTTCCAATATGCATCTTCGGCAAGCAAGTTAGAGAACAGTATTTGAATTACCAAAGCAGAAAGGCTTGAAATTGTCTGCACTAGTGAAAACATTAGTCCAAATTGGGCAGCGGAAAAACATATGCTACTTGTGTGAGCAGCACCAATAAAACCAAATGATGCTCCAGTTGCAATCAACACTTGAGACAAAATCAAATGGGAGAAATTGTCACTATTAATAAGGACAAAAAACCCCAAGATCATAGTTGATAACGAGAAAAAATAAATTTTTTTACTGGAAAAAACATTAAACGTTGCTCCACTAAAAAATTGTAAGATGGCGAAAGTCCAAGTATATGCTGAATTAGCCAGTGCAACTTGCGCGATTGTAAGTCCAAGTTCCTTTTCGAGATTTACACTTATAAAGGTATAAATTATCTGCATGTTGCTGAATATAACAACCAAGTTACTAATCAGCCAAATGAACCAAGCCTTAGCTCTGCTTTCCATAAGATTTATTTTTATAAGTAATCTATTAGAAATTTAACACTAAGTCTCTTTTTAAGCTATTGTTTCCTGACTACTGTTATAGCTAACCCAAAAAACGGTTTCCCTACGTCATGCCGCCGCGGTATCTCTAGATCCCGCTAACAAGCAGCGGGATGACGAGCTTATCGTCACACCGCCACGAACCGTCATACCGCGATTCATTCGCGGTATCTCAGCCGCTAACAAGTAGCGGGATGACGGTTGTCAGGGTGTCATGAAAGTAGCTGACACTGGAATCCAGAAAAAAAGAAATATGTATCAGCTACTTTCATTTGCTGCGCCTCGAAAATAAACGTTCATGTAGCTAAGCCATAAATCCAGTATAAAGACCTTTAATCATTGGCTTCGTAGTACTTCTCAACCAACTTATTAAGTAACCTTACACCAAAACCTACTGCTCCTCTTGGACAAATGTCAGTACCTTTCTCGTGCCAAGCAGTGCCTGCGATATCTAAATGTGCCCAGCAAGTTTCATTCACAAAACGCTGTAAAAACTGTGCAGCCATTATGCTATCTCCACCAGAGCCTGCAGGAGCGATGTTTTGAACATCAGCAATCGGTGAATCAATAATTTTGTCATAAGTTTCATTCATAGGAAAACGCCATAACTTCTCATTTACTTCATTTCCTGCATCAATCAGACGGTTTGCTAATTCATCATTATTTGAAAAAAGACCAGCATATTCGTTATTTCCAAGTGCAACCACTATAGCACCAGTTAAAGTTGCAAGATCAATCATAAATTTTGGTGAGAATCTATCTTGCGTATACCATAAAGCATCTGCAAGTATGAGCCTTCCTTCTGCATCGGTGTTCAACACTTCTATTGTTTGTCCAGACATTGAAGTTACTACATCACTTGGTCTTTGAGCATTACCACCCACTGCATTTTCTGCAAGTGCGACCACGCCAATTGCATTTACTTTTGCTTTTCGTCCTGCTAAAGCATGCATCACCCCAACCACAGTAGCAGAGCCTGCCATGTCATATTTCATCGACTCCATACCACGTGAAGGTTTGAGTGATACTCCACCAGTGTCAAACGTTATACCTTTACCAACAAAAGCTATAGGCTTTTGTTCTTTAGAAGCTCCATTCCATTTTATCACTACTAATTTTGGTTCTTTACTACTTCCTTGTGCAACTCCAAGCAAGGCTCCCATTTTTTTCTCTTCCATCTGCTTTTTATCAAGCACCTCGATTTCAAGGCCAAGCTTAGTAAGTTCTTTTTTTATATGATCAGCATAGGATTCTGGATATAGAATGTTAGGAGGCTCTGTTATAAAAGAGCGCGCAAGAAATATACTCTCACCTTCTTGCCTTAAGTGCTCAAATGATCTTTCAGCATTACTTAATTGTTCATCTTTTACTAATACGGTAATCTCCTCTACCTCTGTAATTTTCTCATCCTTTTTAGTTTTATACTTATCAAACTTAAAACTACGCAGAAACGCACCATATGCAACATTTGCTGCACTACCTTCGATTAAAACCGCTGCTTTTTTAATTTTTAATCTGCTTAGCTCACAATATATTTTACCACCAATATTTAATTCTTTATTTTCATTCCATTCATCCTTCTTACCCAGTCCAACAACTATAACATTTTTTTCTTCTGGCAAAGCAGTAGAGAAAAATTCACCAAAACTTCCATTGAAATCGCTAAATTGCTTTATATTATCTATGACCTGTTTTCCTTGCAAAACTCCGCCATCATTTACGGTTTCGTTGTCTTCAAATAAACCCATTACTATTGTTTTAAAATCGGGCGAAATTTTAGAAATTGTTATTTTCATTGCTGGTATCTCCGTTGCAAATAATTGTAAACTGTACATAAAACATAGCAAAAACATCAGTAAGATATTTTTCATATACATCCTAAGTACAATAACACTTAAGTTTACTATGGACTCCCTTACATGCAAGGTTTTTTATCTTTTATTAGAGAACTTATTATATCCGCCCAAGGTAATGTTAAACGTATAGGTTTTTATGACCTGATCACTGTAAGTAAATGGTGTTATGAGAAGGCTTGCAAGCCCATTACTAACAAAATCTTCAAGAACAGGATCAGCGCAATTATGGTCAGCAAAAAACATTTGCGTTGTGAATTCTGGAAAATCCGGATGTTGAACTAGAAAGTTGATATGTGGAGCTCTATCACCAATTTTACCAGGTGCTATCGTAATAAAATTATAATAGCCAAGATTATTCACTACAAACCTTCCTGATCCAGCAAAATTCAGATCATCCTCTATATTCTTATCGTAATGGTTCACGCCGCGTGAATTCGCGTGCCATATAGAAACTACAGCATTTTGTATTGGTAAGCAGTTTATATCAGTAATTCTACCCACTATGTGTATTAATTCCCCTATTGCACTATTTGGAGAACCAGGTTTTCTTCTTAAATTGTTTGAAGAGTTAAAATTTTTTGGCCTTGCATCAAGGTCATATATTTCTGGAGTTTCAATGCAGTTGAGCAAAACAGGATCAGCTGCAAATAGCGGCAAACTGAATACCATTTGTACTAAAAACGCTAATAAGATATTTTTCACATTCATTTCATTTATAATAGACTTCTTGCATAACCATATAACAAACTTTTATTGGGAATAGAAACGAAAAAATTACTTTACAAACTCCGCCAGCCCTCTTATCATAAAACTGAAGGTATTCAGTTATCTTCATCTGTGCAGATTAAACAGCAAGAAAACAACGTAGTTGGCGTCTTATTTTTAATTTTTTGCACTATGTGCACCTTATGTCTTCACAATATTTCTAGGTTTTTACCTACACAAGCTGAAACGCGCTTATAAGTCGTTCAAGACAGTATAGTACGCCAATTTGCAGGATTAGAGAGTGACAACTAGCTAACACGGGGTTTCTTTTGCCTTTTTTTCTGTTTAGTAAATTGTATCCGTTCAGCGGAGTGGTAGAATAAGGTAGACAAAGTGATCTAAAAAGATAATCATAGAGCAAAAGTGAGGTAATGTGGTAAACCTTTTAGAACTTTGCAAAAATTTACAGCAAAAAATAGAAAAACTGGAAGCAGAGATAGAAAACTTAAAAGCAGAAAATAAAGCTTTAAAGATAGAGAACGCTGAATTAAAGGAAAGGCTTGGTTTAAACTCGAAAAATTCATCTCTACCGAGCTCTAAAGAATTGTACAAAACAAAAAAGGACAAGCCAAAAAGCGAAAGGAATGTTGGCGATCAGGTTGGGTATAAAGGAAATTTTCATGCCACAATGGAAGCGGATAAAGTAGTAAAAATAGAGTTGCCTAATATTTGCGAATGCGGAGGAGAGCTTGTAATATGCGAAAAACCTTATGTTCACCAAAAAGTTGATCTTCCGGAAATTAGGCCTTATGTAGTAATTGGAACATGGTCGTTGTTGGAGATGCAGAAAAAGAAAAAGTAGCAAGTTACCAGAAGGTGTTACGCCAGATACATTTGGTCCAAGGGTTAAGTCTATAATTGCAGCACTCAGCGGATTTTACAAAAACTCAAAGCGTGAAGTGGCTAGTATCATAAATGACATTTTTAATTTGAACATAAGTGTTGGCAGCATATCAAATCTTACTATTACCCACAAATATGAGGTTCGTGAGCAAGTCGCCATCCTTCTGCTAGATCAAAGAGACGTCTCCACCCTTTCCAAAGAGTAATTGGTCCTGGTTTTGGGTCGCTTTTTCTTGCTAAATGACCTCCAAGTTCACGAAACGGCTTCTTTTATAGTAGGGGCTATATTTGGACATGGTTTCCTGTGTATTTTAACATATAAAACTTTCCATTCTTCCTCAGCTAATAAGGCAGTACATGGTAATGTTGGGTTAGTTCTTGCAATTGATGTAATAAAGAAAATTCTCCAAGCAATAATGCTCATGACTGTTAAATACCTCATTAATCTTTCTGCTGTTCCAAGTCTACATTCCTCAACTTTGAGACCGGATTTAAAATTTTATGTAATATCTCTATTTTCCATCTAAGGAAATTGTAAGTTAAAAACGTGATATAAAAGAGATAAGAGAGAAAGATAACCCTGCTCACTAGGAATAGCGGGCGTGCGCGACCGAAAGGAAATTGGTATTACAACCGTTGGTATCAAGGTACGCTAGCCCTATCTCTCGATACGTTTGAATAGTTGCTTGGGACATATATATGCACCCGTTTACAATCTTAAATTAACTAAAACTATCGAGGTTTATTATGGTTACATCTTATCAAAATTTTATTGGCATTGACATCGGAAAATTTAAAAATGTCGTTGCAATTCACAAACAGAAGAATGCTGTCGAATTTGATAATAATGCTTCTGGTTGGCAACAATTATTTCAAGAGTTTTCAGATATTCTACCTAATGCTTTAGTGACTTTAGAAAATACAGGGAAATATGAGCTTGGCTTATCACATTTTCTTACCGACAAAAATATTGCCGTGCATCGAGCTAATACTCGTAAAGTAAAAAGCTTTATTTTATCTCACGGAGCTTTAGCAAAGTCTGATAGATCAGATGCAAGAGCTCTTGCTCAATATGGATTTGAACGCCATAGAACTATCTCTCTATTTGTACCTACCTCTACAGAACAATCAACTTTGGCTGCACTTTGTCAACGTCGTGATGATATTACGCAAATGAGAACTCAAGAAAAATGCAGACTTGAAGCACCGGAAAATGATCATATAAAAGAAAGCTGTCAAAAGACCATTGAGTTTTTCGATAGTCAAATAAACGAACTCAATGATACTATACAAAAGATTATTGATGAAAGCCGCGAATTACAACAACGCCAAAAAATTCTTAAAACAGTTCCTGGAATAGGTAAAAAGTTATCACAAGATTTTTTGTGTTTAATGCCAGAGCTTGGTTACTTAAACAGAAAAGAAGTAGCAAGTCTTGCCGGAGTTGCACCGCATCCAAAAGAAAGTGGTAAAGCTGTTGGTTACCGAAGGATTACAGGTGGTAGAAGTAACGTTCGTTCAAAGCTCTTTACAGCCGCTATGGCTGCTACAAGGTCAAAATCTATACTTGGCGCCTTTTATTCTAAGCTTGTTGAAAGTGGTAAGAAGAAGATGGTGGCTATAACAGCCCTAATGCGTAAAATTATAGTAATTGCTAATACAAGACTTAAAGAAGCAATTAATTTGCATACTTAAAAATCTTCACAACGGTAACTAAAATTGGCTAATGAATATGTGCGTCCACACAGACTTAAAGCACATATTCATTAGCTTAAGCAGAAATTGCTGTGGTAGCTGTTTGATATAAAATTCTATTTCTATGACAAACGGGTTTTTATTGCCCATATAATTTGCAAAATTACACAAATAAAAAAATTTTTAAAAAACATAGTTGATAGCAGAAAAAGCACCAATAATAAAGTTAGCCTACGATGAGTTAGACAAGTTTTGCTGGAATGAGAAAGATTTAGTAGCATATGAAGAAAGAATAATGGATCTGCGGAAAGAAGAAGCCATTCTTGAATACAAACTTGAGGAAGGTATAGAGAAAGGAAAAATCGAAGTTGCAAAAAATTTACTTAAAGCTGGTGTATCTGTTAATTTAATAGCTGAATCCACTGGCCTTTCTCAAGCTGAAATTGTACAGCTTAAGCAAGAAGTAGCCTAAGTATCACGTTTTTCAGGGCTTTTTTAGCTCGGCAGTGGTCTGAAAAGTCCATTTTTCACTTTATAAAATGTTTATATTTTACCACCTACTTTATTTGAATAAGTTCTTCTGCCACACTCTGAACGGATACTTGAATCAGGCTCAAGTTGACAAGTAGATGTTATCTTGTTATAATAAATATTTATTAATTTAATCTTAACTTAAGAGGGTATTTATGGTAGCAAGTGATAGTGTTTTAAAAAGGTATGCGTTAGCCTATATAAAGAAATTAGGTAATAATAATAATATTGAAGGGTTTCTACAGTATTGTAATAATACACCGAATTTAACTTGGAGCAAGGAGAATTTTAAAAATGTGTATGAAGAATTTACACATCCAAATTCAAGCAATAGGCACGATACAGGAAGCAGAAATGATCAATATAACGCAGGGAATAACGCACAACCTACAGGCTCTCAGACTACACATATACATGTATACAATGATAGAGGTTTAGATTTTTGGGATTATTTACTACTTCGCAGCCTGTTTGGTGGTCATACTACAGTTATAAATAACCCTGGTTTCAGTAGTGGTAGCCATCAAAGCAGAGAAGATAAGAAAAAAGACTCAGAAGACAATAGAAAGTTATTAGCTTTAGGTATGGTAGCTGCAGTTGTGTGTGTTGCTTTCCATGCTGGTATGTGTTTTTGGTATAACAGCAGCAGAAAAGTGGCTAGAAAAGAAGAAAAAATAGATTACCTGGATAGTAAATTTAAAACGTTCAGAAATATAGAATTTGCGGTTGGCGCTGTTTCTTTGGCAGCTTTGGTAGCTTGTGCTGTTTACCCAGTCTTACCAGTGTGGGGTTTAGTTATCCTTGGCGTTAATTCTCTTGTGTGTTTTACTGGTGGTTTAGCTTTTCATATGAAGCATGAGGAAGAATCAGAAAATATCGAGAAAGCTGAAAGAGCGGTAGATAGCTATCTTAAACAAGGGCATGGTTATGGAGATTCTTCTCGTTATGATGCACCACCTCCTTACTTTTCTCAAGATCCTAATACTACTCCAACTGCTCCTCCTCAAAATGCATTTGATAATCCTTATTTGCAACAGAAGTTTGGGAATTGTAAGGGGTTCACGCGTGATAAAAATTAACAGTTTTATTTTTAGCCAAATTAATTGAATCAAGCTACAAAACCTGCTAAAGTTAACTTTGTGAAAGCACCCTTAGCTCAGTTGGATTAGAGCATTTGACTACGGATCAAAAGGTCGGGCGTTCAAGTCGCTCAGGGTGCACCACATTTTATAGGAAACAGAAGTCACACTTGAAATTAATATATGTAATACCTATCTTTAAAGGTTAAACACTAAACTATTATATATGAGCAAAAAAGACTACTATGATCTGCTGGAAGTAGGCAGAAATGCCAATATTGATGAGATAAAAAAAGCATATAAAAAATTAGCGTTAAAATATCATCCTGATAGAAATCCTGGCAATAAAGAAGCAGAGGAAAAATTTAAAGAAGTAACAGCTGCATATGAAGTTCTGTCTGACTCTGAGAAAAGGGCAGGCTATGACCGTTATGGCCACGAAGGTGCTTCTGGTGGATTTCAAGGCTTTAGCTCTGCAGGAGATTTTAGCGACATATTCAATGACTTCTTTGGTGGAGGATTCGGTGGTGGTGCAAGTAGATCGAGAGCAAAAAGAAGTACAACAGGAGTATCTGGAGCAGACCTACGTTATGATCTTGAAATTACCTTAGAAGATGCATTTAAAGGAATACAAGCGCCTATACATTATGTGACAAATGTAAAATGTGATACATGCCAAGGCACAGGTGGCGAAGGAGCAATTAAACCAGTTCAGTGCCACACATGCCAGGGAAGCGGTAGGATTAGAACTCAACAAGGCTTTTTTACCATCGAAAGAACATGTACTACATGCTATGGGAAAGGAGAAATAATACAAAACAAATGTAAGAAATGTGGTGGAAGTGGACGTAGAAGAGATGAAGTAAATATATCCGTTTCAATTCCAAAAGGCATAGAAGAAGGAGCTAAGGTAAGGATAAGTGGTAAAGGAGAAGCTGGAACAAAAGGTGGAAAAAGTGGAGATTTATACGTATACGTGAAAATAATTTTCCATAAAATCTTTGCTAGAAATAAAGCAGATTTACACTGTAAAGTGCCTATAAGAATGACACTAGCAGTGCTTGGTGGTGAAATCGATATTCAATCAATTGATGGAGCTAAAATAAAAGTAAAGGTCCCTGAAGGCACTCAAACTGGTACCAAACTACGTTGTAGGGAAAAGGGTATGCCATATATGAACTCACATGCTCGTGGTGATTTATACGTACAGGTAATAGTTGAGACTTTAAATCCAAAAAATTTAACTAAAAAGCAAATTGAACTATTAAAAGCGCTTGAAGAAGAGGAAAATGCAAGTGTACAACAGCAATCTGAAGGGTTTTTTAGTAAAGTAAAAAAAAAATAAGAAATCTGCTAAATGACATAAAGGGGTAACTGTTTACGGGTTTTCATTTAATCCTGCAATTTTTTGATCTCACTCATGGAAAACTTAACAATAATTAGCCAATAGAAACTTCTTAGCTCCTTATAGCCAAAGTGGCTTAGGTTTACCTACAATTTGAAAAACAACAAATTCGTCATTCCGCTACTCGTTAGCGGAATCTATACCGCGAATAAATCGCGGTATGACGTTGGGAAACCTTTCTTGGGTTAGCTATAAAACTATGTAAAAGCAATAAATTTCTTTATTTAAGGTCGAAGTTTTGCTATTCTCAGGTTTTAATAATTTAAATTTAATGAATATAAACAAAAATGAGTTTTTATTTCTTCCGCTTGGGGGAGTAGGAAGAATCGGGATGAATGTTAGCCTATATCATTACCAAGGTAAGTGGATTATGATCGACCTTGGTGTTGGTTTTGCAGATGAAACTATGCCAGGTGTTGAGCTGCTCATTGCTGATATAGATTTTATTGCTCAAAGAAAAAAAGATTTACTTGGAATAATAATTACACATGCACATGAGGACCACTGCGGTGCAGTGCCCCACTTGTGGGAAGAGTTGCAGTGCTCCATATATACAACAAAGTTTACGGTTAATTTTCTTAAAGAAAAACTAAAAGAATTTCGATTGGAAGGTATAGTGCTTGTAAAAGAGGTAGACATAAATGGCAGCATAAATTTGGGTCCTTTTACCGTCGAGTTTATAAATGTAACTCATTCAATTCCTGAGGCAAATTCAATATTAATTAGCACTGAAATGGGTAGTGCACTCCATACCGGAGACTGGAAATTTGATCCAAAACCTGTTGTTGGATTAACTTCTAATATGGAGCGTCTAAAAGAAATTGGCGATAAAGGTGACCTGCTTGCAGCAATTTGCGATTCAACCAATATATTAAGCAAGCATCACCCTGAGTCAGAAGGTGAAATTTATAATAATATTTATAACATAATAAAGCGGTCTAAAAAATTAGTTGCTGTTTCGCTATTCGCTTCAAATGTGGCACGAATTGAAACGATAAGCCAAGCTGCAAAAGCACTAAATAGAAAAGTAGTTTTACTTGGTAGATCTTTATGGAGAATAGTGAAAGTTGCGCAAGATAGTGGTTATTTAACTGATTCTCCTCAGTTTCTTGAAGCAAAGGAAGCAGTAAATTTTCCAAGGGAAGAACTGGTGCTACTTTGCACAGGTTGTCAAGGTGAGCCATTGGCAGCTACCGCAAGACTTGCTGCTAAGAGTCATCAAGCATTTAAAATGCAGCAAGGTGATACCATGATCTTTTCGTCAAAAATCATTCCTGGAAATGAAACTCGTGCGCACAACATGCTCAATGCCTTTATTGAGATGGGGGTAGAAGTTATTACTGAAAAAACAGAGCATGTTCATGCTTCTGGGCATCCAACAAGAGAAGAGCTAAAGGAAATGTATTCTTTAATAAAACCGAAGATGTCTATTCCAGTTCACGGCGAATATATTCACACGCATGCACATGTAAAATTTGCTAAAGAGTGCGGTGTGGCAAAAGCAATAATGATTGCACCAGGTGATATTGTTAATTTGGAGAACGGAGAAAAAGTTGATTCAATTGATGTTGACTACTTTGGTATTGATGGTATGCTGCTACGTCATCCGGAGAGCAGTGTTATAAAAATGCGTAAAAGGATGAGAGATGCCGGAGTTATTGTGGTAACAGCAGTTGTAAACAAGAAAAATAAATTGCTTGCTAAACCAAAAGTATTTGTACCTGGTGTTTTTGAAGTGCTAGAAGATGCAGCTACCATACAGAAAATTGTCAAGAAAGTTGAGTCGTTGTTTAGTTTGCAGCCAACAAAAAAAATTAAAAATAAGATTGAAAGTTCAATATTGAGTATCTTAAAGGAATATTTACTAAAAAGGCCTATAATTGAGGTTCAGATAGAACAGGTATGAAATGAATGAAGCTATTCGTTCATCTGGTGTTATTTATTTCGTTATTTATTCCTTATTTTACAAAAGCTGCTTTATATGTTGATATAAAAAAAAGCAGTGTTGGTAACATTGGTCTTGTTGTATCTAAATGTACATGTAAAACAGCGTTGGAAAGCGAATTAAGCGAAAATATTGCAAAGGTAATAGGAACAAATTTATCTAATTGTGGCTTATTTAATGTAAAACGTGGCGCGGAAGCTGAATCTAAATCTTGGAAAAGCGATACTGTAGTCACAGTAAGTTTAAGCGAAATATCTGGTAGTGCATTAGAGCTATCATTTCGTTTATTTGACACTTTTACAAAAAGAGAATTACTTACTCAGTCAGTTGTTTTTCCAGCAAAAGACTGGAGAAAAATTGGTCACCTCGTTTCGGATGTGATACATGATAGATTAATTGGTGAGAAAGGGCACTTCAACACAAAAATCACGTATATCGCTGAAGAAAAAGATAGCAACTACAAATCTGTGCGTAAAATTGCTGTGATGAATCAAGATGGAAGTAATATAAAATACTTAACAAATGGCGATAGATTTGTGTCAACACCGAGATTCTCACCAAATGGAAAGGGTATTGTTTATATCTCGTACGCAAATGGTAAAAGTTATATAATATTAAAAAATTTAAAAGATAACACTGAATCAATAATCAGCGCATTTGAAGGAGTTGTTTCTGCACCAAGATTTTCTCCCGATGGTAAATCTCTTTTAATTTCCCACTCATTGGGTGGTGAAACGAATATATTATCTTTGGATTTAAGTAGTAAACGAACAAAAAAAATTACTAAAGGTTCAGCTATAAGCACTTCTCCCTCTTTTTCTCCAGATCAAAAGTATATGGCTTTTAGTTCTGATATAAGTGGGAGTCAGCAACTGTACGTTATCGATTTTACTAACAAAAGTAAAAAACCTAAAAGAATTAGTTTTGGAAGTGGAAGATATGCTACGCCTGTTTGGTCGCCAAAAGGAGATCTGATAGCTTTTACAAAGATTCAGTCAGGAAAATTTTACATAGGAGTTATGAAGCCAGATGGCAAAGAAGAACGTCTGCTTTCAGAGGGGCATAAAATTGAATCCCCGGCATGGCTACCAAATGGTAGAGAAATCATTTTTACAAGAACAGAATCACCAAGCAACTCTAAACTATATTTAGTAGACTTAGTAAAGAAAAATCAAAAAATGGTTTCCACTCCCACAAATGCTTCTTTACCGGATTGGTCTTATTTTTGAAAGTAGATCTATTATAGGTTTGATATGAGCCTTATTTTACTTTAATCGCTTATAACCTTTGGCACTACAAAATACCCATGCTCAGGTTTTGTATTGGACAATATCTCTTTTTTAATGTTTTGAGAATTTATAACATCATCGCGTACATGAATGTCCTTGTCTATGCTGCCATAACGCATAGGAGAAACACCTTCAGTATTAACTTGCAATAAAGTATCGTGTATCCAATCCAGCATTGTCAGTTCTTTGGAGTAGTGATCAATCTCGTCATTTGATAACTTAATCCTTACAAGCTGTGCAATTTTAAGCATTTCTTCCTTGGTAATTGTTATTTTTCTCTTATTTGCAAATTCTATTAGTGAAGTAATAACGTCTTCTGTTGACTTAGCTGGCATTTCTACCTCCTTGGATGAAGTGAGTTAAAATATTTACAACCGAAACAACTTCTATTTTACCAGTTTTTTCAAGTTTGTGAAGTATGGTATCCGTAATCACTAATTTATCTAAAGAAGAGGAAGAGATTTTCTCAACTGCACTTCCTGAAAGCACACCGTGTGTGATGCATGAAGTTACGGACTTTGCTCCGTAACTTTTTAAAGCAAGAGCTGCATTACACAACGTTCCACCAGAGTCAACTATATCATCAACAATGACACAATTTTTGTTTGCAACTTCTCCTATTATGTTCATTACTTGAGATGTGCCTGCTTTCTCCCTATATTTATCTACTACAATAATCTTATCACTTAACCCTATCTTGTACTTTTCCTCTAAAGCCCTCGCAAAAGCACGTGCTCTGCCAATTGCCCCAACATCAGGTGCAACAATTGCCAAATTTTCCGTGTTTATAGAGTCAACAAATGCTTCAAAGCAGTTCAAATTAGTTACCGGTACATCAAAGAATCCTTCAATTTGACTTGAGTGCAAATCAATAACTGCAACACTACTTGCACCTGCAGTTTGAATAAGATTTGCAACTAATTTAGCACTTAAAGCAGATTGCATATTATTGTTTTTGATAATTCTATCTTGTCTGCTATATCCATAATAAGGAATAATTACTACTATCCTTTTGGCTCCTAATCTATTTACTGCATCAATTATAAGCAGAAGCTCCATAAGGTTATCATTCACAGGGGGAGAAAGAGATTGTACTATGTATACTTCTTGATTATACAGATCATTTGCTACTTCTACATTTACCTCGCCATCGGTAAACTTTGATATCCAAGCAGAGGATGGTTGAACATCTAGCCGGTTAACTACTGATTCCCCTAATTCCTTACTAGCATTACCTATTATTATCTTCATAACGCACTAATTGAGTTTTTAAGATTATACAGAAATTGTAAAATAATTGAAATGTAAGTTTCTTTATCTAGTATTCTTGTCGGCGAATTAGGTATCTCTTGTACAATGACCTGTCATTTTCACGCATTGTTTCAATATACAGACCCAAATTGAAACAACTATACAAAATCCTGCTTATGTTTCAAGATAAATGACTTTAATGAAATATAATTTATCTAGTCATTTGTATCTGCTAACATACTACACTTCCCATTGTAGAGCCTCTGCAACTTACTGAAATTTATAATCGCTTTATAAAAAGTTTTATACTCTTTGCTTAATTGGAGGTGCTACCTCTGCACTTTCTGCTCTGTCTAGGGTACTACTTGGTTTTTCTGCAGTAATTTTTTGAATGCTACCATCTACCTTATTCTTGATATCTGCTCCATATGATCTTAATACTTCAATAGCTTTTTCGTTTCCACTATTCAGCGCAATATCCAAAGCATCCATTCCATCATTATTTTTGTGGTTGATAAAATTCTCTAACTCAAAGATTTTTATATATTGCTCAATGATGAATTCTACCACTTTTCCAGGGCAATTATTAGCGGCAGGAAAGAGTACTGCATTGTTATTATTGTCTTTCTTTGTTACATCTGCTTTGAGCTTGTCTATCAAATACTTGATAATTTCTATTCTGCTATCATCTTCTGCTTCAGTGCACTGCCTAGCAGCTAAAAACAGAGCTGTTCGCCCATTATTGTCCACATCTTCAATATCTTGTCCCTTATCAATTAAGGCTTGTATTATATTTTTGTTCCCATACAAAGCAGCAAAGTGAAGAGGAGTATACCCTTCGGTGCTTTCTCTTTCATTAATCAATGCACCATGGCTAGCTAGTAATTCTATAAATTCTGGCGTATTTGCAAAAACTGCAAAGTGCATTGGTGTTAGATCATCTTTACCATGATTTTGAGTTTTTGCATTAACGTTTGCTCCATTTTTTATTAGCAATTTTGCTATTTCTAATTGTTTGCGTCCGATGGCAATATGCAGTGGCGTACGATTGCGTTCATAATGATCATTGACGTTTGTGCCACACTTTATTAGTAGTTCTGCAGCTTCAATATTACCTTCCTGAATTGCAACATATAAGGAAGCATATCCATCTTTTGTTTCCTCTGTCATACGAAATTGCGAACATGTTAGTTCATATATTATTAAGGATTATTATTAAGTTTTTATTAATACAATATTAATGTAGCGGGATGACGAGCTTATCGTCATCCCGCCGCGAACCGTCATACCACTGCGAACCGTCATACCGCCGCGGTATCTCTAGATCCCGCTAACAAGCAGCGGGATGACGGTTTTTCAAATTATCGTAAGTCAGTTTAGCTATAGCTACAAGTTTCATTCTTCCCTTACAAATAACTTTACTGCGTCCTTTTTTCGGATTCAGAATTAGCAAGAAACGTTCTTGTAAGGTGGTCTACTAAAATTTTGCTTTATAAAACAATGTCTGAACTATGCAATTAATACATTATCAACACAACTGATTCATAAAAGCAAATATTATAACCACGAAGAGAGGAAATGTTATACTTAGTTTAATAAGAAAGACCTTGAGAAAAAAAATGACTCATCAGGTAAACGATTCGAAATTGAAAGAGAAAGATGAAAAAAATATTTTAAAATTAGCATCAAAAATAAAAGGCAAAAAAAGTAGCATTGCTGAAGAACTAGAAAAAATATCTAAAAAGGAAAAACAAAGGATTCTTACTACGGAAGTAAGCAAACATCGGGGTAAAGAACCAACTATTATATCACTTGCTTATGCTATACTACGTAAAGATAGTATAGCTGTTGAGAAAATGTTAAGAGTAGCTAAAGAAAACGGTATTCTGAAAGACATTCTTGACGCAACAACAACTATAAAATATCCAGGTGGTCAGGAAGAAACTTGCACACCACTTACTTATGCCATATTATGTAAAAATAGCAAAACTATTGAAGAAACTTTAAAAGTCTCTAAAGAAAACGGTATTCTGAAAGATATTCTTAACGCAACAACAACTATAAAATATCCAGATGGTCGGAGAGCAACTGTTACACCACTTGCTTATGCTATACTATGTGAAGATAGTATAGCTATTGAAGAAATTTTAAAAGTCTCTAAGGAGAACGGTATTCTGAAAGATATTCTTAACACAACAGCAACTATAAGATATCCAGATAACAAGGAAGTGACTTACGCGCCACTTGCTTATGCTATGTTCTGGAAGGATAGCAAAGCTATTAAAGAAATTCTAGTAGCAGCTGAAGAGAACAGTATTCTGAAAGATATTCTTAACACAACAACAACCATGAAATATCTAGACCGGGAAGTGACTTACACACTACTTGCTTATGTTATACTACGTAGAGATAGTATAGCTGTTGAAAAAGTGTTAAGAGTAGCTAAAGAAAACGGTATTCTGAGAGATATTCTTGACACAACAATAACTATAAAACATTTAGATAGCCGGGAAGTGACTTACACACCACTTGCTCATGCTATGTTCTGGGAGGATGGCAAAATTATTAAAGAAATTCTAGTAGCAGCTGAAGAGAACAGTATTCTGAAAGATATTCTTGACGCAACAACTACTATAAAATATCTAGATGGTCAAGAAGAAATTTACACACCGCTTACTTACGCCATATCATGTAAAAATAGCAAAACTATTGAAGAAATTTTAAAAGTCTCTAAAGAAAACGATATTCTGAAAGACATTCTTGACGCAACAACTACTATAAAATATCTAGATGGTCAGGAAGAAATTTACACACCGCTTACTTACGCTATATCATGTAAAAATAGCAAAACTATTGAAGAAATTTTAAAAATCTCTAAAGAAAACGGTATTCTGAAAGATATTCTTGATGCAACAACAACTATAAAATGTCCAGATGGTCATGAAGAAACTTGCGCACCGCTTACTTATGCTATACTACGTAAAGATAGTATAGCTGTTGAGAAAATGTTAAGAGTAGCTAAAGAAAACGGTATTCTGAAAGACATTCTTAACACAACAATAACCATAAAACATAAAAATAATCAAAAAGTAACTGATAAGTTACTTGCCGCATTACATGATCGCAAAGTTATTCAAGAAATTTTAGACATAGCTAGAGAAAACGATATTCTGAAAGACATTCTTAATGCAACAATAACTATAAAATATCCAGATAGTGAAGAAAAAATCTACACACCACTTACTTATACAATATCATGTAAAAGCAACGAAGCTTTTAATACAACAAGAGCTATAAATCAAGATGGTCAGGAAAAAACTCACATCCCATTTCCTACCGTTTCCGTACTTGATGAAAGAGAAACTGAATTAAAATTAAAAGAAAAAAGACAAAGTAGAAGAGATGAGGGATTAAATTTTAACAATGGTAGTAGTGACAAAAATGTTGAAATAAAAGTTAATGGGGATATCTTGTTGCAGCATAGTAGTGGAACTAAAAATGAAATAAATCATACTGCTGTACGTAATGATGTAGGGGGGGTAAAGCCTCTAATAGAAAGTAGAGTAAATGTTAAAGTACAGAATATAAATGCAGTGATTGCAACTTCTGTGACATTTAAAATGATTGCAACTTCTGTGACACTTGAGTTGGTAGCTAGTAAAATAACATGTGTACTGTCAAAACCCACCACTAAATTGGAAGAAGTAGCTATAACATATTTTCAAGGTTTAGCACTATATTTGTGAAACTTAATTTATATGTGCTAAACAAGATGCTGATTAGTTTTATAGCTAACCCAAGAAAGGTTTCCCTACGTCATACCGCCGCGGTATCTCTAGATCCCGCTAACAAGTAGCGGGATGACGATTGTCGTTTAGCCATAAATATTTAAGAAATTTACCAAATGAAAAAAAAGGCAAAAGAAGCCCTGGGGTTATTATCCGCTTTAAAATATTGGCGTTTTTTATGTTTTAAACGCTTGACAAGCGAGATTCAGCCGCTTTTAATTGCAACTAACTTACGCTGCAAATGTTTAAGAAGTTTACTAAGCAGAAAAAAAGACAAAGAATCCCCGAGTTAGCTAGTCTTTTACTATCTCTGTCGAGTATTGGCATTTTTTGATGTCTTGTAACGCTTTATAAGCGCGTTCAGCTTATTTAGATAAAAATCTAGATGTAGATGAAGTTTTGTAAAGACATACAGTATCTATATACTGCAAAAAATTGAACATAAGACGCCGATACATTAAGTAATCCTTACCTTTTAATCTGCAGATTGGCGAAAGCAAATACAATAGCTTCAGTTTCATGATAAGGGGGCTGGCGGAGTTTGTCAAGGAAGTTTTTCGTTTCTGTGAACCACCTGCTAACCGACAGCTAACATTAACTACCGATATCGTATCTGAAGAAGCCCCCTGGCCATTCTAAAAAATTTAATGCTGAGTACAGCTTACTTTTGGCTTCCTCTATAGTGCTCCCTTCTGCTACTATATTTAGCACTCTTCCGCCATCGGAAACTAAGTTACCACTTTCATCGAATTTAGTACCAGCATGAAACACCAACACACCAGGAATGCTTTCAATCTTATCTAATCCTTTAATTACTTCTCCCTTTTGATAATCACCCGGATAGCCTTTACTTGCAACAACTACACAAACTGTAGATTTGTTGTTAAGTTCCACCATTTTGACATTTAACTTTCCTTCTGCAACTGACAACATCAATTTTAACAAATCGCAATTTGAATCAAATCTAGGTAATATAGATTGCGTTTCTGGATCACCGAATCTAACGTTATACTCGAGAAGTTTTGGGCTATCTTTGCAAATCATTAAACCAGCAAAGAGTACTCCTTTATAAGACGTACCCATGTTAACCAATGCTTGAGCTGTAGGGTATATTATTTTTTGGATAATTTTTTGCTCCATGTCCTTACTTATAATTGAAGGTGATGAGTACGACCCCATACCTCCAGTATTTTGGCTTTCATTACTTTCATCAACTCTCTTATAATCTTTTGCACACCCAAGAGTTACTACTTTCAACCCATCAATAAGAGCAAAAAAACTTACTTCTTCTCCAACTAAAAACTCTTCTATGATTATTTCTTCACCTGATTCACCAAATTTTTTCTCCACTAGCATTGAATTTATTGCTGAAAAAGCTTCGCTTTCTGTATTACATATAACCACCCCTTTTCCTGCTGCAATTCCATTTGCTTTCACTACAAGTGGAAACTTTATTTTATTGCTACGTACAAAATCTTTAGCTAACCCTTCATCAACAAAACACTCGTACTTGGCAGTTGGTATACCATATCGTTTACATAGTCCCTTGGTGAAAGACTTCGATCCCTCAAGTTTTGCAGTTGCTTGACTTGGAGCAAAAACATTTATTCCCTCTGCAACTAAATCATCAGCAAGCCCATCAATTATTGGTTGTTCTGGACCAATAACAACCAACTCTATATTTTCTCTCTTGCAAAATTGTGTAACATCTACTGAATTTTGAATATTTACATCCACAAGAGCCCCAAGATCTTTCATAGCTTGGCGACCAGGAGTTACATATAACTCAGTCAAGATAGGAGATTTTTTTAGAGCCCAAAGTAGAGCGTGCTCACGCCCACCAGAACCTATAACCAGAACCTTCATCTTTATTTCCTCGCTTTTCTATATGTCAAAATTATTATTTGCTTATAACAGTATCATTACTCATGTATTTTTGCAACACGTTTGGTATTGCAATCGACCCGTCAGAATTTTGATAATTCTCCATTATGGCAATAATCGTTCTTCCTATAGCTAAAGCTGAGCCGTTTAAAGTGTGAATATATTTTTTCATCTTTTTATCAGTTTCTGAAGAGTATTTAGCGTTCATCCTTCTTGCTTGAAATGCACCACAATTTGAGCAGCTTGATATTTCTCTATATTTATTTTGCCCAGGTAACCATACCTCTATGTCATAAGTCCTTTGTGCAGCAAAACCCATATCGCCACTGCAAAGCAGCATTACTCTGTATGGCAATTCTAATTTTTTTAATATCTCTTCAGCAACACTCGTCATACGCTCAAGCTCATCATTTGATTGGTCTTCAGTTGTGATGCTTACCAACTCCACTTTACCAAATTGGTGTTGCCTTATCATGCCCCTGGTATCGCGACCTGCACTACCTGCTTCTTTACGAAAGCACTCCGAATATGCAGTAAAGCGAATAGGCAGTTCTTTTTCTTCCATTATTTTGTCAGCAACTAAATTTGTTAAAAACACTTCACTTGTGGGAATCAACCTCAATTCGTCGGTAGTTAAATACGAATCGTCAGAAAATTTCGGTAGCTGACCAACATTATACATAGCTTCGTTTTTCACCAAAGCCGGGTGGTACACCTCAGTATAGCCAAATTCATTAACATGCATTTCAAGCATACAATTTATTAGCGCTCGTCCAAGCTTAGCTAACTGTCCTTTTAATATCGTAAATCTTGATCCGGAAATTCTCGCCGCTTGTTCGAAGTCCATTAAACCTAACTTTTCCCCGAGCTCATAATGAGATTTTGCTGTAAAATCAAACTGTCTTTTTCCTCCATATCTTCTCACCTCTAAATTAGAGTTCTCATCTGCGCCTATTGGCACATCTTGCGCAGGAATATTCGGCAAGTTAGATAAAACATTCACTAACTTATCCTTTTCTGCTTGTTCTTTTAAGCTGATTGCCTCTATCTCATTTGTGATGCTTTTTGACAACTCTATTTGCTCTTCACAGGGGCTCTTGCTCATTTTAAGCTTTTTTATTTCCTCTGTGATTTCATTGCGCTGCCTATTCAAATCCTGCAGTTTAGTGGTTAATGATCTTTTCTCGTGATCGATTTCTAATATCTCTTCCGCAGTAGATTCTCTAATTCCCCTGCTTTTCATTGCCTTTTCAAATCCTTCAGGGTTTTTGCGTATATATTCTATATCGTGCATATATTGTGCTATTACTAACATTGTTACTGTACTCCAAAAGCTCTTAATATTCAATATATTCTCATACTACTAAAATTATTATGGTTGATTTTTTTGTTAGAATTTGTTAAAATTTAATTAACTTAGCGTTCATAGGGTGTAGTATGTTGGGTATTACAAAAAATAATCAGAAAGAGAGCACTGACTTTGCTGGTGAGGAATTCGTTATCTACGCTACTTGTGTATGCCTAGCAGCCACATTCGCTGCTGGCTGTTTAGGGGCGGTAATAGGATCCCCTCTATTGACCTTTCCACTTGCTATGCTCATCTCTAACCCCGTAGTTTGGGTTTTAATGGGAATAATTCTTACAGTAGCATACAAAATGGTTGTTGAACCTTTATTTTACTTAGCGAAGAACTATATTAATGGAAAAAGAGCTTCAAAGGGGGAAAAGAGTGAAGAAAAAGATACAGAACTACAAGATTTGCAAGGCAAGACTCCAGAAAAGCAAGCAAGACCGAAAACTCCTGATAGGGATAGTGGTATTTTTGACTGCAAAGAAAATAAGGATTCTTTTGTATATAAGACAAATAAAAAAGAAGATTATAAATTTTGGTTAAGTAATTTTGATATTGCAGAGATTGCAAAAAGTTACTATGGATGGATGCCATATCGTAAAAAAGGTCACAGGGAATTTTCCAAAGGAGTGTTCTTTTCTTGCCTCGATAATCTTACATCTTTTCTGGGGAACCGATTGCAAGAATATAAAGATAAAGTAAAAGGGGATAACAATTTAGTATTATCTTCAATTCTTAACTTAAATAACAATCATTGGGTAACATTGGTTATTTCTCATGATGAAAAGAGTAAAAAGTTTAGAGCATATTATTGCGATTCATTTGGTGAACCATTACCAGAAGAGGTATCAAGTGCGCTACAGAAAACTCTAGGAATAAACAATAGTAGTATTAGAAACTCAAAAGCTAAACAACAAGATGATAAGTATAATTGTGGAATATTTGCCTTAGAGAATGCTAAGAAAATTACAGATATGCTGAAAGCAGGCAAATCGTTTGATGAAATTGATGATCAGCTAAAATATGAACTTAGTTCAGAGCAATTAATAGAGAAGAGAAAAGAATTTGCAAAAGCGTTGAAAAAGGATGAACAAAGCAGGGCTGGCACGCCAAGCCCTGTATTAGGTGGTCCAGGAAATATAAGTCGTAAAGATAGCGGAGTAAGTTTAGATTCAGTAGAAAGTAAGCAAACAAAAATTGTTCAATATAATACTACAGGTGATGGCAACTGCTTTTTCCATGCGGTATTTGGTGATAATAGCTCTGGTCAATATAAAACTGAAAAAGCACAAGATATGAGAATGGAATGGCACAAATTTTTAAGTCAATTTAACTCTTTGAATGATCCAAGGATGCCTGAGTTATTGAAGGGACAGATGCAGAAAGTTTTTGGTGCATTCTTAGAAAATCCAAATCATTTGATTGGTATGTCGGACTCAATAAAAGATTTGGTTCAGCATACAAACAGACGGGTAGAGAAGATCAAAAAAAAGACTAATAAATTAATAAAAAAGTTATGTTGTCTTACAACATTAAAAGAAAATGAAGTTATAGGTGATTTAAGAAGCATTAGTGCTAGTAATCTCAATATTAGTGAAAGAAAATATGATAGAAATTATAATAGTGATACTGCAGCAAATTCTTTTCTCAATGGCAAATCCATTTATAGATCTTATCTAGAGGCAATCAGCAGCCAAAGTTACCATGTTTTCATAGAAGAAATTTCTATCTTAGCTTCGCTGGCTAATATTGAAATTGACGTCTACTATAAAAATAATGGTAATGATGTAAATACATTGTTTCTGCCAAATGCGGGAATGATAAATGAAGGTTATCAGCAGAACAACGAGCTATGGGGAAATAAAGAACAAGAAACGGTATACTTGGCACCTGGTCATTATGAGAGAGCTGAGATAGTAGAGGTAGAGCCTTCTCTTATGGAAAAAGTAAGTTCGGCTATACAAAGTGTTGTAACAGTATGTGTAAATGCGCTAGGTTTGAACACATAGAATATATGTCCCTACAAGTAGGAAATTTGACAATTGATTCTCCAGTTATTTTAGCTCCAATGTCTGGAGTGACTGATTATCCGTTTAGAAGTATTGTGAAGAAACTTGGTGCAAGTTTGTTAGTTTCAGAGATGATCGCAAGCAGAGCTATGATTATGCAAACTCGCCAGAGTTTGCAAAAAGCAAAAGTCGATGCATTAACTGCTGTGCAGCTTGCTGGGTGTGAGCCAGATGTTATGGCGGAGGCTGCAAAATTAAACGAGGACATGGGAGCAAAAATTATAGACATAAACTTTGGTTGCCCTGTTAAAAAAGTTGTAAACGGTTATGCAGGATCAGCGCTAATGCGTGATGAGAAAAAAGCCGCTGAGATAATTGAAGCTGTGGTCAAAGCAGTGAATATGCCAGTTACGGTGAAAATGCGCACTGGATGGAACGATGAAAATCGCAATGCCCCGAGACTTGCGAAAATTGCCGAAGACTTAGGAGCAAAAATGATCACTGTGCATGGAAGAACAAGAGCGCAGCTTTATAATGGTCAAGCAGATTGGAAATTCGTTAGAAATGTTAAAGAGCAAGTGAAAATTCCAGTTATAGTAAATGGCGATATTAAAAATTTAAATGATATTCAGAATGCTCTCAAAGAATCTGGAGCAGACGGAGTGATGATAGGTCGTGGTGCCTACGGTAAACCTTGGCTGATTAATCAAGCAATGAACTTTCTCAGTGGAAGTGAAACTTCTGAGCCAACAGCTTCAGAGAGATTAAGCATCATACTCGAGCATTACGACAATATTCTTGAGTACTATGGAAATGACACAGGAATAAAGATGGCCCGCAAACACATAGGTTGGTACAGTAGCGGGCTTCAAGGCTCATCTGAATTTCGTGTGAGAGTAAATAACATGACAGATAGCACAGAAGTGAAAGAAAATATTATTGGCTTTTTTGGTCAAGAGACACACTAGCTGTACTCAATTCGACTGATCGTATGCCACTACGCTCTCTTCCTCACCAGAGTGTAAATGACAACCATTATCCATCAACCATTCCTCGTCATAAGTTTCAATATCAAAATATTTTTCATATTTATCCACATTATCACAAAGTGAAAGTGCTCTGATCTTATTCATAATCAAACCTGTACCAGCAGGAATTAATCTTCCTACTATAACATTTTCTTTTAATCCACTTAAAGGATCACTCTTCCCGCAGAATGCTGCTTCTGTAAGTACTTTTGTTGTCTCTTGGAAAGAGGCAGCAGAAATAAAGGAGCTAGTTTCAAGACTTGCCCTAGTAATCCCCTGCAGAATAGGAAGATAATGAGTAGACCGTTTGCCAGAGTTACTCATAGCATCATTTTCCCTATCAACTTCCAGCTTGTCAATGCTTTCGCCAACCAAGTACATAGTATCACCAGGATCAGTAATTTCCACTTTTTGTAGCATTTGTTTTAAGATCACCTCTAAATGCTTATTGTCTATACGAACACCCTGCAATCTATAAACTTGCTGTATTTCAGAAATCATATAGTGCGCTAAAGCTTCTAACCCAAGCACACGTAAAATATCATGGAGATCAGGGTCACCATCCATCAATAGATCACCTTTACGTACAAAATCACCTTCATTGACTATTACATGCTTACTTCTTGATACCAAATATTCAACTGGAGAAATTTGTTCATCTACAGGTTTAATTAATATACTGCATTTTCCTCTACGGTCTTTTTCAGAAAACGCTACATAGCCATCTATCTCACTAACAATAGCATGCTCTTTAGGACGACGTGCTTCAAATAACTCTATAACCCTCGGTAAACCACCAGTAATATCACGAGTTTTAACTGACTCTCTTGGTGTTCTTGTAATAACATCACCTGCATGAACCTTCTGGCCATCTTGTACATTGAGCACTGCACCGATTGGTATAAAATAACATGCTTCAACGCCACTTGCGAGTGTCATTACTTTACCATTATCGTCAAGCAGCACAATACGAGGACGTAAATTAGCTCCACCAGAATGCAATTTCCAGTCTTTTACTACTTTGCTTGATATTCCTGTAGATTCATCCATCACTTCAGTGATCGAAATTCCATCTTTTAAGTCCTGATAAGACACTGTACCAGTCTTCTCCGTGATAATAGGCAATGTATAAGGATCCCATTCCGCAACTTTATCGCCAATTTTTACTGACCCACTCTCATCTACATAAAGCTTAGCGCCGTAAGGTACACTGTGCTTCAACTTCTCACTACCAAGGCTATCAATCAACACGACTTCACAGGAACGGCTTATCACAATTTTATTTCCGTTTCTATCTATAATTATATTACTATTGTTTAACTTTATTTTAGCATTAATAGAAGCTATAATATTCGAGGATTCAACGCCTCTAGTCATTACTCCACCTATATGAAAAGTACGCATCGTTAACTGAGTACCTGGCTCTCCAACAGATTGAGCAGCTATAACACCAACTGCTTCACCTATTGAAACAATTTTACCAGTTGCAAGGTCTCTTCCATAACATAAAGAACATACACCAGGACTTATTTCACAAGTTAAAGGCGATCTAATTTTTACAACATCAAGACCTGCAATGCTGATTTGCTTTACTTTATCCTCATCAATTAATTCCCCTGCTTTTACTAATAATTCTTTTGTCACTGGGTTATATATATCATTTGCAGCTGTTCTACCCAGCACAACACTCTCTAGAGATGCAACTATAGTACTTCCTTCAACTGTAGCTCTCACAACAAGACCATTTTTTGTTTTACAGTCATGCTTTGTAACTATGCAATTTTGAGATACATCAACTAAACGACGAGTTAAGTATCCAGAGTTTGCAGTTTTAAGTGCAGTGTCAGCTAAACCTTTACGCGCACCGTGAGTAGAATTAAAGTATTCAAATACGTTCAATCCTTCACGGAAATTAGAAATTATAGGTGTTTCTATAATCTCACCAGAAGGTTTGGTCATGAGCCCTCGCATTCCTGCTAGCTGTTTCATCTGTGAAGTAGAACCCCTTGCACCAGAGTTAACCATCATATACACTGAGTTGTACTTACTATTTCCATCATATATAGATATTGCTTTTAACATATCATTAGCTATCATATCCGTACACTTAGACCATTCATCTATAACCTTGTTATACCTCTCACTTCTAGTTATTAGCCCATCTTGATATTGCATAGAGAATTTCTTAATTTCACCCCTCGCGTGATCAACATGTGTAGCTTTAGTTTCAGGTATAACCATATCACAACGACCAAAAGAGACACCAGAAAATGTGGCATACTCAAAGCCAAGTACCATTAATTTATCAGAAAATGCCACTGTAGCACTTTGACCACAGTTACGATATACCAAATCAACTATACCAGTTATTTCCTTGACTGTTAATATCTGATTTATTAGATCGAAGCCTAGATTCTCATGCTTAGGAAAAATTTGCCATAATATTAAACGGCCAGGAGTTGTACAAACAGTTTTATAGTGAGTTTCACCGCTGCTATTAATATACTCCATCCTATACTTTATACTAGAATGAATATGTAAAGTACCATCACTCAAGGAATGCTCAACTTCACAAAAAGCACCAAAAGATGGTAAATTATCTTCCTTAGGTTCTTGTAAAGTCAGATAATATATACCAAGTACTATATCTTTACTAGGAACTATAATCGGTCTGCCATTAGAAGGACTTAAAACGTTATTAGTGGACATCATCAACACCCTAGCTTCAAGCTGAGCTTCCAATGAAATTGGCACATGCACTGCCATTTGATCACCATCAAAATCAGCATTAAACGCCGTACAGACAAGCGGATGAAGCTGTATTGCTTTGCCTTCAATAAGGATTGGCTCAAAAGCCTGAATACCAAGTCTATGTAGCGTAGGCGCTCTATTCAACAAAACAGGATGCTCTTTTATTACCTCTTCAAGCATATCCCAAACTTCTGGTTTTTCTGCTCTTATCAACTTACTAGCAAACTTAATAGTTGGAGCCATACCATACATCTTAAGCTTTGAGTAAACAAAAGGTTTGAATAGTTCAAGAGCCATTCTTTTTGGTAATCCACACTGATTTAGTTTCAAAGTTGGACCAACAACTATTACAGAACGTCCAGAGTAGTCTACCCTTTTTCCTAAGAGGTTCTGGCGAAAACGACCCTGTTTTCCTTTTAACATATCACTAATGGACTTTTTATATCCAACAGCACCAGCTTTATTTACCAAAGTATTACGACGACTATTATCAAAAAGAGAATCAACTGCTTCTTGTAACATCCTTTTTTCATTACGAATCATAATCTCAGGAGGATTTAAGCTCAACAATTTCCTCAACCTGTTATTTCTATTAATAATAGTCCTATAATGATGATTCAGATCAGAAACTGCAGGACGACCACTCTCAAGCGATACCAAAGGACGCAAATCAGGTGGTAAAATAGGTATAGTTGTAAGTATCATCCACTCAGGCCTATTTCCAGATTTAATGAAGTTTTCAACAATACGCAATCTCTTTATAATTTTCTTTCTTCTTATCTCAGAAGCAACAGATTCTAATTCTAGTCTTAAATCCTTCCTAATTTCATGTAAATCAAGGCGCGTTAGCAACTCTCTTATAGCTTCAACACCTTGCATAGCTACAAAACTATCGATCCCATAGCTATCTTTAGCTTCATTATAAGCTTTTTCACTAATAATCTCACCTTTTTCAAAAGGCGAAACAAGAGGATCTATTACGATATAATTATCGCTATATAAAATATTCTCAATATCTCTGAGAGACATATCTAATAATGCTCCAATTCTTGAAGGAAGCGATTTCAAAAACCATATATGAGCAACAGGAGATGCAAGCTCTATATGACCCATCCTTTCTCTTCTTACTTTAGAAGATGTAACTTCTACTCCGCATTTTTCGCATATGCGACCTCTGTGTCTTCTTTTTTTGTATTTTCCACATAAACATTCATCGTCATTGACAGGGCCAAAAACCTTAGGGCAAAATAATCCACCTTTCTCAACTTTGAACGTACGATAATTTGCAGTTGAAACATCTTCTATCTCACCACAAGATATACGCTTAATACTTTCAGGGCTAGCAATCGATATGCTAACCTCATTAAAAGGTTGTGCAATGTTAGTGTGAGATATATCTTCAATCACTACATCATTTTGCTTTAAATCTACATTTAAACATAAAGAACGTAGTTCTTTTATCATCACATTAAAGGATTCAGGAATTCCACATTCAAAATTACTGTCACCTTTTATTATCGATTCATAAATCTTAACTCTACCATTAATATCATCAGACTTCACAGTTAACATTTCCTGCAAAGTATAAGCAGCACCATAGGCTTGTAATGCCCAACATTCCATTTCACCAAAACGCTGACCACCAAAATGAGATTTTCCTCCAAGAGGTTGTTGAGTAACCAAACTATAAGGCCCTACTGAACGCGCATGAATTTTACCATCAACCAAGTGGTGCAACTTAAGCATGTACATGTAACCAACTGTAACCTTGCGGTCGAATTTTTCACCACTGCAACCGTCATATAATACAGCTTGTCCAGAGTTATCTAAACCAGCAAGTTCAAATAATTTTGCTATTTGTTCATCTTTTGGACCCTCAAATACAGGTGCAGCAACAGGAACGCCATCACGTAATTTGCGTGCAAATTCAATGAGATTATTATCACTAATATTACGAATATCATTACAGATAGATACGTTACTGCCATAGCTATAAACCTCAATCAGGAAGTTACGTAAATTGCTGTATGAACTTTTACAAGAGTTCAAATAGTTCTCTACTAACTCATTCAACTCGTCATTTAGTGCATTCTTATTAGGTGTATTTAAAACAGAAGCCGTTATTTCATCATCATCAATATTTTCAATTTTTTTATTATCAAGGTATGCTACTGCAAATTGTGTAAAATTATCATCGTTAAGGGACCTAATTCCCTTGCAAAAAGCACTTTTGATCTTATTGATCTCATCGAGAATATTACTTACCTTTTCCCCTAATTTTCTACAAGCCCAACCTACATGCGTTTCCAGTATTTGCCCTACATTCATTCGTGAAGGAACACCAAGAGGGTTAAGAATAATATCAACAGGAGTACCATCTTCCAAATAAGGCATATCTTCCACTGGCACAACTCGAGAAATCACACCTTTATTTCCATGTCTACCAGCCATTTTATCCCCTGGTTGCAGACTATGTTTCACAGCAATGAAAACTTTTACTGACATCGACACACCTTGAGGCAGGTCATAACCTTCATGTAATTTTTCTACTTTTCGCTTAAACTGTGCTATTGCATGTGATACTTTTTCATCAAAATCTTTTTTTAAGCTCTTAACTTGCTCAGAAATGGATTGGTTTTTTAATCCTATACCCCACCATTGCTCACGTTCAATAGAGTCAAATTTTTCTCGATCTTGAGAACCAGAATTAATAAGAAGTTTCTTCAATTCATCATAGAAATATTCACTAGTAACATTGATTATATAATCTCGCTCTTCCTCAAAGTCATTTATCTCTTTTTGTTTGATGAGTAATGCCCTTTCATTTTCTTCAACCCCCCTGCGTGTAAAGACTTGTACATCAATTACTGTCCCTTCAACATCTGGAGATGTATATAAAGAGGAATCCGCACAATCGAATGACTTTTCACCAAAAATTGTCATTAATAACTTCGTTTCAGGAGGCAATGAAAGAGAAGGTTTAGGTGTAACTTTACCTACCAGAATATAGCCTGGACCAACTCTTGTACCAATTTTCACTATACCACTATCATCCAAGTGATATAGATTTTCTTCATTAACACCAGGTATAGCACGAGTTATTTTTTCTGATCCTAAAGGGGTATCATGTACAACACAGTCAAATTCTTCTATATGAATAGAAGTAAAGAGATCTTTTTTAACAACTTCACTAGAAATAATAATAGAGTCTTCAAAATTATAACCTTGCCAAGACATAAAAGCGACTAGCAAATTTTTACCAAGCGCCAACTCACCACTGTTAATTGCAGGACCATCAGCTATTACATCACCCTTTTTAACATAATCACCTACGCACACTAGCGGTCTTTGATTAATACAAGTATTATGGTTAGAACGCTGAAACTTCCTTAGATGATAAATATCTACGTCCAAGTAGTTAACCCTTTCTTTATCAAAAGCACGTATAACTATAGAGTTACTATCAGAACTATCAACTATGCCATCGCGTTTTGCTAAAACTACAGCACCAGAGCCAGAAGCTACAAAAGACTCCATACCAGTAGCAACCAGAGGAGCGGTAGGCTTCAATAAAGGTACGGCCTGACGTTGCATATTTGAGCCCATTAATGCTCTATTAGCATCATCATTTTCTAAAAATGGAATCAAGGAAGCTGCAACTGATATTACCTGCTTAGGAGATACGTCAATGTAACTAACTTGGTCGCTACTTACCATGACGAAGCTACCAGCATATCTACAGTATAGCATGTCATCAACAAAGCAATTATTTTCATCAAGCTTTACGCTAGTGTCAGCTATATGATGTGAGCCTTCGTCTATAGCAGAAAGATACTCAATTTGATCAGTAACAACCCTATTGACTACTTTTCTATAAGGGCTTTCAATGAAACCATATTTATTAATACGCGCGTATATAGCTAAGCTGTTGATTAACCCTATATTTTGCCCTTCAGGAGTCTCAATAGGGCAAATTCTTCCATAATGAGTTGGATGAACATCACGCACCTCAAATCCTGCCCGTTCTCTTGTTAAACCGCCAGGACCTAACGCGGATAACCTTCTTTTATGTGTTATTTCAGATAACGGATTAGTCTGATCCATAAATTGAGATAATTGAGAAGAATTGAAGAAATCTCTTAAGACATTAGTTAACACTTTTGGATTAATAAAATCAGATGGAGAAACTTTATCTAAACTAGAAGTGGACATAGAATCAACTATTGCGCGTTCCAATTTCAACAACCCAGTTCTAAATTGATTTTCTATAAACTCTCCAACTGATCTTACTCTTCTGTTTCCTAAATGATCAATATCATCTACAGATCCTTGACCGTCACGTAACAATACTATTTTTTTCACAATTTCAATAATATCTTCATGCGTTAAAACAGTTAAATCCTCATCATAATTTAATCCAAGGTAAGAGTTAAGCTTCAACCTACCAATGTTAGACAAATCATAATATTCCGGACTGAAGAAAAGATTACGGAAAAACTCTTCTACTATCTCTAAAACAGGAACTTCACCAGGACGCAAAACTCTATATATTTCATATAGTGCATCCTGATAAGACATGTTTTCATCTAAGAAAAGCGTATTTAATATATAAGGTCCAACAAACAAATTATCTATGTTCAACACTGATATTTCATCTACAGATAATAACTCAAGCTTCTTTATGTCTTCCAGCTTTATAGATTCACCAGCAGATAAAATTTTCGTAGAGCTAGCACTATCCATTAAATCTTCTGCGAGGAATAAACCACATATAGAATTAAAAGGAACCAGATACTCTTTCAATTCATTATCATATAGCTTTTTAGCTAGTCTTGAGGTAATACGAACGTTAGCTTTAAGCAGCACATTACCTTCAATATCCATTAAGTCGAAAGGCAGCCTCACTCCTTTAAATTTATCAGGAACAAAAGGCACTTTCCAACCATCTTTATGTTTTACATACTTTATTTTCTCATAAAATCTATCGAGTATATCATTATTTGATAAACCCAACGCCTTTAATAAAACTGAGATTGGCAATTTTCTTTTTCTATCAACACGAAAATACAAATGGTCTTTAACATCAAATTCAATATCAAGCCAAGAACCCCTATAAGGAATAATTCTAGCAGAATAGATCAATTTACCAGAATTGTAAGTTTTTCCCTTATCGCTATCAAAGAATACACCAGGAGACCTATGCATTTGTGAGACGATAACTTTTTCCACACCATTAATGATGAAAGTGCCCTTATCAGTCATCATAGGCAACCCACAAAAGTGGACTTTCTGCTCTTCTATAGATTTTACAACGGTTGCAAGTTTAGAATGATCTCCACTCTCTTTAATCGATTTATATTCATCAAGAGAAATACCATCCTGCATAACAACAAGACGTATAGAAGCAATAACCTGAGCAGAAAAAGTTACACCACGCTTTATACACTCAGATTCATCATACTTAGGATCATCCACCCTACAACTTATAAACTCAATAGTAGCCCTACGCAAAGGATCATTTATTGGAAAGATTGTATGAAAGATAACTTCAAGTCTTTCATTACCCTTATTCTGAGGAGTAAATGAATCATACGATTCTTTTTGAACCTTAACCAAATCCAATAAAGAATCTTTTAAATCAATCGACCTAGAATAAGAAACTCTAGGAACAAAAGCACCAGAAGCGTACATATAAGAAGAATCAACCATTAAAATACCCCAAACTAATTAAAAGAGCTATATCAATATAAAATTAATACATTAAATATTATTCAAGCTCCACTTTAGTTGCTCCTGCTTCAATAAGTTTTTGCTTGATTTTTTCTGCTTCGTCTTTAGGAACATTAGCAGTCAAATCTTTAGGTAAAGATTCAACCAACTCTTTTGCTTCTTTTAAACCCAATGTAGAATTAACCTCTCTCACAGCTTTAATAACTCCTATTTTTTTACTCGCATCAATTTCTTTAATCACAACTTTATATTCAACTTTCTCTTGAGCAGCAGGAGCAGCAGCATTATCGCCAACAGGCGCCCCAGCACCAACAGCTCCACCAAGAAAAGAACCAGCAGGCAACCCTATTTTCTCTTCTAGAACTTTTACAAGTTCAGAAGCCTCTAATAGATTTAAAGATAATATTTTATCAACCAAATCACTTGTTACATTACTCATAATTACCACCTTACTTAACAATAAATTTATTTTTTAGAACTATAATAATCCAAAACTCTCATAAGCCTCATAGAAGATGAATTAATAGACAACGCCAATCGAGCAGGAATATCATAAGATATTAAACGCATAATTTTAACACGCAATTCATCCAGAGAAGGCAACTTAGCCAGTTTATTAACATCTTCCACTGTTAACAATTCATTTAAATGAGCCGCGCAAATCACAGACATTTTTTCTTTGTTAGCATTAGCAAAATCAACTATTAACTTTGCAGCTTCTACTATGCCACTAGAGTATATAATAGCAACAGGACCAGAAAATTTGCCTGATAAATAAGAAAATTTGCCAGTCCTTTCCAAAGCCAAGCGAGCCAGAGTATTTTTAACTACTAATACCCCACCTGTTATAGACTTCAGGTTATTCCTCAGGATTAATGAATCATTAGCATTTATAGATTTAAAATTTACTAATATTAAGAAATCATTATTTACAAATACGTTTATTGTGTTCTGTATAAATTCATCCTTATTTTTACGCTTCACGGTATCGCTCCCTTAAATTATATCTTCCACTTTGCTTATCTTATAAGCTTTACCCATAGTTGAATTTAAAAAAACACCCTTAAAGTAAACTCCTTTCACAGAAATAGGTTTATTATCTTTAATTACTTTAAGAAAGGCTTTTAAATTTTCTAGCAAGTCATCAATATCAAATTTAATATTTCCTAATTTACCATGAATAACACCATTTTTATCTGTTCTAAATTTTATCTGACCAGACTTAATGGTTTTAATAGCTTCTGCAATGTTAGAAGTCACAGTACCAAATTTAGGGTTAGGCATCAGCCCTTTAGCACCCAATACTTTTGCAATAGGAGTGATTTTTGCCATAAAATCAGGAGTAGTAATGCACCAATCAACATCTAATTTTCTACCTTTTTTTATTTCTTCAACTAAATCCTCTCCTCCTGCAATATCAGCACCAGCTTTTTCAGCTTCTAATAAATGTTTATCTTGAGCGAAAACAGCTACTTTAATATTCTTCCCGATACCTTTAGGCAAAACTACTGTACCACGCACCTGCTCTTCAGATTTACATGAATCTACGCCTAGATTGACCGCAACATCAACTGATTCATTAAATTTTGCTGAAGCAGACTCAACAATCTTCTCCAAACACTGCTTAGGATTACCATTATATGTATTCATTTACCTAACCTTCCACAACTTCTATACCCATAGATTTTGCAGTGCCTACAACCATTTTCACTGCTGAATCTTCATTATCCACTTTCATATCAACCATCTTGCACTTTGCCACTTTAATTATAGCAGACATAGGTAATTTAGCCACTAATTCTTTACCAGGATTACCAGAACCTTTACTTAATTTAGCTTCCTGCTTAAGTAAATAAGCCACAGGAGGACCGCTGACAGTAAAATCATGAGAGCGATCATCCTTTATGGAAATTCGCACTGTTACTAAATCACCTACTTTATAATTAGCGTTAGCAGCGCTAGTAACTTTATTAAAAGCTTCACAAAACTTAGGAACAGGTATACCACGCGGACCAAGTACTGAAGCAATTTTTGGTCCTGGAACTGCTTTTCCAGCTTCCATAAGTAAGTTAATCTTAGCAACTACAACACTCATAATTAATCCTCTATTTTCTCTACTTGAGCCAGATCAAGCTCTATTATTGTCGGCTTACCTAAAATCGATACTTCCACATTAATAATTTTTTTCTCATCGTTTACCATATTTACCTTACCAGTAAAATTTTGAAAAAGACCATCATTAATTTTCACTTTTTCACCTTTTTCATAACCATAACCTAACTTCTTTGTCTCTTGAGCATTATAAAGTGCATTACACATTGAGTGAATCTCATCATCCAAAATTACCTTTGGAATATTACCATTTTTCAAAAATCCATAAACCTTAAGAGATTTTGGTATATTATTGATAAAATTCAATACTTCATCGCATAAATTCACGTATAAAAAGACATAACCAGGAAAGCATTTCCTTCGTGTAGCAATTTTCTTAGATTTTAACTCTATTTCACTTAGCTCTTCATATGGAATAAAAACTTCCTTAAAGTAATCATTAACACCCAATCTCATAGAATTTTCCAATATATGTTGGCGCACTTTCTCTTCACAATTGGAAGCAACTCTCAAGATATACCATTTATATCTATTAAATTCTTTACACTTTAAACTTATCTCATCATCTGAAATCATCTCAAAATCACCAGATTCGCCACTACAGAATCCAGGCGTTTGATTCAAAATATTTTTGCTTTCATCACACAGATGCATATATACATACACTTCACATAACTCTTTTATATCAGACTTTGAATTACATACCGTTTGATAAGGAATAAACACTTCCTTAAAATAAACAGCATTACTTACCAATTCGCGTATGTTTTGCTCATATCCATAATCAACTTTAATGATATACCATTTATATTCACATTCCATAAATAATTCCAAATAAAGCCTTAATTACGTAAAGAGACATAAAATCCACAAAACAGAAGAAAATCGAAAAGCATAATATAACAATCATTACAACAAATAGAGATGACAACACCTCCTGTTTCTTTACCCAAGCAATTCTTCGTATTTCTTGCTTTATATCACAGAAAAAACCACACAAACTTTTTAACATTTCCACCACAACATTAATGCAGGAGCGATAGGAATTGAACCTACAACCTCTGGTTTTGGAGACCAGCGCTCTACCAATTGAGCTACACTCCTATAACTCAAACTCTCACTCCAAAATTTCAGAAACAACACCAGAACCAACAGTTCTACCGCCTTCTCTTATCGCAAAACGCAATCCCTTATCCATTGCTATCGGTACTTGCAATTCTACTTCTACACTCACATTATCTCCTGGCATTACCATCTCCTTCCCATCTAGCAATTTTATGCTCCCAGTTACATCCGTTGTCCTTAAATAAAACTGTGGCTGGTAATTCGCAAAAAATGGTGTATGCCTTCCTCCTTCCTCTTTCTTTAATATATAAACCTCCGCCTTAAACTTTCTATGCGGTGTTATCGTCCCCGGTTTCGCTAATACTTGCCCTCTCTCCACTTCTTCTCTTTTTGTTCCTCTTAACAATATTCCTACATTGAGTCCTGCACTTCCCTTATCCAGCAACTTCTTAAACATCTCAACACCTGTGCATATCGTCTTTTGCGTCGCTTTCAGACCTATTATCTCTATCTCTTCTCCCGTCTTTATCTCTCCCTTCTCTATTCTTCCTGTTACCACTGTTCCTCGCCCCGATATCGAAAATACATCTTCGATTGGCAATAAAAATGGTAAATCCACAGGCCTTGGTGGAACCGCTACATATTCATCTAACTTTTCCATCAATTTGTCTATTGATTTCTTTCCATATTCGCTGCTGTCATCCTCCAGCGCCTTGAGCGCTGAACCAACCACCACAGGCACTTCATCCCCTGGAAATCCGTATTTACTCAGTAATTCCCTCACTTCCATTTCTACTAAATCTATCATATCAGCATCAGCAACATCAGCTTTATTTATATACACCACGATATATCCAACACCTACCTGCTTCGCCAGCAATATATGCTCTCTCGTTTGTGGCATTGGCCCATCAACCCCCGACACTACCAATATCGCCGCATCCATCTGTGCTGCACCTACTATCATGTTCTTTACATAGTCAGCGTGTCCAGGACAATCAACGTGTGCATAATGCCTTTTTTCCGTCTGATACTCAACATGCGCTGTTGCTATCGTTATCCCCCTCTTCCTTTCTTCTGGCGCTTTATCTATCTGATCGTACGCTACAAAATTTCCATAATGCTTCGTTATCGCCGCTGTTAACGTCGTCTTCCCATGATCCACATGTCCTATTGTTCCCACATTTACATGCGGCTTTCCAAATGCTTCCACTATTGCTGTCATAATTATTACCCTTAATTATACTCTAACTTTAACTCATCAACCACATATTGTGGCACTTGCTCATAACAAGAAAAATGCATACTATACTGCGCCCTTCCCTGAGACATAGAACGCAAAACGTTGATATAACCAAACATATTTGCAAGAGGTACCGAAGCAGTAATTATTTTACTATTATTACCTAAATCGAGCATATCAGCAACATTTCCTCTTCTACTATTTATATCACCCATAACATCACCCATATATTCTTCAGGAGTAATGATTTCAACTTTCATTATAGGCTCCAGCATTTTTGGACCAGCTTTATTTGCCATCTCTTTAAAAGCACCTTTAGCAGCAAGTTCAAAAGCTAAAGGACTAGAATCAACCTCATGAAAAGCACCATCAAGAAGGGTAGCCTTAAAATCAATCAACGGAAATCCCGAAATTACACCACCTTCTTTTATCAACTCCAAGCCATTTTCTACCCCAGGAATATACTCTTTTGGAATAGCACCACCTACAATTTTACTTTCAAATTGAAACCCAGAACCAGGCTCAAGAGGTTCAAATTTTATTTTAACCTTAGCAAACTGACCAGCTCCACCAGATTGTTTTTTATGAATGTAATCAATTTCAACAGATTTAGTGATAGTTTCACGATATGCAACCTGAGGAGCACCGACGTTAGCCTCAACGTTAAATTCGCGCTTCATTCTATCAACAATAATCTCAAGATGGAGCTCACCCATGCCTTTCAATATAGTCTGGCCACTTTCCGCATTTACTGACATTCTCAAAGAAGGATCTTCTGCAACCAACCTATTTAGAGCAATACCTAATTTTTCCTGATCTGAAGTGGTTTTAGGTTCCACAGCAATTTCAATAACAGGCTCAGGAAATTCCATACGCTCCAATAATATAGGAAAATCAACAGAACATAAAGTATCTCCGGTGGTTGTTTTCTTTAGCCCAACTAAAGCAACTATATCTCCAGCCCTAGCCTCAGTTATATCTTCTCGGTTATTTGCATGCATAAGTAACATTCTGCCAATCCCTTCAGTTTCGTTTTTTAACGCATTTGAAACGGTAGATTTAGACTTTAATTTACCAGAATAAATACGGATAAACGTCAAGCTGCCTACAAATTTATCCGTCATCACTTTAAATGCAAGAGCAACAAATTTCTCTTTTTCTGAAGGTTTGACCTCAATTTTCTTTTCTGAATCTTTAGGATCAATTCCAACAATTACATCAACATCAATAGGAGAAGGTAAAAAGTCAACTACACCATCTAAAAGTGGTTGTACGCCTTTATTTTTAAAAGCTGATCCACATAACACAGGAACAAATTTTCCTTTAATGGTCCCATTTCTCACGCATTTTTTCAGTAAATCCACTGGCAGATCATTAGACTCAAAGTAAGTATTCATCGCTTCATCATCCATCTCAGCTGCAGCATCTAATAAAAGATTTCGATATTCTTGAGCCTTATCAAGCAAATCAGAAGGAATATCTTCATAAGAAAATTTAGCGCCCAACGTTTCTTCTTGCCATATAATGGCTTTCATAGAAATAAGGTCAATTATACCTTTGAAATCTTTCTCACTCCCTATTGGTAAATGAATAACTAAAGGTGCTGCACCAAGCTTCGTCTTTATCATATCAACACATCGATAAAAATTTGCCCCTATTCTATCCATCTTATTAACAAAGCAGATACGAGGAACGCTATATTTATCAGCTTGACGCCACACTGTCTCAGATTGAGGTTCAACTCCAGCAACTCCATCAAATACAGCAACTGCACCATCCAAAACCCTTAAAGATCTCTCAACTTCAATAGTGAAATCAACGTGACCAGGAGTGTCTATTATATTGACCCTATGATCATTCCAAAAACATGTTGTTGCAGCAGATGTGATTGTAATACCACGCTCTTTTTCCTGCTCCATCCAATCCATAGAAGCTGCACCATCGTGCACTTCACCAATTCTATTTTGCTTACCAGTATAAAATAAAATACGCTCTGTTGTGGTAGTCTTACCAGCATCTATGTGAGCCATTATCCCTATATTTCTGTATTTAGATATTCCAATTTCCATATCACAATTAATTAGCTAACATTAAAAACGAAGATGAGAAAATGCCTTATTAGCTTCAGCCATTTTATATTTTTCTTCGCACATCTTAAACGCACCACCGCGTTTATTATAAGCATCCAGTATTTCAGATTGCAAACAATCAACAGTGGTTTTTCCACTCTTTTTTCGAGCAGCAGAAGTTGCTTTAGCAATCCACCTTAACGCTAAAGAAACCGCTCTATCTTGTCGAACTTCAACAGGTACTTGATAAGTTGCACCACCAATGCGTCGAGAACGCACTTCTATAGAAGGAGTAACATTTCCTACTGCTGTCTCAAAAATTGATAACCCACCTTCGCCTATTTTCTTTTCAGCTAAAGACAAAGCGTCATAGATAATCTTTTCTGCAGTAGATTTTTTACCACATTTCATGATTGTATTAATGAAACGCATCAGCAAAACACTGCCGTAACGCGAATCAGGACTTATTTCTCTTTTTTTTGCTTTATTCCGACGAGCCATAAACTTTAACCAGATTTCTTTACACCATATTTTGAACGAGCTTTCTTTCGATTTTGCACACCACGCAGATCAAGGGCACCTCTTATTATGTGATAACGCACACCTGGCAAATCTTTAACCCGCCCACCACGTATCAAAACAACAGAGTGTTCTTGTAAATTATGACCTTCACCAGGTATATAAGCCGTCACTTCACCATACCCACTAATTTTTACTCTGGCTACTTTACGGAGTGCTGAGTTAGGCTTTCTAGGAGTTGTAGTATACACCTTAGTGCAAACACCTCTCCTTTGAGGGTTGCTTTCTCCCAAAGCTGGTACCTTTTTCTTATGGGTCAATCCTAATCTACCCTTACGTATTAATTGATTTATCGTAGGCATATGTTATAAACTCAAGCTCATTAAAATAACTAAGTTTTTAGTTATAAAATAATAAACCTCAATAGTCAATATAAAAATAAACATTACTACTCTAATAATTAAGCTCAACTGCCTTGAAAGCCATCAGTAGACTTCTTGCACTACCTCCCAAGCCACAACTGTCATTCAGTAGAAACGAAAAAACTTACTTGACACCCTTCGCCAGCCCCATTATCATGGTACTGAAGGTATTCATTTATCTTCAATCTGTGCAGATTAAATGACAACAGTATTACGTAATTGGCGTCTTATTTTTAATTTTTTGCACTATGCACACTTTACGTCTTCACAACATTTCTGGGTTTTTACCTATATAAGCTGAAACGCGCTTATAAAGCGTTTAAGACAGTATAGTACGCCAATTTGCAGGATTAGAGAGTGACAACTAGCTAATACGGGATATCTTTTGCCTTTTTTTCTGCTTAGTAAATTTCTTAAACATTTAAACTAAGGTGAGTTGCATTTAAAAGCAGCTAAATTGCAGTGTTTAAGACTTAAAAAACGCCAATACTGAAAATAGACAATGACTAGGGCTTCTTTTGCCTTTTTTTTTGCTTGGTAAATTTCTTAATATTTATGGCAACATGAACTGAGCAGGAAGGTGTCATTCCAGTGCTTGACACTGGAATCCAGTTTTCCATATAATCTCATCGAAAATGTTGTAACCACTTTCTGTGCTAGTTTGCTTGCTTACAAGCAAACTTTTCTGGATCTCAGTGTCTGGGCACTGGGATGACAGGGGAGGGAGGCTACTTGGATGACACCATTCTTTTTCCTGGATCCAAGTAGTCAGGGCACTGGGATGACAGGAGAAGGTACTAGGATGACACCCTGACCTCGTCGTCCCGCTACGTGTTAGCGGAATCTAGAGATACCGTGACGGTATGACGTAAAGCTCGCATTAGCTATACTTTTATGCTCACCAACTTAGCTGGATCCAAGTAGTCAAGCTACTTGGATCTGCAAATTGCAATGTTCGTACAGCTGCGTGCTTGACACTGGGATTTAGCGCAGCTACCCTAAACTGGAAGCTCATCTTGCTATTTTTGGCTGAAAGAAACATATTTTTAGAATAATGAAAACAATCAGCACTTTAATTCAAGAAGGATCGGAGTTATTATCGTCACATAAAGTTGAATCACCACATTTAGATTGTGAAATCATCATGCAGCACGTACTTGGAGTGGAAAGATCATTTATAATTGTGAACCATGCTGATCAAGTGCCGATGGAGAAAGAACTTTTATTTTGGAAATTAACAAAAAAAAGAGCGGAAAGATATCCAATATCGCAAATAATAGGTAATCGTGAATTCTGGAGTAAAAATTTTATAGTTAACCAGCATGTTTTAGATCCAAGGCCAGATAGTGAAACAATAATCCTAGCAGTGTTAAAATATTACCCAAACAAAAAACAGAAACTAAAAATTGCAGATTTTGGTACAGGCACAGGTTGTTTATTGATATCCGTACTTAGTGAGTATGAATATGCTGTTGGCGTCGGTTTTGAAAAAAGCTTGGAAGCATATAAAGTTGCCTATCAGAACACAAAAAAACATGATCTTCTCAGCAGAGCCAAAATATTTCCAAGTTCGTGGACAGAGTGCAGAGGTTCATTCGATCTTATAATCAGTAATCCTCCATATATTAAAAGAAGCAAATTGAAAGACTTGCAAGCTGAAGTGCAAAAGGAACCAAGAATTGCCCTTGATGGTGGTATTGATGGTTTGAGCTGTTATTTGAGCATTTTTCCAATATTGAGAAAGTGCCTTAAAAAAAATGGGTTTGCGATATTGGAGATAGGTGAAGATCAAAGCAATATTGACAAAATAATCCCCTCATACGAATTAGCTTTTCAGGAATATGTATATGACTTAGCGGGAATGAAGAGATGCATTGTTGTGAAAAGAACATAGCTAATGTTTTTTTGCCTTCATCCCATATTATCCTATATCATCCCAGTACCCTCTACCTAGTCATCCAAGTAGCGTGACTACTTGGATCTATATTTAACTAGATCCTATGGTCAAGCCATAGGACGACAGGAACGGTTTTATGCATTTTTTAAAGGGCAACATGTTTAAGCTTTGCTGGCAAAATGGAAAGTAAGACCAGCCTCTATACCGTGTGTGTGAAATAGTTGATTACCTATATTTATTTCCTCAGTTACTTTGCTACCTGAGCTAGGATTAAGCTTCTTTTTTTTATCATTATTAGGGTCGTCTACCACTTGTCCTAACCTTTTTGCTGTAAGCTTAATATCGCTACCAATAGCACCAAAACCTCTATATCCGATATGCATATTTACATCTTCGTTTATGCGATAGTCAAAGCCAGCTTTTAATTGACCTGCGGGTCTTATTGACGGTTTTTCAAACATCGTCATTCTTGTTGCACCGATCCCAATACCAACGTAAGGAGAAAAAGAGAAACGGTCACTTTTCCAATGATGATAAACATTTGCCATTACAGATATGTTCTCAATTTGGTCATGACTAACTGCAGCACTATAGAGATAAGTTTCTTTATTAGGATCCTCACCAGTCTCCTTTAGGTATGAAACAGTTATTTGGCTACTTGTTAAACCAATATTATCCACTTTTACAGAAGAATACATCCCTTCCAATTCAGCCCTATAGCTGTTGTTACCCAATTCTCCTGTGTAACCAAATGCCACATTTGCAGCAAAAGGTGGATTATAATCTCCTTTATACTCACTTAGTGACTGACCTTCTGTGTTCTGAGCACCCCTGTCATTTATAGACAAATTTTTGATACCTGTAGTGCTTGTTTTTAGTACGCTTGTGTTATTTAAATATTGACCGTAATACCTACTACCAAAGTAAAACCCTTCTGTTTCACTTGCAAAAGATTGTTGTGACAACAATAAAGCAAATGCTGTAACTGCTAATGTTTTTTTACTAATCATTACTACTCCCCTAGTTAAAATAGCTAATCTAATACTAATTAATTAAAAATGGCTTAATATGAAAAAGCTAATTATTTGCATAACTTGCACTTTTCTGAGCTAAAAATAGGCAAAGTTAACCTTACTTCTCGTCATTTTTTAATTTATCCTCATCTTCAAATTCATCCTCCTCTTCTTCGTCATCAAACCCATCATCGCTCCTATCCTCATCTTCCTCGTCATCATCTTCAAACTTATCGTCGATATCTTCATCATCAATATCTTCGTCTGCAAATTCATCTGATTCATCATATACTGCATCTTCGGTTTTAGTTTCAGCAGGATAATCAACTGAATTAGGTCCCTCAAGAACATTATTCCCCTCGTTATTAACCTTATCTTTGCTCGCAGCGGCAGAAAGAACTTTGTTTGGGTCATATGGTTCTTGTGTAGGCACACGAGTTTGTTTGAGCAGCCTTCTTGTGAAGGTGGTATCACTGTAGTACAAAATTTTCTTTGATTTAATTGGGTAAGTCGACTCTATTAAAATTATCTGATCGTCACGTGGCAACATAATAACTTCTTGAGGCAATAGCAATGCTCTCTGTATTTCAGAGATATGTAATGACCTTGAAGCAGGATTTAAATCTAAAAATTTAGGCTTATTCAACGATTCTTGTTGTACAGTTTTGTTTCCTATAAGTTGCGATATTAAATTAGCTGTTTCAATATTATTGGCTGCAAAAGTTATTCTGTAAGTCGAGTTTGACAAAAAGGAGTTCATCCCTGCTTCTTCGTATATTCCTTTGAGCTGCTCAGTATCTTGAACAATTAAGAATAACCTAACTCGATAACCACGAAAATATGCAATACCTGTTTGAAATTGCTCCATTTTTCCAAGTGTAGGAAACTCATCCATTAAAAACAATACGCCATAAGGCTCGTCATCCGATGGCAATTTTCTACATAAAAACTCAGTTGCCTGTTGGTAAAAAACCTGCATTAAAGGCCTGAGCCTAGTCAAGTTGTCAGGAGTTAAACCAACATAAACTGTAATTTTCTTCTTTTTAAAATCTAGAATATTAAAATCACTTGACGCAGTTGCAGTATCAATCAATGGGTTTGCCCACAATTCAAGTGATGAGTTCATGGTTGATACAACACCTGACCTTTCTTTATCAGCTTTTTGTAAAAAAGCTGCAATATTCATATATGCTACAGGGTGTAGTATTTTACCCATTGTATCAAGAGCAACAGCAAGATTATAAACCACGTCATCACTACGCATCGTACGCACAACTTCACCAAAAGATTTAACTTTCTCTGGTGCAGCAAGTAAGTATAATACCACTCCAACAAATAAGCTTCTTGCTTCATTCTGCCAAAAGTCTTGTTCAGGCATGATTAGGTTAGCTATTTTCTGCACATCGTCAACCATCTGCCCAGGTTTTTCACTAATCCATTGTAATGGATTGTAACAGTGACTTATTCCATCTGGCTGCGCTGGATTCCATACGTATACTTTTTGTCCTTGTCGTTCTCGCCAACCACTTGTTATTTCATAGTTTTCTAATTTTATGTCGTGTACAATTACCGAGTCAGTCCAAAATAATAAATTAGGAATTACAAAGCCAACACCCTTACCAGAACCTGTAGGTGCAAATAACAATGCATGCTGAAACCCATCAGAAATGAAGTATCCTCTTTTATCTTTACCAAGCAATAATCCCTTTTTGCTTCTTAATCCTGCTTTTCGTATGTCTTTCTCTGATGCCCACTGCGAATCTCCATGAAGTGATTCCTTCTTTTTAAATGGTCGCCACTCAATTATCCTTTCTCTTAAATTCCATAAGATAATCATTAAAACAATGATAGGCAGTGCAGAAGATATAATTAATGTGATTTTGAGCTCAAGGCTATATAACTCTGGATGATGCCAACAATATTGTATATGATCAAAAATCGTTGGCCAAAGAGCTTGAGGGAAAGGCGTCAAACTAGGATTAATTGCCTTAAAATCCACAGCATCCGGACCATCAGCAAACAGAACAAACAATATACCAGATAGATAGAAGCAAAACTCAAGTACGCTAAAAGCTACTACACCTCCTATGAGAATATTACGTAGGTGATTTCCATTACTCATAAACTACTCTTCCTTAACTTATGTATAAATTTAAGCATTTTCGCTCGCAGATCTAGTAAATAATATCTCAGAAATGCTTCTTTTGCCCCCACCGGTTCTTTTTAGCTGAATAACAATATCAATCACATTTCTAATGTATGGTATAATTTGGTCTGGAGGAATGCCAAGGTTTGCTTGCATAACCATCAGTTTTATTTGCTCAAGGGCCATTGTTGGACTATCCGCATGAAGGGTTGATATTGATCCAGGGTGACCAGTATTTATCGCCCTAAGAAAACTAAAAGCTTCCGCTCCACGGAGCTCACCAACTATTATTCTGTCTGGCCTTAAACGTAAGCACGCTTCTATCAAATCTTGAGTGGTTACTTTTGCTCTGCCCTGCCCTCCTTTAGAGGCAATTAGATGGACTTTATTGGGATGATCGTTCAAAACGATTTCCCTTGCATCCTCAACAGTAATAATTCTTTCCTCATCTGGAATAGCACGCAAAGTAGCATTAGTAAAAGTAGTCTTACCAGTGGAAGTTCCACCACTAATTATAATATTTTTCTTACTTATTACAGCGTATTCTAAAAACTCTTTTATTTTTTTTTGCCTTAACAGTAAATCCAAATGACGGTCAACTGGATTATCAGTTGCTTCTGTAACAGTTTCAGAAAAAGCCCCCATTTTTTCGTAATCATCGAGTGCTAATTGCATGCTAGAAGGCTTACGAATCGACATGACTACTTTATCAGGCTCACATGCTGGCGGAAATACTATCTGTATACGATAACCATTTGGTAATGTTGCCGAAAGTAACGGCGCTTCTTCGCTAAGCTTTTGTTCTGTAGCTTGAGCAATCAGTCTGCCAAGAGATTTCAAATGGTTAAGATCGAATATTTCTAATTTTTCACACCTTACTTCACCACGATTTTCAATCCATACTTCCTTTGGCTTATTTATTGATATTTCATTTACGCCTTCTTCTTGAAATATGCCCTGTAATGGCTCCAAATATGTATCAAGTGCAGCATAGTTCATTTCATTGATTTAATATTGCCTGTGGAGGAAATACTATATCTTGGTTAACAAATACTTTCAATGCAGTGCCTTGATCAACATAAATAGTTGGTTTTTTATCTGTATATCTGCCCACTATATCTCGCATGTCTTTAGAAAAATCATTGATTGATTTCCCGATTGCTTCATCATAAACAGATTTGCTTCTTTTCTGAGTTTGCCTCAACAGTTGACGTACATCGTCTAAAGTTATACCGATATTGTCACTAGTAATTGCATCAACTCCACTAGCTCCAGAACTTTTTATCACACTTACTATTTCTTCCTTTATTATTCTCAGTAAATCCTGATCACTTTTAGCATTCCGAATTTTTTCAATAGCCCTAAGACCCAATTTCCATTTTTCGTCTCCTACCTTCCCAACTTCAGTTTTTATAGCATCCTCCAATCTCTCAACAATAGCCCCTTTGAGAGAAGAAATATCTATTTCAGTTGCAGTAATAGACTTCACTGCATCCATGGCAGTTAGCGCATCGATAAGATTAGAAGCCTTTTGCCCTATAACAGCCGAACTAATTGAAACACCAGCAAGTGCCACTGAAGAGAATAACGCACTTACTATTTTATTATCAACTATTCCCGCTATCCCTGCTCTACCAAGCTCGTCAGTACTAAGTGATGAGATGGCAACATCTATTCCATGTGGCAGAATCACTCTATTCCAGTTTATATTTACACGAGATTTAGCAACATTCGAGTCAAATGAATAACTACCTATCAATCTTGAGCCTTTAGGTATTAAAACTGTATCACCAGTTTCTGCATAAACATCTCTACTCACCATAGCACGCAGCATTCCTTGCAGATCAGAATTTATTGCAGTTTCAAGAACAGCATCAATAATTTTACCTTGAGTAATCATTAAACCAAGCTTTCCTACTCTGGTAGCTTTGCTCGACTGTGCTGAAGTGTCGGATAAAATAGCATCAGCAGCCTTGTTCTCTCCACTACTACCTGAAATTGTTAACATTTGTGCACTACGTCTGTCTCTAGGATAACCTCCGCCCCCTATTGTAGGAAACGAGGTAGGTAAATTGCTAATAACATTACTAGAAGGAAAATTTGGCTTTGGCAAAATAGGTATATTTGACACAGGGGTTTCTTTTGGTTTCTCTTCTTCTTTTTTAATTTGTTTTATTTCTGGTACGATTTGTGGTGTAGGAAGAGGAGGTAAGGGTGGTAAGGAATCGGTTATTATTCTTTCTGGAACTATTACATTATCTGGAACTTGTTCCAACTTTCCTTTAAATTCTTGAACGTTTTGCTTTGTTTCCTCTTTTTTAATAACTTCTGAATCCTCTTTATGAGAAGGACTAAAATAGAAATAATACACTACACCAACCAGAAGCACTAAAATCATAACCATCAATGCCCTATGACCTTGATTAGAGCCAACTGTTACTACCTTGTTCTCTATTTCTGACTCATCTTCTGAATTGTTACGCCTTTCTTTATTCATATTGCATGTACCACAGCTAAAGTGACCTATTTATAATTTCAACTTCATCATCTTCATAACGCATAAATAGCTTTTTATGTACCCCTTTTATTATAACATAATCATCAAATAACAGCCTTTTACAAGGTTTATCCTCCCCTTCTACAAAAATCTGAGGTATTTTATTATTATTTCTAAATTTTAAATAGGTTAAATAACCATCATCAAATAACTCAATCGGAACTATATCCGCATTACCACCTTCATCAATATATGTATAATTATACTTCGTATCATTTTCTTGTATTATTTTTTCTAGCTTGTCTGTAGTATACTGCATTTGAGTAGGTAAAGAAACCTCATCTAAATCAACATCAAATTCACCTTCTTCTTGAGGATAATAAAAACGTACTACGTAAGATATATCCTTTTCAGCAGAATAATCGTGATCCACTTTCTTAGCATTAGTGTCCAGGTATTTATCGTAGTTTGGCCTTGAGATTAAATCAAAAATGTAATTTCTTTTTTTAGTTGTCGTAATAATCATGTTAGTGCGGCTACTAACTTCAAATGGCATGATAAGCAATTTATTGTCATAAGGATTAATTTTCCAACTTGATGCATCACCAACAGCGATATTTTTAACTTTTTCTCCTTCCGCAAATTCAATATAAGAATAGTAACCCTGACTAAAAACCACCGTAAATACTTCATTAGGGCTATACACAAAAGTCTTTATTCTACTATCTACAGAAATAGGTTCATTATAATTAATGGATGCGTTTAAATTGCTACTTACAAGTAAAACTAAAACTAATAATATCCTATACATATTCATCATCTACTCTATATGAAATAACTTGAAACCCTAATGGGTTAATATATCTTTGCTGATCATTCATTTCAAGCGATGCATATCTATATGACATAATAACTATCTTATTTTTTCTTGTGGAACTTCCATCTTTCCGTATAAATTCCACAAAAAACCTCACCTGAAGAGCATCGTTACCCAATTTTTGAATCGAGCGAATTTTAAATTCATTTTTGGTATCTGAATATAAATTAAAAAGATCATCCATATTCTGCGATCCTATATAATTTCTAAATTCATTATACACATTAGATGAGGAAAACAACCTCACCTTTGTATAATAGTTATAATTATAATGATATGGATCAAAAACCTCCCTTGCTTTTATATACTCTGAAATAAAATAATCGTTCAGCGCTTCATCTGCAGAATACTGCTTTACTGTGACAGGATCAACCAATTGCACTATTCCAGATTTCTTGTCAATTTCTATAACAAATGGCTCAATAGTGCTACTTGTGCTAATTTTAAATATGACTAATATGCTGATAGAGATCGTTGCTAATAATATTAACGCAAATAAAAGTAGAATATTCCTTTGAGCAATAACTGTGCTGTAGCGGTTTGAATTCCAATTTATATCCTTATCTAACGATTCAGTACTTTTCTCTCGCTTAAAAAATCTTAGCATTTTAATATTCTTAAAAATCTTAACTTGTGTTAATAAACATAGCAAATTAACAAAGTAGTTACAACAAAAAAGCTAAAAAACTCTTAACTTATGGCCTAGCTTACCAAACTTTGTCTCCATATATGAATCGTTATATTTATTACGTTCCACAATAAGTGGTAGACACTTTGTAACCTCTATACCACTACTTTCCAATTCTGACAATTTCCTATCATTGTTTGTAAGTAATTGGATTTTGTTAATGTTCAATTTCTTAAGCATTTTAGCTGCAACAACAAAACTCCTTTCATCATCTTCAAAACCCAATATTCTATTTGCATCAACAGTATCAAGGTTATGTTCTCTTTGCATACTGTATGCTCTTAACTTATTAGTTAAACCAATACCTCTTCCATCCTGCATCAAATACAATATAATACCACTTCCAAAGTCAGCTATCATTTGAATTGCTTGATGTAACTGACTTCTGCAATCGCATGATAAGCTATCTAACAAGTCACCCGTATAGCACGAAGAATGAATTCTCACTAATGGTTCGTCATCTTTATCTGGATTGCCAATGATAATTGCATGATGTTCTCTTCCACCACTTTCGGTTCTATAAGATATGATATTTACTTCTTGAGTCTGTTTTAAAAATAATGATGTTTTGCACACTTCATATACATCCTGATTTTCTTGAAAATTATTTATGAATGACGTGTCCAGTGCAATAACGTCATTTTTCTCGCACCAATTTCGCATTTCATGGTTATTCTCAAAAGTCATATCAGCCACTAACGCGTATGGCAATAATTCTGAGAACTTAAGCAAGGCAATAGCACATTCATCTATTGTCTTTGAGCATTGCAACTCTTTTATGCAATCTTCCTTTGAACAGTTTATTAAATAGAGCAGTTCATCAAAATTATTCACCAACAGACGTTTGCTGTTATGTTCTTTATTCTGAGATATGTATTTTACCTTACTTGAAGTTAAAGTAACATATACATTACTTGATGTAAGCTTGTATTGATTAAATAAATCTCTTTCTAAAGCCTCAGCAGCAGCAAACAATAGGTAATTACTTTCATCATATATTACAATTGGCCGACCGCGCCTGATTTCGCTGATAGCTCTTTCTACCTTATTGCTACTCTGATTTCCTATAAACATTTTTACCCATATTAAACAGCGATAAAAACTGGTGCGGCCGAGAAGACTTGAACTTCCAAGGCCTTATGAGCCACAGCGACCTCAACGCTGCGTGTCTACCAATTCCACCACGGCCGCACTATATTCTAGTTTTTATATAATTATTTTAAATTACTTAATCATTTTAGAATTTTTCATCTAGAGTGTCAATCTGATACTAGAATAATTTAGAAATTGTTTGTATAATTTGATTATGAATTTTGTGATTATAAATTTTAATCATTTAAGATAACCTTACTACTAATTTTTAACTTAGGTTTTTATACAAATGAATATAGCTAATATCTTTATTTTTTTAGCTCTCTCTCTTATAACTAGCTTTCATTTCGTCCATGCACAAATATTATACACATGGTCTCAAGTTATCCCAGAAAATAAACTAAGCATACGCACAATTACGGACAATGACATGTGTCCCATTGTTTATGTTGATGGCGAGGAAACAGAAATGCTGAATCGCAGCTCAATTAACAATGGTGATCATAACGAAACAGTTTGTGAACTGACAGTACAAACAAGTGCCAAAAACATTAGTATTGAGAATCTACGGGTTCCTATATTACCAAAAAAGGTTAATAAAATTGCTTTCATTGGTGACACGGGCTGTAGAATAAATATGTTATTTCAGCAGGAATGTAATTCGGTAGATAGCTGGCCTTTAAAAAAAAATTTAGATTCAATCGCCCTTCATAAACCAGATTTAATTATCCATGTTGGTGATTATCATTATAGACAAACAAAATGTAGAAATACAAAAAAGTGTGGCGATATTTATGGATACAATAAAGAAGTTTGGTACGCTGATTGGTTTGAGCCTGCAAAGGATATTTTATCACAATCCCCTTTCCTTTTTGTTCGTGGAAACCATGAGAGTTGTGATAGAGCTTATGAAGGATGGTTCAGGTATCTAGATTCATACCCCTTTTCGTCTGAAAAATGTGGAAACTTCGTTTCTAGTTGGTCCTTAGATGCTGGACCGATGAAATTTTTTATCTTCGACTCTTCATCCGGTGAGGATATTTTTACAACCCAAAGCACAATTGATGCTTTTGAGAGGCAATTTGATAAATTGATACAAAATAGTTCTGACAAGCCCATGTGGTTTTTAACTCATAAACCGCTTTGGAGATCTCCAAAAAAAGAATTTTTGACATTAAAAAGCCATGGTAATCTTACACAAATCGAAGCTTTTGGAGATAAATTTCCAAGCAATGTTACTACCATAGTTTCTGGCCACATTCATATAGCCCAGATTTTATTAATGGATAATGTTCCAGACCAAATTATAGTTGGAAACGGTGGTGCATCATTACACGCTCAAGATCAAGAATCTGTTTATCAAAATGTAGAATTTGACTATTTAAATGGTAAAAACTACTTAGCACACGAGGTTAGAAACTTTTTTGGCTTTGGCTTTGCAATACTAAATTTAGATGATCACGAATTTACCTTCTATAATCAACACAATAAGGAAATGTATTCTGCGAAGCTAACAGAAGATTTTAAACTTAAACGGATTAAAACTATAGTCGATTCATTTTAGGATTTGTTATTAGCTATTTTAAAAACGCTACTTAAACATTTTTTTTAATCGATTGATTTCATCAGCAAATTTTGAGTCGGTCTTTATAAAATTTTCTACTTGTTTTACTGCATGTATAACAGTAGCATGGTCTCTGCCACCAAAGTTTCTCCCAATATCTGGTAGGCTTTTTTGCGTAAATTTTTTGGCAAAATACATAGCTATTTGTCTTGGCCTTGCAAGACTGCGAAGCCTTCTATTGGATTGCATATCTGCAACCTTTATATTGAAAAATTCAGCTACTTTCTTTTGTATTTCTTCTATTGTGACTGACCTATGATTTGACCTAAGAAGATCGATTAGGGTTTCACTAGCTGATTCTACCGTCATACTTCTTCCAATTAATGAGGTATGGGTAACCTTATTTAATGCTCCTTCTAATTCTCTTATATTAGATTTTATGTTCCTTGCTAAAAACTCTAGGACATCTTTCGGAACATACATATTCATCTGCTCCACTTTTGCCTGCAATATACCAAGCCTTAATTCAAAAGTTGTTTCATTAATATCTGCCACCAACCCCCAACCGAGTCGTGATTTTATTCTTTCTTCCACTCCATCAAGATCACTAGGAGACCTATCAGCTGATATAACCAATTGTTTATTTTGGTCTATCAATGCATTGAAAGTGTGAAAAAATTCTTCTTGTGTACTATCTTTACCACTGATAAATTGCACATCATCTACCATCAATACATCTACTGATCTAAATTGCTCTTTAAATAACATAATATCTTTGCTTCGCAGCGCTGTAATATATTGGTACATGAATTTCTCTGCTGATAAATACACCACTTTTCTTTTTGCTGATGGGGAATTGACTATGTGCCAAGCTATAGCATGCATTAGATGTGTTTTACCAAGTCCCACTCCACCATATAGAAACAAAGGATTGCTGCCTAATATTGGATCTATAGATTCTGCCACACGCTTTGCCGCCGTAAATGCTAATTCATTTGGCTTTCCCACTACAAAATTATCAAAGGTGAACCTTGGATCCAGCGGCGAACCAAGATTATGATTACTTTCCTCTCTGTTTTTTAGTATAACATTAAAATTTGAATTCCTCTCCTCAATTACTTGAATATCAATAGAACGTATACTTTTATCTTCGCTTTGCCATAATGATAATATTTTTTTCATGTAATGAACTGTAATCCACTCTTTTATAAACCTTGTTGACACGGATAAAAGAACTTCCCCATTTCTGCTACTGACAAATTTTAGTGAACTCAGCCAGCTATTATATGTTGCTTCTCCATAAAGATTATAAAGACAATTTTGGATTTTTTCCCAAGTAACATTGTGATCCGTTACTGTAATAATCTGATCAAAAAACATAGTAGAAACCTTAGGGCTAGTTAAGTTCATATACCACACCAAGAAAAAAGCAATAATTAGAAAAATATAAGATAATCAATAGCCTACTGCAAAATGAAAAGCTAATACTACTTAATACATACTAAAAATTATGGTGATTTTTTGATGGGTTGTAAAGGGTATAAAAACATTAAAATTGATCATTTTTATTTCAAAAAAATGAAAAATTTGTAAATGTCGCTTGTATCGAGGATTAGAAGCATGCAAAAACAGTAATACATTATGTATAAATAAGATGTTAAATTTACTGGCAAATAAGTAAAGTATTCATATAAATATAGCTAACCTAATATAGATTTACTGAAGCAAATTTATGATTATATTAAGTAATTTGAGTTGTTATGCTGTATTAGGTATTGAACTAGAGTTTTACATTGAAGGAATAGAAAAAGAATACTTATTTCTGAATAGCATCAAAAATAAAATAGCATCTCTTGAATTTTCTTGCGAGAAGGAGAATTCTACACATCAGTATGAGATAAAAAGTGGTTGTTATACGAACTCCTACAATTTAATTAAGCATTTTGAGTTAGCAAAACAATCACTTACTGAAACAGCACAAAAACTAGGTGGGAATGTTTCTTTTAAAGCAAAGCCTTATTTGGATAGAGCAGGCAGTGCATTAAATGTGCATGTTAATCTCGTGAATTCAAATAACGGTAACTTATTTTATATCAATGAGCAAAAGTACAGTGACTATCTGATTCATAGTATTGGTGGATTATGTGCAATGATGAAAAAACATATGTTGTTTTTTGCTCCAAATGATGATTCATATTTAAGATTTCAGTATCCGGATATTCACACTCCAACTACGATTAGTTGGGGAGTAAATAACAGAACTGCTGCGATAAGAATTCCCTATTTTGGCAACGATTTCAAAAGATGCCGCCTAGAGCACCGCGTTCCCGGAGCAGATTGTGACCTTGAAAAAGTACTCACAGCAATAATTGAAGGTATGGTTTTTGGTATAGAGAACAAAATTGCTCCGCCAAATAGGGTCTACGGCATTGCATCTGATCCTCAATATGAGATGGAGAGGTTAATATAACAACTATCTATCAAATCCTAATCCGTTAAACCCCTTTTGGGTAATTGGCTGTTTTAGCATTTTTTTTACATCATTATCTACATTTTTGCACTGTAATAGCAAGTCTAAAGCAGATAGTTTCTGCGTGCTTTTAGATTCAAGCTCTAGATTGCTTAACACTTGCCCAGGAAGTGGATTACCAGGCACATCCATGTGCTCAGGAAGAGGTTTCATCTGATTCTTTATAGAGCTAGAGTTATTTTGTGTAAGAGTTTTATCATTTAGCATGCTAAGAATAATTTCCTCAGGCACTACCATAGTTTTTGTATAATCAACAGGATTACTATTTTCAGCATCTATAGTCACATGAATTGGTTCGCCAAACGCATTTATAGGACCACCAAGTGATCCTTTCTCCATGCGTTCTTGTGCTCTTTTCCTTATTATTTCTTCTTCTAACTCAGTTTCAGTTTTTTCTGGTTCTTTTGCGGTATCTTTTTCTTCACCTTCATCAACACTGCTATACCCTTCATCTTCTGAAACTTTCTCTCCTGAAACACCAGTAATTTCAGGCTGTTCTTTTTTAGTTCTTATTTTATGAATCAGCGAAAGTAATAAGTAAGTAACTGCAGCAGCAGAAACGATAATGGCTATCTTTGCGGCAATGTGGATTGCTGTTAAAAATATTAAAGCTGATAAAGCTCCAGCTAATCCAGACACAATAACTTTATTTTTGCCTTTTGTTATATTTAGAATTGCCACCATAATAACCTCTCAAATACTGTTCTAGAATTATTATACAGGAATTTTCTTATACTTGCAATTTTGCGAAAATTTTAATTATTTGCATAAAGTTTTAAAGCTACACAAGGATTAATTAATATGCAATGTATCTCGACTATAATATTGTACAAACACACATATTCAGCTAACATTCAACATGCAGAGCTTACTCATAGAGCGAAACAGGGCGGTGGTATTATTACTTATAGTAATTTTTATCTTCGGTTCATACGTTTATGTAAAAATGCCAAGGGAAAGCAATCCTGATATACAGATTCCTATAATCAGCGTGTTTGTTGGACTTCCTGGGATTTCTGCTCAAGATAGTGAAAAGCTATTAGTGCTTCCTATAGAAAATGAACTAAGATCCATCGAAGGTGTAAGAGAATTGAGAGCTTTTGCAACTAATGATGGTGCTCACATGATACTCGAATTTGGAACAGAGTATGATAATAAAGAAGTGCTCGATAATGTTCGTTCAAAGCTTTCAAACATAAAATCGAAGTTACCTGTTGAAGCGGAATCTCCGATAATCAATGAAATAAACTTGAGCTTATTTCCGATACTCAATGTCGGCTTAATTGGTAATTTGCCAGAAAGAGCCTTAACTGAAATAGCACGCAAGCTAAAGAAAGAAATAGAATCTCTGCCAAATGTTCTCAAAGTTGAAGTGGCGGGTATGCGTAAAGAAACAGTGGAAGTTATAATTGAGCCCACAGTTCTAACAAAATATAACATTCAATCAAACGAAATATTCCAAGCTATATCAAGCAATAATAGACTAGTGGGAGCTGGATCACTGGAAAATGACACCGGTAAATATTCGATTAAAATATCAGGATTACTAAAAGATATAGAAGATATTATGAATATTCCTATTAGATCTCAAGGCGATGCAGTTTTGAGAATAAAAGATATAGCAAAAGTATACCCTAGGTTTGAAGATCACCAAGGGTTTGCTCGCATTAATGGATTACCTAGTGTCGTGCTAGAAATTTCAAAACGTAACGGAAAAAACATAATAGACACAGTAAATCAAGTAAAATACTTAATGGATAAGGCAAAAGATCAATTACCTGAAAATTTAAAAGTGGTGTACTTAAACGACCAGTCAAAAAACGTCCGCGATGTGCTTGATGACTTGGAAAACGGCATAATATTTGCTGTGTTGTTAATATTGATCATAATGATGCTTTCTATGGGAACAAGGATTGCTATTCTTGTGGCACTCTCGATACCCGGTTCCTTTCTCATTGGGATAATAGCTCTTTACTTTATGGGTATAACCTTAAATATCGTTGTGCTCTTCAGTTTTATTATGGCTGTTGGCATGCTGGTTGATGATGCAATTGTGATCAGCGAATATGCCGATAGAAAGATGATCTGCGGAATGGGCAAAGTAGAAGCCTTTCACACTTCAGTTCGTGATATGTTTTATCCGGTCTTATCATCAACGTTAACTAAATTGGCAGTGTTTTTTCCTTTACTACTCTGGCCTGATACTGTGGGAAAATTCATGCAGTATATACCAATTACAATAATTTTAACTTTAACCGGATCGCTCATTATGGCTCTGGTTTTTATACCAACACTTGGTGCAATCTTTGGAAAGCCATCAGTAACTTCAAAGGAAGAAATTGAAAAAATGAATGCTATCGAAAGTGGTGAAATAAAAAATGCTGGGCCTATAATAAGAGCTTACGTACGAATGCTAGAGAAGGTTTTGGATCATCCTAAAAAATTCGTATGTGCTACTGTATTCGTTTTGTTTTCATTTAGTGTGCTGTACTTTACTTTTGGTCCTGGAGTAAAGTTTTTTCCGAAAGTGGATTCAGATAATATTTTAATCAGTGTTAAAGCAAAAGAAAGCTTATCAGCCAAAGCACGAGATCTGATACTCAAAGAAGTGGAAGAACGCATTTTGAGCATTGAAAAAGAAATTCATGTTTCTTATGCTAGATCAGGAGCATTTTCAGACAACGTTATCGCCAGAATACAACTAGAACTTATGGATTGGCGCTTCAGGCGCAAAGCTAAGCACATACTAAATGATATAAGGAGCAGTGTGCAAGACATGAAAGGAATAATAATTAATGTTCAAGAGGAAAAGCCAGGACCGTCGGCTGACAAGCCAATACAAATCAACCTCAGCGGGAGTGCATCCAGTTTGAATTTAGCAGCAGAGAAAATTCTAGAAATTATGAACCAACCTTCATCCGGGTTTATAAATATTCAAGATAGCAGATCAGCACCTGAAATAGAGTGGAATATGAGTGTTGATAAGAATAAGGCTACAAGCTCTGAAGTAAGTGTTGCAACCATTGGCGATTTTATAAAGATGGTTACAAATGGAGTGTTGATTGGAAAATATAGACCAAATAACACGGATGAAGAAATCGATATTGTACTCCGTTTCCCTGGAAAGGATCGCAACATGAAGACTATAGACAATCTTTTTATCAATACAGTTAATGGCCCGTATCCTATGAGCAATATAGTAAAATATGCTCCCGAAAAAAAGGTAAACAAACTAAACAGGATTGATGGATTACGCACAGTGACAATCTCTGCTGACGTTGATACTGGCTATCTTGTTGATGAAAGAGTAAAGTTCATTCAGAATTCTATTGCCCAGGATTGGGACAAGGGAGTAAAAATTGATTTTAAAGGCGACAAAGAAGATCAACAAAAATCAGGAGCATTTTTGTTAAAGGCTTTTATATTAGCGATTACACTAATGATATTGGTATTAGTGACACAGTTTAATAATGTATACCATACATTTATCGTAATGACAGCAGTGTTTTTATCCACAACATGTGTGTTTTTTGTTTTCTTTCTTATCCAACAAGTTTTCGTAGTTGTTATGTGTGGAGTGGGGATAATTGCTTTGGCAGGAATTATAGTAAATAATAACATACTATTGCTTGATGCCTTTCATCACCAAATTAAGGTACACAAAAATGACATCAAGCGATGTGTAATAAACGCTGCAATTTCTCGCGTTAGGCCAATATTGCTTACCGTTGCAACCACAGTTCTTGGTTTAATACCGATGATTACCAGGTTAAATATCAATTTTTTTACGCTACAAATCACATATGATGCTCCATCAAGCCAGTGGTGGGTTGACATTTCAACAACCATAGCAAGTGGAATATTGGCTGCAACGGTTTTAACTTTATTCTTTACTCCTGCGTTGCTTGTTATACAAAAACATGAAAAAACTTGACTTAAATTAGCAATCATTTAACATTTAAGATAGTGTTCTTTGCCCGTTGGAGCTATAATTATAACTAATTACATTGGATTTATTTATTATGATTGCTAATCGTAAAAGCAGTGTTAAGCAGAAAAGTAACAAGAATAACATAGTTGGAAGCCTTGATGTAATAAAAACAGCAGGAGAGCTTTCACTTCAAAAAGGTTTAGATTTTGATGTTGTAATAAAGGCACTAGAAAGTGCTATAGAAGCAGTGGCTCATCAAAAATATGGTAGCAAAAGTAAAATTGTAGTTGATATAGATAGAAACACAGGCAAAGTTACTTCATATAGAAAACTAAAAGTTATTGATGATGAATCAAATGAAAAAGAGAATACCGAGTGTGAATCAATTACGCTTACACAAGCTAAATTAATAAAAGGAGATGCAAAAGTTGGAGATACTGTTAGTGAATTACTCTCTCTTAACACTGATCTTGCTTCAGCAAGAATTGCCCAGCAAAAGATTGCTCAAATAATTAAAGATGAAGAGTCAAAAAAGCAATATGAGGAATTTAAAGATAAGGTGGGAGAAATAAGGTATGGTATTGTTAAACAAGTAGAATATTCAGATCTTATTATAGACATAAATGGCACTAGGGCATATCTTCCATTGCGAAATTTAACTGGTGGTGAATCATTTCGTGAAGGTGATAAGGTTAAAGCTTACATACAGACTGTTAAGCGCTCTGATGATGGACGTCAAATTATTCTTTCTAGGACTCATGAAGGCTTTTTGGAGGCATTATTAAATCAAGAAATACCAGAAATTGCTGACGGATTAGTGACAATTAAAGGTATAGCTAGAGATGCTGGTTCAAGGTCTAAGGTTGCCGTTTTCTCTCCCGACAAGAACATTGATCCAGTAGGTGCTTGTGTTGGAGTTAAGGGAGATAGAATAAAAACTATTATACACGAATTAAATGGTGAAAAAATTGACGTTATAAATTACTCCTCAGATTTGGGTCAATTTGTTATTAAAGCCATTACTCCTGCAGAAGTATCGAAGGTTATTATTGATGAAAATGAAAATTGCATAGAGTTAATAGTTGCTGAAGATCAATTGAGTTTAGCGATAGGAAAAAAGGGCCAGAATGTAAGATTAGCTTCAGAGCTTGTTGGATGGAAAATTGAGATATTAAGCACTCAGCAAGAATCAGAAAGGCGAAGTAAAGAACTTAGTCAATGTTCAGCTTTATTTGCTGAAGCTTTAAACTTAGAAGAGATTATGGGTCAGCTATTGGTAACAGAAGGTTTTTCAAGTGTAGAAGACATATCTAGCGCTTCAATTAAAGAGCTTGCTTCAATAGAGGGCTTTAATGAAGATATTGCAAACGAACTTCACAATAGAGCAAATAAGTACCTGAAAGCAGAAAATGATAGAAAAATAGAAGAGCTAAAAAGTTTAGGTATGGAGGATGATGTAATCAATTTAACTTTATCAATAGACAATAAAATTGCTCTTAGTAAGCATGATATTAAGACTTTAGAGGACATAGCAGATTTATCAAGTTATGAGTTTTGCAGCATACTCTCTTCCTCATCCGATAGCAAAGAAGATCTAAAAGATACAGTAGATTCAATAATCATAGAAGCACGTAAAAAGCTTGGATTAATATAATAAAATAATATGAATAATGAAGATATCAGTGATAAAAAATTAACGCTCCAAGGTTTAAGCAAGCTTAAATTAGACCTCAATTTAAACTCTTCAGCTAGCCCAAGTACTGGAGCTACAGTAGTAAAAAAAAGAAGAAAAAAATCTCATGATGCAGAAGAACATAATTTATTTGACGAGAGTAAATTAGGTTCTTTAACAGAGAAAGAACAAATTTTCCGCATTAATGCTGTGCAGAATGCTGCTTTGCTGAAAGAAAGAAATCAGAGAGAAGAAAAAGAGAAAACAGCAAAAGAAGACAGCAATAAAGAGATTGACGAGAAAAATGAAGCGGACGCTTTATCTAAGGAAATAAATAAGCAAGTTTTAAGTAATACCCACTTAGTTGAACCAAAAGAAGATAGTATTGACCATGAGGACAACGATAAAAAGTCTTTTAAAGTCAACAAAGATATATATTCTAAGCATTCTAAACTGGTAATTGCACAGGCAATAGATGAAAAAACTGAACAACCCCCTGTATTTAAGCAAAGGTTTGGTATAAGAGGTAGAAAGTCAAAGTTTACTAAGGGTAAAAATATATCAAGAGAAGTTATTATACCAGACAAAATAACTATCAGGGAGTTATCTATTCGCATGGCAGAAGATAGCAAGAGTGTGCTAAAAATGTTCAAAGAAGAAGTCGGTGAGAGTTATAGAGTAGATGATCTGGTGGATCCAGATATAGCATGTGAAATAGTGGAAAAATTTAATCATACGGCTAAACGAGTGAGCGATACCAACAGAGAAAAAGATTTATTTTTTATAGAAGGCAGAGAAAGCCTGCCTAAAAAACCTAAACCATCAATCGTCACTTTTATGGGACACGTCGATCATGGTAAAACCTCATTGCTCGATGCATTTCGTGAATCTAATGTTGCAGAAAGAGAGTCAGGTGGCATAACTCAACACATAGGTGCTTATCAAATAATAACAAAAGATAAGCAAAAAATTACTTTCATTGATACACCAGGACATGAAGCGTTCACTGCGATGCGTGCATGTGGTGCCAATATTACTAATATAGTTGTAATAGTAGTTGCAGCTGACGATGGAATCATGAAACAAACAGTTGAAGCAATAAATCATGCAAAAGCAGCAAATGTTTCTATTATAGTTGCTATTAATAAAATTGATAAATCTGAGCCTGGTGATGTGGAGAAAGTAATGAGTAGCTTACCTCAATATGATCTCATTCCTGAAGAGCTTGGTGGTGATGTTATGATTGTGCCAGTATCAGCAAAAAAGAAAACTAATTTAGATAAACTAGAAGAGACGATTTTGTTAATCGCTGAATTAATGAAGCTAGAAGCAATAGAAGATTGTCGAGCACTTGGATGGGTAATAGAATCCAAAATAGATAAAGCGAAAGGAATATCAGCTACATTGATAGTTGAGGAAGGAACGTTAAAGGTTGGTGATATATTGGTAGTTGGTACAACATACAGTAAAGTACGTAGTATGGTTAATCACCTTGGTCAAAGAGAAAAAGCAGCACTACCCTCCGCTCCAATTGAAATTACTGGTCTAAATGGTGTACCAAATGCTGGAGATAAATTTGTTGTTGTAAATTCTGAAAAGCAGGCGCGTGAAATTGTTGAATACAGGCTAGAGTTAATCAAGAAAAAGAAAGAAGATTTGGGCGACAATAATTTAGATATATTCAGTCGTAATAACAGCGAAACAGAAGAACTATCTGTAGTTTTAAAGTGCGATGTAACTGGTTCTATTGAAGCAATATCAAGTTCAATTGATAAACTCGGTAAAGACCAAGTGAAATTAAATATCCTACACAAAGCAGTAGGAGGGATAACAGATTCAGATGTGCTGCTTGCAGAAGCATCAAGTGCAGTAATTTTAGCTTTTAATGTAAAAGTGGACTCAAAAATAAGGGACTTGGCAAAACAAAAAGGTATAGAAATACATACTTATAACATAATATACGAGCTCATTGACGACATGAGAATGTATTTAACTAAAATGTTAAAGCCTGTTACACGAGAGGTTCGTGTTGGTTCTGCATCTGTAAGGCAAATATTTAATGTATCTAAAGCTGGTAATATCATTGGATGTTATGTAAGTGATGGAGTCATAAAAAAAGATTCTTTAATTAAGGTAGTGCGTGGTGGCAAATTGGTGCATGAAGGAAAGTTAAAAGCAATACGTAGATTTAAAGATGATGTTAAAGAAGTAGGTGTAAACTTTGAATGCGGAGTATCACTAGAGGGTAATATCGATATTAAAGTTGGAGATATTTTGGAAGCTTATCAATTAGTGCAAGAAGAAAGGGTGTTATAGTAGCTGGATATGAAAAAGGAAATTAGAAACCTAAAGATAGCATCGGTATTGCATAGAGCAATATCAAGAATTCTAATGGAAGGTAAGGTGTTCAATAAAAATGTAGCGGTATCTGACGTAAAATTAAGTAAAGATTTGAAAAAAGCAGATGTATATATTGTGTTATCTTCATTGAATATTCAAGTAGCTGACTACTTAGATCCAGAAAAAAGACGCACTGGAGATCCTTCTGAGAATAATTGTGATCTTAACACCGTTGTTAATGAAATGAACCAATCTGCATGGTCAATACGTAAATCTATACTGTGTTATGTTGATTTGCGATTTATACCTGAACTAGTTTTCAAGCCTGACTTAGCGTTCGATAATTTTGTTAATGTAAGCAAAATATTACATAATCACACTTAATTAATGCATTTCAATCGTTACTTTTCATTAATGAGGTTGCACAGTTTAACGGGTTTGTGGCTTGTGCTATTTCCCAGTTTGAGCGGTATTCTTTTAGCCTCAACTTCTCTATCGTATCAGGTTCTTTTTCTCCTTGTTTTGTTTACTATAGGTGCATTTTTAATGAGACCCGCAGGGTGCATAATCAATGATATCTTCGATAGAAAAATAGATGCGCACGTTGAACGAACAAAATATAGGCCACTTGCAAGTGGTGCATTAAACATAAAGCAGGCTTTAGCTTTACTTTCACTGCTACTGTCTATTGACCTGGTAATCTTATTATTAACTAATAAAACTACACTTATACTTGGAATAATCTCAATGTGTATGATAGCTACTTACCCTTTATTAAAGCGGTATGTTTGGTGGCCACAATTGTTCTTAGGGTTTACCTTCAATATGGGATCGCTCATGGGCTCAGCAGCAATAACAAACCAGATCAGTATAGAATCCTTGCTGTTTTATATAGGATGCGTCTTTTGGACACTTAGCTATGACACCATATACGCCCATCAAGATAAAAAAGATGATGAAAAACTCGGGATGAAATCTACCGCATTATATTTTGGTGATACAACAAAATCTTGGTTGAAAAGATTTTATTTAATATCTCTTATGACGTGGCTATATGCTGGTATTTTATCATCATTAAATAACATTTTTTATATTGCTCTACTTGCCGTAGGGTTCATATTTCACCGCCAATACAAAAATTTCAATCCTGACGATCCCAGTCAATGCATGTCCATATTTAAAAATAATTCCTACGTAGGGTTGCTTCTCTTTTTTGGCATCCTTTTAGATAGAATTATCACCTAGGTCTCAAGAGTTTTGGCTCTAATGAAGTCAATAAACTCAGGTACTCGCAGAAACGAAAATTGCTTGACACCCTTCGCCAGCCCTCTTATCATGAAACTGAAGCTATTGTATTTGCTTTCGCCAATCTGCAGATTAAAAGGTAAGGATTACTTAATGTATCGGCGTCTTATGTTCAATTTTTTGCAGTATATAGATACTGTATGTCTTTACAAAACTTCATCTACATCTAGATTTTTATCTAAATAAGCTGAACGCGCTTATAAAGCGTTACAAGACATCAAAAAATGCCAATACTCGACAGAGATAGTAAAAGACTAGCTAACTCGGGGATTCTTTGTCTTTTTTTCTGCTTAGTAAATTTCTTAAACATTTGCAGCGTAAGTTAGTTGCAATTAAAAGCGGCTGAATCTCGCTTGTCAAGCGTTTAAAACATAAAAAACGCCAATATTTTAAAGCGGATAATAACCCCAGGGCTTCTTTTGCCTTTTTTTTCATTTGGTAAATTTCTTAATATTTACAGCTAAACAACAACCGTCATCCCTAAGTATCCCGCTGCTTGTTAGCGGCTGAGATACCGCGAATGAATCGCGGTATGACGGTTCGCGGCAGGATGACGATAAGCTCGTCATCCCACTACTTGTTAGCGGCTAAGAGATACCGCGGCGGTATAGCTATAGGATGACAAAAAAAGGGCACTGTGACGAACTTAAATCACAATTATCAGTTAATGCTAATTACGGCATTATAAAAAACGCCAAACTTTTTTCTGCTTTTATGCAAGAAGTCTAGTCCATATATTCCTCCCACTTTTCCGTGACTTTTCTTACTATTTCCTCACTCATCTCAATTTTCTTTCCCCACTCTCGTTTGGTTTCAGGCGGGATTTTATTTGTCGCATCAAATCCCATTTTACCTCCAAGTCCACTTTCAGGGGAAGCAAAGTCTAAATAATCAATAGGTGCATTTTCTATCATGATTGTATCACGCACAGGGTCCATCCTCGTTGACATTGCCCACATCACTTCCTTCCAATCACGTATATTTATATCATCATCAACAACGATAATAAACTTCGTGTATAAAAATTGCTTTAGAAAGGAAAGTATGCCCATAACAATTCTTTTTGCCTGCCCTGGATAGGATTTTTTTATCGACACTACCGCTATTCTATATGAGCAACCTTCCGGTGGCAGATAAAAGTCCACTATCTCTGGAAATTGATTGATAAGAATGGGCACAAAAATTTCATTGAGTGCTTCACCAAGAATCGATGGTTCATCAGGTGGCTTGCCAGTGAAAGTGCTAAGATATATCGGGTTTTTACGCATAGTAATTGCAGTAATATTAAATTCAGGAAATTGCTCAACAGAATTATAGTAGCCGGTGTGATCTCCGTATGGCCCTTCGTCTTGATATCTATCCAAACTCACATAGCCTTCCAGAACGATTTCCGCGTGAGCTGGTACTTGAAGTGGAATAGTCCTACAATTTACCAGCTCAAGCGGCTTCTTTCGCAGCAGTCCAGCAAATTGGTATTCTGACAATGTTTCTGGCACTGGAGTTACTGCAGCAATAATCGTTGCAGGATCACTACCGATCACAGCAGCAGCAGGAAATTTCATATTTTGTTCCTTCTCTTTCCATCGTTTGTGGTGAGTTGCGCCACCTCTTTGTGCAAGCCAACGCATTAGTGTTGTTTTTTTATCTATAACCTGCATACGATATATTCCAAGATTAAAATTATCTTGCTTTTCTTTCGTGGGTCCTTTTGTTACCACAATCGGCCAGGTGATAAGTGGTGCAGGTTCATTTGGCCAGCATGTTTGAATGGGCAGTAGACTTAGGTCCACTTCATCTCCGGTTAGCACTACCTCTTGACATGGAGCCTTGCTCACGACTTTACTTCGCATCGATAACACGACTTTCAACAAAGGAAACATTTTTATAGCATCCTTAAAGTTTTTTGGCGGCTCAGGTGATTGCAAAAATGCTAAAAGTTTACCAAGATCTCTTAGTTCATCAGGATTTATGTTCAACCCCAATGCAATCCTCTTAATAGTACCAAATAAATTCACCAAAACTGGAATCGAATTTTTGCCATTTTCTGTGATAACATTTTCAAAAATGATCGCTGGCCCTTTGCTTGACAAAACTCTGCGATGAATTTCTGTCATTTCAAGAACTGTTGAAACTTCCTCCTTAATCCTAATCAGATCTTTTTTTTCTTCTAAGGCTTTGATGAAGTCGCGTAAGTTGTTGTACATATTCCAGTTTTTAAAATTTTAAGTTTATATCTAGTTTTCAAGCACTTTATTGAAATTTGACCTATGCACTGTCTAGCGAGCTTTCAGTTAATTTGAGATCAAATCTTCATATTGCTTACTAAGTTTGTATTTCCTTCCTCTATTGGAAAAATCTACAATCTTGATAAACCCCATTTCCACCCACTTTTTACAAAGTTGCGCACTAGTACGAGGCTTAAAATTAAATAGTTCGCCAACCTGACTAGCTGTAATAGCGGAAAACTCCTGGAAGAGCTCAAGAGCTTTGCGTTGTTTAGGATCAAGTTTACGTATAAGATCAGTCTGATCAGTGTGGTATTCTTCTTCATTTATACGTTGTAAAACGTTCTCAAATGAATTTGCCATACCTTCTACGAAATACTCCACCCACTTAGTGATATCTGCTTCAGCTCGTCCCATATAATAATTGTGCGATGGACCTACACTGATTGCCTCATAATAAGCTCCTAGATTCTTAGCATAATATTCTTCCAATGAATAAAGCCCTTTTAGGTCATATCCACCAAGGTATAAAATTAATGTAGTCAACAATCTTGCAGTACGACCATTACCGTCATAGTAAGGGTGAATTGTTACAAATTGATAATGAGCAATACCTGCAATAATTGGGCAAGGCACTTGCTCACTGTCACGAATCCAATCAATCATACTGCTCATGAGCTTTGGTACATCCTTTGCTTCAGGGGGCATATAAATTATTGCACGTGTACGGCTATCACGAATAACGTTTTGACCATCACGATAAGAGGTTGGCTTCACTTTAGATTTTCCACTCGCCATTACTAGGGCATGAAGCGTTTGAATGGCTTTCTCAGTAATAGGGATCGTTCTCGCTGCCCATTGTTCAACTTGGGTTAAAGCTGCATAATATCCTTTAACCTCATTTTCATCTCTCCTATATTTTGGAAAGTGGCTTTTACCACTTAAAACCTCTTCAATCTGTTTAGGCTCAAGTCGATTTCCTTCAATCATAGTAGAATAGTGTGTGGTATAAAGCCGTGCAGTTTCACGAAGGGACGAGAGCATCGATACAGTGAGTGGCAAATGTAACACTTTTTCTTTTGCTGCTTCAATCCTCATAAGGCAATTAGCAATTTTAGAAGTAATCGTATAATTTGGCATCGGCATAATATCTGCATTACATTACTTCTATATTATGCTGATAAAATGCAGATAATACAACATTTACACGACGCCGACCATAAACAGCAATAAATTCGGCTGATTGAGAAAGAAGTTTGTCTTGTAGAATAGCTATTTCTTTTTCTCTGCCAATTATTGGTTCACTCATATGTTTATTCCGCGGAGTTTGTTGAAATTATACACAGCGGAATAAAATTATCAACTTTGTTTTACCGCCATGTTTACAGCGCGGCGGTAAAAGATAGAGCATCTCATAATTGGCTATTCTGGGGGTAGTTTGGTCACCTACATTATCAAGTCTTCTGATGAACTTTGTGACAATATACCTAATCATTGTACGTAAAGTTTGTATTCGAGGCAAAACTGACTATAAAATACACTTGATATAAATGTTTTTATATATTAACATTAGATGCTTCTTTTAATATATAGATAAATGTGTACTAAAAGTTTTATATTGTAGGTTCTTTAATAAGTATATGTCTAGAATATCGTTTTTATTGATTCTTATACTGGCAGTAGCAAGTTTACCAGTAATAAACAATTGGCTTTCACACCGCGGTCAAACCCTAACCGATGACCAAATAAGTACGAGATTAGATGATTATATCAGTAGAAATTTTGATAAGATCGTAAAAACTCTCAAAGAGGAGTCGATTAAAAGTAGTTACGCTGCTCGAGATAACGCGACTAAAGGTAAAATTTTACAGTACAAAAATGAAATATTCGACTCCGCTTATCCTTACTCAGGAAATGAAAATAGTAGTGTTATAGCTGTAGGCTTCTTTGACTATTCTTGTGGATATTGCAAAGCTATGAAGAATGATATAAAGCAGTTAATTAACGACGGTAAAATTAAGTATATCTTTAGGGATGCTCCAATACTTGGTAATGACTCTTTAAGGGCAGCAAAAAGCGCTTTAGCTGTTTACTTTATTGATAAAGAAAAATATTTCGATTTTCACTATTCTGCTTTAAGTCACAAAGGAGGATTTTCAGACGAAAGCATATTGGATATAGTGAAAAGCATAGGGATTGATGAGGACGATTTTAATGATTCCATAAAAGATAACGCGGACAAAATTGAGCAAATGATAAACAACAGTAGGCTTCTAGTAAGAGATTTGGGAGTAGGTGGTACACCTTTTTTAATAATTGGGGATAGTCTGTTTGTAGGAGCAACTGATTTAAATATACTACGCAAAAAAGTAGATGAATTAAGTCACAAGCAAGGCTAGTTTCAATTTGCCATAAAATTTTATTTTTTTTTGCTTGACAACTCAAATGAACCTGAGTATAGTAACTGTGGGTGTGATAAGTAACGGCACGTAGAAGTGACACAGTAGCTCAAGAAAAGCAGGTGATGCCTATAGTCAAGCATAACCTCAGCCTGCAAAGATTGACTAATCCATTAAAAAGTGTTAAACTCAATATATAATTACCATTCTGGAGTTACAATATGAAAGAACCTAATTATACAAGAGAACCAATTGCTCTTTTTCGACAAATCAAAGAAAAGAAAAAATCAAGTAATTTATTGCATAATTTAAAGAGTGCTTATTCTAAAAAACTAAAGATAGGGGCTGCTCTAAAGACAGGGGATTGCTTTTTTGACTCCGTGGCTCAAGGGTTGAATGAGTTAAAACCTGGTCATCGTTTTACCGCAAAATCATTAAGAAAAGATTGTGCAGATTATGCTGAAAACAAAAAGGACTCACGATGGGTTTTTGATGAAATAACAAAAAATATTGCTGAAGGATATGCTGTACCTATGATAGGTTCAAATGGAAATGTAATGAAAGATAACCAGAACAATATTATACCAGACAATATTGCATCTTTTGATAGATATTTAAAAGATATTAGAAGTATGGCTACAGAAGCTAGCCTACCTATATGGGGTCGCCCAGGGATTGAAGGGAGAATGATATGTGATAAGTATGAAGTGGAGCTTGATATTTATTCAATAGAGGAAGATAGTCAAAAAGTTACAGTAACTAAAATTACAGCACATGATGATGATCTAGAAGTTTTTATACAAGGTGTGAATCTTGATCAATTAAAGATAGATAATAGTAAAAAAACTGTAGGAGTAGTGAATTACATGCAACATTTTGTACCACTCCTTAGTGGAATTTCTGAAGATATAAAAGAAGATCAACAAGTTTCTAGTGAAGCAATTCTTGGCACAGGTAAAAGAGTTCCTACTTCTGATCAATCAGAGAAAGAAGTACAACAAGAAATAATTAATATCAGTACTAGTGCGACTGTTTATACGGATAAAGAAATCCCTTTTTCTCATCAACTAGAGCAAAAAACACGACAAGAAGGAATTAATGCCAGCGCTAGTGCGACTGTTTATACGGATAGAGAAATTCCTACTTCTAATCAATCAGAGCAAAAAGTACAACAAGAAATAATTAATACCAACACTAGTGCGCCGGTTTTACAAATTTACACAGATAAAAAAATCCCTTCCTCTCATCAGCAAGAACAAAAAACACAACAAAAAGAAATACAAAAAAAATTAATCAATAGTTACAGGAAAGAGGCTATTTATGTAATAGCTACTGTAATAACAGCTATAGCATTCACAGCATCTGCTATAGCTGCTATCATTACTCAAGCAATTCCTTTTGCATGTCTTGCTGGAACTGCTTTAGTCGCTGCATGTGTTTGTGTATATCAATTAACGCAGAGTCATAAAGACATTAACGAACTGAAAAGCGAGTTAGGAAAAGGTCAAGAAGATAATGCCCACACTTTCTTAGAGAAGGTGGGATTAAAAATGCACGATCTTATTAATAAAGCAATTTCAAAAGTTTAAGATTTTTCCTACTTTATCTACATCAACTCAACTTTATTTCTACAGGAGGGTATATGTCATTCACAGAAATTAGATTTCCAGAAAATATATCTTATGGTTCCGCTGGAGGACCGGAATTTTCCACTGACGTTGTAACAACTCATAACGGTTGTGAACAGCGCAACATCAATTGGTCTCATGCACGCACTAGATACAACATAGCTTACGGGGTCAGATCAAACGAGCAGCTACTAGAACTAATAACATTTTTTCATGCACGAAAAGGTAAAGCAATAGGGTTTCGTTTTAAGGATTGGTCGGATTTTATAGCCATCAACCAAGAGATTGGTATAGGAGATAACAAAAAAACGACTTTTCAGCTAATCAAAACTTATGTAAGTGGGGAAGATAAGCATATACGTATGATCAAAAAGCCAGTACATGGGACAGTAAAGATTTATTTAAATGGTAAAGAAGAGAGTGAATATTCAGTAAATTATTCAACGGGAGAAATAACATTCATGAAACCGCCAGTAAAAGATGCAATAATCACTGCGAGCTTCGAATTTGATGTGCCCGTGCGCTTTGATACAGATTACTTAAACGCTTCTATTGATGACTATGGAAGCAATAGCTGGAATAACATTCCACTAATAGAGGTGAAATTTTAGCTGTAAGCGAGCATAGATCTACATCATAGTAGGGCTACTAGTCACCATCAATTAAAAAAGTTAAGCACCACTGAGGCTCTATATTTAAATGAGCCTTAGTATATGCAATTATTTTAAACTTTATCACCAGCTATATACTACAATGTTGCTGAGCTTTGCTAACATTTACACTTGAAGCTTGGGGAGATTCTAGCTTAGTGCTTTCTCCTTCCTGCAAAATAGAAAGCTTCAACAATTCCTTTAGAGTTGATTTTGCAAGTGTTGTATCATCTTTGTTTAAGATGTAGTCTAGCATGTTGTTTTTCTGTAAGCGATTAACAAAATATCTATCTTCCTCATTAAGAACCTCTATCTTGTTAATACAAGATAATACTAAATCCGAATTCTTTGTTGCTAAAATTCCATTCAAAAAGATATCTAATTTTGTTTTGTCTTCAGTCAAGTCTCTAGCTAACCTATTTCTGATGTTATCATTATCAAGCACAGTGTACTCGAGGTACGAGCAAGGCTCAATAAGTATAAAGTCCTCTAAAGGCACTAGTTCTGGATAGGTGCCAGCGTAATCAAGTATGCCACACTCAGTAATACACCCTCCTTTTCTTATAACACAGCAATTGAGACGACCATGATACATTGATAACAAAGAAAAAAGACGTATTATACTTGTACCTCTATCTTTCATTTCCTCGAAAAGCTTCCTATCATTTATTAATTTGTGCAAAATGTAATCCATAGCAGGACCTGGTTTGCGGAAATGAAACATATTATTCTCTTCAAAAATGGCCTCAGCTAATTCGATAGATTTTTTATCCTCATCTACGAAAGCTTTTTCATTTCTATTTAACTGTATGATCTCAGCTTTGCTATCTCTGCGTAGACCAGTTCTCCTTATTAACATCTCAAATATTTTTGTATTCATATATATCCTATATTAGTTAAAGTAAATATTAATAATGTTTACTTTTTAAATAAAAATAAATGAAAATTTTAATAAAAATTATTTTTTTTTAATAGAATAAAAATCTTTTATATTTGCTTGAGTACCAAAAGGGCTTTATTGGTGTAATGCGTTTTCTATTGCGCCTGGCTGCAGCGCGTGATGCAACCGGATTCAAGTGTCAGCTACTTTTATAGCACCACTTCTGCTTCAATAACTGTAAATACTAAGCGATCTGTCTTAAAATCTCCTCTTGTTGCTGAGCATGGACACTAGCATAACCACATGCAGGAGATGCAGCAGCAGGTCTCGCGATACACTTAGGTCTTTTTGCTTGAATATCGAGATTGGACAACACTTCTTCTATCAATGGGTTGACAAAAAACCATCCTCCCATATTTTTTGGTTCTTCTTGACACCATATAATTTCAGCGTTTTTGTACTTTTCAAGTTCATTACTTAGTTTATCTGCAGGAAACGGATAGAATTGTTCTAAACGTATCACTGCTATATCGTTTATTTTTTGTGTTTCAAGCATTTCAATTATATCGTAATAAACTTTACCGCTGCATATTACAACTTTTCGTACTTTATCACTTGAAACTAAACCTTTTCTACATTCTGGAATCACCGTGAGGAATTTTCCTTCAAAATCGGATAGGTTAGAAACTGCTCTTTTATGACGCAGTAGTGATTTAGGTGTAAACACTACTAAAGGCTTGCGAAAGTCTCTATGCATTTGTCTCCGTAAGACATGGAAGTAATTCGCCGGAGTGGAACAATTAACTACCTGCATATTATCCTCTGCGCAGAGTTGCAAAAATCTCTCTATACGTGCGGAGCTATGCTCAGGTCCCTGTCCTTCATAACCATGAGGCAGCAATAAAACTAGACCGCTTGATCGCAACCACTTTGTTTCTGCAGATGCGATAAACTGGTCGATCATAATTTGTGCACCATTTGCAAAATCACCAAATTGCCCTTCCCAGAGCACCAGTGAATACGGGGAATCAAGACTATATCCATATTCAAAGCCCATTACAGCATACTCTGATAAAGCGCTATCTATGACCTCAAAGTGAGCTTGCTTTTCATTTATATTGTTTAGCGGAATAAACGCTTCTTCTGTTACCTGATCAACAAGCCTTGAATGACGGTGCGAGAAAGTTCCACGACCAGAGTCTTGTCCTGATAAACGCACTCCTATTCCTTCTGTGAGCAGTGATGCAAACGCAAGACTTTCGGCAGTTGCCCAGTCTATATTACTACCGGAATTTATGCTGTCTATTCTGCCATCAAGTATTTTTCTAACCTTATTGTTAATATTAAAGCTACTTGGGATGTTGCTATTTATATGTACACCTAATTTTTTCAACTCATCTGGCGGAACACCAGAATCCGTGTAGTATTCGCTCAAATCGTTCAACTTTGCTCTTCTTAATTTTGACCACACTCCACCGAACCAGTCAGCTTTTTTTGGAGTATAAGCCGCTGATTCAGCAAGACTTTTATCTAATTTTGCCCTGAACTCACTGCGCAATTTATTTACCTCATCACCACTTAATACTTTCTCTGCGATCAACTTCTCTTCATACAGTGTTCCTGGAGTTTTATGCTTTGATATTACCTTATACATGAGTGGCTGAGTGAAATTCGGTTCATCACCTTCATTATGGCCATATTTGCGGTAACATATTATGTCAATCACTACGTCCTTTTTAAATTTCTGCCTATATTCCATCGCCAGACTTGTAGCAAAACTCACAGCTTCTGGGTTATCTCCATTAACGTGAAACACTGGAGCTTCTATTGATTTTGCTACATCAGTACAGTAAAAAGAGGATCGCGCACAACACGGATTAGCAGTAAAACCAACTTGGTTATTAATAACAATGTGCACAATGCCATCTACCTTATAACCTTCAATATTGCTTAAGGTTAGAGTTTCAGCAACCACTCCTTGGCCGATGAAAGCCGCATCACCATGAATTGATATGCCAAGCACAGATCTTATATTCTGTTTTGCTCTTATTCTTCCAGCCAAAACCGGATTTACCGCTTCAAGGTGAGATGGATTAGGGCATAAACTTAAATGTATTTTCTTACCACTGGCAAGTGTTTGATCAGAAGAGTAACCAAGGTGATATTTAACATCACCGGACACCTCAAGACCACCTGGATATGCAAGATTGCCTTGAAATTCAGATAGCATTGCCGCATATTCTTTGCCCATAACTTTGGTTAGAATATTGAGTCGTCCGCGGTGAGCCATGCCAAGAACTATTTCTTCAATACTAAAAGCTGCAGAATCACTAATGATTCTCTCAATTGCAACGATAGCTGATTCCCCACCTTCGATAGAAAAACGTTTATATCCAGGAAATTTCATATGGAGAAATTGCTCGAACATCTCAGATTCAATTAAGTGCCTCAGTATTTCCTTTTTATCTTGTGAACTCAGCGTATAGGTTTGATTTTCGATCTTTTCCTGCAGCCACATCCTCTCCTCATAAGAGGAGATATGCATAAATTCAAAACCGATGTTCTTGCAGTAAATATCTCTATAGATTCCAGCGTCACTTGCCGGATATAGATTCGAATATTTCTGATAATCTACTTCCTTATTCACATTGGGTGATAACGGATTAAGATCCGCAAAAAAATGACCGTAAGATCTGAAAAAATTTGCTAAACTAGAAACTGAATCATCCACCTTAGTTACATGTTGTGCACCGCAGGTCTCCGCTTTATTAACTTCTAAATTGCTTGAAAAAATTCTATACCAATCCTCCCCGATTGATTTATCACCCTGCAAATAACGGCTATACATTTCTTCCACAAATTCTGCATTATCACCATAAAGGCAGCTTAAACTCGACATAATCACTATAAAAAGTATCAAATACTTATAAGTATAACTTAAGTTTTTTAAAAAAGAACTTTTTTAGTTTCTATACGTCATACCGCGATTCATTCGCAGTATCTCTTAGCCGCTAACAAGCAGCGGGATGACGAATTACTTAACCATCATCTACACCGTCATACCGCGATTCATTCGCGGTATCTCAAAGCATAGATCCCTTACTTAACCGTCATACCTTAACATAGATCCCGCTAACAAGCAGCGGGATGACGAGCTTATCGTCACGCCGCCACGAACCGTCATACCGCGATTCATTCGCGGTATCTCAAAGCATAGATCCCGCTAACACGTAGCGGGATGACGATTGTCGTTTAGCTATAAATATTAAGAAATTTACCAAATAAAAAAAAGGCAAAAGAAGCCCCGTGGTTGGCTAATTACTTACATTATACTTTCAAGTATGGCGTTTTTTTATTCTAAACGCTTAATAACCTCGATTTAGCTGCTTTTTAATGCAACTAACCTTTAGTCATAAATGTTTAAGAAATTTACTAAACAGAAAAAAAGGCAAAAGAAACCCTAGGGTAGCTAATTATTCACTATCCATTTTTTAAGTTGGCGTTTTTTGATGTTTTAAATGCTTTATAAGCGTATTTCAGCTTGTATAGGTAAAAACCTAGAAATTTGATAAAGACATAGAGTGCACATAGTACAAAAAATTAAACATGAGACGCCAGATACGTTGAGTTTTTTTGTCATTTAATCTGTACAGAGAAGATAAATAAATAGCTTCACTTTCATGATAAGGGGGCTGACGGAGTTTGTCAAGGAAGTTTTTTCGTTTAATCCGTTTCTATGAGCTACTTGGATGACGAGGTTACATATTTATGGCAACCTCATTACCTACGCTCAAAAAGTTTTTCAATATCACTGAGTTTCATTTCTATATAAGTTGGTCTTCCGTGGTTGCATTGCCCGGAATATGGGGTTTTTTCCATTTGTCTCAGCAGCTCATTCATTTCATCTAACCTCATTTTTCTACCCGCTCTAATTGATCCATGACAAGCGATAGTGGCCAATATTTTGTTCACTTTATCTTCTACTGGCAATGTATCTTCTATTTCCGTTAATCTATCAATTATGTTAATTAGCATCTCTTTCACATCTATTGCTCCCAAAATTGCAGGGATTTCTTTTACTATCACTTTATTCTCTGATTTGATTTCAATATCAAAACCCATTTCAAATAACTTATCTTTATAGATTTCAATCATCTCCATTCCGGCTTGATTTTTGATTTCAACCGTTTCAGGAAGAAGTAGTTTTTGTCTTTTTATACTTGATTTTTGTTTTAGGCATTCATATACTAATCTCTCGTGGGCTGCATGCTGATCGACTATAATCAATTTGTCCCTTACCTCTGCAATAATATAAGTATTATAGACCTGACAGCGTGCAAACCCGAGCGGGTGGCTCTCTATCAAATCAACTTGCTCTAACACCTTTTTTTCTAGAACCATAGTCTCCGCTTGTGATGGTAATTTCTGTATGCCGGTATAATCAAACGATTTTGACTGTTCTGATAAGCTTTTTACTCTTTCATTTGGAGAAGCAAATTCTTTTATTAGTTGATTTTCAAAAGGACTTGGCCTTCTTTCATTTTGAACATTAGGTTTATCAAAAGGATCTGGCAATGTTGAATCCATTTTCTGGTCATGCGCTAGAAAGGTGCCTATCCTTCTTGACAATGCTTTAATTAATCCTCTTGTCACTATCTCATATATGAGCTTCTTATTCTGAAACCTTACTTCTGACTTATTTGGATGCACATTTACATCTACTTGATCATAAGGTATCTCTAAATGTAACGCTGCGAAAGGATACCTATCGCTTGGAATAAAATCATGATATGCATACCTAACTGCGCCAATAAGTAGATTATCTTTGATTGGCCTTCCATTAACAAACGTATAGATCTGAGTTGACTTACCACGATTGACGGTCGGTTTACAGATGTGTCCCGTAAGTTTAATGCCGTCTTCTTCTTCATTAATCTCCAGAGAACTGCCCTGAAATTCTTCTTCTACTTCACACAATCTATGAAATAACGAAGTCTGCTTAGCGTATTTTAAGAGCTTTTTATTACCTGAATTGAAAGTAAACCCTATATGATAGTTAATCATTGCTAGGTTATTTACAATATCAACAATGCTTTGAGTTTCTGCTCTTTCGGTTTTTAGAAATTTTAGTCTATTTGGAGTGGCAAAAAATAAATCTCGTACTTCAATATGTGTACCTTGTGATAAAGAGTAAGGAGTTTGCTCCCCTATTTTCTCTCCACCCTCATAACTTATAGACCATGCTTCATTTGCTTCTCTTGCCTTAGACGATAATTTTATCCTACTTACTGCTGCTATTGAAGGCAGAGCTTCTCCTCTAAAGCCAAGATGCTTGATTTCTATCAACTCATTGTCGCTCAATTTTGAAGTAGCATGGCGCATAAACGCAAGTTCTAAATCGTTTTTTTCTACTCCGTTACCATCATCTGTCACAATAATAAGGTTACGCCCACCACTTTCTATTTTGATCTCTATTTCTAAACTTCCAGCATCTATTGCATTTTCCACTAATTCCTTTACTACACTTGCTGGCCTTTCTATCACCTCCCCCGCTGCTATACGGTTTATGGTTTTTGTGTCTAAAAGAATTATTGCCATAGATTTATTATGAAACTGGTTTTTCTTTTACTTCTTTGGTCTGTTTCTCTCTCCACTTTTTTAACCTACCTGCAATTTCACTGTTGGAAATTGACAATATAGATACGGCAGTAATGGCAGCATTATATGCTCCATTTTCTCCTATAGACATGGTTGCAACTGGAACACCCTTTGGCATTTGAACTATAGAGAGTAGACTGTCCAGCCCATTTAATTGTTTACTATGCACAGGAACGCCGATAACTGGTAAACAAGTTAGTGACGCAACCATACCAGGTAAATGAGCTGCACCTCCTGCACCAGCTATAATAACCTTAAAACCTTCTTCTTGTGCAGATTTAGCAAAATTGAAGAGCCTTTCTGGTGTTCTATGTGCAGATATTATGAATATGTCATGTGAAACTTCTAATGCTTTTAACATATCGACGGTATGGACCATAGTAGTGTAATCTGACTCACTTCCCATAATAACAGCAATATCTTTTTTTATTTTTGTCATATTCAACACAATTTTACTTACTAACTAAATAATGTTCCAGCTAAAAAGCAACAAATATTTAAATTATATTATAAATATAATATATAGAATTCTCGTTAAAATAGAAATTTTAAAAATTTAAATAAATATTTATATTAAGATATAGAGATATAAACTTCTTATGTAAGATAAATTTATAAAATAATTATTTTTGTATTTCAAGCTTTGTAATCTTAGCTTGTTCTTTCTATAAATGGTTTTTTCAGATAGACTGATGGTAAAATGGTAATTTAAAATTACTAGAAATTTGATAAAAATATTAATATATAATCAACTTAAAGTTTTAAATATTGATATCATATAATTATTGACAAGTTACATGATATTAATATCTTGGTATATTAAATATTATGTTATAATATTTAATAAAGTTAATTGATATGTGAGTGTAAGAATTATGGAAATAATATCGTTAAATAACTTAGACAGTGCAGGAATAAAAACAAAGTTGCTTTATATAATAAATAAAATTGTAGAAAAAAATGCTTGGACTCAGGCTTTTGCAGCTGAGAAACTTGGTATTGATCAGCCAAAGGTATCACAAATTAAAAATGGTAAAATAGATGGTTTTTCTTTAGAGCGATTGTTAGGATTTCTAAAAAAACTTGATCATGAGATAACAATCACGATGACAGAAAGCCAAGAAATAAAATCTGAGGCAGAAAAAGTAAAACATGAAGTTGAATCGCAATAGATACAAAGTTGACAACTTGTTTTTTGTGATATAGTATAAAACTTATTAAGGTAGTATCTTATGGCTGAGTCTATTGTAGAAAAGTGTATAGAACGGGTAAGTAACCGTTTCAAATTGGTTCTGTTGGCAAGTCAAAGAACACATGATTTAAATACAGGGGCAAGTAATCCAATTCAAGCAGCTAAGTTTAAAGGTCATAAAAATACCATAGTTTCCTTACATGAAATAGCAGGAAAACAGGTGGATACTCATGAGCTGTTTAGCCTTTTGGTAGGTAGATGCAAGGAATACATGAAAGGAAATATGAATAATGTTTACAGCAGTAATACAAGTAAGCTAGCGAATTTATTAAATTTTTCTGATAACACAGACCTTGATGCAAGTCAAGAAAGCCAAGATTATGAAGTGGATGGTGAAATAGATGATGAAATAAATGATCAAGATGGCGATGAAGAAGTATCCGTTTAGAAATCTACTGAAGTTACATAGTCTTTAAATGATTTGCATTGCTATCTATACACTGTTGTTCTGTATGAGTGTAATGTTGTGTTGCATAGTGTCTAAGTCAAATGATGTGTACAATAAGGTTTTAGCGTTCAATAATTTCTCAACGCAAGTAGTTGTACTTATAACAGCAATATCAATCATTCTGAATAATTTTTTTTTAATTGATATAGCATTGTTGTATGCTAGCGTTAGCTTTATATCAACTATAGCACTAATGAGATTAATGTTGTTTTGATAATTTATGATAGGATCCATTTTCATATTTTTAGGTATTTGTTTGATAATTATTTCAAATATAGGGGTGATCAGATTTCCTGATTTCTATACTAGGTTACATGCAGCAGGTATTACAGATTCTAGCGGTGCAACGTTATTGTTAATTGGTTTTGCTTTGCAGAATGGATTTTCAATCAATACTGTTAAAATAGTATTATTAATTTTTATAATATGGGTAGCTAACTCAACTAATAGCTATATTTTAGCGCGCACTCATTATAAAGTTAAGAAAAAAACTGTTAAAGAAGGCTAAGGTGTTAGAAATATTAAATGTAGTGTTACTTTTGTTGTTACTAACAGTTACGGTTTTTATAGTTTTCTCGCGACATTTAGTCGTAAGTGCTGTTCTAATGTGTGTATTTAGTTCACTGATTGCGCTTATATACTTAATTATGAATGCACCTGATGTTGCAATTACTGAAGCTTCTGTTGGTGCGGGGCTCAGTACAGTTTTTACGTTTGCAGCACTCTCCTTGATAAAGAATCATAAAGTAAATCTATCTCATAACCCTATAACGCTTTTTTTTATGTTATTTCTGGCTGTATGTTTGTCATATTTTATGATTCAATTGCCAGATTTTGGCAGCCACAATGCTCCGATCCACTTGCATGTTGCTCCTTATTATGTGGAAAATACCGAAAAAGCTACCGGTATTCCTAATATAGTGACAGCTATTTTGGCAAGCTTTCGTGGTTATGACACGTTTGGAGAAACTATAGTAGTTTTTACTGCTGCGCTTTGTATAACGTTGATATTAAAAGAAGAAAAAGAAAATGATTAAAGATCCGATATTAAATGCAGTAACATTTTTGATGATACCTTTTATCATTTTATTTGGTTTATACATACAATTTCACGGTGATTACACTCCGGGTGGAGGTTTTCAAGCAGGAATAATTATTGCCTCCGGGATAATATTATATTCAATGCTATTTGGTGTATCTACAACTCTAAAAGCAATACCTTATTCTGTGATTAGATTGACTAACGTGTTAGGTATTTTAATTTATGGAGGAACGGGCGTTGCAACAACTTTACTTGGCCAAAATTTTTTATCTTATGATATCTTGTTAACCAATAATAGAACCGGTCAAAAATTAGGTATTTTTTTGGTGGAATTAGGTGTAGCATTTACTGTCTGCTCCTCTATGTTAATTATATATATAAATTTTGCTCGTAGGAAAAAACAATGACTTTATATAATTATACGATTATTATTGTATTAATGGTGCTAGGTTTATATATTATTATAAACGATAAAAATTTAATCAAGAAAATGATAGGGGTAAGCGTCTTCCAAGCATCTGTTTTGTTATTTTACATATCTCTAGGATATATAAAAAGTTCCTTGCCTCCTATATTGGTTTCAAATTTTTATTCATATAGCAATCCTATACCCCATGTTTTAATGCTTACTGCTATAGTGGTTGGAATTGCAACATTTTCAGTTGGATTATCCATAGCAGTAAAAATGGAAGAAAAGTATGGAACAATCGATTAAGACAAGTGTACATAAATTAACAGTATCTTAAACTATATGAAGTAACAAATAGCCACAAGTTAAAAGTAAAATTATAGACTTGCTCGTTGTAAGTTTGTTTGTTAATAAGAAATAAAATTATAAACTATAAAGGTAATGATGTCAACTATTAATGATGCAGAAGATAAGAAAAAAATTATCAAAGATCTGGTAACTAAGAGTATAAAAAAGGGTGGTTTTATCACCTTTGATGATATAAATGATAAATTATCAGATGAAAATTTTTCGTCTGACTTTATAGATGATGCTATATCTTTATTGCAGGATTCCGGAATTAATGTGCTTGAAAGTAGCGAAGATAAAGAAGATATTCCTTCCAACAGTGATGATAGTAAACTTGATGATGATGACACATCGCCAAATGTTACTGCAACTTTAGTACAAAATGATGATCCAGTGAGGATTTATTTACAAGACATGAGCTCCGTAAAGCTTTTATCAAGGGCAGATGAAATCGAGATAGCAAAAAAAATTGAATCTGAAAAGCATAACATGTTACGTGCAATAATTGAAACATCAGTAACATTAAAGGTGATAAAAGTATGGCGTGATGATTTAAGTAATGGAGCTCTCTTACTGAGAGAAATTATAGATCTGGATGCAATTTATAACTCTGATTTTAATGTGGTACCCAAAGAAGAAAGTGAAGAGAGTGAAGAAAGTGCTGAAGATGTTGAGGATTCTGAGGATGTTTCTGAAGATGCTGAGTACTGTAGTGATGATGAGAAAGATAGTAAAAAAAGTGATGATGAGAAAGACGGTAATAATGAAGATATAAGTTCAGTCAATTTAAATGTTTCTATTCTTGAAATGGAAAGTGACTTATTGCCAAAGGTCATAGTTGCATTGGATGAGATAATTACTTTAACAAATGAAGCGTTGATATTAAGAAAAAATTCTAAAAATTTCTCTAATGAGCTAGAAAATTTGTATAATCAAATATGGTCTATAGCATTACAAATTAAGTTAAGTGATGCTGCTGTTGCCAGAATTACACAAGAACTTTATAAGATAAATAGATCCATTACGCTTGAAGAGGCTAATCTTATTGCTGAGGCTAGAAAATACGATATCGATAGAGAAAGTTTCTATAAAGTTTATGATGACGTGCTTTTAAAGCACGAATTGAAAAAGATAAGTCTTTTAAAGATCAATGAAAATCAGTCCTCTTTTACAGGTGAATTAAAAAACAAATTTTTAAGGTTTATAGACGATAACTCTGAACATATAGCTAGTACCTTGAACGGTATTAAGCAGCATATACAGGAAGATAACGTACAAGAATTTAAGGAGCTAATCAAGAGAATACAAAAACACGAACGAGAAGTCTCTGAAGCAAAGCAAGAAATGATTAAGGCTAACTTAAGGCTAGTAGTTTCCATTGCTAAGAAGTATTCAAAAAGAGGCCTTGATCTGCTTGATTTGATACAAGAAGGCAATATTGGTCTTATGAAGGCCGTGGATAAGTTTGATTACAAACGTGGATATAAATTTTCAACTTATGGCACTTGGTGGGTAAGACAATCAATCACTAGAGCAATACCTGAGCAGTCTAAAGTAGTTAGAATACCAGTTCATATGGTGGAAATTATCAGTAAAATCAACAGAGCATTAAGAAAGATGACTCATGAGATGGGAAGAGAGCCGACGTTAGAGGAATTGAGTGTAGAACTGACAATGCCACTGGAAAGAATACGCAAAGTTATGAAAATAGCAAGGGATCCAGTAAGTCTTGAAGCTCCAACAGGAAAAGATGATAGTAGTACCTTTGGTGATTGTATAGAAGACAAGCGAGTCTCCAGGCCAGAGGATGCTGCAATACTTGCTGACTTGCGTGGCATTACAACCAATGTTCTTGCAACTTTAACACCAAAGGAAGAAAGAATTTTAAGAATGCGTTTTGGCCTTGGTAAAGATGGGAAGGAACATACCTTAGAAGAAGTAGGAAAAATTTTTAATGTAACACGTGAGAGAATTAGGCAAATAGAGGCAAAAGCACTGCGCAAGTTGAAACATCCAAGCCGTGCTAGAAAACTTAGAGGGTTCTTTTAAGTATACGTGTCAAGTTAAGAAGAAGCTGATTTTGCCCGGAAAAAGTGGAGAGCAAGTTAGGCCAAAGTTGTATAATTTCACCGCTATTTTTCTTTTTCTATGAATCTAATGAAACAACATGCTAATCTACGGTAAATATTATGACAAACAAAAATGACAATTCTAATTCAAAGTATAGAAATTTTTATGTTCTGGGTGATAGCTTATCCGATAATGGCGCAATCATTGGAATTTTAAATAATTTATCCTTTGCAAAAAGCGTAAAATTTGATGATCCTTTTTATCAAGGAAGATCTTTTAGCAATGGCCCTACTGCTGTTGAATATATAGCAAAATATTTAGATTTAGATGAATTTAAACCTGGGTGGAGTTATTCATTTTTTGGGAGATGCCACGAACAGCAAGGTCAGAATTACGCAGTTTCATATGCAACAGCATCTGAAATTTTTGACCCTATTTTTTCTTATTTCTTCAATAAATTTCGTTTAGCTAACCAGCTAGATGCGGTAATTAAACATCATCCAGATATAGGTAAAGAAGATTTATTTTGCATCATAATCGGCGGAAATGATGTTATGGTTGCCACTGCTTATGACGATACTAAAGCGGAAGAAGTGTTGGAACAAGCAGTGAGTGAAATATGTAATGCACTTAAGGTTCTAAATGAACATGGTGTTAAGCATGTAGTTGTTGCAAATGCACCTGAAGTTGGCTCAATACCAGCTTTTAATAGAGATGAAGAAGCAAGGGAACTAGCTACAAAGCTCACGGAGAGTTTCAATGCAAAACTGGCTAAAGGCTTAGATTATATGAAGAAAAGTACAAATCTTGAAATAAAAGCATTTGATCTTAACTCTAAAATGAGAAGTATGTTTAGCGAATACAAGAGCAAAGGTTTAAATTGTCAAGATGCATGCACATCGAACATTGCAGACCAAGTTGGGAGATTTAAAGAAAATATAAAAATACTCTTAAAGTTGATATTTAAAGGGGAACTTGACGTTCACTATAACCCTGGGTGTAGCAAAGAAACACTAAAGGATTATTTCTTTTTTGATTATTTCCATCCAACTGCGGAACTTCATCATGAAGTTGGTAATGAAGTGTATGAGTTGATTTGACACAGTTTTTTTGAACATATCCTTTTAAATAGTAACCAGACTGCATTCTGTGATTTTTAGCAAAACACGATCTTTCATTTGAGCTTTCTTCAATTTAAAATAAATACAGAAAATTGCTGCCTATAGCTAAACTGACTTAGATTTACCGACAATTTGAAAAACCGTCATCCCGCTACTATATAGTTATTGATATATATTTTCTTTTAAGCTCTTGGTTTTGATCGATAAATGTAATCATTTCATCTTCTAAAGTTTTAATTTGATTACGTAAAATTGCAAGAAGTTCCTCTATTTGTTTGATTATAGATGTATCAGTTACCTGTTGGATTTGGGTTTTTTGTATTTTTGCTATTTCTACAAGTTGGTTTCTACGAGATAATTTTTGTTTCAAGCAATCAATATTACCATTACTAACTGTTAAAGGAGTAACACGCATATCTGTATTATTAATATAACGTGAGATGATACTGCAGTCTATTTTATCAGTTTTTGTAGTAATACCAAGGCTTTTAGCATAGTCTCTCCCACCTTGGTTGAATGACGTACACTTCAAAACCATTGCTTAGTAAAGTATAGGCACATAATTTTTCGTATCCACCAGTTGCCTCAAGACCAATTTTGGTTACATTATGCAAACGTAAAAAGTCCAGCATTTCATCAATGGATTGTACATTGTTTTCAAATATTTTATAATGCTCAAGTGGGTGAATGTGGAGATCTAATTTACTTTTGCTAACATCAATGCCAGCAATAATGTTTGATGAATTCATAATTCCTCCGTAATAATAACATATACTGCATTTTCCAGCCTTATATACGAGCCTAAAAGCTCAATCAGTTGTTCGGAACTTTCAGTATAATAAACCAGAGAAGAGAACCTTGCTGAACAACGATTCTTATAATCAAGGGGCGTGACGGTTCCTCTTCTCTGTGTGTCTTTAATATCACTACTTTGATATTTATAAAGACTTGTTCTTAACATATAAGGGAAGTGTCCTCTAGGTAAGATTGTGGAGTATTCGTTGTAGCATTTGGCTGTTCAATTACGCTAGTTGATTCTTTAGGTATACTATTTCCTTCAAAATTTCCATCTTTTTATTATGTTCTCTTTAGCATTTTGAGAGTGAATTATTCTAGTTTTAATATTTAACCGTTTTGTATCTGCTGTAATGATTTCACTTCCAATTTGCTATTCTTTACATATTGAATTGCAAGCACTAACGCTTTACTCCCAGAAGCTGTGGTACTGTAAGCTATATTTTGCAAAATAGCAGTTCTCCTGATATCTTTGCTATCTGAAACTGATTTCACACCTTTTGAGGTATTGATCACTAGATTTATTTTTCCATCTTTGAGCATATCAACTATGTGGGGTCTGCCTTCTCTTACTTTATTTACAGCTTGTGCAGCAATGCCGTTATTGTTCAGATACGAAGCTGTGCCTTTGGTGGCATATATTTCAAAACTCAGTTCTTTCAACATTCGTACAACAGGCAATATATACTCTTTATCATCATCTTTTACTGAAACCAGAGCTGCTCCTTCTGTTGGTAACTTGTATCCTGCAGCCATGTGCACTTTTGCAAGTGCAGCTTCGAAAGATGAGTCGATTCCCATCACTTCTCCTGTTGATTTCATTTCAGGACCAAGTAAAGTATCCACTCCTGCAAAGCGGGTAAATGGAAAAACAGCAGCTTTAACTGCAAAATGATTGAAAGGCTTGTTTTCCTGATTCAATTTTTTACCCAAAATAACCTGAGTGGCAAGCTTTGCAATAGGAATATTGATTACCTTGGAAATAAAAGGAACTGTGCGACTAGCCCTTAAATTCACTTCAAGTATGTATACATCACTAGACCTCTTGCATAACTCGATTTCTGAAGGCAATTTTGTCGTCAAAGCTTGTCTGCGCTCCTCAAATACATTCGAGTATTCTGTGGTGCTCATCTGCACTTTTCCTAAAGATTTCTCATCACAAACAGGTTCTGCAAGAGGTCTATTCTCTTGAACAGCAAACTGAATGTTTATCAGACCTTTCACTTTTAATGCTAATGCTATTCTTTCAGTTTGTAGCTTAATCTCTTTTATTACTTCGTCACTCAATGTATTTGTCGGTATTGAGCATGTTGAATCGCCAGAGTGGATACCAGCTTCTTCAATGTGCTCCATGACCGCTGCAATGAAAACTTTTTCCCCATCACATACAGCATCAACGTCAACCTCAACTGCATTGACTAAAAATTTATCAAGAAGCAGCGATCCGTGTTCAAAAATTTTGGTTTGATTCAAGACATACTCTTTGAAGCTCTGAGTATCGTGTCTAATCGACATAGACTGACCGCCGAGGACATATGATGGCCTGACTACTAGTGGAAACCCCACCTTTTCTGCGTTGGTTAACGCTTCTTCTACTGAATGGCAGATAGAATTTTCAGGTTGTTTTAAATTAAGTTGCAAAGCAAGATTTTTAAATCTCATGCGATCTTCTGCAAGGTCAATAGAATCAAACGAAGTTCCCAGAATTTTGAAACCTCTCTCGTTAAGCACTTTGGCTAACTTTAAAGGTGTTTGACCGCCTATTTGAACTATTACACCAACCAGTGTGCCATTTTCTTGCTCTTTACTTAGTATTTCAAGCACATCCTCTGCAATGAGTGGTGCAAAATATAAACGATCAGCGGTATCGTAGTCAGTTGAGACAGTTTCGGGATTACAGTTGATCATTATTGTTTCATACCCCATTTCTTTGGCGGCAGAAGCTGCATGTACGCATGCATAATCAAACTCAATACCTTGACCAATGCGATTTGGACCACTTCCTAAAATGACAACCTTTTCTCGGTCAGAAATATTCGCCTCACATTCCGTTTTATTTTCAACATCACCCTCATAGCAGCCATACATATAAGCAGTGCTCGATTCAAATTCAGCTGCACAGGTGTCTACGCGTTTATAAACTTGTTTAATGCCAAATTTTTTTCTTATTTCTTCGATTTGTTTTACTCGATCTCCAGCGTGTAACGCTGGCTGGATCCCAGTGTCACGCACTGGGATGACATTAGAGGGTACTGGAATGACAGAGGTAGGTCTATTACTTAACTTTGCTAATCTTGCATCTGAAAATCCCATTTTTTTCATCTCTAACATTTCATATGCAGTCTCAGGAAGGCCGTTTTCCTTGATTTTTTGTTCAGCCAAGATGATTTGCTGTATATTTTGCAGAAACCATAAGTCATATCCTGTAATCGAATTTATTTCTTCTATGCTAATTCCGTGGCGCATTGCGTCAGCAGCAATCAGTAATCTGTTTGGTAGCAATTTTGCTAATTGAGATTTTATGTGATCAATATCAATGTTCTCAGGAAATACTTCATCAAGTCCTGTAAAATCAGTTTCAAGTGAACGGAAAGCTTTCTGTAGTGACTCATTAAAAGTGCGGCCTATAGACATCACTTCTCCCACTGATTTCATGGAGGTTGATAATTCACAATTCTTCCCCTTAAATTTCTCAAACTCAAATCGAGGAATTTTAGTGACGATATAATCAATCACTGGTTCGAATGCTGCTGGTATTATTGGAGCGCAGTCGTTACGTATTTCATCGAGCGAATAGCCGATAGCAAGTTTGGTTACAACTTTTGCAATAGGATAGCCTGTTGCTTTCGAAGCAAGTGCAGAAGAGCGAGAAACCCTTGGATTCATTTCAATTACAACGAGGCTTCCATCTTCTTTAGGATTTACTGCAAACTGAACATTTGCACCGCCGGCACTAACATCAATTTCTCTCAGCACTGCTATAGATGCATTTCTCATTTGTTGATATTCAGCATCACGCAGAGTCAAAGCAGGAGCAACCGTAATACTATCTCCGGTGTGCACTCCCATCGGATCAACATTTTCTATCGAACAGACTATTATGCAGTTATCTTTACAATCGCAGATAACTTCCATTTCATACTCTTTCCAGCCGATAATTGATTCATCTATCTGAACTTCATTTATTGGCGAAATTTTGAGAGCACTTTCTGCGATATTGAAAAACTCCTCTTTATTATATGCTATGCCACTACCTGCACCACCAAGAGTGAATGATGAACGAATGATTGCTGGTAATCCAACGTAATCCAAAGCCTTTTTTATTTGTTCTTGATTTTTTATAATGATACTTTTGGGGTATTTCAGTCCTATTTTATCCATGGATTGGCGGAATAACTCTCTATCCTCTGCTTTTTTTATTGCTTCTCTATTTACCCCTATTAATTCTACGTTGTATTTGTCTAACACTCCATCATCTGCAAGTTTTATTGCACAATTGAGCGCTGTTTGCCCGCCCATTGTTGGCAATATTGCGTCTGGCCTCTCCTTAATTATAATTTTCTCTATGATTTCAGGCAGTACCGGCTCAATATACGTCGCATCAGAAAACTCAGGATCTGTCATTATAGTTGCGGGGTTGGAGTTAACCAAAATGACTTTATAACCTTCGCTTTTTAATACTTTACAGCTTTGCGTTCCGGAATAATCAAACTCGCATGCCTGACCTATAACTATTGGGCCTGCTCCTATTACTAATATAGATTCTATATCTGTGCGTTTCGGCATAATTACAATAACGGTCTCTATTCAAGTAATGTTACCAATCTTTCCTGTATATGTGAATTTTTATTAAACCTATTAGCTAATTACTTTTAGGCTTGACGCATAACTGTACGAACATTGCAATTTGCGTGGCAGATTCCAGTGCTTGACACACAGCTGTACAAACATTCATTTTTGAAGGTAAATTGCACAGCAAATGATGTCATTCAAGTAGCTGACACTGGTTCCTTTATGACGGCAGTGCCCAGAGGTGTCATCCCAGTCTGGGATCCAGAAAACTTAACTTTAAATAAGTGGCTGCATAATAAAGACTAGATTCCAGTGTCAAGCACTGGAATGACACCATAGAGGCACTGGGATGACATCCTTCCTAGTGGAGATTACTCTCAAATCACAATGTTCATACAGTTGTGGGCTTAACGGTATCTTTGCAGATACTATGGTAATTTATTCGGGAGATTTGCTAAGCGGTAAGATTTTTCCTGATATGCCGCAGTCTTCAGAAGCTAATTCCACAAATTTATCTGTTAGTTTATCAGGTGACACCAATTCAGATCCAGGAAATGCCTGCTCACTACCCACAGGTCCTTCCGTGTATACAGCATTTACACATAATTTTGTATGTTTTGTCTCAGATGCATATATCTGCACCATTATTTCTAGTGCAACTTTACTTGCAGCATACGGCATCCAATATGGATAAGAGGAAGGAGAAAGTGTCACTTCTGAGGTCATGAATATCGCTCTTCCAGCATTAGACTTTTTTAGCATTGGATCTAAGTTTTTTAGTAAGTACCAATTGGCAGTAAAATTTGTATTCATTACGTTCTGTAGCTCTTCAATCTCACAGTCATGAATGGGGTTCAGTTTGCCTAAAATTCCAGCACACACAACTAATATATCAAGTGCTCCAGATTCTGATAATTTCAGGCTTTCTATCATGTTTGTCAGTATCTTTACATTCTCAAAGTCTAAAAGATCAAGCTGAATTAGTTTCACAGAGCCTTCTTTAAATTCTTCAAGCTCTTCAATTTCATTATATAGTGGCTTGAGATTATCAAGAGATCTTGAAATCAGAATCACACATGCACCTTCTCTTATAAACCTTTTTGCAACAGCAGAGCCTATTCCACCTGAAGCTCCGGTGATTAAAGCTACTTTACCTTCTAACTTACCCATTTCTTTCTCCTTAGCGAGATCCATTGAAATATTTTAGCTGAAAATTGAATTTTGCTCCATATATAAAAATCAAACTTAGCATATAAAAAAATAGTAATGACACTACCACACCACCTAAACTTCCATATATCAAATCCAGTTGGTCAAAGGAAGCTTTTAAGTATTGCTTAAAAGCTGAAGCAGAAATCGTCCAAAGAATAACAGCTACACAAGATCCAGGAAATACGTCTGATAAATTTTGTTTTATGTTTGGTAACATAAAATATAGCCAAGAGACTACTGTGAAAAGTACAAATTCAATAAGTAAATACCTAGTATAACTTAGCACCTGATAGGAAAAATCAATTAGCATTGGTACTAGTGTAGAAAACACTATAGTTAGAGTTATAATAAGCGTGATTACTAAAAATTGTAATATACTTAGTACTCTTCTTAATATATAAGGCGGCGAAACCGGAACTTTATAGGCCTTATTGAGTATTGTTCTAAGCCCTTCAATTGTCGATGAAGCGGTCCAAACAGCACCTACAATTGCTAAAGTTAGTAAGCTTTGCGGCGGGCCTGATATTATCTCCCTAATACGCGGCATCAAAGATGATAAAATATCCTGTGGCATGTTATCAATGATAAATACCCAGCCAATGTTGTACTGGTCTAAAAAATTTGCGAATGTTGACGCCACAGCCATTAAAACGATGAGAAAAGGAAATATTGATAACAGAATTAAAAATGATAAATACCCTGCATGCTCCACTCCATCATTATGAATTGTGTCAATCAAAGCACGATAAAGGCAATAAACGATGCTGTAAAATTTCTGTAGCACTGTAATATAGACGAACCAAGAAAAGTATTCTAAATGAAATAAAGGATACTTTTAAGCAAAAAATCCTCACCATTTACTTAAATTTAATCAAAGTGAAGGATAATCCAGCATTAAATAGAAATTATCGGAGGCGTAATGAAAAATTTTCTTCTACTTGTGGCTTTAATTCTCTCCTTTGCATTTGATGCAAATGCTGCAAATACTTTTGTTGATAAAAATGATACAACATCATCGGTGATATGCAAGATAATAGGCTATACTCACGGCATAGGCGGACCGATGATCACAATAGTGATAATTGGTGCAGCTTTGCTTGCGATATTCGGCAGAATGCCATGGCCAGCGCTTTTTGCACTCGGTGCGTTCACTGCTGTGTTTTTTGGCGCTCCTGTAGTCGTTTCAAAAATAACACCAGGAGGTGTGATTTGTAAAGACGGTGCAGTAGCGGATAAGTAATAGAAATTATTGGAGGCATAATGAAAAATTTTCTTTTACTTGTGGCTTTAGTTATCTCCTTTGCATTTGATAATGTTTTTGCTAGCAGTGTTACTGATGACGCAACGTCAAACACAATATGCAAAATAGTAGGCTATACTCACGGCATAGGTGGACCGATGATCACAATAGTAATAATTGGTGCAGCATTGCTTGCAATATTTGGCAGAATGCCGTGGCCAGCGCTTTTTGCACTCGGTGCATTTACTGCTGTGTTTTTTGGTGCACCTGTAGTTGTTTCAAAAATAGTACCAGGCGGTGTGATTTGTAAAAATGGTGCAACTGCTTGCCCTGATGGTACCAACTGGGATACAAGTACAGGAGCGTGTAAAAAATAGGCGCTGCAGATTTAGAAAAGCATTAGCTAAACGGTGCTTCTTAAAGGAGCACCATTATTCCACAATTGTATAAATGTTGTCCAAGTGAATAACACTGAGATCCGGGAATTTTTATAAACTGATAGGATGACAAATTTACTAGAACCCTTACCATTTACTCAAATTGCAGAATAATCTAACTTAGGACAGAAATGATTGGAGGGTATAATGAAAAATTTTCTTCTACTTGCGGTTTTAATTTTCTCCTTTGCGTTTGATGCAAATGCTGCAGATGCTTTTGTTGATACAAGTGATACAACATCATCAGTGATATGCAAGATAATAGGCTATACTCATGGCATAGGTGGACCAATGATCACAATAGTGATAATTGGTGCAGCGTTGCTTGCAATATTCGGTAGAATGCCGTGGCCAGCGCTTTTTGCACTCGGTGCATTCACTGCTGTGTTTTTTGGCGCTCCTGTAGTCGTTTCAAAAATAACACCAGGAGGTGTGATTTGTAAAGACGGTGCAGTAGCGGATAAGTAATAGAAATTATTGGAGGCACAAACGTAGTTTTCTTTACTTGAAAGTGGTCAAGCTGACCACTTTCAGTGTCTATGAATACCTAATAAATTCTCTTTCTGTAATCATATCAGTTAAAGTTTAGATTCCAGCGTCACGCGCTGGAATGACAAGGCTTATCGTCATGCCGCCGCATACCGTCATACCGCGATTCATTCGCGGTATCTCATCAGCTAACAAGCAGCGGAATAACGGTTGTCGTTTAGCTATGAATATTAAGAAATTTACCAAATGAAAAAAAAGGCAAAAGAAGCCCCGTGGTTGGCTAATTACTTACATTATACTTTCAAGTATGGCGTTTTTTTATTCTAAACGCTTAATAACCGCGATTCAGCTGCTTTTAAGCCGCAACTAATCTAAATTATAAACATTAAGAAATTTACTGAGCGAAAAAAAAGGCAAAGAAACCCTAGGGTGGCTAGCATTCAAATTCTCCCTTGTCAATTTGACGTTTTTTGCTATCTTAAACGCTTTGTAAGCGCGTTTCAGCTTATATAGGTAGAAACCTAGAAGTTTTATAAAGACATGAGGTGCACATAGTGCAAAAATTCAGCATAATTTACGCCAAATACATTAAGTTTTTTATCATTAATCCACTGCAGAGATTGCGAAGATAAATAAATAGCTTCAGTTTCATGATAAGGGGACTGGCGAAGTTTGTAAAGTAACTTTTGCATTTAATTTAAAGTAAAAAAAACAGAAATGTTTTGGTTTGAGGTTTAATTGCCGGAATTTACAATTGGGAGTTGCCTGTATGAGCTTTGAAAGAGGTACTATTCATTTGATAATTCAAAAAACTTGAAAGAATAAAGATAGCTATTGAAATTATCTTGATTTACATCAGTTATCCAAGTTTGACATTGAATACTTAACACTTCCTCCATTAACGCCTTTCTGTAATGTTTATCCAGATGAGACATTATATCATCAAGTAGAAGAAGTGGTGCCTTATTGTAATGAATACACCTTGCTTTTACACTGGATAAAATAATAGAAAGCAGTAATAACTTTTGTTCTCCAGTGGAGCACAGATTTATTGGTACGTTTCTTTTTTGACAAAAAACCCGGAAATTATCGTTATGCACACCAAGGGTTACTCTACCAGTCAATGAATCTTTTTCTCTGTTTTCCTTTAGACGATTCTGAAAATATTCTGCAGTATCGTCCAAAGTTAGCTGGCTGCTGAATTTCAAACTTGCCTTCGGAAAAAGCTTACTGGAATGGTTATCAATTGTATCTTGTAATATTTTTAAAACAGACGATCGCATATGTAAAATACTAACTGCATTAACGGCCATTATGTTTTCAAGACTAGAGAACCAGTTTTTGTTCAAAATGTTCTCCCTCAATAGTTTACTTCGCTCATGTTTAGCTTTTCTATATTTCATGTAGCAGCAAGTGTAATTTTCTTCAAACAGTGAAACTATACGGTCTAAAAATTTTAATCTGTCACTTGGAGAATTAAGAAGAACATAGTCCATTTGTGGAATCAGCCATATTACATTGGATATCTTATACAGAGATGAATAACTTGATTGCGTTTTTCCATCAATTTGTATTAGTTTCTTATCAAAACTCTTTGCGATACCAATTGAATTAAAATCCGTTCCATTAAAAAAATCATAGTGCACTACCCAATCTTCATTACTGAATCTATTTTGTATCTCACTGGCTTTTGCTTTTTTCATTCCATTGCTTTTAGCAAGCAACGAGATTGCTTCAAGTATATTAGTTTTACCAATACCATTTTCGCCAGTTATTACAACTGAGCTATCATCTGAATCCAGTTCAAAGTTTGAGTGGCTACGAAAATTATGTAATTTCAGCTTTTTTATGTAGCAATGGGTAGCCATTAACCTATTCTTTAGTTTATATTCTCTTTACTTCTTCCAGAACCTCATCAACATGTCCACTAACTTTTACATTTTTCCAGATCTTCACTATTTTACCTTTTTTATCTATTAAAAAAGTAGTGCGTTCTATTCCCATATACTTTTTGCCAAACATACTTTTCTCTACCCAAACACCATATTTTCCCAACATTTCAGCATTCTCATCAGAAACTAAAGAAAACGGCAGAGAGTATTTTGCTTTGAAGTTAGTGTGGCACTTAACACTATCTTTTGATACACCAATTATCACTGTGTCAAGGGAAGAAAAATCATCTATTTTATCTCTAAAGCCTTTTGCTTCCATCGTACAACCCGGAGTATCGTCTTTAGGATAAAAATAAAGAGCTACATTTTTTTTATCAAAAAATTCACTCAGTGATAAATTTTCACCAGAATCTGTTGGTAAACTAAAATCAGGTGCATTATTTCCTACTACTAACTCCATACCTTGCTCCATTAATAACGCTTCTATCTATAGTAGTATATTGTAGTCAGAGTATCAAATTTTATATATAGCTAACACAGATAAGATTCTTGATAGGGGGCTTATTGATAACTGCCTTCTCGGCTTGCCGCTTTTGATAAAGTGTGGTTTTCGTCTGATGTAAGGCCATATCAAATAGATCCTATTAAAAATCAATCGAATCTTCACATGTTTGTTCTTCATAAAAGAAGTTCAATGTTATCGTAGTACCAAGTTTCGCTTCACTTTTAATGTCAAAAGTTCCACCCATTAACTCTACTAATTTCTTGCTTAGCGGTAATCCGATGCCCGTACCTTCGTTTCTATATCCCGAATCTGCTTGGCCAAAAACAGACATAACTTTATATATATCCTGCTGCATTATTCCTATTCCATTGTCATGAAACTCAATGGTTAATAAGTTTTTTTCTATATTTTCTTTTATCACCATTCTTATTAAACCATCTTTAGGAGTAAACTTGATTGAGTTTGATAATAAATTTATTATAACTTGTTTCATTCTCTTGGAATCTGCAATGACTAATAATTGTTTATTAGTCATCTCTTTTTTTAAATTAATCCCTGCTTCTTTTAATTTAGGTAATAGCATATTTACGCATGAATCTATTATTTTGTTCAGGTTAAACTTCACTTTTTCTACTGTTAAACTACTTGATTCAGCTTTAGAAAAATCGAGCACATCATTAATTAAGGCAAGTAAGTGTGTCCCTGCATTATATATATCGTCTGCATACTCCTTGTATTGAGAGTTATCCATTGAACCTAAAGTTTCATTTTTGATCAACTCTGCAAATCCAATAATAGCATTAAGAGGTGTGCGTAATTCATGTGTAACGCTTGCAAAAAACTTTAGCTTGTTTGCATTTTCTTGCTCTAATGCCTCTTTTATCTGCTGTAATTCAATGTTAGTTTTATGTTGCTTGGCCAGCATTTTGGTATTAGAAAAGTGCAAATAGAACATTATTAATATTAAAATTATTAATAATAAGCCTAAAAATATTAAAAATAGGCCATATGCTATAACATAAGAATTATTGTAGCTTCGAAGAATCTTCAAAAAAAACGACGGCTTAGCGCTATTTTCATGGAATATAGGGAAAATAGAAGTTAATGTATTTCCTGTAGTATAAAGTATTTCTTGGTTACTTAATAATTTATCAATTTCATCGTTTGTAAGTAACTGTTCATAATCATAATCTTGAGTGTTAAAATTACTGAATATTATTCTGCCGTTTTGATCATACAGTATTAAGCTGAAATCCTTTACTTTGCTCACTGATTGTAATAATTCAGCACGCAGTTTTACTAGTTGGTTTATGTAGTCAAAATTTTTGTATTTAATGTGATGCTTTTCTATTAGTAAATAATGGTATTTTTTTATTATACCATTTTCTAATACACTTTTTAAGTTTACACTTGAATCACGGTAAGAAGAAAGGAAATTACTCCTTAGTAAATAATTACAATATATCACACTGAATAAAATCATAAAAATTGATGAGAATAATGCGATAACTTTTGTGTATTTGTTTTTTCCCAGTGCAGAAAACATTAATTTACCTATCTTATACATATCCTTACTCATTGCGAAACAACGGCTTTTATGTTATTAATAATAAAATTTAGCATATAATATTTTATGACAATTTCTCCTATTTTGCCAGTTTATTCTCCTATTAACATAAATTTTTCTTATGGTAAAGATATTTACTTGTATGATATTGACGGTAAGCGCTACGTAGATTTTCACTCCGGAATAGCCGTTAGTAGCTTAGGTCACACTAATTCGCGATTAATTAGTGCTCTTAAATTGCAAGGAGAAAAATTATGGCATATATCAAATACCTATAATATACCTGCTGCCAATAATTTTGCAGAAAAATTAATAAACAATAGTTTCGCTGACACTGTATTTTTCTCAAATTCTGGATCAGAGGCAGTAGAATGTGGGCTTAAGATTGCTAGGGTCTATCAAAACGGAAAAGGCAATAAAAACCGTCACAGAATTTTAACATTCCATGGTGCATTTCATGGAAGAACCTTCCTAACTTGTGCTGCAAACGATAAACAGAAATTTTCTGAATTACTGAGTCCCTGTATTGATTGGTGTGATAATATCGAGCCCAATATTGAGAGTGTAAAGAAAGCAATTTCAAGTGATATAGGCGTTATATTAATAGAACCAATACAAGGGCAAGGTGGTATCAAAGTAATGAATGAAGTCTTTATGAAAGAACTAAGAAAGCTGTGTGATGAAAATGACATATTGTTATTTTTTGATTGCGTGCAATGCGGTGCTGGTAGGACAGGAAAATTATTTGCATACGAACATATAGGAGTGGAACCTGATATATGTGCTCTTGCAAAGGGAATAGGCGGCGGGTTTCCGCTAGGGGCTTGTCTTGCGACTGAAAATGCTGCTAAATACATGGCAGTTGGTATGCACGGTTCCACTTTTGGTGGCAATCCGCTTGCAACCTCAGTAGGTAATGCTGTGTTCGAAGAATTGCTCAGTCCTGGCTTTTTGAAAAATGTTGAAATTAGAGGTAAGTATTTAAAAAATAAATTAGAAGACTTAGCAAGTAAATTTCCAATAATAGAAGAAGTGAGAGGGAAAGGGTTAATGCTTGGAATAAAAGTGAAAGCAGACAATCAAAAATTTGCAGAAGAGTTAAGTCATCGTGGTTTACTCACTGTTGGAGTAACATCAGATAACGTTGTGAGAATTTTACCTCCACTAATTATCACTGAAAAAGAGATTGATGAAGGAATTGAGATTCTGGCTCAATATTTATCTGAGAAATCTTCTGATTAGATGCTTGATATTAATATGAACGACAATCTGGTATGCTTAGGAATTATTACCTCTCCTCACGGAATTAAAGGAGCTGTTAAATTAAAAACTTTCACCGAAAAGCCCAAAAATATCTCCTTATATGGTGAGCTAATAAGTGGTGATGAGAATTATAAAATAGACTCAGTATCCATCATAGGTGATAATTTAGTAATAGCTACAATAAGTGGAGTAAATTCCCGTAATGAAGCAGAGCTTTTGAGGAATAAGAAGCTATATATAGAAAGAAGCAAGTTACCAGAGCTAAATGATGAGGATGAATTTTATCAAAGTGACCTTGTAGATATGGAAGTAAGGCTGGAAAGTAATGAATTATATGGCAATGTAAAATCTGTGTATAATTTTGGCTCAGGGGATATATTAGAAATTTTAGTTATCAGCACAAAAAAACGTATTATGCTGTCTTTCACTAAAGAGATATTTCCACATATAAATATAAAGGGGAGGTATATAGTATTAAATATACCAGAATTTATTGACTAATAAAGACTTTGATATTTATATAAAGCTATTTATAATTATAAGATCAAATTGAAAATGTAATTATGGCAGAAAGAGCTAACGATATCAGACCAGGTCAGGTGTTGGAACATAACGGCGGATTATTTTTGGTTGTAGGTATTATGCATACTCAACCTGGTAAAGGTGGTGCATACATACAAGCCGAAATGAAAAACATCAAAACCGGAGCAAAACACTATGAAAGATTTCGTTCTGATGCAACAATCAGAAGGGCAATTTTAGATGAAGAGGAATATGTTTACCTTTTCACTGAAGGAAACATTGTAAATCTTATGCATCCAAGTAATTACGAGCAAATCACTATAAATTTGGACTTATTGGGAGAAAAAAAAATTTATTTACAGGATAACATGAAAATTAAAGTTGTAGCTTATCAAGACAAAATAATTTCTGCGCATGTGCCTGATTATGTTACACTTGCTGTGAAAGAAACAGAGTCTGTTATTAAAGGACAAACTGCTACTGCTTCTTATAAGCCTGCAATTTTGGAAAACGGAATGCGCGTTAACGTGCCTCAGTTTATAAAAGAAGAGGATAAAATTGTAGTATATACTCCAGATGACAGCTATTATGAAAGAGTGAAAGAGTAAAAAGAAGAATGTCCATCTCATCACCACGAATTAATGTGATGCTTGATTCTGTGCGTAGTGCTTCCAGGCAGCTTATGCGCGATTTTAATGAATTACAAATCTCTAATGTTAAATCAGCAGACTTTATCAATAAAACTTATTCAAAATCCAAGCAAACCATATACGATTGCTTGCACGACTACAAACGAGACTATGGGTTTATTTCCGAAGATGATACTGATCAAGAAGTAAAAGATGACACTTATACCTGGTTTATTATGCCTATAGAGGGCAGGGAGAACTTTTCCAGTTGTATGGTTTATTTTGCAGTATCAGTCTGTCTCATTCATAAAAATAAAGTTGTGGCGGCTGTAATTGATGCTCCGGCTCTTAGAGAAACTTTTTGGGCAGAAGAAAAGAAAGGTGCTTTTCTTGAGGACTTTAGATCTCGTCATATAAAAATGCGGGTGAAAAGCCGTGAAGGGGGTCTAATAGATGTAAGTGGTAATTTGTTAAATAAATTGCTGCCTGGCAATAGTAGTGTACGCTCCATCGGTTCAACAATTTTAGGCTTTGCATACCTTGCGGCAGGAAGGCACAGAGGAATAGTTTACTCTAGAGTTAACAAATATAAAACCTTGCTCGGTAGACTTTTTCTACAAGAAAGCGGTGGAAGGCTAACGGAAGACAACGGATTGATTATTGCTGGCGATATTAAATTAGGATAAACAAGCTACAGAGATAGACAACTTTTCGAGAACTTTTACAAGAGATTCTGTCAAATGTTCTATCATTTCATCGGTATGATAAGGTGTAGGGGTAATACGGAAACGCTCAGTTCCTCTTGGAACTGTCGGGTAATTTATATGTTGAACGTATATTCCATACTCATCAAATAATAATTTTGATGCTTTTTTGGATAACTCTGGGTCGCCAATTATTATTGGAATTATATGAGTTTCTGTTAAAATGAAGTTAATTCCTGCATTTCTCAGTGAGTTTTTTACTTTTTCAACGACTTGCTTTTGCTTTTCCCTTTCAATGTTGCTTGATTTTAGGTGTTCAACGCTTGCCTTTGCTGCCGCTGCTAAAACAGGCGACATAGCAGTGGTAAAAATAAATCCTGGAGCGGAACTTCTTATTACATCTACCAAGCTCTTTGAAGACGCGATATACCCACCCATCACTCCAAAAGCCTTCGATAGTGTACCTTGAATAACGGTTATTCTATCCATCAGGCCTTCTCTTTCTGCAATTCCACCACCATGTGAACCATACATACCAACTGCGTGCACCTCATCCAAATAGGTAATTGCATTATGTTGATCTGCCAGGTCGCATATTTCTTTAAGCGGAGCTACATCACCATCCATTGAATATACGGATTCAAGTACTATGATTTTTGGTGTCTTTTTGTCTATAGACTTAAGTAGCTGCTCTAGATGATTAACATCATTGTGTTTAAATATATGTTTTGGCCTTTTTCCTGATTTTATGCCTTCTATCATCGAAGAATGGTTCTTCTCGTCTGAAAAAATTACTACGCCCGGAATAACAGACGATAAAGTGCTAAGTGTTGTCTGGTTAGCGAGGTAGCCACAAGCAAAAGTTAAAGCAGCCTCTTTTTTATGCAAACAAGCTAAGGATTTTTCAAGTTCGACAACCTCTTTTGTTGTACCAGATATATTTCTTGTTCCTCCAGCACCAACAGATGAATTTTGGATAGCGGCAATTACACTCTCATTTTGTGACATTCCCAAATAGTTATTACTGCACCAGACGATTACTTCCCTATTTCTTTCATAGTCCATAATGTGGGGGAGCCTACCTGGCAATGACGCAAAGTGCGTAAATTCACGGTAGCGCCCCTCATCTTTTATATCTTTTATTTTATTCAAGAATATTTCTTCGTAGTTTACCAAGTCCTTATTTACCGATAATTAACATAATTATAATAAATTATTAAATGGTAAACTACAATATTTATTATACAGATACGGTAGTAGATGCTTCCTTCGTGTTGAAAGGTTTGTCAACCTTGTTGTTTTCAACTTGGCTTTTAGGTGTACAGCAGTATATAACTGCAGCAGCAACCAGACAACAAGCTCCAACTACTATTCCTACCGCTAACATTTCCAAGTAAACTGCAACAGCCACCCCTGAAATAATACCAGCTATTGCAAGTGCAGAAGCAGCTATAACAGGCAGCTTACTACTTTTTGTATTTTGTGGAATAGCATTATTTTTGCCTGAATTATTAGGCAACCCGCCATTGGTTTGAGTATCATTCACCTGCTCAGATTTGTTGTTAGCTACTGAAGGCACTGGTTCTGGTGTTGGCACTGGATTCGGTGTTGGTGTTAGATTCGGTGTTGGCACCAGCGTAGGTGTTAGAATTGGATCTTGTGTTAGATCCGGTGTCAGTCCTGGCGTTGGCGCCGGCGTAGGTGTTGGAATTGGATTCGGTGTTGGTGTTAGGTTCGGCGTTGGCACCGGTGTAGGTGTTGGAATTGGATTCGGTTCTTGCTGCCTGGTGGTAGTTTGAGTACCATCTTCTTGTCCAGGGATTTCGTTAGTTGATGTAGGTACTGGATCTCCTAGAGGACTATTGCCATCATCACTTGAAAAATCTATTAAATCTTTTTCTAGTGCATCATCTTGGTGCTCTTTAGACACGATTTTATCATGCTCACCATCACTCACAAGACTACGTGCTTCTTCAGGCGTAGTTACTGCTGCATTAGCAGAGGCTTCTGTACCTTCAACATCACCACTCGCAGAACTCTGTGGTGAAAGTGGTGGTGAACCTTGTTGATCACCTTTACTTTCAGACTCTACCGGTTGAACAGGAGTTTGTTTATCCTCACCATCAATTGATAACACGGTAGCACTTTTACTTTGAAGAACAAGAGCGTCCTGTGTACTTAAACTTTCAATATCATCCGTTTGTTCTGGAACTGGAGTCTCAGAAACTTTTTGTTGCTCTTGAGTATTAGAAGGCTGTGCCTTAAGTTTTGCACTTTCTTCTGGTACATGTTCAGCAGGTTGAGCATGAGCTTGTTTTTTCTCATCATCAATATTAACAGGAGCTTCGTGACTACTTGTAGTAGCGCTAACATCAGTTACTGATGATACAGCAGCCTTAGCATCAGTTCCAATGCTTTTGATCTTTTTTTCAAGAAAATCTCTAGTTTTTAAGAGTGTGTTTCTCTGATCAATGCATCTTTGCTTCTTAGTAGGACCTGGATTGATAATGTTCTTCTCCTCCTCCTTCTTCTTTTGAATTTCAGCATTTACTTTGTCTATGATACTCTTCAAAATAGGTTCATCTTTTATATTATTCCTTTTTAAGTAACTCTCCATCGTCTTAGGAATGTAGATAGCATTCAACAATTTCTGCTCTGTGCTGTTTTTATTTCTAGACATTTTCTGCTTTGTACTTTTTTTATCTCTAGACATTTTACCCCCCCTATAATCATTATCTATAGCTTCTTCTATTGAAGCCTCTTCATTGTTCATAATATTTTCTCGTCTGTCCACATTTTCTTGTGGTTGTTGACTGCCAGTACTTTCAAGTCCTGGATTTTCTGATAGAATGTCACTTGTTATAACTGGAATTTCTAATTCATCTGCAACGTTATTACTTCTTTTTCGTATTATAAAAGTTCCAGGAGTTTGGCACATTTCATCCCACAAATCTTGACGTTCATGACAGGAATATTTTTGCACATCAATAGAAAATTGCAGAATATTTCTAATTTGCATTAAACTGAATATTAGATCAATATTCTTTTGACGTTTATTGTCTTTTGGATCTTTAGTGTATTCATCATACACTATGCAAGCAGTCTGAACTAATCCATTTACAATACCTGGAAGACGGCTGTTATATTCACGTAAAGCTTCAGATTGCAATAATTTGTTTTCCTTTTCCAGATCTTCTATGCGCTTTTCTATGCTAGATTTAAAAATCTTACACTCCTCTCGAAAAATTATGTTAATTGCATCAATTTCTGTGCATAAGTAACATACTTCCTTGACTAAGGAGTAATCTTCTTGGCCTATTGAGTAGTGTGTTGCATTTTTCAGTATATTCTGTATGACCGGCCTAATCACTTGCTCATTATGTGATACGTTTTGATGGATTTCTTTAGTGTAAAAAAGCACCTCGACTATAACGTCTGTGTTTGTGTATTCAACATTAGACAATGCAATGAGGATTGATTCGTGTATGTTATCAAATTCGTTATTTTTAAATTTTTGATTGAGATAGCCGATAACATCATTGCTGCATTTAGCACATTTTTCACACAAGTGCTCGATAAATGCAATATTACCAGCATCCAATGCAGTTTTCAGAATTAAATCATAAATTTCTTTTCTGCCACGAGCTCCTATGTTTTTCAGGATTTGTTGCCTTAGTATTGTAATAACTTTATCATCTGTAAATGCTTGTTTATATACATCGTAAATGGCATGATCTGCACTATTAGTGTATCGTTTGCACAAGTATTCAATGACAGATATGTGTTCTTGACTTATCGCAGTTTCTAACAAGGTAGCAAAGCTCTTTTTTAATAACTCTTCTGTTGAGGCTTTTTTAGTTAGCTCATTAATATATCTTTCAAATGCATCCAGCACTATCGTGATGAATTCTTCATTTTTGATCAGAGACGCTGTTTCAAGCACACCATACAAAGGATCAGGTTTACTTGTTTTTAACACCTGTCCAAAATCTCTTAAAACGTATTCGACAAAAACTGCATTTAATAATTCTTGCTCTTTTCTTAATGCTGTAGCTGAGAAGAAGTCAATCTTATTAGGTTCGACAAGTTGTATAGCTTGACCTTTTAATCTTCCGTAAACTCCATCGTTACCATGGAATTTTTCTATAAAAGCTTCAATATATTTTTGATTACCAACAAGGAGAGGTAAAAGACTTAAGTTTTCTTCAGCAAAAAGAAAATCCTGATATTGCTCTACTAGCTTGTCATTAGCTGCAATTGCCAATAGTACCAATTCTTTTACTGAATAATCATACTTGAAACCCTCTTGATCAAATTTATATTGTGATAGTACATTTGAATATATATGTTGATGGTTGCTTCTGTTTTGTAACTCCAAATTAAGTTGATTTGAACAGAAATCTTTGAGATTTTCATTATCCAGCGTAATAGACCTGCCTTCATAATCTTCAATATTTTGTACAACCTTGTCTAATTCTTCACAATTATCTTCTTGTATAGCTTGATTTAAGATATTTATAATCTCAGCAAAAGTTAAGTTTTTAGGAATGATACCATATGAATCTTCATCTTTTAACTCTACAGTAAACGACCTATCACAACCATCAGGAAAGTTTGCAAGTATTGCATTCTCTAAACTTAGATCTTCAGGGGATGTACTACATGGAGTAGCTGGTATCTCTTGACTTTCGCTATCTAAAACTTCAAACTCTTCTTCAATACCTGAATCTTCAGAATCTGGTTTTTCAAAACCATGCCAACTTTTGATTAATCTTTCAGAATTTGATTGGCCCTGTGAAGTTGTATCTTGTGATACAAAGTCTCTAAAATTGGAACCAAACATGTTTTACCTCCTAACTAGCAGCTAAGCTAAGTATAGCATTAAACAGAAATCTTGCCAAGCAAATTATTCAGTCTCTTAGCAAAGCTGCTCGCGTCATCCATCTCTTCGCCTTCCACGATGCAAGCTTGGTAAAACAATAAGTGAACCATGTCCTCCAATGTTGGGTTTTCACCACTTTCAGCATAAGATTTCATTATACTCTTTATTACAGGATGCTTAGTGTTAATTTCAAGCACCTTTGGCGTGCGGTAATTTAGCTGCTTTTGTTCACGCAAAAAACGCTCCATGCGAAGATCCATAGCACCTTCATCAACCGCTAGGCATACGGGACTATCAGTCAATTTTTTGGAAATTTTTACGCTTTTTACTGAATCTCCAAGCACTGTGGTAAAATATTGCAGTATAGTTTCCTCAGTTTTTTCTCCATTTGATTTATTTTCTTCATCTGTCTTATCTTCTTCTGAAGAGAATTTTTCCAAATCAACATCTGCACGGGTTACAGACTTGATTTTCTGATCTTTGTATTCATGAATTACACTAGTCCAAAAGTCATCAACTGGATCAACAAATAGGAGCACTTCTAGTCCTTTACTGACGAATCCCTCAAGTTGCGGACTGTTTTTCACTGAATCGAGGCTATTTCCGGTGAGATAATAGATATGTTCCTGCTCAGGCTTCATTCTGCTTATATAATCATCAATGCTGATCAACTTCTCATCACCGGTGCTATTAAATCTGCAAATTGAGAGCAGCGCTTCTCTCTCATCAGTTGGCATAGCTTCGCAAAGACCTTCCTTTAAAACTGCACCAAAATTGGTCCAGAATTTTGTGTACTCCTCTAAATTCTCTTTTGCCTTTTTACCGAGCTCTGATATCGCGCGTTTAGTGAGGGATTTCCTGATTTGCTCAACAACACGATTATTCTGCAACGTTTCTCTGCTGATATTAAGAGGTAAGTCCGGTGAATCAACAATACCTTTCAAGAAACGTAAATACTGCGGTATGATCTGTACATTATCTTCAGTGATAAATACTTTATTTACATATAACTTAACAGAGCAACGTCTATCTGGATGGAATAAATCAAAAGGTTTTATAGAAGGAACATAAAGCAAATTTGTATATTCTATTGCACCTTCATTTTTATTATGCAATATCATCCAGGGCTCCCCGCCAACGTGGGCAACACTGCGGAAAAAATCGTTGTGCTCCTCTTGAGTAACGTCATTTTTTGGCTTAGTCCAAATTGCAGCCTTACTGTTTAACTTTTCACTTTTTCCTTCTTCGTCTATAAATTCAACAGGAAAATTTATGTGATCAGAGTAAGTAGTGACAATATTTTCAACACGAAATTTATCTAAAAACTCGTTTTCTTCAGGATGCATAATGAGCGTAATTTTGGTTCCGCGAGGGACTTGATTATCTGACTTGCTGATTGAATATTCCCCATCTCCTTTGGATTGCCAGATCCAAGACTCCTCTTCTCCAGCTTTTCTCGATTCTACTATTACTTCTGATGCAACCATAAAGCTTGAGTAAAAACCAACACCAAACTTCCCAATCAGCTCCACAGTTTGGCTTGAATCCTTGCTATTCTTAATCGCATCCAAGAACTTTTGCGTACCAGAGCTTGCAATTGTACCAAGATTGTCTATTAAATCCTGTCTATTCATTCCAATGCCATTATCAGTGATATATAGCTCGTTCTTATCTTTATTGGAGCTGATAGTGATTTTTAATTCGTCACTCAAATCTAGCAAATTAGGGTTTAGTTGAGATTCATAGCGCAACTTATCACATGCATCTGATGCATTTGATATTAATTCACGCAGAAAAATGTCTTTATTGGTGTAAAGTGAATGAATCACTATATTCAGTACTTTCCCTACCTCAGCGTCAAATTTTAAATTTTCAGTTTCTTGTACATTATGCATTTTGAGCTCCATTATTTGCCTACTACCCTAATAATTTAAGTATTGAATCACGATCTTTCAAGGTCACGTACACCAAAATTAATGTGGGTGTAGTTATTATGACACCCAATTTATGGGATCTCTTGCATAACAAACTTTTGGCAGCGCATTGGATGAAACGAAAAACTTCCTTGACACCCTTCGCCAGCCCCCTTATCATGAAACTGAAGCTATTTATTTATCTTCGCAATCTCTGCAGTGGATTAATGACAAAAAAACTTAATGTATTTGGCGTAAATCATGCTTAATTTTTTGCACTATGTGCACCTCATGTCTTTATCAAATTTCTAGCTACACAAGCTGAAATACGCTATTTAAAACATCAAAAAACGCCAACTTAAAAAATGGATAGTGAATAATTAGCTACCCTAGGGTTTCTTTGCCTTTTTTTCTGCTTAGTAAATTTCTTAACGTTTATAATTTAGATTAGTTGCGGCTTAAAAGCGGCTGAGTCACGGTTATTAAGCGTTTAGAATAAAAAAACGCCATACTTGAAAGTATAATGTAAGTAACTAGCCAACCATCGGGCTTTTTTTGCCTTTTTTTTCGCTTGGTAAATTTTTTAATACTTAGATTAGTTGCAATTTAAGAGACCAGAAATGGTCAGTGCTTGGCACTGGAATAACGTCCTCCTTTGTTATCCCAGTGCCCAGACACTGGGATCCAGGAAACTTAATTGCAAGTAATGCATTAGATTTGGTGAGTATGGGTTTTATGTTATAGAATGAAACACTTTTGGTGAATTTGTAAAGAAAACTGGATCCCAGTGTTTGGGCACTGGGATGACAGCAGTCCTACGTCATACCGCCGCGAACCGTCATACCGCGATTCATTCGCGGTATCTCTAGATCCCGCTAACAAGCAGCGGGATGACGATTGTCGTTTAGCCATAAACATTAAGAAATTTACCAAACGAAAAAAAAGGCAAAAGAAGCCCTGGGGTTATTATCCGCTTTAAAATATTGGCGTTTTTTATGTTTTAAACGCTTGACAAGCGAAATTCAGCTGCTTTTAATTGCAACTAACTTACGCTGCAAATGTTTAAGAAGTTTACTAAGCAGAAAAAAAGACAAAGAATCCCCGAGTTAGCTAGTCTTTTACTATCTCTGTCGAGTATTAGCATTTTTTGATGTCTTGTAACGCTTTATAAGCGCGTTCAGCTTATTTAGATAAAAATCTAGATGTAGATGAAGTTTTGTAAAGACATACAGTATCTATATACTGCAAAAAATTGAACATAAGACGCCGATACATTAAGTAATCCTTACCTTTTAATCTGCAGATTGGCGAAAGCAAATACAATAGCTTCACTATCATGATAAGTGGGCTGGCGGAGTTTGTCAAGGAAGTTTTTTTGTTTCTATTCCCAATAAAAGTTTGTTATATGGTTATGCAAGAAGTCTAATGAATCGCGGCATGACGTCTTAGCTATAGATGCTGGTCTGTGTGATTTCAAGAGAAGCTTAGTAGATAAGTTGTGTTTTAAACCAGATTCGGTATTTTAAACTGAACATTTTCAATAATACCACCTGGCATAACTGAAATTTTTACACTCAGGTTTACTTTTAGGTAGTCCATTAATTCATCAACTAATATGTCAGGAGCGGAAGCACCTGCAGTGATTCCTATCTTTTCTACGCCCTGGAACCAGCTTTTATTTACACATCTGTAATTATCAATCAAGTAGGCTCTTTTTTCTCTAGCAGTGCACAGATCTAATAAGCGGTTTGAATTTGAGCTATTTTTACTTCCTACAACTAATACCATGTCTACAATTTCAGCTAGCTTTTTAACAGCATTTTGTCTGTTTTGCGTTGCATAGCATATGTCCTTTAAATCTGGACCTGTTATGCTTGGAAACCTGAGCTTCAGGGCAACAATAATTTCATGGGTATCGTCGATGCTTAACGTGGTTTGTGTAACATAAGACAAATTATCTGGATCTTTAACCTTTAAATCATATACATCCTGCAAAGTTTGCACTAAAGTGATAGGATTGTTTACTCTTCCCCTAATTCCCTTAACTTCTGGATGGTTTTCATGCCCAATGAGAATTAATTCTTTACCACTGTTTTCATACCTTTTTGCTTCTTTATGCACTTTGCTAACTAAAGGACATGTTGCATCAATCACTTGAATACCCTTTCTTTTTGCCTCATCTTCTATATTTTTTGATACTCCGTGCGCGCTGAAGATCAGTATTCCTTCATTATCTTCAATTTCCTCGATACTGCTTACAAAAACCACTCCTTGTTTCTTAAAGTCCTCTACTATATATTTATTGTGAACAATTTCGTGTAGCACATAAACTTGGCGCTCGTTTTTATATTTTTCTAAAGTAATAGCTAATATGTCCACAGCTCTTTTTACCCCGGCACAAAAACCTCGTGGTTCAGCTAAGATGATTTCCATTTTTGTCAAATCAAGTAAATATGCAAGCATTACTTAAAAATAAGCTCCGCTCACTGTGTTTCATAGTACCATTATTTATATTTTATATAATAATTATTTTTCGCATATTCTCTTTAACATTTGATCAACCTACTACTTCAGAAAATTTTAGAAAAGATAATATAGTACATAAACAACCTGATATTTTAGATAGAAATGGAGTGGTAATAGCAACAAATGTGCCCACAACATCACTATATATAGATGCAACCAAAGTAAAGAATCCGGACAGTATAGCAGCACAACTGTGTTCTACTTTGCATGACCTCGAATACAAGAACTTATATAGAGTACTTACTTCAGAAAAGAAATTTGCTTGGATAAAGCGGCACTTGACTCCAAAAGAATTACTAGCGATCAAAAACGCTGGTGTACCAGGAGTAAATTTTTATGACGACATAAAGCGTATATATCCTCACAGTAATTTATTTTCACACGTGCTTGGTTACACTGACATAGATGGCAATGGTATTGCAGGAGTTGAGGCGTATATAAGTAAAAACAAACAACATTCTGTTATCCAAGTACCTGATATACAGTTGTATGAATGTTGCAACTTGAAAGCAATTCCTGCACAGCAATTCCCCACACAACAGATCCAGTGCGTGACACTGGGATCCAGATATAAAAATACTGACAAATTACGTGATGAACAACGGATTCCAGAAACATATGTCAAAAACAATGTTTGTGATGAAATTGCGCATAAAACTGGATTCCAGTGTCAGTGCACTGGAATGACACCAGACCAAGCTTCTGCACAATCTTCTGTCATCCGACAGGGATGGTCACGCTCTGCTGATCAATATGTTCAACTATCCTTAGATACACGAGTGCAAAGCATAGTGCATGAAGAGCTAACTAAAGCTGTAAGCAGATATCAGGCACTTGGCGGAGTAGGAATTGTTTTAAATGTGAGAAATAGTGAAGTTATCTCGATGGTCAGCCTACCTGATTTTAATCCCAACTTACAGAATAAGGCAGAAGACGTACAAAAGTTTAATCGCGCCAGTCTTGGGGTATATGAGATGGGGTCGGTATTAAAATACTTTACAATAGCCGCAGCGCTTGATGCGAACGCTACAAAAACTAGCGATTTATATGACGTATCAACACCAATCACCATTGGAAAGTATAAAATTCAGGATTTTCATAAATCTAAAATTCCAAAAATTACTGTGCAAGATATATTTGTAAAATCATCCAACATTGGTGCAGCAAAAATTGCAGTCAAACTAGGTATTGAAAAACAGGTAGAATACTTTAAAGCTATGAAGCTATTTTCTCCTTTGAAAATAGAAATACCAGAAAAATCCACACCGATAATCCCGGATAAATGGAGTGAAAACACTTTAATAACAGCATCTTATGGTTATGGCATAGCTGTAACTCCTATACATCTTGCACAAACTGCAGCAGCATTAATCAACAATGGGATATTTCATAACGCAACCTTGATGTTGAATAAAAGAAGTATAGGAGAGCAAATTATCTCAAGAAGAACTTCCAGGGAAATGAGAAAATTATTACGTGCAGCAGTAACAGATGGCACTGGCAGAAAAGCAAAAATAAAGGCATATTCAATAGGAGGAAAAACTGGATCGGCGGAAAAAGTTGTAGATGGTAAATATAGCAAAGATGCAAACATAGCATCATTTATAGGAGTGCTAACTATGCTTGACCCAAGGTACATAGTGCTAATTGCTATTGATGAGCCTCAAGGGATGCACCATACCGGGGGAGTAATTGCTGCGCCTATAGTAAGAAACATTATAAATAGAGTAGCACCTATACTAAATGTTACACCTGAGATGTAAAATTATGATTGCTTTACTATAATTTCAAATTTATCATTACCAAAATCCTTATTAATATACCAAGAACCATCATCTTTAGTTACAAATTCAAGACCTTTAAGGTCTTTTTTTATTGTCTTTCCATTTTGACCATCAATAGCGATATTAATATCGAATGTAATAATGTCTAGATTTATCATAGCTTCTTTCCCGCTGCACGAATTTAGACTGAACTTGCCTAACATGACATCATTAAAACTCACTTCCCCTGTATAGACATCACACTGACCGTCCACACAACACGTAGTTTCAATATAGAAAAGATCTGACATACAAAATACCTTAAAAAAAAGAACTAAACATATATGGCCACTACACCACACCGCTAACAAGTAGTAAAGCGTCGATAAACCTAAGTTACTTTAGCTACGTAGCCATAATACAGCTAGAAATGTAAAATTCAACAGTTAATTGTGTGATTAATAGAGAAGTCTTATTTAGTACACCTTATAGGAATGGCTGTTTAGTTTTTTTGTTAATCTTTTTTACCATGCTGTCAATCATATGCTTTATCCCTTGATATACAGAGTATGTACTTTCGTCGCTACGCATATAAGCAGAACAGGAAAATACATTATGTTCTTCGTCTTCTATTGATAACTCTGTATCGCATTTTATGTGCTCGCCGCCAAGCCTTTCTATCAACTGTTCTCTGTCATCTCCTATAGTTACCTTAACCTTACTTTCTTCTTTACCTATCTTGCTACTTAAAATTGAAACAATGATGGCTGGAGATATGCATATCGCTCCTATTGGCTTTTTTGTAACAAAAAATTCTGAAACTAATCTTTCAAATTCAGGCATTACTGTCACCATGTCTTTACTTTCAGCTAAGTCAGATAAATTTTTCGCAACCCCGTATCCACCAGGTACAACTAGCATGTCAAAATTTTCAGCTTTGGCTTCTTTTAAGTCATATATTTCGCCTCTTGCGATTCTTGCTGCTTCTACAAGTACATTCCTTTTTTCTTTTGTTGCCTCTTTTGTTCTATGATTCATAACTTGTGTGATATTGATATCAGGTGCAAAGCATTTAACATCCACTTCCTGCTGATCAAGCACAAGCAAACTTAAAACCGCTTCTCTTACCTCTGCACCGTCAAGGTGACCACACCCTGATAAGACCACAGCAGCTTTTAATTTTTTTTCACCCATAAAGTACCTTGATTTCATATAATCTAGATATTTTAATACAAATTCTATATTTGGAAAGGGGTATGTTATATCAATTATAATATAATTAATGATTAGTATGTATAATTAGGCATATTTATAATCAACAAAGCTGAATATGGAATCTAGCAATAGTATGTTTTTTGACACTGACTATCCAGAACTAAGAAAAGCTATTTCAGATATAATAGAAAGTATTGCACAATCCTCACAAGAGGGGAAAAAAGAGTTATTTACAACCCTATCAGAACAAGTTAAAGGGATGAACCTCAAAGATTTAGGTTTAGCAATTAATGACCAAGGCTTGCAAAAGGAGGTAAATAAAGAATTATTTATAAAACTCATTGAAGAAGCACTTAAAGATTTAACTTCTGAAAATGTTAACTCAAAAATAATAGAAGAGGCGTTAAAATCTGTTAATCAGCAAGCAATAAGTAATGTTATAAATAATAATAAAGGTCCACTGGACAATCTAGTCAATTATTTTAAATCAGCCTCTGCAAATGAAAAAATAGGAATAGCTTCTGCTGGAATGGTATTAGGAGTAGCATTTTCTCCGCTTATTGTGCTTGCTACATTAATAGCGCTTGTAGCTATTGGAGCACGTTATGTAGGAATAGGTATAGGAAAGGCAGGGGAAAAAATAAAAGAAGGTGCGATTGATGCAGGAAAAGCAGTGAAAAGTTTATCTAAAAATTTAGGGGATAAATTGCCTGAGGTTGGGCCAAAAAAAGATAACTTTAGTAAATTATACAACAGTTTGGCTCAAGAGATTATAGGCTATAATATGTCCGAAGAAGGTGAAAAAATAAAAAACGCCCAGAGTAAAGCAAAGGTCATAGGCATGCTTCAAAATGAAGGGCAGCGATCTGCTATACAAGAGTTAGTAAAGAATGGAACTATTCAAAATTTTTCAGAAGATGACATGAAAAAGCTTAGAGAAAAAGGTACTAGTACTTATGAAAGTGATAAGGAAGCACTTGAGGAACTTATGGAGAAATTTCAATCTAAAATTATGGCCATTGGTGAGGGTAAAATAGAGGAGGTAGAAAAAATTGTTGATGAGAAAGTTGCAGCAATGAAGCCATCTTCTCACTTAGGTATTTCAAGTGCTGCACGAGTTAGTGAAGGAGGAATCACAGGACCAAGTTGATGCATTTTTTTACGCAAAAATTACTATCAGAAAGTGGGGTTACGCTACTCCTTTTTATCCACTTTTTTGAGCAATCCACTTCCACATCTAACACACATCTCAGTGATTATAATATCCAATTTTTGATCATGTTTTTCTACAGGTAAATCTTTACAATATTGTTTCTCATAGGCTACACCTATAAATATTTTTCCAAGTGGCCGCAGTTTTTCTATCATTGTATCATACCAACCACCGCCAAAACCCAATCTATTAAAATGATCATCAAAAGCAATAACAGGAGTAATGATTGTGTCGGGAATTACATCTTCATTTGTTTTGTTCCATTCCTCAAATTTTAGTAACTTATTTTTATTAGGAATTGCTACTTTATAATCTAAATCGAGTAAACTATGCATCAAAGGTACAACATTTATTTCCCCGTCCATTGGAATGTAAGCTGCTATTGTTTTGCCTTTAACGTAGCTTAAGTTCTGATTAAAGAGATTAATAAGGGAATTTGCTGCATAACTGGAATAACTTTCATCAATATCTTTTCTTATAGCTCTATATTGCTCTCTTATTTCCTTTTTGTGCTGTTTAATATCTTTGAACATGATCTATCCATTTTGCAGTAAGTTTTTCTTGTAAACTATTTTGCTTCAAGCGCTCACTTAAAAAGTCAAAGTCAATAAACTCCATATCCTGGTCTTGATTACTGCAGCTATAAACAAAACTTCTTTCTCCTGTTTCCTTATTTATATGTTGCTGAACACATTGAGCACAGATTTCTTTCATCATACACTGCATAGGAGAATTAACTGACGATATTGCTATATGACTTGACTTCAGATATGGCTTTAAAATTGTTTTTCTAGCTTCATTCACAGCTTTCATCATTTTATCAGAACCAATAGTGATAATTTTATCTATAACGTTCAAATTAATACCTAATCTTCCTTGTTGATAAGAGACTATTGCATCAACTATATTACCATGAAAGGATTTATCTTGATCTCTGCTTGTTTCTATCAATCCTTCTTCACATGCCCAAACTACTGCATTTGATGCACGCTCTATCAGTGCTCGTTTAAATACATCACTTAACTTCTTATAGCCAGCGAAGTACAAAACCTTGTTATTATTTTCAAGACATGCCTTCCCTATCGAAAATAACACTGCATTTCCAACTCCACCACCAATTAGCATTATATTCTTCATGTGCTATTTTAACTACATTTGTTCAAATTTTTTGAAATTTTATAGAACAAAGTAATTTATATAGTTCTATACACAAAGACAGAGACAAGGACACTCTCTGACTTCAACTATACCGATAACTGATAGCTGCATTTTTACGCATATCATCTAATAACAAGTTGCTTTGTATCATAATCTTTTGTTGGTACATTTTCTGTTTGATTGCTTCTATACCCGCTACATTACTCTTGATATCACACAACATCATCAACTTTGCAGTGCCATTTTCTCTCAATTCTACTATTTCATTCACACTTGTTTTACTAAATAAAATCTGTAAATCAGGATTTAAATCTCGCATTTTTATTTCAAATTCTTTTGCGTTTGGCAGCTTAAAATTATCTGCTAATTTATCAAAATTTAAACAATTAACTTTTTGCTCCTTGAGATTATCTAATAAACTTTCTGAACCTTCAACCACAATCTGTTTTAATTTTAAAGTGCTTTCCAGCAGTGCATGATTAAGTTGTACTTTATCTATTACTTTTATAACAGAGTAACCTTCACTAAAACTGAATGGACCTGCTATGTCGCTGGTTTCTAATCCTTCTAAAACGTTCTTGAGTTTTCCTTTTAGCTGACTTAAATTAACTGTTGCTTTACGCATCTTTATTGGAGATTCTGGGTTATTACTGTTGCGTAATTTTTTTACTAAATCTTCAGCTATACCATAAACGTCCTTGTCTTTTTGATCAGGAATTATAAACTCTTGGAACGTGATAAGATAATCCGGCTTTTCTGTTTGCCTTTTTACATCATTTACTTCTTTATCGCTTATATTAATAAATGGCACAATTCTTACTTCAATAATTTTGCTCCACAGTAACTGACATTTTATTTGTTTTCTTAAAATACCAAGATCTATATTATGCTTCTCTATGTATTGATCAACTTCATTAGCCTTAAGTTTAAAACTTTGGGTTAAAAATAACATGATAGCATTATCTAACTCCTCGTTGCTCAATTTTATATTCAGCCTCTGCGCTTCATTGATAATGATAATTTCGTCTATTAGCTCCCTAAGAATTTGAGGCTTTGCTCCTTTTTGATCAACACTTTGAGTGCCAAACAATGAATTTATAAAGTTGATGCGTTTTTCGATATCTAAATTTGAAATTGGCTCACCATTTACATCTGCAACAATTTCAATCTCGATTGCAAGCAACCTAAGTGGCAACACTATTAACAGTAAAATTAGTATTTTATGCATATAAGTAAGGTTAATAACCAATTCTATAATAAATACTGAGTCAATGCTAGCCAACTTTTTAATAGTGATCTCAGTGACAATGGAAATAAAAACCATTGCAACAAAATCAGGTACGCTGGTAAATAGGCTAAAAACATGCTAATATAGCGAATTTAGACCGTGCTCAAAACAGTATACGGAAGGAGAGGGATTCGAACCCTCGATACGACTTTTGGGTCGTATAACGGTTTAGCAAACCGCCGCCTTCAGCCGCTCGGCCACCCTTCCAAGTTTAGAACCTAAAGATTATATAATACCAAGACCTCTACCACCTGTCTAATGCTTTTAATTGCAATATTTGTATCTGTTCAGATGCATGGCTAATGCTGAAACAAAAATTCCAGTGCTCCCTTTCTTGTCATCCCAGTGCGTGACACTGGGATCCAGGATTTTGATTAGCACTAAGTTGGTGAGCATATAAGTGTTATGTTAAAATATAACGTTTTTACGGAAAGTCTGGATCCCAGTGTCACGCACTGGGATGACATCGTTTACTATGTGCCATATTGCAATGTTCGTACGGTTGTGCGCGGTATAGATTCCGCTAACGAGTAGCGGAATGACGAATTTGTTATTTTTCAAATCGTAGAGCCACTTTAGCTATAAATCAACAAAAACTAATTTCCGCTTTTAATAGAGCTTGCAACAATTTGTTTTGCTTCTTCTACACCAACCCATTCTCCAACTGCTACCGTTTTTCCCTTTTCTAGATCTTTATAATGAGAAAAGAAATGAGTAATTTTATCTAGTAGGCTTTTAGATAAGTCAGAATAGTCCTTTATATTGTCATAATAGCTATCAACACTGGAAACAGGCACAGCTAATATTTTCTCATCTTCTCCTTTTTCATCTTTAGTGAGTAATGCGCCTATTGGACGCACCGATATTAAAACACTAGATGCTAAGGGAAATTGAGTTAGCACCAAAACATCCACAGGATCACCATCACCTGCGCAGGTATTTGGTATAAACCCATAATTGCAAGGATAAGTCATTGAGGTAGACAAAAATCTGTCAACTTGTAACAACCCAAACTCTTTATTAAATTCATACTTTACAGGCTCAGCATTCGCACTTATTTCAATTACCACATTCACCGCATTTGGTCCCGCTGTTATTTTACTTAAATCCATAAATTACCTCTTAACTTAAGATTATACAATATGTACTTTTAAGTTGCTACATTTATGTAGTTCTAAGCTTGTTTTGCATGGAGCGGTCCTAAATTTTCATTCATCATCTTATTGACTGTTGAAAGTGGTGGTTCCTGTGGTGGTTTCAATAATTGAAATAAGGCATATACTATTACAATAGTAAGCACCGCACCAATTATCAGGTTAGTAAGGTTGTCTTGTGGCAAAACATTTTTTATTGAGTTGAGCAATTTTTGCTCCATAAGGAAATAATCAGCAACAGATAACCCAACAGACAATATAAACATACCTAAAATAAGTTTACAGACTGTGTTTTTATAGTCTTTTTCTTTTTTCTTGCTGGTGATAAGATTTGGCCTATATTCATTCTCTTCTGGCAACACTGAGTAGTATATATTCTCAGGGCTCATTACTAATTGTTCAAATTCATCACTATTTTGGTTTTTTAACAGTTGCTCTAGGGTGTTTTTTGTATTTATAGGACATGTTAATCCATCCATTTTCAATGCTTTCTCTTGCCGATCCACATTCTCATGGTCGATTGTATATTTATCTCTACTTGATAATCCGATCATGTGTAGTTTGCTAGCTAAGTGCACTATATAGTTCTCTATTAACTGATTCTCACATATCTCTAGTACTTCTCTTCTTACTGTTTTGTTAGATGGTGAAAGTTCTTTATAGTAACTACCTATGGAAAACAACAATGCAATATCTTTATCTACTTTTATATTATGAATAGAGTAGTAACAGCCAATAACGCACTTATTTAATGCAAATTCTCTGTCATATTTGTTTAATGTATTTCCTTCACTTAGTAACTTTCTAAGACCAATGAGTACTTTATTTTCAAAATCTTCTTCTGTTTTAAATATTGGTTCTCTCTTTGGATTTGCTAAGATGTTAAGTAAATCTAATTTTCTTCCATCTACTACTTCATTTATATATTCATTTAACTCAGATCCTTTAATAACTTCATATATTTTATCTATGACATCTTTAGTATTCAGGTTATTGTTTTCACTTAGAATTTGATAAGCTTGAGCATAAATTAAAAACAGCCCTTGTAGACTAAATTTTAAGTTAAAATATTTATCTAATGGTTCCTCTTTTTTTCTAATGAATTCAGACAAACCAAAATGATTTCTGTGATCCATAAAACGACCTAAGTCAGCATGTTGAAAGCTACCTAAAAAAATAAATAACGTCTCTAATAAATTACCCTTACCAACAATTTTTATTAGTTCTTCAATTTCTTTTATCATTGCTGAAACCTATAATGTTCTACTTTATAGTATAAGGGATACATGGCAAAATAGCAATAAATGTTATTAGACTTCTTGCATAACCTAAACTAAGTAGAAAAAGGTATAGCTATACCGCCGCGGCACTAACAAGAGATCCCGCTAACACGCAGCGGGATGACGAGACTTATCTTTATGCCGCCGCGAACCGTCATACCGCGATTCATTCGCGGTATCTCTCAACATAGATCCCGCTAACACGTAGCGGGATGACGAATTACTTAACCATCATTACACCGTCATACCGCGATTCATTCGCGGTATCTCTTAGCCGCTAACAAGCAGCGGGATGACGGTTGTCGTTTAGCTACAAACATTAAGAAATTTACCAAATGAAAAAAAAGGCAAAAGAAGCCCCGTGGTTGGCTAATTACTTACATTATACTTTCAAGTATGGCGTTTTTTTATTCTAAACACTTAATAACCGCGATTTAGCTGCTTTTAAGCCGCAACTAATCTAAATTATAAACGTTAAGAAATTTACTAAACAGAAAAAAAGGCAAAAGAAACCCTAGGGTAGCTAGTTATTCACTATCCATTTTTTAAGTTGGCGTTTTTTAATGTTTTAAATGCTTTATAAGCGTATTTCAGCTTGTGTAGGTAAAAACCCAGAAATTTGATAAAGACATAGAGTGCACATAGTGCAAAAAATTAAACATGAGACGCCAGATACGTGAGTTTTTTTGTCATTTAATCTGTACAGAGAAGATAAATAAATAGCTTCAGTTTCATGATAAGGGGGCTGGCGGAGTTTGTCAAGCAAGTTTTTTTGTTTCTATTCCCAATGTTATATGGTTATGCAAGAAGTCTATTGTATGTTTACACTCTGCATTAAAGCTTTTAGTTAAGAGCATATCCATCCACCGCCGATAACTTGCTCATCTTTATACGCTACACAGGCTTGACCTGGACTGATGCCAAAGTAATCGTCGTTTAAAATGACACAGGCTTTATTTTTTTCGTCAGTTGAATGTATTGTTGCTAAACTTCCCGCATGTGATGATCTCAGCTTCACAGTTACTTCCATACCTTCCTTTGGTTGTTCTAACCAATTTAACTCCTTGATCAATATTTTTTTTTGCATTAATACGTTGATCGGACCTACTATAACCTCATTATTTTCTGTATTAATTTTTATCACATAAAGAGGTTCATTGTGTGCGATACCCAAGCCCTTTCTTTGCCCCACTGTAAAATTTACTATGCCACTGTGCTCGCCTAGCACTTTTCCATTAACATCCACTATTTTACCTTTCTGTACAGATTGTGGAGCTAATTTAGCTATTGTTTTACTATAGCTTTCGGAAACAAAGCATATATCTTGACTGTCCGGCTTTTCAGAAATTTGTAAGCCAAAATACTTTGCTAATTTTCTTATATCACTTTTATAGAACCCACCTAGTGGAAATCGCAAAAGCTTCAATTGCTCTTGAGTTGTAGCAAACAAAAAATAACTTTGATCTTTACTTTTATCAATGCTTCTACACAACTTTACCTCACCATTTTTTTCTAACCTTCTCACGTAATGTCCTGTTACGAGCACATCCGCACCAAGATTTTTTGTAACTTGCAATAGATCACGAAATTTTACCGTTTGGTTACATCTCACGCATGGTATGGGAGTTTCCCCACGCATATAGGTACTCGCAAAATCCTCTATTACTTCCTTTTTGAATATTTCCTCATAGTTTAAAATATAGTGAGGAAAGCCAACACTTTCAGCCACACGCTTAGCGTCATAAATATCTTGTCCAGCGCAGCATGCGCCCTTTCTTGCACCATCGGTGCCATAGAGTTGAAGAGTTACACCTATCACCTGGTACCCAAAGTTATATAGCAGTGCTGCAGCAACGGAGCTATCAACTCCCCCGGACATTGCAACAACAGCCTTGGTCTGGTGCGGAGCTTTATCTTTTAGCAGAGGTTCAATTTCAAATTCTTTTAGCATAATCGCCTTAATTTATAAACACAAACTTGGTGTCATGCAAGTAGCTGACACTGGAATCTAGTTTCTATTACACAATTTCATCGAAACAGCATACTTGTTTATAGTCAATTTTTCTGGATCCCAGTGTTGGCTACTTGGATGACATCTTTATGCTTGAGGTAAAATTTGCTATAAAATTCGATGAACTACCTTTAAAAATAATTTAATCCTGCTTAAATAAAACATGGCCAAAATAATCCATGTTTTCAAGCACTTTTCCGCTACCCAGAGCAACACAACAAAGTGGGTCATCTGCAACACGAACTGGTAGTTTTGTTGTTTCACTGATAACTTTGCCCAAGTTACGCAATAATCCGCCGCCACCGGATAAAATTATTCCTTTATCGACTATATCAGAAGAAAGTTCAGGTGGAGTGCTCTCCAGTGCAGTCCTAATAGCAGAAATTATCTGATGTACAGGCTCTATTAAACTCTCTGCAACTTGGTATTCTGATAAAAGCATTTCTTTTGGCATGCCACTCACTAAATCCCTGCCTTTAATTATCATTCCCTCTTTGTTATTTTCACCTGGCAAATTGGCTGAACCTATGCTTTTCTTAATTTTCTCAGCGGTTGTTTCACCGATTAATAATTTATGATTTTCACGAATATATGATTTTATTGCTTCATCCATAATATCGCCACCTACTCTGGCAGAACGTGAATAAACAATTCCACCTAAAGAAATAATTGCAACTTCAGTTGTACCGCCTCCTATATCAACGATCATAGAACCCTCAGGTTCAGTAACCGGGAGCCCAGCTCCGATTGCTGCAGCCATTGGTTCTTCAATTAAAAATACTTCATTTGCACCAGCACTTTCTGCTGCATCTTGTATAGCACGCCTTTCAACTGGCGTGGATCCAGATGGAACGCATATGATAATATTAGGTTTATTAACAGTGAATTTTGTGTTTGCACTGCGTATGAAATATTTTAGCATTTCTTCCGCACTTTTAAAATCAGCAATGACTCCATCTTTTAAGGGCCTTATCGCCTCTATTTCTCCAGGCGTTTTTCCAAGCATCATTTTAGCTTTTTTACCAAAAGCATAAGGAACGTAGCTTCCTTTTTCTTTTATTCTTGCTACAACTGAAGGCTCATCAAGCACTATTCCCTGATTTTTCTGATAAACTAAAGTGTTTGCAGTGCCAAGATCTATAGCAATATCGCTAGCAAATAAACCTTTGAAAGTGAAAAGACTACAAAACTTTTCGGTTAATTTTCGAACAAAATTCATACGCAACTCAAGAAAATCATTTATTAAGACAAATTATACTTTCCAGATAAGTAGCTAATGCAGCACTCAACGTCTAAACCCTTACCTGTTACTTTTTTTAGCAGTTCCAGGCCACACTTTGCACTGTATATATTTTGAGATAACCAACTGATAAGTAAACTAAAATCTCCTTTTATTATAGCACTTAATGATTCGTAATGATTCTTTTTAACGCAAGAGAAAATCTGCACAGCAGCAATTAAAGCAATAATTTTTATAGGAAAGTAGCCCATAACACCGCTTGCCCAATATTCATCTTGAAAATAAGTGTTTAGCTCATTTTCAGCTTTTACTGGAATTTTATAGTGCTTCATACCTTCCAGCCACGCATCATGCAGTTCTTTGACTTCCAATGTACCATTTATTATATCTTGTTCTAACCTAGTTCTCAACATAATATGAGCTAACAGACTAAATTCATCTGCATTTTTTAAAAAAGAAGAAAGGTTTATTTCATTGAAAATCAAGTACAAATTTTCAACACTGCTAACTTTCTCGTTAGTTTTGCCTTTTATAGCAAATTTCTCTTTTATGTGTGGTTGAATGAACTCAATAAATTCTCTGGATGTTCCAATCATCCTTTCCATGAATAACCCTTGAGTTTCATACATAACATGTCTCGTAATTGGGCTACTTATAGAATTTTGCGCTAAACATTTTTGATAAATTGCATAACCACTATGCCGTAAAAGAGAAAATAAACCATAACAAAAGTCAGATTCATCATAATCTATAGGGTAGTAATAAGAAGTACGAACCTCATGCAGTGCGACACCCATTTGCTGTAAACATGACGAGCCAAGTTCAATCTGCTTCTGAGTAGCAACTTTTTGTATATTAGTAACCTTATCCTTTTTCTGCTTTTCAATTATTTTATCTACATTTCCACTAAAGAATTTGCCTACCTTGGGGAATACTTCCCTTATATTCTTTTCTGTGATATCAGAGTCATAGTCAGCAAGCAGTGAGTCGTATTTTGAGCATTTTAATTGCTGCGATTTTATAGAAGCTACTTCGCGAATGAGTGTGATTAAATCAGTAAAACGTTCTTTTAGTTTTTCCAAGTTACTGGCTTCAGAATTGTTTAGCCTCCATAAACTTTGGCATTCAACTTTAGCTTTGGACAAAGATTTTACTAAATCAATAGGAACAGCACTGTTGCTCTTATGTATTCTCTCTATTAACTTTAGCTGCCAAGCATCTGCACTCTTTTTGTTGTCAAGAGCATCTGCTAATGATTCCTTTATTACGTCATGAGAGATAATTTCATGTCTGATTTCTTCTAGAAGACTCATTTGTTCAACTTTGTCCTCTGCATTCAATTGGCTTTGGTTTAGTACTTTTAGCGTATTTTCGATATTCTTTACCCTATATAATACTTCCTCTAAAAACTTATAAGATTTCATATTTGTTCATTATTTTAGAAAACATCTGTTTAACATCGTGATAGATTAATAATAAAGTTAAAAGTATATTTGCTTAAAGTACAATAAAAAATTGTACTTTTTATTCTTTTATTGGATTTTTCTACTCAGAGTCCAGCATATTATAGGAAAATTAATTGTAAGGTTGTAGAAAAAGTATTTAGTATTTTATTTCTCTTGACTATATTACAATATGGAGAGATATTAGCTACTGAAATTAAAGTTACGCACTATTTAAAATTTATGGAGGTTTAGTAATGTGGAGTAGACTGGTTATAATGTGCTGTTTTTGTTTATTACTTACTGGTGTAAGTTCTTGCCCAAAAAAAGGAGCAAATACAACAAATAAAATAAATTCTGTTGTTAAGCAGATAGGTGATAAAAGAGTTTTCTTTGGTTATGATGAATCTAGTATTGCTGAAGTAAGTGCAGATGCATTACTTGACGTAATGGAGGTGTTACAAGATAACCCTGACGCGAAGGTTACTTTAACTGGTCACACTGACAACCGTGGTTCTCATGAATATAATCTTGCGCTAGGCGCTAGAAGGGCAGATGCAGCTAAAAAATTTATGGTTAGTTGTACACCCTACATAGAAAACAGAATAAAAACTGCTTCTAAAGGTGAAACTGAGCCTTTGGTTAATGTAAAAGATGATTCTAGAAATTCTAAATATGAAAAAGAGCATGCTAAAAATCGTAGAGTGGAATTTTCATTTTCTGGAATAAAGAAATAGTTTCTTGCATTAAAACCTGGATCCCAGTGTCAAGCACTGGGATGACATAAAGAAAGGGCACTGGGGTAGACAAAAAAGGACAAACTTGTCATATTTCGTTGCTTGTTAGCGGGATCTATATATACCACAAATAAGTCGCTGTATGACGTAGAGACTATCTGGCCATCAAGAGGCATAATGGAATTAGAGTTATTATTTCAAAATGTGGTTAATAGTTTTGCTTTCTATAATAATCAAGTTGCAGTTGCAGTATCAGGTGGTGTAGATAGTATAATCTTACTGCACTTAATGAATAACTGGGCAAAAAAAAACAAGCTTCCACTTCCTATAGCATTAACAGTAAATCATGGGTTACGTTCAGAGTCTCAAAAAGAAGCTGATTTTGTTGTAAGTTATGCAAAGGAACTTGGAGCAAAGGAATCGTTCATATTAAATTGGGAGAAGCAAAATATTAAAGGCAATATTCAGTTACAGGCACGAAAAGCACGGTATAAGTTACTAGCAGAGTGGTGTAAAAATAATAATGTTAAATATTTACTTGTTGCTCATCACAAAGATGATCAAGCAGAAACGTTCTTGTTAAGATTAGAGCGAGGTAGTGGCGTAGATGGATTATCATCAATGGACTACAAGTCTTTCCTAAATGGTATTTATATATTTAGGCCATTGTTAAATTTTAGTCGTAGTGAAATAGAAAAGTACGCTAAGCTTCATCGGTTAAAATGGATCGAAGATAGAAGCAACTATGACTTAAAATACAGGCGAACTTTATACCGTAACTTACTTAAAGCAAGTGATAATCAAGAGATTTTAACAGAGCGAATATGCCTCACAGCCCTTCATATGAAAAGAGCTGCAAAAGCGTTGATGCACTACACACGCCTTGCGTTTAATGACTGCGTTAATGTGCATGATCTTGGTTATATTGAAATTAAACTAAGTGAGTTTTATCAATTGCCAGAGGAAATAGCCTTGAGGCTTCTTCTTTACTCCATAATGGCAATTGCCAGTAAACATTATAAACCAAGGTACAACAGCCTTATCGTAATATTTAATAAAATATTGCAAAAGGATAGTAATGTTAATTGTACACTTTCTGGGTGTAAAATAAGAAAACATGGAGAAAATATCTTGATAATTAGAGAATCGTCAAAGATACAAGAAATTACCTTAAACCTACCTTTAAATGAACCTACTCAATGGGATAACAGATTTAGCTGCACAATACTCGGAAATCAAGAGTGTTCAGTTATCATCGCTCCATTAAAAAAAACACAAAAAGTTCCTGAATTTCTGAAGGATTACAACTGCTGCCCTGAAGTTTTCTATTCTTTGCCTGTAGTGCTAAAAGATGGAAAGGTGCTTGCTTATCCTGATGTAAATTATAACGGAAAAAATACCAATGACGATAAGGTTCAATGCATTATTAATAGCACGATAAAACAAAATTTGGTAAGCTTGATTAGTATTTAGTTAGAAATAGAAATGAAAAAATTTTTAGAAGGCTTATTGATCTGGTTAGTAATTATTGTTCTTATTTCAGTTGCTTATATTCAGTTCAGCGGAAATGTAGGTAAAAGTAAAACAATTATACCTTTTTCGGAATTTTTAACTAGACTAGAAGACAATGATGTAGAAAATATTGTCATAAAAAACCAGAGCATTGAAGGCAAGTTCAGGGACGGTTCAAGTTTCAATTCAAGCGGTGTCATATATAGCGACCTAATAAAAAATTTACATGATAGAAAAGTGAGATTCTCCTTTTCAACTGGAGATTCTGCCATGAACGTAATTGGTGGATTACTTATCTCATGGGTCCCAACATTTATCTTTATTGGCTTCTTGCTATTCTTTCTTAAACAAACACAAGCGGGGGGCAACAGAACTATAAGCTTTGGCAAGTCAAGGGCTAGACTCATGACTAGTGGAAAAAAAGTAACATTTGATGATGTTGCCGGAATTGATGAAGCAAAAGAAGAGCTAGTAGAGATCGTTGATTTTCTTAAACAAAGGCAAAAATTTCAAATATTAGGTGGAAAAATACCAAAAGGGTGCCTTTTGATTGGCTCTCCTGGAACTGGTAAAACTTTACTTGCTCGTGCAATTGCAGGAGAAGCTAATGTGCCATTCTTTAGTATTTCTGGATCTGATTTTGTTGAAATGTTTGTGGGTGTTGGTGCAAGTCGTGTTCGTGATATGTTTGATCAAGGCAAGAAAAATGCTCCTTGTATAATTTTTATAGATGAAATAGATGCGGTGGGTAGACATCGTGGCATTGGTCTTGGTGGCGGCAATGATGAAAGAGAACAAACATTAAATCAGTTATTAGTTGAGATGGATGGCTTTGAGTCTAATGAAGGTGTAATAATAATTGCTGCGACTAACCGTCCGGATGTCTTAGATCCAGCACTGCTTAGACCTGGTCGTTTTGACCGACAGATTACTATTTCTTTACCCGATATAAATGGGCGTGAAAAGATATTAAATACTCATATAAAGAAAATATCAATAGCACCAGATGTAAACGTGAAAACAGTTGCAAGAGGAACACCAGGTTTTTCAGGGGCTGATCTAGCAAATTTGGTGAATGAATCTGCACTTATCGCTGCAAGAAGAAACAAGAAGATTGTTACCATGGATGATTTCGAATATGCACGTGATAAAGTGATGATGGGCGTAGAAAGGCGATCTCTCATTATGACAGAAGAGGAAAAGAGACTGACTGCATACCATGAAGCTGGTCATGCGATGATTGCTGTTAATATGCCTGCTTCTGATCCTATACACAAGGCAACAATTATTCCACGCGGTAGGGCACTCGGTTTAGTTATGAGACTACCAGAAACAGATAGAGTGTCCCTCACAAGAGAAAAGATGCTAGCAGATATAACTGTTGCAATGGGTGGAAGAGTGGCAGAAGAGCTAATTTTTGGCTACGATAAAGTCACAAGCGGTGCATCTTCGGATATAAAACAAGCATCTGATTTATCACGCGCTATGGTAACAAAATGGGGAATGAGTGACAAAATAGGCCCGATCTATCACAATCGCGAACAAACCATACATGGTTCTGAGATAATTTCTGAAGATACGTTAAAACTTATAGATGAAGAAGTGAAGAAAGTTGTATCTTCTTGCTATGAAAAAGCAAAAGACATTTTGACCAAGCATAAGAAAGGCTTAGATCTCATTGCCGAAAATCTACTGGAGTTTGAAACTTTAACAGGAGATGAAATAAAGGACATATTAAATGGAAAAAAAATTGTTAGAGAGGAAAATGAGAAGAATGAGAAAATAAAAAAATCCTCTCTCTATGAGAGTTGACCTCATCTTAAAAATGCTAATCAGCTAACGCTGCAATAAAACATTCAGAATTGTAACTGTCAATATAAATTGTATTAAAATATTCATAATATTGCATTTTCATCACAATAATGCTATCATTCAGTTAGTATTAATGTTTAATGAGGTGTGAGTAATGATTGATATAGCTTCTATTGGTGTAAGTACAGTTATTGATCAGAATTATAGAAGAAAAGCACAATTATGTTTATCAGGATTATTTGTAACTGTGTCAATAGCAACTGTTACCTGGTTTATTTTCCCTGCGTCACAAAATGTATTAGCTCCGTTTTTACTTCCGGCTATGTTCTTGCTCTTCACTTTATCGATGGGTTATTACATGTTCATATTTAGTTGTGAAGAAAAATCTTTGGTAAAGAATGTTCTTGGTATGGTTGAACCGGCTGAATCGGTAAAGAGAGTGCATTGCCAAGAAAATATTAAGTCCTTATTAGCAGAAGTGAGAAGTACTACGAAAGATAGGTTTCGTAACGTGCTTGTTAATCTTTGTTTTGAAGATCGTAGTAAAGCACACAAACTTGCATTATATGTGAAAGAAATTGACAATATTGTGTCTTCAATAAAAAATAAAGACCTCTTAGACCATTTTGATCAATTTTTTACTATTACTGAAGTAAGCAATAAAAAAAATAGAAGTGAATTAATGAACCTCGCAAGGGCATATAAGATGATAAGTGAAGAAGATCCAGACAAAATACAGGATTTTTTAGCTACTCAAACAAAAAGTTATTCATATGAAATAATGTTACCTGAAATTGATAATTTTCTATCACAAGCTAGGTGATTTTATCAATAATTTCATTGTGTACGTGATTATCATTTTTTGTTTCAATTCCAGTGATAACACTGCACCTAACGGGCTCTTTTATGGCTATTTCCTGAAATCCTTTTCTGACCTTATTGTAAAAATTAACATCCATTTCTTCATATTTATTCTTGTCTTTTGCTCTATTTAACCCAACTTTAACATCAATATCTAGAATAAATGTAATATCTGGACATTTAATTTCTACTAACTTATGTAAGTCCCTTATTAGCCCTAAATCAACACTAAGCCCATATCCTTGGTATGCAATAGTTGAATCAATAAACCGATCACAAATCACTATTTTTCCTTCTGCAAGAGCTGGTAATATTAATTTTTTCATATGTTCGCGCCTCATCGAAATAAGTAGCAAGAGTTCAGAAATAGGATCAATATTATTCGTTAACAACACTCCTCTTATCTTTTCTGCAAAGTTAGTGCCACCTGGTTCTCGAGTCAATACCACATTATTTTCGCCGTGAATTTGCTTAAAATGATTTGCAAGTAGCTTAGATTGTGTTGTTTTACCAGAGCCGTCTATTCCTTCGAAAGTTATGAACATAAGTTTTATAATTATAATACTAAAAAAGAATATGCAAACAGTATACATAGAAACCGTTTGACATTTAAATAATAAGACCGTAAATTACATGTGGTATAATAATAGTCTATGGTTGCTCTGAATACTCCTAAAGTCGATTTTAGTTTTACTGCAAAAGATTTTAATCTTTTGGGAGTAGACAATAAATACTATACATTAAGTGACTGTTGTGGAAAAAATGGTCTTATTGTAATGTTTATATGCAATCACTGTCCTTACGTTCAGTCAATTATTAGTAATCTGGTAAGCGATGTTGATCAATTGAAAAAAGATTATCAGGTAAACACCATTGCAATAATGCCAAATGATGTAAATGAATATCCAGAAGATTCCTTTGAAAATATGATTAATTTTGCCAAGGAAAATAAGTTTACATTTCCATATTTAATTGATAGTACACAGAAAATAGCTAAAGAATACGGGGCTGTTTGCACTCCTGACTTTTTCGGCTTTAATTCCAATTTAAACCTTTGCTATCGTGGACGTTTTAACAACGCAAAAAAAGAAAAGGTTCAAAGCTATGAAGTAGGAAGTAGTGACTTATTTCAAGCTATGAAATTTATTGCAGAAACTGGTAATTCTCCAATTGACCAAAAATCAAGTATTGGCTGCTCAATTAAATGGTCTAATTCTACAGGTTAAATATCATGCACAGTGGCTCTCAGCATTTGTTTGATATTATAATTTTGCTTTCTGCTGCTGTGTTTATAGTCATAGCATTTTGGAAAATGAATATTAGTCCAGTGCTTGGTTACTTCGTTGCAGGTGCAGTTATTGGTTCTCACGGATTTAATCTGATACACTCAGCTGAAGCAATGGATAATCTTGCAGAATTTGGTGTAGTTTTTCTATTATTCATTATAGGCCTTGAATTGACATTTGAACGCCTGATCGCTATGCGTATTCATGTATTTGGGTTCGGTTCTCTTCAAGTTATAGTTACCATGGTAGCAATATGGTGCATCGCTCTTGCTTTCGGAGTGAATACGAATATAGCAACAGTTATTGGTGGTGGGCTTGCGCTATCCTCAACAGCAATAGTGTTGCAGGTTCTGCAAGAAAAAGGTTCTCAAGCAAGTCAGGTTGGTAGATTGTCGATAGCAGTGCTATTAATGCAAGATTTTGCAGTGGTACCATTAATAGTATTGGTACCTTTACTTACTGGCAATTCTGAGCACAGCCTGATAAGCTCATTGGCAGGTTCATTGGTGCAAGCAGCTATTGCATTAGTGCTGATATTTATAACTGGTAGATTATTGCTTAGACCTTTATTTTCGGTTATTGCTAAAATGGAAAGTAATGAGATCTTTATATCAACAACGCTTTTAATAGTATTAGGAGCAGCATTTATTACTGAGCAATTCCATTTATCGTTAGCATTAGGTGCATTTGTTGCTGGATTGTTAGTTGCAGAAACAGAATATAGACACTCAGTAGAACACGCAGTATTGCCATTTAAAGATTTGTTTCTTGGCTTATTTTTCATGACTGTTGGTATGTCCATCAATACCGAACTTTTACTCAATAAGTTACCACTAATTACTTTATTATCGATTATCCTTATCGTTTTAAAAACATCTATTATATATATATTGTGTAGATTTTTTGGGTTTAAGAGTGCACCTGCTATACAAGCTGGGTTACTGCTTTCACAAGGCGGTGAATTTGCGTTTATTTTATTTCGCTTAGCAGATGAGCTAAATGTGCTACCAAGTGAAATCGCTCAAGTACTTATGATGGTAACTACAGTAACCATGGCTTTCACTCCTCTTTTATCAGGGCTTGGAGATTGGATAGCAAACTCATTTAGCACTGAGAAAACAATATTAGATGATGAAGCTGTTGAAACAGATACACAAGATCTTTATAACCATGTGATAGTTGCTGGATTTGGTAGAGTGGGATATATGGTAACAAAAATGCTTACGGCAGAGCATTTAAGTTACGTTGTTGTAGATATTCAATCGAAAATAGTCAAAGAAGGAAAAAGTGATAGTTTTCCTATATATCTTGGAGATGTTACAAGATGTGAAATTTTAAAATCGGTAGGAATAGAAAGAGCTCAAGCTCTCGTTATTTCAATAAAGAATGAAGTTACTATAAAAAAAGTTGTTTCTTTAGTTGCAGCAAATTTTCCGCATGTAAATATTGTAATACGCTTACCAGATCTGAGTAATGTGGAGGTTTATAGAGATCTAGGAGCTAGTAAAATTATTCCTGAAACATCTGAGATAGGATTGCAGCTAGGTGGAGCTGCACTGAGCCTTAGTGGTATTAGCGAAAGTGGAGTTATGTCTTTAAAAAGTAGATTCAGAAAAGGCAATTACAGTATGTTAAAAGACCTTGGTAGTGATAAAGATGAATAACTACTTCTCTAATTTTATGTACAGAAAGCTTCAAGCTTTATTGAGGTTTTGCCTATAGTAAATTACGCACATAATCAACCAAATTAAGGAAAGTGCAAACCAAGTGATTGCATATTCCAAATGCTTCATTGGCTGTATAGCTACTTTGCTGCCAAAATTGTTCGGCCACAATATACACTTCTCTAGCTTAATACCTAACTCATTGGAAATTTCTTCTGTACTCAGGGTAAACCATGTATTCGAAGTAGTATCGTTCTTGATAAACCAATTTTTGCTTTTACTGCTATTGCAATATAAAACTCCACCTGCAGCTACTTTTTCAATTTTTGCTCTTTCCTCTTTTTTTTCTTTAACTATTCCTTTGTTCACTAGCATATAATTTCCAGTAGTAAGTAGCATAGGAGATAACACATGATATCCATATTGCCCTGCAAAAACATATAGTTCTATGTCACTTAGAATCCCATCGATCTTGACATGCCTATAGTTAAATTTTTCAAGGTCGTTATTGGGCAATAGATGAACAACTGGAAGACTCATATTTTTGATAATATTATTCTTCCAGTTCAATCTGAATACTTGCCATAATCCTAATAAAAAAAGGAGCAAGCAAGGTACAATTAAAATAAATACTATTTTTTTTAACACTCTATATTTGTGTTCTTAAATAGTTTTCAACACCCATTAGTTCAATAAGGTCAATCTGTTTCTCAATCCAATGGAAGTGCTCTTCTTCATTTTTTAACATCTCTTCTAATAACATTACACTAACAAAATCTTTTTCTTTCTCAGCGATAGAAATCGTTTCTTTGATATCCTTAATACCTTTTCCCTCTAATTTCAAATTAGCTTCTAAGATTTTCCGTATTGTGTCTTTTGTAAACTTTCCATCATGCTTTGATATTTCGTTTGTATCCTGAAAATTTGGAACTCCTTTAAATAACAAAATTCTTTCTGCCAACTTGTTTGCATGTTCAAGTTCTTCGTTAAGCTCATTTTTTACCTTTTCTGCAAGTCTATTAATTCCATTATTTTTGAGAATCGCAAAATGCAAAAGATACTGGCGTACAGAAGTCAGCTCATTGGTCAATAATTTATTCAAATGTTTTACTATCTCTTCATTCATAATCTTCCCTTAGTTCAATTCATCAGCATAATTTATATGATAACGATAGTTATAGCAACTCATTTAATAGTTCCTTTGATAACAACCGTATTAAATAGCATGTCGTGGTATGTCTGTTTCTTTTTAGAAAAACAAGCAACTAGATACCAGCAGAGAGTGAGCAGCACTATCATTACTTTCAATGCACTCAAGACATTCACTAATACTTCCTGATCTTGCAAAAATTCAGTAAGGATAACTGCTACACTGTTTAACAAAGGAAGAAAAAACTGGGAAGTGCTTCTGTCAAACGCTAAATTCAAGTCTATTTTAGAATTATCTAAATTGATAGTATATATATTCAGTAACTGTTGGCCGGGAGTTGCTTGGGCCTTTGAAGATATAAAATATGTGAAGTAACTACAATTTACACACATGTATGATAGATGTAAGATCAACGGAGAATCCTCTAATAGCAGTATAATTAATAAAGTTGGAATTAATAAAATTGCTACATCTATTAAATACGCGCAAAAGCGCCTTTTTATGCTGGCAATCTCTGTCATTACCTATCTTCTAAATACTTTATTACAAAATCTGTAAGTTTATCAAAATGTTGAAAACATAACAAATCTTCATAACCGCTTATTGATTGACCGTATATAATAGGTAAACAATTGGCATTTTGTGCACACAGAACATCTGTGATGCTATCACCAACGAAAAACACATTTTCTCTATTTATAGGCAACGTACTCTCTTCTAGTGCAAATAGCAGTGGGGTTGCAGATGGTTTATCTTCCGCGGTATCGCATGACCCAACCACTCTTTCAAAGTAAGAATCCAGTTTAAAATAGGTAACTTCTTCACGTAAATTAGTATTTTTCTTATTACTTACTATTGCTAGATAAACATTGTGGCTTTTCAGTGTCTGCAACATTTCCTCTACTCCTTGATTCAGAGCAATGTTTTGTAATAGCGCATTATCTAAGTATTGTTGATATATCTGATTCGCTTTTTTCCACTGATCGCCAAATAAATTGACCATATAGCTCTTTCTCGACTCATGGGAATTTCTATCAGCAGCTTTATTACTATACCCCATTGAGTTTATGGTATGCTTAATAGCATTAAAAATATTATCTTGAGTGTCAACTAAGGTATTATCCCAATCGAATACTACTGCTAATGGGCTGTTTTTCATTTCTATATTGTTATATATTTTAAGTTAATAAATAAATAGCATTTTAATGAAAAAGATATAAATAGGACGCTCTACCACAAGTTATGTTAACTGTTTTTTATATAATTAGCTAATATACTGGTTATATGATATGTTTTAATAGGTAATAGGTATGGCCCAGACATCTCAAGAAAGTGTTGAAAAAAAGTTTAAAGACGTCTTTGAACGTTCTCCAGGTGCTTTTCCAGAAGGTACTTCATTAGAAGAGAAGGTTAATTATATCGCAAAAGGAACAAAGGCTCTAAAAGCTGTGAAAAGTAAGGAGCTTGAGAACAAAATGAAAAACGTTGCAGAATTGAATCAGAAACTTGAAAGTCAAGAAGGACGTGCAGATGAAAAAGCACGTCAAGATTTTGAAAGAATTGCTGAGCTTGACCAACAATATAAAGGGAAGGGCATCTTCACAAGTGAAAAAGTTGCAGAATTAAAAAATGACAAAAAATTTCAAGAAGCAGCTAACACTCTTAGAGAAACTACAACAGAAGGTAAAAGTGTTGAACAGAGTGGACAAAAAAAGACTTCTGAGGCTTCTGTACAAACAGATACACAGCCATCAGAGCACATCGTTAGTCCCTCAGTGAGCAAGAGTTCTGTAAAAGAGAAGCTCAACACTGAGCCGGACAAAAAAGATACCACGCCTCAACCACAAGAAAATCAAAAAGAAGAAGGGTTTTTGAGTCTTCTGAAGCGCTTTGTTAAGAAAATATTAGAAAAACTTTTGGGTGAGGATGAAAAGAGTGTGGAGAATACTCATGACATGAGAGAAGATGCTCAAAGAGATACGTCAAATAACGAAGAGCAACAAAAGAGTAAGCAGCTTGATGAAATTTTAAAGGACAAAAGTGTAAGCGAGGGTTTGAAGCAGGCAACAAAGCTTGAGAACCCGGCAATAACGCCTGTTAATACTCCTAAAGTGAATGAAGTAAACACGGGTCGTGAAAGGTGATCCGCTTTCAAGCTTCATTATACCGCCACGAACCGTCATACCGCCGCGGTATCTCATCCGCTAACAAGTAGCGGGATGACGATTGTCAGGGTGTCATCCCAGTGTCCCTATGATGTCATCCCAGTGCCCTGACTACTTGGATCTAGCAAGCTTTGCTTGCAAATAAGTCTAATACGCGTCGCGTTTTATGCCAAAACACAATTGGAGTTACATGCAAAATAGATCCCAGTGTCAGCTACTCGGATGACAAAAAAAGGAGCACTGGGATGACACCATTTGTTGTATTTAACAAAGTTCGTACTTAGCTTCATGTTAGCTATAAACATTAAGAAATTTACCAAGCGAAAAAAAAGGCAAAAGAAGCCCCAGCTAATATCTATTTTAGAACATTGGCGTTTTTTAAGTCTTAAACACTGCAATTTAGCTGCTTTTAAATGCAACTCACCTTAGTTTAAATGTTTAAGAAATTTACTAAGCAGAAAAAAAGGCAAAAGAAACCCCGTGTTAGCTAGTTGTCACTCCCTAATCCTGCAAATTGGCGTACTATACTGTCTTAAACGACTTATAAGCGCGTTTCAGCTTGTGTAGGTAAAAACCTAGAAATATTGTGAAGACATAAGGTGCACATAGTGCAAAAAATTAAAAATAAGACGCCAACTACGTTGTTTTCTTGCTGTTTAATCTGCACAGATGAAGATAACTGAATACCTTCAGTTTCATGATAAGGGGGCTGGCGGAGTTTGTCAAGTAAGTTTTTTCGTTTCTAACGGTTGTTGCCAAAAACTATGCAAGAAGTCTATTGACAGGTGATTAAATTATAATGTAGCCTATCGCCGTATATCCGGGGGTGGGTTGTTGTGAGGCTTTTTCACTTTTTATTCTTGTTAATGTGTTTTTCTCTGTATTACTATGCGGGTTTTATATTTTCGCCCTGCCCAAAAGCTACGGTTTGCTTTTCACCTGGAGAAGATTGTGCTGTACCGATAATCAACGTAATAGATCAGTCTAAAAAATCTATCTTAGTTCAAGAATATACATTTACTCTTGGAACAGTTGCAAAATCTTTGATTAATGCTAAAGAACGCGGTGTTGATGTTAAAGTCATCTTAGATAAATCGCAACTCTACTCAAAATATAGTGTTATAAATGAATTATTTTCAGGTGGAGTACCAATTTGGATCGATGATAAGCCAAAGATTGCTCATAATAAGATAATGATTGTTGACAATCAAAAAGTCATCACAGGGTCATTTAACCTTAGTAAGACAGCTAAAAAAGGAAATGCTGAAAATTTATTAATTATTACAGATTATCCTGAATTGATTCAGCAGTATGTGAAAAACTGGGAGGCACGAATGTCACAATCTTACAAATACGCTCCCAACTAATCGAGAGCGCTTGCTCAAAATCAGTTTTAAAAACAGCAAGGGAGAGCTTTTTTGATTGATTGGCATAATGATTATGATATAATGAACTAAAAATTTAAGGAATAAAGTAATGGATTATATAAATGATGCTGCCGGTAGCTACACTGCTATTCATGATTTTTTTCAAAACAACGGTGTTGGAGATTACAAAGTTCAATGCAATTATGGTGGGGTGCCGTATGCTACTGATGAGTACGTGCATTCTGGCGATAAATTTTGGAGTAATAATTTCATAGACTCACATTTTGGCAGGGAAATAAAAATGTATCCTCAAAGTGAACTTTTAGCTAAAGAATATGCTGGAAATACGTTGCCAGTTTCAATATCACTAGATAAGGATTTAATAAAAATGAAGGAATGTCAGAAAAAAACGAAATTTGTGGAACTAGAAAGGGAGTCAGGTGATTTAGTGCATGATAAGCAAAAGTATGTAAAGTGTTACACAACAAAGCTATCATATGATGATGTACATATTTACAATAACGATAAAGTTTCAACATTTAGCATAAAATACGACGTGCCAAATGATCCGAAATACAGTTTAAATATAACATTTACAAAGGTTAATGATAATAAACCAGGATTTTGGCAGAAATTTAAAAATATGTTTTAACGTGACCATTCACTGGTTTTTACTCAATCAACCAACAACAGTTAATATCAAATTTTTATAATTAAAAAATATGCTATTTTTTAAAACTTTCATTCTCCTTGACTCTGTCAACTTCACAAAACAACTCTTGGACCAAATGTATCTGGCATAACACCTTTTGGTAACTTGCTACTTCTTTTTTTCCGCATCTCCGACAACAGCCATTGATATTCCACTACATAAGGCTTGATTTTTGGTAGATCAACTTTTTTATGAATAATACTATGCTTCTCCTTAAATTGACCATTTACCCTAAACGCTATTAGCTTCCTTAAAATTTACATTAATGCCTATTTTGCCTAAACTGAAGCGTCTTTTCCAATTTTTTCTAGCATCAACTCAGCAGCTTTTTGTTCAGCAATCTTTTTACTAGAAGCGCATGCAGAAACTTTACCATAATCTTCTATGCAAACTGATATAGTAAATTCAGGATTGTGCGCTGGTCCAGTTTGTTTTACAAGCTCATACTCTGGTAAAGGCAATTTGTTTTTCTGAGTCCACTCTTGCAGTGAGGTTTTAGGATCTTGAGGGGGGTCAAGCATGCCTTTAGCTAGCTTTTCCCAATATTGGATAATAAATTTTTCAACATTTTCAAGCCCGCCATCAATATAAATTGCACCTATTAGTGCTTCAAGCGAGTTTTCTAAATTTTTTAAGTTACATCTCCCTCCATTGCAGCGTTCACTATTATTCATGATGATAAAGCTGCCTAATTTTATTTCTTTAGCAACATTAGCAATGGTGTTGCCACAAACTAAATCCGTCTTTCTTTTTGCCAATGCTCCTTCTTTTTCTTCAGGAAATAGTTTAAACAGTGTGGCAGATACAACCATATTCAAAACACTATCGCCCAAAAACTCTAGTCTTTCGTAGCTTACAATCTGGTTTTTGCTATTCCTTTTATTTACGCTTGGGTGAGTTAGTGCCTCTTCTAATATTGCATAATTTGTAAATTTATAATCAATGATCTTAGATATTGCATCATTCAAACTCTTCATACCCATTATTTAAAAGAATAACACTTCCTACCACACCTTTATACCAAAGAATTAGTTTTGTTTTATTAAAATAATACCAACAACTTCCAAAATATACAGTTTAATAGACTTCTTGCATAACCATTATTTGAATAATGATTCATCGATGTTATTCCAGTGTCGGCTACTTAGGTGACAGAGAAGATGTTTAATGTATACAACCCACCACCTCACTAATGTTACTAAATCCATCTCTCCTTATTAGTTCTGCAAGTTCTAGATTAATTTTGTTTACAACTTGAGGTCCGTGGTATATGAGAGCAGTGTACAACTGCACCAAAGAAGCTCCTGCCTTTATTTTTTTATATGCATCAGCACCACTTGAGATTCCTCCGCATCCTACCAACAATATTTTGCCCTTAGTAAGTTTGTACATATCGCTCAATAACTCGGTTGAAAGTTTAAACAGCGGTTTGCCACTCAACCCACCACTCTCGTTGTGGTGGGAATGTAAGTTATTCCGACTGATCGTAGTGTTGCTCACTGTTAATCCGTCAATCTTATATTCCAACGCAAGCTCAGCGATATTTTCTTTCGTTTGCTGATCTATATCTGGTGAGATTTTTAATATTATTGGTATGGATTTAGAATTATCAATTGATTTCCGGGTTAGAGTTACGGATTTCAACAATTCCAATAATTCTTGCTTATTGTGCAGATTGCGTAAATTAGGCGTGTTTGGGGATGAGATGTTCAGCACTATATAATTGCTTTTTCCATATACTATCTTTATTAAGTCAACATAATCGCTGATTTGGTCCTTTGATGTACTGTTTTTTCCTATGTTGATGCCAAAAATGCAATCATCAAGCTTGGTTTTATCTATTTGTTTAAGAAAGTAGTCTATTCCTTTATTGTTAAATCCCAATCTGTTAATTACCCCTTGATCTTTAATTAACCGAAAAATTCTTGGTTTTTTGTTTCCATATTGTGGATTACGAGTTACAGTACCAGTTTCAATAAATCCAAAACCAAATGAAAGCATAGGCCTTATAACTTCTGCATTCTTGTCAAAACCTGCAGCCAGACCCACGGGGCTTCTGAGCTTATTACCAAAAAAATTCACACTCAAAGATTCTGGTAGCTCTATAGGATTCTTATAAGGTATTTTCTTTAATGCCATAATTGCCAAAGAGTGAGCAACTTCGGGCGGCAGTAAAAACAATAAATCACGTAATATCATTTTGTAAAACACTTTGCTTATTTTTAGTTTATTTTTTACCATGAAACGCTATAAGAGTATAACCATAACTTGAAAAGAAATTGATTTTACTTATGAATAATTTTCTCTATAGGTTACACACTTAAAGCTACTGTTGAATTGAGCAACTTTTACAAGATATAGAAAATGAAAGAGGCCGGGACCGGAATTGAACCGGTATAAAAGGATTTGCAGTCCTCTGCATAAGCCATTCTGCCACCCAGCCGTTTTTTATGTGTAGATATCCATTATATCTTTTAGCATAGATAAAGCTTCCTCCCTTTTGCGTTGGAAAGTGTTACGTCCAATGATTGAACCATTACCACCACCCTGCTTAATTTCTTTCGCTTCATTGCATATGTCATTCACCGATTTCGACTCGCCACCAGAAAAAATTACTATTCTTTTTCCTGCAAAACAAGATCTTTTAACATATTCAATTCTTTTAGGTAATGATTCAATATTTTCTGTTTCTATTTTCTCCCTTTCCAAATATTTAGTTGGAAGTTTTACTTTTATTATATTAGCGCCAAGCAAAGCTGCCATGTGTGCAGCATAGGCAATAACATCAACCGCTGTTTCACCTTCTTTGGAAATTCCTTCACCGCGTGGATAAGACCATAGCACTACTGCAAGCCCATAAGATTTGGCTTCAGCTATGATTCCACGGGCTTCTTCCATCATATCGAAACACTTAGCAGAACCAGGATATATAGTAAATCCGACAGCTAAGCAGCCCAAACGCAGCGCATCTTTCACAGAAGAGGTTATTGCCTGATCAGAGGTTAGATCCTTTGAATGTAAAGAGTTGGAACTATTAAGTTTCAAAATAAGTGGGAGCATTCCAGCATAAGTTGCAGCACCAGCTTCAATCATACCAAGTGGAGCAGCATATGCACTTACTCCCGAATCAACCGCAAGCTGAAAATGATAATGTGGGTCATAAGCATCAGGGTTAACTTCAAAACTTTTAATTGGACCATGCTCAAATCCTTGATCTACTGGCAGAATCACTAACTTGCCAGTACCGCCAAGCTTTCCATGCATGAGAATACGAGTAAGATTTGCTTTTACCCCAGGGTTTTCACTTTCGTAGTAGCTTAGGACTTGTTTTACTTTATCACTTATCACTATAATTCAAATTGAATTTAAGTTATAGATTGTAACAAAGATGAAGTTCAATACAAGGATTTTAAACTATATCAAAAGCAATTTTATTTTCTACTTTATTCATATAGATTCTTAATTTCTTTCCTTTTATTAATTTACGATTCAGTATTTCTTCCGCTAAGTAACTTTTTATCTCTTTTTCAATAAGTCTCTCTATCGGACGTGCTCCCATTTCCTTACTATAACCCATTTGTACAAGATAAGATTTCACTTCATCCTCTACCAAGCAGTTTATGCCTTTTTGTGTCAGTTGCTTTTTCAGTTCTAGGACAAATTTATCCACAATATGCAAAATCACATCCGTACTTAAGTCGGAAAAAGAAATAATCGCATCAAGACGATTACGAAATTCAGGGCTAAAAACCTGTTCTATCGCTTTTTCACTATCACCAATGTTAAAATTTTTATGCCCAAAGCCAACAAAACTTTTGCTGCGTTCAACTGCTCCTGCATTAGTTGTCATAATTAAAATTATATTGGAAAAGTTAACTTTACGTCCGTAAGTGTCTGTAACGCAGCCATAATCCATAATTTGTAGCAATATATTATAGATATCGCTATGAGCCTTTTCAATTTCATCAAGCAGCACAACACTATATTGATTGTTAGATACAGACTCTGTGAGTAATCCACCTTGATCATAACCTACATATCCAGGAGGAGAACCAATCATCCTTGATATCGTATGAGATTCAATATATTCGGACATATCAAAGCGTATAAGATTCATGCCCATGCTTTCTGCTAATTGTTTTGCTAGCTCGGTTTTACCAACACCGGTTGGTCCTGCAAAAAGATAATTTGCTAAAGGCTTATTGTAATTTCTCAACCCAGATTTAGCAATTTTAATAGAACTAACAAGAGATTCTATTGCCTGCTCTTGGCCAAAAATCACCTTCTCTAGATTAGCTTTTAAAGATTTTACTTTCTGCAAATCATCAGATTCAGATCCACAAGGCACATTTGTAATTCTAGTAATGGTATTCTTAATATCTCTACTATTTACAATTTTACCCCTGTTTCTTAGCAATTTACAATATGCCCCTGCCTCATCAATAACATCAACCGCTTTATCAGGTAATATTCGCCCAGTAATATACTTATGCGAAAGTTCAGCCGCAGACCTAATGGCATTCTTTGTATAATATACTCCATGATACCCTTCATAGTAGTGCTTTATGCCATCTAGTATCTTTATCGTTTCATTAACAGAAGATTCTTTAACATTAATTTTTTGAAACCTTCTCGCTAGTGCTTTATCTTTTTCAAAACTAGCGCTGTATTCTCTATATGTAGTTGCACCTATACAACGCAGTGTACCTCTTGCAAGCGCAGGTTTGAGTAGGTTACCTGCATCAAGAAAGCTACCACTTGTAGAACCTGCTCCAATGATAGTGTGTATTTCGTCAATAAAAAGGATAGCACCTGGTTTTGCCTCAATTGCTTTTATTATAGATTTTATTCTCTCTTCAAAATCACCTCTGTAGCGTGTCCCTGCAAGGAGTGATCCTAAATCCAAAGCATAAATTATACTGGACCTGAGCGCACTTGGAACACTGCCTTCAATGATCTTGAGTACCAAACCCTCAACTATTGTTGTTTTGCCAACACCTGGGTCTCCAACATATAAAGGGTTGTTTTTTCTACGCCTCAATAATATTTCTATAGTGCGATTTAACTCATAATCACGACCAATAACATAATCTATTTTTTTGCTTCTTGCATAGTCATTTAAATTTTTACAATAACTTTGTAGAATTTCCTCATCTTTTAGTAGCTCACCTTTATTTACTGTAGTAGGAGCGTCATTATTTTTATCAAGTTTTACTTTATGATTGGTGGTGTATTCATCTATATCGCTCAAGTATTTCATATTAGATATATGGTAAATCAAATTGGAATCTTTCGCATTTTGTTTCTGCAATAGATTTTCAACGTATAAGTCTTGCCTAGACAAAATTTCTACTAGAACATTTGCTCCATTTATTTCTTTTTTTCCCAAGCTATGAGCCCGTATTATTGCTCTGTGTATTATGCATTGAAACATTGAGCTAGGTTTAACTCCACTGATAATCAATTCAGAACTGCTTTGTAAAAACCCTTTTATATTATTATTATAATCATTAGCCTTAATATTGCATCTTGATAGAATGTTATCCATACTGATGATTTCATCGGCTCTGATATTACATCTTGATAAAACGTAATTTACATCCACGTCTTTAGTTAACGCCAGCAATAAATGTTCTACTTTCGCATATTTAAGATTAAAATTAGAAGCAATGAATAGTGCTCTATTCAAACTTGCCTCTAAGTTTTTGGAAATCATCTCCTATTCTCTTTAAAAGTGGGAACTCATATATAATGAATAGCACACAATTATTAAAAAATTTGAAATCCAGCAGTTCGCTGTAGCCAATTTGAATCCCACTCTGGATCTACGTCATAGCACCGCAATATCTCAGCATAGATTCCGCTAATGAGTAGCGGAATGACGAGTTTTACGCTTATCAAATTGTAGGTAAATCCTATTTAATACGCTTTTTCTAGTACTCTGCTTTTCTTCTTAAATGCATTGATCTTTTTTCTACCGTATTTAGTCTTTAACGTACTTGGCCTTTTAAAGACCTTTTTGCTGTTACGTTTTTTAAATTGCACACTACAATCAAAATTTAGCTCTCCTTCTTTGTCTGCCAGTACAGGCAGTCTTCTCTTATCTTGAGGTGTAACAAAAGATAGCGCATACCCTTCAGCTCCAGCGCGTGCAGTTCTACCTATACGATGAATATAGTCAGCTTGCGATTGTGGTGCATCATAATTGATAACATGTTGAATGTGGGGAATATCAAGGCCGCGAGAAGCAACATCTGTTGCAACCATGATTTGATTACGGCCACGACGAAAAGAATTAATGACCCTTTCGCGCTTGTGCTGCCTTAAATCACCATGAATTGCTAAAGCGCTATAGTCATCTTTGTGCAATCTGTTAGCTAGCTGATCCGCTCCTCGCTTTGTTTTGACAAAGATAATGATTGATCCTTCGCGCTGACATAGTTGTGTAACAAGCTTTTCATATTTTTCTGATTCTGATGCATAAACAATTTCTTGCTTAATTTTTACAGAAGTTGTAACCTCACAATCAACAGAAATACGTTCTGGTCGATTAAGGTACTTCTCAGCAAGTTTTACTATATCTCCAGGAAGAGTTGCAGAAAACATAAGAGTTTGCCTTATTTTAGGCAAATGCTTCATAATTTCTTCAATCTGAACTCCAAAGCCCATATCAAACATACGATCCGTTTCATCAAGCACAAGAACGCTAACATTGCGAGTAATCAAAGTTTTACGCTCAATATGGTCTATAATACGACCAGGAGTACCTATTACAATTTGTGGTTTTTTCTGAAGCTGATTTAGCTGCCTAAAAATAGGCTCACCACCAATCAACAAAGCGACCCTTAGTGCAGAATTTTGAGATAAGAGTTTTCTTATCTCATTTGTTACCTGATGCGCAAGCTCTCTGGTTGGCACGATGACTAAAGCTGAACCAGTGTTAGGCTCATTCAGCAACTTAGCAACCAACGGAATAGCAAATGCTAAAGTTTTTCCAGTCCCCGTTTGAGCAGATCCGAGAATATCTTTACCTTGTAGCGCTAAGGGAATCGCTTGTATTTGAATCGGAGTTGGGACGAAAAGATTATTTTTATCTAGAGCTTGTCTAAGCGAAGCTGGGAGACCCATCTCATGAAAATTATTCACAATACGTTAATCCTGTTAAAAGACTTCATAATAGATTAATCTTCCAATCTTAAATTTATTGCAGATTTTTTATCTTCTCCGTTTCTACCGCGCTCCTCTTTAACCTCATAACTCACCCTTTCTCCTTTTATTCCCTTCTCTTTATTCTCTCCTTTAAGTGCCTCAGGTCTTATTCCCGAACGTTCCAATGTGCTAATATGTACAAAAACGTCACCCCCTTTACCTTCTGGCTTGATGAAACCATAGCCTTTTTCGGCATTAAACCATTTTACATTACCAAATTCCATTTAAACAACTCCTAAATTATTAACTAACATTACTAATGTGATGAAAAACTTTGAAATTACGATTGAGAATGCTTTAAGCTTAGCTATTGAAACTAAACCTTTATACTCCATAGTCTATTCTTAACATTACATGATAATAATACACAATTGTTGTACTTGATGCAAATAAATTTTTTAATCGTTAAGCGAACCTGCAACCGTCATTTCGCTAACTTTAATCGTTGGTGAATTAAATTGCCCACAAAAAGTTAGATCATCTGCAACGACTAAATTGCTAAACATATCCTTCAAATTGCTAGCAATGGTAATCTCATGTATTGGATACGTTATTTTTCCATTTTCTATAAAAAATCCGGAAGCGCCTTGGCTGTAATCGCCATTGATTAAATTGACACCAAAACCAAATAAATCAGTTACATATATTCCCTCTTTCACTTCCTGAATTAATTCTTCAAACGATACATCACCATTCTCAATGTAGAGGTTACTAGCTGCAGGAATAACTGCAGCATTACTTGCACGAGTTGCACTTCCGGTTGTTTCTGAATCTAATTTTCTAGCCGAGTATAAGTCTAAAATCCAATTTTGTAATATTCCGTTTTTTACAAATATATTTTTCTTGCTAGTTATCCCTTCTCCATCAAATGGTCTCGATGCTATGCCTCTTGGCAACAATGGATCATCGATAATATTAATTCTATCGTTGAAAATCTGAGCGTTTAAACTACCCCTCAAGAAAGAACTGTTGCTTATAATACTGCTCCCATTTATAGCAGAAGCAAAACTTTTTACTAGCCCTTTTGCTGCTCTTTTTTCAAAAATAACTGGAAATTTACCAGTTTTCATTGTACGTGAATTCAATTGATCAACTGCTCTTTTTGCTGCTTCTTTTCCCATTAACTCTGGCAACTTTAAATCACTAAAATTACATGCTATATCATAATCGTAACCAACCTTCATTTCACTTTCTCTTCCAGCAACAACAGAGACCTGATTAGCAAAGGTTGATTTACTAAACGAGCCAATAAAACCAGAAACAGTCGATAATACTGTATTCACTAAAGCGTATGAAGAAGAGGCTCCTTCAGAATTAGTGATACTCTTATGTGCAAGGGCTGAATTTTCTGCAGCTTCAGCAATTTCTTTTAGGTTATCAACGGTTACAACATTATTATCTGAGATACTTAAATCTGCAGAAGAGATATAATTACTACCATTTACAGCAAAATTAATGCAAGGATCTTCTGGCGCATTCTTTGCCATTTCTACCACTTGGCTTACTGTATCACTCAGATTATTCAAATCGTTTGTAGAAATATACGCAGCTTTGTTTTTACCTGCTATAGCTCTGATTCCTACAGTGCAATTTTTAGATTGTGATATTTGCTCAATTTTTGATAGACGCTGAGAAACTGAAGTCTTATTAGTTTCATATATTGTAACTTCCGCATCTTGATTTTGCTTTTTTATTAGTTTAGTAATATCTGCTGCAATATTTAATATATTCATTTTCTATTCCTTAGATTTCTATAAAGATTCTGCACCACCTATAACTTCAATTAAATCAGTCGTAATCGCTGCTTGACGAGAACGATTATAAAGCAATGCTAATTTGTTCAGTATCTCTTTAGTGTTTCTGTTTGCTGATTCCATAGCAACCATTCTAGCACTATTCTCACTCGTTGCACTTTCAAGTAAAGCAGAGTAAAGAGCAATTACAACGTAATCTTGAACCAAAGATTTTAAAATAAATTCAATATTTTGTGGTTCATACTCATAGCCGTAATCTGTTGTTGGACCAGCCAGAGAGCTATCAATCAAGGATGAGTCTTTACTCCATGGTTTTATTGTTTCCAACATTGGTTTTTGCGTGAAGGTATTATAGAATTTACTATAAAAAACTTTAACTTTATCGTATTTACTTAAATCTATACCATCAACCAAAGCTTCTACGTGCTTTAACGTGATTCCCTTACTATTTTCAATTTTTAAGATACTTTTAGAGTCAAATCTATTTTTACCTACATCAAAAGCTTTTTTACCAAGAAATACAATATCTACTTTTTTGCCATTTGCGATTGACTTATTTACACGCTCTTGACTAAATTTGACAATAGAAGAGTTAAAGTTGCCGCACAAGCCACGATCAGACGCAATAATGAATACTAGGTAAGAACCGTCGTTACTGACATTTAGAATTTTTGCCAGTAATTCTTGATCAACTGATAGCATTAATGAAAAAATAATGTTATGCAGCTTAGATACATATAATTTTGAATTTAATAACTTCTTTTGGCTTTGTAACAACTTTGCTGCAGAAACCATTTGCATTATTTTCGTGGTTTTCTGTACAGACCTAATATTCTTAATTCTTAAGGATAATTCCTTTAAGCTCTTCATTTTGTATACAACCCTGATTTATTAAAATATATAACTGTTAGTGTCTAAAAGCAAGTTTTTTTGACATTAAAACCAAGTCTAGCTAAGAAACTTGCAGGTTTATTGTTTGGAGATAAGGATTATATTAAGAAAGTGCTCTAACTTCAGCAATATCAATGTGAAAGTAGCCTAATGGTAATTTCTACACTTTGTGGAATTTTATAATATATAATAAACACAATTAAAACTATTACAACTTGAACACTTATGATCCCATTGTTCTAGTTCCCTGTTACAATTTTTACATTTCCAGCCTGGATCAGGCAAAGCTTCTGAGCCCATCTTGTTTAGCCAATAAATTACCTTGTCGTGTTCTTGCAATGTAACCTTGAGTTGTATTACAATAAAGTAGATTGACATGTAATTAGCTTTTTTCATAGCAGTGTCTAAATATTGACTTGCAAGATCATATTTACCTGAACTCATTGAGGACAAAGCAAGTAAACAGTAACTAAAATAATAATCAGGGCGTAAGTTGTATAGTCTTTCAGCACCTTTACTATTTAAATTGATGTACATTTTAGCTGACTGAGGAGTAGGATTTACTGTATACTCTGCCTCTAGCACTGCAGAAGCTTTTCTGATTTTTCCAAGTTTAATATATAATTCTGCCTTTAAATAATTGATGGGCTGAAAAATTGCACTATAACGTTGTGCTCTAAATAAAGACTTTATAGCCTCCTTAAAATTTCCTTTACTTTCATATTGCTTTGCTAAAGCGCAATAAAACACTGCAAACATTTCTTTATGATCAAAGGGGAGAAAAATATTGGACTTAACTGCTTCCTTCAACCTCAAAATTGCATTAATCCAATCTTCTTTCAATATGCAATGCTCTATTTGAAAGGGAATAGATAGCATTTTATCGTTAATTGAACTAGAGCAATATTCTATAAATTTTTGAAAGACTACTTTTTCTTGTTTGAGGTGGACAATCAGCTTATTGGCTAGAAGTAGAGCTAAGTTACGATTTTTATTTGCAATATTTGTTAAACCGTTACTGAAAAAGCTGTAATTTCCCGTCTTACCTGAGTTAAAGAGCTTTATTAAAGACAACCTATCGCTCTCCTCACTCAGACTTTTAACTAGCTTTTGGGCATTCTCTATATTGTCTAAGTCTATGCTAAAGAAAGCTTCAAAGAGAAGCAATTCTTCCCTATCCCTTCTTCTATTTCTTATGTTGGCAAATGTTGATGAAATGGAGGAAAAAAAGCGTACAAGTGTAATTAATAAAAATAATAAAACTACACAAGTAAAAATAATGAAATATAGATCAATACTTATAGTGTAATTGCCTAATTCCAATTTTATTACTTCACCACTTACCTTGACCCATATACCAAATAAAAACGAAAAAGCGAAAATTATAAAATAAATCATGAGATATATTGTAATAAGCGATGATATATTGTTGAAATATTCTTAGAAGCTACAATAAAACCATTCAATTTATTCAGCCATGGCTTGAATTCTGAATGCGTTAAATTGCTTACTGTAACAGTTATATTTTGCCAATCATTATCATTTATTGACTCCTCAATTTCTGCGAATTTTACTCTTAATGGATCATTTCGGTCGTCTACCTTTATCCAGTTTGAAATGATTTTTTTAGACAATGTACTTTTGTTGTAATCGATAGTATCAATAGTTTTTTCAAAAGATAACTTCAATTCGTGTAAGGTATTTATCTCTTTCAAATTTTCTAATTCATCTACTGCATTTTCTATCTCTGGATCGTCAAGCTCTGATATCAAAGGCTTTATTGAATTTATATGGTTATCAAATTTTGCTTCTCGCAATAACGAATTCTTCATTTTAACCACAAGTAATAGCAATTTTGCAAGGTTCTTACATCTTGAGTTATTATCACCTTGCTCACATTGAGTATGCTGACTTCTCTTGAGGTCAAATATCTTTTTTTCTATTCTAGATTGATTAACTTCAAGCAACATTCTAAATTCATCCATGTTTTCCGTTAAAGCTTTCACATTGTTTTCACTCTCTTGCTGATTTATTTTTAAAAAGATTATGTTATTTATTGTGATGTAACCGGTAAATAACAATACAATTAAGAACCAACCTATGTACTTTTGCTGAGTATCATTCATAACGTAGTATCTCCGCAGGATCTTGTGCAGCTGCCTGCAACGCAGGAGCAATTGTCGCTAAAAATGATAAGAGTAACGCAAGTGCAGAAATATTTACTACGTCTTGGGGTACTAATATCACTGGCAAACTTGAAAAAAAGTATATCATAGGATCAAACAGCTTGACGTTAGTAATGTTTTCTAAAAACACTCTAATGCTTTCGATATTGAGAGAAAAAACGACACCTATAATACAGCCAAGACAAGTTCCCGTAAAACCGATTAATAGACCACAAGCGCAAAATATACGCATAATGCTTCCACTTGTTGCACCAAATGTACGCATAATTGCAATCGCGGATTTCTTTTCTTGCACTATCATCATTAAATTTGAGATAATATTAAACGCTGCTACAACTATAATCAAAGTGAGAATTAAAAACATCACATTTCTTTCAGTTTTTAAAGCACTAAAATAATGGCTTTGCTGTGATTGCCAACTTTCAGCTTCCATTCCTATTTCTTTTTCTATAGCATCTGCCAGCTTATCAGCTCTAGTAACGTCGTCTACAAGTACTTCTATATTTTTTATGCTATTTTTATAATTAAAAAAGGCTTGTGCTGATTTTAGAGGCATATATATCAAGGTATTATCATACTCAAACATACCCATATCAAATATTGCTATAACTTTATATTTTTTCATTCGCGGCATTTCACCAAGTAATGCATCAAATTCTTCAGATGATATAAACGTAATTTCGTCGCCATAGTCAACGTTCAAAGCTTCTGCTAAGCGTGCTCCTATTATTATTCCTTCATCAAATTTTTTTACATCACCTATAATTACATTATTTGTAACGGCAGTACTATCAAGCAAGTCTTTAGTTGATACACCTCGCACTACGCTACCTGCAATTTTACCGTTTGCTACAATAATAACTTGATCATTGGTCATAGGAGTAGCTTTTAATATACCAGGAATTCTCTCAATAGATTTTGAAACTGCGTAGTAATCTGAATTTATGTTCCTATCAAAATAAACATTAATATGGCCATCAATGCCAAGTATTGAGTCAAGCAACTTTGCTCTGAATCCGTTCATCACAGACATCACCACTATTAGTGTTGCAACTCCAAGGGCAATGCCGATAATAGAGAACAAAGTCATTATAGAGCAAAATCTGGCATTTTTCGCTCGCAAATAGCAAGCAGCCATAGTAATTTCAAAGGCAATGGACATTACAAAATATTTTGAGGTTAAACATTATATTTTTGAAACTTCGTATAATTGTAGACTTTTCTTTATTTGAAAACTAGAGATTTTTGCTTCCTTAAATTTAGCAGGCTTATAGAGTATCTTTAACATTAGAATTTCAAAATCTTCCATATACATCATCCAACCTCACTATATCATTATCAGATAAATGCTCTCCTATCTGAAATTCAACTATTTCAAGTGGAGAGCTTATGCTTCTATTTTCAATCCTATGGGAAACTTCCCTTGGGATTTCTATCATATGGTCTTTTGCTATAGCATATTCTTTGTCTTCTAAACTAACATACCCAACTCCTGATAGCACTATATGGTATTCATCTCTATAGTGATGGAATTGCTTAGAAGTGCAGCTTAATGGATTTATAAAAAGATATTTTATAAGAAAATTTTCGCTCATTAAAATTATACTACAAAATCCCCATGGTTTAACTTCTTTCCTTATCACCTTTACTTTCTTAACTTTATGAATAAATGAAATTAGACTTTTGTTTGGTTGCTTACAAGCTCCACCCAATAAATTTTTATTACTTTTTGTCGTTGAAACTGGTTCTTTTTCTCTAATCACATGCTGAAATGACACCGGTTCTTTACTAAACTTCTCACTCAATTCTAAAACTGAATTCCAAGTTCCAACATCCAACCAATCGAAATTAGCTTCTATCATTGCAACGTTTTTTGCTTTCTCCATCACCAAGTAATCAATGGATATGCCTTCAATTCCTGCAAAATCTCGTTGTTTTAAATACAGAAATCTCTCTTGCGGTGTGAAATATTTAAAACATAAATTGTAAAGATTCGGGGCAGATTTTTTAATCTCATCTATGTAGCGTTTTGCTTTAAACACAAATATTCCAGAGTTCCAATAATGATCGTTACTTAACTTACGCTCGGGCTTTTCTGTAAAATCTTTCACTATATGACATTTTTCTTTCTGATCATATACTGCATTTATATAGCCGTATTCAGAATTGAATTCATGAGGCTTAACCCCAAAAGTGACTATAGAGTTAGTTTCAGAGGCTAACTTAGACGCTTTTTGAGTAGAAGCATAAAAACTATTCAAATCACCTATAAAATGTTCTGAAGGCAGAATTAACATTGTCTCGTTTTCATTGCAGAGAAGTGCAGCAATTAATATTGCCGCTGTTGTTCCAATTTTCACTGGTTCGAAAATCACTTTATATTCTTGCAGTGCATGCAATTCCTCCATCACTAATGACTCGTACTGTATATTTGTAGCAATTATGGGCGGCATATAATCGCTTTTTAGCCTCAACAAAGTGTTGTGAAACATAGTGTTCTGACTAAATATTTTCTGAAATTGCTTTGGCTTAGATAAAGGCCAAAGTCTGCTACCACTACCACCACACAATATTACAGGGCGCATTTAGTTAAGATATTAATTAAATAATTAATATCTTATACTGAGGGCAAAATACATGCAAGTTTTTGTTGTGGAATAGTTAATAAAGAAAGTAAATGTTGATTTAAAGTAATTGCTAATGAGAGTGATCATGTGTAGCGCCTTGCCCTTGCTGTGAATTTCTTCTATTTTGTAATTCCTCAACATGACCTTTTCTTTTATCACTTAATATTTCATTACCCTTATTTTGTTCTTCCTCAGGACTCTTTAGTATTTCATTACTCTTGCTAACTTCTTTATCATCCCCTTGTTTCTTTGGCCTTCTAGCGTTAAGCTCATCCCATGTGCCCACTAGTGAATCACGATTCCCATGATCCGGCTTTAGCCTTTCTTCACCTTTAATAACATTAAAGTCACTTTTTGCTTCTTCCAAACATCCTTTCAGTTGGTGTTTCCACATGGTGTAGTAAGCATCACCATATTTTTTCTCATTTGCTACAAACAATAAAATTGGAGCCTTAAGTATAGTAGCTCCCATATTCACTAAATTTTTTATTGCCATTGCAGGAGTAAATAAAAGATAACCAAAAGACTTTGCAATTGGGTTTTGTTCGCTTATTAAATACTTCCCTAACTTTATAGGAAGAGAAGTCAACAATTTAGTACAAACTTTAGCCAAGCTTGTAGCAAAAACGATAGGAACAGATATAAGACTTTTATCTAGCTCTAGATTACCATTCTGATCTCTAATTTCTGAAAAATGGGTGCTTAGCTTTTTGTCATCACTAGTGTATAATAATTCTCCATTTCTTCCTTTTTCATCAACAACTTCCTGAACTTTACCTTCTTTATTTTTCACCTCTTTAGTTAGCACAGAAGAGTTAGTTAATTCAAACGGATATTGAGGATTCTTAGTTTTTTGAGCTTCGAAAATTGGCGCGTGTTTTTTCAAATCCATTCTCGAAAAGCCTAATGGCTCAAAGTATGACTTATTTAACCAATCTATAGGAATTTGCTTACCCTGATTGTCTATATAATTGATAGTAAAATAAGATCTATCATTATCTTCATTTTTGGGAACTAAAGATAATCTGAAACTTGGTTGTTTTCTATTCTCATCTTTTTGACCATACAAAAGTTTATAGGTTGGATTTTTATCTTTATCTAGTATAGCATTTCCATGCATATCCCTGTTTTCTATGATTTTAGCAGACTGTACAATTTGATCATAATTTTTTGGATACTGGCATTTCCTTCCATCATACATCATTACCTTTCTAAGGTCTTCGACGTAAACTTGAGATTCAGGTGAAGTAAGCAGACCTTTTGCTTTAAGTGTAAGATCTATTGCTCCCTTTTTTAATGCTTCAAACATATTGTCAAACCAAAATCGCTATAATGCTATAGTTCAATAATAAAACTAGTACACTAATAATATATTAACACAGCACCGGTGATTTTACAAGAAAATATGCCTGTAGAAGATAAAGATTGTAAAAGCGAGGGTTATATAAGTAATGCTTGATAAGTACTTTATGCATGTAATTGTAAAAATCCTCAAAGGTACGCTGTGTATATAATCTTCGCATACTACCTGCATTCCAAGAACTGCGTGCCAAAAAATGCAAAACAACAATACAACAAAAAATAAAAGCTCTAGAGGGTGATTAATAAATTTTTCACTAAAAGACAAAGAGCTATCAGTATAAAATGTGCAAGAAAATGAATAGATAAACCAAGGAAACAGGAACAGTAAAATTACCGCAGAAACACGCTGAACCCACCAATGATGTACTGAATTTCCAGACTGACTCATATAAACATAAATAAAAAAGCCATAGTAGAAAGAAGTAGCGTTACTGTCAGCAGTATAGCACCCCTTGAAACGCCAGTAATTTCTAAATTAAGCCCAACATCCCACAATAAATGACGAATACCATTAAGAAAATGATATACAAAACTTATAAAACATAAGACATAAGCTAATTTAGCAACAGGAGTGAATAATAATGCATTTAAGTACCTTACTATAAGTAACTCAGGAAAGTAAACATGTAATATGAAATACCAAGAAAGTATCATTAATAAAAGGAATAGCAAGATACCAGTCAATCTATGCATAATAGAGAAAAAACTAGTAACTTGTACTTTATATATTTGTAAATGTGGAGAAAGAGGTCTATCACTCATAAAATTCCGTTATCGGGAAATTAAAATAAAGTAGAAGTAAAGACAGCAGTATAGCACATAACAACACCATCATTAAAAATGGTAAATTATGTGCAAAGCCTAAGGAGGTAATCCAGCTGCAGATTCCCCTACTGCTACCTTGTTACGACTTCACCCCAGTCACCGATCCCACTTTAAATAACTCCCTCCTTGCGGTTAGGTCGTTAGCTTCGAGTGAAACCAATTCCCATGGCGTGACGGGCAGTGTGTACAAGACCCGAGAACGTATTCACCGTGGCGTGCTGATCCACGATTACTAGCGATTCCAACTTCATGCACTCGAGTTGCAGAGTACAATCCGAACTGAGATGGCTTTTAAGGGATTAGCTTAGCCTCGCGACTTTGCAGCCCATTGTAGCCACCATTGTAGCACGTGTGTAGCCCACTCCATAAGGGCCATGATGACTTGACATCATCCCCACCTTCCTCCAGTTTATCACTGGCAGTTTCCTTAAAGTCCCCAGCATTACCTGATGGTAACTAAGGATGAGGGTTGCGCTCGTTGCGGGACTTAACCCAACATCTCACGACACGAGCTGACGACAGCCATGCAACACCTGTGTGAAACCCGGCCGAACCGACCCTATCCCTTCGAATAGGTATAATTTCCATGTCAAGGAGTGGTAAGGTTTTTCGCGTTGCATCGAATTAAACCACATGCTCCACCGCTTGTGCGGGTCCCCGTCAATTCCTTTGAGTTTTAATCTTGCGACCGTAGTCCCCAGGCGGAATGTTTAACGCGTTAGCTGTAATACAGAAAGTAAAACTTCCCATATTTAACATTCATCGTTTACAGCGTGGACTACCAGGGTATCTAATCCTGTTTGCTCCCCACGCCTTCGCGCCTCAGCGTCAGATTTGAACCAGATAGACGCCTTCGCCACTGGTGTTCCTCCTAATATTTACGAATTTCACCTCTACACTAGGAATTCCTCTATCCTCTTTCAATCTCTAGATTAGCAGTTTTAAAAGCAATTCCAAGGTTGAGCCTTGGGATTTCACTTTTAACTTACTAATCCGCCTACGCGCCCTTTACGCCCAATAATTCCGAATAACGCTAGCCCTCTCCGTATTACCGCGGCTGCTGGCACGGAGTTAGCCAGGACTTCTTCTGTGAGTACCGTCATTATCTTCCTCACTAAAAGAGCTTTACAACCCAAAGGCCTTCTTCACTCATGCGGCATGGCTGGATCAGGCTTTCGCCCATTGTCCAATATTCCCCACTGCTGCCTCCCGTAGGAGTCTGGACCGTATCTCAGTTCCAGTGTGGCTGATCATCCTCTCAGATCAGCTATAGATCATTGCCTTGGTAGGCTATTACTCCACCAACTAGCTAATCTAATATAGGCTCATCTAATAGCAATAAATTTTTCCCCCGTAGGGCGTATACGGTATTAGTTGCCGTTTCCAACAATTATTCCGTACTACTAGGTAGATTCCTATACATTACTCACCCGTCTGCCACTAAGTTATACCATAGCAGGCTACAATATAACTCCGTTCGACTTGCATGTGTTAGGCCTGCCGCCAGCGTTCATTCTGAGCCAGGATCAAACTCTCAAATTTAGACTTCAACCTATAAAAGGTTGAGGGTACATCGGATAAATCCGACAAAAAATAATTTAGCTTAATACTGCTGTCTTTATTTCTACTTTAGAAATATTTTAATCTCCAACTATTCAAACAACTTTAAGAATATTATTATGTGATATAATCACTATGTCAATATGTTTTTGCAAATCAAAAGCATTAATGTATAAATATATAACTATTTGGAATATTACCATGAAAAAATACATCTTTCTGCTTGCACTCGCGCCAATGTTAGTTGGCATCACATTATACTTATTGCGCAACATTGATAACACAAAACAATCTATAACTGCAGGTGACAAGTTTTACGAAGTATTATTCTTAAAAAAAGATAATAAGCCGCTGCTAGAAGAAATAGATTCAAATTGGGAGTATTTAGCAAATTTTGAACGCGCATTCAATCATATCTCAGATTCAATGCCAACAGACACAGCATCTATTTATAATGATTTGGCAGATGATAAAGATGCTCCTAATGTTTTGCGTGAGTTAGCACAATATTTAGAAGTAATGAGCTTACTTCACTCCAACGGTGAAAAAATAAATAAAGATAAAATTGATAATTTAGAATCAAGTGCAGTGTATCCTTATTCAAGCCAAGAAGCTATTGCTGTAGTAAAGATACACAATAACGACGTTAAGGGTGCAACTGAAATATTGCGTTCCCTATTAAATGATAGAAAATGCCCTATCCTAATCAAAGCTAATGCACAAGAATTACTCAGGATATATGGGAGTTAACTCATTGGACTTTTTGCATAGCTTTTGGCAGCGCATCGGATGAAACGAAAAAACTTACTTGACACCCTTCGCCAGCCCCCTTATCATGATAGTGAAGCTATTGTATTTGCTTTCGCCAATCTGCAGATTAAAAGGTAAGGATTACTTAATGTATCGGCGTCTTATGTTCAATTTTTTGCAGTATATAGATACTGTATGTCTTTACAAAACTTCATCTACATCTAGATTTTTATCTAAATAAGCTGAACGCGCTTATAAAGCGTTACAAGACATCAAAAAATGCCAATACTCGACAGAGATAGTAAAAGACTAGCTAACTCGGGGATTCTTTGTCTTTTTTTCTGCTTAGTAAATTTCTTAAACATTTGCAGCGTAAGTTAGTTGCAATTAAAAGCAGCTTAATCTTGCTTGTCAAGCGTTTAAAACATAAAAAACGCCAATATTTTAAAGCGGATAATAACCCCAGGGCTTCTTTTGCCTTTTTTTTCGTTTGGTAAATTTCTTAATATTTATGGCTAAAGATTGCACGAATGTTGCAATTACAAAAACGATTTCTACTAGGGTGTCATCCCAGTGCGTGACACTGGAATCCAGCCTTTATTATGCAGCCACTTGGTTGAAATTAAGTCTTCTGGATCCCAGTGTCACGCACTGGGATGACACCATTCTTTTTCCTGGATCCAAGTAGTCAGGGCACTGGGATGACAGCTACCCTGACAATCGTCATCCCGCTGCTTGTTAGCGGATACCGCGGCGGTATGACGTAGAAGTTATACTTTTATGCTTACCAACTTAATAAAATTCCTGGATTCCAGTGGGCTTTGTTGCATCGCTCAAGTGAAAAGAACTGGCAGTTACTGACAAAATTCATTATAAATAGCCATTTAACTGTTGAAGAAAAAATATGCCACAAAAAATGAGAGTCAGTAACTGCCATGAATATAACAAATTTCTCCAAGAAAGAGGAAGCATTTTTTGTTATATCAATGACGCCATAGAAAATTGGTACGAGAATTGTCCAAAAATGCAGGGCGGCAACTATATTTATAGTGATAAAGTTGTGATTTTGGTGCATATAATCGTCAGTTTCTTTAGAATTGGTTTAAGACAAACAGTCGGGTTTATAAAAGGGTATTTGCAACAAATAGGAAGAGATTTGGCAGTTATCAGCTATTCACAAGCATCAAGAAGGTTTAAGAAACTTAATATTAAGATAAATGATTGCAGAAAATAATATGGAAGATATCGAAATTGCTATAGACAGTACAGGAATTAGTATATACAACAACACTCCTGGTCACAGCAAGGAAAATAGCACTGACAGAAAATATCGTGGCTATGAGCAAACGAGAAAATTGCACGTAATGTTGAATATAAACAACAAAAAAGCCATAGCTGTAAAATACAGTAACGGTGTCTACTCTGATCACTATGGAGCTTGTGATTTGCTAAAAGAAGTTGATTTTCAGCATGCCATAAAAGCACTATATGCAGATAGAGCATGTGATAGGCACAAGTTTTATAAGTTGTGTAACGAATATGATATAAAGACAAAAATTCCACCAATAAACAATGCGGCAGAACATCCAGAAATAGATTATATGTCTGACAGGAATGCTGCTATTAGGTTAATAAAATTATACGGTGAAGATGGCATGAAAGAATGGAAAAAAGAAGTAAATTATGGGAAAAGATCTTATATTGAAGGGTTTTTCTCAAGATTAAAGCAAATATTCGGATTTAGTTTGAGGAATAAATCTGAGATAAATCGAGAAAAAGAACTGCTAATCAAATGCTATTTGCTTAATAAATTCACTGATATTGGTATGGCTAAATTTGAGATAGTTACATGAATTTACCATAAATCACCATCTCATAAAGTGTGATGCAACAAAGCCATCCCAGTGTCAGCTACTTTCATGACACCAACAGTTGATATTGGTTTGTTGCTTTGCTAGCCAACTACTAGCTATGCCTCAAGTTTCCTATTCAAAATTTTCAATATCAAATCCAATTCATTTGGATTATCATACCGTATCATAACTTTACCCTTAGAATTGTTGTCATTAATTTTGATCTTTAAACCAAGTTGAGAAGATATAGCGCCTTCTATTACTGTCATATCTTGATTTCTAGTATATCTCTGCTCTTTTTGATTGTTGTTTTGATGTAGGTCCTTTATCAGTTTTTCAGTTTGTCTAACGCTTAAGCCCTGAGAAACTATTTTTTCTGCAATACTTTCCGCATTTTCAACATTAATCAACGCTCTTGCATGACCCATAGACAATTTTTTCTCATTGATCATTGTTTTCACCCTATCAGGGAGCAACAACATCCGAATCATATTGGTTATGTGGCTGCGGCTTTTGCCTATAGCTGAAGCTAATTCCTCATGTGTATAGAAAAACTCATCTATCAGTTTTCTGTAAGCTTCACCTTCCTCTATTGGATTAATATCTTGCCTTTGTATGTTTTCAATAATGGATACTTCCAAGCATTCCTTGTCGCTCAGATCTTTTATGATAACCGGTGCACTATCAAGATTTGCAATCTTGCTTGCTCGCCAACGACGTTCTCCAGCTATTATTTCATAACCATCATCATTTGAATCTTTGCGTACCACGATAGGCTGTATAATGCCACTTTTCTTTATCGAATTTGCAAGTTCTCTTAATGACTCCTCGTCAAAATGTTTCCTCGGTTGAAATTTGCTTGGGTGCAGTAATGAAATAGGCAAATGCTCTTGTCGATCTTCTTTATTATCATAATTATCGCCTATGAGGCCGGCAAGACCTCTGCCGAGGCGTCTATCATCCTTCATACTACGCCCTCGCTTACTAGTTTCTTCTCCTTACAACTGCTCGCGTGCTTTTTTAAAATTTCCCTTGCCAAACTTATATATGCTTGTGCACCAGGACACTTAAGATCATACACAATAGCAGGTTTTCCATGAGAAGGCGCTTCTGATAACCGTACGTTACGTGGAATAACAGTCTCATACAATGGGATGATAGTTTTGTATACTTTATCATTTAAATACTGGCAAATATCGTTTTTAATCTGTTCACTGAGTTTGTTGCGCCTGTCATACATTGTTAACACTATCCCTTCTATTGCCAAAAAAGGGTTTAGGTTATTTCTTTTTATCAGCTCTACAGTTTTAACTAAATGGCTTAATCCCTCCAAAGCAAAAAATTCACACTGAAGAGGGACAATAATAGAATTAGCAGCAGTCAAAGCATTTATGGTTAGAAGCCCAAGTGATGGAGGGCAATCGATGATTATATACTCATAATTATCGCGTATCTTCTCTAATGCGCTTTTTAGCACAAATTTTCCTCGCTCAAGTTGCGATAATTCAATTTCTGCAGCTGATAAATCAACTACTGACGAAATTAGTGATAAATTTGGAATTTCCTTTATATTGAAAATTGCCGATTCTATCAATTTATTTTCGCTGCTTAGTAGTATTTTGTATATATTTTTTTCTTCCCTACTACGATAAGAAATCCCGAGCCCGGTGCTAGCATTTCCTTGAGGATCAAGATCTACCAATAAAGTGCTTTTTCCCACAGCAGCAAAGGCTGTCGATAAATTTATACTAGTTGTGGTTTTGCCAACTCCACCCTTTTGATTTACTATTGCAATAATCTTGCTCACGCCTTTTATCTTATGTATAAAATAATTCTATTGTATATATGCAAGAAACTTTTGCATTAGAAAATTTTTTTGTTGTTAACCACACTAAAATTAGACTGTCTTTTTTGCTTTGTGTAACACACTTTGAACCTTGTTTCCTAATTCATTCAGAGTGAATGGTTTTGGCAAAAAGTGAAAATCTTCTATATTGATGTCATCACTCTTTAAAAAAGCATCTTCTGCATACCCAGAAATAAAAATAACGTTGATATTTGGCCTATGGATCAATGCTTCTTTAACTATTTCTGGGCCGCTCACCTCTGGCATAATTACATCAGTGATTATAAGATCTATGTGTTGACTTTTTTTACTGATTATTTCTAGCGCCTCGCTGCCTATGCTTGCTTCTATTACATCAAATCCTTTTCTTTTGAGTGCTTTAGAGATGAATTCCCTTACTGAATCTTCATCTTCGATTAATAAAATTATACCATTACCTTTAATTTCACTTACTACCGGTTTTTCTGTTTCTTCACTATCTTCCTCTCTATCATTTTCATCTGATATGTAAACCATGGGCAAAAATATGCTAAATTTAGTTCCATGATTTACTTTGCTAGCAACATAGATGTATCCTTCAGTTTGTTTAATAATGCCATATACAGTAGAGAGGCCAAGACCTGTACCAGAGGTAATATCTTTGGTAGAAAAAAATGGATCAAAGATCTTTTCAGTTGTATCACTCGTCATTCCACATCCAGTATCAATTACTTCAATCACAACATAATTTCCATGTTCAATCGCTTCCTTGTCTGGAGAAAACATATCCTGAGGTGTAGAATTTAATGAGTCAATCTTTTGATTAAAGGTTCGTATAGTTAATTCTCCGCCCTTTTCCATAGCAGCACTAGCATTGACTGCTAAGTTAAGTATAACTTGCTCTAATTGCCCTTGATCAGCCCTAACAGCACCCAAGTCTCTACCATAATAAATATTAAATTTTATATTTTCACCTATTAATCTTTTTATCATTTCATAAAGATTAGCTATAGTATTATTTACATCAATAATTTTTGGCTGCAAGGTCTGTCTTCTTGAGAAAGCAAGCAATTGTCTTACTAAATTTGATCCACGCTTTGCATTTTGCTGTATCTGTATTATATCTCCAAAAGATGGGTCACCAGCTGAGTGTTGGAGTAAAAGCAAATCGCAAAATCCTATTATCCCAGTCAATATATTGTTGAAATCATGCGCAATACCACCTGCTAACTGCCCTATAGCTTGCATCTTTTGATAATGCTCAAGCTTTATCTCTAGGTTTTTGTGTTCAGTATTGTCAATAAAATAACAAAGTATGAAGATCATTTTATTATGAAGAAACTTATTGAAATATATTTTTATGTTATTACCGCCGTTGAGCTGTACATCAAAGGACGCATTATTTATTCTATTACTCGAAAAATATTCACGTATTTTCACATGATAACTATCCAATATCAATGTAAAGATTGAATTATTATCTGACCCTGCAAGCTTTATTAGTGCCGTATTTTTCTTTACAAAGTTGCCGTTTATGTCACATTGTGCAATAGCAATTGATGAATTTGCAAAACAAGGGTGTAATTGATAATCAACAAGATTTGATTCGGTTGGTGTTATAAAGCCATATATATAGCTATGGCTGTATTTATCACAAAATATAGCAGTGCTCATATAAGCCTTGAATGGAATACCACTTATAGTAAAAAACAAAATTTCATTATCGGTTATTGTATTGTTATACTTAGATTGAGATATAAAATCACTGATTGAGCTACCTTTTTCCAGTTTTTTCAGTTCAAATATGTCTAAAAATCTTTTATTTACAGATAAAATCACTCCTTTGGCATTTGCAATGTAAGTTCCTATACTGTGTTTTTCTATTAACTCTTCATATATCTGCTCCTTGTTTATCTGTGTTGCTTTTAACACAAAATACCCATCTGGCCTTGCTATTGGCACTAATGATAAATTTAAAATCTTATTACTATTTATAGCAATTTGGGGATTATCTGGTATTGGCTCAAAGAGCAAAAGAAAGTTAGATACTCTATTCTTCTTGTTTAAGGAAATGCATACCTGTACAGAAGAGTTATTTTTTAGTGCATGATAGAGTACTTTTTTGTCTGCTTCTGAAACATCTCCTATTTCAAGAATCTTGCCTAACGTAATGTCATCATCTATTATATGATCTTTAAACCTTTCGTAGAACCTTGCATCAGCATAAATAACACCCTCATCTTTATGTAAAATAAGGCAAAATTCTGTATTATGATTTAGTGCATTTGCAAATATTGCATTTTGAAATTCTATAGTATTAAGTAGGTATCTGTAGCGTTTTACATTATACATCATAAAGAGAGTTGTTAGAATGCTAACTAATAAATTAATCTCTATATTAATATGCTGACTATATATATCAAAAAAGTAGAGTATCGATATTGCTACTGGAGGTAAGAGCATAATAACTGCCATCACAACAATTGACATTCCATAATTTCTTAGTATGAAGTCAACCCTGTTCTCTTTTTTGTTATCTATGTATCTTTTACTCATTATTGTTACTTGGCATTGTTGTACATACGAAAATGTTTTATTATATTGATTTAATTATTATAGATTTATTAACGTCTTTGATAGATAATTATCATCCAAATCTAATTAAGTTCCTTAAATATCAGATATAACAATGTTAATAAGCTAGCGAGAGGGTATTATGGAAAAACAAAGAACACAAGCATTTAAATGGTTCTGTGCACTAAGAGATAAGATCATAGAATCTTTCTTATTAATTGAAAAACAATCATCCGCAGAGCCAAAGATCGAAAAGAGAAAGTGGGATTGCCCAGGTGGTGGAGGTGGTGAATCTACAATTATTTTTGGTAATGTTTTTGAAAAAGTTGGAGTAAACGTTTCAAAAGTACACGGAAAATTTGCAGATTCAGCCATCAATGAAATTCCTGGTGCAAGTGAAAGTAACGGAGAGTTCTGGGCAAGCGGTATATCTTTAGTGTCTCATATGCAATCGCCCCTTATCCCTGCAGCGCATATGAACACAAGGCTGATATATACTTCAAAACAATGGTTTGGTGGAGGAATGGATTTTACGCCAATATATAGAAATGAAGAAGATTGCAAGTATATTCATGAATCAATCAAAATGACATGTGATAGATTTGACACCGGATATTATCCAAAATTTAAAGAGCAATGTGACAATTATTTTTTCTTACAACACAGAAAAGAGCCACGTGGCATTGGTGGCATTTTCTATGATAATCTGAGTTCTGGCAACTGGGAAAACGATTTTGAGTTCACAAAAGCAGTAGGTGAAGCCTTTTTGGAAATTTATTCGCACGTCATACGTAAACATATGCAAAAATCTTGGACAAAAGAACAACGAGAAAATCAATTAATAAAACGTGGCAGATATGTAGAATTCAATCTGTTATACGATCGTGGCACAAGGTTTGGTTTAATGACGGACGGCAATCCAGATGCAATTATGATGTCAATGCCACCACTTGTTAAGTGGTTATAGAGAGCTGCTATTAGTAGAAAATAAATCATCATAGTTTAAAATTGCACCATGATAGTGAGCTTTTATATAGGGGGTATAATCATGGGCATAATAGATAATTTTTTAATTAAATCTGTCAAAAACAATGACATAAAAGGTGTTAAACTGACTCTAATTCTCTATGATGCATTAAATAGTTTTAGAAAATTCTTTTCAAAGACTATGTCTCTCAAGAATACAGGATCATTTGATATAAATAATAATCAAGCTTTAAATCAGGCTTTAGGACATGCTACAGATCACAAAATAATGGAATTGCTGATTAATCGTGGAGCTGATATCCACTCAATAGATGAGAATGGAAAGAATGTTATAATTCGTGTTATTGAGAGTTTAGCAGAATCAAAAAATCTAAAATTGGATAGTGAGAAAAACTTACCAGCAGAGATAATTCTTCACCCCACAGTTTCCTTTTTACTAGGAAAAGGCGCAGAGTATTATTCTACAGATGATTTGAATGTTGAAGCTATACAACAAAAACCTCCTAGAACCTCTGAATATGAGCCAATAACTATGTACGCTGAGGTGAACAACAATGTAATACCACCTCAAAAACCTTCTAGAACTTTTGAGTATAAGCCAAAGAGCACTAATTATGATGCTTTGCCTTCAAAAGAGCCAATTTACGCTGAGGTGTATGATGCTAAGGTTAGTAACTCATTAGGGGAGAATGGTTATTTGAGTGTATCAGAAGAATCTATTTATGCTGAAATATATGATTCACATAAAAAATCCACTGAAAATTTATCATTGGAAGATAGTGGTTATTTGAGTATATCAGAAGAACCTATTTATTGCACTATAGATGATCTTTCAGAACAAAAAAAGCCTGCTAGCCTAAAACAGAAAGAGCCAGAACAGTCGTCAGAACCTATTTATGCTAGGGTAGATTTGTCCAAGAAAAGAGCAGAAAGAAAAGCAAAAGACATAAAAGCTAATTCTGGAACTTGCCATGGGTTAGTGCAAGATAAAGTGAATGATTGGCAAGTGAAGCTAAATGAGCTAAGTGCTAATAAGTCGATAAGTCAGCAACAGACTAATGATCAAAAAATTAAGACCAAGGCTGGCTTTAGTGTAGAAGAAATAAGGCAGAAATATGAGCGTAGAGATTCTGGCTACGATTCTGGCTATGATTCCGATACAAAAGTTGAACAACAATTAGAATTAGCTCCTAAATCTGAGATAGGTTCAGTGAGTATTGAGCATGGAGTAATAGGAGGCTGTCGATATAAGATTACTGATATATCCCTCTAACTATGTGATTCAAAATAATTGAATTGACTTTATATATGTAATCGATATAACCTAGTTAGATTCAAGTTGACTCTTTCGTCTAGTGGTTAGGACACCACCCTTTCACGGTGGTAACACGGGTTCAAATCCCGTAAGAGTCACTCAAATAGAATATAATTAAAGTTTTAAATGGGAAAAATTAGGCTTTATGTTGAAGAAGCTTTATCACAAGGCGTGAGTTTAGCACTTAATCCACAACAAAGTCACTATATTTGCAATTTAATGCGGCTTAAGAAGTATGATAATCTCTCTCTTTTTAATGGAAAAGATGGAGAATGGTTAGGAGAAGTAGTTAATATATCGCGTAAATTGACAAAAATTACACTCAAAGAATGTGCCAAACAACAGCAATATGAGGAAAATTTATACCTGTATTGTGCCATGGTAAAAAGTGCTGCTTTGAACAACATAGTAAGACAGGCAACTGAAATGGGAATAACTTGCATTCAATTTATTTCAACGGAACGTACAGTAGTAAAAAACATTAACCTAAGTAGAGCAAAATTACAAGCAATCGAAGCAGCGGAACAATCCGGTAGGATGAGTATACCAGAGATTTTGCCTCCTATTAACTTTTGCGAATTACCTGATTCCCAGAGTAAAAATTTTGTTTTATGTGATGAAACAGGTAAAGCTGATAAAGTGCTGAAAGGTAAGAAAAATGTTGCTATTATTGTTGGCCCTGAAGGTGGTTTTTCATCTTATGAACTTGATCTTGCCGATAAGTTTTGTCAAAAATTGAGTCTAGGAAAAAGAATTTTAAGAGTCGATACCGCTGTGGTTGCTGCACTAACTTTCACCAATTGGTGTAGCTAGATTTTTAAATATGGCTAAGATAAAGAAATCTGGTTCAGTGTTGCGCGCACAAAAACCCTGTAGACTTTCTACGAAGCAGTCTGTTGTTAAAGAGGAGCTAATAAAAAACATATTCTAAGATAATATTAAATCTCATATTATATTTTTTCTAAAGTAAACAAATGAATCTTGCATTTTGCCTGAGTTATTGATACTCTGAGTAAAGAAGTCGGGGCGTAGCGCAGCCTGGTAGCGCATTTGGTTTGGGACCAAAGGGTCGGGAGTTCAAATCTCTCCGCCCCGATGTTAGTATAATTGTAAGAACGCTGTAACATAAGAGTAATCTCCATCAGTAAGCAAGTAGCTGACACTGGAATGACATTATTCACCATGTAAATTATGGCATATTACATTTTAACGCTCAAGTTTATAAAATAATTGACAATGTTAATTTTCTAATTTATAAATAGATTTTGAAATGATTACCGAAGGAGGTATAGAGTTTGATAGAAGTATCAGTCCATTATGGTGATGTAGAGAGAGCTCTTCCAGTATTGAAAAAAACAATTCAAAAGGAAGGAAGAGGGTTGAAAATGAAAAAACAATATCATGAAAAAAAATCAGAAAAAAGAGCTAAAAAGAAAGCTGAAGCTAAAAAAAAGAGGTACCAACAAGAGTGCAGAAGGCAGCGTTATGGTTGGTAGTTTGTACTCAGGTTAATAGTTTATCATTGGTTATTTTATGAATATTCACGAATATCAAGCGAAAGAAGTTTTGCATAAATTTAATGTCCCAGTGCCAAAAGGTTTTGTTGCTACATCTGCGGAAGAAGTAAAGACTCAAGTAAGTCAATTAAAATCTGACGTGTTTGTAGTTAAAGCTCAAATTCATGCAGGTGGTAGGGGTAAAGCCGGTGGCGTAAAGCTAGCAAAGTCAGTTGAAGAAGCTCAACAGTTTGTAAAGGACATGATTGGTATGACTTTAGTTACTCATCAAACAGGGCCAAGCGGGCAGCAAGTAAGAAAAGTGTACGTTGAAGAAGGCTCAAGCATTAAGAAAGAGTATTATTTAAGCCTGGTAATCGACCCGAAGCTCAGTAGGCCAATATTCATATTTTCCTCAGAAGGTGGAATGGACATTGAAGAAGTGGCGAAAAATTCTCCTGCAAAAATTGTGAAATTTGATATTGATTCTGCTACAAGTTTTGATAGCAGCAAGTTAAGCAGCAGTTTTGATTTGAGTCCAGAACAAATAGAAAAGATATCGAACATTGCAAAAAAAATATATGATGCGTTTATTGCAACTGACGCGAGCCAAATTGAAATTAATCCACTGGTTGAAACAAATTCTGGAGATTTTATTGCGCTCGATGCGAAAATTAATTTCGATGACAATGCTTTATATCGTCACCCAGAAATTATGGAACTTCGTGATTATGATGAAGAAGTGAAAGAAGAGATAGAGGCTTCAAAATATGGGCTCAGTTACATCAAAATGGATGGCAGTATTGGTTGCATGGTAAACGGTGCAGGTCTTGCTATGGCAACAATGGATATAATAAAATACTACGGAGCAGAGCCTGCTAACTTTTTGGATGTTGGTGGTGGAGCGAGTAAAGAAACTGTAACTGAAGCATTTAAAATCATATTGTCTGATAGCAACGTAAAAGGAATTCTGGTTAACATATTTGGTGGTATAATGCGTTGCGATATTATCGCAAGTGGAATTGTTGCGGCTGCAAAAGAAATGAGCATTAAAGTTCCTCTAGTGGTTAGATTATCAGGTACTAATTTTGAAGAAGGAAAAAAAATCTTAGAAGAGTCAGGATTAAATATTATTGCTGCAGATGAACTGGGTGATGCTGCACAAAAGATAGTAAAAGAGGTAAAATAAAGCATGTCCGTTTTAGTAAACAAAGATACAAGATTAATATGCCAGGGTTTTACTGGTGCACAAGGCACATTTCATTCAGAGCAAGCAATTGATTACGGAACGAAAATGGTGGGAGGTGTAACTCCTGGAAAGGGTGGTAGCACTCACCTTAATTTACCGGTTTTTAATACTGTAGCAGAAGCCAAAGAAAAAACCGGTGCAAATGCTACAGTTATATATGTACCTGCTAAATTTGCTGCTGCTGCAATACTTGAAGCAATAGATGCAAAAATAGAATTGATAATTTGTATTACAGAGGGCATTCCTATACTTGATATGGTGAAAGTTAAGCGTGCGCTTATCGGCTCAAAAAGTCGATTGATTGGTCCCAACTGTCCGGGAATTATTACACCTGAAGAATGCAAAATAGGAATTATGCCTGGCCATATCCATAAGCGTGGACACATAGGAATTATGTCTCGCTCCGGAACTTTAACTTACGAGGCAGTAGCACAAACAACCGCTGTTGGTCTTGGTCAATCCACGTGTATCGGAATTGGGGGGGATCCAATTCATGGTATGACATTTGTCGACTGTATGGAGCTCTTTTTAAAAGATGACGATACTCATGGTATTGTAGTTATTGGTGAAATAGGTGGAAACGAAGAAGAAGATGTATCACATTTTGTGAAAACAGAAAAAACTAAAAAGCCAATCGTTGGTTTTGTAGCAGGCCAAACGGCACCTCCAGGAAGACGTATGGGACACGCTGGAGCAATCATCTCCTCCAGCGGTGGAAGTGCTGGTGCAAAACTAGAAGTTATGCGGAGTGCCGGGATTGCAATTGCTGAAACCCCTGCAGTAATTGGTAAGAAGGTATTGGAAGTAATGCATCACTAGAATTAGGGTCACAAAAACCCTATATCACCGGTCATGAATACGTTATTTGCCCATTCGATTAATAACTTGCCTCCTGGTAAATTTACTGAAGTCTGTTGGGCAACCAGATATCCACGTAGTGTGGATGCAACAAGTGCTGCACAGGCTGCACTACCGCATGATGCAGTAATGCCTGTACCTCTTTCCCAAACTCTTAAAGCTATTTCTCCAGACTTTTCAACTTGTGCAATACTAACATTAATTTTCCGAGGAAATAATGCGTGATTTTCTAGCTTTGGTCCTAAATTTCGCAATGGTATTTCACTTATGTTATCAACAAAAAAAACTATGTGAGGATTGCCAATATTTACTGCAACAGGATCTTTTAGCATTTCAAGCTCTATAGGTAAGTGAAGAGTGTCACACTCAGTAGACAAGGGAATTTCATGCCATTTTAGCAAAGGTTTACCCATGTTAACCTTTATGGATTTATCACCCACTTTAAAACACTCTAAAATGCGTTTGCTTGTTAGCTCAATAATGGAGTATTCAGCACCTTTTTCTGACATTATCAAATATCCAACACAGCGTGCTGCGTTTCCGCACATTTCAGCTCGACTGCCATCAGCATTATAGATATGCATAAAACAGTCTGCAGCATTAGACATTGTTATAATTATCACTTGATCACAACTGCTTTGATCAGCAATTTGTCTATGGTTCCAGTCTAAATTGTTTGTTGAACGTGAGTCTATGATAACGAAATTGTTACCAGTGCCGTGCATTTTGATAAAATTTTCAGAATTTTGGCCACTCATCATAAAAAAATATTTCTTCTATTGGTCTTCTTTTCTTCTTACTTGTTTCAGCACCCTCTTCTTCGTAACCAACCGCTATCACTGACATTACGTTAAAGTCATTGGGTATATTGAACTCTTTCACTATTTTATCTCTATCAAATCCACCCATTTGATGGGCCATTAAGTTCATAACTGCAGCTTGTAACATAAGTCCATAATTTGCTGCACCAGTATCATGATTAGCCCAAAGATTTTCTCCTTTACCTTGTTTACGGAAGTTTTTAGCACTTAAAGATATGATTAACACTTGTGCATCTTTTGCCCATTTTTGATTAGATTCATCAAGGCAATTTAGCAGCTTTTCCCATACGCTTTGATTGTTCTGTTTGTTGCATATTACGTATCTCCAGGGTTCATCACCAAAACATGAGGGAGTCAGCCTTACAGCTTCCATTAAAATATCCATGTCTTCCTGAGATATTGCTCTTGTAGGATCGTATGAACGTCCGCTGTGTCTTGCTTTCATCAACGATAATAGATCTTGTTTACTCATCATTTTTAATTTAATAGTGCATAAATAATTCATTGTAGCACAATATAAGCAAAATTTAAATTGCAAAACCTCTCATACACATATATTACATTTAATAAGTTATTTTTATTGGGAAGGTATGTTTATAACACAATCTAGCAGCAGATCAACACTGGCTGAAATATTGTCTTGCGTTTTACTTTTATTCTTGATGGCTCAAATAAGCATACCATTGCAGCCTGTGCCTATCACATTGCAAACTTTAGGAGTAATGCTTATTGGGCTTAAATTTAACCGCAGAACAGCATTCTATTCTGTGCTTACATATCTATCACTTGGTGCAGCAGGATTGCCTGTTCTTGCGAATTTTTCTGGTGGTTATCACGCTCTTCTTGGACCAACCGGTGGATATTTAATTGGCTGTTTAGCTGCTGTTATGGTAATGAGCAAAGTAAATGAATTACTGAACTCTAAGTATAAATCATTTGTATGTAATTCTTTAAGTTGTCTGGCTGGTACAGTTGTAATCTTTATTTGTGGTGTTAGTTGGCTTGCTGTTTACTTGGGTCTGGGACAAGCAATAATGGTGGGTGTTTTACCATTTATCCTTCCTGGTTTGATAAAAATTTTTCTACTTGTAGCAGCTTTGCAATATTTGAAAAAATGATAAAATTTCGCCCTCATCATTTCATGTGCACCCTCGCGTTTCGGGGATATGGGTATTCTCAGGGTTTTGTAGAAAATTATAAAAGGATAGCAAGCAAAGTAATTAGTACTCAAATCGAAGTAGTTGGTAACCTTGATAATATCTGTAGTGCTTGTCCAAATCAGACTAAACAAGGTAAATGCACCACACAAGCTAAAGTTTTAGAGCTAGATAGAAGGCATATGGAAATTTTAGGAATTAAAATTGGCGAGACTTTAACTTGGAATGAGGCAGTAAAAAAGATTAGGGAGAAAATGTCTTTAAAGAAATTCGAGTACGCATGTGAGGGGTGCAACTGGCAGCCATATGGAATATGTAAAAATGCCCTTTTAAATCTACAAAGGTAGTTGACAAAATGTTAAGATAAATTGAAGCATTTTTGTGGAAATAAAGCGAAATATGGAAGACAAAAGATAAATGCATTCTGAAAAGCTACACAGCATGTTCGTCCCGCTAATTAATAATATCTTTATTATTGTATGAGATAGGTAATTTAGCATTTATGAATTTGTAATGTGTTACGCATAGCTCAAAGAAATAAGGTTTACTGGTTACACGCTGCAGCCAATGCCACAACACTAGGACCTATGTTTATCTGCATGTTAATTTGCGTTGTGATTTTATGGAGGTCTTCTGTTACCTATGCTAGTGAAAATTTGGAGATACAAAAGGCCTTCGATAGTGTTGTCAAGCATATAAAAGCTGATAAAAAATATAAAGATTTTGATGTTATTGAGAGAAAAAGTGACAAATTTAATATCAAAATTTCGCAGAATTCTGGCAAGAGTTTTGACATATACTCTACTTTAAAAAAAGCAAAAGATTCCTTTGAATCAGGAGATAATGAAGCAGCTATTTCTCTCCTTAATCAGATTATCGCAAAGTTTCCTTATCATAAAAATGCTTTAATTGGATTGGGAAATATTTATTACGCTAATAAAGAATACAAAAAAGCTGTAGAGATTTACACAAGACTGTTAAAAGAACACCCTAGTAACCCTTACATATTAAAAAATTTTCTGACGATAATCTCACAATATGATCCTGATCTGGCGTTGAGTGAAATGTTAAAATTGTATGATATACATAAAAATTATGCTCCTTTATTAGCAAATTTAGGTCTGATCTATATGAAAAAGGAGGATTATGTAAAAGGTAAAGAGTATATGATAACTGCTATTTCCCTCGATGAAAACAATATTTTTTATACTTATAATTTAGCTGTTATTCTAGATAAACTTTCAGATTTTCAAAATGCTACAATATTCTACTTAAAGTTGTTAAACATGGCTACAACTTCGAAAGATGTGAGTGAAAAAATACCTTTATACAAAGTGACAGCAAGACTAAAATTTATAAAACTTCACAGCACGCACCCAAAGATTTCATAAAAGCTTATAGCTTACCTAAAGCTAATTTATCGTATCTGTTCAAGGGAGTGGCTAATGTGCAAATATTGAAGCAAAGTGTGTGACACACAGCTGTACGAACATTTGTTTGCAAAGGTAATTTGCACAACAAATGCATAACTGTACGAACATTGTGATTTTGGCCCATCAGGAGGGTGTCATCCCAGTGCTTGACACTGGGATGGCTTTGTTGCATCGCTACTTATGAAAGGCTAACTATAGTTAGGATTATAAGCAACCTATTGAAAATCTTGTTTTTTTGCAATCAATCTGATCAAATTTAAGAATAGTAATTTGTTATTTATATTAATAAATTTAATTCTATTGAAAATAGCTAAAGCATTGAAATTCTTGAATTTTAGCCGGATTGGTAAATGGTAGTGAAATTTCTTTTACTCAAATTTAGGTATTCATTGACCGTTCTTGTTATAAATACCAGAATAATAAGCTACTGATATTCCCTATCTTTTTTATCTTTAATCCATCATAGCTAGCGATGCAACAAAGCCCACTGGGATCCAGGAATTTTATTAAGTTGGCGAGCATAAAAATAGCTGTTTTATGTAAAAATACAACGTTTTAATGATTATGAAAAAGCTGGATTCCAGTGTCAAGCACTGGAATGACACCATTCTTTTTTCTGGATCCCAGTGTCGGCTACTTGGATGACACCATTTATTGTAAGGACTTACCTCACATTTACTCTATGATTATCTTTTTAGATCACCTTGTCTACCTATTTTGCCACTCTGCTGAACGGATACAATTTATTGCTATTTTTGTTTACAATAATAATATTGAGCTATAGAATTAGATCTAAAGGGGCAATTAGCTCAGCTGGTAGAGCATCTCGTTTACACCGAGGAGGTCGGCAGTTCAAGTCTGTCATTGCCCATTTGCTTAACTGAATGTTAGTATTATTAATTACTTCAATTAAAGTATAGAAAATGCAGGATAATATAGTACCAATCTCAATAGTAAAAGAGCTGGAAGATTCTTATCTTTCCTACGCAATGAGCGTTATCATAAGCCGGGCTATACCTGACGTGCGGGATGGATTTAAACCTGTTCACAGGCGCATATTATATGCAATGTCAAGAGCTGGATTCGATGCCGGTAAGCCATATAAAAAGGCAGCTCGTATAGTTGGGGATGTAATGGGGAAATATCACCCACATGGTGATGCAGCTATTTACGATTCCTTGGTTAGAATGGCCCAAGATTTCTCTCTTCTTTTACCACTTGTTGATGGGCAAGGTAACTTTGGTTCGATAGATGGAGATCCACCAGCTTCAATGCGATACACAGAAGCAAGACTTCAAAAAGTGTCGCACTTTTTACTGAATGATATTGATGAAGATACAGTTAATTTTAGGCCAAACTACGATGGAAATGAAACAGAACCAGTTGTGCTGCCTGCAGAGTTTCCGAATCTATTGGTAAACGGTGCAAGTGGTGTTGCAGTTGGTATGGCAACCAATATTCCTTCTCATAATCTTGGAGAAATAATAGATGCTTGTATATTATATGTAAATAATCCTGAAGTTACTTTGGATGAGTTACTTGAAGTGATGCCAGGGCCGGATTTTCCAACTGGGGGAACAATTCTTGGAAGGTCTGGAATAAGATCAGCATTTGCAACTGGTCGTGGATCAATTGTTGTGCAAGGCAAGACTCATATAGAAGATCTGCCACAAGATAGGCAAGCAATAGTGATTGATGAAATACCTTACCAGGTAAATAAAGTAAAATTAATTGAGAAGATAGGTGAGCTTGTAAAAGAAAAAAGAATTGATGGTATAACAGAAATTAGGGATGAGTCCGATAAGTCTGGTATTAGAGTAGTAATTGACCTCAAAAGAAATGCTGAAGCAAGTTTTATACTTAATCAAATATTGGGGCTAACTCCACTAAGAAGTAGTTTTAGTGTTAACACTTTAGTGCTCAATAACAACAGGCCTGCTTTGATGTCATTGAAAGAAATCATAGAGGCCTTTATTGATTTTAGAAAAGAAGTGTTAATCAGGAGAACAGAATTTCGTCTAAGAAAAACGAGAGAAAAAGCTCATATATATATAGGGCTCTACATTGCGGTCCTCAGCATAGATGAAGTGATAAAAATCATCCGCGGTGCAAAAGATCCTGCGGAAGCAAGTAGAGAACTTTTAAATAAAGAATGGAAAACTTCGAATGAAATCAACACTATTATCGAGTTGATTTCAGATAGCGCAAGTTTTTTGAAAGATGGAGTGTATAGATTAACTGAGCTACAAATTAAAGCTATCCTTGATATGAAACTGCAGCGTTTAACAGGCCTTGAAAAAGACAAATTAGAAGCTGAGCTAAGTTCAATGATCAACCTGATAAAAGAATATATCGCTTTTCTTGGCTCAGGAGAGAAGTTGATGAAAGAAATAAAAAACAATCTACAAGAAATAAAGAACAGATTTGCTGTGCCGCGAAAAACTTCAATAGAAGAGTCAGACGCGGACATTGAAGCTGAAGATCTAATTCCACAAGAGGATATGGTGATAACCGTAACTATGAATGGTTATATCAAGCGTGTAAAACTTTCTCACTACAGAACTCAGCGTCGTGGTGGAAAAGGAAAGCTAGGACAGGGATTAAAAGAAGAGGATGTAATCACAGAATTATTTGTTGGAAATACCCATACTAGCTTTTTATTCTTTTCTAACATTGGTCGAGTTTATAGATTAAAAGTTTATAAGTTACCTCTTGCAGAGCCAACCGCACGTGGAAGAGCACTTGTTAACATATTTCCGCTTAGCGATGGTGAAACTATAACTAATATCATGCCATTGCCAAGTGAAAATGACGAAAATCAAAACATAGTTTTTGCTACTGCCTATGGAAACATAAGGCGTAACTCCTTAGCGGACTTTCACTATATTCCAAGCAATGGAAAAATAGCAATAAAGCTCGATGAAGGAGACAAATTAGTATCGGTTAAGGTATGTAATGAAATTGACCATGTTTTACTTTCAACAACGCTTGGAAAAAGTATCAGATTTGTTGTAAGTGATGTGCGTCAATTTAAGAGTCGCAATTCAGATGGCGTAAGAGGTATCAAACTTGTAAAGAATGACAGCGTGATATCCATGACCATATTAAATGGGATAGGTGTAGCAACAGAAACAAAAGAACTTTACTTAAAAGTTCCACTTGCAAAAAGACTGGGGACTGCAATTAATAACTCCATTGATTCTAAATTGGAAAAGACTTTGAATGATTTAGGAATAGATAACGAATTATTCTTAAAACTTGCAGTGAATGAGGAGTTTATATTAACTATTACTGAAAATGGCTTTGGTAAAAGAACTTCTGCGTATGAATATAGAGTAACTAACAGGGGTGGTGTTGGTATCACCAATATTCTTACTACTAGCAGAAACGGTAATGTTGTTGCTAGTTTTCCAGTTGAGCAGGGTGATAATATAATGCTTATTACAGATAAAGGAAAGTTAATTCGCATTTCGGTCAATGAGATTAGAATTGCAGGACGCAGCACTCAAGGAGTCACTCTGTTTAAAACAGAAAGTAGAGAAAAAGTGGTGTCAGTAGCGAAAATTGAAGATCCTGATTCCACTGAAGATAGTATTTTTGAAGTTGAAAACTCTATCTCTTCTCAACCGTAGTACAGGTTAAACAAAAAGCGCAAGTTTTTGTTGATTAATACGCAGTATTTAAATTAAAATATATACTTATGGCTAAGTAAAGATCAATGGACAAAAATTTAACTAAAAATAAAAAACCACTGGCAAACAAAGAGGATAAAAAAACACCTCCTGTTAAAGACCTTACTAAAAATAAGAGTAGGAGAGATTTTATAACATTAACTACATGCGCTATGGCAGGTATAGGAGCTGCAAGCGGACTTTGGCCACTGGTTAAATCTATGAATCCTTCTGCTGAAGTTCTAGCAACTTCCACAGTGGAGGTGAATTTGTCTGGAATTCAGGAAGGACACGGAGTAAAAGTAAAGTGGCAAGGTAAACCAGTATTCATTCGTAGACGCACAAAGCAAGAAATTGAGGCTGCAAGAGCTGTGAATGTGAAGAGCTTGAGGGATCCTCAATTAGATGAGCAGAGAGTATACGAAGGAAAAGACGAATGGTTAATTATGCTTGGAATATGTACACATCTTGGGTGTGTACCGGTTGACCACGCTACAAGAGATGGTAATGGTTGGTTCTGTCCTTGCCACGGTTCATATTATGATACATCAGGCCGAGTGATTGGGGGTCCTGCACCGAAAAATATGGCTGTACCTGATTATTTTTTTCCCAGTGAGAATGTTGTGGTAATTGGCAAGAAGGCTTAACGGAACTCGTTAAAAAAAACTCACAGGATCAACATCTATTATCACTGCAATACTCGAATTCAAGTTACAATTTTTAATCCAATATTTCAGCTTTTTTTGTATAGATAAACTGTGTTTATTGTGTATTTTTAATAATACCCTATGCCGATACTTATTATTTAAAAAATTTATTGCTGCTGGTGATGGGCCAAGAATTTCAAATTCCTTTTTGTCTACACCTACATTTTTTTCCTGGATACAAGTAGTTAAGCTACTTGGATAACAAAGAAGAGATTTTACTATTTCATTCGCTGCTTTTTGTGTTGCAATCTGATTCTTACCACAAATTATAAGCGCTATTAATCTGCTAAATGGTGGCATTTTGGCTTCGCGTCTTGACTTAAGTTCGATTTCATAAAATGAGTCTCTTTTTTGATGCAGCAATGCTTTTATTATTGAACTTTCAGGATTATTAGTTTGCACTATTACCATTCCTTTTTCATTAAACCTTCCTGATCTGCCTGCAACTTGGTGCAATAATTGATACGTCTTTTCCGCTGCTCTTAAATCAGAATTTTCGAGGCTCAAATCTGCATTTATTACTCCAACCAAAGTTAATTTGGGAAAATTGTGCCCCTTAGCAATTATCTGTGTGCCGATTATAATGTTCACCTCTTCCTTTAACACTAAATCAATGATGTTACTAACCGACTTCTGATCGCTGCTTATCATCGCAGTTTTTGCGTTTGGTATTAATTTCACCATTTCTTCAAGTAACCTTTCAATTCCTATGCCGTAGAGGGACAATGGCTGTTCACTTTGGCAATTAGAGCATTTTTCTGGAAGTTTCAATTGATAAGAGCAGTGGTGGCACAAAAGAGCATTTTTTTTCTTGTGATATGTAAGCCAAACAGCACAATTTAAGCAGGAAATTTTATATCCACACTTTTTACAAATTGCCAGTTGTGCATACCCTCTGCGGTTTAGAAAAAGCATAACCTGCTGTTTTTTCTCTATGGTTTGTTTGATGCTTTCAAAAAGCTCAGAGGAGATCCATTGCTTGTTGTTCCTCATATCTACTACTTTAATGAGTGGCAATTCTGCACCACCAAATCGCTTAGTTAGCTTTACATGATTGTAATTCCCGTTTTTAACATGATGAATCGTTTCAAGCAGTGGAGTAGCTGATGATAAAATAATCGGAATATTTTCAAATTTGGCTAAGATTATCGCCATATCTCGAGCATTATATATAATTCCCTGTTCTTGTTTAAAAGATGAGTCGTGCTCTTCATCAACGATAATCAATTTTAGGTTTTTATAAGGCAAAAAAAGCGCTGACCGTGCACCAATAATTATCTGCGCATTTCCATTTGCTATATTGAGCCAATTATTCCGGCGAGTTTTTGGAGTGAGCCCTGAGTGCCATTCAACTAAGTTTTTTGATATCTGACCGCGAACACGATTTACCAATTGTGAAGTTAAAACAATTTCAGGTAGGAGGATTAAAATTTGTGTATTACCTTCTCCTGATGTCATTTCAACATATTCTGGTGTCATACTAGTACGTGGCAAAGACGGTATGCTAAATGTTACAGTGGGTTTTGCCTTGAGTATAAAGGTGTCATTCCAGTGCTTGACACTGGAATCCAGGAATTTTGATTGTAAATTAGGTATTGGTTTTAAGTTAAAATAAACATTTGTAATGAGGTTATATGAAAAACTGGATCCCAGTGTCAGGCTACTCGGATAACACCCTCTTGGTAGACCCAAATCACAATGTTCGTACAGTTGTGTCTCTGGGCACTGGGATGGTAAAGTCTGAGCAGCATTTGGAACGGCAGTGTAATTCTTAATCAATTGTGCAATCACAGAGAGATAAACTTCGGTTTTTCCAGATCCTGTCTCACCGTCAAGCAAAGTCACTGAATACTCGTTCAAATTGCTTATTATTTTATCACTAGCTATCTGCTGTTCAGGGCTTAATTGGCAACTTATTTCACTTGTTTCCTGCTTTTGTTCAACACAAACCAATTTATCTATGTGATTTACTTTTAACACTCCTCCCATTATCACTTTGGCAAGCATACCAATAGGTATTAAATTGTATTGTGCAACCCACTCTGCAAATGCAATCAATTTTGGTCTAATATTTGGTAAATCGATTTTTTGCTCAATAAATTTTAATTCTCGGTTACTTTTATCACTGTATTTCCAAACTATTCCGATTAAGCGTTTTTTGCCAAATGGCACCACTACGTAATCTCCAAGTAAAATCTCAGTATTTTCCTCAATTGCATATGAAAATAACTGATCAATTGGAAGTGATAGTAATACGTCAACTGTTTTTGCCATAGTGATTGAGTTTAACATTGTTTTAAAGAGCTTGTAACTTTATTAAGCCTGGCAATATAGATGAATCGGTACAGAGAAAATCTTAACGTTTAACACATTTTTCATAGTACAGACCGTATGATTGATAAATAAAATGATTTATAGAATTTGTGGAGGCTACCAATGGTCAACGACAAGATTACTTTGAACTTTGAAATAGAAAAAGGCAAACCTATAGATCGATACTACTTTTCTGCACATATAAAGCTTACAGATGAAAGCAAAAATCTTTTGCGGGAGAAGCTTGGCAGTACAATTCAATTCGATAATCTAGATGATCACTTCAATCTTAACCATGAGAATTTTTATATCTACTACAACAAATATAGTGAGCACAATGGTAGAAGTGAGCTACACGTTAGGGATGATAACGGTAAATATTTAACCTCCAATCTTCCACTTAATTACTATGGATTCTCAATGGAACTATCACCTGACGGAGCGTCAATTGCAGATTATGGTTTTTATCCTCTGTATGCAATCTATAACCCAAATCACTATAATAAAGCAAAGGAAAAAGTATTTGATGATCACGGTGAATTGTCACCAATTGCATCAAATGTGTTAGATAATTTTTTAAGCAACACAAATAGCTTAACCACACAAGATATATTACAAAATGTATTCTCACAACTGCAGAAGAAAGCTGATGAAGAAGCAGAAAGATTGGCAAGAGAAAGAGAAGCAGAAAGACAAAGGGAGGAAGAGTTAAATGAAAAGAACGAGGAGTTAAAAGAACTTGTAGAAAAGGATGAGATTAAAATATTCAAAGTGGTAAAAGGTAATGATTTAGGTAATGGGCATTCAGCAGTAGTTTTACAACTTGATGGGGAAGAAGGTGACAAGATACCTCTCGACTCTAGTAAATACTACATAGCAGAGTATAGACACCACCCAGAATGGGAAGGCGATGAATATTTAAATTTTGTTAGCCCTGATAGTGATATGCTGGTTAATTATGAAAACTTATTTTTTGTGCTCAATCAAAGCTCCTACTCAGACTTTGAAAGTGGGTTTTATTCAGAAAACAGAACCGATCCCCATAATTATGCTAAATATTCAAAGGAACCATATTTGAGTGGTGACCAGCTATCTGAAAAATTATCTAATGAATTGGAGGAAGATAGCAATCAGATAGGTACTGAATTTACAATTGATGATGAGCAAGTAGACGAAGAAGTTGTGGTAGAGAGTGAAGCCAAGTCTGGGGAGAAAGGAACGGTTGGTGAGGATAACGCAAAAAATACTATACAGGAAGAAGAATCTAACTATATAGATCAAATGCAAGCGGATGATAGCAGCAGTTATAAACCAGCTTTGCAAAGCAATCGTGATGATTATGCTGATACGAAAAAAGCTCTGCAGGAAAAATTGCATGGAGATGAAATACACAAGCAAAGTAATGAGAAAGCTCAAAAAGATATAGAAGTAAAAAAAGTAACTGTGGAAACTGACAGTAGCAGTAATAAGACTGAAAAACAAACAAAACCAACAGAAGATGAACAAGAAACTGTTATGGCAAGTGTGATAGAAAATATGGATAAAAATTCTGATATTGAAGCAGAAACTTCTAACAGTGTTGCAAATTCACAACATCCCTTAAAAATAAAGACAGGAAGTCCTCTTGAAGTGGGAAAGTATAAGGTGGAGCTGCAAGTGACATATGATGATGTAAAGAATTTTTATGATACCGTACGTGGTAAATATCATGCTGGCGATGGATATAACTACGAACAAGTAATGGTTTTATATAATGAAATTGTTAGGCCCGCTCACAATCATCATTACGAGCTGTTTACTCTTGATGAAGCACATGTTGCTAATGATCACCTGTTTATCAAGGGTCAGGATTTTGGAACTCTAAATGATTTTAATGAGATGTTCTATAAAAGTGATGAGTTAATGTGATGTAAAAAGCAAGATTCAATCTGGTGAACGAGAGTTAACTGACAGAGGAGATTGACACGTATGCCTTTATCTTTAAGATTGTTTATCAAGTATAGACATCAGCTCGCCCCATTCTCTTTTACCAATATTACTTTCTTCTCTAGTAACGTTTTCCCCTTTAATTAATTTGCGAATTATTTCTAGACCAGTTCTTGAAATACAGGCTGATTCTAGGCAATATTCAACAAAGGCATTGTAGGCCAGTGGAACCCATTTTTTTATTATATCCAGCATAACTTCTGCATAAACTCTGATTTCATATTGGGCATGCTTATCAGCTCTAAGCTTCAAAAAATGAAGGAGATTATGCAGATCTATTTTCCAATAAAATTGCGTGTAGTAATTAAGCATTAGGTTAGTTCTGGCAATTTCTCTTGCAAGCCCCTGCTCAATAAATTTTTCATAATGAGAATATACTAAATTAGAGTCATTTGTTAGAGAATCTATTATTTCCTTTGAGGTATCTGGATCAAAAGCTTCCCCGCTACCTTGTTTATTATTGTCAGATTGTTTTGCAACTTGTTCTGGTTTAGGTGTATAAAATTCATTATCAAGTATTGAATACCTTGCTGAATATTCATTCACATTTGCAGTTCTATGCCTTATCCATTGCCTTGCAACAAAAATTGGAAGTTTCACGTGAAACTTAATTTCACACATTTCAAATGGAGTTGTATGATGATGTCTCATTAAATACTTTATAAGTGCTTCATCCTGACTTATCTGTTTTGTTCCCTTGCCATAAGAAACACGAGCAGCTTGAACTATAGCGCTATCAGAGCCCATATAATCCACTACTCGAATAAATCCATGGTCTAATACCTTATGTTCTTCATATAAGATTGCATCTATTTCTTTTACTATAGTTCGTTTGGTTGCTTCATTCATAAAATATCCTCAAGACGAAATGGAGATATCAGCTCCACATGAATTGAGTTTTTCATGCATTGCTTCATATCCTCTCCATAAATGATGTGAATTGTTTATTATAGTTTCTCCACCGGCTACCAAAGAAGCAAGCACCAAAGCTGCTGTTGATCTTAAGTCAGTAGCATATAGATTAGCTCCAGATAAGCTTTTTATTCCACTTATAGTAGCTTTGCTTTTCTCGATGCTGATATTAGCACCTAACTTTCTCAATTCATCTGCATGTGTAAATCTGTTTTCAAAAATGTTCTCTTCAATTACTGATATCCCATCAGCGATGCACATTGCAGACATCAGTTGTGGTTGCATATCACTGGGAAAATTGGGATATGGATCTGTCGCAACGTTAGCAGACTTAATAGAGCCATTTTTTCTGGAAATAACAATGCCTCCATCATACAGTTCAACCATAGCTCCTATAGTCTCCAACTCATTTGTAATACACCTTATATCAGATAGATTTATTCCTTCCAACTCCAACTTACCACCGGTTATTATAGCAGCTAGTGCATAGGTGCCTGCTTCTATGCGATCTGGTATTATTTTATGAACACATCCATTTAGTGCTTCAACTCCTGTTATTATGACCTTTGTATTATCAATTTCAATATCAGCACCCATTTTCTTCAGAAAATCTATTAAATCAAGAACTTCCGGCTCAGTTGCAGCATTGTTTATTGTTGTCACTCCTTCTGCAAATGTTGCTGCCATTATTACATTTTCTGTTGCGCCAACACTTATTTTCTCAAATGTGATTTCTTTTCCTTGTAGCTTTCCTTTCACTGTTGCAATTATATTATAGCCGTCAATTTCAATTTTAGCTCCCATTTCTTCTAATGCTTTAATATGCATATCAACGGGACGCTTTCCAATGTTGCATCCACCAGGAAATGCTGTTCTCGCTTTGCCAAATCTGCTAAGCATTGGACCCAATATTAGAAAAGAAGTTCTTAGCTTACTTGCGGTTTTATATGGCATCACGTGATTGTTGATATTGCTGCAGTCAATTTTCAAAGTATGGTTCGCTTTATAATTTTTATTGTGCATAAAGTTCACTTCTGCTCCAAGACTTTCAAGCAACTTAGACATTAGATGCACATCAATTAAATCAGGTACATTATGCAAAATTACCGGGGAGCTACTTAATAGACTTGCTGCCATTATTGGTAAAACAGCATTTTTTGAGCCATTAATCTTGATTTTTCCGACCAAAGGTTTGTAGTTATTTCTTATTAATATCTTGTGCATTTAATTAGATATAAAGTATAATTCATTAGTTTATTGAAGTCTTACTAAGTATAATAGATTGACCGTAAAAGGCAAAATTTGCTTTTTCTTCCTCATCATCCCAGTGTCATGCTACCTGCATGACACCTGATGCGAATTGCCCCCGAAATTTTATACTATGAATTACTCAAATGACGCTCTCGAGCTTTATCAAACCAAATAACACCAATTGCAACAATGAAATAACCAGCTGCTCCTAATGTAAGGCGAATTACTGCATCGAAAGTTGACAGAGGAGGAGACGGCATTAGAATGCTCAAAACACTATACACAAGATTATTTGTTGCATGAGCAATAGTTACTGGCCAAATCGAGTTGTCTTTTTCAAACAACCAGGTAAACATTATAGACATTGCACAAATATAAAGGGTATAAGCACAAATAGTCGGGAATGTAAAGCCATCCTTCCACAAAGCTGAGCCAGCAACCACATAAGTTGGTATGTGCCATACTGACCAAATAATACCGACAATAATTGCTCTGATATAAAAATTTGATATTTTGCTTTTAAGATTTTTCAAAAGATAGCCACGCCAACCGATCTCTTCACCAAGAGACATAATGATCCACATCACAAAGGTTGATAATAAAACAAATAACATCACTAATGGACTCAAAACTGCACTCAAATCCTTTACACGGTCTAACGTAAAAGACTCTCGGAAAAATGAAAAACCGCAGTAAATTGACAAAAGACCATTGGAAATTAGCATACTTACCAGAATAAGTATAAACCCTAATAGACAGTTTTTTGGCGAACTAAGTTTAAAAAGATCCCTTACCTTCTGTTTATTATAAATGGTTAGCAAAATTGCAACTGAAGCCGGAACAAATGTTGTTAATAATGTTATGTCTTTGAAAGGTAAGCACCAAGCTATAATGCACGTCAAAAAATATGTAATTACAACAAATAATGTACAATTAATAGTGGTTAAATTCATGCATACGCCCATCAATTCCTTTTCTGCATTATTGATCTTTATTCATAAATTGTCAATAAAATACTTCTTCAGGGATGAATAGAATATTTTTTCTTTTTGAATTGCTATTGATAGTTTAATTTTTATATGTATTCCATTTCACAACCGTTTGTCATCCCAGTGTCACGTGCTGGGATGACAGTAGGAGAGCTGCTTGCATGACAAGAGGAGGGTACTGGAATGACAAGAGGAAGACACTGGGGTGACATCAACTAAACTTGTCCAAATATGAGCGATGCATTAGTGCCACCAAAACCAAACGAATTAGAAAGTGCATATTGAATTTTATGCTCCTGAGCTTTAAACGGTACAAAATTTAAATCACATCCTTCTGAAGGCTTGTGTAAATTTAAGGTTGGTGGAATAATCCCATTATTTAATGCAAGAATACTGAATATTGCCTCAACGCTTCCTGCAGCACCAAGCAAGTGCCCTGTAGAGGATTTAGTTGAAGAAACGGGTATTTTATAAGCGTAATCGCCGAACAACTTTTTCATTGCTATCACTTCGATTTTATCTCCAAGTGGTGTTGAAGTTCCATGTGCATTGATATACCCTACTTGATTGGGATTAATTTGTGCACTATGAAGAGCAAGTTGCATTGCTTTAAATGCGCCTCTTCCTTCTGGATGCGGTGCAGTGATGTGGTGTGCGTCTCCTGTGAGTCCATATCCATTCAGTTCAGCATATATTTTTGCTCCCCTTTTTTTTGCATGTTCGTATTCTTCCAACACCAATATACCTGCTCCTTCACCCATAACAAAACCATCGCGTTCTGCATCCCATGGTCTGGAAGCTTCTTTGGGTTTATCATTGAATTTAGTTGATAACGCTTTCATAGATGCAAAACCTGCAATTCCAACTCTACACAGTGCACTTTCTGCTCCACCTGCAATCATCACATCCGCTTCACCAAGTTTTATAGTTCTTGCTGAGTTTATGATTGCATGCGCACCTGTTGCACATGCGGTTACTGCTGAATCGTTTGGACCTGTAAATTCGTATTTAATAGAAATATGGCCAGATATCAAATTTATTAGACTTGCAGGGACAAAAAATGGACTGACACGTCTGGGCCCTTTTTCCTGCATGGTAATAACATTTTCCTGAATTGACGGAAGACCACCTATACCAGAGCCAATAGTCACACCAACACGTTCCCGATTGATATTTTGGCTTTCCAAAATTAATGAATCATCTACTGCCTGAATAGCTGCTGCAATACCGTAATGGATAAAACGATCTGTCCTTTTTGAGTCTTTCTCAGAAATATAATCTAGTGGATTGAAATGGTGCTCAATGTTGTCTGATTGCAACGGCACCTGCCCTGCAATTTTGCAAGCAAGATCAGAAGAGTCAAATCTATCCGTATTGATTGCTTTTATGCCGGATTCACCTTTTATTAGCCTTAACCAAGTGTTGTCAACATCTGCTGCTAGTGGAGTGATTAAACCAACACCAGTGACTACTACTCTTCTGCTCATTTAACACTAACTATTAGCCTTTTTTATTATTAATGTACTCAACTATTTGCTCCATAGTTTCCATTTTTTGTGCGTCTTCATCTGGAATTTCTATCCCGAACTCTTCTTCTGCCGCCATGATGATTTCAACTGCATCTAAACTGTCCGTACCATGCTCCGAAAGCTTTGAAGAGCTGTTGAATTTCTCTACATCCTTACTAATGTGCTCTAGTATAATCTTTTTCACTTTTTCTTCTATGTCTTCTCTAGTGCTCTTTGCTAGTTCGCTATTCACATTTCTTACCAAAAAAATAACCTATTCTTTGATGTTATAAAAAATTTTTATGTTTGCAATATCTTTTATAACTGGTAAACTACAGCAAAGTTTTCTACTGCCCTAGCTGGCTAGCGTTACGTGCTAAACAATTAACAATTCAAAAATGCTAGACGAAACAACAAAAAATTTGCTTATTGTAGAAGTAAACAAACTCTTACCCGAAAATAGCGAGAATAAGCTTATATCAGCTATGCGTTATATACTCCTTGCTCCTGCAAAACATATACGCTCCTTTTTAGTCATAGCTTCATCGCAAGTGTTTAACGCGGAAGCTAAAAAAGTAATATCAGTTGCTGCAGCAATTGAATTTGTTCATGCTTACTCTCTAATTCACGATGATTTACCGTGCATGGACAACAGTGATACTCGCAGAAGCCAGCTAAGCTGCCATAAAAAATTTGATGAAGCAACAGCAGTGCTTGCCGGAGATGCACTACTTACTCTGGCTTTTGAGGTATTATCTTCGTTAAATGAGAAACGCTGTGAGATCATAAAAGTGCTCTCTCAAGCAATAGGAATTAGGGGAATGGTGGGAGGACAGGCTTTAGGTATTGACACAGATTTTAACAAAATAAAAGAAATTCATTTGATGAAAACCGCAAAACTATTTGCAGCTTCATGTGAAATAGGTGCTATAATAGGGGGTGCTACAGATGAACAACGGAGAGCGTTATATAACTACGGGATAAACCTAGGGCTTATCTTTCAAGCTAAGGATGATATTGAAGACTACGAACAAGATAAAACAAATAACCTAATGTCTGTGCTTGGTAAAAGTGAAGTAGAGGACTATATAGACGGCCTCTTTAAACAAGGCTTGGATAATTTGAGTGCGCTTTCAGGGGATACTAATTATTTATATGATTTATTGAATCAAGTAAAGAAAGATGGTTAGAAAAATTATATTACAAATGCTTATTTCCGTAGTAATGATTCTCACTTTAACTTCTGCTTTTGTGTTTACTATTGTCTATATAAACAAAGGTAAACCGGAAAAAAAGGACAAGCTTTATGAGATAAATGCCACGCATGGTGGTTTGATACAGACGATAGCATATTACCTAGTGAAGCCAATACTTGAATCAGCACTTGACCGCTATATTGAAAAGCATGGGCTAACAGAATATTTAGAAGAAATGACGCAGCAAAAAGAAGAGGATTCGATAAATTTTTATGAAATTACTGAAGGCAGTGGCAGCAAGGCTTTTTGTGGCCTGGAAGTCCTATTGCAAATATATAAAATTTCTAATAATAACTCAGCAACACTCCCTAGCAAAGTTTCTGATGTTACTTTGAAAATAGGTCAAGATGACCTAAAAGAAGTGAGTTTAGGGGCAATAGGTATGAAAGAAGGCGGAGAGCGTGTAGTTACTATTGCCAATGAGAACAAAATGAATTTTAATTCTTATTACGTCAAACTGATCGAAGTAAAGGATAAATATCCCGACTCAGTAAATAATCTGATGGTTTTTAATGACTTAATTAACAAGACTGGAAAACAAGTAAGGTGCGGTGATGAGATATCGGTTAAATATAGCGTAAAGGAGCATAATGGGGAATATATAGTCAAAGATCAAACAGTGCAATTTAGGGTTGGCGATAAAAAAATACCACTTGCTATAGAGCTTGGAGTTGTGGGAATGAGAGCTGGTAATAAAAGAACTATTCTTTCTCCGCCTGACCTTTTGACTATTACTGACGATATGTTAATAAAAGACATAGATTATGATGAAAAAAATATCTCAATAATTGACTTAAGCTTAGATGTTAAGCAAGAGGTCGCAGCACACCATTCTACTGTTGAAAAACAGCCTAAAGAATATAGCTGAAATTTTAGGTCTACTGGCTAATCTTCTGAACACTCTCTATACTACTTAAAGTAGGCTTTTCGTTTTTCCTAAAGTATAAACTTAGATAAATCAAGCTGCTTCGAAATTGACTCAAGTTTATCTTTTACATACTTGCTGTCTATAATGAATTTTTCGCTATTTTTCTCAGAAGCAATGAAACTTATTTCATCTAAAAGCTTCTCCATGACAGTGTGAAGCCTTCTTGCGCCTATATTTTCCACTTGCCTATTAACTGTAAACGCTATTTCAGCTATGGTTTTTATACCATCATCAGTGAACTCAAGTGTCACATTTTCTGTTTTCATTAAAGCTATGTACTGCTTTAACAAACTAGATTCTGGTTCCTTTAATATTCTTATTAAATCCTCTTGAGTAAGTGCCTTAAGTTCTACCCTGATCGGTAATCTGCCCTGCAATTCCGGTAAGAGGTCAGATGGTTTAGACTGATGAAAAGCACCAGATGCAATAAATAATATATAGTCTGTTTTTACATGGCCATACTTAGTTGTAACAGTTGTTCCTTCAAGTAATGGTAACAGATCGCGTTGCACTCCTTCTCTGTTTACTTCACCTTTTACTTCTGTACGCGCTGCAATTTTGTCTATTTCATCCAAAAATACTATACCGTCATTACTAACAAGATCAATGGCTTCTTTGATTATCTTATCTTCATCCATTAGCCTTTCACTTTCTTCATTAATTAATATTTCACGCGCTTCTTTTACCTTCACCGTAATAGTTTTTGTTTTTTTGCTCCCGTTAAACATCTTGCCCATTATTTCTGTTACATTCATCACACCAACTTGCCCACCTGGCATGCCTGGTATATCGAAAGTAGGTAACATACTCTTGCTCTCTCTGACGTTAATAGAAACTTCTCCGTCCTCAAACTCTTTATTCCTCAACCTTTCTCTAAAAATTTTTTTACTCTCTTCGGTTGCATTTTCGCCTACCATAGAGTTTACTATTGTTTTCTCAGCTAAAATTAAAGCCTTTTTAGCTAAGGCTTTACGGGCTTTCTCTTTAACTAAAACTATTGCTGCATCAACTAAATCGCGTATTATCGAATCAACGTCACGTCCAACGTACCCTATTTCAGTAAACTTCGTTGCCTCAATTTTTATGAACGGTGCACCGGCAAGTTTTGCTAAGCGACGAGCTATTTCAGTTTTACCAACCCCTGTATGACCGATCATCAATATATTCTTAGGTATGATTTCATCACGCAATGGAAATGGAACCTGATTGCGACGCCAACGATTTCTGAGCGCAATAGCAACAGCACGCTTTGCATCATCCTGTCCGATTATGAATCTGTCCAATTCTTTAACTATCTTCTGTGGTGGCAGGTCATCTAACAAAACTTGAGTGCTGTCATTAACTTGAACATCGCTGTCATTTGAATCAAAACCACTCTTAGTATCTTTATAGAGGTTATCTTTTTCATCGTAGGTGTCACTACTACAAGACCGCCCTTCTGAAAGGGTTATGGGCTGATTGGAAAAATTGGTGCATAAAGTTTTTTGCTTGGAAGACATATCACTCCTCTATCTTTTCAATAACTACATTATGATTTGTATAAACACATATATCGCCAGCTATCTTCATAGCCTTTTTCGCAATTTCCTCTATTGATATTCCTTTAATGTCAATTAAAGCTCTTGCTGCAGATAGAGCAAAATTTCCCCCAGAGCCAATAGCTGCGACTCCATCTTCAGGTTCAAGAACATCACCTGTTCCCGTAATTACTAATGAAATAGATTTATCTGCAACGATCATCATAGCTTCTAATTTCCTCAGATATTTATCCATTCTCCAGTCTTTTGCAAGTTCAACACATGCTCTCATTAATTGCCCTGGGTGCTTGTCAAGTTTAGATTCTAATCTTTCAAAAAGAGTAAATGCGTCGGCTGTTGCCCCGGCAAATCCAGCAATTACGGAATCACCAGAAAGACGCCTAACTTTTTTTGCTCCAGATTTTATAACAGTGTGGCCCAGTGAAACTTGTCCGTCACCTATTACTACTACACTTTTATCTTTTCTAATTGATAATATAGTAGTGCCATACATTTTATTGTTATCGTGTTGAATCATTTTTCTATCACTTTAAATAAGAATCTCATTATACTTTAATCTTTAGTCAAATTTACTAAATATGTTCAACTATAGCTTATAATATAATACCTTCCTTATAACATTTAAAGTGCAGATGCAAAACATAATTCACCCAGATTTGGAAAAAAGTATAAATAATTGGTTCGAAGCAAAATTTAATGGCCTTACATCGCCATTTTATAGCTCTATAGATCTTAGAAACTCTGGCTATAAAATCGTTCCAGTAGACGCTAATTTATTTCCTGCGGGGTTCAATAACTTAAGTGAAGAATCAAGAACGATGGCAGCAAGATTGATAAAAAGCTATTTTAAAAGACATCAATACAAAAAGGTTCTTATAATACCGGAAAATTATACACGCAATAAAATGTATATAGAAAACGTATTTGTTATAGAGAAAATACTACAACTCGCAGGTTTTGAGACTAGAATTGGCCTTTTATATAATGAAGTATACAATTTAATAGAACAGTATGAAACTGTTGTGAAAGAAAACTCTCTGCTAAAGACAACTTCAGGATTTGTGCCTGATGTTATTATACTGAACCGTGATATGACGAGCCACATTCCAGACACGCTGAAAGACGTAAAGCAAGATATAGTACCAAGCCCACTATACGGTTGGCATAGCAGGCAGAAATTTAAGTATTTTGAAATCTATCAAGAATTAGCATCTGAGTTTTGTGGCGAATTTAAAATAGACCCATGGCTAATTTCTGTGCTTACAGAGAGCTGTGATGGAGTTGATTTTGATGATGATTTGTCACTAGGAGCAGTAGCAACTAAAGTTGACCAAATATTATCTCTAGTGCAAAAAAAATATGAGGAATATGAAATAAAAACACAACCTTACGTTTTTATCAAAGCAAGCAATGGCACATATGGGATGGGCATTATAACAGCAACAAGTGGAGAGGAAATATTAAACCTCAATAAAAAAAAGCGTCATAAAATGAAAAAGATAAAAGAAGGAATAGCAATCAATAGCGTTATTATACAAGAAGGTGTACCAACCATTGACATGTTTAAAAGCAGTTCTGCAGAACCGCTAATATACTATATAGGAGATACTCCAACATGTTACTTATACCGATGTAATAGCAGAAAAGATGTATATTCTAGCTTGAATGCCACTGACTGTGAGTTTCATGATGTTAGCCAGGTTGTAGAAGGTAAAATTCTATCACTTTGGAGTATTGTTAGCAAATTAGCAGTACTAGCGTTGGCAGTAGAAATAAAATCTTTTCATCCCTAATTCTTATACCTCTACAGTGCTGTCATTAGAATGACCGTTTATATTATGAACATCATCAAGTTCAGTGGAAGGATCATCATTGACAGGTTGTTGAAACAATTTGTCAAGCTGAACTGCAAGAAATACTGCACTATATATTATGCTGACTGTTACGCTTAAGTTGAAATTATAGATTATACCATTACCTAAGTTTATTGGTATAGTTGGAGTCTCTATCCTTCTTAATATGAAGTTTAATAAACCTAACGACAAAGTTAATGTGCTAATAATAAGGTCCTTCTTACACTCAGCAGACTTTTCAGGATCCTTATTATCCAGATATTCCTTGCATGTATAATAATAGCTTATAGGTTCTGAAATGAACAAAAATAGGATCGTTGAGGTTAAGTTAATATAACTTATTATGTCTGTATTGCTTCCAGTGCAAAAATGGATGATTTTCAACATCATTAGCGCTTCTATGGTGCTGCTTGCAAGATTAGCCGATTTACCCACAATTTTTGCCAGCTCTTTTTTACTCTCAGGGTTTCTGTAATCCTTAATTAGATCCTGTAGAGTAAATGCAGAATGGGCAATGTATAGAATAGATGTCGGAAACTTTACTAGTCGAGCAACATTCCGTATAAGAAAGATATTGGATCTATTATTGTCAATGAACTCGCAGCAAAATTGCAGTGAAATCTTACACAATAGGGCTGTTAAACCTGTTGTGATGCAGATTACCTTCCTGAAATCATGATCATAAATATCATGCACCCTTTGTGCGAGTATGTTAGATTTCTTTTTTAGCTTGTTTGGCATGAAATAGTTAATAACTTCCTGTTATTCTATCACATAAAATCCTAAAAGAAAAGCCCTATGAATCAGGACTTTAAGGGAGATTTATGCACAAATCGGCTAAGCATTTTATAAACAAGGGATCGGTACTGAGAGTTGGCACACGAAAGTAATATCCATCCTTGATAATTGCTTTATATTCTATATCAAGTTCAACTAGAGTTTCTGAATGCTCAGAAACAAAAGATATAGGTGATAGAACTACAGGTACACCATCAGCTTTTGCGCGTAATAGCTCACTTTCAGTGCTTGGCTCTAGCCATTTTACAGGACCAATCTTACTCTGATAACATATTGACCAATCTAAGTTATTGATAGCTAACTTTTCTACTATTAACTCTACGCTTCTTTCTACCTGTGAAGCGTAAGGGTCGCCCTTTTTAATGATACTAAGAGGTAAGCTATGGGCTGAAAATAGGACTCTTGGTTTACCGATTTTTCTAGCCAATTTATAGTACTTAGCTATCAGATTAGTGTGAGCTTCAATAAAATCTTGGTTATCATAATAACGGTGAATCATTTTTGTATTGCATTTTAGGCCATACCGTTTAGCATTTTTTTGCCAATTCTCGATGGATGACAGAGTTGTGGTAGTTGAATATTGTGGATACAGTGGCAGCAGAATTACTTCGTCAGGATCAAACTGTTTTACACTTTCAATAACTTCGTCAGCAAATGGACGCCAATAGCGCATGCAGATGAATACCTTGTGTACATGGTTTCTATTTTCGTTTAATTTTAGTTCTGAAGCATTAGCTTGCATTTTTGTATTCTCTAGAATTGGCGATTTACCTCCAATTTCCTCGTATATTTTTCGTGCAGTATTTTCTCGTTTCGCAGATATAAACTTTGCTAAAAGAAACCGAAAGGGATTCGGTAGATTGATTATTCTCCTGTCATAAAAAAGGTTGAATAAAAAAGGACGGACCGCATTTAGTGAATCAGGCCCGCCAAGATTAAATAAGATAACTGCCTTTTTCACCTACGCACTACTACAACAAGTTACTTCTGGGGTGCCTATAAAATTAGCTACACACTCATCAAATTTAGTTATAGGCACTAAATTTCTTACACTGGCATACAATAAGTGGCCTGATCTCTTCAGGTTACTCTTGGTAGATGTGAAGTTCCAATCGAAAAATGTATCGACAAAAAGACTTGGTACCGTTTCAAGAAGTTCAACAGCAGCTAAAGATAGCATTATACAACTTTGCAGGACATTCAGAAGAACCTTGAGGGGAAAAAGTAAAACTTTAACGAAAAGAGAGGTGCTACTTGTTTCATCCAGTAGTCGCCCTGAGTTAGGCGAATTATACTCGGTGTGTTTTCTATTTTGATCAAAGATAGGAAATTTTATAGTATCTTTCTTAAATTCCGCGTCTATTTCTTTTCTACTATGGTTAGTGATTTTTTCCATTAACTTCTCACGCAGATGAAAAGTTCTGACAATAAAACATGTGGCAATCATTAAGGAAGCACATAAAAGTGCGCATTGCATGAGGCTCATACTGCCTAGCATAGCTGGCAGTGCAAAACAAACAAATGGCACTATGATAGCCATTTCAAGAAATGGAATAGTGTTTCTTTTCATTGCAAAAGCAGCACCTTTTTTTAATTCTGTATTATGATGTAAGCTATATTCCAAAAAGCTTAAAAAGGCCAAATTAAAAGTTAAAAATCCTTTTGTTCCACAAAAAAGTGATGACTTAAAGTTACTTACTAATTTTTTAGTAGTAGATTTAGCTTGTTTTTTAGTGGTAGGCTCAGCTTGTTTAGTAGTGTTATTTTTACAACATTCACCCATACAATACCTCCTTGATGGTTTATTCTTAACTATAAATAAAAAACTACTTTTATCAAATCAAAATTTGCAATAAAATGAATCCATAAATATACAATCTTATATAAGGGAATAATATGGCAATTGAGAAGACACTTTCGATATTAAAACCTGATGCAGTAAAAAATAATATTACAGGCAATATAAATTCCTACATCGAACAATCTGGGCTGAAAATCACAGCACAAAAAATGATGTTACTAACAAAAAAACAAGCAGAGCTGTTTTATGAAATTCATAAAGATAGGCCTTTTTTTGGGGAATTAGTAGAGTTTATGACCTCTGGTTCTGTGGTAGTTCAAGTTTTAGTTGGTGAAAATGCAGTAAGTAAATACAGACAAATCATGGGAGCTACCGATCCAAAGCAGGCAGATAAAGGCACAATCAGGGGTGATTTTGCTGATGATATTAGTGAAAATAGAGTTCACGGCTCAGATAGTCTAGAAAATGCTCGTAAGGAGATAGCTTTCTTTTTTGCTGAATGTGAGTTGGTGTAGTCAACTCAGATTGGCGTCATCCAAGTAGCTGACAACATAGAAACGAAAAAACTTGCTTGACACCCTCCGCCAGCCCCCTTATCATGATAGTGAAGCTATTGTATTTGCTTTCGCCAATCTGCAGATTAAAAGGTAAGGATTACTTAATGTATCGGCGTCTTATGTTCAATTTTTTGCAGTATATAGATACTGTATGTCTTTACAAAACTTCATCTACATCTAGATTTTTATCTAAATAAGCTGAACGCGCTTATAAAGCGTTACAAGACATCAAAAAATGCCAATACTCGACAGAGATAGTAAAAGACTAGCTAACTCGGGGATTCTTTGTCTTTTTTTCTGCTTAGTAAATTTCTTAAACATTTGCAGCGTAAGTTAGTTGCAATTAAAAGCAGCTTAATCTTGCTTGTCAAGCGTTTAAAACATAAAAAACGCCAATATTTTAAAGCGGATAATAACCCCAGGGCTTCTTTTGCCTTTTTTTTTATTTGGTAAATTTCTTAATGTTTATGGCTAAACGACAACCGTCATCCCGCTGCTTGTTAGCGGGATCTCTTGTTAGCGGCTGAGATACCGCGAATGAATCGCGGTATGACGTAGATTGCTGTCATTCCAGTGCTCCTTTTTTTGTCATCCCAGTGTCTGGGCACTGGGATGACAGCTAGCCTGACAACCGTCATCCCGCTACTTGTTAGCGGCCGAGATACCGCGAATGAATCGCGGTATGACGGTTCGCGGCAGTATGACGTAGAGCTCACGTTAGCTATACTTTTATGCTTACAAACTTAATAAAATTCCTGGATCCCAGTGTCTGGGCACTGGGATGACAAAGGAGAGCTACTCGGATGATACCTTTTTCTACTTAGTTTGGGTTATGCAAGAAGTCTATTATAATCAGGCTTTAAGTGTGCGGAAGTAATTTTTTGCGTTAGAGTAAAAAATTTTTTCTATAGCTAATCAAAGTGGATCAAGAGAAACTTACCACTTTCTTTACAAAGGGTTTGATGTTACCATTTGACTGCCTATTCTGAATTTATTGAATGAACGTTAACATAAAGAATCTAGTTCATGCTTTCTCTAAATTGCCAAGTTTAGGGCCATCATCATCACGCAGGTTAGTTATACATTTACTCCAAAACAAAGAAAAAGTTATGCTACCACTTGCATCTTTGATTAAAGAGCTAGCAGATCTTATAATAGAGTGTGAAGTTTGCGGAAATCTAGATACTAAATCACCTTGTTCTATTTGTACTAACCCAAAACGTGACACTAAGTTACTGTGTGTAGTAGAAGAATTGGGTGATTTATGGGCGTTTGAAAAAGGAAATATATATTCAGGTTTATACCATGTTTTGGGGGGCAGATTGTCTGCGATAAATGGCATAGGTCCAAAAGAACTCAACCTTGATACTATTCTGAAAAGAGTGACAGAGTCTAAAATTGAAGAGATAATTATCGCAATTAATCCGACATTAGAGGGTCAAGTTACTGCACAATATATAATTGAATTGCTAAAAAATTTGGATGTGAAAATATCACGTCTTGCTTGCGGCATACCAATGGGCGGAGAAATTGACTATCTTGATGAAGGAACGCTGAGGATAGCACTTACTTCAAGACAAGAATATGAGTTAAATATAAAATAAGACATGTGCTTAAAAAAACTTATATCGCTAATAACATTCAAAAAGAAAGAAATAGCGCCACCACTTAAAGTGGTGGCTTGGGAAAATGACCGTCTAAACTATAAGCAATTTTCAGGTAAATTTAACAATATAATTAAAACAATTGATCAGTCTTTTACAATAATATCTTTGGAAGGATATGATGGATGGGGCAAGACGTTTTTTTTGAAAGAATGGGTAAAAGAGTTAAAACAGCAAAATGAAATTGCAGCTTATTATAGTGCATGGGATATCAATGCATTGGACCAACCACTGCCTTCTTTTTTAAATTTCCTATTTGAAGATTTATTTGTATCGTATAAAGTAAAAAGAAGTGTTATACAACAGTTCAAGAACATAAACCAAGAGCTATTTTCTCTAAACACACTAGGAAAGCTGATCAGTAAATCTCCACTTGCTATGCTTTCAGTATTTCTTGATGCTGCAAAAGAGGCTGATAAAAAAGACATAGGTTTTGTCTTGAGTGAATTAAGTCTTCTCCAAAGAAGAAAAGAGAGTACTAGAGATTTTAAAACACAGTTAGCGGATGTGGTTAATAAAATCAGAAAAGACAAAAACATTTATATAATGGTGGATAATCTTGATGTGTGCCGTCCTAAATTCGTTGTCGATTTTTTGGAATCTATAAAGTATATGCTTGATGTGGAGGGGCTGGTTTTCATTATTCCTGTAAGTAAAGATAAGAGTAATGTACAAAGAGCAATCAGCACAATACTTGGACCAAATTTTGACCTAAAATCTTTTACTGATCTCTCTTTACATTTGCCAAAACAACCGATAGAAAAATTTACAAAAGAACTATTTGAAAATATTAAATTACCGAAAAAGTCAAAAAATTTGATTGTAGATAGTTTTATATTTTATGCAGAAAGCCTGTCACTATCGTTAAAAACAATAGAATACTGCGTAAAAAAAATAAAGCTGTGTCTTCTGAATCACACAAGAGAAGAATTACCTGATCCGAATTTGTTTTCATTTTTGGTAATACTGCAATCGATAAATATTGATATATATGAGGAATTAGGTTTTTCATATCAAAGAGCATTGGAAAAAATTGAAAATGAATATAAATCTTTAGTTCTAAATGGTCAAGAAGAATGGGAAAAACTTAAAACCTCTCTAGAAACTGCTTTTGCAGAGAGGGAGTCAAAAATTAACAAAGCTATAAAGGATATACTATTTTGAAAAGATACCCTACCTTCACATATACAAAGATAGGGTAACATTTGATTAACGCCCTTTTACTATGTCATTACCTTGTTCAAACTTTCTGATTAATTCGCTTACATTGACATTAGATAATTTTTTACCTGCAGATTTGTCATTATGTGAAGCATCAGGTTTACGAAGGTCTTCCTTACTGTTACTCCTAGTAATATTACATCTAACAATGTTTGAATTATTAGACTTATCGCTTACATCTGAAATATTGCTTTTTTCACTACATGAAGACGAATTACTCGACATATTGCCTAAGCTAAAGAGCTTTTTACCTTGATAGATTGGATTCCAATCAAGTGGATTATAAGTTTTTTTGCTAGTCTCAACCTTTTGGTTATTTTGCTGTTTAGGAGAAAAACCAAGTTTTTCTCTTTCTTTCTTGCTTAGCGTTTTGAGAAATTTTACGGTTTCTAATTCATCAGTTGCTTGTACTTTATGTAAATCAAAGCTTTTTTGATGGTTATCCTGCTTAACATTTTCCATCATTTTATCTTTTATTGTTCTATCCTCATCATCAGAAGTGCTGCTACTAATATCACTGATACCACTATCCCCTGAATTGCGGCGTTGTTTGTTAGGAGTGCTATGAATGTTGTCTTCCATGAGTTTTTGCATTGTTGGGCCAAATGTTCTTCCAAGATTGCTACTCACTGTTTCATTACTATCATTTGCTTGAGAATGAGGTACATTTCGCTCAAAAATTGCTTTTATTCCAGCAAATTTAGCTTGGGAAGATTTCGGAGGAACAGGTGGGGCAACCATGCCTTTTGAGTTAATCTTTCCTTCATTTTGAGGAAAAATTTTTGGATTATTTTTTTCTACTGTAGTATTCATTTTTTTACCTCTAAACCTATTAACTAATAAAAGTATAAACTTAGAGGTATTAATTTTGTAATAACAATGCTAATAGATTACCGCAGTTTCAATAAGCATCACCAGAGGATTCTCTATATAATGCTTAAAGGCATTTAAAAACTTTGCTCCGAGTGCCCCATCAACTGCTCTATGGTCAACAGAGAACGTTACTGTCATTATTTCTGCTGTTTCTATTTTCTCATTCATAACAATTGGTTGTTTTTTAGATGCACCAACTGCCATAATGCAAGATTGCGGCGGATTGATTATAGCACTGAAGGCTTTTATACCAAACATCCCTAAGTTGGAGATAGTAAACCCTCCTCCTTGAAACTCTTCAGGTTTCAATTTTCCAGATCTTGCTCTGCTTACTAAATCTTTCACTTCTTTTGATATAGATAAAATACCCTTTTTATCAGCATTTTTTACTATAGGAGTAATTAGCCCATCTTCAAGTGCCACAGCGATTGAGATATCTACATTCGAGTATTTAAGTATTTTATTATCTATCCACGAAGAATTTATATCAGGAAATTTTTTCATGCTAAAAGCCACAGCTTTGATAATTAAGTCATTGATTGTTACTTTATTGTTTTCATCTGCTGAGTTAATCTCGTTTTTTAACGATATTAACTTATCAACCTGGCAGTCTACAGTTAAATAAAAATGTGGAACATTCTGTTTGGATTCAGTCAGGCGCTGTGCTATCACTTGGCGTATGTTGCTTACTTCAACTATCTCAGGACTTTCAGTATGTATACCACTGCCTAAAAACTCCAACACATCAGCCTTAATTATGCGACCGTATGGTCCTGTACCTTTTAATTGCTGCACATTAACCCCTTCATTTTGAGCTATTTTCTTAGCTAATGGGCTTATTTTTATTCTACCTTCTGTTGTCTTAGTATCTTCTTCTTTTCTAGATCCCAGTGTCAAGCACTGGGATGACATTGAGAGGTTGGATTCCAGCGTCACGCGCTGGAATGACACCGAAGAATGACTTATTGGCTTTCCGTTTAAATCTTGGTGTTCTGATTTTTGATTATCAACAGCACATTTTGTCACTTCCTTTTTAACTGCACTATTGATGGAAGTTGAGGTATAGTTGTTAAGTGCATTTTCATCCTCCCCTTCTTCCAGCATTAAAGCTATTGGTTGATTTACAGGCACGCCACTTGTTCCTTCTGTTACTAAAATTTTTGCTACAACTCCTTCATCTACAGATTCAAACTCCATTATGGCTTTATCAGTCTCTATCTCAGCAATTACGTCGCCTACTTCAACTTTGTCTTGTTCTTTTTTATGCCACTTTACAATTTTTCCTCCAGTTTTGCTCATTGTCGGTGAAAGAGCAGGCATTAATATTTCTATAGGCATTGATTTTGCATTTAAAGATCTATTCAATTTTTAATTTACTCTTTATCTTATGTCAACCTAATCGTGAATTATGATGAATAAGTCTGTTACACTATCCCTCACGTTATCCCAGTGCGTGACACTGGGATCTTGGTTCAGTACTATTATCCTATTGTTTTTATTATTTAGCCATAGCTTGTTTGCTAACAACTTTGTTTCAACCAAATCAAATAAGATCAACATGAGAACGGGGCCAGGGTTTCACTATCCTGTAAAATGGATATACACTTGCAAAAATCTGCCCCTGAAAGTGATAGAAGAGTTTGAGAGTTGGAAAAAGGTCTGCGATATAGATGAAGACTGCGGATGGATAAAAGGCAATCTTCTTAGTGATAAGCGCTACGCGATTGTAAAAGAAGATACTTATGGATATCAAAAACAGAGTGTAGACAGCAAGATTACTATAAAAATAGACAAATTTGTTGTAATGAAAATAGAAAAGTGTAACGAAGAGTGGTGTTTTCTTTCTACCCCAAAACGCAAAGCATGGGTACAAAAAAAACATATATATGGGGTTGATTAGGTTGACAAAAGATCTGAATTAACACTAGTTTCTAGGCCTTCTGTAGCATGCTCTTCATGTGAAGCAGAGGATGGCACTGACTTCTTCATGCTCTGGAGACTGTACAGGGCTATCACAGAAACTCCTTAACATCTCCTCAGCGGATGAATCTAAAATTTGTACAATAGACTTTTCACTTTGTTCTCTTAGCGATTGATCCACTCTAGAAATCAACTCAGAAAACTCGCTACCTGATTTTTCAGCTTCACTTTTTATTCTACTTTCTATGCTTGCAATATTACCTTGTTCAATTTCTTCTTTTGTTATGTTGAACGAATTTGCAGCATCTTGATATCCAATCTTGCAATTTCCACAACCAATTATGCAAAAAGCAATGGAATTAGATATTTCGCTTGCAGCCCACTTATGTATAGCGTAAGCCAAATAATTGTCATGGTATTTAATGCTAAATTGTTGTTCTATTAGCTCAGAAATTTTATTCTTTAGAGACATAAAGTACCCTCCTTACATTCGTTATACCTTTTTGTTAAGATACAGCAATTACACCATTTACTACATGCTTTACTTTAATTAATTATTAAAACGAGAGCATAATTTTCAGAGTTATATCTTTTTACCTTAACAATTCTTTTTTGAGTTCCTCTTCAATCATCTTAGTTAAACTCGTGTCAAACTCACTCCTCGAAAAATCCCTAACCTCCCCGGGATCATATCGATTTCCTATCATTTTTTCAATAGCATCATTTATTATGTTTATGTCAAATCCCTTTATAATAGGCGTTACCTTCACCTGCCCTGCAGAGCCTTTACCATAAATTCTTTTGCTTTTATCAATGCAACCACCTGCACCAGGTTTACTGCTTCCAAAACCCTTGCTACAATTTACTGTTTCATGCTTGATTTCACCATTTTCTATATATATTATTTTATTATCTTCAGTAACCCGCAATCCTGTTGTTGTGGTTTTTTCTTTTAATTTTACACTATCATCAATTATTGGTTCGGTATAATCCTTATACTCATATATTTTATAGATGCCTCCGCCTCCCATAGTGATTAAATCCTTGCACTCTTGTTTACCTAAACGACACTTTCTTATAAAAATAGGACCCCCATCCTTATCTGTATATTCCTTTTCCCTGTTACCTCCTCCCTGTTCAACTTTAATGTTAATTATAGGATAATCAAGATCAATTTCCAATTCAGCTTTAATATAATCTCCTGGCATTCCTACTCTACTTTCAGTGGAATTAGGTGTGTAAGTGTAAGGTGTATCTTTTATGTGACCTGCTTCACCACATCCCCACACTTCTATTTCAACACGGCTAGATGTTATTTGTGAGCCATCCACATCATAATCTCCACTTCCAAAAACATGGGACTTTTCGCTCTTTTTTTCCGGTTCTTGTTTCTCTTTTTCCAGTTGTTTCTCGATTATCTCTTTTAACTTCTCTTTGAGACCTTCTAAATCGAACCTACACAATTTATCAGCGTAAAAGACCTCCGTTCTGTTTGCTTTAATTGGTGCTTCTTGTTGTGTGACAACGCCATTTGTATTTTGTGAAATCTTTGTATAAAAAGGTTGAGTGTTTTCTTTGTCTACATATCGTGTTGAACGGCTGCATGTTCCAGTAAAGCAGATACAACCATCATCACCTTGATTACATTTTTCTCTATGCTCTACATCCGTCAATTTGTATACTACTTTCAGTCCTTTACTAGATTTAAATGTATCGTCTATCTCATCATTTCTTTTTACACAGTAACTGCATTCTCTCTTCTTCTGCTCATTTTCATCAGGGAAGAAAACATACCCTTGTTTATTGAATATTATTTTATCTAACTCACTCTGATCTCTGTTTAAGAGATCGGCTCTTTTATTTTCCTTGCTTGGAAGATAATAGAACTGATTTGATTCCTTGGAGTAAACAGCATTGTATTTAGTATATCTTGTTCCCATTAATTTTAGTGGTATTATTTTATTTTCTCTTTTAAGAACAAACTCCTCTGGTTCTGGCTGCCATCCAGAAAGACAAAGCATTTTACTGTTAGAATTTCCTTTATACTTTACTTCTATTTCCGGCTGCCCAGAGTTATTAAATTCACATTGAATAGATTTGTCTTTTAACTTTTTCTCAAAATCATTAAAACTATAAAAACTTCCGCCTTTAGAACATTTAATTTGCACATCAGGAACATAGCCATATTCTTTCAGAACTTTAAATTGTTGCGGATTACTTTCTAATATACCTTCTATAATATTATCAATATTACTATCAGTTGTTTTTGCTACTATTGCTGGTTTTACTACTTTTAAAGATAGGGGGCCAATGTTTATAGGATGGTTGAGGTCAGTATTAACATTAAAAGTACAGGAACCATTACTATAGGTTCCATGTGCTTTAGCACAAGTGCTCTCACTCATCTTCATTTCTACTTTCAATGTATTTTTATTTACTATCTCCACTATCTCAGGTTCTGGAGCAGGTGGTGCAGGAAAACAGCGGACGAACCGTGGATTTTGTTCATTTATACTTTGAGTTCCAAGGTATTCAGCACAGAGCTGGCCCTTTTTTCTATAGGTTTTGAAGTAATAGTGAGTATCCTTATCTGTAACAGTATATGAGTGATTTGGAATGTTCTCATTATTTGAAACAACGTGTGGAAAACCTAACTCTTTTCTTTCCTCCAGTCCGCTAATTATCACCCCAACTCTTGGATCGAAGTAATCATTATCTTCATTTGTTATAGGAACAATTCTAACTTGTGGAGGTGACATCGCAAGTTGTTCACAGAATGGAGGGGGGCTAGGTGCAAGTGGCACAGGAGCACATTTTACTGCCGTTTGGTAGCAGGTATCACAGACTTTTTCCATCTCCCCAGGACGGAAAATATTCTCACCCGAAAATACTCTAGAACCCCATGAAGAAATTCCTGACATACAAGCCCCTTTTTGACTGCAAGCACATATTTTAGGAGAGTTAGCGAATCTTCTTTTTTCCTCATCAGTAACACCGTCTGCCCATTCCCATTTAAGACCCCGAGCAATTTCTCCTCCAGCTTTTGTTTTATCTCCTTCCCAGTCGATAAAAGCTGCAGCAGAAACTCCAGCTCCTGTACCTTGCGTTCCATATATCTGGCGGCAGGATTCCCCACTTTGTAAGTCATAACAATAACTTTGTCCATCATAAGCACATACTCTAATTTTGGGATTAAAGTAACCATCAACTCCTTGATCTTTTATTGCTTGCACCTTAATTTCCTTTACCCAATCTCCACCAACTATTGCTTCCAACCAAGTATTACTTTCTACAAATGTTGGACAATCAGCATATCCTTGATACGAAAGACCAAGTATCAAAAAAAATATCAATAAGAAATTAAGCCTTACACTTCTCATAAAATACCGGTAACCACTCATTAACTTCTTCTCCTTTTTCCTTTATTGCCTCGTACATATACTTTATCGTCTCTTTGTTAGCTGAAAGTACATGTATTTCTTGCATATTCTTTAAATCTAAATTTAAAGTTACTAATCCTTTATACTGTTTTATCAAAAATAAACCTTCCTGCGTTGGCGTCTGCAGAATTATATTCAGCTCCTCTTTTGATAAAGAAAATGCTTTCATGTATAATCTATTTGCATTGACGTTCGGCATCAAGATTCTTGTATCAACATGTTTATCTAAATATTGAGTAAATTTGCTAGCAAATGCGAGATTTAAATTTTCAGTACTTAGGATTACTACAACATTTAGTTCCGTCATTCTTTGCATCCAGTTATCAAACTCTTTCTCTGTAGGAAAAATATTACTTATCTCCCATGCTTCATCCAAAACAAGTATTGCAGGCGAGCCATCACATTTTGCCTCAAAAGAATATAAAAAATAGTAAAGTATCACGGACATACATTCCTTTTGTTTTGTAAGGTTTGCGGTGTTGAGAGATATAATTTTTGTTTCCCAGTCAATATCTGATTCATTACCATCTTGAAATAAGTAAGCAAAGTCACCATCGTCACACCATCTACTTATCTTACCCCCAAGGAGCAAGAGCACCTCAGAAATTTGTGAAATAGAACGTGATTCCTTGGGTATAGCAAATATAGAATCCACAATTTTTCTTATCTTTTCTTCTACGTCCACCAAGCTCGTATCGGCTACCATTCTTCTGATCAGTTCAACCAACATATTGCGATTGGAAGCACTATCTTCAATGTTTAGTGGATTAAATTTTAGGCTTTTGTCCTTATATTTTGAATCGATTATGTAATATTTACCACTCACTGCTTTAGTAAAAATTATTGATTTTCCAGTGTTATCCAATATGACAATTCTTGGGTTAAACTTTCTTGATTCTGATAATAGAAAATTAATGAGTGAAGTTCTGCCTGAATTTGGAGCTCCGAGTATCGTAGTATGGCCATTATTTCTTTTTCCATGAAAATTAAAGAAGTAAGGATTTCCTTTTTTTGAGAAAAAAATCATTACCGCTTCTTTCCACCTTCTTCCTTTTAATGTACCTGACGTAAAATCGTGCAGCATAGCAAAGCTGCAAGCGTATTTTGTTAAGATATTTTTCGGTTGCGTAATAAAAGCAAAATTGCCTGGAAGTTGTGCCCAAAAATGACTTTCCATATGTAAATCAGTTCTAAACATCATGAAGCCAACTAATGACATTATAGAAGATAAATCACTAATACTTTCAGCTAACTTATTCCTATCATCTGCAAATATTGTAAAAATAATTTTCTGTTGGCAGAAGTCTATACTAGAGGTCTTTTCAAGCTCTATTATTTCTTCAATTCCTGAGCTTTTAAGTAAGGTATTATCCTCACTAATTTGCAGCATGTTGATTTGTTTTTTAAATTCTTTTATTGCTTTGTTATTACTAGTAAATATCATTATTTCTGTAATGATAAATTCAGATTCAAGCTGCAAGCATCTATCTATATTACCTAAAGAGATTTCCCGGTATTCTTTTATGCTGAAAATAGAGCCAAATTTCTGTTGATTTTCAAATATTGTTTGAAACGTATTGAAACCAAAAGCTATTTTAAAATTTCTAATATATTGCGACAGGTCCCTTTCATGTATTGGATAATCTTTGTGCGTTAATGTAACAATATAGTGGAGAAATTCTATCATTTCAGAATATATTTTACCTTCACTAAACCTTAGACTCAGTTTTTTAGCTCCAAAAGGTCCTAAATCATTTTGAATTACGTCAGTTATCTTTTGCAACTCCTGATGGCTTTCTTGTAAAGACAACTTATGCTTATTCTTTATTCTATTGAAAAAAAACGAATTATTAGTATGCTTGCCAAAATCGCTAAACAATATTACAATGTATAGTTCATTTATATACTGTAATTTACTATCAGTTAGTTTATTAAACCACGTTGAATGTAGGTTGTCAGAGAAGTCTTCAGTTTTATTCCATTTCAAGCTCAGTTTATTGCGCTTTCTAACGGTATGAATCCAAACGGTAAAACACAGGCTATTAATATTTTTTGATATGCTTTTTCTAATTTCAGTTCTGAGGTCGCTGTAGTTATCAACAGAAGAATAATCTTCTAACTTGATTATTTTTAACAATTCTCCCTGTTTTGTTAGTATGGTTTCTTCATCGTAATGACAAGCATAAGGAACAAAATCTAAATCAATGCTTTCTAGTAATGCTAAGTTGTTCTTTTTTTTAAGCTTAGAGTTAACTGTTGGTACTTTTAACTGCATATGCGTATTCAATAAAGATAATTAAAAAAGATAAAAATACTATCTTAATTTTTATCTTTTTTTTCGCTATCGGATTGTAATTTTATATCTTTTGCAAAGTTAAATTTTTCTTTTAAGTAGTCTGTTGCCTTTTCTGTACTACCGAACATCAGGACCAGTACACCAAACATTATCATAAAAAAGATTAGACCTCTGAACACTACTGCAAGTATCACTGCAGCTATACACAACCCTATGATTGTTGAAGGACTCATATTTTCTACAGTATCTTTAACTGAAAATGAAGAAATAAAATTTTTTACCGTTTCTTGTATACCCTTTAATTCATCACTCGCCGAACTTGCTTCGCTAGAATATGATGCAAAAATGAAACTTAATAAGGCTATAAAAACCAAAACTTTATTCAATTGAATGCGCATCAACTAAACACCTTTTAAACATTCCTCAAATATAACAACTTTTATATCAATAGGCAAGAACTGAATTCACTTATCCACTACAAGTAACACATATTTAATTTTTACCGCTGTGAACATGCTGTAAGCTCTTATCATCAACAAGAGGACTCACATTAATGGATGTTAATTTACTTGATAGGAAGTTTGAATGCAATTCAGCTACTGCTGCTATAGCAAGCACTGCAACCATAGCAAGTAGTCCTGCTCCTATCAATCCTGATGTCATTGCTCCTGCAACAATGCACCCTATTGTGGAGAGAGCACAACCTGCTACAAGTGCAACGTGAAGATTTCTGTTATTGGGTTGGTTTTTAAGTAGGATATCTTTCTTAACTTGATCTGGATTTGCTTGACCATCTGAGTTTTCATTTTCTTGCATTTTTGGCTCTTTTTTTACAGTCTGCTCTGGCTGCACTTGAGTCTCGTTTTCTTTTGGGGATTCCAAATTTGATTCTAATAACTCAGTTTTTTCTCCACCCTCTGGTTGTAAGCCATTATCTCCTTCAACAGAGCTCAATGTTGAGTTTAAACTTTCCTCAGATGAAGTGCTTGTTACTAAAGTTAAACTGCTCCTTCTGCTACTTACTGGTGATTTCAAACTTTCTTTACTCGTTCTAGGTGAGTCTATTCCACTATCTGAGTCATTGCCACTACTGAGTTTAGAAGTTTTCTTCTCCTCTATTTCTTTCACAACCTTGCTATATTTTTCAAACACTTCCTCTGCAACATCTGAATTACTAAGTATTTTATTATCACCACTTTTTTTCTCAGCTACATTCAAGGGTGTTTCTTGTGTGTTGTTTTGCTCTTCAATATGTTTTAGCTGCATTTGATCTTCAATATTTTCTTCAACAGCATTTGGTATTGAGCTTACACTGCTGCTCCTGTTAGTAATATCCAAAATTGTTTTTACTATTTTTCCTCTTATTGTTTGTGGTCTTTGTGATTGTTCTCTTTCATTGTTAAATACTGTAGGTACAGCTAGTTCTTCTGATTTTATTACTTCATCTTTCAATGCAGGAAGAAAGTTTTCGATATAATACTTATAATGTTTTTGATATTCCTCTTGTTTTTCTGGTGATTTTTCTAATTGTTCTCTCAGCGATTTTTCTAATTCAGTTAATACCTCAGGACTAGCTCCTTCCTTGAACAACTCTATGCATTTTTTGATAGCTCCATCTCCCTTTTGTGGGCTTCCATATTTATGATTTTCTTTTGTTACCTTTTTGTATATAGTGTCGTGCAATTGTTGGTTAATATCTTTTTTAGAACTTAGCATAGACTCCTCCATACATAACAAAATGTATAGATACCTCTTTAGCGTTAATTTTACATTAAAACTGGGCAATTATGCCATATTATAAATAATTGCGGCAACTTGCTTATTGGAAGGTCGCTTAACTATTTGCTTTCTGGGCTTTCTACTTCTACAGATTTGCTATTAATATGATTCTTTGCTTGTTGAACTAACATATTCACTACTTCTTTTACAGGCTTTTCCCTATCAACCATGCCAACACTTTGGCCAGCCATTAGAGATCCTGTTTCAACATCTCCATCAATTACTGCTCTTCTTAAAGCTCCAGCCCAGAATTTTTCTATTTCAAGCTGCCCATCTTCTTTTGAGATCTGGCCCTTTTGGTATTCATCAATAACTTCTTTTTGACGCTTCATGAAGTCATCACTTGCTTTGTTGGCTATAGCTCTTACAGGAATTACAGGAAAATCAGCACTTATCTGTACAGAAGGTATTGCATTACGTGCGGCCGATTTAATAAACACTTCCTTAAAATTTTTGTGGGCAATTGACTCATTAGTGCAGACAAATAATGTGCCTATTTGACAGCCACTTGCTCCCATTTCTAAGTAATTAACTATCACTTCGCCTCTGCCTATTCCACCTGCAACAAACACTGGTATTTGTTCATTTTTAAAATGAGGCAATATCTCTTGTGCAAGAACAGAAGTGCTCACTGGACCTATATGCCCACCTGCTTCCATTCCTTCTATTATTAATGCATCTACTCCCATTTTTACTAACCTTTTCGCAAGGCTTAATGCTGGTGCAAAGCACATAACTTTAATGCCTGCACCCTTGATTTTTTCTATATTAGGCTTTGTTGGCAGTCCACCGGCAAGCACTATATGGCTCACTTTCGTTTCAATACACACATCTATCAACTCACTCAACTTTGGGTGCATAGTAATTAGGTTTACACCAAATGGCTTGTTAGTTAATTTTTGTGTCTCTATGATTTCTTTTTCCAGTAAGTCTGGGAACATTGCACCACATGCAATCACACCAAAACCACCAGCGTTTGAGATTGCTGAGACCAAGTTTCTCTCTGAAACCCAGCTCATAGCACCACCCATTATAGCAAACTCACTGCCAAGAAAATCTGTTCCTTTTTTCCAGAGGCTACTTAACATATAACCTATATCATACGTTTAAAAATGTTTTGCTTATCTATAAATGTGTGCTTCAAAGCGCCAAGTATATGTAAGATTATAAAGAGTACCATAAAATATGCAAGCATCGAATGTAGCTCGTTAGCCGTGTTAGCTAGATCTTTGTTTTGATTAATCAACAAAGGGATATGGAAAAAATATTTGATCTGTTTGCCAGAAGCAGAAGACATGACATAGCCAGATAGTGGCATTAGCACCATTAAAGAATACAAACCAAAGTGCACTGCTTTACTTATATTGATTACAAACCGAGAAAAATTTGCTGGAAGTGGTGGAACATAAGTAAAGACGCGAAAAAATATGCGTACTATGATTAATCCAAGAATAGTGATACCGCAAGCCTTATGAATAGCGTATATGTTGAACTTAATTTCATTGCTAAGTGGTAAGCTTTTCATATAAAGTCCAGAGCAAAGCATACCGATAATAAAAACAGCCATCAACCAATGGATAACTCTTAAACCTAGGCTATATTTATTTTCTTCCATTTTGATTACTCTAAAGTAGCATTTATATAATAGAAAAACTATTTTTCAATCAAAATTATTAAAGCAATTTAGATTTACCAACAATGTAGCTATACAAATTCGACCCAGCCGGAAGTCAAGGGCACCTAAATCAAGAAACGGATTAAACGAAAAACTTACTTGACACCCTTCGCCAGCGCCCTTATCATGAAACTGAAGCTATTGTATTTGCTTTCGCCAATCTGCAGATTAAAAGGTAAGGATTACTTAATGTATCGGCGTCTTATGTTCAATTTTTTGCAGTATATAGATACTGTATGTCTTTACAAAACTTCATCTACATCTAGATTTTTATCTAAATAAGCTGAACGCGCTTATAAAGCGTTACAAGACATCAAAAAATGCCAATACTCGACAGAGATAGTAAAAGACTAGCTAACTCGGGGATTCTTTGTCTTTTTTTCTGCTTAGTAAATTTCTTAAACATTTGCAGCGTAGGTTAGTTGCAATTAAAAGCGGCTGAATCTCGCTTGTCAAGCGTTTAAAACATAAAAAACGCCAATATTTTAAAGCGGATAATAACCTCAGGGCTTCTTTTGCCTTTTTTTTCATTTAGTAAATTTCTTAAATATTTATAGCTAAACGACAACCGTCATCCCGCTACGTGTTAGCGGGATCTATGTTAAGGTATAGTAGGGGATCTATGTTAAGAGATACCGCGAATGAATCGCGGTATGACGGTCTGCGGCGGTATGACGGTTCGTGGCGGTATGACGGTTCGCGCGGTGGCATGACCTCGTCATCCCGCTACGTGTTAGCGGGATCTATGCTTTGAGATACCGCGAATGAATCGCGGTATGACGGTGTAGATGATGGTTAAGTAATTCGTCATCCCGCTACGTGTTAGCGGGATCTCTTGTTAGCGCCGCAGCGGTATGACGGTTCGTGGCGGCATGACGATAAGGTTCCAGTGTCAAGCGTTTGGCATGCAAATTTCCTTAAACGTTCGTAAGCTTAAAACTTTACTTTAGATCAAACTGCTGTATAGTGACTTTATAGCTTTAGTTTTACAATGAGTATACCTAGTATAGAAAATTGTGATCTTCACAATAAAGCCGTCTTACTCAGAGTTGACTTCAATGTTCCTATAAAAGATGGAGAAATTCGTGACGTCACTCGTATTTTGAGAGCATTGCCTACTATTCAGTATTTAGTGAATGCGAGTGCAAAGATTATTATTATATCACATTTTGGACGCCCAAAGGCCAGAGACAATAATCTGTCGCTAAAAAATGTAATTGACACTTTATCGCAGTTACTAAATAAAAAAGTGAAATTCATTGACGATTGCTTTGGTGAAAAAGTACAAAGAGCAGTAAGTGTTATGGATGCAGGAGATATAATATTACTAGAGAATCTAAGATTTTATAAAGAGGAAGAGCAAAGTGACTCAAATTTTGCCAAACAACTAGCATCTCTAGCGGATATATATGTAAATGATGCATTTTCTTGCTCTCACAGAGCTCACGCTTCTATTTCACGCATTACAGAATTTTTACCTTCTTATGCGGGATTTTGCTTGCAAGATGAGCTAAAGTATCTTGAAAAAGCTGTATCATTTAAAGCTAAACCTATTACTGCGATAGTTGGGGGAGCTAAAATATCAACTAAAATAAAAGTGCTTATGAAGCTAACAGAAAAGGTTGATTACCTAGTTCTAGGTGGTGCAATAGCCAATAATTTTTTGTCATTTAGCAAAGTAAATATAGGGAAATCTTTCTTTCAAAATGGTGTTGACGACCTTCTACATAATATTGTTGAAACAGCAAATAAAAACAATTGCAAAATAGTTGTGCCAGAAGACGTTCTGGTTGCAGTAAACTCTGATTACAGCACTAGTATTTCAAGAAGAACTGAGTCCATTTTGGACGGTGATATAATTTTGGATATCGGACCACAAACTTTGAGTACAATAAGCAGTATAATAGCAAGCAGTAAGACTCTGCTGTGGAATGGACCTATTGGTGTTTTTGAACATTCAGCTTTTGCAAGTGGTACAATAGGGGTAATGAAAATCGTAAGTGACTTAACGCACAAAGGAAAGTTAACCAGCATAATAGGGGGAGGCGATAGTCTATCTGCAATAAGCGCTGCAGGCCTTACCGATAAGGATTTTACATATGTTTCCACTGGTGGAGGAGCATTTTTAGATTGGTTAAGTGGCGATGAAATGCCGGGAGTTGCTGCTCTGCAAAAACGATTAGATTAAAACTTTTTTAAATTATTTCTTATAGGCTAGCTTTTTTGTGAACGTGATTATGTCGAAGACAGTTAAACTAATTTTGTGTTTAATAATACCAATAATAGGATTTATTTTTTATATTAAGGATCATTATTTTCACACCGGCTATGTAGAAGAAAATGTTGAAGTCAATTTTGAACCATTTTTCAGTTCACAACCAGCCACCGTTTCAGAATTAACTGACTTCGATAGAGGAGTGTTGAAAGTTTGTGGAGATTGGGGAGCACATCCAGATAAAGAAGATTTCAAAATTTTACTTAGTTGTCCGCAGCATCAAGAAGTAGTGAAAGGAATATATAAGTGATTACGCCAGATGCGGATTTGGAGTTACTTAAAGATGAACTGGCTAACATTTGGTTTACAAATAGTGAAAGTGAAAAAGAAACTATAGGGTTTGGACATATTTTTTGTGGTGAGCCAAACGATAAACTAGGTGGTATGCATTTTGTAGGTAGATATGTTGAAGCTCAAGAAGATAAATGGGCAGGTGCAATTTGGAATGATAAGTCCCTATGCAATAAATCAGATATTAAGCCGCCAGTTTATACATTTGGAATGAAATATTTAGGTAAGGATGGGGAAGTGAAAGTTAAATGCCCAAATGGATACGCATATAACCTTCATGCCGATAATTTCTGCAACTAAGGCGTTTAAGGAATTAGGAAAAGATGGAATGTGTCTATATGAAATGGAAGATGACGATTATCAATCAGTGTTTGTAAGAAAGAATGATGCTATACTCACGTTCTATCCTGACTTAACACCAAAATGTGATGATAAGAGTACTTATTGTAGTTGCGGTAAATCTTAATTTCAAAACCAATAGGGTAAACAAATGATAAAAATGCTATAGGGTGTAGCAAATCCAAATGAGTTAAAATTTTGATTAAAGGGTTTTGTGAATAATAATGAAGAAGGGCATTATTCGTCTAATAAAAGCAATTCAATACTCTTGTGAAGGAATAAAATCAGCTTTTATATCAGAAATTGCGTTCAGACAGGAGTTACTGCTTTTTATAGTATGTGTCTCAATTTTGTTTGTTTTGGATGTAAGTAATCTAGAACGTGCAGTAATGATAAGCAGCCTATTCCTGGTGTTAATTGTGGAAATTGTTAACACTGCTTTTGAAACGACAATTGAGCGTATTTCCAGTGAACAACACATACTTTCAAAAAAGGTGAAAGATCTAGGTAGTGCAGCAGTTTTTCTTTCATTAATTAACTTCCTGATAACATGGATGATAATATTGATAGGTTAATACGAATGTTATTAAGATATGTTGTCAAACTCACCAATTAAAGTTTTTATATCTTGCGGTAAATCAGAGACAAATTCCATGTATCCCTTACTTTTGGGGTGATATAAGCCCAGTGTATAAGCATGTAGTGCTTGTCTATTGAAATTACGAATAAAACTAGAGTTTTTAGCATATTTTGTGCTTTTACTACTATTTTTTCCATAAACTTGATCACCAACTATGGAATGTCCTATGTGGCTCATGTGGACTCGAATTTGGTGTGTTCTGCCTGTCTCTAAAGTGCATTTAACGAGGCTTACTTGTCCTATAACTTTTTGCACTAAATAGTGAGTGATTGCTAATTTGCCTGTGATTTTTGTTACACACATCATTTCTTTATTACCGCGTTTGGGAGCAATGTTAGTTTTTATCGTGCCTTGCTGAGAAGATAATGTTCCCCAAACTACTGCTAAGTATTCCCGCTTTATTTTGCGATTCGATAACAATTCAGACAAAAAACTATGGGCTGCTTCATTTTTTGCAATTACCATTAGCCCACTAGTATCTTTATCGAGTCTATGAACAATTCCTGGTCTTACATTAAGGTGAGCGATAACTGCGTTCAAAAGCGTATCATTGTTTGTCCCAGCACCTGGGTGCACTGTTAATCCACTTTGTTTACTCAGAACTATAATATCCTCATCTTCATAGACGATATCAAGTTTTATGTCATAATTAGGCTCAATTGATGTGGATATGTCAGGTTGAACGAGATGTACTATATACTCTTCACCTGGTTTTACTATGTGATCATTATTAATTATCGGTATGCCAAGTAATTTCACCTGCTCATTTTGTATCAATCTTTGAGCTTTACTGCGTGATATGTTGCATTTTTCAGCTATATAGGTGTCTAACCTTAATTTCTCTTTATCATTATTAACACTTAAGGTTATTATTGAGTGATCTATAGTGATTTACCCCGCGCCATTTCCCATGCTGCTTGAACATTTGGGTCTGTAAACATTGTTGCACTAGACTCAATTTGCAGATCACCTTGTTTTTTAATATGGCAAATTGTTTGAGAGCCATCTTTCCAGTAGATTGTAACTTTATTATCAAAATCTCGTAATGTTGCCTCAACCTTTTTTTCTTTATTATCTTTTTCTTCCAGCTTAATAGATTCTAATAAATAATATAGAAAGTCACTTGGTTTGCCGTTGATTTTTTCTTTCCATTCATCTGTTTTTTCTTGTTCAGATTTTTTTTGCTCTAACTTTTCCTTCTTTTGCTGCAGCTTATTTTGTTCTGCTTCCAGCTCTAACTTTCTAACTGTGTCACGTAGTTCTTTGACTTTATTTTCTAATACTAATAATTTATTAGTATTATTTCCATTGTTAGCTTCTAAATCAGGCGTACTTGGTTGAGCTTGCTTCTTTTTTATTTCTTCTAATTCATTCCTTACTACGTTTAATTGCTTCTTCAATTCCGTTTTTTCCTTTTCTGTATCCTCTTTTAACTTTTTTAGCATGCTAAGGAACTCGTTATTATTAGACTGCGTAGTTGATTGAAGCCAGCCTACAAAGCGGCTTGGTTCAAATCGTTCAATTTTATCTTCAGCAATTTTAATAGCATTCTCTAACCTAGAAAAAGTACCTTCAATATCTAGTGAATGTGCTTTTTTTGTCAATTCTTTAGTGTTATTTAAAACTTCTGAAATTTCTGCATGTAGCCAATCTAAATCTTTTTTGATGTCTTCTCTGATTTTTTTTAGGTGATCAAGCGTTTCTTTAATGTTAATATTTGCAGGCTTTAAAAGACTATTATCAAGTAAATCGCAAGCTTTTTTAAGGTTACTGTCAAATGAGTTGCAAAGCGGACTAAGTAGTTTTTTCATTAGAGATATTAGTTCATTTTCCCTTTTACCAAGCTTATTTTCTACTACTGATACAATCATGCCCTTTCCAGACCAGTATGGAAATAGAAGACCTAAAGAACTGTGTTTTCTAATAGTATGATTTTCATGATCCACGCTATTACTTATTAGATTGCTAAGTGTTGATATGATGCATAAAAGAATAGCGACTAATAAAGCTATTAATATTATTGGAGCATTAATGGATTGTGATATTGCTGAAACTACTATAATAGTACCAAATACATATGATCCAGTAAACAAGAGAATCCTATTTCTATTTTCTGCTTCTATATCTTCTAGTATTTCTCTCTGCGTCTTAGAAATTGGTAAAACTATTGAAAGCTTTTCCCCCTTTTTATCTAAATTTGTTACAATTTCAATTTTTTCGGCTTCTTGAACAATCTGGCTGTACTGTTCATCAACTTGATAGTTTCCTACTTTTTTATCTATCTCATTCTCTTTTATTTTTTGTGTATTTATAAAGTTTATAACAGCAGTAAATAAGAGAACTATAAGAGGAATAAAGGCAAGAGGTGCTGGCGTGAACGCAAACCCAGCAATACTTACTGTAACAGGCTGAATAGAAAAGGCAGTAAATGCTATAAGAGTAGCAATGGTACTTGCTATCGATATAGTACCAGAATACTTTCTTATAGAGCTCAAAATTCTACTGGGCTGGTCAGAAAGTTTTCTAAATCCTAAAAAATCAAAATAGTCTTTGAAAGGATCTTGAGTGTCTGTAACCATAACATTTTTCTAGTTTAAACTTATTTAGGTATACATTAACCAAACCTTAAAATCAAGTTTCTTAATTTTTCAACATGTGCCAAGGCCTATTGGAGCGCACTGTATTAATCTTTACGTAACGATTTGTTAACCAAACAGAATGTGTGCCATACGTTTCTAGATCAGCATGTTTAATAATTTTAGCGTTGCAAGCTGAATAGTCAAACTCACTTAATTGAATTGTTAAATCAACTTTATCACAATTTTCTGAAATATCTTCTTTTTTATAAGCTAGCAGCACTAATTTATTATTTCCTTTATTATATATGCAGCCATACTTTAGTCTTTTATCTGGATTGCTATATTTTGTATGATTCAAAATTTGGTTCTGTCCGTTTTGCTTTGCCCACGTTTTGATAACAAAATTTCTGCTTTTTCTAGTGAGAGAATATAGTAAGTTATCACTCTCCTTTGCAGCAACATTATCAGCATTTATTAGGATGTCGGGGGTTTTATATGCAGCGCTAAAGCAAATACCTAGTACAATAAAAAAAAATCCCAAAAAACGCCAATTTCTTTCCCACAAGCACAGCCACAATAACCCAAATGTTATTATAATAATTGATGAGGCAGGAAAAGTACGAATGGGAATAACCAAATACTGAAGACTAGCGATAGCGTTTGTTATATACAAAATGCTGTCAATTGGGCGCTCTATAAGTGGCGCTATAATCCACTCAATACCCAAAGGAATCAAAAAAACATAGATTATTCCAAGTGGAATAATAATTAATGTAACTATCGGTATAGCAACTAAATTTGTGATAATGCCACTAATTGAAAAATAATTAAAATTATATATCGTATACGGAACAGTTGCTAAACTTGCTATTACTGAGCTGATCATTATCGACACAAAATATTTCATTATTTTTATTTTGAATAATTTGTTGGCATTGATCTGATAACTGGCAACCAGTGCCAAAACAGCAGAAAATGACATCTGAAAGCCAGGCTTTAAAATTGCTTCTGGTTCTACTGAGAGTATCACTGAAGCAGCAAACGCAATTGCTATTAACCCTCGATATTTTCTCTCTATCATTATTGCAACGAGTACTAAAATCACCATGATGTAGGCACGCTGAGCAGAAATTTGCATACCGGTAATCAACAAATAAAACGTGGTTGGCAAGATAGTAAGGAATGCAGATATTTTCTTGGTGTTATACTTAAGAGTCAAAGTTTCAGATATTGCGAATAAATTACGAAACACTACAAAAAACAGACCAGCAACGAATGATAAATGCAAACCAGATATGGCAAACAAATGTGCTATACCTGAATCTCGTATCGCGTCCATAGTTTTTTGATCTATGCCATCTTTTTTACCGATCAGTAATGCAGAGATTATATCCGCATGTGGTTTCTTGATATTTTGCTGCAGGTTTTCATAAATGTATTGACGGAAAGATTCTATATATTCTTGAAATTTCCTTGCTTCAGCCTTTTTGTGCAGGGCTATTTTGCTTGTTGCAAAGCCTGTTGCACTTATTTTCTGGTAATATGCTATTCTTGCAAAATCGTATGCATACTCCGAGGGCGCAATCTTTAGAGGGAAGAGTTTTGCTGATAATTTTACTTGATCGCCTATTTTAATGCCTTTTTCCACTTTGGTTCTAACTGATATTCTGATGTTATCTAGAGCTCTATCCGGTGTCATTCCAGCGCGTGACGCTGGAATCCATATCTTTTTTTTCTGGATCCCAGTATCAAGTACTGGGATGACAAAAGGGGGCGCTGGGATGACAGGAGAGGATTTTGAGATAGTAGGGGATTTTTCAACAGAAAGCAGAAATTGTTTATATGAGCCCCTGTCGTTAATATCCTTCACTGTGGCAACGATATCTTTTACATATCTCTCTTTATCAAGAATTTGAGTATCAACTAAAGCTGTTCTTAATTTACTAGCTGTAAATCCTATGAGCACTGCTATTAAAGCGATACACAATATCGCGTACCTTTTATACAATATTGCAATCAAAATTAGTGTGGGTAAAAGCAAAAGAAAAATAGATATGCAGCTTGGTTCAAAACTTAGGGAAAAATAGGTTAGAATTCCTACACACTGAAAAACAGGAAACCACAGTATCAAGTTATATTGTTCATTGCGCAGATTGTTACGTATATAACTAACTATTATGTCAAGAAAAGTTAATAAGTGTGTCGATATTTGCATGTGGTGAAATTTTATTTTTCTTTTTTCATTATTTGTATATATAATAACTAAATAAGCAACGACGCGGGATGGAGCAGCTCGGTAGCTCGTCAGGCTCATAACCTGAAGGTCGTAGGTTCAAATCCTACTCCCGCAACCATTTTTAAGGATATAGTTGTTCCACTTTCCAATCGCTTCCCTCAACAAGAGTGTATCTAAATCTAATATGCTTCCTATATTCACCTTCTTGCCAAAATTCAATTACTTTTGGGATTACGCAAAATCCCACCCAAAAATCAGGACGAGGGACCTTTTGATCATAAAATTCTTTATTCTTCAATTCAATAGCTTGCTCAAAATCTTGCCAATCTTTCAGAATGCTCGATTGTTTTGAGCACCATGCGCTAATTTGACTATCACGTGCTCGAGAAGAGAAGTATTTGTCAGTTCTTTCATCGTTTAGAAGTTTAACCTCTCCTTCAATTCTTACCTGCCTAGAAAATTCTATCCAGTGAAACACTAACGCAGCTTTGGGGTTCTCAGTCAATTCTTTCCCTTTTTTACTGTTTACGTTAGTGAAAAACACAAAACCTTCTTTGCTATATTCCTTTAGTAATACCACTCTTGCAGATGGAATACAGTCTTTGCTACAAGTTGCTAGCGTCATTGCAGTTGGTTGTTCACACGGAGAATTAAGTACTGCTTTGTACCACTTTGAAAACAAATCAAATGGATCTTTTTCAAGTGAAAATATCATATCAAAAAATAAAATCTTAATTCTGGCACGCGTTGCAAAAATAAGTGCTACGGCCATTTTGTCGTATAAGTGTTATGATATTATTGCAAATCTTGCAAGGTTTTTGAACTTTACCATATACGTAAAAGTTATTTTGAAAGTATCCAGCAGATCCAGATGGCTGTGCATAATCTTTCAGTGTTGAACCGCCTGCAGCAATTGCATCACTCAGAGTATTTTTTATTTCAGCAGCAAGTTTTTCGCACTCTCTATAGGTCAAGTTTTTTGCTGACCTGAGTGGTGATATACAGGCTCTAAACAAGCTCTCAGAAGCATATATGTTGCCTACGCCAACTATTGATTTATTGTCCATTAACGCTGATTTGATATTCACTTTTTTGTTTTTCAGCAACTCCTGTAAATAGTCTCCACTGAATTCATCCGTGAGGGGCTCTATTCCAAAATCGCTAAAAAAATCCGTTTCTTGTTCTTTATTTAAAACGATAACTAATCCAAATCTTCTTGGGTCATTAAAAATTATTGAAGTATTGTCAGAAAATAAAAATACCACGTGATCATGCTTATTCCGCATTTGATCGTGGTCAGCATATATAAGCTTTCCGCTCATGCCAAGATGTATGATTACAGCCACACTACCATCTGTATTCCAGATGGTATACTTACCTCTACGCTTGATGTTGCGTATGACTTTGCCCTTTAGCATATCATCAATATTTTTTGTTATTGGGGCACGTAAATTCCAATTATTCACTATAACATTACTGATTTGCTTGTTTTTAATTTTATCAAGCAAAAAATTAGAGATTACTTCCACTTCCGGTAGTTCTGGCATGATACCTCCTTCAAAACTTAAGTTTCTGATGGTAATTTTGTCGTTCTCAAATACATTCGAGTATTCTGCGGTGCTTTCTCCTAAAAATTCCTCACCACAAACGAGTTTTGAAAGGGTTCTCTGTCTACTCTGTTGCTGCTTTTTTCTTTTCAAAATATTTTGCTTTAAAGCTTTCGCTAATCTTTTTTTCTCCTCTTCTTTTTCCTTATTCTTTTTTGTGTTATTCATTATCATAATATATAAACTTGCCGTTGTAGCTCAGGTGGTAGAGTACGTCATTGGTAATGACGAGGTCCCAAGTTCGAGTCTTGGTAACGGCACACTGATTATACTTATAATATTGCATAACTTGTAAGCAAGGCTTAGAAGAAAGTTACAGAGGTAAGTTGTCATGCTTTTTCCATATCCTTTCTACCTTCTTGTTTTTGAGTAGCTCTAATGCTTTACAAAAGTGATACCTTGTTTTACTTGGCACTATAATGTCATCAATGTATCCATATGATGCAGCAAAAAATGGGTTAGCAAATTTTTCTTTATATTCTTTAATTAACGTTTGCTGATCTTTTTCGTGTCGAAATATAATCTCAACTGCACTTTCAGGGCCCATCACAGCTATTTCAGCAGTTGGCCAGGCATAATTTATATCACCTTTTAGATGTTTCGAATTCATAACAATGTATGCACCACCATACGCTTTTCTAGTGATAAGGCTAATTTTCGGCACGGTCGCTTCAGCGTAAGCGTAAAGCAGTTTCGCTCCGTGTTGTATTATATTATTGTATTCTTGATTTGTACCCGGCAAAAATCCTGGAACATCAATAAGTGTGATGATCGGAATGTTAAATGCGTCACAAAACCTTACAAACCTCGCAGCTTTTCTTGAAGAATCAATATCCAAACATCCTGCAAGGTGCATAGGTTGATTTGCAACAATACCGACAGTATTTCCTCCAATTCTACCAAAACCAGTTATGATATTACGAGCAAAATCAGGTTTCAGTTCAAAGAAATTCCTTTCATCACAAACTTTTTCAATGAGTTCATACATATCATAAGGAGTATTAGGATTGGTAGGAATTAGAGTGTTTAAGGATTCATCAATGTCGTCAACATCATTACAGATTGATGCAGATTTTGGTGATTCTTGATTATTTGCTGGTAAGAAAGTAAAGAATTCACGCATTTTTAGCAGCATTTCAACATCATTATTGAATGCAAAATCCGCTACTCCTGTTTTGCTTGTATGAATTTTTGCTCCACCGAGGTCTTCGAAACTTACATCTTCGTAGGTAACCTTTTTTACTACATCTGGCCCGGTTATAAACATATATGAACTGTTTTTCACCATGAAAGTAAAGTCAGTTAATGCTGGGGAATAAACTGCACCTCCTGCACATGGGCCCATAATTAAAGAAATTTGTGGTATAACACCCGATGCATTTACGTTTCTTTGAAAAATTTCTCCATAACCAGCAAGAGAATTTACTCCTTCCTGAATTCTGGCTCCACCAGAATCATTTAGTCCGATAATTGGAACTCTGGCATTAATTGCCATATCCATAATTTTGCATATTTTTTTTGCATGTGACGCACCAAGTGAACCACCAAAGACAGTAAAATCCTGAGAATAAACAAAAACTTTTCTGCCATAAATAGTACCATGACCAATCACTACCCCATCACCTAAAAAATTAGCATTTTGCATGCCAAAATCATTTGCATGATGTTTTACGAATTTATCGTATTCTGCAAAAGAACTTTCATCGAGCAATATACTGAGCCTTTCTCTAGCAGTTAATTTCCCTTTTTCATGTTGTTTGGTAATCCTGTCAGAACCGCCTCCTTTTTCAGCTTCTAGTGCTTTGGTTTTTAGATTTTCTAGTATTTTAAAGTCTTGCATACAATAAAGTAGTTTTCAAATTAGTTGTAGACTTTATTAAGTTTACAAACCCTACTAACTATACACATACACTATTGCTATATGCAACAATGTATGTATGATAATTGTTAATGCTCTGGTGATTCATGGTCACTACTTTGAAAATGTTGCGATGTGTCAACACTTTTCATATTAGAAAGAGGTGGACTAACTGCACTGCTTTTTGTTTGTGCAAAACTTTTAGCAGCTTCAACAACCTTGCTTATACGAGGTTCTTTTTCTAGCTCTTTTAGGTACTTTGAGAAGATTTCACAACTTTTGTCATCCATATGTACCATTATTTTACCAAAACTTTCAGCTTTTTCAGAAGATAAAATCATTTCGATCTTTTCATCGCCTACCCTAAAGGTCATTTTTACTTTGCCTTGCATATCATGATATTGCCAGCTTTTTATTCAGATTAGATTATCTCCTTCTCCTATTCGCAATGCACCATATTCTAAGTCCTTAAATTCCGGGGAGTTCATAAATTTTGCAGGAGTGATCACACTTTTTTCTGGACACTGTACATAATAAAATTTATTATCTCTTTCTACTACAATTTCTTTTTTTTTGTCATTTTCAATACTATCACTTACAATTTGTTTTAGACGTGACAAATATTCGCCGCGTTCTTTCAGTATATCTTCTGGCAATAATCTCCGAACTTCTTGGCTCACATCAGTGCCTGTTGAAACTAGATTAAACATTTCTAACATAAGAGGCCGTAGTTTTTCTTTTCCAGTCTCAGTAACATTTTTATCTTGCTCCATGAGGTGGTATAAGATCAGTATCGAATAATCTATTATTGATGACTTTTTTCTCCTTGGAATACATCAACACTAAACATGACCTTGTGCTTTTTTGCATCGTCTATAGATTTTTGAAGTCTCTTTGCTATGTTTTCGATAGCTTCATCATTAGGTAAGTGTTCAGGCAATGGCGTCAACTTAAGGAAAAATATCAGCGATAGTATATAAAATTTCTCTCTAAATTTTTTATCATTAAATTATCCAAAGAGTGCAAGGGACAGCACTTTTGTTTCTGTTTTATTTCAACAAAGAAGTCTAAAATGTGTCCTTTTTAGGTGAAATATGCAAAAAGGAAAAAACCTTATTCTACAAATTAAAAATATAATATACTCGAAAACTTTTCAGAAAATCCATTGTGTTGAGTTTTACACGAACAAGAAAACTTCCTTTTTCGACAGTATTTTCTATGATTTTAAAGTTAGTTAAAAAAAGTTTGGGAATAGAATGTGAACTTATGGAGCCATTGACATGTACCCTCAAAGCAAGCTTTTTCTAAAGCAAGGTATAAGATTTGCCATACAGGCTTTCAAGAATTTAAGCATCCAAACAGCCTATCAGGATGAACCTGAGTTGGAGAGGCTATAGACTTATTGCAGAAGATGGTTCTGGTATGAGATTACCCAGCTCTGGGGAAATTGTATCCGAGTTTGAACCAAATGGAACAACAGGCACCATTGGCAATTTGTTTGTTGATTTGTGTACTTCGCTAATTTGTAGTGCTCGTCTTGCAGCTTGGAATATAGGTGAACAAACGTTGGCGGCAGAGCAATTACCCGAAGTTATCACTCAAATGCGTTTATTAAATCAAGAGAAATTATTATTTATCTATGATCGTCTTCAGTAAAATTCATTCAGCAGCATTATGATTTGGAAGTAGATTTTATTTTTCGCTTGCAAAAAAGAAATTATAGTAAGCTATGGGAACGCTGGCGAATTAGATTTTGATTTTATATTAGAAAATGAAAAGCTAAAAAATAAAATGAAAGGACAGAAAGTAAGAGTTATAGTGCTGACATTAGCCAACTGAGAAACAGAGTTTTTGACCGAGACTTTGGAGCAAAGCTTATGTGTTAAGGTGGCACATAGAGGAGTGCTATAAACGACTCAAAGTAGGAGCAGAGTTAGAGAATTTTTCTGGAGAGGCTGTATTACAAGAATTTTGGGCAAACTTGGTCATGTGCAATATATTATCGCTTCATATGTGTGATGCACAAGGGCCTTGGAACCCAGATCAAATTACTGAGTATCGTTTAAATTTTTCAGTTTTATTTGGTGTAATGAGGCAGAAACTCTATCAGGTACTTATTGCGCCAAAAAACTTTCAAGCCCTTTTTAAGTATACGCGCTAAAGTTAAAATCCGACCGGGACAGCCGCAATAAAGTAGATAAGCCTAAACGCCATCATGTCTTTAGGAGAGTTTGCTAATGAAAGTTCTTAAGTTGACGTCATTGACTGAACGGATACGGAATGACACCATCCTTTTTTCTGGATTCCAGACTGGAATGACACCTCTGGACACTTCCGTCGTAAAGGAACCAGTGTCAGCTACTCGGATGACACCTTTTTTCTACTTAGTTTGGGTTATGCAAGAAGTCTAATGAAGTGAAAATAAATTTATTTACCAAAATAGAGTTGCCTTGGTCTACAGATCTTAGTTTCTTTATCATTTATCATTTCATACCACTGAGTAACCCAACCAGTGGTTCTTGCAAGTGCAAAAATAGGCGTGAACATATTTGAGGGGATATCAATAGCATTCATTATTATACCTGAGTAAAAATCAACATTTGGATATAACTTACGCACGATAAAATATTCATCCTTTAAAGCTATTTCTTCAAGTTTTTTTGCAATTTTAAGCAGTTCATTATTTTGTTCTAGTTTACTTAGAACCTCATGGCAAGCGCCTTTCAATATACGCGCGCGCGGATCATAATTTTTATAAACACGATGTCCAAATCCCATCAATTTAAATGGATCTTTATCATCTTTAGCTTTTTCGATGAATTTATCTATATCTCCACTTTGCTCTATCTCTTTTAGCATATTTATAACTGCCTCATTAGCTCCACCATGTGCTGGTCCCCAAAGTGTAGCAACTCCTGCAGAGAGGCTTGCAAACAGATTAGAACCAGCCGATCCCACCAATCTGACAGCCGCCGTAGAAGCATTCTGTTCATGATCAGCATGGAGAGTAAATATTTTATCCAGAGCTTTTGCAAAAAGGGCGCTTTTATCATTATCAACAGCATCGCCAAATATCATCTTTAAGAAATTTTCACTGTAACTTAATTCATTGTTAGCATTTATGAATTCCTGATTGTTGATATGCCTATAAATCATTGCAATAATTGTGGAAACTTGCGCTATTGCAGAAATTCCAAAATCTAGGTCTTCACCATTGACATTGTTGCCATGCTTTTCATGATAAGATGCTGACAAACTTGCAAAACATGCAACTAAGATTGACATAGGGTGAGCAGTTTTTGGAAATGCTTTAATTACATTTGTAACTTGCTCTGATACTTTGGATGATTCTTGTATTTTGAGAAGAAATTTTTTGTGTTGCTCTGAACTGGGTAATTCACCATAGAGCAATAAATAAATCACAGCAGTAAAATTATTATTCTCTGCCAAATCAGCTATATTATGTCCCCTATATTTAAGAACTCCTTCATCTCCATCAATGAATGTAATTGTAGAAGAGCATGAAGCTGTAGAAACAAACCCTGGATCGTAAGTGAATAATCCTGTCATCTTATATAAATCCTTGATATTTAACACATCAGGACCTGTTGTTCCGCTTAATACAGGTAGCTCGATTTTTAATCCATTACTTAGTTCTAATAGCACTTTTTTATCCATCACTTAAGCTACTTAAATTTTATACAGAATATACAAACTGAGGAGTATATATTAATACAGTTAACTTTACATTAACCGTATTAAGCGGTCATCAATGCTTTTACTTTTGCATTTAAGCGACTTATTTTACGCGCAGCAGTATTCCTATGAATAACACCTTTATTCACACACTTGTGTAAATTAGATTCAGCATTCCGAAATGCCAGAACAACATTTTCTTTGTCGCCAGACTTGATTATATCAACCAATTTTCTAATAGAGGTGCGAGTTTTACTTTTCCGCATCTTATTTATTAAAGTGCGCTTTGCTATTACCTTTATCATTTTTTTAGCACTCTTATGATTTGCCATATATTAATACCTAAAATACTGTACTTTTCTTTTAATTATAAAGTTTTTTTGTTAATTTGCAATATCAGTTTTTCCTATGGTTAATCTACTGCTTCTCTCTTCAATAATTTTTTCTAAACTTTGCAAGAATTCATTTTTGTTTAACCCAGGATATATTGGGGGCAATATTTCTATTACTGCCTTTCCGGGATTCTTTCTCAGAGAAAGTATGCTTTTTGGCCAAAACAAACCAGTGTTTAAAGCAACCGGTAACACAGGAACAGATAATACGCTATATAAAGCAGCAATACCTGGTTGATATTTTATATTTTGGTTTATAGTTGTTCTTGTACCTTCAGGAAATATTATTATGCTTCTATTTTCTTTTATACGCATTTTTGCTAGTTTGATTATATGGCGTATAGAACTGATACCATCTGAACGGTTAATAAAAATCATTTTCAGCGCTATAAGATGCAAACCAATGAATGGAATCCATTTCAATTCACGTTTTAAAATAAAAACCGCTTTTCTAAATAGTAGTATAAAAATAAATGTTTCAAATGGAGATTGGTGTTTAGATGCAATGATAAAAGGTTGCTTAGGAATGTTTTCCATTCCCCTCACTTCATATTTAATGCCACATAATAAACGCAGCATGAATAATACAACTCTCACCGAACAGACGAGGAAAATGGTTATTACACACTCAGAAAAGAAAATTACAGGGAGAGTAATGAAAGTATAGAATACCTCCCATAATATAAGAAAGAAATTAAACAATAAACTTGAAATCACAAACTCACATAAATTTATTTAAATTTAACTTTATTACAAATTAAAAACAATAAATTTAATTATTGATCATCTGAGTAATAGGATGCGAATCAGCTAATTTGTCCTTTAACTTTTCGTTAGCAATATGAGTATATATTTGTGTTGTAGAAAGGTTAGTATGGCCAAGAACTTTCTGTATCAACACAATATTTGCTCCGCTATTTAGTAGATGGGTAGCAAAAGAATGCCTAATCACGTGTGGAGAGATCTTATTTTCATCAATATTGCATTTTCTTGCCAACTCCTTCATTAATTGACCGAGCCTCTGCCTTGTAATTGGTTTATTAGGTTTATCACCTGGGAATAGCCAATCGGATTCCTTTTCTTTAGAGATCAGATTATCACGAACTGATAAATAATTTCTAAGGCTCTGCAATGCTTGTTCATTAAAAAGAATTTGCCTCTCTCTACCACTTTTTCCTTTTATTATTATATAGCATTCTTTGTTATTACTGTTTATTAAATGTGACACTTCACATAATTTCATACTAATTAGTTCAGAAACACGCATTCCAGAAGAGTAAAGGATATCTAAAATCGCACATAGCCTTTTACTGCTTATCTCTTTATTCGATTCGCTTGCTGATTTTCTCACTGTGTCCATTAGCAAAAATATTTCTTCGACACTTAAATACTTAGGCAAAGGACGAGAAACTTTTGGATTCTTTAATTCAGCATCATTAGCCGGCGCTGGATTAAAATCTATTATTCCGTCATTAAATAGACACTTGTAAAAATTTTTCATAGCGGATATTTTTCTTGATATAGAGCTACTTTTATATTTTTTTTGTGTACATAAAGATTTCACATAATCTTTAATATTGGTTTTGTTTACACCAACCAAGGTAGTGCCGCTTTCCAATAAAAATTCTTCAAACTGGTGTAAATCCGAACGATAACTTTCCAGAGTATTTTGTGCAGCGAACCTCTCTGAAGCTAAAGCATCTATGTAATATGTTATGTAAAGATTTTCTTTTTTATTTTGCGACTGTTTATTTTTCATTATCAGTTCCTATATTTATTTCTTTGGCTATAATTTGATTAGAAGTGTTCCCTGTGTTTCTTATGAGAAAATATGAGACAAATAAAGCATTTATCAATAGAGTGAACATCACAAACTTTTGCTTTAACCTTTTTCTTAAATTTAATCTTACTCTTATCATAGTTAAATTATAACGTTAAATCTATAAAAAACACCTTATAAAGTGAGCTCTACTATAAATATAGAATACTTCTTAGCTGTATCTATCTATATTTATTATAACATAACATTGATTATAATTCTAACATGGACAGATAGAGATTCCAATTACGTTAGTGTTATGGGTGTTAATAAATTTTTAATATACACCTTTACAAAAGAAGAAATCAAATGGCATCTTTTTTTAATAAAGCGCTAATAAAAGGAACGGTCACATTTGACCCTATAGATTCATTATCTATCTTTTCTATAATTTTATCAATGCTATAGAAAGAACGTTCTATTCTTGCTAAAATATAATTAATCACTTTTAAATCAATTTTTAACTGTTTATCTGAAAATCGTTTTATTAGCATAATTCTTAATAATTCCTCGCTTGCAGGCAAAATTTTTACGCTGATAGTTGATAATATTCGAGAACTTAAATCTCTTAGTTTGAAGTTAAGCTTTTTTGGTGAAATTGAAGAAGTGATTAGCAGCCTCTTGTCGTTTTCTTTCATGTAATTGTAACAATGTAATAACATTGCTTCATCTTTAATGTTTTGTACGTCTTCTAAAATAAAAGCATCGCTATACCTAATCTCGCTTACGAAGTTATTCACATTGATAAAGATTGCATCGTTTATTGATTGCCAAATATGAGCAAGATGAGTTTTACCGGAGCTTTTAGGTCCAAAAAGAATCAGACATTTCCAAGATAAATCATTAACTACCGAATTATATACGTGCTTATTTTCATCTAAGATGATGTAATTTTGCCGGCTATAATCAGCTTGATTGTTGTTAAATAAATTTAATTGCACGTTGAACCTCTTACGTAACCTCTTTCTGGTAGTAATTTTTGCGCAGAAATTTACTTACGCTCCTCAAATGTGTCAGGTATTCTGGGCTCATTTCTCCTCTTACCATAAATTGATTATGCAAAAGGTCTGTTAGCCGTTTTTATAAAGCTCACTTTTAAAATATTTATTGATTGCATATTCTACTGATACATTGAACATTGCTATTATTGGAATAAAAAGTAATATACCTGTAAATCCAAAATATGAAGCGCATATAGTAATTCCCAGAATAATTACAGTTGGATGTATATGAACTTTTTTTCCTATTAATAAAGGAACTAATATATTTGAATCTATTAATTGTCCAACACCAAATAATAGCAAAACGGCAGCACTTTCAAACCATCCACTAAATTGAGTGATAGCGCTCAAAAACCCAATAATGGTATATAATAATGGCCCTACGTAAGGTATGAACGTTAACATTCCTGATAAAATTCCAATAACAATAGAGTGTTCCAATCCGATTATGCTCAGGCTCACAGAGTAAAAGACCATCATGACAATACATACATTTACCTGCCCCTTTAGATAATTAGATATAATGAAATCCACTTTGGAAAAATAATCTGCAATTTTTCCTCTGTAAGGAATAGGGATTAATTTATTAGCTTTTTCTATAATTAAAGGCCAATCACGTAATATGTAGAAAAACACTACAGGAGTAATCACCATTAATGATACCGTGTTAAAGCTTGAACTTAACACTTGGATTATAAAGTTACTAGCAATATCAAGAGCATTCATGAAATAAGATACATAGTTGCTGTAATTTTCTGCTAGATTTTTAGATAAGTGATCAAATAAGCTATCCTCGATTTTTATATTAAGAAATTCTAATACAGAGGGGATTACTTTAAGCTTTAATGAAGGCACTTTACTCACTAAGAAATTTAATATTGAAGTAATTTGAACATATATAATAGGTAAAACAAATGTTATGACTAGTATAAAAGCTATTAATAAAATAAGTATTATAAAAATTACAGAACATGAACGCGGTATTCTATACTTTTCAAACTTAACTACTAGCGGATTAAACAAATATGCAATAATAATAGATATTAAACATGGAAAAATCATAGGACGCATCAGGAATAACATCCCTATTATAAAAAGCAGTATGAAACAAATAGTTATATGACGTTTTTGCATGTGTTTAGCATAGCTAATTTACTGAAAAATATGCAATTTATTTTTCCTATGTTGAAAGTATTTTACGATTTGTAATACTATCGTTTTTTACTAAAATTTAGTTGTTTAATCCGCAGGCAAAGATAGATTTTGAGCTCTCTAAATATCTCTTTTGCTATTATAATTATGCTAGTTAATAGGGGAAGTAACTTTTATATGATGTCAGAAATTTTATTTTTCGGAAAGAATCTTGGATAGAGAGGAAAGCTTCTACAAAAAGAAATATGTGCGCTAAGAAATACAAAATAGCAGCATTAATAGTTGCAGCGGGAGTAGGCAGTAGATGCAATTCTACGATTCCTAAGCAATATATAAAACTGGCAGGTAAATCTGTTTTATTTCATACAATTAAAAGATTTCTGGCTAACCAATATATAGATTACATAAGAATAGCAATTAATAGAGACCATGAAAGTTTCTATGAGAAAGCTATATCACTAATTACAGACACTAAATTACTAAGCCCTGTATACGGAGGAGAAAACAGGCAAAGTTCAGTTAAACTAGGGCTTGAAAGCTTACAAAAAGTTAACCCAGATTTTGTAGTTATACACGATGCTTGTAGGCCTTTTGTGTCAGATGTTCTGATAGATAACTTGGTTGAATCTATGATTAATGATCAATATACAGGAGTAGTTCCAGCAATAGAAGTTGAAGACACTATGTCATTGGTGAGTAATAGTTTTATTGAATCTACGATTTCAAGAGGAAAGCTCAGAGCCATACAAACCCCTCAAATTTTTAATTTCAAAGAATTATTATCATGCCATCAATCAGTCAAAGAATTTACTGACGATTCATCACTAATGGTAGAGCACAAAAAACATGTTGCGATTATTAAAGGTGAGAAAAGCAATTTTAAGTTAACCACAAAAGAGGATATCAATATGGCAAAGCTTCTTTTTGAAGAGCCAAAATTTCGTGTCGGAGCCGGTTATGATATACATAAGTTCATTAAAGTTCAAAACGGTGCTGAAAGCTTTATAAAAATTTGCGGTGTGAAAATTGAACACAACATGGCAATAGAAGCGCACTCTGATGGTGATGTTGCAATACATGCAATCGTTGATGCAATACTCGGAGCACTGGGATATGGCGACATAGGAGAGCACTTTCCTCCTAGTTCCTCTGAATGGAAAGATTGCAATTCATCTCACTTCCTTGACTTTGCTGCTAAAAAAGCAAAAGAAAAAGGGTACAGCGTATCTAATTTAGATATTACTATAGTTTGTGAAGAGCCTAAAATATCGCCTTACAAAGTAGAAATGAAGAAATTCATATCAAAAGCATTAGAAATTGATGATGAATTTGTAAATATCAAAGCAACCACTGCAGAAAAATTAGGTTCTCTTGGAAGAAATGAAGGAATAGCTGTACATGCTTCTGTGTTATTGCATACAAACTTTTATTGGAAATAGAAACGAAAAACTTCCTTGACAAACTCCGCCAGCCCCCTTATCATGAAACTGAAGCTATTTATTTATCTTCTCTGTACAGATTAAATGACAAAAAAACTCACGTATCTGGCGTCTCATGTTTAATTTTTTGCACTATGTGCACCTTATGTCTTTATCAAATTTCTGGGTTTTTACCTACACAAGCTGAAATACGCTTATAAAGCATTTAAAACATTAAAAAACGCCAACTTAAAAAATGGATAGTGAATAATTAGCTACCCTAGGGTTTCTTTTGCCTTTTTTTCTGTTTAGTAAATTTCTTAACGTTTATAATTTAGATTAGTTGCGGCTTAAAAGCAACTGAATCGCGGTTATTAAACGTTTAGAATAAAAAAACGCCATACTTGAAAGTATAATGTAAGTAATTAGCCAACCACGGGGCTTTTTTTGCCTTTTTTTTCGTTTGGTAAATTTTTTAATGTTTGTGGCTAAACGACAACCGTCATCCCGCTGCTTGTTAGCGGGATCTAGAGATACCGCGGCGGCATGACGTAGGACTGCTGTCATTCAAGTAGCTGACGCTGGAATCCAGCCTTGCTGTAATCTCATCAAGAACGTTGTGTTTTAACATAAGATCAGCCACTTTTATGCTTACCAACTTAATAAAATTCCTGGATCCAAGTAGTCAGGCTACTCGGATGACACCTTCATAAAGTGAAATGAGATCCCGCTAACAAGCAGCGGGATGACGAGAAAGGGGCTACTCGGATGACACCCTCATAAAGTAAAATGAGATCCCGCTAACAAGCAGCGGAATGACGGGAAAAGAGGTGCTGGGATGACACCTTCACAAAGTGAAATGAGATCCCGCTAACAAGCAGCGGGATGACGGGAAAAGAGGTGCTAGAATGACACCGTTTACTATGTAACATCTCATCATATCACAATGTTCGTACAGTTGTGGCGGTATAACGTAGAAAAACTGTTAACTTAAATCTATATTGACATGTCCCATTTTACGCTTATCTCTAACCTCTTTTTTCCCGTATATGGTTAAACTAGCTTTTTCGTTGCTCAAATACTTATGAGAATCATATATATCATTACCTATTATATTTTTCGTCATACAAGGAAAGCGTAATACTACTTCCTGCATAGGTAGCCCGCATATTATCCTAACCAGCTGTTCAAATTGACTAACGTTACATGCATCCAAGCTCCAGTGGCAAGAATTGTGAGGTCTGGGAGCTAGTTCATTAACTAACAATTCGTTATCTTTAGTAACAAAAAATTCAATAGCCAGAATTCCTATTACATCAAGCGCATTTGCTATTTTCTTTGCAGCTCGTTGTACCTCTTGAGTTAATTTGCTATCTATTTTAGCTGGCACTGTTGAAGTATCAAGTATTCCATCAACGTGGTAATTTTCTGCTATAGGAAAAAAAGCTACTTTACCGTTTTTATCTCTTGCAACGACTATTGAAACCTCTTTCAGTAAATCAACACTTGCTTCAAGAATGTACTCTGTATTCCAATCAAAGGAAGCAAATTGCTTCACTTCAGAATCATTCTCAAGCACATATTGCCCTTTTCCATCATAACCCATTTCTGTTGTTTTCAGCCTTGTTGGATAGCCAAAAGCTCTACTGCTTTCCAGTAGCTCATTATAATTTTGTATACTTTTGTATTCAGCAGTTTTTATACTCAAGCTTCTAATGAAATCTTTCTCTCTAAGCCTATTTTGCGCAATGTGTAACGCTTTTTTACCCGGATAAAAATTTACATCGATATTAATTGCACTACATGGAATATTTTCAGACTCAATAGTGACCAAATCCACACTCTGTGCAAAAGATTCAAGCGCTTTCTTATCAGAGAAATCTGCTATTGTGAAATCATCAGCAACAGAGCAAGCCGGATCGTCTTTAGCACTGGCAAAAACATGTGTTTTTTGTCCAAGTTTTGTTGCAGCGATAGCAGTCATTTTACCTAATTGTCCACCACCTATTATTCCTATTACTTTTTTGCTAAGCGCATCTGGTTCATTCATACTATAAATTGATATTTCCTAATTAGAGTATACTTGAAAAATCTATGAAAAAAGTATATAATTAGGATACTATCTTTTTATCATGAATATTCTATAATGATTCTAGAATACACACTAACTACCAACTTTGTTGAAGTTACAGTTTTACCAATTTATATTGAAGAGCAATCCATTCCTTATGAAAATTGCTATGTATGGATGTATAACGTTAAGATAAAAAACAAAAGCCAATCAACTATTCAATTGTTAAGTCGTCATTGGCAAATAATAGATTATAAGGGAAAAGTAAATGAAATTGCCGGAGTTGGTGTTATCGGAGAACAACCTGTGATAAAATCTGGAGAGGTATTCAAATACACAAGTGGAACATACTTAAATGCACCGTCAGGAATAATGCAGGGTAAGTATGAATTTCTGAATGAAGAAAGCATAAAAATTTTTGAGGTTATGATACCACCCTTTTCTTTGGATAGTCCATACGTCAAAACTAGACCCCATTAACTATCAAAATAGTTTATTTGTAACCAGACTGCATTCTGTGATTTTTAGCAAAGCACGATACACAATCGTCATCCCGCTACTTGTTAGCGGGATCTATGCTAAGATACCGCGAATGAATCGCGGTATGACGGTTCGTGGCGGTTATGACGTGTTAGCTATAGCTATCTTCAAAAATATGGTTGAATAATTGTTAATAATAGTGTATAATTATTAATATTTTTAAGCACTTTGGCTATGGCTCTTTCAAAATTTCTCGATCCTCGCAATGATTTGTGTTTCAAAAAAATCTTTGGAACGGAAAAAAATAAGAATATCCTGACCCACTTTTTGAACGATATTTTAGGGTTTACTGAGATAAATGCAATACAAGAAGTTGAGTTTCTTAGCACTATTATGGATCCCGAAGTTGCCTCTGATAAACAAAGTATTGTTGATGTTCTCTGCAAGGATTCTCACGGAAATAGATATATAGCAGAAATGCAGCTCGCTAGAGACAAGGGCTTTGAAAAGCGCGCACAACTCTATGCTGCTAAAGCCTACTCAAGACAATTAGATAAATCTGGCAACTACATTGATTTAAAGAAAGTCTTCTTTATTGCTATATCAAATTGTAACTTACTTCCTGAAGAAGTTGATTATATTTCTACTCACAATATACGTGATATAAAAACTAACGGCCATTACTTAAAAGATTTTCAGTTTGTCTTTATTGAGTTGCCTAAATTCGCAAAAAATAAAGTAGAGCAGTTAGAAAGTATAGTAGAAAGGTGGTGTTTCTTTTTTAAATACGCAGAAGAAACAACAGAAGAGGACTTAAAAGAGATAGCAGAAAAAGCGCCAATAATAAAGCTAGCATATGATGAATTAGACAAGTTTCGTTGGAACGAAAAAGATTTAGTAGCCTATGAAGAAAGGATAATGGATCTACGCAAAGAAGAAGCTATTCTTGAATACAGACTTGATCTTGCTGAAGAGAAAGGTATACAAAAAGGTATAGAGAAAGGGAAAATTGAAGGGAAAATTGAAGTCGCAAAAGCAATGCTGGCTAATAATGTTGATGTCAACACTATTGTTAAGTTTACTGGCCTTTCTATTAGTGAGATTGAAGAATTAAGTGGAAATCTGTGAACAGTTACGTTTATTTTTTATCCTTATCATCAAGTGTAAATAAGGTTATTGTAGAGATTAAGCCTATTATAACTATTATTAACGAAAATGGGGCAGCTTCTCTATAGCGCTCATCGCTTACAAGTTCATATATTCTAGTTGATATAGTTTCAAAATTAAATGGTCTTATAATGAGTGTTGCTGTGAGCTCTTTGATAGTATCCATAAATACGAGCAAAAATCCCGATAATATACTCTTCTTGATGAGAGGGATATGAACATTCAAACATGTGGAAATAGGTCCGTGACCCATGGTATATGCAGTCCACTCAATTTCATTTGGTGTTTTTTTGAGCCCTGACTCTACCGCCTTGAAAGATATAGCAAAAAAACGGAATAAATATGAGTAAACTAATGCGCCAATAGTTCCTACTAAGCTAATTTCCACAACATATTGAGTAATGAAAGAGGATATTCTGCTTAAAAATATTATTATACTAATTGCGATAATTGCATTTGGAATTGCGTAGCCTAAAGAAATGAGACGCGCTATATTGTTGATTACCTTATTTTTACGCGCCGTATATCCAATCATTATTGCAATGCTAATTGAGATTAATGCGGTGATAAATGATAAACTAATGCTATTTGCTATTATGTTATAGAATCTTGCTTCGTATATGAAAAACCCCTTCTCTATGCTCCAATATATGAGCGGAATCATTGGCAAAATAAAACCTATTAATATCGGCAATACACACATAAGATAAGCAAAGATCAACGGTATAGCGCCACTTATACTCCGTTTATTGTGATAATCTGAATTGGTATTGATTGAAGAGTAAGATATTCCTTTTTTTTGTAGTTTTTTTTCGATAGCTATTAGTATCACAACGAAAATTAATTCTGCAACTGCTAAAACAGTAGTTGAATATTTGTCATGCAGTAAAAACCAGGTGCGATATATTCCCGTCGTAAAAGTATCGATAGCAAGAAACTGTGGTGTGCCGAAATCTGTAATTACTTCCATTAGTACCAAAGACAACCCAGCTATAATCGATGGGCGTATGGAGGGTATGATGACAGAAAACAGGCTCTTCAATGAGGAGAACCCAAGTGTTGATGCAATAGTGACTGAGTTACTAACATTCTTTAGACTTGAGCGGACTAACATATAAACGTATGGATATAAACTAAATCCCATTACTAATATTCCACCACCTAGGGATTTTATTTCAGGAAACCAATAGTCACCTTTGCTCCACTCTAAAATGTCTCTTAATGAGCTCTGCACTGGACCTGAAAATTCTAGTGTATTTACATAGACGAACGCTACTATATATCCAGGAATCGATATCGGAAAGAACAAAGCAATCTCAAAAATTTTACTTCCAGGAAATGAAAAAAATGTGGTGAGCCACGCTGGAATTACTCCAAATATGAAAGATATTCCCCCCACTCCTATCATCAAAATTAACGTACTCAGTATATATTCAGGGAAAAGTGTGCTGATTACCCATCCGGAATTTGCTGTATCTGTAAATAGAATTGATATTAATGATAATATTGGACAGACGAATAATATACTTACTAGAAATAAGAATATATTTTTAAATACTCTTAAAAACATTAATTTGAATCTATATTTTATATTAAAATGTTATATGTAAAAACTGAAGATATCCAGTAATTAACAGCCGTACTATTGAATATCTTTATAATTTTGTATATCATGTTTTTAGTTGATAAGTGAATAATCATGAGCTTCGTCATTGCAACTTTCTATCATTTTGTAGAACTTTCTAATTATTATGACATGAAAGACGAAATAAAAGCTACATGCAACAACGTTGAGTTAAAGGGCACTATACTCCTTGCAGAAGAGGGTGTTAATGCAACAATATCTGGTGAAAGAAACGCAATTGATAAAATATTCGATTTTCTACGTTCTGATTATAGGCTAAGGGACCTTACATGGAAAGAGAGTGCAGCAGAATATCAACCATTTAGCAAGATGAAGGTAAAATTAAAAAGAGAGATTGTGAATCTTGGTGTAAGCAATCTTGATATTTCCCTGAAGGGTAAATATGTTGATCCAGAGCATTGGGATGATTTTATTTCTCAACCTGACGTTTTAGTAATAGATACACGAAACGAGTATGAAGTGAAATTAGGCAAGTTTAAGAATGCAATTAATCCACACACACAATGTTTCCGTGAGTTTCCTCAGTGGACAGAGTCATTTTCTGAGAGTAAAGACCTGAAAGTAGCTATGTACTGCACTGGTGGAATTAGATGCGAAAAATCAACAGCGTACATGAAAAATCTTGGATTTAACGATGTGTACCACCTGAAAGGCGGCATTCTTTCTTACCTCGAAAAAACTCATAATAAAAATGATAATTGGGAAGGTGAGTGTTTTGTTTTTGATGATAGAATTGCTGTTGATAACTCACTTACTCCAAGCAACACAATAAAATGCATACTCTGCTCAAATCAAGTTTCAACTGATAAACTGAAATCAGTTCCACGTGGCCAGGTGGTTTGTTTCAACTGTAAACTTTAGCATTAGAAAAAAGCTCCTGTACTAGAATTTAACACGGATCTTCAACAACTCCTTCGTGGTTGCATATTGTTTAATTCAGTGCTTTCAAGATATGTACTCACAGCATAACCCACCCCAGCTCCGAGTAACGCGCCAACCACAGCAGATGCAATAAACGCTGCAACAGAAACACCAACAGGAGTTAAAGCAGCAGCCCCTAAACAATATGCTGCAACTAGACCAATAACTAAACCAACTGTTGCTCCACAAATATAGTATTTGCTACTGCTTTTAAGTTTTTCTTGCGAGTTTGATACCTCATCCTGCAATTTTACGTTTGCACCTTTACCGCTAATCTTGTAACCAATTATATTAAGTGAAGGAAGATTTTTTTTGAGTTTATCTAATTCTTTTGCAACTTCATTGCTAATCTTGCAACCAATTAAATTGAGTGAAGTAAGATTTGTAAGTTTGGTTAATTCTTTTGCAACTTCAACACTAATCTCGCACCCAGCTAAATGAAGTGAAGTAAGATTTGTGAACTTAGCTGATTCTCCTGCAGCTTCAACACTAATCTTGCACTCACTTAAATCAAGTGAAGTAAGATTTATAAGCTTAGCTAATTCTCTTGCAACTTCAACACTAATCTTGCACTTACCTAAATGAAGTGAAGTAAGATTTATAAGCTCAGCTAATTCTTTTACAATTTCAACACTAATCTTGCACTCAGTTAAATCAAGTCTTGTGATATTTGGTATGCCTACTAACTTACTTACATCCGTGTAATCTAACCTACATAAAGCTGGAGTGTCGCCCTGTGTGTAAAATATCATTTATCCCACCGCATTATTAGAGTATATTTTAACTTTACCTAATATTTCAATAAAAGTCTACTTCTTATTCTTAATCAACTCTAAAGCCTTCTCCAGATCTATACTTTCAATATCTGCACTCTTGCCCAAAGCAACGTTTGTTTTACCGCATTTTATATAGAATCCGTACCTACCGTTGCAGATAAAAACTTCTTTTCCCTTTTCATTAACCCCGAGAGATTTTAACTCTTTGCATGGACTGTTTGCAATAATTTGTACAACTTCGCTCAATTCTCTATTCAGCACCTCTTTGGAGCTTTTCTTAAGAGAAAAGTATCTACCATCATAGAAAATATAGTACCCAAATCGCCCAAGGCCTATTTTTACTTCCTTTCCGGTTTCAGGGTGTTCTCCGATTACTTTTGGCAAGGAAAGTAACTGAGTAGCGGTGCTCAGATCAATCTCATTAACATTTATATCTTTTGGTATGGAAACCGTTTTTTTCTTTTTTAACTCGTTATTAAACTCCAGATAAAGTCCAAAAGGACCCTTTTTGATCATCACTTCTTGGTTTGTTATATCATCTATACCTAAACTTTTTGGATATTCTGAATTGTCGTTACTGCCCGTAATTTCTTTTGTATGGTTGCATTCAGGATAATTAGAACATCCAAGGAACACCCCGGCTTTTCCAAAGTTCAATTTCAATATGCCATCAGAGCAAGCAGGGCATTTTGTATTCACCTCTTTTTTTCCTTCTTCTGAACAAAACCAATCGATTACCAAATCGTGAATGCCGCTGAAAACTTCATCATGCGTCATTTGCTTGACAGAGTTTACATGACCAAAAAATGGCACCCAAAAGTGGCCTAATTCTTTTTTCCAATCTGCATGTCCATTTGAAATTAAATCAAGCTTCTCTTCCATTTGTGCTGTGAAATCATACTCTACACAACGCTGAAAAAAAGTTTCTAAAAATATAGTAACGATTTTACCGCGGCTGCTTGGAATAAACCTTTTGCTATCCAATGAAACGTACTCACGATCTTGTAATACCGAAATAATTGTTGCATAAGTTGATGGTCGACCTATACCGATTTCTTCCATTTTTTTTACGATACTTGCTTCACTATAACGAGGTGGCGGTTGAGTGAAATGTTGTTTTGGCTCAACTGAAATCAGCTTACACGCTTCCCCTTCCTTCATGGCAGGTAGCAGGCCTTCATTTTCGGCTTCTATGTTATCTTGGTAGACTCTATAAAAACCATCAAAGAATATACTTGATCCACTTGCTCGCAGAATTACTTTCTGGTCAGTAGAACTAATTTCGACTACCACTTGATCAAGAATCGCCGACTCCATTTGACTTGCAATGGTCCTTTTCCAGATTAAATCATACAATTTAAATTGCTCTGGCGTTAAGTAATCCTTAATACTACCCGGCGTTCTATTGATATCAGTTGGACGAATTGCTTCATGTGCTTCTTGAGCATTTTTGACCTTTTTTACATATTTACGAGGAGACTGCGGTAAATATTTATCACCATATAATGACTTAATTGACCCTCTAATTGAGTTTATAGCCTCATCTGCAATATGAAACCCATCTGTACGCATGTAAGTTATCAACCCTACAGTTTCACCACCAATATCGATACCTTCATATAAATTTTGCGCTATGCGCATAACACTTTTCACATTAAAATACAGTTTATTCACTGCATCTTGCTGAAGACTTGAAGTAATAAACGGAGGAAGCGGGTTTCTCTTAACTTGCTTGCGTTCTACTGTGCTTACAGCATATTGCCTTGATTCAATCTCCCTGACTAAGTTCTTTGCTTCTTCTTCATTCTTAATATCAAATTTTTCTAGCTTTTTATTGTCATAGTGGCTTAGCATAGCAAAAAAAGCCTCATCTTTGCTATTTTGCATTTCTGCTTTTATGCTCCAATACTCCTGTGTTATAAATTTACTAATTTCATCTTCTCGTTCGCATATAATCTTTAATGCAACAGACTGCACTCGCCCTGCAGACTTGCTTCCCGACAATTTTGTCCACAGCAGTGGTGACAAACTAAATCCAACTAGATAATCCAAAGCTCTACGTGCTTGTTGTGCACGCACTAAATCCATATTAATTTCACGTGGATTTTTTATTGCTTCTTGTACTGCTCTTTTTGTTATCTCATTAAAGACTACTCTATAAATGTTGTTTTCATTACTGATTGCTTTCTTTTCTTTTAATGTCTCTATCACATGCCAAGCCATTGCTTCCCCTTCTCTGTCTGGGTCTGTTGCAAGATATATATCTGATGTTTTGCTTGCGGCTTTTACTAGCTCTTTTATATACTTTTCTGCTTTTTCAATGGTTTCATACTTTATAGCAAAATCATTATCCGGATCGACAGAACCGTTTTTTGCTGGAAGATCCCTCACATGTCCAAAGGATGCAGCTACTTTGAACTCTTTACTCAAATATTTACCTATTGTCTTTGCTTTCGCAGGTGATTCAACTATTAATAATGCCATATTGTTAATTATTTTAGTACTTAAAGATAATATGTTGAGAAATATACAATGAAAAGTAAAAAAATATTTTAATGGTTCTTGTGAATTTTACAAAGTAGACGGTGTCATGAAAGTAGCTGACACTGGAATGACAGCAGTCCTACGTCATACCGCGATTCATTCGCGGTATCTCATCCGCTAACAAGAGATCCCGCTAACAAGTAGTGGGATGACGAGCTTACCGTCATGCTGCCGCGAACCGTCATACCGCGATTCATTCGCGGTATCTCATCAGCTAACAAGCAGCAGTTCTACGTCATACCGCCGTGGTATCTTTTAGCATAGATCCCGCTAACAAGTAGCGGGATGACGGTTGTCTCCTAGCTGTCATCCCAGTACTGGTAGACTCAAATCACAATGCTCGTATAACTGCAACCCTGGAGGTACTGTTTCTCACCCACTGCAAATATTGCACGGTACTGTCCACTTGGTCGTCGTGGCGCGTTTCAGGAAACATTAAAATCTCATACTCAAAATCGTTCAGCCATACTGCTTGATGTGGCAGAAAAACCTTGCCAGACTCTATAATCGGAACAATTTGATGAAATCGAGTGAGCTTGTCATCATGTGGCACTATTTCAATAATCGGTAAATCACTGTTTGTCTTTAGCTCTTGCACCAATTGTTGACCACTTGTTTTTGCTTCGATTAAAATTGCGTGTGGCGTCCATCTTGCAGCTAGTGACAAAACCTGTTCTTTAAGCTTTCGATACTCAAGCTTTGCGCGATATACGTCGAGTAAATAGAATTTATTATCTATTTTTGCCCAGGTGGTGCAGACACTAAAGTTGCTCATGTTACTTGTTGAAACCGCAGTATCCCAACTTTGTGTTATATGCGAGAGGTTATCAGGAAATTTTTTATAGCGTTTCAACCACTCTGGTTTAATTATACCACTTGAAAGCGGCAGAGGGTTTTGTTGATATTGAGCAGCAAAAGCGTAACTCCCAAGTTCAGCTTTTATTATCTCAACTTCTTCTTTTCCTCCATCGAGGGGATATAACAACTGACCTTCTTCTCTTGAATATAATATCCTTACAGGTGACGCTGGTTTATTATATAATCGCCTGGTCGCACAGTGCTGAGCTACTCGGATGATAGGAACGGGAGGTATTGGCTTTTTGATTGAATAAATAACCTGCTTATTTTCAGAAATCATTGGCAAACAAATATGATGCCATATGTTTTTTGGCTTGGAGAGAAGGTGTCCAGTTAAGTCCTCCTGGTGTAGCCTGTGCATTACAAGAACGATGACTCCTTTTTTTCTATCGTTCAGCCTGGTTACTAAAGTCTGATCAAACCAGTTTGTGGCACGCTTTCTAAGCGTTTCACTCAAAGCTTGAGCAGAACTGAGCGGATCGTCCACAATGATAAAATCACCACCTTCACCAGTTAGTGTTCCACCAACTGATGTTGCGATTCTGTATCCTCTCTGCACTGTTTGAAATTTATATTTGGTATTCTGGTCTTTGGATAGTTCTATCTCTGGAAATAGCGCTCTATACCAACTAGACTGCATCACGCACCTGGTGTCGAGCGAGTGCTTTTCGCTGAGCCGCTGAGAATAACTTGCAACTATTATTCTCGCAGTTGGTTGGTTTCCCAGTATCCATGCGGGCCACGCAACGCTTATGCACATGGACTTCATCGAGCGCGGAGGCATATTGAATATTATTCGTTTCACTTCACCAGCGCTCGCTGCTTCCAGCCTATCTGCTATGACTTTTATATACTGATAATCGTTATACTCACACCCCGGCACTACCGTTTGAAAGCACAGTTCAATGAATTTTAGAAAGTTCATGATATAATGTTGAAACCAACGCGTGACGCTGGGATGACAAAAAAAGGAGCACTGAAGGCTATAGGTGAGACGTCGCGGTATCTCTAGATCCCGCTAACAAGCAGCGGGATGATGAATTACTATGCCGCCGCGAACCGTCATACCGCCGCGGTATCTCAGCCGCTAACAAGTAGCGGAATGACAACAATCCTACGTCATACCGCCGCGGCGCTAACAAGAGATCCCGCTAACAAGCAGCGGGATGACGAATTACTTAACCATCATCTACACCGTCATACCGCGATTCATTCGCGGTATCTCAAAGCATAGATCCCCTACTATACCTTAACATAGATCCCGCTAACAAGCAGCGGGATGACGAATTACTTAACCATCATCTACACCGTCATACCGCGATTCATTCGCGGTATCTCAAAGCATAGATCCCGCTAACACGTAGCGGGATGACGGTTGTTGTTTAGCTATAAATATTAAGAAATTTACCAAATGAAAAAAAAGGCAAAAGAAACCCTGGGGTTATTATCCGCTTTAAAATATTGGCGTTTTTTATGTTTTAAACGCTTGACAAGCGAGATTCAGCCGCTTTTAATTGCAACTAACTTACGCTGCAAATGTTTAAGAAATTTACTAAGCAGAAAAAAAGACAAAGAATCCCCGAGTTAGCTAGTCTTTTACTATCTCTGTCGAGTATTGGCATTTTTTGATGTCTTGTAACGCTTTATAAGCGCGTTCAGCTTATTTAGATAAAAATCTAGATGTAGATGAAGTTTTGTAAAGACATACAGTATCTATATACTGCAAAAAATTGAACATAAGACGCCGATACATTAAGTAATCCTTACCTTTTAATCTGCAGATTGGCGAAAGCAAATACAATAGCTTCACTATCATGATAAGGGCGCTGGCGAAGGGTGTCAAGTAAGTTTCTATATAATATTTTCTAAAATAAATAGACTTCTCGCATCCAATTTTGGCAGCGCGCGACACACAACTGCAATGACAAGGTGTCGCAAGATAAACATCATATTCACACGAAGTACTTGACTTCACTTGTACTAAGAAGCATTTTATATATGTTGTGTGCCCGTAGCTCAGCTGGATAGAGCAACAGCCTTCTAAGCTGTGGGTCGTAGGTTCGAATCCCACCGGGCACACTCTTTTATCAATACTTTCTATAAATCTTCAAGTACTCTGGCACCACATTTTCAATTGCTAATGGTCGAACCTTCATTGTTTCAAGGTCAACTGACTTTTCGATTGAACTATTCATCATAACTTTCACCTGATCTTGAGTAAGCATAGGGTTCGTATCTCCGGTTATTGGTTTTAGCAGCATAGAAATAATTTTATTTTCTAAAAAGAAAGCTATTAACTTTGCCATTGGAAAAGATACATTGACCAACAAACACTTTCTGTTAGTAACATTCAGAATAAACTTCAATAAGCTTTTGAAAGAGTAAACCTTTGGTCCACCCATGTTATAAATTTTCTTGTCTTGCTTATTAAAACTGATAATACGATATACCACTTCAGCTAAGTCTGTTACACATATTGGCTGAAATTTAGTTGTTCCATTGCCAATTAGTGGTAAGAAAGGAAGAATAGTTGCTAATCTTGCAAATTTATTAAAGAAGTTGTCTTCTTTACCAAATACAAGGCTTGGCCTAATTATTATTGCTTCTTGAAATGCTGAAGTTACAGCTTTTTCACCTTCCAATTTACTTTTGGCATATTTTGACAACTTGCTATTTTCTATTCCCATAGCAGAAAAATGTATCATCATAGGTACATTTTTCATTTTTGCAGCTTTTGCTATCCTTTCAGCTATTTTAACGTGAACAGCGTAAAAATCGTGCTTTTTTGCTTCATATAATATTCCCACTAAGTTTATAGCTACATCACATTCTTCCATACCATCCAGAACTGATTTTTCATCAAAAAAATCGCCTTTAAATATTGATATTTGTCCTAAATTGCCACACAATTTTAAACAAGCAGCTTTTTCCTGATTACGAGTGAATATCTTTATTAAATATCCTTCTGCTGCCAAGCGTCTTACGATGTGTTTCCCTATAAACCCCGTTCCACCAAAAATAATTACACGTTTTGTCACAATTAAAGTTCCTAATAATTTGTTACTGTAAATTAATACAATGATTTCGCTTAATATTTTATTACGAATTCCCGTACAATAAGATCCATTTTCATTCCTCGTGAGCCTTTAACTAGAATTGCGTCATTATTCTGAATAATGTTAGCTAAATCACTTTTCAATTGATTAGAATCATTAAAATGCGTGCCTCTTATATTATCTGGCAAAAGCTCATGCAATTCTAACATAAATTTACCAACTGTATAAACTTTATCTATATTATTTTCTGTGATAATCTTAACCAAATCTGTATGAAACTCTATGCTTTCATCACCAAGTTCCAACATATCACCAAGCAAAGCTACTTTTCTCTGATTAGAATATGTACTCAAAGTTTTTATTGCAGTTTTCATCGAAGCAGGGCTGGCGTTATAGGAGTCATCAATTAAATGTATATATTTTCTATTGTATTTGATCTTATGAATATTGCCTCTACCTTTCGCTACACTAAAATTCTTAAGTGCAAGTGGTAATTTTGATAAATCAAGTCCGAGGCTTTGCACAACTGCTGCAACAGCAAGTAGCGAATAAGCAAAATGCTCACCTTGTACACGTAAATTACAGTTTATAATTTGATTATCACTCAGCCTGATTTTTAAACTTAATCTATTAGCAACTCGGTTTGATGTCATTCCAGCGCGTGACGCTGGAATCCAGTCTTTATTATACAACCGTCTGATATGCTCATTTGCAATTGAACTTCCTGGATCCAAGTAGTCAAGCACTGGGATGACAGAAGATAGTGCTGAAATGACAGAAGATTCATCGTTTCTTATTAAGTTTAGTAAACAAACTTCAGCATTTTTATCTTTACCGAAGCTTATTACATTTCTATTGGCGTGTGATGAGAGATAATCATAATATTTATTATCTCTGCTTAAAACCAAAGTACCGTTATTTTTCATACCATACAGAATTTCTAACTTCGCTTGTGCAACGTCAAATAGTGATGAAAAATTTTCAGTATGTGCAGGTTCGATGTTGGTAATAACTGCAATATTTGGATTACTAATCTTTGATAATTCTTTTATTTCACCAGCTTTATTCATTCCCATTTCAAGGATTAAGTACTGGCAGTTTTTTGGAGCTTTTAGAATTGTCAAAGGCAACCCTATATTATTATTTAAGTTACCTTCGTTTGCATGGGACACTCCATATTGCGATAAAACAGTGTGTAGCATATCCTTTGTAGTGGTTTTTCCGACACTGCCTGTAACTGCAATAACTTTAGCGTCAATAAGAACATTTCTAATGTAGTATGATGCCATATCGTGCAAAGCTTTCAGGGTATCTTGTACAATAATGAGAGGGAAATTTTTATATTTACCCTCACTTACTATTGCAGCGACAGCCCCTTTTAAAAACGCTTCATGCAAAAAATTATGGCCATCAAAATTCCTTCCCTTGAGTGCAATAAATAAATCACCTTTTTTTATGCTTCTTGTGTCCGTTGAAATATTTGAGCTATGTATCCAATTACAACCATTTACGTCTCTTCCGCCAGTTGCATCAATGATATTATTTGTGTTCCATTTAAACATAATTTAGAGTATTCTTTATAATAAATTGAACAATAAAAGTAGCGAGAATACTACATGTTTTAGACAATGTGCAAATAATGGTTGCAATCCCTATAATTCTATCTTATAATGGATATAGAAGTTTAAATTTTTTCGTCTATAATTAAAATGTATTTAGTTATAGAAAGTACCTTGGAGGTATGTATGTTAACAAGAGAAAATGAAAAATCTACTTCTATACTAGCTAAAGTTGGTAATGCAGCTTCGGGAGTAGGGAGTTTTCTGGGTAGAGGTGTAAAAGTCCTAGTCAAGGGTGCAATATACCCTATATGGCCAAAGAATTGGTTTAAGTCCTGGGATGAAATGCGGCACGACATAAAAAATGGCGGGCGTTCTATTATTGGCAACCCACATGAAGAATATGATCCACCCATAAAAACCACACAAGCTAGTAAGGATCTTGGCGTACAAATAACAGAGCAAAAGAAAGGGACAGGAAAGGTAAGTTTTTTAGCATCAAGGACTCTTACGGGAGATATACCTTATTTGAGCCCAGAGCAATTAGATAAAATAAAAAAAGATTTACCGAATGTAACTATTTTTAGAGAAGAAAATAAAATTGTAATTGAAGTTGATGTTAAAAAAATAATTGAAGACATTAAAACTGACTCTAAAAATAAAGGAAAGAGTCCAGAGGAGATAAAAAAGCTTGCTCTTCAAGGAATTGCTGATAGCATTAATGGCGACCTTAAGAAGCTGGCAGGAATTACTGGTGGAGAATTTAAAATTCATACAGACTTAAAATTGCTGAATGGTATTGCAGAAAAATTGTATAAGGAATATGATAATCAAAAGCAGTCATCAGACAAAGTTGTGAAGTCTGATGTTGGTCAGCCTTCAGAAACTATAGCTTCAGGTGAGAAAAAATGGGCGCAAGAAGCTATAAAGCCAGGTAAGTCGCAAAGTTGTGGAATGCAAAAATAAGTTATAGGGGAGTATTATGAGTGAAGCTAAAAAAATAGAGGAAAGACATCATAGTCTAACTGTTCCTGGGGATATGTATCACTTACAACCAGGAGTTATTACTGGAAAAAGGGTAAGTGGAATAGAACCCTTTTTGAAAGAACAGCAGGACATGGTAAAAGTAAGGGAACTTGTAAGCTCTTTAAATCTTGAAGATGCTTCTGGTGAAGCGATAAAACCACTATCTACACCTAATGTAGAGAAAAACGAAGAAAGAGGGAAAGGTCGCTCTTAAAATATGAGCAATGAAGTTTATGATAGCGATAACATCTTTGCTCAAATATTAAGAGGTGAGTTACCTTGTGAGAAGGTACATGAAAATGAAAATGTACTAGCTTTTCATGATAAGTACCCTGACGCACCAGTTCATATTTTAGTTATACCAAAAAATCAATATATTTCATATGATGATTTCATTCTAAAAGCTCCTGAAGAGGAAATAGCGGATTTCTTCAAAACTGTAAGAGAGATAGCACACAAATATAATCTAGAAAAAACAGGATATAGATTAGTCACTAACTACGGTGAAAATGGAGAGCAGGTTGTACCACACTTTCACGTGCATATTTTAGGTGGTAAAAAGTTAGGAAAGCATGTAAACTCATAGTGTTATATGTTTTGTTAAATGAGCGAATATTTAACCATAGTAATCTTTATCTGCGTATCAATTGTAGTATCTTTTGCTTTAGGTATATTGCCTATGTTTCTTGCAGTGAGTAAGCCAGATGGTGAAAAGCTTTCCACATATGAGTGTGGCTTCAATCCACTATCCAGTGCAAGAAAAAATTTTGACATTAAATTTTATCTAGTTTCAATATTATTTATAATATTTGACTTAGAAATTGCTTTTCTTTTTCCTTGGGCTGTTTCTTTATCTAAGATAAGCTATGGTGGATTTTGGTCTATGATGGTATTTCTTGCAATACTCACTATAGGTTTTATCTATGAATGGTGTAAAGGTGCATTAGAGTGGGAGTAGTTTATGACAAATCAAATTCTATCTAATGATGACTGGGGTCGTTATAAAAAAGAAGGGTTTCTTGTCACTAAATTTGGTGATTTAACAGATTATGTAATGAATTGGGCAAGGTCTGGTTCATTGTGGCCAATGACATTTGGTCTTGCATGTTGCGCAGTTGAGATGATGCATACTGCATCCAGCCGTTATGATCTTGATAGATATGGTATAATGTTTCGTGCAAGCCCACGTCAATCAGATGTGATGATTGTTGCTGGCACACTAACTAATAAAATGGCAGCAGCATTGCGCAAGGTTTATGATCAAATGGCAGACCCGAAGTATGTTATTTCCATGGGAAGTTGTGCAAATGGTGGTGGTTATTACCATTACTCTTATTCAGTGGTCCGAGGCTGTGATAGAATTGTGCCAGTTGACGTGTATGTCCCTGGATGCCCACCAACCGCTGAGGCGTTGCTATATGGAATGCTATGCCTACAAAACAAAATAAAACGGACTCGGAATGGATAAAACTGCAAAGTATATACAAAAAAAGACCAAATGCGAGTGCATTCAAAAAGATGATGGCATTATTGTAATATATTCAACTTTAGATGAAATTGAAAAGCACCTATTCTTTCTACGTGATGATGAAAAGTGTAGGTTTGAACTATTAGTTGATATTTTTGGGGTTGACTATCCAAATAGAGAGAAGCGTTTCGAGCTAATATACAATCTGCTCAGCATTGTGCATAATATTAGAGTACACATAAAGCTTCAGTTATGTGAAAGCGACATGCCTCCAAGTGTAGCGAAGATATTTAGTACGGCTTTGTGGTTTGAGCGTGAAGTGTTTGATATGTATGGAATAGAGTTTTCTGATCACCCTGATTTGCGTAGGATTCTAACAGACTATGGATTCAAAGGTCATCCAATGTTAAAAGATTTCCCTCTCACTGGTTATGAGGAAGTAAGATATGATATAGAGACAAAAAAGGTTGTGTATAATCCTATAGATTTACCGCAAGATTTTCGTATGTTTGATAGCTTATCGCCTTGGGAAGGTAAAACCATAAAAGTAAATACAAAGGAGTAGAAAATGACAGTACAAAGAAAAAAAATATCTTTAATCGGTGCAGGAAATATCGGTGGAACTCTCACCCATATGATTGCACTAAGGGAACTCGGTGATGTTGTTTTACTTGATATTAGTGATGGAATACCACAAGGTAAAGCACTCGACATAGCAGAATCATCCCCTATTGATGGATTTAATGTCAATATTACTGGCACAAATAGGTATGAAGATATAAAAAACTCCGATGCAATTATAATAACCGCTGGCATCGCTAGAAAACCTGGAATGAGCAGGGATGACCTCCTGCAAACCAATGCTAAAGTAATGAAGGAGGTTGGCGAAAATATTAAAAAATATTCTCCAAACGCGTTTGTAATAGTGGTTACCAACCCTTTGGATGCCATGGTTTCAGTGGTGCATAAATTTTCAAACCTTCCAACTAATATGATTGTTGGCATGGCAGGAGTGCTTGATTCTTCCCGTTTTCGTTACTTTCTTGCAAGTGAGTTAAATATCTCAGTTGAAGATATATCTGCTTTTGTGCTTGGAGGACATAGCGACACTATGGTACCACTAATCAATTGTGCTTCAGTTGCTGGAGTTCCACTTACTCAAATTATCGATATGGGTCTTATCACACAGAAAAAAGTCGATGAAATAGTTGAACGCACTCGCAATGGCGGTAAAGAAATAGTTGATCTGCTTAAGTCTGGATCTGCATACTACGCTCCTGCATCTTCAGCTATATGCATGTTAGAATCATATTTAAAAGATAAGAGGCGCATATTACCATGTGCTGCTTACCTTAATGGTGAATATGGTGTAGAAGAGTTGTTTATTGGTGTTCCTGTAATTATTGGAAAAAACGGAATTGAAAAGATCCTAGAAGTTAAAATGAATGATAGTGAACAAGAAATGTTTAATAAGTCTGTAAACTCGGTGAGAGAGCTGGTGAAATCTTTAGGTTCATAAGCAAATTAATGGTTTTATAGAACTTCTTTATAGCTCAAACAGCCTAAAAAAGTTGCTTGTGGTTACCTTCGCTACTTGTTCTGGTGACTCATTCCACAACTCTGCCAAACAATCAACAACGTATTTCACCATTGCTGGTTCATTCTTTTTTCCCCTATAAGGCTCAGGTGATAGATATGGTGCATCAGTTTCGACTAAAACACGCTCGCGTGGTACATTTTGTGCAATTTCTCTGAGTAAGCTCGCATTTTTAAAAGTAATAATTCCAGAAAATGAAATACATAACCCCAAATCTATAGATTGATAAGCAAGTTCTTTAGAGGAAGCAAAGCAGTGCATTACTCCACTAAAAGCACCGGCTTTCATTTCTGACCTTAACATATCGATCATCTCATTATCAGCGCTTCTTGTGTGAATAACTAAAGGTAGTCCAGTTATTCTTGACGCTTCTATATGTAATGCAAAACTTTTTTTCTGATTGTCTTTGTTGTCAGATTTATAAAAATCTAACCCGGTTTCACCGATACTAATTACCTTTTGGTTCTTGGTAAATTCAACTAATTCATCAACATGTATACACTCACCATTTTCTATAGCAGCATCAAGCGGATGTATACCAACAGAGGAGTAGACCTGATCATAGGATGAAGAAATTTTTAATAACTTAGGAACATCGTCAATGCTTACGCATATGTTATGCAAAACCTTTACACCATTTTGCTCTGCCCTTGAAATTACTTTTGGTATTTCATCGTCAGAAAAATAAATCAAGTGGCAATGAGAATCTACTATCATGAGCTTATTGTTGAGGCTTTTATTATAGAAGAAAACTCTTCTATCACTGTTTTATAAACTTCTTTTTTAAATGATATAGCACTGGCTACTAAACTATCTATACCTTGCCAACGCCACTCTTTGAACTCTGGATGACCAGTATAATTAATATCAATGTCCTCATCCTCTCCGCAAAACTTCATTAAGAACCACCTTTGCTTTTGACCAGAATATTTTCCATTCCAGCATATTGGTATAACTTCTTCAGGCAAGTTGTAGTATATCCAATCCTTGCTTTTAGTTATAACCTTTACTTTATTAGTACCAACCTCCTCTAGCAACTCACGTAACGCTGCTTGTTCCAGTTCCTCACCATCATCAACACCTCCTTGTGGCATCTGCCAGTAAGAATCGCTATCAAAGCGTTTTCCAATAAAGGCATGTCCTTGTCTGTTAAATAGCATTATGCCAACACAAGGACGGTACTTATCTTTCTGCTCAACCACGAGTACGCTCTGTTTTTAAATGATTTGTTACAGAAGTTTTAATTAATTTTCCATTTTTTTCTTTCTTCATCTCTTCAACAATTTTCTTTGCAACTTCCTTTGCACTCAAGTTCGAGTTATCAATTTCAAGCGAACCCTCAGGTATAAATAGCCTTTTCCCTTCAATTTTCTTTATAGCAAAATCCGGATCAGTAATTTTATTTTCCTGATATCTCTCTTCTGATTGGACACGTCTTACTAGTTTTTCATTATTACAATGTAATACTACAGAAAAAATTTCCATGTCCATTTTTTTACTTAAATTTACCACTGAGTTATATAATCTTTGGTCATAGGGATCACCCTCTATCAATTCATTTGTAAATATATAATGTTTTGATTTTACGTAGTGTTTTTCCAGTATTGCTAATACATTTTCCCTAACTGCAAAAATTTTTTCCCATAGGTCATCTGGAACTTCAGCGTTTTGTAATTTAACAATATCAAATATAATATTATTGAATAGATTATTGCTTACTATCACCGCATCAATGATTTTACACAGTTCCTTTGCAGTAGTAAACTTACCACTACCTGGAAAGCCGATTAAGTAGATGAGAGTCTTGCCCATAATGAATACTAGTAAAAAGCTATTCTCAATTATACATAAAAGTATATACATTGTACATGCTAAAAACATGATGATAAAATAGATGCAGGTAACACCTTTTTAACGGTTGAAAATAGTTCATATTTAGAAATTTTGAGTATATAATTATAAATGAATCATATAACCTGTAAACAATGCTTAGCGATATGAAATCGATAAGAAGTACAATTGAAGAGATAATAGATCAAAATAAAGGTCATGATATAGTAACTTTTGATGTGCAGAATAAAACCGTTATTGCAAAATATATGATTATTGCATCTGGTGATTCAAGCCGTCACGTTAAAGCTTTAGCTGAGCACGTAATAAAAAGCCTCAAGCCACATGATAAAATAGATGTAGAAGGTATGGATGAAGGCAATTGGGTGGTTTTGAATTTTCAAGGCATAATGGTTCACATATTCAGGCCGGAAGTAAGGGAGTATTATAAAATAGAAGAGTTATGGAATTGATTATCCAGATAGCTGGTACACAATTGCACAAACGTTGTAATTTTGAAGGCAACTCCTGCACAGGTAGTGGTGTCATGAAAGTAGCTGACACTGGAATCCAGTTTTTCATGCAATTTCATCGAAAACGTTGTATAGTGTGCTTGTTTATAATTAAGTTCCAGTGTCTGGGCACTGGCTTCTCTATTAGGGTTACCTTCAGCATTAATGACAGGATAGACTGGGGTTTATAAAATGAAACACGCATCTGAATTTTTAAATTTCATCCAAGAAAGAGGGTACCTATACCAATGCACAAACATTGAAGGACTAGATCAATTATTATTGCAGAGCAATTATATAGTTGCATACATTGGGTTTGATTGCACAGCACCAAGTCTTCATGCTGGTCACCTAATTCAGATTATGATGCTCTGTCACCTACAAAAATTTGGTTATAAGCCGATAGTCTTACTTGGAGGTGGCACAACAAAAATTGGTGACCCATCCTTCAAAGATAAAGCAAGAAGCATCTTGCCTGTAGAGAACATCAATCAAAATACATCCAGTATAAGGAGAATATTAGAGAAAATGGTGTCTTTTAATGACAGCAAGACTGGTGCAATGATAGTAAATAACGCAGATTGGTTGGATAACATAAAATACATAGATTTTTTGCGTGATATAGGAGCTTATTTTTCTGTAAATCGTATGCTAAGTTTTGATAGTGTGAAAACCAGGCTGGATAGAGAGCAAACCTTAAGCTTTCTGGAATTTAATTACATGCTATTGCAAGCTTACGACTTTATTGAATTAAACAAAAAATATGATTGTCGTCTGCAGATTGGAGGGTCAGACCAGTGGGGAAATATAGTAAACGGAATTGAACTTGGAAAAAAGTTGAATTTACCTGAGCTATTTGGCCTTACCATGCCTCTTTTATTAAATGCACAAGGAAAAAAAATGGGCAAAACTGAAAGTGGAGCAGTGTGGCTTGATGATAATATGCTAAAGCCTTACGACTACTGGCAATATTTTCGCAACGTTGATGATCAAGATGTTGGACGTTTTTTAAGATTGCTCACTGATGTGCCAATTGATGAGATTAGAAAATTAGAGTCTTTAAAGGATCAAGAAATAAATGAAGCAAAAAAGGTCTTGGCAACAGAAGTGACAAAAATATGTCATGGTGACAAAGAAGCGGAACTTGCACAATTTGCTGCAATTTCTGCTTTTGAGAATGAAGATAGCTCACTACTTCCTGATTACATCATAAAAAAAGAACAAGTTGCAAGCGGCATATCCTTAGTAGACCTACTACATGACACCGGTTTTGAACCTTCAAAAGGCGCTGCAAAGCGTTTAATACAGGGCAACGGATGCAAGATTAATGATAATGTTGTAAACAATATTGATCATGTAATAAATTTCGAAAGCTTTAAAGATCAGCCATTTATAAAATTATCTGCAGGAAAGAAACGCCATATAAAAGTTGTGGTAGATTAGGTCTCGAAGTAAGAAAACAAATTTTATACAAGTGAGAAATTAGATATGGAGCAAATTTTCAAAATTCGAGAATTATGTATAAAACAACTGGAAAGATAGTAGAAAGCGAAATTCTATTATATATAGCTAAAGTGGCTTAGGTTTACCTACAATTTGAAAAACAACAAATTCGTCATTCCGCTACTCATTAGCGGAATCTATACCGCGAATGAATCCATAACTGTACGGACATTGCAATTTGGGCCTACCAGGAGGGCAATGCCTCTTATCCAAGTACCCTCTTCTTGTCATCCCAGTGTCAAGCACTGGGATGGCTTTGTTGCATCGCTAGCTATAATGGATTAAAGATAAAAAAGGTGGAGAATATCAGTAGCTTATTATTCTGGTATTTATAACAAGAACGGTCAGTGAATACCTAAATTTGAGTAAAAGAAATTTCACTACCACTCACTAATCCGGCTAAAATTCAAGAATTTCAATGCTTTAGCTATTTTCAATAGAATTAAATTTATTAATATAAATAATAAATTACTATTCTTAAATTTGATCAGATTGATTGCAAAAAAACAAGATTTTCAATAGGTTGCTTATAATCCTAATTATAGTTAGCCTTTCATAAGTAGCGATGCAACAAAGCCCACTGGGATCCAGGAATTTTATTAAGTTGGTAAGTATAAAAGTAGCCGTTTTATGTTAAAACACAACGTTCTTGATGAGATTACGGCAAGGCTGGATTCCAGTGTCAGCTACTTTCATGACACCATTTGCTGTGCAATTTACCTTCAAAAATGAATGTTCATACAGTTATGGAATGAATCGCGGTATGACGTAGGGAAACCTTTCTTGAGTTAGCTATAGCACTATAAAATTGTCCGCAGGGCCATATAAAAGTTGTGGTGAGTTAATAAATTTTTATGGAAGAAAGGATATATTAGAAAATTGAGGGTTTTAAAGGAGGTAAAAATGAGACTGTATTATAAAGATATCACAGGTCTTATCAAAGAACCCTACCGCTCCAGAGGAAGGGATTATTTTGACAAAAGAAAGGTACAGATTATATCTGTTAATGAATCTCAAGCTAAATCAAAGGTAGTTGGATCAAATGTATATCGAGTAACACTAAAGCACGATGGTCCTCTTTTGAGTGGAACATGTTCCTGTCCTGCATTTGTGTATTATGGTCCATGTAAGCATATGGCTGCAACAGGTTTTGCTTTGGTTGCACTTGATAGAAAGGAGTATCGATCGTCTGCGCGCCCAGATGAACAGACTCTCTTTGAAAGGTTTTACTAAGAAAAACAAAGCAAGAGCTAATTTCAATAATTACTCGTTCCAGTAAACATTATCCTGAGATTTTTGAAGAACTAGAGGATAAAGAATATGAGCAATTTATTCAAAGTGAACTTTCAAAATCCGAGAATTATGTATAAAACAACCGGAAAGATGGTGAGATCAGGTAATCTATGGCTAAGACGTCATACCGCCGCGGTATCTCTTAGCCGCTAACACGTAGCGGGATGACGAGATGCCACCACGAACCGTCATACCGCGCGATTCATCCGCGGTATCTCTTAGCATAGATCCCGCTAACAAGCAGCGGGATGACGGTTGTCGTTTAGCTATAAACATTAAGAAATTTACCAAACGAAAAAAAAGGCAAAAAAAGCCCCATGATTGGCTAATTACTTACATTATACTTTCAAGTATGGCGTTTTTTTATTCTAAACACTTAATAACCGCGATTCAGCTACTTTTAAACCGCAACTAATCTAAATTATAAACGTTAAGAAATTTACTAAACAGAAAAAAAGGCAAAAGAAACCCTAGGGTAGCTAGTTATTCACTATCCATTTTTTAAGTTGGCGTTTTTTTATGTTTTAAACGCTTTATAAGCGCGTTTCAGCTTATGTAGGTAGAAATTTTATAAGACATAAGGTGCACATAGTGCAAAAAATTAAACATGATACGCCAGATACGTGAGTTTTTTTGTCATTTAATCTGTACAGAGAAGATAAATAAATAGCTTCAGTGTTTATGATAAGGGGGCTGGCGGAGTTTGTCAAGTGGTTTTTTAGCCACGTTTCCCTGTTATAATGTTCGTTTGCTTGACCTAAGATCCGGGAGTATTTAAACTGAACTCTATATAGTGTTAAAAATGATAGGAAATCTAAGCGGAATAGTTGATGAAGTGCGCAGTGATCACATAATCCTGAATGTGAATGATGTTGGCTATATGGTGTATCTTTCAGCCAAAACTTTAAGTGCTTGTGCAATTGGAAGTAGAATCAAATTACTTATCGAAACCTATGCAAATAACAGAGAAAACACTACTCAGCTATATGGTTTTATAAGCGAAGAAGAACAGCAGTGCTTGAGGTTGCTTGTCAAAGTAAGCGGCGTTAGCTATAAAACTGCAATGTCAATTTTGAGTAAATTAACTCCAGAACAGCTATTTTTGGCAATTATGAATGAGGATAAAGTAGCACTCAAGATGAGTGGACTTGGCCTGAAACTCATAAATCGAATCATCACTGAATTGAGTGGCAAAGTGAGTAAACTAGAAATAAATAACAATAACTTTAATCCAATTAATGAAGATGCCCTTTCAGCATTGATCAATCTTGGATATGAAAAAGTGAAAGCTTATGATACGATAAAGAAAATACAAGACAAATCGTCAAATCTGGACACTAAGGATATTATTCGCATAGCGCTTAAGGAGCTTTCAATACTATGAAATCAATATCGTGCGGTAAAGAATATACTGAAGATGTGCGCAATATCAACATCAGGCCTGAGCAACTTGATGATTTTGTCGGGCAAAAAGACTTAATACAAAATTTAAAAGTGTTTATAAACGCTGCACAGACGAGAACTGAAGCCTTAGATCACGTCTTATTATACGGTCCTCCAGGACTTGGCAAAACAACTTTAGCACAAATTGTCTCTAAAGAATTAAGGGTCAGCTTCCGCGCAACTTCTGGTCCATTGCTCAGTAAAGCTGGAGATTTGGCCGCAGTGCTTACCACTTTAAATGCAAAAGATGTCCTATTTATCGACGAAATCCATAGATTAAATCGCAGCATCGAAGAAGTTTTATATACTGCTATGGAAGATTTTTGCTTGGACATATTAGTAGGTGAAGGTCCATCTACTCGCACTTTAAGGATAGATCTACCACCATTTACGCTAATTGGAGCAACTACACGGCTTGGATTACTTTCTGCGCCACTCAGAGATCGTTTTGGCATTCCTTTGCATCTTGAGTTTTATTCTTTTGAGGAGCTAGTCGATATTATAAAAAGAGGCGCAAGAGTTCTTTCTGCTGAAATTGAAGAGGGTGCTGCACGGGAAATTGCCTGCCGTGCGCGCGGTACTCCAAGAATTGCTTTGAGGTTACTCAGAAGAATAAGGGATTTTGTTGAAGTGAAAGATGATAAAAAAATCACTTATGAAGTCGCTGATTCTGTATTACTAAAATTAGGTGTAGATAAAATGGGACTCAATAAACTTGATATGAATTATCTAAGATTTTTATTCAACACTTCAGGCCCTGTTGGAATTGACACCATATCTATTGCGCTATCCGAAGATGTTGGCAATATTGAAGAAACAGTAGAACCTTATTTAATCAAAATTAGTTTTGTAAAGCGCACACCAAGAGGGCGCGTTCTAACCGATCAAGCAAAGGAGTATTTGAGCTTTCAACATTAAACGTCATAATTTATATTGACTAATTGAGATAATGCTCGTATGTTGACATTTGTGTATTAAGGATAATGGAGGCATATATGTTAGATAGTAATGAAACTGTATCTTTGATTGTTGATCAAAATATTGCTGCTGGTAGCGTATCTGGGTCAATACCGAATAAGGATAAATGTAGGTACGTCACTCTTGATGATGAAGAAACATGGAAGAGGTTCTTTGTAGATCAGAACAACCCTTCTACGAATACTACTAATAAAGTAATAGTGAAACCTCATGTTCATAAGAATAGCGATGGTATGTATAGATATACTGCTGAGTAGACCAAATATCATGGTCGGGAAATTGTAGGCAAAGCTGCTAAACAAATTGAAGAAGAGATATCTAAAAATATTGATGCAAAGCTTATAAAATTAAGAGAAACTAAAAATATAGATAACAGTGTTAAGCCTGTCATAAGAATTGCGCTGAACGATTATATAAAAGAAGTAAACTTGCATGATATTCTAAGTGGTAATATGTGCAAAAAGTACGATGTAAAGACAGTTACGTTGCTACTACCTGACCAAAAAACAAGGGGGGTACGTTGCCAAATTGATAAGGATGGGGCAAGAATTTATGAAGTGGCTAATGGATCATATCAAATGGCTCTAAAGTGGTATGTTGATGGACAAGAATGCAAAATTAAAATCCTCATTAGTGATGATGGTACTATAAAGCCCATCGAGGGTAATGGCGTAACTGAAGAACAGTTACGTGCAAACCAAGAAGTAAAAGTGGGAAGGCAATATGAAGCAAAGCCTTTACATGAAGCATTAGCATCACAATTGCCACAAACACAATTACAACAAAGTTCTGAAGAAGTAAAATCTTGGAGCAACTTTCAACAGATGTAACAGAGAGCACAACACAAAAGCATCAAGCTCCTGCTGCTCAAATGAGTAAGTAAGAAAAAACAAAAGTAATAATTAGTATAAGTTGCTTGCACCTGCAAGTAACTTATACTCTTATAATGAGCAACATAATACTACCAAGAAATTTCTACGAGCGGCCGACCTTAACTGTAGCTGGAGAGTTATTGGGAAAAGTCCTTAAATTTTCTAACTTTAGTGGAGTAATAACCGAAGTTGAAGCCTATATAGGAATGAATGACCCAGCTTGTCACGCGGCAAGAGGCTATACTAATCGAACTTCAGTAATGTTTGGTATGCCGGGATTTTCGTACGTATATTTTATATATGGGATGTACTATTGTCTAAATATTGTAACAGAAGCAGAAGGATTCCCAGCAGCAGTGTTAATACGAGGATTAAAGCTCATTGAACCGCTTGAAGCAAATTTAGGTGGGCCAGGAATATTGTGTAAAAGATTAAATATTACAAAAGAACATAACAAACAGGACCTTACTATAAGCCACAAATTTTGTGTTTATGAATCTCACCTCAAACCAGATTATATTTGCACCCCGAGAATCGGAATTAGTAAAGGCCAAGAGAAATTTTGGCGGTTTAAGATCTGAGCTCCAGTGATCTTACGTAGATTATTTGCCAATCGGATAATCACCAGTGAAACAAGCATCACAATATTGTGGTGTAGCATTGTTACGCACCTCTCCTTTAACAGCCTGATATAGTCCATCAATACTCAAGAAGGCTAGGCTATCTACTCCTATAACTTCCTTAATTTCCTCTACAGATTTATTTGCAGCAATTAAATCTTTGCACTCTGGTGTATCTATTCCATAAAAACAAGGATGCTTAATTGGTGGGCTTGAAATTTTGAGGTGAATCTCTTTTACTCCTGCATCCTTTAGCATAACTATTATATTTGTTAACGTACTACCACGCACTATACTATCATCTATTAAAATTATGTTTTTACCTTTCAAAGTGTGCTTATTAGCATTGAATTTTAATTTTATTCTAACTTTACGTACTTCAGCGGTTGGTTGTATAAAAGTTCTTCCTATGTAATGATTACGAATTATTCCCAGTTCCATAGGTAATCCTGAATGCTTTGCATATCCAATAGCTGCAGGTATTCCAGAATCAGGTATTGGTACAACCATATCTACATTGTTTTTTGGTGGGCTCTCTTCTGCAAGTATTTTTCCTATTTCTTTTCTTATATCATATATGGACCTATTCTCCATTATGCTATCTGGTCTTGAAAAATAAACGTATTCAAAAATACAAAAACTTGATTTTTGCTGTGGGAAAGGAAATGCTGAAGCTAGATTACCATTTCGATCAATGGTGACTAACTCACCTGGTTCTATTTCTCTAACAAACTCTGCATTTACTATATCAAGAGCACAAGTTTCAGATGCAAGAACGTAAGAACCGTTTAACTTTCCTAAAACAAGAGGCCTGATTCCAGACGGATCACGTACTCCAATAACTACTTCTTGATTGATTGCCACAAAAGAATAAGCACCTTGTATTTGCTTTAATGCATATATAAAACTCTCTAAGAAGCTATCTTTTTCACCGCTTGCTGTCAGATGCACTACTACTTCTGTATCAATATCTGACTGAAAAACGCACTCTTGTTTAATTAATTGTTTGCGTATCGGAGAAATATTAATTAAATTACCATTATGTGCTATGGCAAAATCCCCAAATTTGCCACTTTTGCCAAACATGGGCTGCACTCCAAATTTACTACCACTTGTTGAGTATCGAACATGACCTATTGCACAATCTCCAGGTAAGGATTTCTTTATTTCATCTATATCATCAAATACGCTGCTCACTTGACCTTGAAAGTGATAAGAGTGCAGCTTATCGTTGTTACTGGTTGCTACGCCAAAAGACTCTTGACCTCTATGCTGCAAAGCGTGGAGAGCAAGTATAGAGTTAAAAGCAGCACTTTGGTTGCAACTTATGCCAAATACCCCACACTCCTCACGCATTTCATCTAGCATAAAAACTATTAAGTAAAGTTTAATTTTACTTTAGCATAGGTAAAATACAAGCATTTTGTTGTTCATCTGCTTTTATTGCCAGCAATAATCCTATGCATATCAAGCTTGCAGCAGTTGTACTTCCTCCATAGGAAAGAAATGGCAATGGGTCGCCTATCACAGGTAAGAGGCCCATTGTCATTCCGATGTTTATAAAAAAATGAGCGCTAAAAAAGGCGAAAATGCCGATAGATAACGACTTAGAAAAATAATTTTTCGACCTATAAGCGATAGAGAAAATTATGCCAAGTAATGAGGTATAAAGCAAAATTAAAGCCATGCTACCTAAAAAGCCCCACTCCTCACTCAGCACTGCAAAAGCAAAATCTGTACGCTTTTCCGGCAAAAATCCAAGTTGAGTTTGACTTCCGTTAACAAAGCCCTTACCAAGCAAACCTCCTGAACCAATAGCTATCTGAGATTGCTGCGCATTATAACCTATCCCAAGTGGATCCACTGATGAATCCAAAAACGACAATATCCTTTGCTTGTGATAAGGACGTAAAAAAGGCCAAATAGCCGGTACTGCAAAAATGCCAAGCGTTCCACATATTACCGAATGAGATCTTTTTATTATTGCTGTGAATATAATTGATATCCCTATAAATAACATTATCACAGCTGTGCCTAAATTAGGTTGCTTTAACACCAAGAACACGGGTAAGAAAATAATTATAAGTGCCTTAAGCAATATTTTAAATTCCATCATTTTATATACACTCTGCTTATCAAAATAGCGAGCAAGCGCAAGTATTAAGCCTACTTTTGCAAATTCTGATGGCTGCAAACTAATTGATCCAATTCTTATCCACCTTGTTGCACCCATTATGTGTGAGCCAAAAAAATTTACTGCTAATAGCGAAATCGCTGCTGCTATATAAAAAAAGTAGGCGTACTTCAAGTAAAAATCTAGCTCTATGAATGACATAGCTATAGCGAATAGGAAAAAGAAGGAGAATATGACCAGTTGGTGAATCGCAAATGGCACCCACTTTCCTCCAGCAGAAGAGTATTGAACAACAATGCCAACGCAAAACAGCGCTATCACGTTAATGACTAACAACCAATGAATCTTCTTCAGCCTATCCACAATAAAGACCTTATAACCTTAAAGTATAGTAAAATATGAAACAAAGATAAAAATCAAAAAACCAACTTCTCAACTACTAACCGAATTGAAGTACTATATATTCCAGTTACTACTGTTAAAGCTGCCATAAACAATAGACAGAAAAGCATAGGAAATGGCACATCATTAATTTTGTCCGGTGTCATTCCAGTGCGTGACGTTGCATCATTTTCAAAATACATTTTCTCTACCATCTTCCACATATATATCAATGCAAGGAAAGAGCCAGCAGCAAATGTTACAAGGGAAATCCACGCATGAGATTCGATAATTGCTTTCATTATATACCACTTGCTTATAAAGCCATTTGTTAAAGGCATACCGATTAATGCTAAACTGAATAGAGTGAACGCAAGTGCTGTATAAGGCATTGATTTCTTGAGTCCCGATAAATTCTCTATTTTTGTTGTATCAAATTTGTAAGAAATACATCCTGCAGCCATAAATAAAGATGTTTTTATTATGCTGTGGTTTACTATGTGAAGAATTGCTGCAAATACACCTGTTTTTGAGTTAAAACTCAGTGCTAAAATTATATAACCAATTTGGCTAATACTAGAGTGAGCAAGCAGTCTTTTTATGTCTTTTGCGGTTATTGCAAATATCGACCCAAATACAATAGCGCAAAGTGCGAGGATAATTATCACATTGTCCAGTAGCGGCTTAAACAAGAAAAAATTTTGATGAAAAACAGTATAAAAGATTCTGATGAAAACATATATCATCACTTTTGTCACTGTGCCTGAAAAGAATATGCTAATGAAACTTGGCGCCTCACTATATGCATTAACCAGCCACCTGCTTAATGGAAACAGTGCCATTTTGATTGAGAGACCAACAAAAATGAACAACGTGCCAAGTTTTATGATGTTGTTATCGTATAATGGAACTATTCTTTCAGCCATGTCAGACATATTGAGCGTTCCAGTCATTGAATACAAGAGCCCGATGCCAAATAAATAAAATGTTGCACCTATTGTTCCACTAATTAGACATTCAAATGCTGCAACCAAGGCTTTTTTATCCCTTCCCATTGAAACTAATACATAAGAAGAAAGAGATGAAATTTCCAAGAAAACGTAAAGGTTAAATATGTCGTTTGTTACTAGAATCCCGAGCAGTCCGCTTAAGCACAGTAGAAATAGAGAGTAAAAACCAGTGATTTTGTTTTTGCTAATCTCTTTTTCGTTAATATAAAAGCTATAAAGCACACTAATCAGCGCTATAAAATTCACTAGGGTTAGAATTAAGGAATTTAACACGTCGATTCTTAACTCTATTCCATACGGAGGAGCCCAATTTCCAAGGTGATAAGTTATAATTTCACCTTTATATGTTTTAATGAGTAGTATTGATGAAATGATAAGAGTGATTGTTGTTGCAATAAAAGAAATAAACCAAGATACCTTGTGTTTCTTGGCAAGAAAGCAAAACATTGATGCAATTATTGGGATAATAACTTGTAAGATTGGTAATTGCATTAAATTGTTGTTAATATATCGTTAAAGTATTAGTATATATAATACTTTTTGTTTTAATACCCTTATGTTATCTAAAATTTGTAATGCAATAAAACGCCTATTACGAAGAGAAGATAAATTTGTAGGAAGAGATGAAAATGGAAATTCTTACTATGAATCAAGTAAAGGAAAAAGGTGGGTTATGTATAGCAGTGTTTCTGAGCCTACAACAGTGCCTCCGGAATGGCATATATGGCTTCACTATACTGATAATGTAGTACCAGTTAATAATAAAAAAAGAAAAGTAAAACATACTCCTAATTTAACGGGTACAAAAGATGCATACTATCCAAACCAAAAAGTGAAAAATTACTATAAAAGCTGGAGTCCTGATAACTAAAGATGCGAAGGTCAAATATACTTGAAATAACCGCTGGATTATTTGTATTAATTTTTACTATTTTTCTGATTTTCTTTGCTATTGATAAGCTATCTTACATAAAGAAAAACTATAAGGATTGCTATAAAATATATGGTCTTTTTGCTAACGCTAACGGTATAGGAGTTGGTGATAGTGTCAAGATCTCTGGTGTAGATGTTGGAAGCATAACTGGTGTATCACTTGACAAAGCTACCTACGTAGCACGAATCGATATGTGTATAAGCAAAGACATAAAATTGCCAATTGATAGTTCAGCTCTGATCACTAGCAGTGGAGTTGTTGGCAGTAAATTTGTTAATATATCACCTGGATCAGATATTAAACTAATCTTGCATGGTGGTAAAATAGAGTATACTCAAGCTGAAGCAAACATGGGTGGAATAATGGACAGAATTCTTGGTATGTTTACGAAGTGAAAATGGCAGGATTCCAAGTGTACCCGTTCAGGTGAAGCCTCCTGTAGTTCTAAAGTATTTAAGGAGTTTACCTTATTTCTTGCCTTTTCTACCGCTTGCTTTGGGGTTTATAGTATAGAAAGTGCCTTAACAGTTGCAGTGCATGTCTATTAATGATAAAATGAAGATTAATTCATTTTGATATTATGATTGGTTTACTGTTTGCCGTACTATTGTTCCTCTGTGGTAGTGATGCACTTGCAAAACAGGAGCCACGTTCAATAGCTGGAGATAATCACATAAAGGTAATAAATTATAACCCACAGGCTATACATAAGTATACGGGTTTTTATGGTTATCAGTCCAGTATATTGTTTGAACCAGGGGAGATAATACAAAACCTTTCAATGGGTGATTCAACTGGTTGGCAACTTCTTCCTCAAGGTAACAGATTGTTTATTAAGCCCATAGATGATATTGCTGATACTAATGCAACTATAATTACCAATAAAAGAGTTTATTACTTTGAACTTCATGCTGAAGAAGCAACTGGACTAGATGATCCAAGATTAGCATATGAAGTAAGGTTTCTTTATCCACTATTTAGCAGTGATGAGATTTACACAACAAATAACGGTGATATCTTCGAACAAGCTAGTCATACCATTATTCCTGATATCAATGATATTGAAGTTGTAAAGAAGGGATTAAATTTTAATTATTCCATCTCGCACGTCAAAGGTAGTCAGTCAATAATACCAATTAAGGTTTTTGATGACGGAAAATTTACATATCTACAATTCAATAAAATAAACTCTGATTTTCCGGCAGTTTTTATGGTTGATTCTGCAGGATATGAGTCTTTAGTAAATTTCCGTACAGTTGATAACTACCTGATAATCGAAAGGGTAAGTTCAGTGTTTACCTTAAGGAATGGATCGAGTACAGTTTGCCTATTTAATGAAACCATACCTTTCAAAAAAGGGTAAAGGCTATAATGCCCGAGATATGGGTGCAAAATTTTTTCTATGATGTTCTGTAATTCCATAAAGGCCAATAGCGTTAAGGTGCTCTTTTGTCCCATATCCTTTATTTTTATACCAATTATATTCAGGATGCTTATTGTGCAATTCTTGCATAAGCCGATCTCTCGTAACTTTTGCAACGATTGAAGCTGCTGCAATTGATGTACTCAAATTATCACCATTTACTATGGATTTCACTTGCCATTTCACTTCAGGTGGTTGATTACCATCAACTAGCACATAATCTAATTCTAGGTCCAAGTCTATCAACGCACGTTTCATTGAAAGTTTTGTTGCTTGCAAGATATTGTATGAATTTATTTCTTCTACGCTTGCCATTCCTATACCAAATTTTGCAACGGATATTATTTTTTCATATAGGACTTGCCTACATTGAGGAGTCAACTTTTTCGAGTCGTTGATTCCATCAATAATTGTATTTCTATCAATAAACACTACGGCTGCGGATATTACTGGACCAGCTAGCGGACCTCTTCCAACTTCATCCACTCCTGCTATCACTCCTGATAATTTATTTTCTAATGTAAAGTCTGGGTATTTCATAGGTTTTTATAATAAGAAAGTTATAGTAAAAACTGAACAGATAATAGAAATTATCCAAAATTTCATAACGATTACATTTTCTGACCATCCCTTCTTTTCAAAGTGATGATGCATTGGTGCCATAAGGAAAACTCTTTTTCCTTCTCCATATTTAAACTTTGTATATTTAAAATATGATATCTGAATAATAACAGATAGAGTCTCTATTACAAAAATTATTCCAATAACGGCAAAAAGCATTTCTCTTTTAATTAGGACACTAGTTAACCCTAAGGCTGCGCCTACCGACAAGCTACCAACATCACCCATAAATATTTTTGCTGGATGTGTGTTAAACCACAAGAAACTTAGAATAGCTCCTATAAATGCAATGCAGAATAAAGTAATATTCATATCTGCTTGAGTTATATATGCAATTAGCCCCAAAAAAGCAAAGGAAGTGATGACTTGAGTTGCAGCAAGGCCATCCAAACCATCTGTGAGATTCACAGCATTAGAAGAGCCGACAATTACAAACGCAGCAAACGGAACATATAGATAGCCAAAATCTATTATTACTCCTTTAAATAGGGACGTTTTTGTAAAACATTCAGCAGAGTATAGCTTAAGTATAAACACACCAACCAGAGCAACAATAAACTGAATAAGTATTTTGGTTTTTGCACTTAAACCTCGATAGTGATTTGTCTTCAATTTTAAATAATCATCAATAAATCCAAGTAGAGCAAAAAATAGAGTTATCAATATCAGCAGCAAAATTTCTGGTGTTAACTGAACCCAGAGTAAAATTGGTAATAAAGAAGAAGTCAGTATTATTATTCCGCCCATAGGTGGTACATTCTTTTTTGTTATTAAATGACTTTCTGGTCCACATGATCTAATTGGTTGCCCATCTTTGCTTATTTTTTTTAGAAGCTTTATAAAATAGGGAAAAAGAATAAACCCAAAAACAAATGAGGTAAAAAATACTTTTGTAGCTAAGATCATCTGCTTACTTAAATTGACTGAGTGTCATACCACCTATAGCTAATAAAGTCAATTTCTGTCATCCTATAGCCTGACCCACAACTGTACGAACATTGTGATTTGGGCCCATCAGTAGGGTGTCATCCCAGTCTGGAATGGCTTTGTTGCATCGCTCAAGTGAAAAGAACTGGCAGTTACTGACAAAATTCATTATAAATAGCCATTTAACTGTTGAAGAAAAAATATGCCACAAAAAATGAGAGTCAGTAACTGCCATGAATATAACAAATTTCTCCAAGAAAGAGGAAGCATTTTTTGTTATATCAATGACGCCATAGAAAATTGGTACGAGAATTGTCCAAAAATGCAGGGCGGCAACTATATTTATAGTGATAAAGTTGTGATTTTGGTGCATATAATCGTCAGTTTCTTTAGAATTGGTTTAAGACAAACAGTCGGGTTTATAAAAGGGTATTTGCAACAAATAGGAAGAGATTTGGCAGTTATCAGCTATTCACAAGCATCAAGAAGGTTTAAGAAACTTAATATTAAGATAAATGATTGCAGAAAATAATATGGAAGATATCGAAATTGCTATAGACAGTACAGGAATTAGTATATACAACAACACTCCTGGTCACAGCAAGGAAAATAGCACTGACAGAAAATATCGTGGCTATGAGCAAACGAGAAAATTGCACGTAATGTTGAATATAAACAACAAAAAAGCCATAGCTGTAAAATACAGTAACGGTGTCTACTCTGATCACTATGGAGCTTGTGATTTGCTAAAAGAAGTTGATTTTCAGCATGCCATAAAAGCACTATATGCAGATAGAGCATGTGATAGGCACAAGTTTTATAAGTTGTGTAACGAATATGATATAAAGACAAAAATTCCACCAATAAACAATGCGGCAGAACATCCAGAAATAGATTATATGTCTGACAGGAATGCTGCTATTAGGTTAATAAAATTATACGGTGAAGATGGCATGAAAGAATGGAAAAAAGAAGTAAATTATGGGAAAAGATCTTATATTGAAGGGTTTTTCTCAAGATTAAAGCAAATATTCGGATTTAGTTTGAGGAATAAATCTGAGATAAATCGAGAAAAAGAACTGCTAATCAAATGCTATTTGCTTAATAAATTCACTGATATTGGTATGGCTAAATTTGAGATAGTTACATGAATTTACCATAAATCACCATCTCATAAAGTGTGATGCAACAAAGCCATCCCAGTGTCATGCTACTTGGATGACAAGAAGAGGGTACTTGGATAAGAGGCATTGCCCTCCTGGTAGGCCCAAATTGCAATGTTCGTACAGTTGTGGATTTCTCATCCGCTAACAAGCAGCGAGATGACGAGGTCTTTCGATAGTAAATCTTACCTGTGTTAGCTATACCAAAAAATCAAAAGTCGTATTTATTCATTAATAAAATCTTTGTCTTCTCCTAAAAATTAGTTAAAATGTAGAATATTTTGTGTTATTAAGTTAGCACTTGACTTAACTTTAGTTGTTACTTAGACTGCTAAAGTGGAATTTTAATTTTTTTTACGAGGACAATTATGCATTATAAAAAGTTTTTTTCAGCAGCCGCTTTAGCAACGTTGCTAAGTTTATCAAACTCTGCTTTTTCAGATCCTGTTGGTCCAATAAGTGATGAAGAAACTAGCTACTACGTTCGTTTGCAATACAACGGTGAAATTTTACCTCTTTTCACAAAAGTTGATGGTGCTACAGGTGCTAAAAAGAAGACTGCGGATACTGATACAACTACTGACCTTTATAAAGCTTCTTTTATGGCTGGTGGTGGTGCATTTGGTTACAAAATGGACGACATCAGAGTTGATGTTGAAGGGCTTTATTCGCAGCTAAGCAAGGATACACTTGATGTAGCTCCTACTCCAGCAATTGCAGACAGTTTAACAGCATTTTCAGGATTAGTTAACGTTTATTACGATATAGCAATTGAAGATATGCCTATCACTCCATATGTTGGTGTTGGTGTTGGTGCAGCGTATATTAGCACACCTTTGGCAACCGCTGTGAGTAGTCAAAATGGTAAATTTGCTTTTGCTGGTCAAGCAAGAGCTGGTGTCAGCTATGACATAACTCCAGAAATCAAACTCTACGCTGGAGCTCGTTATTTCGGTTCTTTTGGTGCTCATTTTGATAAAGATACTGCTGCAGCAAGCAAAGACAAGGGGGAACTCAAAGTTCTTTACAGCACTGTTGGTGCAGAAGCTGGAGTAGCGTTTAATTTCTAGTCTATCTCAGTCTTGTTATCCCAGTGGGTTTTTTCTTGTCATCCAAGTAGCATGACACTGGGATCTAGAAAAAAGAAATGTGGATTCCAGTGTCAAGGCACTGGAATAACACTATTTGCTATGTGTTTAAGCTATAACGTTTACCATTGTACTGGTAGAATATCATCTAAAGTTACATAATGTTATCCAATTAGCTAACACTGCGGCCTACTGTCTCCAAGAAATTAGATGGAAAATTTGTACTTTTTTCAAATCAAAGCTTGAATTTTTGCTGGAAAATCAATATATTATATGCATGAAGTTTTAATTTAAGTTGTTATGTTGACCCCAATGGCAAGCTTATGTGTCGATAGCAGAACCAATCTCATGCAATATATTGCTAGGGTGCGAAAATTTCCCATGCTGTCTCAAGAGGAAGAAGTACAACTAGCAAAAAATTGGAACCAATACAAGGATATTTCTTCTGCTCATAAATTGATTACCAGCCATTTGAATTTGGTAGTGAAAATTGCAATGAAATTCAAAAATTATGGACTATTGTTGATGGACCTGGTCATGGAAGGGAATATGGGTTTAATGCATGCAGTAAAAAAGTTTAATCCTGATTTAGGGTTTCGTTTTTCAACTTATGCAGTGTGGTGGATTGAAGCTTCAATAAAAGACTTTATATTGAAATCTTGGTCATTTGTGAAAATAGGCACAACGCAAGCACAAAGAAGATTATTTTTTAGTTTACGTAAAATAAAAAAAAGAATTTTACAGTATACAAACAGAGAAACTTTAAATAATGAAGAAATAAAAGCAATATCTAATGAGCTTTCTGTATCCGAAGGAGACATTATACAGATGAATTACCGTTTGGCTTGTAAGGATCAGTCGCTAAACGATTGCATAAAAATAGGTGATGACTCTAAAAGGGAGCTACAAGATATGATCCCATGTAACTTGGTCAGTCAAGAAGTAACTTACCAAAATCATGAAGAGAAAGAATTAAAAGAAACAATTTTAAACAATGCACTAGCAAGTCTCAACGAAAGGGCGAGAGACATTTTTATCAGTAGATATTTGTCTGAAAACACTCAAACTCTGGATGAACTTAGTAAAAAATATTGTGTTTCAAGAGAAAGAATAAGGCAGTTGGCTGAGCAGGCGATGGCTAAGGTAAAACAATATATACAATCAGAAAGTTTGAAATTTGGTTTGCATGCGTAGTTTTTTTATATTTCTAATATTTTTTTCAATAGGCGCTTTTGCATCAGTTAGTGATGTGCAATTGAAGGAAAAATATAAAGATTGGCTCGTGTATACTGCATTGGAAGATGGAGAGAAGGTATGTTATATTGTATCCTATCCTAAAAAAAAAAGCGAACATTATACAACCAACCGAAAGCCATATGTAATGGTTAGTTATGTTGATAAAAAAGCAGATGAGGTAAGCGTTACCTCTGGTTTTCAGTATGATAAGGAGCCTGTAGCTCTCAATATCGACAAAAAAATTAAATATACACTGCCTATAATACAGGGAAGTTTTGCGTGGGCAGAGCATACAAAAATAGATCAAGATCTCATTCTAAAAATGAAGCAGGGATTATCAATGGTAGTGAATGGGAAAACAAAAACAGTGACCATTGATGATACTTATTCCCTACTTGGGTTTCAAAAAGCGTATCAAAAAATGCATGATTCATGCCATACAAAGTAAATTATTGTAACAGAATACCCAGCTATAGTATAAAATAGACTACTCTTTCAATGAATAGCACTTTACTTTATATGGAATGCGGATATCATTTAAAATATATTTTTGAGAGTTAGTAATGTCAGAGGTTGCAGGTGTAGACACAGAAATCAAAAAGCAAAATTCTGTGTGCGAGCAGATGCGTTTTAGCGTGAGCCGCACAAGTCTTTTAAATACATTATCCAGAGTAAGTGGAGTGGTCGAAAGGCGTAATGCAATAGATGTTTTGGCATGTATAAATATCAAAGCACAACATGGCAGCATAAAATTAATGGCAACTGATCTTGACATTTCAATGTTTGCCTCACTTGCTGCAACCGTATTAACAGAAGGAGAAGTAAAAATTTCAGCGCATACTTTACATGACATAGTGAAGAAGTTACCCGCTGATTTGGATGTCAATTTTGAAGTAAACAACCAAGGAAAATTATTGATGTCTTGCGGAAATGCAAACTTTTCTTTACCGAATGTAGTTTCAAGCAGTTTTCCTGCTCTTGAAGAAGACAATTATAAATATGATTTTACTCTACTCAATACGGACCTGATAGACTTATTAACCAAAACAAAATTTGCTGTATCACTAGATGATACAAGGTATAATTTAAATGGAATATATCTACATACAGATGAGCAGTTTCTGTACTGTGTTGCAACTGATGGCCATCGTTTATCGTGTATAAAGAGGCCAAAGCCTGGAAATATCAATGGCGAATTCGGTGTGATCATTCCACGTAAAACTGTTATGGAGTTGTTAAAAATATTGGACGATTGTAATGAAATTAAAGTAAAACTCTCAGACAGAAAAATCAAGTTTACATGCGGTGAATATATTCTAATATCAAAATTAATAGATGGAACTTTTCCAAATTATAAAGCAGTTATTCCAGCATCTCAAGATAAGCATATGATTATTGAAAGTAAAAAACTTTCAGATGTTATAGATCGAGTTTCCGTTGTTGTATCTGATAAAGTAAAATCCATTAAATTCTCACTACAAGAAAAGCTGCTAACTCTGCATTCAAACTCCCAAGAGTGCAGTGATGCAACTGAATCCATAGAAGTGGACTACAATGAAGCCCCTATAGAAATAGGGTTCAACTCGCGTTATTTGCTTGATGTTCTATCTTGCATAAAAAATAAATGTAAGTTTAGCTTAGCCGATGGTAATAGTGCTACAATTATCACTGATGAAGATGATTCAAATGTATTATATGTAGTGATGCCAATGAGAACTTAAACTCGTCATCTCGCTGCTTGTTAGCGAGATCTGGAGATACTGCGGCGGTATGACACTTATTTCACTAAGAACGTTACTTTTTATTAAATTAGTAATCTATCTTTACCAAATACAAGCCAAAAGGCGGCGCGGTAACCCCAGCAGCACTTCTTTTGCATTGGCTTAATATATGTAGCATTTCTTGCGGATTGGTTCTATTTTTTCCAAATTCAACTAAAGTACCCGCAATAATCCTCACTTGGTTATGTAAAAAGGAAATAGCAGATATTTTGATGTGTATATGATTCCCGTTTTGTACTATATCGATATCATCAATTGTTCTTATCGGATTTGCGGCGTGACAATCTTTTGAACGAAAACTTGAAAGGTCATGTTTTCCAAGTAGATGTTTAGCAGCTTCACGCATAATATTTACATCAAGTGGGTTAAACACTTGCCATACATAACCCGTCTCCAGAGCGGCAGGAGCATAGCGATTAACTATTCTGTATTCGTAATATCTTTTTTTTGCTGAAAACCGTGCGTGAAACGCATCATCTACAACTTCTGCATTAAGCACAACTATAGGAATTGATTTTAAATGATAATTTATTGCGTTTCTTATTCTATAAAGCTCACATTTCTTTTCCATATCAAAATGAGCAACTTGTCCTAAAGCATGAACCCCAGCATCGGTCCTTCCACCACAGTACAAGGCAATTTTCTCACCACTAAAATTAAATATAGCATTTTCTATCTTCTCCTGGATTGAGTTAGCAGAGTGTTGCTGTTTTTGCCAACCAGAGAAACTACTACCATTATATTCTACCGTTATTTTGTATCGCACTGCATTACATCAAGCTCTATCTAAAATAGTCATTTTCTATCTTAACATAATTTATGGTCAAGCCTACAGTGCTGCCACTCCCATAAAGTAGTTCGTCCAATCTTAAATCTTGCTGCCACTGCTTCTCTGCTTTCTCCTTCGTCTAGCGCCTCCATTGCTTTTTTTCTTAAATCATAACTATATGCTGCTGGCATTCAACCTCCTTATCATTATCTATCCTTATCACATCCGGACTTCTATGAAAAGAGCTATAAATCGTGAAAAAGAACTGCTCATTAAGTGCTATTTGCTTAATAAATTTACTGACATTGGTATGGCTAAATTCGAAATGGCTACATGAATTTATCGTAAATTATTACCGTATAAGGTACGATGCGACAAAGCCATCCCAGTGTCAGCTACTCGGATGACACCGTCATAAAGGAACCAGTGTTAGCTACTTGGATGACAACCATTGTGCTTGAGGCAAAATTGACTATCACTTCTTTTTATAGAGCTTGCTCCAAACTTTGTTGTTAGTTAATACAAAAAACACTGTTAAAATTATAAAATACGCCACTACTTTTAATCCAAGTTTATGCCGGCGCTCTAATTCTGGCTCTGCTGCCCATTGTAAAAAATTTATCACATCATACGCCATATTTTCAACTGTGGCTTGCCTTGCACCATCATATTCCACCATTCCTTCAGAAAGTGGTGGCGCCATAGCTAATCTGCCTGTTGGAAAATACGAATTAAAATATAAATCATTTTCATCGTGTTCGCCGTTTTGATAGCCTGTTAACAATGAATAGACATAATTTGCACCATCATGCCTTGCTTTAATAATTAATGATAAGTCTGGTGGGACTGCACCATTGTTGCTTGCTGCAGCTGCTTCTTTTGTATCAAAAGGCGCAATAAAATAATCCGAAGGTACTCCAGGTCTGTCAAACATTTCACCCAAATCATTCGGACCATCTTTAACTTGATAAGAAGCTGCTATTTGTTTTACATCTTCTTCAGAAAAACCGACATCTTGCAAATTACGAAATGCTACCCTATTCATTGAATGACAAGCAGCACAGACTTCTTTATACACTTTATAGCCACGCTGAATTGACTCTCTATCGAAAGATCCGACAATTCCATCAAATTTCCAGTCTATTTTCTTATTTGGTGATGATTTAAATTCTTCTGCAGATATAAGACTAGATAGAAATAACATGCAGAAGATTGCAAATACATTAGATCCCATGCATAACCACTGTTTTAGTAAATTTCGAATTGATGTCATGCAAGTAGCTGACACTGGAATCCAGCTTATTTCATCACTGACATTATGGTTATCATGCACTCCTAGAATCTGTTGTCCATTGCATGATTTGTAAGTATTTTTATACCTGGATCCCAGTGTCAAGCACTGGGATGACAACGGAAGATAGTGGAATGACACTGTGTGTTGTATACAACGTTCATACAATTGTGTACATGATGCTGGAATCCATTTATTTTTTTTCTGGATCCCAGTGTCAAGTACTGGGATGACAAAAGAGGGCTCTGGGATGACAGAAGAGAGCTCTGGGATGACAGAGAATTTTGTAAGAGATCTGCTTTGAATTGACATCACCTCATCTCCGGCACAGAATCACTTAAGGTTTTTGGTGGTTCTTTTGGCTTTTCATACTTACTAAGCAGTGGTAAAACTATCACAAAGTATGCAAAGTAATAAAGAGTAGATAGCCTACTCATAGTGATGTAAGGCTCTTTTACCTCTTGTCCTCCAAGCCAGGCAAGAAGTACAAAATTTATTGCAAAAACCCAAAAAAATTTCTTAAACACCGGGCGATAAGCACCACTTTTAACTTTTGATTTATCAAGCCAAGGTAACAAAAACCACACTAAAATAGACGCAAACATGGTAAGCACACCAGTAAGTTTATCTGGAATTGAACGTAGCATTGCATAAAAAGGTAAAAAATACCACTCTGGCACTATATGTACCGGAGTGACCATAGAATCAGCTTCTATATAATTGTCTGGATGCCCAAGATAATTGGGAGCATAGAAAACAAATGCGAACAAAACTACAAAAAACAGACCAAAAGTTATGCAATCCTTGACTATATAATAAGGATAGAGAGGGATGGTATCCTTATCTGATTTTACCTCCACTCCACTTGGGTTACCAGAGCCAAACCTATGCAGAGCTATCACATGAAGCATAGCTAAAGCAATAATAACAAAAGGCAGAAGATAATGCAGAGCGAAAAAACGGTTAAGTGTTGGGTTATCCACTGAAAAACCACCCCATAACCATATAACTATTTTATTGCCAATTAAAGGTATAGCAGAAAATAAGTTGGTTATAACTGTTGCACCCCAGAAACTCATTTGTCCCCAAGGCAATACATATCCCATAAAGGCAGTTGCCATCATTGCAAAAAATATAAATATTCCAATAAACCACACCATCTCTCTCGGTCTTTTATAAGATCCGTAATATAATCCACGCATTATATGAACATAGACTACCATAAAGAAGAGCGATGCTCCAACAGCGTGAGTGTAGCGTATTAACCACCCGTAATTCACATCCCGCATTATGCGCTCTACACTATTAAACGCATAATCAACATGCGGAGTGTAGTGCATAGCAAGAAATATACCTGTTATTATTTGTAAAATCAGCGCTATACCAGCCAAAGAGCCAAAGTTCCAAGCATAATTTAAGTTTTTTGGCACTTGGTAAGAAGCAGTGTGTCTTAGAAAAGAAAATATAGGCAATCTATATTCTATCCATCCTAATATGCCTTTTTCTTCTTTTATTGTTTCTTTTTTGTTATCTTCCTGCATAACTTAAACCTTTCTGAACACATGTCCATTGCTACTTTTATCTTATTTTTTTATTGTAGCAACTTATCCTTTACGCACAAATAAAAACTTTAAAGCAATATTAATTACCTCTTCAGCAACCTGTCACGTGCTGCGTTTAATTTTTGTGCAAAATATTCCGAGCCTCCTTTATCTGGGTGAACTAATTTCATTAAATTTTGATTGCTTTATTGATTTCATTTTGGTTCGCTCCAGAATCTATTCCTAGCACTTTAAATGCTCCATCTCTGAACATGTTACTACTACCAGACTAGTATGATTTTGTCTTGTAAATTTATTCAACAACCCTATTCTAACTATATAATGAAAAATTATCTACAAAGTGTTTATGAAGATGGTATGAAAATCCAACTATCTAAAGTCAACAAATATTTATTAGTTTTACTGATTACTGTCTCAGCATTTCTCATATCTGGGCAAGTATCCAGTTCAAGCAATATCGAGAATGATTTTCAAGATTTACAAGAAAAATTACCATTATTGAAAGATCAGGATTTGTTATTTTTAGATCCAGCTTCAGCTTTAAATTATGGTGATAGGGCAGGTAAAAAAGTGTTAATGGTTATAGTTCACCATACTGAAACATCAACACTAAAAGGTACAAAAGATACGCTGAATGCTAGAGGATTGTCAGTTCATTTTATTGTCGATAGGGATGGCAGCATCACCTTAATGGTTCCATTAGAGAAAGAAGCATGGCATGCTGGTATTAGTTATGCAAGAGTTAAGGTAGATAGTAAGCTTGAAGAGTTACGGAAGCTTAACAACTATTCTGTAGGTATTGAAATTGTAAACACAGGACTTGAGCCTTTTCCGGAAGAGCAAATGAGATCTGTTAAAGAGCTGATTTTATACCTTATGGAGCGTTTTAAAATTAAAAGGGATATGATATTTAGTCATTCTGAAATAGGAACTATAGTGTATGATCCAGAGCTTGGCTATACAATGCGTAAACCAGATCCACACAAATTGTTTGATTGGGAGTTATTAGAGAAAAATGAAATTGGATTGCACATAAGTGACAGAATAAACCCTAAAGATGCTAAACACAAAATGGGCAAAACATTGTATAAAGCAGGTGATAGAAATGAAGGTATTTTGAAATTAAAACAAAGGCTGAACAGATTTTTCTATAAGATAGAACCTTGGAATGATAAGAAAGGTAATGTAATTTTTCCTGATAATAATGCTGATTACTCAGATGAGTTTGATGAGAATTTTGTATGGGTTATTTATCAGTTTTCAATACATAATTTACCAAGAGAAATTAGAAAAGATCTACCTCTTAAACTAGAACAAGCAGATATATTTCCTGAATTCTTTAGTGAATATAGTCATGGCATTTCTTCTAGTTATCTAACCTTTAGTGAAAAAATTAAATCGACTCTACAACCATGTTTAAGCAAAGTAGATTATGAGAATTTATTATCTTCTCTTGCACAATATGAGAATAACATTTCTCCTGATGCATCTACCACTTTAATGTACAAAATTAAGTTATACTATGATTCTTATTTAAGATATCGCATATGGTCTTCACTCTATAAACCATTTAAGCTTAATGTATTGGAAGAGTTAGAGATTTTAAAGAGTGGAGTGTTATCTTTAAAATCACTAGATAGCTCTAAAGCTGCAGAAGTTTCCAGTTTAATTGATAGCTTTAAAGTAGATATTTCTTTAGAATTTCAGGGTTTTGAAAAACAGTGGTTTCAGGAGTTTAAGAATGCTTGGAGACAAGAATTTATACCTTCCCTGGAAGAACAGATAACATGGACTGCACTACATGAAGCAATATTGGAGTATTTAGAAAAAGCAAAGGAAGAAATTCGTTAAACGAAAACTTTTTTTAAGATCACTTTTTTAACAATTTATCACGTGCCGCATTTAGCTTTTGCGCAAAATATTCCGAGCCTCCCTTATCTGGGTGAACTAATTTCATTAAATTTTGATATGCTTTATTGATTTCATTTTGACTTGCCTCAGGATTCAGCCCCAGTATCTTTAATGCTTCATCCTTGGACATGTTATCACCAGTGTAATTTTCAGTATAACTTCTACTGCTACTAAATTCGTTCAAAAACTTACTCAATATAGAGTTCATCATGAAACTCATATTATTTTTTTTTGTCAGGAAAAGAAAAAATATAACAACGCTAGGCAAGACAAATGTAACTACTATGAATATCAAAAAAAGGAAAAAGATGAATGACATGTATATTTTTTTATCATTTTATGATTAAATAGTAACAATTATAATCGTCATGGTAAATAACATGTTCATTCAGATTGAAGAAACACCTAATCCAAACACACTGAAATTTCTCCCTGGATTTGCAATTCTAAACGAAGGAGAAACGGCTGATTTTTCAAATGCAAATGAGATAAAAAATTCTAAACTAGCAGCAAATCTTTTTCAAATAGAACATGTGGTAAGAGTGTTTTTTGGTCATGATTTTATTTCAGTAACAAAATTGGGTGAAATTAATTGGGATACATTAAAAGTAGAAATTTTAACTACAATCATGGATCACTTTACTTCAGGTGGAAAAGCGCTAAATAAAGAAGGAGTGAATGATAATAACATACCAAATGAGGAATTTTTTGATGAAAGTGATATAGAAATTGTAAATAGAATAAAAGAATTGATGGAAAGTTATATCAAACCTGCAGTTGCTCAAGATGGTGGCGATATCAAATTTCGTGGCTATAAAGATGGAATAGTTTATGTTGAATTACAAGGAGCTTGCTCTGGATGCCCAAGTGCTGCAATTACTTTAAAGCAAGGAGTGCAGAATATGCTGAGCTACCACATACCAGAGGTTGCAGGTATAGAGACCACACTATGACTAATCAAACAGTTAGAGGAACGAAAGACCTTCTATTTGATGAGTGGTATAAGTTTAAATACATTCAGCAAACAGCAAATAGAATCTCAAGTCTATACGGCTTTTTGCCCGCCCAAACTCCAATATTTGAGTACACGGAGGTTTTTACAAAAACTTTAGGTGATAGCTCAGATATCATCACTAAAGAGATGTATAGCTTCAATGATAAAGGGGGAAAGAGCATAACTTTACGTCCTGAGTTCACTGCAGCGATTGTCAGGCTATTAATTGAAAAAAAACTGCAAACGCCGATAAAATTATTTTCAACAGGGCCTGCATTTCGCTATGAAAGACCGCAAAAGGGAAGACAAAGGCAATTTCATCAGATAAATTTTGAGGTTTTTGGCATAGAAGATCCAAAAGCCGATGTTGAATTGATATCACTCGCTCAGCACTTACTAACTGAATTTGGCATCAATAAAAATGTAAAGCTGGAAATCAACTCTTTAGGTGATGGTGAGACAATAACTAAGTATAGAGAAGCTTTGATCTTATACTTTACAAAGTATCAAAATGATCTATCAGAAGATAGCAAAAATAGGTTGATCAAAAATCCACTCAGAATACTAGATTCTAAGGATGAGAAAGATAGATTAATAATCTCTGATGCGCCTAAAATCAGCAATTATTATACGAAAGAGTCCTCAGATTTCTTTGAACAAATACTAAATGGATTAACAATTCTTGATATACCTTATACCGTAAACAATAAACTAGTTCGAGGTTTGGATTATTATTGCCACACAGTGTTTGAGTTTGTTACAGAGGATTTAGGTGCACAAGGGGCAGTTTTTGCCGGTGGAAGATACGATAATTTAGTATCTTCAGTAGGTGGAAAACACACTCCAGCAATAGGATTTGCAGGGGGTATTGAGCGCATAATGGAGTTAATCAATTATTCTCCGAAAGAAGAGCGACCTATTTACCTAATTCCAATCGGTAGAGAGGCTGAAAAACATGCTTTAACACTTGCAAATGAATTGCGCAGAAATAGTTTATATGTAAGTTACGAACACAGTGGAACAGTTAAAAATCGCATGAAGAAAGCAAGTCAAGCAAATGCTAAAATTGTATTGATCTTTGGGAATGATGAGTTAAACAACAATACTGTTAAAGTAAAAAATATGGATACAGGTGAAGAAAAAATAATTGCTCGCGATAACACAATAGAAAACATCTAATTAGGAGCAATGCAAATGTTTTTCTCAGTCAGCTATAGAAGAAAATTCGTCTGCACAAGAATTTTTCATAGCATTCAATGTATCATAATCTGTAAAATCTAATTTTACTGGTGTGATAGTAATAAATCCTTCTTTTATTTTATTTATACTACCACTGCCTGAGTGCTCTCGAGACCAATTTAAGCTAAAAGAGCCATTCGAATTTTCAGTAAAAATTAAATCCCCATCAATGTTATATTCACCTTGTTCAGCAAATTCTACTCCTTTTACTTTTTCCGTAGCAGGAAAATTTACACTCATCACTATGTTTTTAGGCCAACCAACCTTAACTAGCTTGGCAATAACCTTTGGTGCAAAAACCTTTGTATTGTGCCAGTCTATTTTATCATGATAAACTTGGCTCAGTGCAATAGAAGGTATAGACCTTGCAGCACCTTCCATTACAGCACCAATTGTTCCTGAATAACAAATATCGTCCCCAACATTTGATCCAATATTTACTCCGGACAATATTAAGTCTGGTTTTTTATTCATAACTTTATTTAGCGCAATAATGACACAATCTGCAGGAGTACCAGACACACTAAATTCCCTTTCACTATGTTGGTTTATTCCAATAGATTGTTTCACTGGATAATCAAGAGATCTTGCAGCCCCGCTTCTATCAGTATCTGGTGCCACTATCCATATTTCTGACGCAAAATTCCGTGCAATCTCTTTGAGTAATTTTATTCCTTCACTTCCAAAACCATCATCGTTTGTTATTAATATTATCATATACAATACTCAGCTATACAGCTCCAAATTATGTAAACCACTGGCTGTAAATAAACTCATGAGGCTTTAAGTTTCTTTGCATAACTACGAACTGTAACAAAGAACCTGCTGTAAATCAATAGATTTCTTGCACAGGCCATAACTGTCATTACAATAGAAACGAAAAAACTTGCTTGACAAACTCCGCCAGCCCCCTTATTATAGTGTTAAGGGTATTTATGACTCAAAACTTGTTTTTGACCTGCAGGCTCAATGACAAAATTCAGTAAAAACTCAGGGTATTTTTTGGCGGATTACATAAAATTATAGCGGCTGCATGTCTTTTAAAATTTTTCTACATTCAGCCAAATCGCGCTTATTTTAAGCGTTAGCACATTATTACAGCGCCACTTACAGTAATAGAGAGTCAAAACTCGCACTACGGGGCTTCTTTTGCCTTTTTTTTCATTTGGTAAATTTCTTAATGTTTGTAGCTAAACGACAACCGTCATCCCGCTGCTTGTTAGCGGGATCTCTTGTTAGCGCCGCGGCGGTATGACGGTTCGTGGCGGCGTGACGATAAGCTCGTCATCCCGCTGCTTGTTAGCGGGATCTAGAGATACCGCGAATGAATCGCGGTATGACGTAGGACTGCTGTCATTCCAGTGCTTGGCACTGGAATCCAGCCTTTCTGCAATCTCATCGAAAATGTTGTAACCACTTTCTGTGCTAGTTTGCTTGCCCACAAGCAAACTTTCCTGGATCCCAGTGTCTGGGCACTGGGATGACACCCTTTTGGATAGAAACCAGTGTCTGGGCACTGGAATGACACCGAAGGGGCTACTGCTGTCTTGGATGGAAACCAGTGTCAGCTACTTTCATGACACCCTGACCTCGTCATCCCGCTACTTGTTAGCGGGATCTAGAGATACCGCGAATGAATCGCGGTATGACGGTTCGCGGTGGCATGACGTAGGACTGCTGTCATTCCAGTCTGGAATCCAAAAAAAAGGATGACACCTCTGGGCGCTGGGATGACAGGAGAAGGAGGCTACTTTCATGACACCATTCTTTTTTCTGGATCCAAGTAGTCAAGCTACTCGGATGACACCCCACTGGTGGCCCACACTACAATGTTCGTACAGTTATGAAATGAATCGCGGTATGACGTGTTGCTTGGGTCAGCTATAGTATTTCTTAAAATTAATAATAAATTTCTTGGCTAGCAAGAAGCTGTAAATTTTTTTGCGAGACCTAAGCCGCTTTTGATATAGCTAAAGGTTTACTGATGATTTGTCTCATTCCACTACCTGCTGACTTACTTTCTGCTTAGCATATCCATCAAATCAGATTCTTTGAGTTTACTATGGTCAACTTTACTGAACTTATTTACCATAGAGCTCATTTGATTATACTGCTTAATTAGAAGATTAATGTCAGTTACAGTTGTTCCGGACCCCTTAGAAATTCTAAGTCTTCTTTTGCCATTTAAAATATCTGGATTTTGCCTTTCTTTTTCAGTCATTGAGTTTATGATGGCTATATATTTTTTCACTTTATTGTCATCTGGCACACTGCTACTTAGCTTTTTTGTAAATGAACTAGGAATGAATTTCATTATGTTGCTAATGCCATCCATTTTACTCAGAGTTTTTAACATTCCCACTAGGTCGTTTAGGTCGAATTTACCTTTTTTCACTTTCTTTTGTAACTTATCAATTTCTTCCTGACCAACAATCTCAGCAGCTTTTTCAACCAATGAGACAACATCACCCATGCTAAGTATTCTTTTTGCAATTCTATCTGGATAAAAATCATCGAGGCCACTTAATTTTTCACCACAAGCAATAAATTTAATTGGACAATCGGCGATCATTTTCATAGAAAGAGCAGCACCACCACGTGCATCACCATCAACACGGGTAAGAATAATGCCGGTTACACCTATTACCTCATTGAATGATTTGGCAATGTTGACCGCATCCTGGCCTATCATTGCGTCGGCTACTAAAATAACTTCTGCAGGTGAAGCTATTTCCTTTACGGCTTTCAACTCATTCATCATATTATTGTCAATATGAAGCCTGCCTGCGGTATCTAGTATTAATACATCACAATTATCGTTCTTTGCTGTTGCTAGTGCCCTTTTTGTAATTGTAATGGGCTTCTCGTCTATTACTACAGGTAAAGTTTGCACATCTATTTGTTTACCTAGCACTTCAAGTTGTTTTTGGGCAGCCGGCCTATAAATGTCTAAAGAGGCAAGCATCACTTTTTTCTTTTGCTTTTTTAGCTTTAAAGCAAGCTTTCCTGAGGTGGTTGTTTTACCTGCACCTTGTAAGCCCACCATCATAATCACAGCAGGGGGTTTAACTGCTAGATTTAAGTCACTTTTCTCTGATCCGAGAACTGCAACTAAATTATCCTGCACAATTTTAATTATCATTTGTGCTGGAGAAACACTTTTTATGACTTTTTCCCCAATCACTTTATCTTTAATGTCATTGATGAATTTTTTTGCAACTTCAAGTGAAACGTCAGCTTCAATTAAGGCTATGCGTATTTCACGCATGGCAAGATTAAAATCATCTTCAGAAATGATCGACTTTCCTCTTAGTTTACTAAATACAGAATTTAAACTTTCGGTTAACGACTTAAACATAATAGCATTAGTAGAATACTCATTAAAAAGAGAGAAGAAGCTGAAACAAAACTCACTGAGTTATAACCCAGCACTTCCTTAAGTTTAGTAATATTATCAAAGTATAAACTAGTAAGTGAATTAGTCAAGTTTTGCAGTACGTTGGCAGACATTTCTCTCACTTTAAAGACCAATTGATTGAACAGCAAGATAATATAGGGTATGAAAGCTCTAAAAATCCAATCAACATCCATTTTAAAATTTATTCTCGGGTAAAATAACTTGCGTAAAAGAATGAACAATAAAGTGGTACATAATAACAAATTAAATTGCGACAAAATATTTTTTGTGTTGTACACAAAATCGAAAATCGAAGGTTTATTGTAAATAGGTAAGTAAGGGTTGCCAGCAATTACGCATATAAATGCTAAAATAATCATAGTCATTTTGCCTCCCCTCTCTGCTAAAGGTTTTGACTTACTTTTTGCAATAAATATGTAGTAAAGAAACTTGAGCCCCACGCTTAAATAAAGCAGTAAATTTAGAATCTTGTATAAGTTTTTATACACTTCTAAATTAGCACCACTTGCTTCAATCTCGGCTGTAATGTATGATTTGCTAATAAATCCAGCGGTTCCAGGAAATGCAGCCATTGTAAGTATTGCGATTATAGCACACATGCCTTCCACTGACATCAGTTTGCCTACTCCATTAAAACTAATTGTTTTTGTTCGTGAAATAATCGAATTGCTGACTACAAACAATAATGATTGATAAACAAGAGAGAAGATTATATGCAGTATCAAAATTGGTATTGCCTTTTCCGAAGGGCTGAGTAAACCTCCTGCAATAATCAGCAAGCCCATTTGTCCTACAACGTTATAGCATAAAAATCTACGAATATTTTGCTCGAGAGAAGCAAATATAATGCTGTAAATTGCAGTGATGGTGCCTACAAGCGCTAATATTTCAGTACAATCTTGCCATAGGTTATAAGTGTGTAAAAGCATCACTAAAAAAGAGACTTTAGTGGTAAATAAAGAGAGATATGTGGTGCCATGTAGCGATGCAGCAGGATATGCATCAACAACCCAAAATGAAAAAGGAAAACAAGCGCAGTTTATCAATAAACCCAAAATTATCAGGTTAGTGCTTTGAAGTGCCAATCCTGCTATTAATATAACTCCAACGAAAAAGTGTACACAAGCGTACCTTATTGCAGGTCCACTATCTCTACAGCTAGCTGCGATAATAAAAAATGCACTGATGGTCATTAATTCACAGAATATTATAACCAATATCATATGTTCAGATAAAACTGCATAAAGTGAACTAATAGTGTAAGCAGCAAAAGATAGCATCTCTGAAAAAGTCAAATTTTGTGCTGGTAGAACAGCTAAAAATGCAACTGATAAAAAAGATATTAGTATGGTACGAAAAGATAAATCAAAATCTAGAATTGGGAGAGACCAATTTACTGCAATGCTCAAATTTTCAGGTAATTTTAGGACTATAACTATTAATACAGTCAGTAGAAGTAACAGTGACGATTTATAAAGTTGCACAATAATTAAAACCAATATGGTTTATGCTATCTCAATATATGAATAAAATCAATTTGCATATTAACCACTAATTAAACTAATTATCATATAATTATATCAGAGTTTAGAGGGTTATAGAGAAACCGGTCAGATTAGGTTTTTAATCTAATCTGACCGATAGCTTTAATAGTGAGGTAAGCTTTAATATAGCACTCCTAATTCATAACGCTACACTCGTGCATAATTTATTTTTAATTTGTGCACGAGCGTTAGTAAATTATTTACTTTTTGAAATAAAATTTGACATCACTTTAATATTGAGACTTAGTAAACCTCAGTAGGTCTGCCAGTTGGGCCCATAAGAATTATTTGCTCGCCTTCTCTTAAGTGTCTGCATAAATTAGTGGAGCCGCCGATTTCCAGCACAATAGTGGAAATAATTCCTTTTTTTTTGTCTACTTCAGTGCCGGTTACGGCTATACCTTCCATAGCAAGGTTTGTATTATTGGCTTTTCTGCCATTGGTTTCAAAATTTTGCAATCTAAAGAATTGCCCAGGCTTAAAATTCTTTGCCGCAAGTGGTGCTTTGATCACTATTTCCACAACTTTGTCTGTTAAATATTGAACTTTTATAACCTTTGCAGTGAATTGCTCTTTGATTCTATTAAATAATTCTTTATTAGCCAGGTCTTCAACACTTGGCCACGCATTTTTTTTCTGGCCCACAACATCACACACTGGAATGACAGAAACGAAGCTATTAACTCTATTCAAAAGCTGGGAAATAATAGGGTAGCCGTTCTTAGCACTTGCCATAGCTTTCACAACGCTGCCGCTATACGAAGGATGAAGATCACCAAAAAAGCTGATTGTTTTATTGCCTTGCTTATACACTAATATTCTATCTTTATTTTGCATTTTTGGAGAAAATATTGGATCTATTTCTTTTCCCAATGAATTCAATTGAGTAAAATACCCATTACTTAATTTAAAATGCTTTTTATCTTCTGTTGCAATAACTGTATTTGGCTCAGTACCTGCTGCTATAAAAATAGAACGTGCTTTTATACGTTTGATTTCGCCGGATTTTGTGTCTATCAGTTTTATTAATTCAGCATGGTTATATTTACCCGTCACAACTTCAACTGGCTCTAAGTTTTCAATAAAGTAAATCCCTTCTGATAATGCGTTTTGCACCTCTTCGCTATTTAATCGATAACTTGGTGAATCTTTTAGCTCTTTTCTATATATAACTTTCACTCCCCCGAGGCTCTGCATTAACTCTAATATTTTTATTTCTCTATTCTCTTTTTTTGCTAACTTTTGCTTTTCTCGGATCAATTGTGCGTGCGATATAAACTCATTCGCAATTTCGCGCTCTTCTTCTGTCCAATCTTTTTCAACACAGTCCTTTCCATACTTATCAACTAATATCTCATAACGAAGAAGAAATTTTTCTACTTGAATTGGATAATACGCTAAAGCTTCAGTGGCAGTGTCAATCGCAGTAAGCCCCGCACCTATGACAACTATCGGCATACGAACTTGCAGATTTGCTATAGAATCGAATTTAAGAGCGCCAGTCAGTTGTAACGACATCAGAAAATCAGATGCCATGCGTACTCCACGAGCTAGTATGTTTTTTATTTTGATCATTCGTGGCTTACCAGAGCCAAGTGCTAGGGCGATGTGATCAAAACCCAAGTTGAACGCGTCATCAGCATTAATCGTGCCACCAAAACGAATGCCTCCATAAAGTACGAAATTCTCACGTCTTTCCAGCAGTAATCTAATAATCTTTAAGTAATTCTTATCCCACCGAGAAGTAATACCATATTCTGCCACCCCACCAAACCCTCCTGCCATGCGTTCACTCAATTTTTCGTGTTTGAAATCTTTAATTAGCTGGAAATTATCGATCAAAGGCTCAATTTTTAGTCCATCAATGGCAATAACGTTATGCCCATCATTCAACAAATGATGAGCTAAATTAAAACCAGCAGGACCAAGGCCTACAACTAGAACGTTTTTTCCAGTGTTTCCTCTTGGCAATGAACGCTGAAAATTTAAAGGATTCCAACGGCTGAGCAGAGAATATATTTCAAATCCGTACGGTAAACTGAGCACATCATCCAGAATCCTTGTTTCAATTGCTGGCACATTTACGGGTTCTTGTTTTTGATATATGCACGAATTCATGCAGTCATTGCATATTCTGTGCCCAGTGGCTGCGCATAATGGGTTATCTATCATCACAATTGCAAGACTTGCTATGCTGTACCCTTCGCTTTTCACCAGATTCATTTCTGATATTTTCTGCTCTAGTGGGCAGCCGTGCAGTTCAACTTTTAGTGGAGATTGTTTAAAAGTATTGTCGTTATTAATTAGCCCCTTTGAGCAGCTGTCCTTACTTTGCTTATGACAAAATATGCAGTAGTGAGCATTATCTAGTGCTTTATTCAAACTCACCTTTTTGCTTGTTAGATCAAAACCGTATCGTCTTTTTACTTCATTTGAATACAGCACTTCAACTTTGTCCACTTCTTTTTTAGAAAATGGTATGAGGTTTTCGTGGTCGATTTTTTTATGAATACTGAATAATATACTCTGTTTATTTTTTACTCTCCACACTGCATATTGTGCTGCAAGTTCTATTTCTTCTTTGTGATTTTCTTTATCTTCAAACCAATGCATCACCTGCTCAGCAAAATTTTTTTCTGTTGTTGGCAAAGTGAGAAAATGACTTAGTTTGTTAGTAATATCTATATTCGCCACATTAGTGTATTTCTTCAATGCATAGCGTTGGACAAATAACCTTTTGCATTTATATATTACAGCAAAGTCGTTGTGCTTTTTCTTTAGCTCCTCTATTTCTTTTTCAACATTGAAAAGTTTTGCAATAAATTCATCAAGTAAATATGAGAGGTCTACTATTAACTGACTATCTGTCATCCAAGTAGCTGACCGTCCTTCTTGTTTTCTAGATCCCAGTGTCAAGCACTGGGATGACGGGGGGTGACACTGGGATGACATCGAAGAAGAAGCTGCTTTTTCTCTTGCTTCAATTAATGAACAAAACAAGCTCTCATCACATGATTTGATATAATTCAAAAATGTCTCATCTAATTTTATTAATCCATTGCGAGTATATAGATTCGAAAATGAGATTTTGAAATTCAGCTTCATTGCTATACTATACAGTGTACATGCTGTTTCTTACAGATGAAGATTTTATTTATTTTGCAATACTGCTGAGATTGTTGCTTCTGCAACTTTTTCTTCGCTAACAGATGCAATACACCTAAATTTGTGTACACCTAAACACACACTTTGAATGTTAGCTTGAAGAATCAATGTGTCCCCTGGAGTAACTGGCTTTCTGAATTTTGCATTTTCAATGGATCTCAAGTAAACAACTTTATTTTCTATTGTTTCTTTACCTAGAACACATATAGCAGATGCCTGAGCTAGAGATTCAATTATCAAGACTCCTGGCATTATCGGATGACCAGGGAAGTGGCCAATAAAAAATGGCTCATTGAAAGTCACATTTTTGATTGCTTTTATACTTTTACCAGGATCACACTCTATAACTCTATCTACTAAGAGAAACGGATAAGAATGTGGTAATATTTTTATAATATCACTGATATTAAATTGCATAAGCCTACTCAATGCCTTTCAAAGCAAATTCAGGTATTTTCTTGTTTATATTGTTTAATACCACATCTGATAAATCAACTTCATCCATGGAGTATAAAACTTGGTTCTTTTTTGAAATAAATAGTACCAAATCTATGTTGTTTTTTTCTGCCGTTTTTTTAGCGACTTCTTTTATCTTGTTAAAAACACTCTCTACTGCGTCTCTATAGCTTTCTTCTAAATGTAACATTTTTTTAGCGTAATTATCTCTAGTATTTACAGTGTGCTTATTAAACTGTTCTGTCTTTTCTTTTTTTGCTTCTTCTGACAAAAGTTCAAATTCTTCTTTTGATGGCTTAAGTTTTTCTAACTCACTTTCAAATTCTTGTTGTAATCTAGAATTCTGCTCCTTTATTTGTTGTTGTATGTTTTGCAGAGCAAGAGATTCATTGATAACTTTATCACTATCAATAATGGCAGCCTTTGTGTTCTGAGGTTGATATCCTACAAACTTATACCCCACAAATAAGGAAATAATTAAGGCAATAACTGATATAAATAACTGTATATATTTCATTCAAATCCCCGCTTCAATAGAAAATTTAACATTTGGTGATGGTATTATATCATAAGATTCCTTTACTAAAGGAAACCCGAAATCCAATCTAAGTCTACCAAAAGGAGAAAGCATTGAAAAGCCAAAACCTGGTGACACTCTCACAAGCTTGCTATCATAGTATTTCCCTTCATACTTCTTATTTTTATCATCTAAGCCAAAAAGTGTCGCATAGTCAACAAATAGTGAGCCTTTGATACCAGCATAGTCATATAGTTTTGGTAGAGGAAAATCCACTTGCTGTGTTAGATTAAAATAAGTTTTGCCTCCTAATGAGCTTTTATTTTTGTCTTCTGCTCTTGGTCCAATACCGGAAAGGTCAAACCCTCTAATCTCATTACCCCCTTTAAAAAAGTGCTGGCCAATGTTTAGATTTTCATCAGTATAAGAAAAAATATGACCTGCCGCCATCTTAAAGCGTAGAGTTATATCATCGTCAATTTTGCTTAATATAGGGTGCGTATAAAAAGATAAGAATTCAGATTTTAGGAAATTCACGTTTCCTCCCAATCCTGAAATATCCTGACTTAAGCTCAGTAAATACCCTTCTTTTGGAGTATAGAGGTTATCCAGTTTATTATGTGCCAACGTGTATCCCACTGATGAAATCTGATGTTCACCTTTTCGGTCCAGTATTATTTCAGAGATATCGGTGTCTTGTCCACCCTTATTATCCATGTGTATATGATTATACTTATAAGAATAGCGAAGGGAATTAGTTAAGTTCTCTGTGACTTTATATGATAACTTTGTAAAAAATCCCATATCGCAACTATCAAAAGTAGTGTTTGGCTTATCTTGTTTTTCGTAAAATACGTCTACACCTAGTGACGTATCAGAATCATTAAAATTATTTTCAACAAACTCTAAATCAGTAGAAAATACGTATTGACTTTTTTCAAGAGCAAAAGAGAGCTCTTTTCCAGTACCAAATAAATTACGGTCTTTGAGGTCAATTTTAATCAATGCTCCACCAGGAAGAGACACACCGCCTCCCAAATACAACGAAGTAGTGTTTTTTTCTTTAACATTTAAGTCAAGATTTACTGTATTGTCATTAACTGCGTAACTATTTACTTTCACTGTTTCAAAAAAATCACTACTCATTAGTTTTTTACGTGACTTTTGAATCTCAGATATATTGTACGCATCACCTTCTGCTACACTTAGCTTACTTCTGATCACTTTATCTAAAGTGCGATCGTTACCATCAATTGTAATTTGATTTATATAAATCTTTTTACCCGGCAGCACTCTGTAGGTTACATCTACAACGTTGTCACGTTGTGCATACTCTGGATTAACTTTTGCAAATATATATCCTTTTTCATTTAAATATTTGTTTATTTTTTCTACTGTATTATTAATTTTAACTCTATTAAATATCTTATCGTTTTCCTCTGTTATAAAATCCAATATTTCTTCTTTTAGGCTCAAATCCTGAATTTCAGTTTCAATATTAACCTCATTATTTCCAAACAAATACTGCTGTCCTTCGTCAATCAAAAAAGTTAACTCTGTTTGATTGTTATTATCAACCTCAACAATTGGTTGAATATTATTTTGAATATATCCCTTAGACGAATAAAAACGATCGAGCAATTCTGTGTTAATCAATAGATATTGCGGTGAATAATGATTTTCGCCTTTAAAAATGGCTCTAAATAACTTACTAAATATGTCATTACTATGTCTTTTAATAACTTGCTCTAGCTCATTTTCAGAAAAGTTTTTATTGCCTATAAATCTTATATCCTTAATTTTAGAGGTTTTGCCTTCTTTTATTTTGAAAATTAGATTGACCCTATTACTATCGAGCTTCTCCAACTCATATTCAATTTTAACGCCAACCTTACCGTTATTTCTATAAGTAGTGATTAAATTCATTAAATCGTTTTGCAATTTTGTTTCAGTGAAAATAGTTAGCGATTTTGACTGAATCACATTATTTAGTAACTCTTTGCTATTAAATAACTTATTACCCTTTAATATTATCTTGTTAATTAGTGGATTTTCTTGAATTTTTATTACCAAATTTTTTTTATCATCTATGTAAGCATTAACACTAGCAAATAACTTTGTTTTATATAGATCTTTTATAATTGAGTCTATATCATCGTCGTTTATATAATCACCAGATTTTAGTTTTATATAGAACCCTATTGTCTGGTTGCTTACCCTCTCATTACCAATACATTTGACATCTTTCACCTGCACTTTTTCCGCAGTTCCTAAAGCAACAAGCAGGGCAGGAAAAGAAATAAAAACCACTACCAGTATATAAAATAGCTTTTTCATATTTTATTTCAAAAAAGATCCCTAATATCATTTGACATTCCAGTTGCCATAAGCAAAAACAACACTAAAGCACCAAAAATAGCTGCATATTTTTGACATTTCAAGCTTAAATCCCTACGTATAACCGCTTCTATGATATAATGAAATAAATGCCCACCATCTAGCAGTGGTATTGGCAGCAAGTTAATTGCAGCTAAATTAGCTGAAATGATTGCCATAAAATATAGAACCATAATAAATCCCTTTTTAGCTGATTGTCCTGAATATTTTGCGATTTTTATTGGTCCACCTATTTCATTGATACTCCTTTTACCAACAATAATGTGAAAGAGAGCTTTGATCGTTAAGCACATAGTGTGGTAAGTTTCACTTACTGATAAGCTCACAGCCCCAAGAAAAGACGACTGCTTTAATGTATTGACTGAAATAATCCCTATAGTTTCTCTTTCTATTGTTTTGCCAAAAACGTCTTTGTCCTTGATTATTAATGGAGTTAAACTGGTCCTGTGCTTCTCATTATTTCTGCTATACTCAATCTCCATTCTTGTTTTAGGATTCGACATTATCACACGTGAAATATCTTCAAAGTATTTTATTTTATGCTCATTGATTTGTGTAATAGTGTCACCTGGCAACAAACCAGCTTGCTTAGCTGCACTACCTTCGATTACATTTTCAATCACCGGTGGAGTGCGATAATAACCTGCTATGCTAAAGAATATTGTAAAAGCTATAACAGCAAATACCATGTTTGCAAAAGGCCCTGCAAAAACTACTGCTGCTTTTTTATGACGCGGTTTTGTATGAAATGAATACAATTTTTCTTCTTCCGTTAATTCTTGTTGATCAGCTGGGACACTCGCTGCATTAGTATCTCCTAGCATTTTAACATAACCACCCAATGGAACAGCGCTTAATTTCCATCTAGTTCCAGACTTATCGTTAAAACCAAAAATTTCAGGACCAAAACCTATGGAAAAAGATTCAACTTTAACTTTGCATGCTTTGGCAACAACATAATGCCCATATTCATGCACGAATACTATGACAGAAATTATTAAAGAAAATGATAAAAAATAATATATTCCATCGCTAAATTGATGGATAAGATTAGAAATTAATTCCACCTGTATATTTAGATCTTAACAAAATGTTAAGTATATTAAAATGCGCCTCGCTTGACAAGTATTTAGTTTAACTTTTAAATTAAAAAAAGTTTAATTGTAATGACAGATACCTCACTACTCAGAAGAAAATTAATATATAGAAGCTGGCATAGGGGTTGCAAAGAAACCGATATACTTTTAGGGCATTTCGCATTGAAATATCTTGATAAATTTTCCTTAAGCGAACTAATCGAATACGAAAAAATAGTTGATCTTGATGATTACGAATTATATTGTTACATAACTCGTAAGACAAACCTCCCTCCTGGCTTGAATAGTCAGATAGTCAATTTAATTGCTTGCTTTATTGAAGCTAATCCTTTATGCACTCAAGATTAGTGATAATCTTATTTACCTTATCTAGTACCTCAGTATATTCTATTCTTTTCTCGTTTCTATACTTTTCGCGCTCTTGATTTACTTCATCTAATCGCTTTGTTAATTCTAAAATTTTATCCTCAAGAATTAGTGCTGCAAGTAAGAAATTTAATGCATCCGAACCCTTACCTCCAGTTTTTTGAGATACAGAACTAACTAACTTGTCAAAACTATTAGCAAGGCGTAATAAATGATTCCCCTTCCCACTTTCGCAAGATATTTTATATGTGTTATTACGTATAACTATTTCTACTACTTGCATATGGTGCTAAAAATTTCTATCGTACAGTATAAACTCAAACCCCTACTTTCATCTTATTTATGGTATAAATTTTTATTCATTTATCAAATCAGATAATTTTTTACTGCTACGAAAATATGTTTTAAAGTATTGATTCTTTGTAAACTTCTGTAACATTAAATGGCTTGTTTCTTTCAAGTTATAACTTCTAACTGAAAAAGAACCAAACCCCCTAATTTCAACTCTATTATGATGTTTCAATGTGCTTGAAAGTATCCCAAAAAATCTATCAACTATAGCTGCTATAACAATCTTATCTAAAAAAGGATGTCTTTTTGCTACCCTCGCTATTATATCAGACTTTGTTGCCATTTATATGAAGCCAAAATAAGTAAACCTTATCACTTAGCAGATAATGCTATGTTATATTCTTCAACACCCAATACTTCAACTTCTATTTTTTCTGATATAGAGAATTTTTTATTCTCTGGTAAATGCTCTTGATCTATTAGAAGGGTTACATCGTTCTCAACTTCAACGACTAGTCCATTATCTTCTCTCTTACCTACAATAACCTGTATTTTATCACCTACCTTAACTTTCTTTATCAGTTCTTCAAGAGGATCATACTCTATTTGTTTTATTCCAAGATAAGTTCTTGCCCGATTCACGTTAGCCCTTATTACTTTTGCTTCTATTTTATCACCTACATTATACTTCTTTATCTCATCTGAACCATTTTTAGACCAACTAAAATCTTTCACATATATTGTCCCTTCTACGTTCTCATCTATTTCAGAATCACCGAAAGCAACAGATACATATGAGCCGGTATTATTCTTCACTTCACCAGAAACAATAGAACCAGGAGGATATTTATTGATAAATACTTGCCAAGGGTTGTCTACACACCTTTTCATGCTTAAACTCATCCTACTCTTAGCAATGTCAATACTGAGAATTTTTACATATACTTCTTGTCCCCTTGTTACGAGACTACTAACTGGTAAATTACTCTTAACCCAAGTTATTTCTGACGAGTGCACTAAACCTTCAATTCCAGGTCTAAGCTCAACAAATAATCCATAATCTTCTATGCTTGTTACATAACCCTTATTCACACTATCAACTGGATATTTTGACTCTGCATCTTGCCAAGGGCTATCTTCTAGCTGCTTCACACCCAAGGAAATTTTAGCATTTTCCTTATCTATTTTTATAATTTTAACTTTTATAGTCTGACCACAAGTAAAAACTGCAGACGGATGACTTACCCTACTCCAAGAGATATCTGTAATATGTAACAATCCATCTATAACTCCCACTACATCTGATTCATGAATACCGACAAATACACCGTAATGAGTGATACTTTTTATTTTCCCTTCTATTATATCGCCTTCATTTAAAGATTCTAAAAATTTAATTTTTTCACCAGCGTGCAATTTTTCTAACACCAGCTTTCTTGATACTACAATATTGCCCTGCTTCTTATCCATTTTAAGCACGATGAACTTTTGTTCAGTTTCAATAAGGTGCTTCGCATCTTTTACTTGCTTCAAATCCACATGACTCAGCGGTAAAAAAGCGCTTATTCCGTCACCAAGATCAACAATAAAGCCACATTTAATTGAGCGTTTAATAACTCCGCTTACTTCAGCCCTTGTAACTGTATCTTCTTCCAACTTATTCCATTTTTCGTCCCTAATTGCTTTTTCACGACTAAGAACAACATTACCATGATAATCTTCAATTCTTTCCACATAAACTCTGATTTTCGAGCCAATAATGACCTCATCATTACAACCGAGTTCCTTGATCAGAATTCTCCCGTCAGATTTTAAACCAATATCAACCACAACGTCGTTAGGGTTTATTCTTGTAATTACACCTTCTACCACATCTCCTTCTTTAATTTTGTTAACAAAAGAATCTTCAAACAAGGTATTATCTTGATCCTCAAATTGGCCTTGACATATCTCTTCTATAAATTTGTTTGATGATAGCTTTCTGATAGTAACCGGTAGATTTACGACTGGATTATTATTATTCATACCTTTAACTTAAACTTTATTAGAACTCATATATTATATAATATTAACAATTATTGACAAGTAATTTTTCATTAACTCATTTCGAGAATTGTTTAAGCTATATAAAATATAGTGAGAAAATTATATATGTATCAAGAATATGCTATTTAAGAATAGCAAGTGGATTAGATCGTTCTCCAGAAGGTCCAGGCTAAAACCTGATGTTGATGAAATATTGGAAAAATATTCTATTCAAAACAGCAAGGAATCTATAGAGAAAATTGTAAATTCACAAAAAAGAATATGGGTAGAAATAGGCTTTGGCAACGGTGAAAATATGCTTTACCAGGTGCTCAATGAACCTGATCTATTATTTATAGGATGTGAGCCCTACTTAAAGGGGGTTTCTCGCTTGCTGACAAACATAGAAATACAGAACATAAAAAATATTTTAATGTGGACAGAAGATGCAAGAGAATTGATTGCAAATTTTCCTGATAACAGTGTTGAAAGATTCTTTATTCTCTTTCCAGATCCATGGCCAAAAAGAAGTCACAATAAAAGACGATTAATTAATACGGAATTTTTAAATTTATTAGCAAAAAAAATACTTATAACAGGGGAAATATTCATTGCAACCGATCATCAGGACTATGCAGAGTGGATAGCATCACATATAAAGCAGTGTAACTCTTTAATCTATAGGGAAGACGATTTCACAAGTTATACTCTTACAAAATACCACAGAAGAGCGCTCAAAGATCAGCGTAAAGTGAGGTTCTTTAAAGTAAGTGTTATTAATAATTTGCAGACTATGGATCAATAGAGTTTTTGCATATCTCTTTTACGTTAACTATAGATTAAAAATAATAAAAAAAGAGGGAGAAATAGAGTAAATTCCTTTAACTACTTCTCCTTATGAAGGAATAGACTTCTTGCATAACCCAAACTAAGTAGAAAAAAGGTATCATCCAAGTAGCCCCTTTCTCGTCATGCCGCTGCGAATCGTCATACCGCCGCGGCGCTAACACGTAGCGGGATGATGAGGCTTATCGTCATGCCACCGCGAACCGTCATACCGTCACGGTATCTCTTAGCCGCTAACAAGTAGCGGGATGACGGTTGTCAGGTTAGCTGTTATCCCAGTTTTTGACACTGGGATGACAACGAAGGGCTACTTGGATGACAGGGAAGGATGCTGAAATGAAGGTTTTTCAAATTGTCGATAAACCTAAATCTATAATAACTATTTGCCTTTTTTCTAGGTTATGCAAGAAGTCTACTGAATAACAGTAAGATTTTTCAATCCTGTTCCACAGCAAATTTTAGTGCCATGTGAGTAGTTACAGTGCTGTTAACAATCAAAATAACAAAAACTAAGATGGTGATTAGTAGTGTATAAATATTCAAGGATAAATTTTCAAATTGAGTTAGCATTTTAAAATACACAAAGGTTGGCATTATCATTGGCAAAACAAGAATTTGCGATACTCCTGATGCTAAGTTGTTTTGACCAATCATCAATGCATTTCCAGTAGCTGAAATATTAGTGATTATCAGCGTATTAAATAATAAAGACACTCCAACTGCTATTGAGTGTTCAATACTATTGCCTAGAATTGCAAAGCTGAATATGGAAGAAATTACTGAAATCGGTAACCCAAATAATAACCAGTGAGCGAAAATTTTATAAGCAACTATAAGCCTAGAAGAGAGTGGCTGTACAAAGATTTGCTCTAATATTCCATCATGATAATCAGATGTAAACAAATTATTTGTAGAAATCTGCAAAACAAATGTAGCACATATCCATGTTAATGTTAACATAACTTCTTGTTTATTGTTGTTTTTAAGTGTAAATGAAGATAAACTTAACATTATGATAAAAATACATACTATATAGGTAAAGTTCTTATCATCTATTACTAATTTTTTTACTGAGTCGATCATACTAGGCTTTTAAATGTTTATTATAAATTATAGTGTTTACTTTGAGGTAGTATAATTTTTTGTTCATAAATTATATAGGTTTTATTATTTTTTTGATAATGCAATTATGGAAAAGTTACCAAAAATAAAGTCACCAGAAGATTACACTCCTTCAGAAGATGAAGAATATATGAGCGTAAAACAACTGGAATACTTCAGCTTAAAGTTACAATCAATACTCGCTGAGTTAGAGAAACAAGAACTAGAAGATAATAGTATTGATACATACTATTCTGATGAAGATAGTGGAAACGAGGAATTAATCAAGCGTCGAAAAGATAGAAAAGAAAAAATTAAGGAGGCGTTAGAAAAAATAAAATTAGGCACTTATGGTTACTGCGATGGAACAGGAGAAGAAATAGGAGTCGAAAGACTTAAAGCTAATCCGCTTGCTATATATTGTATTGAAGAGCAAGAGAGAGTAGAAAAAGAAAAGAACGTGTACAACATTAACGATTAATTTACACATAAGTGGTGAGCCCATTGGACTTCAAGAGGAGCAAGAGGCGCTGAAGTATGTTATGCTATAAAGAAAGTGGAAAATTGGACATTCTCAACTTGACTCCTGCAGATTAAAAATTAAGTTGTATCCGTTCAGGCAATGGCGTCAACTTAAGGAAAAATATCAGCGATAGTATATAAAATTTCTCTCTAAATTTTTTATCATTAAATTATCCAAAGAGTGCAAGGGACAGCACTTTTGTTTCTGTTTTATTTCAACAAAGAAGTCTAAAATGTGTCCTTTTTAGGTGAAATATGCAAAAAGGAAAAAACCTTATTCTACAAATTAAAAATATAATATACTCGAAAACTTTTCAGAAAATCCATTGTGTTGAGTTTTACACGAACAAGAAAACTTCCTTTTTCGACAGTATTTTCTATGATTTTAAAGTTAGTTAAAAAAAGTTTGGGAATAGAATGTGAACTTATGGAGCCATTGACATGTACCCTCAAAGCAAGCTTTTTCTAAAGCAAGGTATAAGATTTGCCATACAGGCTTTCAAGAATTTAAGCATCCAAACAGCCTATCAGGATGAACCTGAGTTGGAGAGGCTATAGACTTATTGCAGAAGATGGTTCTGGTATGAGATTACCCAGCTCTGGGGAAATTGTATCCGAGTTTGAACCAAATGGAACAACAGGCACCATTGGCAATTTGTTTGTTGATTTGTGTACTTCGCTAATTTGTAGTGCTCGTCTTGCAGCTTGGAATATAGGTGAACAAACGTTGGCGGCAGAGCAATTACCCGAAGTTATCACTCAAATGCGTTTATTAAATCAAGAGAAATTATTATTTATCTATGATCGTCTTCAGTAAAATTCATTCAGCAGCATTATGATTTGGAAGTAGATTTTATTTTTCGCTTGCAAAAAAGAAATTATAGTAAGCTATGGGAACGCTGGCGAATTAGATTTTGATTTTATATTAGAAAATGAAAAGCTAAAAAATAAAATGAAAGGACAGAAAGTAAGAGTTATAGTGCTGACATTAGCCAACTGAGAAACAGAGTTTTTGACCGAGACTTTGGAGCAAAGCTTATGTGTTAAGGTGGCACATAGAGGAGTGCTATAAACGACTCAAAGTAGGAGCAGAGTTAGAGAATTTTTCTGGAGAGGCTGTATTACAAGAATTTTGGGCAAACTTGGTCATGTGCAATATATTATCGCTTCATATGTGTGATGCACAAGGGCCTTGGAACCCAGATCAAATTACTGAGTATCGTTTAAATTTTTCAGTTTTATTTGGTGTAATGAGGCAGAAACTCTATCAGGTACTTATTGCGCCAAAAAACTTTCAAGCCCTTTTTAAGTATACGCGCTAAAGTTAAAATCCGACCGGGACAGCCGCAATAAAGTAGATAAGCCTAAACGCCATCATGTCTTTAGGAGAGTTTGCTAATGAAAGTTCTTAAGTTGACGTCATTGACTGTTCCGATTCGTTATATGACATAAGAGCATCATATATTTCATGCAATGTATTTGAGATGTTTTTTTCCATATGTTGATTAATATGCCCATATATTGTCGTCTCTTCCGAACACTCTGTATCTTTATGTATATGATTTTGTTGCTTTAATTCTTCTCTATCTACACTCTCTATTTGCTCTGACACTAGCATAACTACCCCATATTTTACATAACGAAATAAAAAAATTCTAACTGTAGTATGCTTATATAATCTACGAAGTCAATAGTTAAATTGAAAAGTTTCGGTTATAATTTACTTCATATAGAACATGCCCTTGAATTATGCTAAAAATCGCCATAGTAGGCCTACCAAATGCTGGAAAATCGACCCTATTCAACAGATTAGTAGGAAGAAAAGCAGCAGTAGTGAGTAACATTCCAGGAGTGACAAGGGATAGGCGAGAGGGAATGGGGAGAATTAGCGATTTGGAGTTTAAAGTTATAGATACAGGAGGATGGAACGACCAAACTAATTTTTCACTACAAGTTATTGAACAAATCGAATTTTCTTTATCCAATTCAAACATAATTTTCTTTCTTGTTGATGCAAAAGTGCAAAATGAGCGAAATGAAGAGTTTGCAAAGTGGCTGAAGAGAAAAATAAATAAACCTGTAATACTAGTAGCAAATAAATGCGAGAGTCATAAATCCGAAAATGTTGATTATTTGCAGTTTTTTGATTTTCTTGGCCCGGTGTATATCTCTGCCGAGCATAATCTTGGCATGGTTGATCTTTATGATGCATTAGCTGGTGTTATTGAAAATTTTAACGAGAACACTGAGTTACCTAACAATGAACTGAGTAGGCTGAGGATCGCGATCATCGGCCGTCCGAATGTTGGAAAATCAACTTTTTTAAATGGTTTACTTGCAGAAAACAGACTAATAACAAGTTCAGAGCCAGGTACCACACGTGATTCTGTGGATATTACATATGATCATGATGGAGAGTTAATTACTCTAATTGACACTGCCGGAATCCGCAGAAAGGCGAATGTTGTAGATGGCTTAGAATCAAGATTTGTTGAGAAAAGCATGGAATCAATCAAGCGCTCTCATGTGGTAGTTTTAATGCTAGACTCCCTAGTTGGTATTGAGCAGCAGGATTTATCAATTGGTGAAGCTGCAATTAAGGGAGGGAAAGGGATTATTGTTGTTTTAAATAAGTGGGATTTAATAGGTAAGGATGACAGAAGCAGGTTAATAAAATTTGTCAAACAACAGGAAGTAACCAGGTTATTCTTGGAAGTGCCAACTATAACAATTTCTGCGTTAAAAGGCATGCGCTGCGGTGATGTGATAGATAAGTGTCTTGAAGTGAGTGAATCCTTGAACAAGAAGATCAGCACTGCAAAACTGAATAAGTGGCTCATAGATGCTGTAGGAAAACATTCTCACCCTCTTGTAAAAGGCAAAGCAGTTAAAATGAAGTATATCGCTCAAATTGGTACTAAACCTCCAGCTTTTTCTTTGATATGTAACATACCTGAAAGTGTTGATGAAAGTTACAAACGCTATTTAATTAACGATCTCAGAAAAAATTTCTTTGCAGACGGTGTGCCAGTTAGATTGCTTTTGAAAAAAAATAAAAATCCCTATGTAAAATGAATACTCTGCTTTATACTTTCAGGGATAATTTACTTAAAGTTATGTGTAATAATTCCAGAATTCCTGCAATCTTTCTGCTGTCGAGTGCCGCTGCTCTAATTTTTGCATATGTGCTAGAATATTTTTTCAACATGCTGCCATGCAAGTTATGTACATACGAGCGAATAGTTTACTATATCGCCGGATTACTTGCAGTAGCGTGCATGCTTAAAGACAACAAAATTCTAATCTATGCAATGTTTTGCAGCTACCTCATAGGTGCAGTAATATCTTTTTATCATATAGGTCTTGAACTCCACTTATTTCATGATGTTTTAGGTTGTACAGAGCAAGCAAGTGGTAACGTTAGTATAGAAGAGCTCAGAAATAATCTACTAAATCCTAATTACTCTCCATCTTGTGACAGACCTCATTACGTTCTAGGTGTTTCCTTAGCAACATGGAATCTAATTTATCTCATAGTAGCTCTGTTCGTATCAGGTAAGGTGTATTGTGGAGAAAGAAAGAAATCTAAATAATTTAAGGTACAGCAACAATCAGTTCTTGCAACAGGCAATTAGAGTAGATCACGCTGGAGAATATGGAGCTATTTGCATTTATTCTGGTCAAAAATTTATTCTTAAGAAATCTTCTATAATCAATGAAATAATTGAAATGGAAGAGCAGGAAAAAAAGCATTTTCACTATTTTAATGAGAAAATCAAAGAGCAAAAAGTTCGTCCTACTGTTTTGTTGCCTGTTTGGCGTGTTTTAGGAGTGTCGCTTGGCGTTGCAACTGCCATTATGGGCAAAAAAGCTGCTATGGCTTGCACTGCTGCAGTTGAAGAAGTTATCGGGGAGCACTACAAAGAGCAAGTTTCACATTTAGAAGATGGGAAATTAAGAGAAACTATAAGTAAATTTCGCGACGAGGAGTTAGAGCACAAAGATATTGCAATTCAGCACAATGCTGAAAGCGCATTTGGCTACAACATTTTATCATCATTCATAAAAACAGGCTGCAAAACTGCTATTTACTTGTCTAAGTTAATTTAACTAAGCAGCTTTCTTAAAGTGTTTTAAATGTTCTGATAACAACAGAAACCAGGAAGGAATTCAAGTGTAACAATTATTTTATAACTATATTTACATATCACCATTATTAATAAATAATTAGTATTTGTAAATTAAATACATCTAAAGTATAGACTGCAAAGGAGGCAAAAGTGCGTTTTAATTTAGAAGAGGGAAATGCTCTTATGTAATACCTGCCACAGGTTCACAACTGTACGAACATTCATTTTTGAAGGTAAATTGCACAGCAAATGGTGTCATTCCAGTCTGGAATCCAGAAATTTTGCTTATAACTGAGCTGATAAGCTAAAGGTAATTGTCTTACACTAAAACAAACGTTTTTAATTAAGTTGCATAGAACCAGTGTCTGGGCACTGGGATGACACCCCACTGGTGGTCCAAACTACAACGTTCGTACAGTTGTGGATTCCAGACGGCTTTGTTGCATCACACTTTATGAGATGGTGATTTATGGTAAATTCATGTAACTATCTCAAATTTAGCCATACCAATATCAGTGAATTTATTAAGCAAATAGCATTTGATTAGCAGTTCTTTTTCTCGATTTATCTCAGATTTATTCCTCAAACTAAATCCGAATATTTGCTTTAATCTTGAGAAAAACCCTTCAATATAAGATCTTTTCCCATAATTTACTTCTTTTTTCCATTCTTTCATGCCATCTTCACCGTATAATTTTATTAACCTAATAGCAGCATTCCTGTCAGACATATAATCTATTTCTGGATGTTCTGCCGCATTGTTTATTGGTGGAATTTTTGTCTTTATATCATATTCGTTACACAACTTATAAAACTTGTGCCTATCACATGCTCTATCTGCATATAGTGCTTTTATGGCATGCTGAAAATCAACTTCTTTTAGCAAATCACAAGCTCCATAGTGATCAGAGTAGACACCGTTACTGTATTTTACAGCTATGGCTTTTTTGTTGTTTATATTCAACATTACGTGCAATTTTCTCGTTTGCTCATAGCCACGATATTTTCTGTCAGTGCTATTTTCCTTGCTGTGACCAGGAGTGTTGTTGTATATACTAATTCCTGTACTGTCTATAGCAATTTCGATATCTTCCATATTATTTTCTGCAATCATTTATCTTAATATTAAGTTTCTTAAACCTTCTTGATGCTTGTGAATAGCTGATAACTGCCAAATCTCTTCCTATTTGTTGCAAATACCCTTTTATAAACCCGACTGTTTGTCTTAAACCAATTCTAAAGAAACTGACGATTATATGCACCAAAATCACAACTTTATCACTATAAATATAGTTGCCGCCCTGCATTTTTGGACAATTCTCGTACCAATTTTCTATGGCGTCATTGATATAACAAAAAATGCTTCCTCTTTCTTGGAGAAATTTGTTATATTCATGGCAGTTACTGACTCTCATTTTTTGTGGCATATTTTTTCTTCAACAGTTAAATGGCTATTTATAATGAATTTTGTCAGTAACTGCCAGTTCTTTTCACTTGAGCGATGCAACAAAGCCCACTGGGATCAGGAATTTTATTAAGTTGGTAAGCATAAAAGTAGCCGTTTTATGTTAAAACACAACGTTCTTGATGAGATTACGGCAAGGCTGGATTCCAGACTGGAATGACATCGTTTACTATGTGCCATATTGCAATGTTCGTACAGTTGTGGAATGAATTGCGGTATGACATAGGGCTGTGCTAGCTATAGGCGCATTATATAAAGAAGTCTAGTATTAGAAAAAAAATACTTACACTAAAAGAAACTTCAGTAGTAAATTCAAAAAGGAAGTTTAAATCCAGGTGGTAAACCCATCATACCTGCGAGATCAGAAGTTGCATTTGCCATATCTTCTTCTGCTTTTTTAACGGCATCATTAAACGCTGCTGTTACTAAATCCTCTACTATATCTTTTTCCTCATTTCTCATAAGTTCTAAGTCTATGTTCACCTTTTTAGCTTTATAGCTACCTATTTTTATGACTTCCACTAATACAGAAACTTTGCCACCACCAGAAATACCTTGAAACTCTTTTCCAATATATTTTTCTTGAGCTTCTGCAAGCTTTTTTTGCATCTCTTGCGCTTGTTTCATTATTTGACTAAAATCCACAACTTACTCCTTATTTTCTATATTAACTACTTTTGCACCTTTAAACATGTCAAGTATATCCTTGACTGCAGGTGCATAATTTAAATTACTCACTTCCCTGTTTATATAACCCGTATCAACTGTAATAACCCACTCCTGCTGAGTTGCCTGGTTTAAGTAATTTTTTAAATCATTGCAAAAATTACTGTCCAACTTAGATACAGCTTTTAATTTTAAATACCCAGGTTTACAATCTATTAATTGTAGATTATTACACAGTTGTTTGTAAAGATAAATTTGGTTACTCCGCCTTAATAGTTGCAAAATCTTATCAAAATCGTAATTTTGTTGTTTATTTTCCACATGGATCCCAGTGTCACGCACTGGGATGACAGAGTGGGGTTGTTGTTTACTTTCCACATATTTTTTTGGATCTGAGTAGTCAGCTACTTGGATGACAGAGGGGGAAGGTGCAACAGGTCTGCCCTGTCTATTTCCTTGCTCTACATTTTGTGAAAGAACTTTTTTGATCACCTGTTCTGGAGAAGGTAGATCAGAGAGATAGCAAAGACTAATTAGCATCATTTCAGCAGCAACATCGTTGCATGTTGAAGTTTTTATATCTTGAATACCTTTAAGCAACACCTTCCACAATCTTGAAAAAAATATTAAAGATCTCTTTATACTTAAATCTTTTATCCTATTCTTTTCATACTCTGTAACTGCACTATCAATCTCTTTCGTAATTAAAAAACGGCATACTAACTGAATTGTTTGCAATAGACCTTCAAAAATACTAAGTGGGTTTGCTGTTTTTATCGCCTTGTCAAACACTGATAGAGCTTTCTGTAAATCACCTTCTAATATTGCCCCTAATAGATCAAATATAATATCTTTATCCACTAGGCCAAGTATGTCTGTCACATTTTTAGTGGATATTGCACCATCTTTGCTATATAGCACTGCTTGATTCATCAAAAACAAGGCGTTACGCATTGAATTTCCAGAGTGTCGTGCAATTAATTCTAATGCTCCCTTTTCAATAGAATAACTCTCTTTTTGTGCAACATCATTTAAACGTTCCACTATTTTAGCTACAGGAATGTTGTGTAAATCAAATCTTTGACAACGTGCAATAATAGTTATCGGTATCTTTTTTATTTCCGTAGTTGCTAAAATGAATTTTACACTAGATGGTGGCTCTTCTAGGGTTTTAAGTAATGCGTTAAATGCACTGCTGGATAACATATGTACTTCATCTATAATGTAGACTTTGAATTTAGAGCTTATAGGTGAATAGCAAATATCTCCCAGGATTACTTTAATATCGTCAATGCTAGTGTGACTTGCTGCATCGATTTCAATCACATCTGGATGGCTTGAATTTTTTATTGCTAGACAATTTTCACATGATCCGCAAGGTTCAAAAATTGGCCCCAGGGAACAATTCAAACATAAAGCTATTATCCTTGCAGTGGTGGTTTTACCAACTCCACTACTACCAGAGAGCAGTATAGATTGTGGGATTTTGTTTAAAATAAAAGCATTTTCTAATACACGCACTAATATATCTTGACCTACTAGATCTTTAAAGCTACTAGGACGATGTTTTAATGCTATATTCACAGCTTCGGATAAAACAAATAATGAAGTAGGTATGCAACCCAAAAAGGTTCTGATATGGCTGCTTCATTTCTGATCTGACCAAATTACAGAGTTTTTGCCTGCATACCTTATAAAATATTATACTTTTTTTTTTATTTAGCAAGGTATATCCTATATTAGTCTTATAATTTATATGTTAGACCTCTTGCAACATTACTTTGGAGTAAACAACTGTTACCTAAAATACTCTTCTCTTGTCATCCCAACTTGGATCCAGAGAAAAAAGATGTGGATTTCAGTGTCACACACTGGAATAACAACCTATAGGTACTGGGATAACAAAAGAGGAATATTATGATTTTATATCATTTTCCTCTTTGTCCATTTTCACGAAAAGTTAGAGCCCTTCTCAAAGAAAAAAAGTTGGGCTGTGATCTAGTGTATGAAAATCCGTGGGAAAAACGGAATGAATTTATGGAGATCAATCCAACCGGGCAAGTACCAGTATTAATAGATAATAACTTTGTAATAGCGGATAGTAATGCCATTTGTGAATATATAGAAGAAACTTACAATAGCGACGTCAAATTATTTGGTTCATCCACTATTATTAAGTCTAAAATACGCGCTCTAATCAATTGGTTCGATAACAAATTTTACAATGAAGTTACTAAGTATATTATGAATGAAAAAGTAATTACTAACCGCAGCCCTGATTCTAGGTTTATCTATGCAGCTCAGCATAATCTGCTTTGCCATATAGAATATGTTGAACACTTAATTAACAAGAACATTTGGCTTGCAACCGATAAGTTCACTTTGGCTGATATTACTTTAGCATCGCATATTTCTGTAATAGACTATGTAAGTAGTTTTCCATGGGAAAAAAGTAAAATTTTAAAAGAATGGTACTCCATTGTTAAATCAAAGCCTTGTTTTCGTGAGATATTATTAGAGAGGATTTCTGGTTTAATCCCTCCTAAACATTATGCTGACCTTGATTTTTAACTTATGTTAGCTTTAAAGCTACAGTCATTCCTTCATCAGTTGGAATCAATATAGAGAAATATTTTTTTTCATCTGATAATCTATTATTAAACTCCCTCATAGCATGCCATGATTTTTCTGATACTTCTTTTGGAGGCGATTCTAAAAATACTGTGTTAAACAATAGAGTGTTATCTGCAACGATTAGCCCATCTTGTTTAATGTATGACTCTGCCCAATCTAAATATTTAGGATAACCACCTTTATCAGCATCGATAAATATCATGTCAAATGGTGCTTTTGCTGATAATTCATTAAGTTTTTCCAATGCATTGCCTTCTATTAGAGTAATTTTATCACTCAGATTAAAAGCACTAAAATTTTTTTTTGCTATTCTTGAGTATTGAGGGTTATTTTCTATTGTATATATGTGACCATCTTCCAGTAGAGCTTTTGCCATGCAAATCGACGAATAACCGTATAACGTGCCAATCTCAACAATACTTTTGATTTTATGGATTTTTATAAATAAACTTAATAGCTTTCCTTCTTCATGGCCGATCTGAATATGTTGCTTTTTTTCAAGAATACAATATTCTTCTATTGTTTTAAATTCTTTTGCAAATAGATTTCTTATGTATGACAATTTTATACTAAAATTATTACGCATAGATTATAAATTAGGGAAGCTTAATTCATACACAATTTATAAATATAATAATATAGTTTGAAATAATAAAAACATTTATTTTAAGTTATTATTTCATAGTATAAAATTTTAAGTGACAAGAATTATTATATATTGTACTATAGTTAACTAGTATAATAAGCAGTCGATTATTGTGCTGGAATTAAAGAGATTGTTTATGCGCATTTCTCTTTATTAAAATATAATTTTTATAATCAATTAGAGGGGGTTATATGTCTTATACTATTGCTAGCGAAGTTGAAACGTTAAACAAAAAATCTAACAAGAATGAAGGGGTTATGTTACTAAATAATCCAGCTTATCGTGAAAAGTATAAAGAACGTTTTGATGAAGCTCAGAGAAAAGTTATGGATATGGTTCAGTTTTATGATGGAACAATAGTATTAATAGAGAATAAAATTGCTATGTATTACTACGCTTGGCACAGTAAAAAAAGAGAATTTGAGCGTAAAAAACAACAAACAGTCGTAAAAAACAATGACTCAGCATAGAGTCTTTTATATGGTAAGCTACAGTGGTATTACTTCACTATAGCTTTTCCATATAATTTATCTATTACATCAGTGAGGTATTTCAGCTCTTTATACCCTTCATGTTTAACTTTATTATGCTCTATATATGACTTACCATCGTTAAGCTTGATGAAAAATATTGGGGTAGCTGTGATACCAAGTTTATTAATTGCCAGTGATTTATCATTTATGATTTTATCCATAATTTTCTTATCATTAATGCATTGGTTAAATGCATCTTGCTTTAAGTTGCTTAGTGCAGCAATTCTTTGTAGTAAAGTCAAATCACTTAAATTGTAGTAATTCCACGAATCTATTGAGTTAAAAACAGCTTTGTTAAAATTAAAGTAGTCTTCTTGTTTTTCGTAGCAATGACTTAGCATTGCAGCCTTTAGCCCTCTGTAATCCAAAGGAAAATGACGAAATATATATAACATCTTACCTGTGTCTATATATTTCTCTTTTATTTTAGGAAAAACATTCTTATGAAAAAGAGAGCAGTGATAGCAAGTTAATGAAGCATATTCTATCATTAGAATTGGTGCTTTTGGATCTCCTAATAATTTATCATCGGGTAATAGTGATAGTAACTCCTTTGATGTTATTTCATTAGTTTCTTTTTGAATATGTTGGTTAACAACTGCATAAGAATTAACACTTATAAAAATTGATAAAAGCAATAGTCTAAAAATCATTACGATATAAATACTTAACTTACTAAAAAAATTATATATTTATATAAATAGTGTCAAGGTAACTTTTGTTTAGCAAGGCTTTCAGCCCTGTCTTTAAATGCAGCAATTATTTTACTTTGTGTATATTTATATACTGAGTTTAATAGGGTTGAAAATGAGTTGGACTTAAACTTAAACTCTATATAAAACTTTACCATAGTTTTATTTTCATCTATGGGAATGAATTGCCATTTATTGCATAGATGTTTAAATATTCCATTTGATGATACAGCTTTTATCCAACCTTCGTTTGTTCTACTTGGAGAAAGAAAGGTTACCTCTGATGTATATCTTCCTTTAATTCCATGAAAAGCTGCTAGAAGGTCCACAACCATTTGATTGTCAATTTTTTCTTTTATATAAACGGCTTTGCACCAAGGAACAAAATCAGGATACCTTTCAACATCAATTACAATTTGGAATACTTCATTAGGCGAACATAGGAAGGTACCTTGTTCTCTGTATTGATGAAGCATAAATTTAGTACCAATCAAAAAAGGATCCGTATCTACCGTCAGCCTTAGTAGATTCCTGAGACCTGAAGTTAAGGTGGGCATCGCATATTAGTTTCAACGAAACCAGCAGAGGCAATTCCCTTCTCTAGAAATTATCGCTCGGGAAATTTAACTTAACTCATAACGCATAGCACAGACCCCTACTTGAATTATAGATGATTTACACAGGGCATGTCTATAGGTATATTAAAGTCAGTAATTGTTATTTAATCTTTATTAAACTTTGCATTTTAAGTATATCTTATGAATATTACTAAAGTTTTAATCATTATTGTTTTTATTGTAATTTCTTCAAGTGCTTACACTAATTGTACAGATCACAAAATTTTTGTGCATACTATGAAACAACAAGTAGACAGCATATCTACAAAAGGAAATAGAAAAAACCTAGAGCATGTACACGAAAAGCTTCAGGAGGTCATTCAGAATAATGTTAACCTCAAAGAAATATCTCGATTTGTCATGGGAAAATATTGGGTTTTGACTACCCGGAAGGAAAGGGAAGATTTCTTAAGAGAGTATGAAGTGTATCTTACACGTTTGTGCGTTAAAATTTTATCTAAATACATGAGTAATAGTGAAATGATCATAATGAGTACAAAAGCAGTTGACGATGAAACTTGCTTAATTGGCACAAGGTTCTCTTACGGTGATGAAGAATTTACAAATATTGATTTTAAAGTTACTAAAAATCACAGTTCTTTCTTGATAAGTGATGTTGTAATGAGTGGAATAAGTATTGCTATTAATCAACGTTCTCAATTTAGTGAGAAGATTGACACGCATGGCATAGCAAGTGTGATAGGTGAATTAAAATGTAACAATAATCTATGATATATATGCCTCATTGGCCTAAGCCACTTGGTAGCAGGCCGAATGATTTTTCTCTTGATCGCATAAAAAGCTTTCTTAGTAAACTAGATAATCCCGAGAAAAAAGTGCCTCCCGTAATTCATATAGCTGGAACTAATGGGAAAGGCTCAACACTAGCATTTATAAGATATATAATGCAAGCAGCAGGGTATAAGGTACACGCATACACTTCTCCACATTTGGTGAATTTTAATGAAAGAATAGTTATTGCAGGCAGTTATATCGACGATAATGAATTATATAGCTTGTTAGAAGAATGCCGTGCCGTAATTGCAGAACAACCTATCACTCTGTTTGAAGCTGCAACTATTGCAGCTTTTTTAGCTTTTTCTCGTCACAAAGCCGATATAACTTTAATTGAAGTGGGTATGGGTGGAAGACTTGATACAACAAATGTTATAGATAGTCCGATTTTAACAATAATTACTTCCATTGCACTTGATCATACGGAATATCTTGGCCCTACTATAGAAATTATAGCAGGTGAAAAGGCTGGAATAATGAAACCTAATGTTCCTTGCGTGATAGCACCACAAGAAAAATCTATAATGAACACGCTAGAATACCACGCAATAAATAAGAAATCTCCCTTATATAGAGGAGGTTTTGAATGGAATTGCAAAAAAAAGAACAACAAAATGGTTTTCCAATCAGCTATTCAATCAATAGAATTTCCTTTGCCGTCTTTAAAGGGTGATCACCAAATAATCAATGCAGGCAATGCTATTGCAGCATGTAGCATTTTGAGTGGAAAATATGGATTTGATATTGGAGAAGAGGATATCACTTCAGGTTTACAGTGCACTTATTGGCCTGCACGACTGGAGCGTATAAAAGAGGGCAATTTAATTTCTTTACTACCAAAAGATTGGCAATTATTTTTAGATGGTGCGCACAATAATGATGGTGCTAGAGTACTATTTCAGTGGGTAAAAGATAATTTTGCTGAAGGTATCTATATAATTTTTGGTGTTACTCGTAACAGAAATGTGGAAGAGTTCTTAGAGCACTTAAAGCCATATATCAAGCTACTATGTGCGGTTTGTGTTAAGTCTGAGCCCAAAGCAACAAATACAAACTTGATTAGGGAAAAAGCCAATAACATAGGAATAAAAGCAATTGAGTGTGAGTCAATTGGCGATGCAATATCAAATCACATATTAAAAGCCTCTATCCAAAACGTCAAAACCATACTAATCTGTGGCTCATTGTTCCTAGCTAGAGACTTCGCTATGGAGAATAGCTAACTTTGATGATATTAACTGACCGATGGGGAAATAACTTTGATTGCTCATAGTACTGCTTGGCTTTTCGTTATCGACTTCTATAAACTGATCATCACCTTTAAATTGCTCCTCAATTGAATTTATAGCTGTCTTTTTGAGAATATAATTACTTGCAGCATTTAAAATAGGTGAAGTAACAATTAAAAGCGTGAATGGTAATGAAAGTAATAAGCCGGATAACATCATAGAGTTAGTTATACCAAAGCCGTTGGCAACTAAATCTAATCCCACACCGAAAAACATTAAAGATGTACAGATTGTGTTGCTCAAAATAACTGAATTTTTTAGCCACTTTAATTTAGTCCTATCACTCTTTGAAAAATTTTCGCATTCTTGGTCAAAGTTAAACAATAATAAAATATTAGTCTGATGATTAAACTCTTTCCCATTTCTAGTATAAATGCTCTTAACAGCTAGACTCAAAATAGATCCTGCTAACAAGGGAGCAAGAAAACCTACTGCTATTGGTACATTAGAAGAAATACCATTAATTATTAAAAATGCAATTGATGTGAAGGATACTAAAAGAACTCCTAAGAAATTTGAATAAGAAGAATATTTTACATAAGCAGTTACATTATTGTTAATTGACTGCTGCTTATTATAGAGTTTATTTCTGCACTTATCATCTAAGTATTTTTGCAATTCTTCATAACTGCGACTCCACAACTTACCGCGTAATTCTTTTATTAAATTATTTCTTTTATTGAGACCTTTCTCCAATGGCTCTATTATAAATTCTTCAAAAAATGGCTTATTTAATGCAATAACCTTAAATTTCTCCTCCGCTTCTTTATTGTTTGGGTTTTTATCTGAGTGATATTTTAACGATAATTTACGGTATTGTTGACTAAGCTTTTTCTTAATATTCTTAATGTCAGAATTTACCACATCCTCCTTTTGAATATTAAATGTTAAAAACAACTGCTTTAAAGCGTGGTACTCATTTTCATTCAAAACATTTCTAGCCACATTACACCTACAAATTAACTAACTATTAATGTTCTATAATATACATATTTCCAAACTATGTCAATTATTTCATAAATATCTTTGGTAAAAATTATTTCTGTTATGACTAGCATGATAAGTGTATGAAGCGACTAAAATTGTCATTACAGCGCTTAGTGTACGACAGTGCTCCAACATTTAGGGTTGCAGTTTTCATGGCAGATCTGAGTAGCTGACCCATCTAAGAGGTGTCATTCAAGTAGCTGACACTGGAATGGCTTTGTTGCATCGCACCTTATACGGTAGTAATTTACAATAAATTCATGTAGCCATTTCGAATTTAGTCATTTCAGTGTTGGCTACTTGGATGACACCACCTGCTATGCTGCAAATTGCAACGTTCGTACACTAAAGTATAGTGTGTTACTAACGAAGGCAAACAAATATCTGCTTTATGAAAACGTTAATATTTTTCATTGAAATAATACATAAATACTAGAAAAACCTTGGCAGGTTATTCGCGTTTGATTATCATAGAGAATTATATAAATTAATAAATGATCTATGGCAAGTAACCCAGAAGAAAGAAATAGTGATAAACAAAAAGCGCTAGATAACGCAATAAGCCAGATTGAAAAAGCATTCGGTAAAGGTGCAATAATGAAGTTGAAGCAAAACCCTGTAGAAAAAATAGACACAATATCCACAGGATCAATTGCGCTTGATTCGGCTCTAGGTGTTGGAGGTCTGCCAAAAGGGCGTATAATTGAAATATTTGGCCCCGAGAGTTCTGGTAAAACCACTCTTGCCTTGCACGTGATTGCTGAAGCACAAAAAAAAGGAGGATCATGCGCATTTATCGATGCAGAACATGCATTGGATGTCTTATATGCTCGTAAACTTGGGGTAAGCACTGATGATTTAGTGATTTCACAACCAGACACTGGAGAGCAGGCGTTGCATATTGTTGAGTATTTAGTGTGTTCTGGTGCGGTTGATGTGATAGTTATTGACTCTGTCGCAGCATTAACTCCAAGAGCTGAAATTGAAGGTGATATGGGTGATCAACATATGGGGCTGCAAGCAAGGCTTCTAAGTCATGGGCTACGGAAACTAACCTCTGCCGTTTCAAAAGCGAACTGTGTATTGATATTTATTAATCAAATTCGTATGAAAATAGGAGTAGTGTATGGAAATCCTGAAACTACCACGGGTGGAAATGCATTAAAATTCTATACTTCTGTAAGGCTTGATATAAGAAAAGTTGGTGTAATAAAAGACAAAGAAAATATTACAGGTAATGAAACAAGAGTTAAAGTTGTAAAAAATAAAGTTGCTCCTCCATTTAGAGAAGCGAAATTTGATATAATGTACAATGAAGGTATATCAAAACTCGGAGAAATAATAGATATGGGAGCAAAGCTTGGTGTGCTTGAAAAAGCAGGCGCTTACTATTCATATAACAACACACGTCTTGGGCAAGGAAGAGAGAATGTAAAAACTTACCTAAAAACAAACAAAGAAGTCGCAAATGAAATAGAAACGAAAATCAGAGATTTACTCAGAAATCATGATAATTCTATCATAATAGACGAGGATAGTGAGCAACTTTTAGAAGAATCAGTTTTCTGATCTAAACTTAGGCATTAGATTTTGTGTTGGACGGGTTGTTACAGTATGACGGTAATTCTATGTGCTAATATAACAATCTGTAATGTTACCTTGTATCAAAAAGACTTTGCTGAAGCAGTTAAAAAAAGCTTTTCATGAGAAATTATAAATGATAAATTGTTAACAATAGGTTATTGTTAATAAGATTATGTGTTTTGGTTTACCTAATATAAACAGGGAAGGTTATTCATTTATAGTAGTTTCCTTTATAGTAACGTGTATAGCATTCTCTATATCTTGGGGGTTTGGCGTTACGTGCTTGTTTCCGACATTATTGTGTACTTATTTCTTTCGTGATCCAGCAAGAGCTGTGCCAAACAATAAGAATCTTATATTAAGTCCTGCTGATGGTGTGATTTCAAAAATTGAAGAAGTTAATTATCCTTTATCAGCAGAAAACGGAGAGGAGAAGAAGTTTACGCTTGTTAGCATATTTTTAAGTGTTTTGAACGTCCATGTGAACCGTATACCAATATCTGGTACGATAAAGGAAATGAGTTATAAAAAAGGCAAGTTTGTATCCGCAATGAGCAATAGGTCTAGTAATGAAAATGAAAAGCAGGTTATTGTAATTGAATACGAAAAGGGGAAAGAAATTATTGTGGAGCAAATAGCTGGATTAATTGCACGTCGTATCGTTTGTAATTTAGGAATATCCCAGAACGTAAAAGCAGGTGAAAGGTTTGGAATTATAAGGTTTGGCAGTAGAGTGAATATCTATGTTCCTGCTGATACAGAAGTCAGAGTTTCAGAAGGGCAAACTGTTATTGGTGGTGAAACAATTATAGCAAACTTAAATAAGGAAAACGTTCAAGAGAAGCTTACTTTTGACGTTATATGAATAACGATGGAAGTAACAGTAGATTCTTACCTATTACTAAATTATTCCCAAACTTTATAACTTTATTGGGTTTATGTTCTGGTCTCACTTCACTTAAATTTACATTTAATGAACAATGGGAATTCTCAGTAATTTTTATCATCATTGCAGCAATAATAGATGGAATGGATGGCAGAATAGCTAGAATTCTAAAATCAACTAGCGATTTTGGAGCCCAGCTTGATTCTTTTGCAGATTTTCTAAATTTTGGTGCAGCGCCTGCATTTCTTTTGTATTTTTGGAAGCTAAACGAAATCAAAGTCATAGGTTGGATTTTAGTAATGATATACGTAATCTGCATATCAATAAGACTTGCAAGATTTAATGTTTCGCTACACTCAGAACAACCATACTGGGAAAAATTTTTCTTTTCTGGTGTTCCAGCTCCAGTGTGTGCTTTACTTTCTTTGTTACCAATAATTATTACCTTTCAATCTCATGAGAGTGAATACTTACTTCTCATAGAGCGATTTTTTAACACAAGAAACGTAGCTTGTTACTTTCTGGCCATTTCATTTTTTTCGATAAGTCACATTCCAACTTTCTCTGCAAAATATATTTATATTCCCAAAAGCCTATCCTATATATTTGTGTCATTTTTTGGAGTACTTATTGTATTTTTCATCAGTAAGCCCTGGATGACTCTACCAATTTTAGGTATAGTGTATACACTTACTATTCCAATAAGCATCGGGTTTTACATATATTTTACATATAAAACTCGTTAGCTAACAAAAAATAGAAAACTGCATGATTTTGAAGATAAGTGAACTATTAAATTCATTTCTGTATATAAAGATATTCAACATTCCATTTATAATTATTTGGGTAATTGCAACTGGAATCTTTTGTACTGCCCAGTTCAAATTCATTAACTTTAGGTTACTTAAATATGGAATACAGACGCTATTCAATCTAAAGTGTAATAACAGCAACAATGGCATAATCACTCATATTCAAGCGTTTGCAACAGTAATTTCAGGAACAGTTGGTCTTGGAACAATATCAGGAGTTGCAATAGCTATCACAATAGGGGGCCCAAGTGCAGTTTTTTGGATGGTAATTACCGGAATACTTGGTATGTCGATAAAGTTTGCCGAGGTGGTGCTTGCATTTACTTATCGCTCTGAAAATACAACTGGCGGGGCTTTTTATTACATGAAGTACGGGCTTGCAAAAATTGGATTTGCAAAAACTGGTAGATTTCTTGCCTTCACTTATGCGATTATGCTACTTATTGCAATGATTTTGGGCGGTATACCATTTCAAGCAAATCAAATAGCAGCACTATCAAATAACCTCCTAGAATACAACGCATCCATTATTATATCCCTGCTTGTCTTTATTGTAATATTGGGAGGAATAAAGCGCATTGCTTTCGTTTCAACGAGCTTAGCACCAATTATGATAGTGCTATATGTGGGTATGTGTATATATTTAATTTATGTAAACGGAAGTAATTTGCTGAATGCTCTATCCATAATATTCCAAGATATCTTCAATAAATCAGCTATAGGAAGCGGAGTATTGAGCGGATTAATAGCCGGAGTGAGAAGATCAGTGTTTGCTAACGAAGCAGGTACCGGAACAGCAGCTATAGCACATTCAGCTGTAAAAGAAGAAGATCCAATTAAAGTTGGGTGCGTTGCAATGATTGCACCACTTATAGACACAATATTAATCTCATTTTTGACTGGTATTGTGATAATTATCACTGGTATGCATAGCACTGATAACGTGGGTGATATTACACTAATTAGTTCGATATTTTCAACAGCTTTGCCCTTGTTCAGCAAGTTAGTTTTTCCGCTAATGATGTTTTCCTTTGCATTTTCCACAATAATAGCTTATTGTTACTACTGTGAAGTTGCTTTGCTGTATTTATTTGGTAGTAAAAAAATACTGATACCGTTCCAAATTCTTATAGTGGTTTCAGTGTATATCAGTTGTATGTCAAAGAATATAGAATTTATATCTTATCTAGGTGACAGTTTGTTTATGTGCCTTATGATTCCAAATGCTGTTGCAATATATCTACTGAGAAGGGAAGTCTTGAGTACAATAGATTCCTATTACAATTCTAAAAGGTATTAAACATGACTTATAGATTACTTTGTATGGTGTTATTTTGTCTATTGTTTAATGATGCGCATGCTGCTTCAGGTTTTTACGAAAGTTATGACGCTGTGTTGAATGGAATAAATAACTTCATGAATGAAGTGCTGTTTTTCAAGATCCTTTACGTGCCATTTATAATCCTTCTACTAGTTTTTGGTTATGTGTTTCTAACATTACGTTTTGGATTTCTCAACATAAGAATGTTTAAGCATGCATTTGCTATTTTATGTGGAAAATATGACACGAATCACCATGATGGTCATATTACGCATTTTCAGGCATTTATGACTGCACTTTCAAGCACAGTAGGCCTTGGAACTGTTGCTGGAGTCGCAATTGCAGTTTCAATGGGAGGGCCAGGAGCGGTGCCTTGGATGATGATTACAGGTTTTTTTGGTATGTCAGCAAAATTTGCTGAGGTAACGTTGGCGTTTAGACATAGAACAGAAGATCAGGACCAATTGTTTAGTGGTCCCTTTCAGTATATAAGGAATGGTCTGGAGGAATTTGGATTTAAAAAACTTGGTATTGTGCTGGCTGCCATGTATGCAGTATTCTTTGTATTATCAGGTCTTGGTGGAAGTGTAGCGTTTCAAACCAACCAAATGGTTTCCATATTATCTGGCTATTCAAGTTGGGTAGATGGTCACTCTTGGTTTCTTTCTTCCATAATCTCTGCGCTGCTTGCTCTAGTGATTATTGGTGGAATTAAAAGGATAGCTAGAGTATCTTCTGCACTAGTGCCTATTATGTCACTTATATATATCTTTAGTTGTATTATTATTATTGCATTTAATATTCATAACCTTGGTTATACGTTGAAAATATTATTTTCCACTATGATAGATTTCAATGCTGTTGGCGGAGGGATGGTAGGAGCATTTGTTGCTGGAATTCAAAGGGCAATCTTTGCCAGCGAAGCGGGTGTTGGTTCTGCTTCAATTACTCATGCAACAACTAAAGATGAAGAACCAGTAAGAACAGGGCTTGTTGCAATGATAGAGCCGTGTTTTGATACAATGCTCATTTGCTGTTTAACTGGAATAACGATAGTAATAACAGGTGCATACCAAACAGGTGTTGGTGAGGGAATATTAATTACTCAAAAGGCATTTGAGACAGTTTCTCCATGGTTTCCTATCCTTCTAACAGTAGCTGCTCCTTTGTTTGCATTTTCTTCGGTAATTTCATTTGTATATTGTTGTGAAATGGGGTGGCTATATTTATTCGGTGCAAAAAGTATAGTGATATACCGCATAGCGGTAATAATTGTGGCGTTTTTCTCTGGCCTTTCTAAAGATATAATGGCTATTGCCAATATCGGTGGAACTTTGTTCTCTTGTTTAGCTTTGATCAACATGACAGCGCTTATACTGTTTAGCAATCAGATTAACGATGAAGTTCAGTGCTACCTAAAAAGGCTGAGGAATAATAAAATTAATTAAATTTTGGCATATGAAGGTACAACAACAGATGTCATTTCAGTACCATCTTCTTGTTACCTCAGAACTCTCTCTTGTCATCCCAGTGCGTGACACTGGGATCCAGTCTATTTCATCATGGACATTATTTTTAAGATATGCTCCTAGAATCCGTTGTCAACTGCATAATTTGCAAATACTTTTATATCTGGATTCCAGTGTCAAGCACTGGAATGACACCCTTCTGGTACTCAGATGATACGAAAAGAAACGCTGGAACGACGTCGTTCAAGGCAACAAATTGCCTTCAAATTACAACAACTGTGGATATGATGGAGAGGTACGTAATCCTTATACTATCCTACATACTCGGTTCAATACCGTTTAGCTTAATCATTACAAGAATAAAAGGGATAAACTTAAGAGAAATAGGTTCAGGTAATATTGGTGCTACAAACGTTGCAAGAACAGGAAATAAATTTCTTGCTGCTTTGGCATTACTTCTGGATTCCTTTAAGGGATTTATTGCCGTTTATATAGCACAACAATTTTTTGATGATAATCTTTGTATATACATATCTGCAATTTTAGCAGTTTTAGGACACATGTTTCCTGTATGGCTAAAATTCAGTGGAGGAAAGGGCGTTGCAACCACTCTAGGGATACTGATAGCATTTAACATTGATATTACTTTAGTATTCGTAATAATTTGGATAATAGTCTTTCTTGCCTTTAGATACTCTTCCCTTGCTTCACTCAGTGCTACTTCAACGGCTGTAGCATGGTCCTTTTTTTTTCAGAGGAATTTGTTCTTAACATTACTAATTATAGGAGCACTAGTTTTCTTAAAGCACCACAGAAATATTGTGAATCTTCTGCAAGGTAAGGAAAATAAATTTTTATAAGCATGCTGACTCTGCTGCTATATTACTAACAGATACTTCATGCGAGAAACGACTTGAGACTACTTCCTCTACTTCTTTTATCATTTCTTCCATGCTTTTTCCACTTTTCTTACATGCATCATCAAGTGCTAATTTTAGCTTACGTATATCATTCTCTTCTAGCATCTTATTCATTTCTTTTTTCGTTATCTCTAATTTTTTTAGTAAGATGTTCTCCATTATCTCTCTTTCATCACCTTTATACTGGCTACTTAGTCTGCTATACGCAATGCAACACTTCTTTTCTCGTGGCAAGGCTGACAGATTTTGCAATGTAGCATCTACTTGAACTTCTATAGGGTTAACTTTCCTAGCCTTTTCAACAGCTTCTGACCTAAATTTCTCGACTTCTCCTATTATTATTTTGCTAGCTATTCTTTTAGCTTCATCCACAGATGAATCCTTGAGAGAAAAATCTGTCTTGAGTAAATTTTGGTTTAAAAGCTCTAGAAAAACTTTTTCTTTTATATCAGCACAACATCTTGTGTTTGTTTCTTGTGCAATATAAAAAGATAAGCGCTCATCCAAGAATTCTACTAACTTTATAGAACTAATATCTTTCATTAACATCAGCACAATTTGTTCACTATATTGAGAAGTGAAACTCAATAATTTTCTCATTAAAGGAATACTTACTTCTGAAATAAAATTATCAACTATCTTCTGACTTTCATCGTTAGGGTCATTCTGAGCTTTGTACCAAGCCTTAAGAATTTCTTTACTGTTTTTTTTGTTTTTTAACCTGTCTAACATGAACTTACGTGCTTCATTTTTTGCCTCTGAAATTGATATTTGCTGCGGAGCAGTAAATCTAATTTCTGGATCAGGATGAATACCCTCTAGTGTGCTTAACATTCTGTAGACAATACCGGTAAAACAGGTGTTAGGGATTCGCTCTTTTCTAGAGAAAGTTTGGCTATCAAGCAAATTTGTAATTAACGCGTCTTTTTTATTTTTTACAGCTTCTCTGTCTCCATCATTGCAGGCTTTCAGAACTAAAAGTAAAATCTGTCCACCTGTAAAGCCGGAGCTATGCTTTTGATCATCTTTGCAAAAGTCATTTAAAAATGTAATTACTCTTCCTTTATCCTCATCACTAAATTGACGATAATTAAGTTCATTTAAATCATTTATATATTCAATAAATTGCTTAAATTCTCTATCATTAATAACGTCTTCGGATACTTTTTCACCATACTTATCTTTTAATTTATCAATATTTTTAATGATATCATCATTTAATTGATGGGGCAGTAAATGTTCAAGCTTAACATCAAAACTATTAACCATACCACGTAAATTCTCTTTTATACCCTCCAAAAAGAAATTTATAGAAGCTTTAAGCAGCGTAAATGGGTTAAAATCTTTTGGTCTCAGTTCACTCTGCAATAAAACCAATAGCATTGTAAGTGGTATAGTTCCCAGTAACGAAATAAGCAAAAAAGTGGTAGTGAAAGTTAGATATGTTATAAAAGCAGAAAACAAGAGGAAGGCTGCTACCTTGATTGTATTGTTCTTAAAAAATATTTCCCAATATTCCCTTTTGCTCATCTTTTGCTGTTTTGCCGTTTTTATTTCTTTGTAGATATAAAGAGTTTTAATTTCAGACCTGAAGAATATAGTACCAAGAGAAAAAAGAACATTAACGGGATTAGTGATAATGCTTAAAGAAACAAAAGTTGCAAAATAACTAACAAACTTTAGCCTGCTAGATTCCTTTGAAGGAAATTGTATTTGAGAAATACCTATCATAGCTTACCTTCAACATCATTACACTTTAGTAATAGCATAATAATTTAAAACGTCAATGTTTAAGTATCTTATTATCCGCACATTCATCATACTCGATTTCAACTGTAGAGTGTGCTATTTCGAACTTATCTAGCAATATTTTTTTTATTTCATATAAAACATTGGTGTGCTGCACATTTTGCTTTATTTTAGCATGCATGGTAATTATAAAATAATTATCAGACAGCGACCATGTATGTATGTGGTGCACATCTATCACTTCAGGTAATTCTGATGTGATCTTACTTTTTATCTCTTCAGCAGATATACCCTCAGGTGTACCTTCAAGGAGTATATGGCAAGAATTCTTTAGAATTTTGTAGCCACTATTTAGAATTATCACACTAACAAATACTGATAAGATTGGATCTACTATTTGCCATCCAGTAAGCATGATAATTATGGATGCAAGTATAGCAGCTACAGAACCTAAGATATCTCCTATAACGTGTAGTACAGCACTTTTTATGTTTATATTGCTCTCGCATTTACTATGTAATATAAAAAAGACTATGATATTAGAGATCAGGCCAAGTGTAGCAATTATTAACATTACTTTCCACTCAACATTGACTGGAAAAATAAACCTTTTTATTGACTCAATTATAATGATTACTGCAATGAGGAATAGAGTTAAACCATTAACAAATGCTGCAATTATCTGCAACCGATGATACCCGTATGATCTCTGCAAATCGGATTTCTTAGCTGAAAACCTATGTGCTAACCAGCTTAAAACCAAGGCAAAGAGGTCAGTGAGCATATGCCCTGCATCTGATAATAGAGCAAGCGAATGTGAAATTATTCCACCTACTATTTCCATAAACATTGTTATCGCAACTATTATTATGGAATAGATTAAGCGCTTGGACTGCGCTGCTGAGTGTTTACCGTTATGCACTGCTGTCATATAAAATCTTTTCATGAACAAAAACGTGGGTAACACTGGGTTCGAACCAGCGACCGCTTGCACGTCAAGCAAGTGCTCTACCAACTGAGCTAATTACCCATCGTGGTTTTAGTATAGTGCTTTGGTGGAATGAAAGTCAATAAACCACTTTGCTTTTGTCCTTGTCCAATGTGATTCCGAAATATAGCTGTATAGAATTTCAGCCATATTCTAAATTTTACATATTAAGTTAACTATCTATACTTTATTTATTAAGATATAAATTATATTAATACAGGAATTTACGTTTTTTTTAGGGAAATTACTTTATGCTTGATATTTGAAGAGTTAATAAATTATAGGTTAGAATCATGGCAATCAATCAACAAGTAAATAAAAATATAACTAAAGAAGAATACTTCAACAATAACGGCAAAGGGTTTAATTCGCCACATGTTATAGAAGTTGAAGATTTAAATATTAAAGTAGAGGTTTATTCTCACAATTTAAGAGCAAGTAAAGTTGCTAACATTGAAAGTGAGATAAGAGAAACAGCTACTAGTTTTAAAGATACATTCAAGTTAGAACGCGGCAGTTCAGAACAAACATTTAAAATTTACATGTTTGATGACAAGGATGATTACACTCACCTTGGTGGAAGCGAGCGTTTCGGTTCTTACCTTGGAGACGAAGGTGGTAAATGTTACTACAAAGGGAAAGCTGATGTTTTTGCTGAAATGTACGTCTACCAGCAAGGTGGCGTTCATAATCTTCAGCATGAATTTGCACATGGTTTAACTTACTTGGCTACAGGAGGCAAATCTTTACCTACAGTATTAATGGAAGGAATTGCAGATTACTTTGAGCATCATTCAGATCATAAATTCAATTCTCAAGGATCAAGTATTGACAAGACCGAAGCTGCAAATTTGGATTTAGATAAAATTTTAAGTTTAGAATACTCAAAGGACAGCGAAGCAAATAGCCTAGTTTATAAAACAGGTCATGCGTTGATAATGTACTTACAGGAAAAAGATCCTAGTTTATTAAGAGACTACCTAGATGCTTTACGTCAAGGTAACTCAGATGAGTCAAAAAGTTTCTTGAAAGACATAAAAGGACACGATACTGACTTCAAAAGTTGGCTTGCTGAGAATGATACAGAAACTGCAATGGAACATCTCAACGCTTTGCAAGTTACAAAAGGAGATTTCATAGCAACTGGTCAAGAAATAGTGGGTGGAGAAATTAAAAACGTATCCTACTATAAAGCAAATATAGAAAAAATGGATGGAGAAAACGTTGGAAGTTTTTCTCCTGTAGAACACGTTGCATTTTATGATGTTGCTCGTGCTATAAATAGGGCAACAAATGATACACTTGATATATCAAAGGAATATCATTTCCTCAAGGTAGTAAAAACTTCCGATGGACAAGATAAACTAACTTACTCTGACCAACAAGGTAATGAGTACCGAAACAGTCTAGAGTATAAAAATCAGGCTTTTAGAATGCTATCAAAGTATGATGAAAATTTAAAGAAAGCTTATGATGATGCATTAAAAAATCTGGATGAGCAGAGGCAAATGGAATATCCCAAGATAAATAAAGAATATAGCGAAGGGAAGATTTCTTACGAAGAGTATTCAGACAAATATTATTCAATTCCCTCCAAATATGAGGAATTAAAAAGTACCTTACTTGATGAAACCATAAACACTGGCTTAGAACAAGTAAAAGCGACTAAGAACATCGATGTAGAAAAGATGTTAGAAGAGATGATCAATATCGATTCAAACTTGATAAGAGGTACAAATCATATTGATCTACAAGAAGGTAAGATTTTTTCTATGCAAGCTCATGGTCAAGGAGATATGGGTGCACTGTCTATATATGACGGAAATACAAAGCTTGGAGAATTATTGAGCGAATCAGGATTTTTTAAGCAAGTTGAAGGCCAAACTAAAGAAACTTTCGTTTTTGAGGATATATTACACAACTTAAATGTTTCATACGAAGGCGGTGCTTACATGGCAGTTACAAAAGAAAATGGTCATTATAAAGCTTCCCTAATAGATGGCAGAACAGTTGAACGCGATGAATACTTTGATGAAGCGCATTTACATGAAAATGAATTGTTGCATCCTAGCACTGGACACATCCAAAAAGATTTAGATTCTCTGCTTCTTAGAGGTACCAAAATTTTGAATCATCAGGATTCAGAACATGCACAATATTCTGATGAGCAAAAGGCAAATGGAGTAATCGTGGAAAAAGGAAAATTACTGGATAATAAGGGAACAGATAGGACAGACGATGATGTATATGAAGCTGTCGTAAAGCAAGGAGACGAGCGCTTACATGAATTTAAAAATATGGGCTTTTATATTACCGAGAAAGGTGATCTATTTATTCATGACCATGGAGCAAATGTAAGGTTTCAACTACCACAAAGTATTACTCATCTAAAATTAGTGGAAAAAGACGGAGCATATAAGCTTGTTCCGGTGACAAAAGATGGTAATGAACATCCAATAGGTATGCCAAATATATCAGATGAATATAGATACATAGATCCAATATTTGCACATGAATATGAAAAGAGAGATTATTCCCATAAACATGTAAATGTGGGCCTTATAAACTTAGAGAAATATGGCTCTGGCAAACTTTTTGCTATAAAGTACGACCCAAATGATTACCACATACAAAGAAACTCTAGCGGTGAAATAGTTAGAATAAAAGATCAAACATATTTCACTAAAGTAAAATTGTTTGATGGCGACGAAGAAATTGGAATGTTATCTAATAACTTCCATAACTTCAAAGGTAAAATATTCTTTTCTGCTGACTACAACTACAGTTATAACGATTTCCTAGCATCTGTTTCTCCTCAAGTTGAAATTGAGGATATGGGAAATGGAAGTAAAAAAATAACTTTCGATCAAGGTAGTGGTGATATCGGTGATACTAATAGAGGCTACACGGACTATCAGAGAATATATACAAAAACCGAAAGTCCAAAAGGGCAAGTAAGTGAAACTAAGACAGAAGTTCATAGTACTACTAATGTTGTTGCACAAGCTGCTGAAGAGAAAACTGCATCAAACGACAATAGTGAAATGCAGTCTGACCAGCCACAAATTCCAACAAGGGCAAAAAGGTCAGCTTCAGTGTAGGAGAAAGAGCAAGAACAGGTAGTATTAAAAGACACAATTCTCAAAATAGAAAAGAGCTACGAGCAGGACTCAGAAGGGAAGCATAAGGCAAATGTAACGATAGATTATAATGATGTAAAAGCCTTATATGATAGAGCGGAAGGAGCAGAAAAGCAATCTGTGTTAGATTTTTGGAACAAACTGCACACATCAGAATACAAGGTTGGTGCTTTGCCGGAAGACAAATACTATTTTGAAAAAGGCAAATTCGTAATCCACGATAGTGATACGAAAAAGCTTATAGTGTTACCTGAAGATAAGGTGTCCATCAAGATAATGAAGGATGGTGATAGTTATAGTTTAGCTATATCAAGTGGTAATGGCAAAGTAATAAGCAGCATTAGTAAAATAGATAATCCAAATTACGAATTGCTGTCAGATTCAAGTCATTTCAATTCAGAGGAGCAAGATAATATTGTATTATCAGATCAACATCACGAATATAATCTTTATCTAGAGAATGGTTTTGTGAAAATGTTCGATTGCGCAAGCGATCACATTTATCACGACCACAACTCGGCCTATATCTAATACATACAAGGAGGGCAGTGCCCTCTTCTTGTCATTCCAGTGTCAAGCACTGCCGTCTTGGATGGAAACCAGCGTCACGCCCTGGAATGACAGGGTTTGTCATCCGAGTAGCCCCTTCGGTGTCATCCCAGTGCCCAGACACTGGGATGGCTTTGTTGCATCGCTACTTATGAAAGGCTAACTATAGTTAGGATTATAAGCAACCTATTGAAAATCTTGTTTTTTTGCAATCAATCTGATCAAATTTAAGAATAGTAATTTGTTATTTATATTAATAAATTTAATTCTATTGAAAATAGCTAAAGCATTGAAATTCTTGAATTTTAGCCAGATTAGTGAGTGGTAGTAAAATTTCTTTTACTCAAATTTAGGTATTCACTGACCGTTCTTGTTATAAATACCAGAATAATAAGCTACTGATATTCCCTATCTTTTTTATCTTTAATCCATCATAGCTAGCGATGCAACAAAGCCCACTGGGATCCAGAAAACTTAACTTTAAATAAGTGGCTGCATAATAAAGGCTGGATTCCAGACTGGAATGACATCATCTGCTACACACTTGAATGACAAGAGAAGAATTCTGAAACAACAAGTTTCAAGGAAATCTTATGTAAAATCTAACATTAACGAAAATTATACTATTTTCATGCATGCTATGGTTTTTGTAATTAATGGAGGGTGATATGGCGTTGAGTGAAAAATTGAGTACAATAGATACAATAGAAAACCTTGCAACTAACAAAAATTTTTTAGGAAAATTGATAGTGGAACTCAATAAAGGTGCTAATGATAAAGGTATATATACTAAAAAAGGTGTGGATGATGAGTTGAGAAAGAAAGCTAATACTGCAGATGTTTACACTAAAAGAAATGTAAATGATGAGTTGGCAAAAAAAGCTGACAAGAATTACGTCGATGCTGAGCTAGGAGAGAAAGCTGGTGCAGCTGATCTAGCCAACAAAGCTAATACTGCAGATGTTTACACTAAAACTGATGCAGATACTGCTTTTGTCAAAGCTACAGAGCTTAAAACAAAAGCTGCAGCAAAAGATGTCGTGGATGCTATAATTGCTTCTACTGATTTTACCGATAAAGTATACACTAAAAATGATGCAGATACTGCGTTTGTTAAAACTGCAGATCTTGCAACAAAAGTTGCAAAAAAAGCTGTTGTGGATGCTTTAATACCAGAATTAGCAAAAGGTGCTGATGATAAAGGTATCTATACCAAAAAAGGTGTTGATGATGCATTTGTTAAAACTTTAGGACTTACAGATACGCTAAAAACAGAAGTAGTAAAACAGCCTGTTGTGGATGCTATAACTGCTTCTCCTGATTTTACAAATAAGGTATATATTAAAGCTGCTCCAGCCGATGAAGTTTACACTAAAACTGCTGCAGAGACTGCTTTTGTTAAAGCTACAGAGCTTAAAACAAAAGCTGCAGCGAAAGATGTCGTGAATGCTATATTTGATGCAAAAGACGGCGACAAATCAATTTTAGTGGATAAATTAGGAGGATTTCTTGATGCTACTGACACAGCGTATGGTGACAAAAATGATCAAACAGCAAAGGTGTTCTTAGGAGGTAAAGGGCTAAAAGGGGAGACAGGAGCCACTGGTCCTAAAGGAGCAGATGGTAAAGATGGAGCTCAAGGCCCACAAGGAGAGACAGGGGAGACAGGAGCAGATGGTAAAAGTCCAACAGCTGCTGAAATAGCTGCTGAGAAAGCCTTACAAGAGCATGTAACAAAGATAAGCATACAAAGTCCAGAATTTAAAAGAGCTGTGCAAGAGGAAATGTCACAACCGTATTTTGAGCCTCCAACAAGTGATGATGCTGCACTTAATTGGACTTGGTAATACAGCTTAGATCCAAGTAGTCACGCTACTTGGATGACGTCATATGGTCCTCTGATGACGGAAAAAGGACTCGGATAACACCCTACAATGTCATTCCAGCGCGTGACGCTGGAATCCAGCCTTTTCATAATCATTAAAATGTTGTATTTTAACATAAAACGGCTACTTTTATGCTTACCAACTTAATAAAATTCCTGGATCCCAGTGTCTGGGCACTGGGATGACACCCTACTAGCAGAAGTTACTCTCAAATGTTTGTTCATGTTAGCTACAAACATTAAGAAATTTACCAAACGAAAAAAGGCAAAAGAAGCCCTAGTCATTGTCTATTTTCAGTATTGGCGTTTTTTAAGTCTTAAACACTGCAATTTAGCTGCTTTTAAATGCAACTCATCTTAGTTTAAATGTTTAAGAAATTTACTAAGCAGAAAAAAAGGCAAAAGAAATCCCGTATTAGCTAGTTGTCACTCTCTAATCCTGCAAATTGGCGTGCTATACTGTCTTAAACGCTTTATAAGCGCGTTTCAGCTTATATAGGTAAAAACCCAGAAATGTTGTGAAGACGTAGGGTGCGCATAGTGCAAAAAATTAAAAATAAGACGCCAATTACGTAATACTGTTGTCGTTTAATCTGCACAGATTGAAGATAAATGAATACCTTCAGTTTCATGATAAGAGGGCTGGCGAAGGGTGTCAAGTAAGTTTTTTCGTTTCTACCAGCTACTTGGATGACACCACATAAATTAATAAATAGGAAAATTACTACAAATCCTTTCAACTTTAGCTTTTACTGCTTTTTCGACACTTGAGCTATTTCCGCTGATTAATCCTTGAATTACTTCATTTATTAGACCAGCTATCTCTTTAAAATTTTCTGCCTCAAGTCCGCGTGTTGTCTCAGCAGCGGTGCCAAAACGGAGCCCTGAAGTGATGGTCGGCTTTGCTGTATCAAATGGTACAGAGTTTTTATTACAGGTAATACCGGCTCTCTCAAGGCTATCTACAACGTCTTTTCCAGTTAATTTCTGCGATCTTAAGTCAACTAGCACTATATGAGAGTCAGTGCCACCGGTTATAATGTCAAGTCCATGCTTTTGCAATTCTTGAGCCAGCACTTTCGCATTTTCCACGACTTTCTTGCTATAAGTCTTAAACTCTGGTGCTAATGCTTCTTTAAATGCAACAGCTTTTGCAGCTATCACATGCATAAGTGGCCCGCCCTGCAATCCTGGAAAAACTGCAGATTGAATTTTTTTGTGTAATGCTTCATCATTGGTCATCACTATTCCACCACGAGGACCACGCAAAGTTTTGTGAGTTGTGGAAGTCATAACATGTGCATATTCAGCAGGGGATGGATATTCGCCCGCTGCAATAAGCCCTGCATAGTGAGCAATGTCTGCAAGCAAATAAGCACCAACTTTATCTGCAATTTCGCGAAAGCGTTTGAAGTCCATTTTTCTCGGATAAGCAGAAGCACCAGCTATGATCAATTTCGGTTTATGCTCCAGCGCCAGCTTTTCTATCTCATCCATATCCAGCAAGTAAGTGTCTTTATTCACTGTATATTGAACTGACTTAAACCATTTACCAGAAAGGCTTGGTGCCGCACCATGAGTTAGATGCCCACCGCAATTCAGTGACAATCCAAGTATCGTATCACCTGGAGCAAGTAGTGAAGCAAACACTGCTTGATTCGCCTGAGAACCAGAGTGAGGTTGAACGTTTGCAAATTTTACACCAAACAACTTACAAAGTCTCTCTATAGCCAGACTTTCAATTTTGTCCACATGCTCACAACCACAGTAATATCTTTTACCTGGATAACCTTCTGCGTATTTATTAGTCAGAAAAGAGCCTTGTGCCTCCATTACCGCTTTGCTTGCAAAATTTTCTGATGCAATTAATTGCAATTGTGATTTTTGGCGTTGTAATTCTTTTTCTATAGACTGATAAACCTCGTTATCAAAAGACTTTAAACTATTTTTAGAGCCACAGATTTTTTTTAAAACACTCATCATAGATCAAACCTCGCTTTAATTTTAAGATGCACAAGCAATTTTAAGACTGCTTATCCTGCTTTTTTAACCATAAGAGCCCAAAAACAGCTATCAGCAAACATACAGGAATAATAGATGTTGCTTTTATCAGCAATTCAGCACTATACACAGGATTTCCTTGTATCACTGTCCTATCCCAACACAAATCTATTATTTTTGCGATCCCAGTGTGAAAAAAATAGCCAAAAACCATGACTATCATATTTGACACAGCTGTAGTTAATCCTATTAAGTTATTATTTACATAACTTAATGCTTTGTACAGTGTTACTATTTGATATCCAGAAGCGAAACCTATAACAAGAAGTGCAGGCAATACAATATACAATCCGCCAGCCTGTGTAAAAAGTAAAAGGAAACTAGCAATCATTGCAAAGGAACAGACAATAATAACTTCATAATGTCTATTTGGATATTTTTCTAATATGTGAGCAAAAGAGAGCAATCCAGCTGCAAATCCTACATATATAACAGAAGAAATTGAAGACGCTAGATCACCGGCCATTTGATATACCTCACATAAAAAAGCTTTTGTCCAAGCATCAGCAAAACCTTCTAGTGGACCTACCATTAAGCCACCAAAAAAACTAATTAGAATGATATATTTATTGAAAAGCACAGTTTTTAGATCCTTCATGCTAATTTTTTCTTTTCGAAAGTTGTAAGCATTGTAAGGAATAACTAAAAATAAAGATAAAGCGAGTAAGAAACCAAACCCTGAAAGAATATAAATTACATAATTCCAACCAAACTCATCAAGCAAAAGTTCTATTGGTAGACCACCATATATTGCCCCTAATAGCCCTATAATAACAGATATGCTTGCCATTTTTGCTGATTTTTCTCGCGAAAAATACATACTGGCAACTTTAAATACTCCTATTACTGACGCAGACGAGCCAATCCCAACAATTATTCTACCTAATACTGAATAATACCACTCATCAAAGCACACAAGAGGTAATGTTCCAATAGACACCAAGACAGCACAAATAGGTAAAACAATTTTTGGACCGAATCTATCAAAACAAAGACCAACAGGGATATGAACTAGTGTAAATCCCACATAGTAGAGACCATTAAATTGCCCTAAATCTGCAATGCTTATATTAAATTTTGTTATTAATACAGGCGCAATTATGTTTGGCATGACACGTAACACATACTGGTATGCATAGAAAAGAGATACTATCAACCATACAAAAAAATTACTTTTCGACATACCTACCACCTAATAAAACCCAATTACAATTAAAACAAAAATATCAAAGTAAAATAAAGTATTATATTTCATAATAACAAGAGCCTTAAATTAGTACATCTAACGATTTTATCATACGAGCCTTCGATAAATTATCTACTTATTACAATCAACTTCTCTAAAATCTTTATTTTTTAACCATAAGAGCCCAAAAACAGCCACCAGCAAACATACAGGAATAACTGATGTTGCTTTTATCAGCAATTCAGCACCATACACAGGATTTCCTTGTATTATTGTTCTATCCCAACACAAATCTACTATTTTTGCGATCCCAGTGTGAAAAAAATAGCCAAAAACCATAACTATCATGTTTGACACAGCTGTAGCCAGGCCTACTAAGTTATTATTTACATAACTTATCGCTTTGTAAATGGTAACCACCTGATATCCAGATGTGAAGCCAATAATAAAAAGCGTAGGTAATACAACATACAAGCCACCAATCTGAGTAAAAAGCAAAAGAAAACTAGCGATCATTGCAAATGAGCATGCAATTATTACTTCATAATGCTTATTTTTATATTTTTCCAATAAATAAGCCAAAGAGAATGATCCTATTAACATTCCTATCAATATTACGGAAGAGAGAGAAGATGCCAAGTCTTCATTCATTTTATATACTTCAAAAAAGAATGCTTTCACCCAACCATCGGCAAAACCTTGCATTGGACCGACCATGAGTCCACCAAAAAAGCTAATTAGAATAATATGCTTGTTGAAAAGTATGTTTTTTAAGTCTCTAATGCTAACTTTTTCCTGTTGAGCATTGCTTTCAGGCGTTACTAAGAACAGCAACAGAGCAAGTAAACACCCAAATGCTGAGAATGTATAGATAACATAATTCCAGCCAAATTTATCGAGTAAGAAGTCTAAAGGTAACCCGCCACATATCCCTCCCAAAATTCCTATAATTATAGATAAGCTGGCCATTCTTGCTGATTTTTCTTGCGCAAAATACATGCTTGCAACTTTAAAAAGCCCAATTGCTGAAGCGGATGACCCAATTCCAACGACTATTCTGCCAAGTATTGAATAATACCACTCATCAAAGCATATAAGTGGTAATGTTCCGGTAAATGTTAAGATAATACAAATAGGCAAAACAAATTTTGGCCCGAATTTGTCAAGAGCAAGACCAATAGGTATGTGAGCCAGCGTATAGCCTACATAGTATAACCCACCAAACTGGCCAACATCTGTAATACTTATGTTAAATTTTGTTATCAATTCAGGCGCAATTATGTTTGGAATTACGCGTAATATATATTGGTATGCATAAAACAGTGACGCCAACAGCCAGACTAAAAAATTCCTCTGCAACATGAATCTCAGCTAAAATTTAGGATTATAGATACTTTAGTTATAAAAAACAATACTATATTAATCATCTAAATCTGCTTAGCTCTTTTTACAGCTTATAACTTTAAGTAGCCAAAAGCCTATCATACCTATTAGTAAACATATAGGTATTATTAACATAGATTTAACCATTACATCGGCTCCATAAAGCGGTTTTTCATCAACGATCTTACCATCCCAATAAAAATTCATTATATTTGCAATAACGGTATGAAAAAAATAGCCAAAACTCATAACTATAGCATTACTTACAGATCCTGCACTTGCTACCGCATCATCCTTCACAAGATTTACAACTTTGGCAGTCAAAACAATTTGGTACGCAGAAGCAAAACCAACTATAAATAGTAATATGGATGCTAAAAGTGAATTAATGTTACATATAAAAAGTAATAAAAACACAATTATCATAGCCATAGCACAAGAAATTATTATCTCATAGTGTTTGGTTGGTTTTTTTTCTAGTAAGTAAGAAAGTGATAAATATCCAAAACCAAAGCCTATCAGTATCCATTTTGAAATATTGTATGCAACCTGTCTATCTATAGCATACATCTCATGCAAGAATGTTGCAGACCATACATCTGTAAACCCTTCCAATGGTCCAACCATAAAGCCACCAAATAAACTTATTAATAGAACATTTTTATTGAATATAACTTCACTTAAACTTTTAATATTTAATCTTTCTTCTGAAGTATCAATTTTGGGTATAAACATAAAGGAAACAAGAGCAAGCAACAATCCCAGTGTTATAAATGTAACAAACACATAGTCCCACCCAAACTTATTAAATAAGATATGTAACGGTTTAGTGGCAAATACACCACCTGAGATGCCAATAATAGCTGATATACTAAACATCATGGCAAATTTTTCTCTACGGTAATAAATACTTATTATTTTAAAGAGTCCAAGTACTGAAGCAGAGGATCCAATACCAGTAATTATCCTTCCAATAATAGAATAACTCCAATCATTAGAACTGACTAAAGGTAAAGCACCTAAAGATGTTAATGCAATACAAATCGGTATAACAATTTTAGAACCAAATCTATCTAAAAGAATACCTACAGGAATATGTGCTAACACATAACCTACATAATACAGTCCACAAAATTGTCCTATTTCTGTTGTTCCTATATTAAACCTTACTACCAATTCAGGAATTATAATATTTGGAATTACGCGTAATATATATTGGTATGCATAAAACAGTGACGCCAACAACCAGATTAAAAAATTCCTCTGCAATACTTTACCCCAAAGCTAGTATTATAGATACTCTGTTTATAGAAAACAATATTTTTATGAATACTTATTTTAATTTACCGGAATTTTATACAGTTGAACTCATAGCCAACATAAGTAGTTTATGCATTAACTAAATTTTCCAGGTTCAAGTTTGGATGATGGAAAAAGTTCACTTTTTCTATTTTTAAAAGAGACCTTTTATTTTACTTATAATTTTTTCTACCATATCTACAACTGGCTCATGAATAAGGTATATAAAAAAAATTACACCACAAATGATAAGTATATTTATGATTTTACCCTTATTCATCTTTATCTTGAGCTTCACTTTTGTTACAAGATCCATTTTATTTATGTTTTTATTTCATGCTGACAATTATATCTTAAATACCATAATTTTCAGTAAAATTTGACTTCAGAAGTATTCTATTAATTCAATATTAACCTTTTTATGTGTAAAATAGTTAATATAATATTAAAGCAGGCTGATGAATATAAGCACGATAGATAATACGCTGCAAAATTACATAACAAAATACATTGAACAAACATTCGCTACACACGTGCTAGGCAATAGATACGACAAATTGTATAGGAAACTTCTAAGTGGTATAGAAGAGATAATAAAGCTTGCTGTAAATGAAGCAAAACACTACGATGAAAATTTAGAAGATCTATATAACGATTCAAGATTTAATAAGAAATTTATTCAAGCTGTTGCTAAACATCAGGTGTTGGAATTTTTAAATACTTATCCGAAAAGAAAAGAAATTGTTGCAGAATTTTACAATGAACATCACATTAACGAAAGTGATTTAAAGACTCTGGAAAAGGGGAAAGATTTAGTAAATAAAATAAATAACATTAACTTACTGCAACAAAATGAAAAAAATGAGGAATTCAATATTAGAAAGACACTTGCTCAATCAATAAAAATGCCTTCCATAGAAAAACACAAATTAGAGCATTCAAGATAACCTTAGTGAATATTTTTGACGCGGTGAAATGGGTAATTAATGGATAGTCTATTTCATTTTAACTCCTGGCACGCTTTAGTAATACTATCACATCCAATTTCTAATTGTTCCTGAGAGGTTGCATAAGAAATTCTGATAAAATTTTCTAGACCAAATGCAATTCCTGGAACCACAGCAACCAAATGATCTCCCAGTAAGTATTCAGTAAAATCTAAATCATTATTTATTATCTTACCACTTTTTGTGCTTTTACTGAGCAATCCTTCACATGAGACAAATAAATAAAACGCACCTTGTGGAACAGACGCTGATAATCCCGGGACAGAATTTAGCTCTTTCACCATAAAATCTCTACGACTCTTAAAAATCCTTGTTCTTTCTTTCAAAAAACTATGATCACCGTTTAATGCTGCTGCTGCTGCTGCTTGTGCTATCGAATTTGGATTAGAAGTGCTTTGAGACTGCAGCGTAGAGATAGCTTTTACCACATCACTTCTACCTGCAATATACCCTATTCTCCAGCCTGTCATTGCATAGGCTTTTGATACTCCATTGACTACAAAAACTCTATCATAAAGCTTCGGCTCAACCTGAGCGATAGTAAAAAACTTTTCGTCGTATATTATATGCTCATAAATATCATCTGTAACGACATTCATATGTGGATATTCAAGCAATATTTGTGCTATGTCTTTCAATTCATCACATGTGTACACAGCTCCTGCAGGGTTGTTCGGTGAGTTAAGAATTAACCATTTAGTTTTTTTAGTTATCCTGCTTTTCAATAATTCCGCTGTCAGTTTAAAATTTTGTTTGCATTCTACTACAACTGGCAAGCCGCCAAAAAGACTTACCATATCAACATATGAAACCCAATAAGGAGCTGGAATAATAACTTCATCTCCAGAGTTAATTGTTGCCATGAACAAATTGAATAACACCTGCTTAGCACCTGTACCAACACAGATTTGGTTAAGCGTGTACTCGAGGTTATTATCCTTTCTTAACTTATTAATTATTGCTTCTTTCAGCTCACGCGTTCCATCAACAGCAGTATATTTAGTCTTACCTTCACTTATTGCTTGAATAGCTGCTTTTTTTATATGATCTGGAGTATCAAAATCCGGTTCTCCTGCAGCTAAAACACAGATCTTTTTTCCTTCATTTTTCAACTTATTTGCCTTATCAGTTACAGCAATCGTAGGTGATGGTTTTATTAGGAACATTCTTTTTGCAAGGTCTGACATATTTTACTGAAGCTAAATTTAAATGATAAACCCCGTACAACAAAAAAGCTAGGAATTTTGTGTATTGTATTAGTAGCTTTTTACCAGGTTTACCAACGCAGCAATATTTTCAACTGGAGTATCAGGGAGTACTCCATGTCCGAGATTAAATATGAAGGGTAAATCTCTAAAGCAATCTATTATACGTTTTGCTTCTTTGATTGCTTCCGTTTTATTATAGGCTAAAAGATTAGGATCAAGGTTTCCTTGTAGAGGGATGTTTAGATTCGCTTTCGCCCATTTTATTGGAACATTATAATCTATACTTACTGCAGATACACCTGTTTGTTCGCAGTAATCTTTATAAAGATTTCCAGCAGACCTTGGAAAACCTATTATTGGAAAATCAGAAAATCTATCCTTTATTGCCAAGATAATTCTCTTTGTTGGTTCGATAACATATTCTTTAAACAATGGTTCCGATAACGCACCAGCATTACTGTCAAATAGCTGAATAACATCTGCTCCAAATTCTATCTGTTTAATTAGATAAATAATCGTTACTTCCGTTATTCGTTCAATTATTTCCTTCAAACACGAAGGATAAAAATTTAATACTTTGGAAAAAGTTTTGCTGCTCCCACCTTCTATGATGTATGAGGCTACTGTCCATGGTCCACCAGCAAATCCTATGAGAGATTTTTCTTTTGGTAATTGGCTTCTGACTTTTTTTATAGCGTTTAGAATTGGTAAGGTTTTAGTTTCAATTTCTTGTGGACCCTTCAATTCCTTAGGACTTTCCACGGGTTTTATTATTGGACCTACACCGCGTACGAAATTCACGTCACAACCCAAAACATCAGCTATTATTAAAATGTCTGAAAAAATTATCGCCGCATCCATGTCAAATCTTGTCACCGGCTGTAACGTCAATTCTGTCACTAAATATGTGTTGTAGCATATCTCCATAAAATTATTCATATTTTCTACTGCTTTGCGGTACTCAGGAAGAGACCTGCCAGCCTGACGCATTAGCCAGATAGGCACTCTTCCACCCGGCTCATTTCTCTTAATAATTTTCGCTATTGTTGTTTTGCCGCTTTCCAATCTATTCTGTTTATTCTTTTGTATATTAAAGTATAGCAATAATAATAGTTCTATCA